>PAIP01000027.1 GCA_002704915.1 Parvularcula sp.
GGCCTCGACCTTGCGGCGCCGGTCGACTTCCAATGAGCCGTGATGGAGCGCGATGGGGAGGTTGTCGTCGTTGAGTTTCCACAGCGAGGCGAAAGTGATTTCGGCCTGACTGCGCGTATTGACGAAGACCAGCGTCATCTTCGCGCCTTTGATCTTGTTATAGACTTCCTGAAAGGCGTGCCGCCCGGTGTGCCCGGACCAAGGGATGCGTTCCTCCGACATGAGGACATCCACCTGCGGCGTCGCGCCCGCCTTGCCGCGAATGAGTTTTGCGGATTTGACGCCCTCGCAGTTTTGCGGGGTCAGATAATCGATCAAAGGACGCGCGTCAGGCACGGTCGCCGAAAGCCCGCAAAACCGGACCTCCGGCGCCAGCGCGCGCAGCCTCGCCAAGGCAAGCGACAAGAGATGCCCGCGCTTGTTCGGGATCAGCGCATGAAGTTCGTCGAGGATGACGCGCTTCAACCCCTTGAAATAGTCGCGGGCATCGGGCGCCGCGATGAGCAAAGACAAACTCTCCGGCGTCGTCATCAGGATGTCGGGCGGAAGATATTTCTGGCGCTGGCGGCGCCCCTGCGGCGTGTCGCCAGTGCGGGTTTCGATCGTAACGCCAAGGCCCATTTCCGCCACTGGCGTTCCCACATTGCGCGCGACATCGACGGCAAGCGCTTTCAGGGGGGAGATGTAAAGCGTGTGCAGGCGCTCTTTTGGGGGCGCCGTCTTTCTTTCAGAGAGGTCAACCAGGCTCGGCAGGAACCCGGCGAGCGTCTTGCCGCCGCCGGTGGGCGCGATCAGGAGCCAGGAGAGCCCCTCCCGGTCAGCAGCAAGGCAATCGAGCTGATGGCCCCGCGCCTTCCAGCCGCGCGAGGCGAACCAGTCCTTGAAGATGGGCGGCAATTGTCTCGCCGGATTGGATGCGCCGTCGGCCATTGCGGAAATATAGGGCGGCGGCGGCAAAAGGCGAACTTTGTATTCCCCTGACTGTCTGCTTATCTCCCCGCCATGAGTTTCGACGCCCTTCTCCATCCAACGCCCAAAGGACTATATTGTCCGCCCGGTGATTTTTACGTGGACCCCGTTGCACCGGTTGCCCGCGCCGTCGTCACTCATGGACATGCCGATCACGCCCGGGCCGGCCATGACGCGGTGCTGGCGACGGCGGAAACCATCGCCATTATGGGCGCGCGTTATGGCGAGGAGTTCACGGCGAGCCCGCAATCGGTGCACTATCACGACCCTGTGACGATCAACGGCGTCACGGTGACGCTGGTTCCCGCGGGTCATGTGCTGGGCTCGGCGCAGGCCGTCATCGAACAGGGCGGAACCCGCATTGTCGTTTCCGGCGATTACAAGCGCCGCCGCGACCCCACCTGCGCCCCTTTCGAGGTCGTCTCCTGCGACGTTTTCATTTCAGAAGCGACCTTCGCCCTGCCCGTCTTTTGTCATCCGGATACCGGCGAGGAAATAAGAAAGCTCCTCGCCTCCGTCGCGCAGTTTCCCGAACGTACGCATATCATCGGCGCCTATGCGCTGGGCAAGGCGCAGCGCGTCATCAAACATCTGCGCGAGGAAGGCTATGACGCGCCCATTTATATTCACGGCGCGCTCAAAAAGCTCTGCGATCTTTACGAAGCCCATGGCGTCGCGCTCGGCCCGCTGGAACCGGCGACAATAGAGAATAAAGGCGCGAAACAGGATTTCGCCGGCAAGATCGTCATCGCCCCGCCTTCCGCCATTCAGGATTTATGGGCGCGGCGTTTCGCCGATCCGCTGCCGGTTTTCGCAAGCGGGTGGATGCGCATCCGCCAGCGCGTGCGCCAGCGCGGTGTGGAGCTGCCGCTGATCATTTCCGATCACGCGGACTGGGAGGAACTCACCGACACGATCCGTGAAATCGGGCCGAAAGAACTCTGGATCACCCATGGCCGCGAGGATGCGCTGATGCGCTGGGCGGAGCTTGAGGGCGTCGCCGCGCGGCCCCTGCGGCTTGTCGGTTACGATGACGAGAATGAGTGATGGAAGCCTTCGCCGCACTTCTTGACCGGCTCGTCGTCACGCCGCAGCGCAACGGCAAGCTGCAACTGATCGCGGATTACTGCGCCGCCGCGCCGGACCCTGACCGCGGCTACGCGATTGCGGCGATCACCCGGGATCTCGACATACCTTTCGTCAAACCGGCGATGCTGCGCGCGCTTGTGACGGAACGCGTCGATCCCGTCTTGTTCGAGCTTTCCTATAATTATGTGGGCGACCTTGCGGAAACGATTTCACTGGTCTGGCCGGGAACGCGCGGCGCCAATCGCACGCCGCCCTTGTCGGAAGTGGTTGAAAATCTGCAGGCCGCGAGCCGCCAGGACGCGCCGAAGCTGGTCGCCCATTATCTCGACACGCTCGCGCCGAACGAACGATGGGCGCTGATCAAACTCGCCACCGGAGGCCTTCGCATCGGCGTTTCCGCCCGGCTTGCGAAAACCGCGTTGGCGAAATTCGGCGAAGTCGACGTCACCGAAATCGAAGAACTCTGGCATGGGCTCGCCCCGCCCTATGAAGACCTCTTCGCCTGGCTCGACGGCGAGGCGGAAAAACCGGTCAGCGCGGCGCTCGCCCCTTTCCGTCCGGTGATGCTGGCGCACCCCATCGACGAGGAAAAGGACCTCGCCGGGATCGATCCGGACATCTTCGCCGCCGAATGGAAATGGGACGGCATCCGCGTGCAGGCGGTGAGCGAAGGCGACGGCGATGTGAGAACTAGACGGCTTTATTCGCGCACGGGCGAGGATATCGGCGCCGCCTTTCCGGACATTCTCGCCTCCATGGAGTTCGAGGCGTCGATTGACGGCGAACTTCTGGTGTTCGATCCGGAAGCGGACAATTTTTCGGTCCGCCCCTTCGGCGATCTGCAACAGCGCCTTAACCGAAAGACTGTTTCCAAGAAACTTCTGGAGTCGCATCCGGCCTTTATCCGCGCTTATGACGTGCTGACCCTCGACGGCGAAGATTTACGCGCGCTTTCCTTCATGGAGCGGCGCGCGCGGCTCGAGCAATTCATAGAGGATGTGAAACCGGAGCGCTTCGACCTGTCGCCGCTTGTCGACTTTGACGATATCGACACCTTGACCGCAGCCCGCGCCGCGCCTCCTTCCGACGCGATCGAGGGCCTGATGCTGAAACGCAAAGCCGCCCCTTATGTGCCGGGCCGGCCGAAAGGCGAATGGTGGAAATGGAAACGCGATCCGTTTCTCATCGACGCGGTGATGATGTACGCCCAGCGTGGCCATGGCAAACGGTCGAGCTTTTATTCCGACTACACTTTTGGCGTCTGGCGCGACGATGAGATCGTGCCTGTGGGCAAGGCCTATTTCGGGTTCACCGATGAAGAGCTGAAGCGCCTCGACAAATTTGTGCGCGACAATACCGTCGACCGTTTCGGCCCGGTGCGGCAGGTCGCGTTCGGCGACGGCGAAGGCCTCGTGCTCGAAGTCGCCTTTGAAGGATTGAACCGTTCGACCCGCCACAAGTCCGGCGTCGCCATGCGCTTTCCGCGCATTCACCGCATCCGCTGGGACAAGCCCGCAGCGGAGGCGGACCGGCTCGAAACGCTCGAGGCCATGCTGCCTGCAAAATAAAAACCGGCGCCCAAACAGGCGCCGGTTTCTTCGTTCCCTTGAAACTGCGAGCCTAGACGGGCTGCGCGGCTCCAGTGGGCGCAGGTTCCCCCCCTGCGTCTGCCGACGTGACCTCCGCCACCGCAGCGCGCAGCGCCTCGATGCGGGTCTTATATTGCGTGTCCGAAGGGAGGCAATGATCTGCATTGAGCCCCGCAAGCACGCTCTTAACTTTCTCACTCATGCCGGTGACGTAAACGGTACGGCCGGATTGGCGAGCGTCGCAGGCAATGGTCTCGACCGCCCGCGCCGCAGACACATCGAGAAATGGAACGCGCGAAAAGTCAAGCACCACAGCGCCTGTATGTTCCTTCACGCGCTCGCGGACATGATGCCCGAGGTCGGCGGCGGCGCCGAAGCTTAAAGGTCCGCCGAAATCGAACAGCATGACGCGGTTCTTCGCCCGGGCGAGAAGCTCATGCTCTTCCGGGGTTTCCAGCTTGGGGTCGCCAACCCGAAAATGGGTGAGCTGGTCGTCCGCCATTTTCTTGACGAAGGCGAGCGCCGCCAGGATGACGCCCACCGCAACGGCGGTGATGAGGTCCACAAAAACCGTGAGACCGAGCACCAGCACCATCAGACCTAGGTCCCAGCGCGGACCCTTATGGGCGCGTTTCAGGTAGGAGATGTCGAGAATGTCGTATCCGACCTTGACAAGAATGCCCGCCAGCACCGCATGAGGGATTTGCGAGGCGAGCGGCGCGAGGCTCACCACCACTGCGAAAAGCAGCACCGCATGCAGCATGCCGGAGATTCTCGTCTGGCCGCCGGTGCGGATATTGACGACGGTGCGCATGGTCGCACCCGCGCCGGGGATCGCGCCGAAGAAACCGGCGACCGTGTTGCCGATACCCTGACCGATGAGCTCGCGGTCGGAATTGTGACGGGTGCGGGTCATGTTGTCGGCCACCAGCGACGTCAACAGCGAGTCGATGGCGCCGAGCACGGCGAGGATGAACGCGGCTTCCAGAACGATCAGGAACGTGTCCTGCGTAAAGCTCGGCACCACGAAAGACGGGAAGCCCGTCGGAATGTCGCCGAGGATGGGCGCGCCTTTGAAAAAATAGCCGATCAGCGTGCCCACAACGAGCGCGGCCAGCGGGCCCGGAACGAAACGGCCCCAGCTTTTCGGCCAGGTGAAGACCATGCCGAGCGTAATGAGACCGATAATGAGCGCAGTCCAGTTCGGATCAATGACAGCGCCCGGAATGGCGGTGAGCGCCGGAATAGTGCCGCCGCCGTCGGGCTCATGACCGAACAGCCTTGAGAGCTGCAAGGCGATGATGATGACGCCGATGCCGCTCATGAACCCGGAAACGACCGGGTACGGAACAAGCCGGATATATTGCCCCAGCTTGAAAACGCCGAACAGGATTTGCAGAATGCCGGCAAGGACAACCGCCGCAAAAACCAGCGCCGGATTGCCTGTCAGCGATGCGAAAACACCCGCGAAGACGACGACCATGGGTCCCGTGGGACCCGAGACTTGCGAGCCTGTGCCGCCAAACAGCGCGGCGAAAAAGCCCACAAAAATAGCGCCCCAGAGGCCGGCGATGGGGCCGGCGCCGGACGCCTCGCCAAAGGCGAGCGCAAGGGGAAGCGCGACGACGCCGGCGGTCAGACCGCCATAGATGTCGCCGCGAAGATTAGATGTATCGAAGTAAGGCGCGCGCTTGAGCGCCGCATCGGTGTTAGCCATGGCTATTCTCCAAAATTGGGTTGGCGTTACGCAGCGCAGCCGCTGGTCGCAAGCTTCGCCATTTCCGACGCATAGCGCACATCGACGGGCTGGAATTTGCCCTGCGCCTCGTCATAGGCGTCGACGCCGCCGGTCTTGATGTCGTAAACCCAGCCGTGAAGCTGCAGGTCGCCTTTCGCAAGACGCACGGCGACCGCAGGATGGGTTTTCAAATGCTGCAACTGCAGGATCACATTCTGCTCCAGCAGCATTTTCATTTTCGCTGCTTCGTCGAGGCTGGACCCTGAATCCTTGACGATATCCACCGCCGCTTTCGAATAGCTGAGCCACTCTTTCACATGCGGCAGCGTATCGAGGCCTTCCGGGTTCATGGCGCCTTTCATGGCGCCGCACTCGGTGTGGCCGCAAATAACGATATGCGGGACTTTCAGCGCGGCCGTCGCAAACTCGATGGATGCGGTTGTGCCGCCGGTCTGGATCGTATGCGGCGGCACGATGTTGCCTGCATTACGCACGATAAACAGATCGCCCGGTTCGGTCTGGGTGATCATCGCGGTTTCAATCCGCGAATCCGAACAGGTGATGAAAAGCGCTTCGGGCGACTGGCCGGTGGCCAGCTTTTCAAAGAGCTCTTTCTTTTCAGGGTAAACTTCGTTCTGGAAGCGAACGACGCCGGCGGCGAAACGGGGCATCTTGTCTTTCTCCATCATCAATGATTGGCGGTTTTCGACGGCGCCGACCATTGGCGCCGCGCTTGTGAAATGCTGGACTTGGTGACGGCGTTTAAGCGTCCCTCCACGAAATCCAGACCGTCGACGATCCACCCGGCGATTTCCGGCTGGATCAGATGATAGAAATGGCGACGGCCGTCCCGTCGATCCTCCACCAGACGGTGGGCGCGCATCAGACTCAAATGTTGCGATACGCGGGCGCCCGGCAGGTCGAGCGTTTCAGCCAGGGTGTTTACGTCTTTCTCGCCCCTCCGCAATTCTTCGATCATCCGGATACGGTCCGGATGCGCGATCACCTTGAAGATTTCGGCGAGCTCTCTCGCGACGACCTGGCGGCCTGGCATTCCATTTCTCTCCTCAAGCCTCCGAAAAACCCAATACAAGGGAGGCTTCTCGCGCGGCGACAGCAGATAATCGCTGTACCATATCGCCTCGCATCTGCATACCTGCAAAGTCTTGCAGATTTGCAGACATATAGAACAAGGCCGCCCCCTTTCAAGCCCTGGACACGCGAAAAAGCGCCGGAATAAGGGGCCCGGCGCTCACATCCGCGTGATGGGTTTTGTCTGAAAAGTTTTCCGAAGCGGCGAGGCCGCCCGGCACGGCGTATCAATTCTCGCGTCGAACGCCGTTCACATAGACCGCGCCACCCTTGCCGCGCCGGGTCATGCGGCCATTGAGACTGTTCATGCGCACCTCGGAGGAGCCATACAGGGTGAGCTCCGGCTGGGTGACGGCGCCGCGGAAGAAAATCCCGCCCGAACCGTCGATAAAGGCGCGCAGCCTGTCCGTGCGCCCGGCCTTCACGGCGACGGCGCCTGAACCGGCGATCCGCACGGTCATGGGCCCGTCCATGCGCGCCGCGCGCACAAGCCCCGAACCGGCGATTGAAATGTCGAGCATGCCGTCAATGTCGCCGAGGACGACATCGCCCGGCCCTGCGATATCCACATCGACAATGGAGGCGTCGCCGGTGCGCACATCGGCGTCGCCGGAGACATCGATTTCGAGGCCGCCGTCAATATTGCCCGTGACAAGGCGGGATCCGTGAACGACGCCGATCACCGCTTCGCCCAGATCGCTGGTTTCGCCATAGACGTAGCAGGCGTCGAGATTGAGCGATCCGCCAAGCCGCTCCATGGCGAGCCTGATGCGCGCATCGATGAATTCAACGTCGCCTTTGAACGGCATGAGGATTTCGATCGTCGGATGGGCCGCGAACAGCTCTTCGTCGACAGGCTCGCCATCGGAGAGCTTGCGCCCTTCGCGCGCCGCGAAAGTCCGGGTGATGCGGCGATTGCAGCAATCGTCGCCGTCATCATCTTTCCACTTCTCGCCCGTGATAACGAGAACCCCGTCCTTTTCCTCCAGCTTCAGAGGCGAATAGGTCTTGCCCTGACGGATGGAGATGTCGAGTTCGTCGCCGCTCGTGGTCTTGATATCAACGGTCCCGGTGAAGTCCCGGAATGAGACATCGCTGAGCTCATAGGTCTCGGCGCCGGCCGTCGCGCCAAAGGCCGCCAGAAGCGCGCCCGCGCCCGCAAATGCCGATTTCAACTGGATTCCCGCCGTCATACGCTTCACCTTCAGGTCCGGCGCCCCGCCTATATCTTAACCCTGCGCCGTCCCAAAAGCAGCAAAAACCGCGCCGTCATTCCCAAGGGCGCCGAGCCTTTGTATAGCTCGGCCCATGCACGATCTCCTCTTCACCAACGCAACCCTCGCCACGATGGCCGGCCAAAAGCCCTATGGCCTCGTTGAAAACGCCGCCCTCGCCGTGAAAGACGGCCGGATCGCCTATGCGGGCCCCATGGCGGACCTGCCGGGCGGGGACGCGAAAGAGACAGAGGACCTTAAAGGCGCGCTCGTCACACCGGGGCTCATCGACTGCCACACCCATCTTGTTTACGCGGGCGACCGCGCCGGCGAATTCGAGGCGCGGCTTCTCGGCAAGAGCTATGAGGAGATCGCCCGCGCCGGCGGCGGCATCCTCTCCACAGTGCGCGCGGTCCGCGCGGCAAGCGAGGATGAACTGGTGGAAGCCTCCCTTCCCCGCCTCGACGCCCTTATCGGCGAAGGCGTGACGACCGTTGAAATCAAATCCGGATACGGTCTGACGCCAGGCGATGAAATGAAAATGCTGCGCGCCGCCCGGCGTCTCGGCGAGGAGCGGCCCGTCCGCGTGACGACGACCCTTCTCGCAGCGCATGCGCTGCCGCCGGAGTTCAAAAACGCCGACGACTATATCGACCATGTCTGCAACGACATCATGCCCGCTGTCGCGAATGAAGGCCTTGCCGACGCGGTGGACGGCTTTTGCGAAGGCATCGGCTTTTCGCCAGAACAGATTGAAAAGGTTTTTGAAACAGCGCGCGCGCTCAAGCTTAAGGTGAAGCTTCACGCGGAACAATTGTCGGATCTCGGCGGCGCAAAACTCGCAGCGCGCTATGGCGCGCTTTCCGCCGATCATCTCGAATATTTGAAACCGGAAGACGCGGGCGCGCTCGCCAGAGCCGGGACCGTCGCCGTCCTTCTACCGGGCGCCTTTTATTATCTGCGCGAAACCAAAGTGCCGCCGGTTAAGGCCCTGCGCGAGGCGGGCGTTCCCATGGCGCTCGCCACGGACTGCAACCCCGGCACCTCCCCCATGACGTCGCTCCTGCTCGCCATGAATATGGGCTGCACGCTTTTTCGCCTGACGCCGGAAGAAGCCCTGGCCGGCGCGACCCGCAACGCCGCCCGGGCGCTGGGCTTTGCGGAGGCCGGCGTGCTGGCGGCGGGCATGCGCGCCGATTTATGCATCTGGCGGGCCCGCCAGCCGGCTGAACTTGCCTACGCCATCGGGGCGAACCCCTTGGTGAAACGGGTGTTTGCAGGCCGTTTCTAGCTTCACAAAGCTTTGAAAATCAGGGGCTGGCGCGCCCTGCCGAGCGCACCTATTTCCCCGATTGAAAAGCCGCGCCGGTCAGTGGATAAATATGGCCGTTTTGTGACATTATGGGTCAAAAGCGGACCGGACGAAAAACCGGCGTCAGGGATGGGAGTCTGCCCCCTCTGGCCGCAGACGAAGACTCGAAATGCGGGCGGGGGCCCGGCGCAAATTTGGAAAATTCCTTGCGGCGAGCATGACGCCGGAAGACGTAACGAGTGTATAAAAATAATGTCGACGGCGTCGATGATCATCAATGCAAAGAGCAGCCGCAATGCATCGCTTGCGGATGATTTGCTTTATGTCACGAAGCGTCACGCCGACATCCGTCCTTATGTGCTGGAGCGCATTGAAGATCTCGTCCCCGCCCTTGAAGATATCGAAAAAGGCGACTCCAAGACGCTGATCCTCGCCGGCGGCGACGGCACCATGCAGGCGGCGATCACCAACGCCATCAACCGGCGGCGTTTCCAGACGCAGCCGGACTATGTCGCCCTGCCTTGCGGCATGACCAATGTCATCGCCAATGATTGCGGCCTGCACGGACCGCCGGCGACCTCACTCGACAATTTCCTGTGGCGGCGCGGGCGCGGCGAAGTTTCCCGCCTTGAGCGGCCCCTGATCGGCATGCAGCTTTCCGAGCGTCAGGACCCGATTTACGGTTTCTTTCTGGGCGCCGGGCTTTTTCACACGGCCGTCCAGTTCAGCCGCCAGAATGTTCAGACTATGGGCGCCAAGCGGTCACTGGCGCTGGCGCTGTCCGTCGGCGGTTTCGTGCTGAAATCCGCCTTCGACAATTTTCAGGGACCGCCGCCGCTCTCGGCCGAGGTCAGGGACAATGGCGGCGCCTTCGAACAGCGCGATCTTTCCTTCATCGCCATGACGACGCTCAGCAAGCTTTCCGCGGGCATTTTCCCTTTCTGGGGCGACGGCGCCGATCCCATGAGCGTCACCGCCATCGATTACCCCCGGCGCCGGTTGCTTCAGGCGGCGCTGCCGATCCTGCGCGGTCAATCGAAGCCATGGTTCGCGGAGGCCGGCTATCATAGCTGGAAGAGCCGCGAGATGCGCCTGCGCTTTGACGGGCCAGTGGTGTTTGACGGAGAGATTTTCCATACGGCGCCGGGCGAAGACCTCATCCTCAAGGTCTCCGAAAAGGCCGCCTTCCTCATCTGATGGCGTCCCAGCCGACAGACCAAGCCGCGCAAGACGCTGCGCTGAACGCCTTGCGCGGTCATGTTCGCGCCGTGTCGGCGACGCCGCTGAATGAACCGGCGCAACACCTTCTCGACGCGCTCCTGGCGCAACATCCGGACGCCGCGGCGCTCTTTTACGGGTCAGGCGCAAGCGTCGCGAAAGCAGACGATCCGGCGAGCATCATTTATGATTTCTACATTATCGGGGAGAGTTATGACGCGCTTTACCGGTCCGGCGCGATGAAACTCGCCAACAGGCTCATGCCGCCCAATGTCTTTTACTTCGAAACGCCGTCGCCTTTCGGGATCTTGCGCGCGAAATATGCGGTTTTGTCTATCGATCATTTCGAAAAACTGGTGAGCGACAAAACCTTTCATTCCTATTTCTGGGCGCGCTTCGCCCAGCCCTGCCGCATTCATGGGCCCACCGAGATGACCGACCGGCTGGAGATCGCGCTGGCGACGGCGGTCGCAACATTCTGCAAACGCGCAGCAGGCTTACTGAATGAAACTTTTTCCGTACGGGAATTATGGCTTGCGGGCCTCGGCGCTTCTTACAAGGCGGAGCTGCGCGCGGAAGACAAAAGCCGCGCCGGCAAACTTATCGACAGCTATGGCGGCTGGACAGCGCAGGTGACGCCGCCGGCCCTTGCTTACGCCGGGCTTGAAAACACTGTGGACGGCGACGTGATCGACTTAAAGGAAAACGCTCCGAAAACCGCTCTCGCCTGGCGGCTGCGCGCGGTGCAGGGCGCTTTTCTGTCCGTCCTTCGCCTCCTGAAAGGCACGCAGACTTTCAAAGGCGGGATCGACTACATTGCCTGGAAAATCAAACGCCATTCGGGCGTCGATCTTGAAATCACCGACTGGGAGCGCCGCCACCCCATGCTCGGCGCGCCCGGCGCCGCGATCCGGTATTACAAACTTCGCGGTCAGATGAAAAAGGGCGCGTGATATGCCTCGCTTCCAGTCGAAAAACGCCGATATTCATTATGAAGTCATGGGCGACGGCCCGCCGCTGATGCTGATCGCGGGGCTTGCGAGCGACAATGCAAGCTGGGGACCGGTCTCGCCCATCCTTTCCAGGCGCTTCACCCTCATCATGCCGAACAATCGCGGCGCCGGGCGCACAAAGACCGCGGCGGCGCTTTCAATTGAAACAATGGCGGACGACTGCGCCGCGCTGCTCGATCATTTGAAAATCGACCGCGCCCATGTGCTCGGCCATTCCATGGGCGGCCTCATCGCCATGACCCTCGCGGTCAATGCGCCCGGACGGATCGGCAAGCTGGTTCTCGCCGCCTCCTGCGCGACGACGCCGGCCCGCGCCATCTCCGTCATCGACAATCTGCTTTTGCTGCGCGAAGGCGGCGCGAGCGACGAGCTCTGGCTGCGGTCGTTTTTTCACTGGCTGTTCAAACCGCAATTTTTCGAAAAGAAAAATGCCGTGGACGCCGCCATCGCTCTTTCCATGGCGTATCCTTACGCCCAATCGGTTCAGGATATGCGCCGGCAGGTGGATGCGCTCCGCAATTACGATGCAAGCGCCCTCCCCGCCAGGCTGAGAACCGAAACCCTGCTCCTTGCAGGCGAAAAAGACCTGATGTTTTCTCCTGACGAGATCGAGGCTGCCTTCGCCGTCGCGCCGGCCGCCCGGCTGCAAATTCTTCCGGACGCGGCGCATTCCCTACACTGGGACAATCCGGGCGGCTTTGCCGAAAGTGTGATCGCATTTCTGGCGCGTTGATTGCCGGTCATAAAAGCGTTAAAGAGACCGCCTCGCGCAACCGCGCATGAACGTCGTCGCCGAGTAAAACGGCGCGCCTTTGAAAGGGCGACGTGCAGGCCGGGAGCGTCCGCCAGGCGAGTAAAACGCCGGACGGCGAACGCATCGGCGTGAGGCATTGGAGACGGCGGGCCCCGAGTAAAACGGCGCGCGCCGGGCTTCGCCAATGTGAGTTACGGAAACGCCCAATGAAAAAAATGCTTTTGGCCACCGCCTTGTCCGGCGGCGTCTTCGCGAGCGCGGCCCTCGCACAAACGGCAAACAACACCGCCGAAGCGGACCGCGACGAAATCTTCGTCACCGCCCAGCGCCGCGAGCAGTCGCCACAGGATGTGGGCGTCGCGCTCAATGTCTTTTCCGGCGCGGACCTCATTGCGCAGGGAACGCGGCAAGTGAACGCGCTCGAAAATTTCACACCGAACCTCGAAATCGAAAACCAGTTCGGCTCCGCCCAGCCGAGCTTTTCCATTCGCGGCGTCGGCTTTCGCGATTACGCCACCAACAATGCGCCGACGGTGGGCGTTTATGTGGATGACGTCGCCTATCCGATCCCGGTGATGACGCAAGGCGTTCTCTTCGATGTCGACCGCGTTGAAGTCCTGCGCGGACCGCAAGGCACCCTTTACGGGCGCAACACCACCGGCGGCGCCATCAAGATTATCAGCGCCGAGCCGACGGGTAAGCATGCCGCAGGGCTCGTCATCGAGGGCGGCCGCTTTGGCCGCATCGATGCCGAAGGCTATGTCTCCGGCCCGCTCGCCGACAATGTCCGTGTGCGTCTTTCCGGCGCCACGGCGCTGGGCGGCGCCTGGCAGGTGAACCGCGAAACCGGCGAAGAGCTTGGCGACGCCGAGCAATATGCGCTGCGCGGGCTTGTCGCCGTGGATATCGCGCCTGACGTCGAAGCCCTGTTCAATCTGCACGGCTTTATCGACCAGTCCGACGGGCTCGGCCTCCAGCTTTTCAACGATTCCTCCTTCGGCCCCCTCGCCCATGACCGGCGCGAGACAAGCTGGGGCTCCTCGCCCGAATTCGCCGCCCTCACCGGCATCGACCGGACGCAGGCGCCGTTTCGCGATAATGAAGGCTGGGGAACGAGCCTCACCGTCAATGCGAGGCTCGGCGGCGCGACCCTCACCTATATCGGCGCCTATGAAGTCTTGAACCGCAAAGAGTTCAACGATTTTGACGCGCTGGAAGTTGGCGCGGCGGGCGTCTTCTTCCAGTCGGACGCCGATGTCATGTCGCATGAGCTTCGTCTTTCCGGCGAAATCGGCGCGCTCAACTGGGTCGGCGGGCTTTATTATTCCGAAGAGGATCTCGGCGAACTTTACCAGTCGGATTTCGCCGCCAGCTTCGGGCCGGGTTTTGCCGTGTCGACGCCCTATAACCAGGACGTGCGCACCATGGCGGCCTACGCCCATGGCGAATACGAACTCTCGCCGCTAGTCTCCGTCATCGCCGGGCTGCGCTATGAAGATGAAGAGCGCAAGCTGCGCGATCTCGGCACCTTTTCGGTGGGCACGGGCCCGCTCAACTTCGCCAATGGAACGACCGACGGGACGCGCGAAAACCGCGATCTCAATTCCGACAATGTCTCCGGCAAGATCGGCGTCGAACTGACGCCCGCAGAAGACCTGCTGTTCTATGCGCATGTGAGCCGCGGCGTGAAGTCCGGCGGCTTCACCGCCTACAACACGCTGAACCCCAATGCGCTGACGCCGTTCCAGCCGGAGAAACTCAACGCCATCGAAGCCGGGTTCAAGACGTCCTTTGGCGACATGCTGCAACTCAACGGCGCGGCGTTCTATTACGACTATAAAGATCAACAGGTGCAGTCGGCGATTTTCGACGCCGGCACCGGCGCTGTGGTCGGCCGCATCGTCAACGCCGACAGCGAGATCTACGGCGCGGAACTCGAAGCGGTCGTAAAGCCGTCGCCCTGGTTCACGCTCGGCCAGACCTTCGGCTACAAGACCGGCGAGTTCACCGACTTCATGGATCTCGACATCGCCGCCTCAACGGCGGCGAGCATGGAAGTGCTGATCAACCGCTCCGGCGAGGATCTCGGTTTCCCGGAAATAAGCTATCAGGGCTATGTCGAAGCGAAGACGCCGATTGCCGATGGCTGGTCGGCGCGCGCGCGCTTTGATTACGCCTATCGCGACACGCTTTCCCTGCCGCTCCTCGGCGCGGCTTATGAGGTTGACGATTACTGGCTCGCCAATGCGCAAATCGCAATCGGGCCCGATGACGGAAGCTGGGAGCTGGCGCTCTGGGGACGGAACATCTTCGACACGGAGTATGATGAGACCCGCAATTTCTTCATCACCGGCGGGGCGGCGGACATCGCCGCGCCGGGCATGCCGGCGACCTATGGCGGAAGACTGAGCGTGCGGTATTAGAAGAGGCCGTCATCCCGTGCGCGTCGCAGCATCTTGATGATGCGATGCAGACACGGGACCTCTCTCAACATGCTGAACAAGATCCCGTGTTAGCAGCGCGTCATTTCATACCGCACAGCACACGGGATGACGCATCAATCCAAATACCCCGGCAACCTTGGCAGCGCTTCGTAATCCGCCATCACATGCTGGATGATGACGCGCGCGCCGGTCTCCGCCGCGATCTCTTCGAACCGATCCATGGAGGCCAGCGTGTCGTCAACATCGGTGTTGAATTTCGGCACGAGGCGTTTTTCCCGCGACTCCTCCAGATGATAGAGGTCGCCGGAGAGCAGCACTGGCCCTTCATTCTCGAGCTGCAGCATAAGGGATGTATGGCCCGGCATGGCGAGAATTTTCACGCTCCCGTCGCCGAACACATCGTAGTCGCCGTCGAACTCAATCGTCTCGGCGTCTTCCAGCGCGTTGTAGAGCGGAAAGCTCTGTTCGTCGGCCCGCGCCTCCTCGCGGAACATATGGGCACGCTCATCTTCGTCGATCAGCAGCGTTGCGCCCGCGAAGCGATTGGCGTCGCCGATATGATCGAAATGGGAATGGGACGGCGTAAAATAATCGATATCCTCCACAGTCAATCCGATTTCTGCAAGCTGACCTTCGATTGTCTTCGGCATGGCAAGCCCGAAAGGACCGGAGGTCACGCCCTCCTCGCCCGCTTCGTTTACGGCGACGGGAAGCCCCGCATCCCACAAAAGATCGCCATCCGGGTGGCGGATCAGAAAACACATGACCGAGGCGTTATTGGTGCGGCCGTCATACTCGTCGCCCTGTGTGAAGAGGGACAGATCGTTCATCTGAATGCGCCCGCAATCGAACGTGTAAAGCCGTACACTCTCAATATCGCTGTTTGCGGCGCCGGCGTCTTCCCCGGCCTGACCGTCGCCCTGCGAACAGGCGCCAAGTATGAGCGCCGCCGCTGCGGCCATCGCTGAAACTGTCTTCATATCGCCCTCCCGTGGATCTGGCCCCTTGCCTATCAAGCTTTACGGGACTTGGGAACATTGGAACGCTGCAGAGGGTTTTGGCGATGCGTCAATTCACAGTAGGGTGGAGAAAAACAACAATCGCCGGGAGCGACCATGACGGATTTCGAAGCGCCTTACATACTCGCCATCGATCAGGGCACAACCTCCAGCCGCGCCATCGTTTTCGACCGCAATGGTCGCATCGTCGCGTCGGCACAGCAGGAATTTCCGCAGCATTATCCTCAGGACGGCTGGGTCGAGCACGACCCGGAAGATATCTGGAACTCAACGCTGGCGACCGCCCGCGAGGCTTTTGCGGCGGCGGAAAAAACCGGCGGCGAAATCGCCGCCATCGGCATCACCAATCAGCGTGAAACGACCCTCGTCTGGGACCGCAAGTCCGGCGCGCCGGTTTACAACGCCATAGTCTGGCAGGACCGGCGCACGACGGATCAATGCGCAGGCTTGCGCGAGAACGGCGTTGAAACCCATGTGACGGCGCGCACCGGGCTCCTGCTCGATCCCTATTTCTCTGCGACCAAGGCGGCATGGATTCTGGATCATGTAGAGGGCGCGCGAGCCCGCGCTGAAAATGGCGAGCTCGCCTTCGGCACCGTGGATTCATTTTTGATCTGGCGGCTCACCGGCGGCGAACGTCATGTCACTGACGCCACAAACGCCAGCCGCACGCTTCTTTATAATATTCACGACAATCACTGGGACGATGCGCTTCTGGAAAAATTCCGCGTCCCGAAAGAAATGTTGCCGACTGTGCTTAATTGCGCCGATGATTTCGGCAGGACCGACCCGGAATTGTTTGGACGCGCCCTGCCCATTTGCGGCGTCGCCGGCGACCAGCAGGCGGCGGCCTTCGGCCAGGCCTGTTTCACGCCCGGCGATATCAAGAGCACCTATGGCACCGGCTGTTTCGTTGTCATCAATACCGGCGACAAGCCCCTCGCCTCGCACAACAAGCTCCTTTCCACCATCGCCTGGCGCATGGATGGAAAAACGACTTACGCGCTCGAAGGCTCGATCTTCATCGCCGGGGCCGCGATCCAGTGGCTGCGCGATGAATTGCAGATCATCAAGGACGCGAGCGAAACCGCGGCCCTCGCGGAAAGCATCGAGACCAATAACGGCGTTTATCTGGTGCCCGCCTTTACAGGACTTGGCGCGCCGCACTGGGCGCCGAAAGCGCGCGGCCTCATCTCCGGCCTCACGCGCGGCGCCGGCCGTGCGGAGATCGCCCGCGCTGCGCTTGAAAGCGTCGTTTATCAGACCGCCGATTTGATGACCGCCATCGGACGCGACGGGGCGGTGACGAAAACCCTGCGCGTCGATGGCGGCATGGTGGCCAATGACTGGCTGATGCAGTTTCTCGCCGACATTCTCGGCCTTCCCGTGGAGCGTCCGAAAACCCTCGAAACGACGGCGCTGGGCGCGGCCTATCTCGCCGGACTCAAAGCCGGTATTTTTCAGGATACGGATGAAATCGCAGACCGCTGGCGCCTCGACGCCCGATTTCAGCCCGCCATGGCGCCGGAAGACCGGCGGCGCAACCTCGCCGGCTGGTCAGAAGCGCTGCGCCGCACGCTTGCCTGATTTTTCTAACCGATGCGGATTTTCGGCGCGCCTTCAGTGACGGCGCCGATCACCGTCGCCGCGCCATGCCCATGTTGTCGGAACGCCGTGAGCACGGCGTCGGCGGCCTCCGGCGCGCAAGAGACCAAAAGCCCGCCTGATGTCTGCGGATCGGTGAGCATGTCGCGAGACATTTCCGGCCAGTCCGCCGGCGCCTCCACCCATTGTTTGACGCTGTTCCAGTTGCGCCCGCTGGCGCCGGTTTTTATCCCTTCCTGTAACAAATTGCGTGCGAGATCGAACACAGGCACGGCGCTTTCCTCCACCGCCGCCGCGACGCCGCTGCCGCGGCAGATTTCAGCGAGATGGCCAAGGAGGCCGAAACCTGTGACGTCGGTCATGGCGTGGACGCCATCAATCTCTGCGATATCCGCGCCCGGCCGATTCAGGAGCGTCGTCGACCCGATCATCATCTCATAGCCTTCCGGGGAGAGTTGCTCCTGTTTCAAGGCGGCGCTGAAGACGCCGACCCCGAGCGGCTTGCCCAGAATCAAAACGTCGCCTGCCCGTGCGCCGTCATTGCGGATCAGCCGGTCCGGATGAACGAGGCCCAGCGCCACCAGCCCGTAAATCGGCTCGGCAGAATCGATGGAGTGCCCGCCCGCCACCGGCGCGCCCGCCGCCTCGCTCGCCATGCGCCCGCCATCGAGAATGCGCCGGATCGTTTCCGTCGACATCTTGCCCACGGGCATCCCTGTAATGGCGAGGGAGAAAATCGGCCGGCCGCCCATGGCGTAGACATCGGAAAGCGCGTTGGTCGCCGCGATGCGTCCGAAATCGAAGGGATCGTCGACAATAGGCATGAAGAAATCCGTCGTGGCGATCACAGCCGCCTCGTCGGAAATCCGGTACACCGCAGCATCGTCGCTCTTCGCCGCATCCACCAGAAGCCCCACATGGGTCGCGGCGGCGGGCATGGAGCTTAAAATCTCCGTCAACACGTCCGGGGCGATCTTGCAGCCGCAGCCGCCTCCATGGGCGAGCGAAGTAAGACGCGGTTCGGATGACATCGAAGCTCCCTCACGGCCGGCTGCTTGCGGCCTGTGGCGGAAAGTCTAGAACACCCCCGGCGGGGCGCAAGCATTTTGGACGAAAACTCATATGATAGAGGCGGTGAGCAATATCGGAGCGGATAGCCTCTCGCGCTTTGACGAGATCATCGATGTGCGCTCGCCTTCGGAATTCGCGACGGACCGCCTGCCCGGCGCCATCAACCTGCCCGTGCTCGATGACAGCGAACGAGCCGAGGTCGGAACCATTTATAAGCAGGAATCGCGTTTCAAGGCCCGGCGGATCGGCGCGGCCTATGTGGCGCGCAATGTCGCCCGGCATCTTGAAACTGCGCTCAGCGACCGGCCCAATGATTTTCATCCGCTGCTCTATTGCTGGCGCGGCGGCATGCGCTCCAACGCCATGGCCACCATTTTCTCGCAAGTGGGATGGCGCTGCGGCGTTCTCGAAGGCGGCTACAAGACATGGCGACGCGCGGCGACGGCGGCGTTGCGCAACAGCGAAGACCCGTTGCCGGTCGTTCTTCTCGACGGCCAAACAGGCGTTGCAAAATCGGATATCCTGCGCGCCGCAAAAAAAGAAGGCGTCCAGATCCTCGATCTCGAAGCCCTCGCCCGTCATCGCGGCTCGGTCTTTGGCGGCTATGACAATGATCCGCAGCCGGAGCAAAAATATTTCGAAACGCTGCTTTTCGACAGGCTGCGCCAGCTTGATTTAACGAAGCCGATCCTGGTAGAAGCAGAATCGAACCGCATCGGCCGCTGCGAGGTTCCGCAGCGCCTGTGGACTGCGATGCGCGATGCGCCGCGGATCACGATCACGGCGCCGCTTGAGGCCCGCGCCGACTATCTGCTCACCGCCTATCCGGACATCACCGGCGACAAGGCCGCCGCGCTCGCCGCCGTCGAGCGCCTGAAACCATTTCATTCGAAAGAGACGATCGCCGAATGGTCGGCTCTTGCGGAAAACGCGCAATGGCGCGCACTCGCCGCCGATCTCATGCGCGCCCATTACGACCCTGCCTATGAACGCAGCCGCCAGCGCGGACGCTGCGGCGCGCCGCTCGCCGCTTTCAGCCTCGATGCGCTTGACGGCGCGACATTTGAACGGGTTGCGAAGGAGATCGCATCCGCCCTATTGAGCCCGCAACCGCAAGGAAACCGCACTCTATGACCCAGCCCGACCTTTCCGGCAAAACCGCGCTCGTCACCGGCGCCTCCCGCGGCATCGGCCGGTCCATCGCTCTCGGACTGGCGAAATCGGGCGCGCATGTGCTGGCGCTGGCGCGCACGGCCGGCGCGCTTGAGGAGCTCGACGACGAAATCAAGGCGGCGGGCGGTAAGGCGTCGCTGATCCCTATGGATCTCGTCGAGGGAGACGGCATCGAGCGCCTTGCCGGCGCGTTGACCGAACGTTTTCCGGCGCTCGATATTCTGGTGCTCAACGCCGGGTCGTTGGGCGAGCTGGCGCCATTGCCCGATATCGATCCGAAAGTCTGGAAGCATACGCTGGATCTTAATGTTACGGCCAACTGGCGGCTCATCCGCGCGCTCGATCCGCTGCTCAGAAAATCTGCCGATGCACGGGTGATCGGCCTGTCGTCCCGTGTCGGCGGCGAAGCCGCGAAAGCCTTCTGGGGAACCTACGCCGTCACCAAGGCGGCGTTCGACATAGTGCTGAAGACCTATGCGGAGGAAATGGAAAAGACGCCGGTGCAGGTGTCGATCATCAGCCCGGGTCCCATGCGCACGGACATGCGCAAGCTCGCCATGCCCGGGGAAGATCCGGCGACCCTGCCGCATCCGGACAAATTGCTGCCGCTTGTCTATCACTTGCTGACGCGCGAAGAGCGAGAGCCTTTGCGCATTTCCTTCAAGGAGTGGAACGGCGGAGCGTAAATAACGCCTTCAATCCTTCTAGACGCAAAAAATTTCTTCATCCTGAGGGACGCCGAGGCGTCGTCTCAAAGGGCTAAGAAATTTTTGCTCCTCAGGATGAAGGCGGCCTAATGGCGCTTCTTTTCCTTCGCGTAAGGATTATCCGGCTTTTTCAGGATCAGCCGGATCGGCACAGCCTTGATGTCGAAGGCGTCGCGAATGCCGTTTACGAGATAACGCTTATAGGAAGTGGGCAAATCTTCAGCTCGCGTGCATTGCGCCACGAAGGTCGGCGGCCGTGTTTTCGTCTGGGCGATATAGCGCAGCTTGATGCGCTGGCCGGAAACCGCAGGCGGCGCGTGGCGATGCACCGCTTCCTGCAGCCAGTCATTGAGCTCTGACGTTTTCACGCGCGCATTCCAGTCAATATAGACCTTCACCACCGCCGGCATGAGGCGATTGACGCCGGCGCCGGTTAGCGCGGAAAAGGGCGTAATCGGAATGCCCGGCGCCTGGGGCAGAAGCCGCTCCGCCATTTCGCGGATTTCGCCCATCTTCTCGTCCTTGTCCTCGATCAGGTCCCACTTGTTGACGGCGATGACGAGCGCGCGGCCTTCGCGCAGGGCGAGATCGGCGATCTGCAGGTCCTGTTTATCGAAGGGATGCTCCGCATCGAGCAGCAACACCGCCACCTCGGCGAATTTGATGGCGCGCAATGCGTCGGCGACGGAAAGCTTTTCGAGCTTCGACTGGACTTTCGCCTTTTTGCGCATCCCTGCAGTGTCAAAGAGCTTCACCGGCCAGTCGCGTTCCTTGCCGCGCCACGTCCATTCAACGGAAATGGAGTCGCGTGTGATGCCGGCCTCAGGTCCGGTCAGCAGCCGGTTGTCGCCGATGAGTTTGTTGACGAGCGTCGACTTGCCGGCATTCGGCCGCCCGATAATTGCAACGCGCAACGGCTTTAAGGGATTGTCCCACTCTGTCTCTTCGTCGAGCTCTTCCTCATCCTGCATTTCGGCAAGAAACGGCTCGAGCGCATTGTAAAGCTCGCCCATGCCCTCGCCATGTTCGGCGGAGATCGCGATGGGCTCGCCGACGCCGAGTTCATAGGCGTCATAATACCCCGCCTCGCCTGCGTTTCCCTCGGCCTTGTTGGCGAGCAGGATCACCGGCTTGCCGCTGGCGCGCAAAAGTGAGGCGAAGGTGCGGTCGAGCGGCGTCACGCCCGCGCGCGCGTCGACAAGAAAGAGGCAGGCTGCGGCTTCGGCGACCGCGGCGTCGGTCTGTTTGCGCATCCGGCCTTCGAGCGCGGCCTCCGGCGCTTCTTCAAGGCCAGGCGTATCGACAACGGTGAAGGACAAGTCGCCGAGCTTTGCTTCGCCCTCGCGACGGTCGCGCGTCACGCCCGGCGTGTCGTCAACGAGCGCGAGGCGCTTGCCGACGAGCCGGTTGAACAAGGTGGACTTGCCTACATTGGGACGGCCGACAAGAGCGATTTTTACCGGCATGTCCTTTCGCCAAGCCGCGCAGGCGCCTTAGCGCATGGCGATCAGCTTGCCCTCTTCGGTCAGAATAAAGATGCGCTCTCCCGCGACCACAGGCGACACGACCGAGCTGCCGTCAATGTCCTCGGTGAGTTGCACTTCGCCGGTTTCCGGCGCCACCTTGACGATCTCGCCTTCGCTGGAAACGAGCAGCAAGCTGCCACCCGCGAGAACGGGCCCCGCCCAGGTGATGCGGCCCTTTTTCTTCTTCTCGTTTTTATAACGGCGGAGCTGCGTCACCCACACAATAGCTCCGTCATTGCGCGAGACGCAGACGAGTTCGCCGTCGACGGAGACGAGATAAATGTAGTCGCCTGCAACCCATGGCATTTGCAGGGAAGCGATGGACGCCTCCCAGACCGGACGGCCAGTGCGAATATCCACCGCCGAGAAGCGCCCGCCATGGCTCACAACATAGACAAGCCCGCGGTCGATGACCGGGCTGCCGGCGATATCGTTCAAGGTCGCTAGCGATGTCAGCCGCGACTGGCGCGCCAGAGTCATGTCCCAGACCGAGCGGCCTGAATCAGCCAGAAACGCCACAAGCTCCCCGGAGGAAAACGGCGCCACCACAAGGTCTCCGGCCGCCGCCGGGCTCGATGAGGAAAGAAAACGCGCGGCTTCCTCAAATGACTGGAAGGTCCAGTCCTTTTCGCCGGTTTCCTGATTGAGCGCGAGAAATTCATTGGTGTTGGTCGAAAGATAAACCCGCCCGCGATAGGCTGTCGGCGGAGTGCGCGCCGGCGCGTCCGTTTGCACACGCCACAACTCATCGCCCGATTGCGCATCGAGCGCCGCGACAAATCCGAAACCGGACGTCACAAACAGGCGTCCGTTTTCGAAAGCGACGCCGCCGCCAAAACCGATTTCCGCCGGATCCGGACCGCGGAAAAGCTCGCGAATACGGAAACGCTCGTCGATTTCGGGCGCCAGTTCCTTGCGCCAGATCAGCTCGCCCGTCTCCGCGTCGAAAGAGGACACTTTGGTTTCCGCATCCAGAACGAAAACCCGGTTGTCTATGACAATCGGCGGCGAGGTCAGTCGCGCGCGGCGCGCGGACGCATCGCCCACATCGGCTTTCCAGAGTGTTTCGAATTCAAGGGGCACGCTCAAATGGTGCAGCGTGTGGTCCGCTTCTCCGCCCGGCTGAGTCCAGGAGGCGTTCACATAGGATGGCGGGATGTCGATGGTCGAGCCCGCATATCGCGGATCGGCTTTGAGCTCCTGGTCCAGCGCCAGAATGGAGATGCGCTCGTCTTCGTCTTCCGCTGTCTCGTCATCGTCGTCGCCGCCGCCAATGCCGAGCGTGCCGCAGGCGGAAATCAGCGCAAAGCCCGACGCCAGAAGCAGCGTGCGCCAGAAAGAAAGCGTGGGAAAATTCATGTTTTACTCTTCGTGATCGTGGCCGTCATGGCCGTCTTCAGCGCTTGCATCCCCAATCATTTCGTCAGAAGGCATCTCTTCAGAGGGCGTCTCATCGGAAGGCGCATTGTCTTCCGTGGCCGCTTCTTCCCCGTTTCCGGCGCCCTCGCCCGTCTCCTCCGCCGGTCCGGCGTCCTGCGCGGCGTCGAGCCCCAGGGACCGAACCACATCATCCACTTTAAGTTCGCCGGAAATATTGACGCCAGCGCGGCCGGCTTCGGCGAGAGCTGCGAATTCCTCGGCGCGGTCACGCACGCCCGAAGGCGTTTCCAGGTCCATCGACAAGGCGTTGAATGTCGCAAAGGCGCTTTCGTAATCCTTGGCGCTCAACGAGGCGACGCCGAGCATCTCCCGTGCATAAAAACTGAACGGACCTCCTGACTCGGCAATGTCGCTGACATCGCCCATCACCGCGTCGCGTCCGTCAGCAAGCGCAAGATAGCCCGCACGAAGGCTCGCCAGTTCGCGGATGCGTTTAGGCGCATTGCCGGAAGCGACACCGCGATAAATCTCCAGGGCTTTCAGACGCTCTCCGCCCGCCGCATAGGAACTCGCTTCCTGCAGGGATGCGAGCGCCGCATAGCCGCCGCTTTCTTCCGCGACGGCCTCAAGCGCGGCGCGTCCGGCCTCCCGATCCTCTTCCAGAAGCTCGAGCGCATTGCGATATTCGAGCGCCTGCTCCATCGCCTGTTCAGTTCGCATGTGGTTCCAGAGCTGCCAGCCGGCGACGCCGGCGACAATGACCACTGCTGCGCCGATAAGAGCGGGCCCGTGCTGGCGGAAGAAGTTCCAGGTGCGATCTTCTTCAAGCGCCTGATCGACTTCTTTCAGGATTACGCTGTCTTCGTTGGCCACTTTCGATTTCCTGCCCTTGTCAGCCCCTTGTCCCGCGCCAAAGCCGCAAAAAGGCCGCGCAGTTCCCGCCGGGCGGGCCTGCCGCCCCCGGAGAGAGCGCCGGTTCTAACGGCCTTTGAAGCCAGTGGCAACGCGGGCGAGGCAAGGCGTTCAAGGCCTGCGCCAGAAAACCCTCAGGACGCTTTTGACAGGGTGAATATGGCCCTTTTAGGTTTCAGGCCAATCCCCCTCCCGCTGGCGGGAGAAGGAGAATTTTGTTCCAGGTAAAAAAATGCTACAGGCCTTTTAAGCTACGGCCCGCAATCCCTTTCTGAAGGCCTCGACCGTCTCATCGATTTCCGCGCGGCCCATGGTCAGAATCGGCGCGATGGCGAGATGGTCGCCATTGGCGCGGATGGCGACGCCATTCTCATAGGTCTTCAAAAAGACCTCGCCGCCACGCGCGCCGGACGCCCCGTCGCGGGAGGCCACGGTCACGCCCGCCGCCAGCCCCACATTGCGGATGTCGGTCACGTTGGGCTCGCCTTTCAGGGAATGAACCGCCTCCTCGAAATAAGGCGCGAGCTCCCTCGCCCGGTCATAGACGTCCTCCTCCGCAATTGCCTGTTGCGTCGCAAGCGCCGCCGCCGCGGCCAGCGGATGGCCGGAATAGGTGTAGCCGTGAAAGAATTCGACGCCGGTCGGCATCTCGTCCATGAACGTGTCGTAAATTTCTTTACGCACGATGGCGGCCCCCATAGGGACCGCGCCGTTATTGATGCCCTTGGCCATGGTGACAATGTCTGGCTCGACACCGTAATGGGTCACCGCATTCGCCGCGCCCATCCGCCCGAAGCCGGAGATCACTTCATCGACAATGAGAAGGATGCCGTGCTTCTTCGTCACTTCGCGCAGGCGTTTCAGATATTTTTTCGGCGGAACGAAGACGCCGCCGGACCCTGCGAAAGGTTCGACAATGACGGCGGCGATAGTCGATGCATCGTGAAGCGCGATGATCCCTTCAAGCTCCTTCATGAAGGGTTCCACATCGATATCCGGCTCGCCGCGACTGAAAGCCTGCGTCGCCATATCGTAGGGAAAGGTCAGATGATCGACGCCCGGCAGAAGGCTGCCGAAAAATTTCCGGTTGTTGACCATGCCGCCGACAGAAATGCCGCCAAAGCCGACGCCGTGATAGCCATTGACCCGGCCGATCAGACGCGTGCGCGTCCCCTCGCCCTTGAGGCGATGATAGGCGATGGCGATTTTAAGCGCGGTGTCCGCCGCTTCCGACCCGGAATTGACGAAAAACACATTGTCGAGATCGCCGGGAAACTGTGCGGAGATGACATTCGCCAGTTCAAAAATTTTCGGATGTCCGAAATTAAACGCGCTGGAATAATCGAGCTCGTCGATCTGCGCCTTCATGGCGTCGACTATTTTCGGATGGCGATGACCGAGATTGCAGCACCACAGCCCCGAAAAGGCGTCGAGTATCTTCCGCCCGTCGCTGGTGTGGTAATGAAAGCCGTCCGCCCGCTCATAAAGACGCGGGGCCGCCTTGAACGCCTTGTTGGGCGTAAAGGGCATCCAGTAGGATTTCAGCCAGTCATTCTCAATCGTGCTTTGGCCGGGTTGCGTATCGCTTGCCATTTCTATTTCCGCAGTTCGATCCAGATGGTCTTGAGTTCGGTGTATTTATCGAGCGCATGAAGGGAACGGTCGCGGCCGAATCCCGATTGTTTGAACCCGCCAAAGGGCGTGGTGATGTCGCTGCCGTCCCAGCAATTGACCCAAACATTGCCGGCGCGAAGGGTTCGCGCGGCGCGGTGCGCCTTGTCGATGTCGGCGGTCCAGATGCCGGCGGCCAATCCGTAAATCGTGTCATTGCCGATCCGCATCGCCTCGTCGAAATCGTCGAAACCGATGGCGGAAATGACCGGCCCGAAGATTTCCTCCCGGGCGATGGTCATCGTGTTGTCGACGCCGTCGAAGATCGTCGGGGCGACATAAAAGCCACCGCTTTGGCCGAGCGCGCGCTCGCCGCCGCAGACGAGTTTTGCGCCTTCGGCCTCGCCCTTGTTTATATAGGAGAGGACGGAGTTCATCTGCGTCTCGTCAACAAGCGCGCCGAACGCCGTCTCGGGATCGAGCGGATCGCCGGGCTTTAAATCCTTTGCAATCGCCGCGACTTTTTCGAGGAAATCTTTCTTGATGGAGTTCTGCACGAGAAGCCGCGTCCCCGCCGTGCAGACCTGGCCCTGATCGTAAAAGACGGCCCACGCCGCGGCCTGCGCCGCGGCATCGAAATCGGGGCAGTCCTCCATCACGATCTGCGGGCTCTTGCCGCCGCACTCCAAGGCGACGCGTTTCAGATTGCTCTGCGCGGCGTAACCCATGATGAGCTTGCCCACCGCGGTCGAGCCGGTGAACACGATCGCATCCACATCCATATGCAGCGCAAGCGCCTTGCCGGCTTTTTCGCCAAGCCCCGGAACCACGTTGAGCACGCCTTCGGGAAGTCCCGCTTCGAGGGCAAGCTCCGCAGTCCGCAGCATGGTGAGGCTCGCCTGCTCCGCCGGTTTGACGACCAGACTGTTGCCGGTTGCGAGCGCCGGGGCGAATTTCCACGACGCCATCAGGAGCGGGAAGTTCCAGGGCACGACAGCGCCGACCACGCCCATGGGTTCGCGCACGATCATGGAGACGGCGTTCTCCGGACTGGGGCCCAGCTCGTCATTCACCTTGTCGATGGCTTCGGCGTAATAGCGGATCGCCTGCGCAACGAGCGGAATATCCGCAGCTTTCGTATGCGACAGAGGCTTGCCCATATCGAGGGTTTCAAGCAGCGCCAGCTCTTCGGCGTTGTCTTCAATTTTCTGCGCGAAGCGAAGCATGACATCGCGCTTTTGCCGCGGCGCCAGCTTGCGCCAATGCCCAGCCTCAAAACTGGCGCGCGCCGCAGCGACAGCGTCATCGATATCGTTTTCGTCGCAGGCGCTGATCTGCGCCAGCTCGCTGCCGTCGATGGGCGTCACGCAAGGCATTGTCGCGCCGCTTATCGCCGGACGGAACGCGCCATTAATAAAGGCGCCGGTTCGAATGGCGACGCGCTCCCTCGCTCGGGCCACGTTATCTGAAAATGACATAAAAGCTCTCTATTTAACTGCGCCGACGGCGCGCTGATCGGCGTTTTCTTCCTGCCATGTGAGCATGTTCATTTCGATAAAGAAGAACGCCACAATCCACAAGAAGGCGTCCCATGCGTCCCAGGGCTCGCCCAGCATCCACCAGTAAAAAGCGCACACAAAGAGGATCGCATAAAGCAGCAGCTTTGCAGATTTGTAGGCGAGGAAGAATTTCGTGCCGAATAGTTTTGAGGAATGCAGATAAACTTCGGCCTCCAAGACAGCGACGATCACGACCCAAACGGTCGCATTCAGGACATCGGTCCAGGTAAGCCTGTTCAAGAGGCTTAGTTTTTCGGGCGTCGCCATGAGATTGGCTTTGACATTGATATAGGCCTCGCCCGCCAGGCTGGCGCAGTTTTGCGCGTCCAGCGGCGCGAATTCGTCAAGGTCGAGCACATAATTGAGGTCGCCGCCAATCAATGTGCAGGGATCGGGGCCGGAATAGAGCTCAAAGCCCAAGGGAATCCACAAGGTCGCCCAGTAGCCATAAAGCGCGTAAAGAATAATCCCGCCGCAAAGCACGGTCAGGATATTTATCGTCCATTCAATCCCTGCCTTGATG
The DNA here is from genome assembly GCA_002704915.1 of Parvularcula sp. Classification (GTDB taxonomy): domain Bacteria; phylum Pseudomonadota; class Alphaproteobacteria; order Caulobacterales; family Parvularculaceae; genus Hyphococcus. Next base: position 27,519 of record PAIP01000027.1, read on the forward strand.
CGGTCGTCGGGCAGAATGAAAGTCTCAAGCTCCAGAAGCAGGAGAAGGATCAGCCACGCGGCAGTGTCGATGGAATCCGTATAGGCGACGATGATGTCGCCGATCGCAACGCCATCTTCATAGGTAATCGCGCTGCTGGTGAAATTTTCCATGAAAAAGTGGCCGGTATTGACGGCCAGCGCGAAATAAACAGCGTATTTGAAAGTCTGGTAGAGTCTGCCGGTTTTAACGATCATCAGGCGCTCAAAAAGTTGCGCCGGTCATGATGACCGGCGCTATTTGTTCTCTCACCAAGCCGTCACGCAAGCTTCCTCAGCGGCCGAACTCATAGGTCATGAGCACGCCGAAGGTCCGCGGCCGGCTCGGGCCGAAATAATGGGCGGGGATGAAATTGCCCCCTTCGGAAACGCCGTCGTAATAGAGCTCGTTGGTGACGTTCTCCACATAGCCGATCACGCTCCAGCCCGCATCCGATGCGTATCCGGCGCGCAAGGCCAGGTCCATATAGGCGTCGTTGACTGCATAATCCGGCTTTAACAAACCGCCATAGGTCTTGGTCTGGCCGAAAGCCTGCGCCGAGGCCTTGATCGCGCCCGGACCGACCGGATAGCTGAAGTTCAGCGACGCCGACGCAGAGAATTTCGGCACATAGCCGAGCGACGATCCCTCGCAATCGAGCGTGCCGTCGCATAGCGGCTGCGCATCGGTAACGTCGGTGTCCGCATAGGCGCCGGCGAAATAAAGATCGAAATACTCGCCGAGATCGGTAGTGGTGGACGCCTCGAAGCCCCAGCCCTTCACGTCGCCCACATTGTCGACGAGAATGCCGCCGCCCGTACCGGGCACGTTCACCTGAAGGTCTTTATACTGATAATAATAGACGTTTGCGTCGAGGCGAGTGGCGCCGCCGAACAGGGTCCCTTTAACGCCCGCCTCGTAGGACCATACTTTTTCCGGGTCGAAGAAATTCGGCGAGGCGTCGGCGTTGGTCAGCCCGAGACAACTGTCGTCGAACGGGCCGCAATAAGTGACGCTCGAAGGCGAAATAAAGAAGCTGCCGAAACCGCCGGATTTAAAGCCGCGCGTGGCGCTGGCGAAGACCATCCAGTCATCGGTCGGATAATAGCGCGCAATAAAGCGCGGCGTGAACGCATCCCAGCTCCGCTTGTCTTCCAGCGGCTCGGCCGTAGTGAAGCCGACCCCGAAATACGGACCGAGATCGCTTGTCACCGGGGGCGCGCTGATGGCGAATTTCTTGACATCTTTCGAATAACGAATGCCGACGCCGATATCGAATTTCTCCGACAACGCCAGCGTCGCGTCCACATAGGCCGCCCAGCCGTGATAACGCCCGCGCACGGCGTTGCTTTCCACGAGCCCCTCAGGGGTCGGCGTGAAGGCGTAATAATAATAGGCGAAATATTCCGAGCAGCTATTGATGCCGTAATAGCTCCAGTAGAACTGGCACATCACCTCTTCGTCGGCGGCCTGGGTGAAGAGAACGTCGATCTCTTCCTTGTAGTAAGAGGCGCCCGCATACCAGGAAAGCGGGCCGTCGGTGTCGGAAACGACACGCACTTCCTGTTCGAAATAGTTGCCTTCCTGATCTTGGGCGTAGGCGTTGATGCCGAGCGGCGTGCCGTCGAAATCTTCCGCGTAAATATATTCATGATCCTTGAAGCCCGTAAGCGATGTCAGCACGGCGCCGCCGAGATCATAGGAAAGCTGAAGGCCGAAGCTCAAAATCTCCGAATCGTCCGCCTCGCCAAGCTGCAAATCGCTGTCGATATCGCGGCCGTTTCCGCCGAGCGACACGCCGAAAATGTCGACGAGATTGTCCCAGCCGGGTCCGCCTTCAGTCGCCCGATAGACCGATCCTGACTGCTTGCGGTCTTCATATTCAGCGGTGAAGAACGCCTCGAAGGGACCGTCGCTGTAAAGCGCCGAAAAACGGCCGGCGTATTTTTCCGGCTCGATCAACGGATCGTTGTTCGGGAAATAGGCGTTGTCCACATAGCCGTCTTCGTGACCGCCATAGAGGGCGAAACGAACGGCGAAGACATCGGACAGCGGAACGTTGAGCGCAGCTTCGCCGAACAGGCGGTCGCGCTCGGCGACATCGGCCTCCACATAGCCGCTGACGCCGTCGAAATTCGGACGCGCGGTATGAACGGAGATGGCGCCGCCAATAGCGTTGCGGCCGAACAGGAAACCCTGCGGCCCGCGCAACACCTCGGCGCGCTCCATATCGTAAAGGCTCGTCACCACCGCGCCGTTGCGGCCCTGATAGAGACCGTTTTTGAACAGGCCGATAGACGGGTCGCCGCCGGCGCCGAAATCGTTGGTCAGAATGCCGCGCATGGACAAAGTGTCGATGAAGCTGTCCGCGGAATTGCCGGTGACGCCCGGCGTGAACTTCACGAGGTCCTTGACGTCATCGAGATTGACCTCGCGCGTGAAGTCGCCGCTGAGCGCCGTGATCGCCAAAGGCACATCCTGAATGGACTCATCGCGTTTCTGGGCGGTGACGATGATCTCATCGCCTTGCGCCAGGGCGGTTCCTGCGAACATGGCCGCGGCCGAACAGCCGGTGAGGAGAACCCGTTTGTGGAGAGAGAGGCGTTTCATCATTAGGCCCTTTCGTTGAGCGCCGGGAATGGCGCTAAAAGGCGCGGACGCGCGAATAAGTGACTTGTGACAGATTCGTATCAATAAAGGGTATCATGAACAACGACGCAGACCGTTTTGCGATCTCATTCCGGAGGATTTCCGCCGCAGCGCGGCGAAAATATCACGGCCCACAGTACGGAATAGCCTTTTCTGACGCCAAAACAGCAGATTAGGCCAAAATTGCGCCCTCCCCGCCACCTGGTTTCAGCAGCCGGTCAGGCAGCCCGAAGGCAATACGTGATCACATCTTGCCGGAGGATTCGAGGGAAAAGCCCGCATTTTTGAGGGCGGCGGCCATGGGATCGAGGGCCGTCCCGTAGCGCCGCCAACGCCCCACCGACCGGGTGTGAGTCTTTTCACGCACCTGAACCGCGCTCGCCGTCGCCACAGCCGCCTTCTGCTCATGGAAGGCGAGACATCGATCCTCCCAGGGCACTCCCAGATAGTCGATCAGGGCGCGGGCATGGGGTTCGAGATCGGCCACGGTCGCCTCATAGGACACGTCGAAAACCCGGCCGGGGAACATTTCCCGCCAGTGCGCCATGAGTTTCAGATAGCGCGCATGATGACGCGCCATCTCCTCCTGATCGTAGGAATGGTAGTAGGCCTCGGCGAAGAGCTGCTTGTAACTGGCGAAACAGGAATCCATCGGGTCCCGGGTCAAATGGACGATCTTCGCATTCGGCAATGCTGCGAGGATGAGCGGTATATGTAGATAGTTGCCCGGCAACTTGTCGACGAAACGAGGAGCGCCTTTGCGCATGGGAGCCGAGGCGCGCAGATATTCCTTGCCGAGGGCGCCCGTATCCACATGGGCCGAGGCCCTGATCGTCTCTGGGGCCCAGCGATCGGGATTTTCGCTTTTTGTCAGTCTGCGGACGGACAGGCCGAATTGCTGCAACTCTCCCGCCGATTCCACCATGGAGTGGCTGGCGATAATGCGTTCGATCAGCGTCGTGCCCGTGCGCGGCTGCCCCACGACAAAGATCGGCGACGGATCGTCATGGCCGTCGCGGGATTTCGCCGCCCAATCGGCGTCAAAGCTTTCCTGCAAGGCGGCGAACCGCGCCTCGTCCGCCGTTTCGTCATAGGCAATCGTGCGGCGTTTCGCCTGCGCGCCCGTTTCGAAAGCCGCGAACGCCTTTTCCCAAGCCTCGACATCTTCATATTCCTTGCCGGCGGCATAGGCGAGAAAAGCGCGGGCGTGATCGTCTCCTGCTTTGTCGGCTTTTTGCATGAGCCTGTCCGCGCGCGCCGGGTTTTCGGCTTTCTTGAGCGACGACAGGAGCCACTCGCCCTGTGCGACATCGTGTTCGGCGAGAAGGCCTGTCAGGGTGCGTTCCGCAGCCTCCGTTTCGCCCAGAAAGATTTCGGCGCTCGCCAGATTGACCTGATAGGCTGGGCGGTCCGGCGCCAGACTGACAGCGCGGACGTACCAGTCCTTCGCCTGTTGCTGATCGCCGAGCGATGACGACACGATGCCGATCAGATCCGCCGCCGCCGCATCGCCGGGATTAGCCGCAACGGCTTTTTCCAGCGCCTGTTCGGCGCGCCCCGGCTGGCCCAGACGTATGAAAATGCGCGCCAGCTGCGCCCAGCCGGCGCCATGGCCGGGCGCAAGTTTCACGACCGAGCCGAAGGCGCTGGCCGCCGTTTTCAGATCGTTCATTTCAAGCGCCGTGAGGCCCACCAGAAAATGCGTTTCCGGATAGGCGCGGTCGATCATCATCGCCGCCTTGCAGCACTCGGCCGCCTTGACGGAATCGCCGCGATTGAGGGCTGCAAACCCATCGCGCAGGAGGCCTGCAATGCGCTGTTTGCCGTCGGTCATTCACTCACCCTGCTTGCGCGCCCTCTTGTTTAATGGAGCGGCCCGTGATCATCATGGCCATGATGAAAGAATTCGTCAGGTGATGAAAGAGACCCTTGAGATGCTGGCACGACCCTTTTCGATTGTATGTTTGTTGTTCATTTTCGCCGCCGCCTGCAGCGACCCCGGAAGCGCCGGCAGCCCCGATGCGAATGCGGAAAAAGTCTTTATCAATGGCCGAATTTACACCGCAGACGAAGAAAACAGCTTCGTTTCAGCAATAGCGATCGCCGGCGACGAGATTGTCGGCGTGGGCGGCGATGATGAAATGCGCGCCCGGGCAGCGGAAGGCGCAGAGATTGTCGATCTTCAAGGCCGTCTCGTTCTGCCGGGACTTCACGACGCGCATATCCACCCGATCAGCGCCATGCCGGTCGAGGTGTGCAGCCTTGAAAACGCGCCCACAACCCTTGCCGACATCGCCGCTTACGCCAGCAACTGCACCACCCGTCCTGGCATGGCCGAAGGCGAGTGGCGGGTGATCATCGGCTGGAACTTCGCCGCCGGCAACCAGCCCGGAGACGACTATCAGACCATTCGCGAAGCGCTCGACGCCGTTTCAACGGATGAGCCGGTGATCCTGCGCGGCAGCGACGGCCATCATTATGCGGTGAATTCTGTCGCGCTTTCCCGCGCTGTCAATGCGGAGGGGGAAACGGTCGGACTGACGAAAGAAACCCTGGCGACCGATTTCGCCGAACTCGCGCCTTATGTGGGCGTCGATGAAACCGGCAAGCCCAATGGACGCCTGACGGAAGCTTACGCGCTCGAAGCCATTGGCGCCGGCAGCCTGCTGGAATCGGGTCTTGCGAAATCGCGCGAGAATCCGGAGCTCTTGATGGAGGTCACCCTGCCCCGCGGCATCACCTCCTTTCTTGACGCCGCCGCCGACCCGGCGACGCTCGATATTTATGACGCTCTGCTCGCTGACGACGAATTTCACGCACGGGCCCATCTCGCGCTTTATTTCGATCCCGGCGCCTATGCGGACGAAACGGGCGACGTGAATTACGATGCGCTTCTCGCCGAGGCGCAGGCGATCCGCGCCAAATATCAGGACGACCCGTTGATCGAGGCGGATTTTCTTAAACTCTTCGCGGACGGGGTGATGGAGGGCGATCCCCTTTCCGACCCGCCGACCCTGCCCAATGCCGCCTATTCCGGTGTTTACCTGCAACCGATCTACGAATGGGACGAAGAAACCCAATGGGTGCGCGTTACGGGTTATGTGGATACGCAAAGCGATCTGTGCGGCCAGACCCGCGCCAGCATTGAAGCCGGAAACATGCCGGAAGCGGCCGCGTTCAAAGCCGAGCACGGCTATCACCCCATGCAATGCATGCGCGAATCCGGCGTTCTTCAGCACCCTGAAGGTATGATCATGGACTATGTGCGCAAGGGCGACGAGGCCGGATTTACCTGGCACATCCACGCCATCGGCGATCGCGCCATCAAGGTCTCGCTCGACGCCATCGAGGCCGCGCGCGCCGCGAATGGCGATGAGAACAAACACATTCTCACCCATTTGCAGCTTGTCCGCCCGGAAGATCACGAACGCTTCGCGGCGAATGACGTTTATGCATCTTTCACCTTCGCCTGGGCCTCGCGGGATACGCAATATGACGCCACCGTCATTCCCTTTATGGATCGCGTCGACGGCCCCGACGGCATGTATAACCCGGACGGATATTATTACAGCAACGCCTATCCGGCAGCGTCCCTGCAGGAAGCAGGCGCCATTGTCATCGCCGGCTCCGACGCGCCGGTGGACACGAAAGATCCGCGTCCCTTCGTCAATATCGAGGCGGCTGTCTCGCGTGCAATCTTCGGCCTGCCGCCGCTCAACGAAGCCGAGGCGATTTCCATCTATGACGCCGTCGACGCTTACACGATCAACGCAGCCAAGGCGTTGAAACAGGATCGCATCGCCGGGTCGCTGGAGACCGGCAAAAAGGCGGATTTCATTATCCTGGACCGGGATATTTTCGCTCTCGCCGAGAGCGGCGAAGCGGCGGATATCAGCGAAACGAAAGTGCTCGAAACTTGGTTCGCCGGCGAAAAAGTCTATTCGTCTACGGAATAGCCGCGAACAATATTGCTCATGCCCTGCATGATGTCTTCGCGGATGACGGTTTCCAGCTTGTCCGCGTCGCCTTCGCGCAGGGCGGCAACGATTTCCTTGTGTTTGTCGTCGTCGAGCGCTGCGGTGCCGAGCCGTCCGATCACCACCCGCATGAACGGGCCCGTCTGAAGCCACAGACTTTCCACGAGCCCCAGATAAACCGGCGCCTTGGCGGTTTCATATAGCGTGAAATGAAACTCGCTGTTAAGGCGCGCATAGGCGGCGCTGTCGCCCTGCCCAATCGCTTTGTCCAGCGTTTCATCGATCGCCAGCAACGTGTCGGCAAGCTTTTCCCGGGCGCCTGCATCATCGCCGATCGCCCCTAAAGCCCGCGCTGCGAGTACCGGCTCAAGGGCGAGGCGCGCGTCGCAAAGCTCTTGAAGTTTTTCCGGGCTCATGCGCGCCACGGCGACGCGCCGCGTCGGCGTAAATTCGAGCGCGCCCTGCGCGGCGAGCTGGCGTATGGCCTCCCGCGCCGGCATGGCACTGACGCCAAATTCCGCCGCGAGCCCGCGCACGGACAGCGCCCGGCCCGGTTCGAGCTGGCCGGAAATGATCGCCCGGCGAAGCCGCTGATAAACCTCTTCATGAATGGCGGCCGGCCGGGCCGCCGGCCCGCCTGTTTCCCCGTTGGATTTTTCCGGCTTCACCGACGCCATCGCCGTCATACCTGCCTAACCTCGCCTGCCGGGCCGGCGATCTTCCCCGACCGCAGGCGCATTTGGCGAGACCTTAGGGCCTCGGGAACCAAAAGAAAGAGCGTCGGCCTCAAAAAGCGGTTACGATCAGGGCCTTGCGCGCCGCTTCCGGGCGGCGTAAACGTGATCACATTCGGGCGGGGGTTGTGCAGTTCGGCTTTCGTTAGGCTTCCCGCTGTTAGATTTTTCGGGCCATGAGGCCGTATCCGGCGACCTCCAGAGCGGGCCTCCGGCCAGGACAAACAACGCCGTCCGGATGCGAAACGACTTCAACGGGCGCTTCTCGCGCCGTCATAAAGACGCGCGATCGCTCAAGGTGATTTATGGATTTGAACGAACTTAAGGATTGGATGCGTGAACGCCGCATCGGCGACGTGTCTTGCCTGACGCCCGATATGGGCGGCGCCGCGCGCGGCAAGAACATGACGCCGGGCCTGTTTCTGTCGAGCCTTGAAAACAAAAGCCTGCGCATCCCCGAAGGCACCTACACCATCTCGGTGCATGGCGAGATGATTTACAACGAGTATGTCTCCGGCACGGAACGCGACCTCGTTCTCGCCCCCGATCTCGACACGATCCATCTTGCGCCGTGGAATACGGATGCAACCGCCGCCGTGATTTGCGACGCCTTCACCGATCAGGGCGCGCCTTTCAATCTCGCGCCGCGCCAGGTCTTGCGCAATGTAGTGGAGCTTTATCGCCAAAAGGGCTGGACGCCGATTGTCGGCCCGGAAGTCGAATTTTATCTGATTGCGCGCTTTGACGACGTCGTGCTCGAACCGCGCGCGCCGGACGGCGCCTCAGGACTGCGTGAATTCGGCCAGCATGTTTACTCCCTCGACGCCATCGACGAGTTCGACAAGCTGTTTGAAGAGCTTTACCAGTTCTGCGATATTCAGCATATCGACCTTGAAACGCTGATCCATGAAGACGGGCCCTGCCAGTTCGAGGTGAATATCCGCCATGGCGAAGCGATGAGCGTCGCGGACCAGCTTTTCCTGTTCAAACGTCTCGCAAGACAAGTCGCCAAACGTCACGGCATGTTTGTCACTTTCATGGCGAAGCCTTACGCCGACGAAAGCGGCTCCTCGATCCACCTTCATCAGAGCGTGGTCGACGCGAAAACAGGTAAGAATATTTTCGCCGACGCCGCTGGCGAGGACACGGAAAAATTCCGTCATTATATTGGCGGGCTTCAGGCGCATCTCCCCGCCGCGATGCCGCTCTTTGCGCCCTACACCAACTCCTATAACCGCTTCGAGGCGTTTATGAGCGCGCCGACAAACACCCATTGGGGCCGCGAAAACCGCACGGTCGGCCTGCGCGTGCCGGCAAGCGGACATGCGGCGCGGCGTATCGAGAACCGGATTTCCGGGGCCGATATCAATCCTTATCTGACCATCGCCGCCTCGCTGGTCTGCGGTTATGTGGGCATGATCGACAAAATCGAACCGCGCGCGGAATATGTTGGCGAAGGCTATGAAGACCGCGAACGCCCGCTGCCCATGACGCTCACGGAAAGCGTGGAGATTTTTGCGAAGTCCGCTGCGCTCAAGAAATATCTCGGCGAGGGCTTTGTCGAGACTTACGCCGCAATCAAACGATCCGAATACGAACACCGCTCCAGCGTCCTCTCACCCTGGGACGTGCGCTATCTTATGGTCAATGTGTAATCATGAAACCGAATGTCGACATCAAGGCGCTGGACAACGCCCATCACCTTCACCCCTTCACCACGCATCATGAATTGCGCGAAACGGGCCCGCGCGTCATCACGCATGCGGAAGGCGTCTATATCTATGACGAGGATGGAAACCGCATTCTCGACGGCATGGCGGGCTTGTGGTGCGTGCAGCTTGGCTATGGACGCCAGGAGCTGGTCGATGTCGCCGCCGAGGCGATGAAGAATTTGAGCTATTACAATCTCTTTTTCCAGACGACGACGCCTTACGCGGCGAAACTCGCCGACCTCATTTCGCAGAAAACACCCGAAGGCCTCGACCAGATCACCTTCGCCTCTTCGGGGTCGGAAGCGGTCGACAGCGCTATCAAGCTGATCTGGTATTACTGGAACCTCAAGGGCAAACCGGAAAAGAAAGCCATCATCGCGCGTGAGCGCGCCTATCATGGATCGACCGCGGCGGCGGCGAGCCTTTCGGGCCTGCCCTTCATGCAGGGCATTTTCGATTTGCCCCTCCCGCGTTTTCATCATGTGGCGCCGACGCCCCATTATTACGAATACGCCGAACCGGGCGAGAGCGAGCGCGACTTCGCCATGCGCTGCGCCAAGGCGCTGGAAGACAAGATCCTTGAACTCGGCCCCGAAAATGTCGCCGCCTTCGCCGGCGAACCGGTGATGGGCGCCGGGGGCCTGATGCTGCCGCCCGAAGGCTACTGGGCGGAGGTCGAACGCATCTGCCGGAAATACGACATCCTTCTGTGGTCGGATGAAGTGATCTGCGGGTTCGGGCGCACGGGCGAATGGTTTGGCTGCCAGAAATACGGCTTCACGCCGGACATCATGACCATGGCGAAAGGCATCACCAGCGGTTACATTCCCCTTTCCGCCGTGGCGCTCAGCAACACTATGGCCGAGCCGATCATCAACGCCGATACGGAAATGGCGCATGGCTTCACCTATTCCGGCCACCCGGTCGCGGCGGCGGTCGCGCTCCGCAATATCGAACTCCTTGACGAGCTGGACCTTGTCGGTGAGCACGGCGCCAGAACAGCCCGCTATTTTCAGGCGAAACTGAAAACCCTCGACGACCACCCACTGGTGGGCGAAACACGCGGCGTGGGCCTGCTCGGCGCCATGGAACTCGTCAAAGACAAACATAAGAAAGAACGGTTTTCTCCAGACGGCCGCGCCGGCACGCTCTGCCGCAACAATTGCTTCAACACCGGCGTCGTGATGCGCGCCGTGGGCGACACCATGTTTTTGTGTCCGCCCCTCGTCATCACCGAAGATGAAATCGATGCGCTGTTCGATCTGGTGCGCAAGGCGCTGGATAAGACGGCGATTGAATTAGGCGTTTGACGCATATCATGCCGGCATCGCAGCAAGACCTGAAGAAGAAAGCGAAGACATTTCTGGACGCTCATCCGGACGTGAAGTTCGTCGATGCGTTTCTTTCCGATCTCAACGGCGTGTTGCGCGGCAAGCGATTGCCCGCAAAACAGGCGCTCAAGATCTTCGATAACGGATTGCGCCTGCCGCGCTCGCTCATCGGCGTCGACATCTGGGGTTACGATGTCATGGCCAACGGTCTTGTGCTTGAAACCGGCGATGTGGATGGCTTGTGTTATCCGGCTAGCGCCGGGCTTCTCCCCGCGCCATGGAGTGGCGGCGACGCGGCGCAAATCATGCTGATGATGGGCGATGAGGACGGCGGCCCCTTTCATGCAGATCCGCGACAATTGCTGATCGACATGCAGGCGCGCCTCGCCGGGGCGGGCCTTCACCCGGTCGCGGCCATGGAGCTCGAATTCTATCTTCTTTCTCGCAAGACGGACGAGCTCGGGCGCCCGCTCCTGCCCGCACGCAACGCGACCCGGCGTCGAATCGGCGATGCGCGCATGTATGCGATCAGCGAACTCGACAATTTCGGCGGGTTTTTCGCCGATCTTTACGCCGCCTGCGAAGCGCAGGGCCTGCCGCTCGGCGCCGCGATTGTCGAGGGAGGCGCCGGACAGTTCGAAGTCAACCTCATGCACCAGCCGGATGCGGTCGCCGCCGCCGATCAGGCCGTCCTCTTCCGGCGCACGGTCAAAGGCGTCGCCGACAAACATCAGCTTATCGCCAGCTTCATGGCGAAACCGTTTGGCGATCTTGCGGGGAACGGCCTTCACGTTCACATGAGCATGCTGAACGACAAGGGGGAGAATGTTTTTGCGGGCGACGATGACAGCGGGTCAGAAATGCTGCATCAGGCGGTCGCCGGACTTCTTGCCGCTGCGCCGGAGGCCATGATTTTCCTGGCCCCGCATTTGAATTCTTATCGCCGGTTTCAGGACGCCAGCCACGCGCCGACCTCTCTCACCTGGGGCTATGAAAACCGGACCGCTTCGATCCGTATTCCCAATGACGGGCCCGCGAACCGCCGCTTCGAATTCCGCATCGCCGGCGCCGACGCCAATCCCTATTTGCTGATGGCCTCGCTCCTCGCCGGCGCGCTTCACGGCGTTCAAAACAAGCTGACGCCGCCAGCAGCGACGGAAGGCAACGCCTATGAAGCGGACGCGCCAAAAGTTCCAACGGCGTGGAACGACGCGATAGACGCGTTCGCACAAGGAAAAATTCTGGCGCCGCTCTTTGGCGATCTTTTCACGCGCGTCTATACTGCGCTTAAACAGCAGGAATTGCAGAAAGCGAATGAACGCGTGACCGATTTTGAATATGACACCTATCTGCAGGCTTTCTAATGCAGGCGAGAGAACCCCATACATCTTCCTATTACGCCGCAAGCGCGCATTCAGGGCCGGAGCGTCCGGCGCTGAGCGAAACCGTGGAGGCCGATGTCGCCATTGTCGGCGGCGGCTTTACGGGCGTGTGTTCCGCGCTGTCCCTTGCTGAGCGCGGTCATTCGGTTGTCTTACTCGAAGCGAACCGCATCGGCTGGGGCGCCTCGGGCCGCAATGGCGGACAGGTGTTGGGCGGTTGGTCAGGCGAGAGCGAACTCGCCAAGCAGGCGGGCCCGAAAGCGGAAGAGTTTTTGTGGAAGACGCGCTATCTCGGCAATGAAATCGTCGAGGCGCGCATCCAGAAATACGACATCAAATGCGATTATGTGCATGGCGCGGCGACCGTGGCCTTTAATGCAAAACAGATGAAGGGCCTTGAAGAAGAATACGCCGACAGCGTCGAACACGGGTTCGGCGACTATATGGAGCTTGTGGACGGGCCGCAGCTTCGCCGACACGCCGCCACCGACGCTTATATCGGCGGGCTCATCGACCGGCGCGGCGCCCATTGCCATCCGCTCAATCTCCTGTTGGGCGAAGCCGCCGGGGCCGAGAAGAATGGCGTTCGCATTTACGAAGGAACGCCCGTCACGAAAATCGATCACGGCCCTTCGCCGGCGGTTCACACGGAAAACGGCCGGGTCAATGCCAAACAGGTCATTCTTGCAGGCAACGCCTATCACACGCTTGAGAAGAAGACGCTGCACGGGCTGATGCTGCCCGCCAAGACCTATGTCATCGCGACGGCGCCGCTTGGCGACGAACTCGCTGACGAATTATTGCCCGATAATCTGGCGATCTGCGATTCCAACTGGGTGCTCGATTATTTCCGTCTGACCGGCGACAAGCGCCTGCTCTTCGGCGGGCGCTGCACCTATTCCAATCGCGACATTGATGACATCGAGGGCGAACTCGCGCCGCGCATGCGCCGCATATTTCCGCAGCTTGAAAACACGAAGGTGGACTTCGCCTGGGGCGGCGTCATCGGCATTCCGTTAAACCGCGTGCCATTGATCGGCAAAGCGAGCGAGAACGTGTTTTATGCGCAAGGCTATGCCGGCCATGGCGTCAATTGCGGCCATATTGTCGGCGAGATGTTTGCGGATGCGATCCGCGGCAAGGAGAGCGGCGTCGATCTCTTCGATAAGGTGAGCCATTTCCGCATTCCCGCCGCCGATACGATTGGCGGGCCCATGCTGGCGCTCGGCATGACCTGGTACCGGATGCGCGACGCGCTTGGCGTTTAACTCTCCCGTCATCCCGGACGCGCTGCGGCATGACATGCTGCTGCGCAGATCCGGGATCTATAACCGCTGGAGATCCGCTCCGACTATCGTCGAATCCTGCAGCGCGTCATTACATGCCGCGCTGCGCACGGGATGACGAAGCCACTACTCATGTTCTTCTTCCAAATCGTCATCCAGAAGGATGCGCTCGGCGGCGCCGTCGAGATCTTCATATTGGCCGGACTTCACCGACCAGATGAACAGCGCAAGGCCCGCCCCGCCCATCAATAGCGCAATGGGGATGAGATAGAGCAGCGCGCTCATGCGTCAGTCTTCTTCGTTTTCATGCGCAGCGCGTTGAGCGTCACGATCACCGAAGAGCCTGACATGGCGATGGCGGCGATCAGCGGCGTCACGAAACCGAACACTGCAAGCGGAATGGCGCAGGCATTGTAAAGCGCGGCGAAACCGAAATTTTCAAGCACGCGTCGGCGCGCCTGTTTCGCAACGTCAAAAGCGGTGAGCACCGGAGCGAGGCTATCTCCCTGAAACACGAAATCCGCCGCGGCCTGGCTGGCGTCCGCGGCCGTGCCCGGCGAGAGCGAGGCGTGCGCGGCGGCGAGCGCCGGCGCGTCATTGAGGCCATCGCCCACCATGGCGGTTTTCACGCCCTTGTCGCTCAGTTCTTTCAGGCGCGCGATTTTGTCCGTAGGCGTCAGTTCCGAGCGCCAGGCGGACAAGCCCGCGGCCTCGGCGATGCGCGCCGCCGGCGCCTTGCGGTCACCGGTGAGCATTTCCGAGGCGACCCCGCGCTGATCGAGGGCCCTGATGGTTTCCGCCGCTTCCGCTCGTAGAGAGTCCTCGAAAAGGAACCGCACGGGCGCATGATCGCCGAGTTTGAACCAGGCGTCGCTGATCGCGTTGTCCGCGTCTGTCTGCGCGCCCACCCAGTCAGCGCGGCCGAAACGCGCCTTTTCACCCTTGATGACGCCTTCGACGCCATAGCCGGGCATGTCGTGAACATCCTCAGCGAGCTTGCCGGCGCCCGCCGCCATAACAACGGCGCGGGCGAGCGGATGACGGCTGGCTCGCGCAAGGCTGGCCGCTTGCATCAGCGTTTCGTCGGATATCTCGTCGCGATTCGAGAGGCGCATGCGCCCAAGGGTCAGCGTGCCAGTCTTGTCGAAAACGAAGGCGTCGACTTCCGCCAGACGCTCCAGCGCGTCGCCGGATTTGACGAGCACGCCTTCCTTGAAGAGGCGCCCGGTCGCAACAACCTGCACCGCCGGCGCGGCAAGCCCCAGCGCGCAAGGACAGGTGATAATGAGGACAGCGATGGCGTTCATGGCGGCGACGCGCAAAGACGCATCGCCAATGACCAGCCAGCCGACAAAGGTCGCGAGCGCCAGCGTATGCACCACCGGCACGTAAAGCGCGGCCGCACGGTCGGCGAGCCGCACATATTTGCTCTTGCCCTGTTCGCCCGCTTCAATGAGGCGCGTGAGATCGGCGATCAGGGAGTCTTCCGCGCTCGCCGTCGCGCGCATGATCAGCCGCGACGACATGTTGAGGACGCCGGAATAAAGCGTGTCGCCGGTTTTCATATGCGCGGGCGCGCTTTCGCCGGTGACAAGCGAGACATCTACGTCCGACGCGCCTTCCTCGACAACGCCGTTCACCGGCGCACGGTCGCCCGGCGACAACAGAATGCGGTCTTCCGGATTGATGTCGCGGGCGGAGACCGCTTCGAGCGTTCCATCCGGTTTAAAGCGGCTTGCGGTTGTCGCCTGTAACGCAAGCAGGCTTTGCGCTGCTTCGCGCGCGCGCGCCCTTAGCCGATGATCGAGGAAACGCCCGATCAACAGGAAAAAGAGCAGCATGACCGCCGCGTCGAAATAGGCGTCCTGCCCATGGTTCAGCGTTTCATAAATCGAGATGCCGAGCGACAGGATGACGGCGAGCGATATGGGCACATCCATATTCGCCTGCCCCTTCTTCAGGGCGCCCCAGGCGGATCGGAAAAACGGCCGGCCCGCGAACATCGCCGCGGGAATCGCAATCATGCCGGATATCCAGTGCATCATCAGCCGCGTCGCATCGCCCATCTCGCCGCCCGCCCCCGCCCACACGGCGACGGACAAGAGCATGATGTTCGCCATGGCGAAGCCGGCGACAGCAAGACAACGGAGAAGGAATTTTCCTTCAGCGTCGTTTTCCTGAACCGCAGCCGCCGGATCGAACGGCGCGGCGCGATAGCCGAGATCGGAAATCTTTTGCGTAATCGCGCGCGGAGGAAAGGCGTCGCCGCGCCAGGAGACGGCGAGCTTGCCGGTCGAGAGATTGAGCCGCGCATTCTCGACTCCCGGAAGCGCGTTCAACCCGCCTTCGATTTTGGAAATACAGCCGCCGCATTTTGCGCCGTAGACGGAAAGCTCCAGCGCCCTGGCGCCGTCCTTGGTCCGGCGCGCGAATGGCGCAGGATCTATCACCCCGGCGTCGGCGGCCGGTTCAAGACCGCTTGGACATCCGGGCGCCTGATCCAGGGGCTGGGTAACGCTCACGGCGCGATGATCCTCGCTTCCACGTCAAGAGTCTCGCCAAGGCTGTTCTCCGCGCGCAGGGCCATGTCCCAGGCGCCGGGTGCAAAGACGACGACATCCGCCTCATATAATCCTTCGCCGAGGGCTTTAAAGGCAAGAGGCTGATCGGCGTCCGCGCTGGCGGGCCGTTTCAGGACGCCGTCGACAGCAAGGCTCGACAGCGCCGTCTCGTCCTTCGCAAAGCGCACGACAATGCGGCCTTCCTCGCCCTCGCGCGCGACCTCCGCGACTTCCGCGGTCCAGCCAAGCTCGGCCTGCGCCGCCCGTTCGGCGAGGGTGTCGTTATATTTCAAACCCTCAAGATAGGATTTGTCTTCGGCAACCCCCGGAAAACTCTCCACCGCCGCGCGGATGAAGATCACATTGGCGGCGATCATGACGCCGAAAAAGGCGAGCACCATGATCAGCACATGGCGGCCGGTCAGCTTGCCTTTCTCTTCAGAGCGCTCGGGCATCACTCCCTCCCCGCCATGAAGACGGTCGGGTTGACCACTTCCTCGCCGGTTTCCGGATCGGTGACGCGGATGATCACCGGGATCGAGTTGCCATACGCTTCATCCGGCGTCAGCGTCGCGAAGATGCGAACCGAGCGCACTGTGTCGCCCGGCGCATCGAGCGTGACGGTGGAGCCCTCCGCCTCTTCGCCCACGGCGCCGACTGTCATGCCTTCCGGCCCTTCGAGCGTGATCTTCATTTCGCGCTCATAATTCTCGCGATTGACGATCTTCACCGTATAGGCGTTGCGGATGGAGCCGTCGGACATGAGAATGAAAGGCGGCGTGCGGTCGCGAAGGACATTGACCACCATGGTCGCCTGAGAGGTGAGGCCGATCACCATCAGGGCGCAGACAAGGGCGAGCACGCCCCCATAAAGAATAGTGCGCGGTCGCACGAGCTTTGTCTGGGGTTTTTCGCCCGCCTGACGCCGCGCAATATTGGCGTCGGTGTCGTAACCGATCAGCCCCGTGGGCCGGTCGACTTTTTTCATGATGTCGTCGCAGGCGTCGATGCAGAGCGCGCAATTGATGCATTCAAGCTGCGGGCCTTCGCGAATGTCGATGCCCATGGGACAGGCGATGACGCAGGCCTTGCAGGAAACGCAGTCTCCGCGCCCTTCCCATGTGTCGCCTTTTTTGTGCGGCCCTCGCGGTTCGCCCCGGTCGTATTTATAGGTGACTTGAAGCGTTTCCTCGTCGGTGAGCGCCGCCTGGATGCGCGGCCAGGGACACATATAGGTGCAGACCTGCTCGCGCATGGAGCCGGCGAAAATGTAGGTCGTCAGCGTCAGAAGCGCGAAAAAGAAATAGGCCGTGAACGGCGCCTCGCCTATGAAGAAATCGCGCGCGATAGTGGGCGCGTCGTGGAAATACAGCATCCACGCGCCGCCCGTCGCCATGCCGATGAAAATCCAGATCGCATGTTTGGTGACGCGCTTCCTGATCTTGTCGAACGTCCAGGGCGCTCTTGCGAGTTTGATGCGCGCATTTCGATCGCCCTCGATCTTGCGCTCCACCCAGATAAAGAGATCGGTCCACACCGTCTGCGGACAGCTATAGCCGCACCAAACCCGCCCGAAGAGCGCCGTCGCCAGAAACAGCGCCAAGGCCGCAATGATCAAAAGGCCGGTGAGAAAATAAAGCTGGTCCGGCCAGATCTCGATGAAGAAGAAATAAAAGCGCCGGCCCGCGAAATCGACGAGCACCGCCTGATCGGGCTCGCCGGGCCCACGCGGCCAGCGAATCCACGGCACGAGGTAATAGACGCCGAGAGTCAGCGCCATGATCACCCATTTCAGGTTGCGGAACGTGCCCTTGACGCGTTTCGGATAGATCGGCTCGCGGGCCTTATAAAACTTGCGACGGGTTGCGGCGTTGACCGGTTCAACCTCGTGACGCTGGATATCTCCGCTGAGTTCGGTGTTGGACATTGGTAACTCTTACCTGTGTGCGCTTATCAATCCAAAGCGCGGAAAGCCCCTCTCCCCCTACAGGGGGAGAGGGGTTGGAGTGAGGGGTTAAAACCAAATAGCTTTATCCATTCTTCCATCCTCACACGGCAAGCGCAGCCTGCTGGCTTTGCTCGCCACCTTCTCCCGCTAGCGGGAGAAGGTGAAAATAAACGCTATTCCCCCCCGCCAAGGGAGTGAACGTAAACGGCGAGCGCAAGGATCTCCTCTTCGCTGAGGCGTTCCTCCCAGGCCGGCATCACGCCGCCGCGCCCGTTCCAGAGGGTTTCGCGGATCGTCATCGCGTCGCCGCCATAAAGCCATATGGGGTCGGTGAGGTTCGGCGCCCCCTGCGACTGATCGCCCTTGCCGTCGGAACCATGACATTGCGCGCATTGCGCCTGGAATACCGGCGCGGCGCGCTCCGCCGCGGTCCCGTCATGCTCCTGACCAGACAGGCCGCGCACATAGTGAACGAGGTCGTCCACCGTCTCGCGCGGCAAGAGACCGTCCGAGCCGAAGGCCTGCATGATCGACAGATGCGCATTTTCGTGGCCGGAGCGGATGCCGTAGCGCAGGGTCTGGCGGATTTCCTCGAGTTGGCCGCCCCAGAGCCAGGAGTCGTCATTAAGGTTCGGGTAGCCCTTAAAGCCCTGCCCGCCGGCGCCGTGACAGGTGGCGCAATTATCCCCGAACAGCGACTCCCCTGCGGCCAGCGCAAAGGCCTGAAGGTCGGGATCGTTCTCGATGGCCTGCATGTCCGGCGCGGCCAGCAGCCGCCGCGTATCGTCGGCGCGCTGGGCGTCGAGCGCAGCGACGGCTTCGGTCACATTGGCGCGCTCGGAATGATCGCGAACGCCCTTCGTATAGCCGCCGATTCCCGGCAGGCCCGGCCAAGCCGGCATGAGGACCCAATAGCCGATGGACCACACCACCGTCACCCAGAAGACAATCAGCCACCAGCGCGGGAGCGGATTGTTCAATTCCTTGATGCCGTCCCAGGCGTGGCCTGTCGTTTCCGTGCCGGTCGGTTCGTCGATCTCTTTTTCCGCCACTTTACCTGTCCTCTTCCTCGGGCTCGTCATCCTCAAGGGGAATGCGTTTCGCCTCGTCGAATTTCTTCTTGTTGCCCGGCGCCAGCGCGTAAATCAGCACCAAGACAAACGCCAGGATGAAAAGCAAAAGCCCCCAGGTCTGCGCAAAGGATGCAAGCTTTTCATACATGAGCGGGCCTTACCTGTAGTTCTCTTCGGCCTGATAGGTCTCGAAATCCACCAGCGTGCCGAGCATCTGCATATAGGCGATCAGCGCATCCATCTCGGTCACTTTGCGCGGCTCGCCGTCGAAATCGCGCACCTGCGCCTTCGGGTATCGCGCGAGGAACGCATCGTAGTCGTCGGCGAAGGGATCGAGCTGGGTCGTGATGTCCGACTTCGCATTTTCGATCATCTCGTCCGTATAGGGAACGCCGACCGCACGCAGGGCTTTGAGGTCCGCCTCGATATGTTCGTAATCGAGCTGGTTCTCCAAAAGAAACTTGTAGGGCGGCATGACGGACTCCGGCACCAGGCTGCGCGGGTCGATCATGTGCTGGCGGTGCCATTCGTCGGAATATTTGCCGCCGACGCGGGCAAGGTCCGGCCCCGTTCGTTTCGAGCCCCACTGGAACGGGTGATCGTACATGCTCTCCGCTGCCAGCGAGTAATGCCCGTAGCGCTCCACCTCGTCGCGCAAGGGGCGCACCTGTTGCGAATGGCAGACATAGCAGCCCTCGCGGATATAGATGTTGCGCCCTTTGAGCTCCAGCGGCGAATAGGGCCTGACGCCTTCCACCTTTTCGATGGTGGATTCGAGATAGAAGAGCGGCGCAATCTCCACGACGCCGCCAATGGCGACCACGACGAGGATGGCGACGGAGAGCAGCCAGCCATGCTTTTCGAGAAGTTCGTGACGGTTCAGCATCTTTCAAAACCTCCCTATTCCGCCAGCGCCGGCTGCGGCGCCATGACGGGTCGTTTTTCACCGGCGCGCAAATCGCCGCGCGCCGTCCGCCACAGATTATAAGCCATGATGAAGGACCCGATCAGGAACAGCGACCCGCCTAGAGCCCGGATGATGTAATAGGGGTGCATCGCTTCCACAGTTTCCACGAAGGAGAATTCGAGGAAGCCGAAGTCGTTGTAAGCGCGCCACATCAGGCCCTGCATGATGCCCGACACCCACATGGAGGTGATGTAGAGCAGGATGCCCAGCGTCGAAATCCAGAAATGCCATTCGACAAGCGCGCGGGAATAAAGGTCCTTGCGCTTCCACAGCCACGGCACGAGGCAGTAAAGCGCGCCGAAGGAGATGTAGCCGACCCAGCCGAGGGCGCCGGAGTGAACATGGCCGATCGTCCAGTCGGTGTAGTGCGACAGGGAGTTCACCGCGCGCACCGACATCACCGGTCCTTCGAAGGTGGACATGCCGTAAAAGGCGACGGACACGACGAGCATGCGGAGCACGGGGTCCGTGCGCAACTTGTCCCAGGCGCCGGACAGGGTCATGAGACCGTTGATCATCCCGCCCCAGCTTGGCATCCACAACATGATCGAGAAGGTCATGCCAAGCGTCTGCGCCCATTCGGGCAGCGCCGTGTAGTGAAGATGGTGCGGCCCCGCCCAGATATAGATGAAGATCAACGACCAGAAGTGAACGATCGACAGCCGGTAGGAATAGACCGGCCGCTCCGCCCGCTTCGGAATGAAATAATACATGATCGCGAGGAAGCCCGTGGTGAGGAAGAAACCCACGGCGTTATGCCCGTACCACCACTGGGTCAGCGCGTCCTGCACCCCGGCGAAGAGCGAATAACTCTTCGAGCCCGTCAACGACACCGGCAAGGCGAGATTGTTGACGATATGCAGCATCGCAATCGTGACGATAAAGGAGAGATAGAACCAATTCGCCACATAGATATGCGGCTCCTTCCGTTTCCAGATCGTGCCGAGAAAGACGAGAAGATAGACGACCCAGACAATGGTCAGCCAGAGATCTGCGTACCATTCAGGTTCGGCGTATTCTTTCGATTGCGTGACGCCCGCGAGGTAACCCGTCGCGGCGACGACGATGAAAAGATTGTAACCCCAGAACACGAACCACGGCGCGAGACCGCCGGCGAGCCGTGCGCGGGATGTGCGCTGCACCACATAAAAGGACGTCGCGATAAGAACGTTGCCGCCGAAGGCGAAGATCACCGCCGAGGTGTGCAACGGCCTCAGGCGTCCGAAATTCGTCCAGCCGAGCGCGTCGAAATAAAGCAGGTTCGGAAAAGCGAGCTGCAGGGCGATGATGACGCCCACAAGGAAACCGGCGATCCCCCAGAAGGTGGAGGCGAAAACGCCCGCCTTCACCACCGCCGTCTGATAGCCCGTCTCTTCTGCCGGCGGCGTCGTTGCATACATAACGAGGCCGAACAGCCCGGCCGTGAAGCCGATGATAAAGACATAGGCGTGAAACGACATCAGCGGATCGACGGCGCGGGCCGCGACGAAGAGCCAGTAGAAAACGCCAATGCCGAGCGCGAGCGCGATCAGCATGCCGTCTGTGCCGAGGCCGCGTTGGGCGACGCGAGTATTTGCCATCTTGTTCCCCGTCGGTATGCGCCTGAACCGGCGCGAAAGATGTGAGCGGGCCAAGAGACGCAACGCGCCCTTTACGAATATCCCGCATGCCGTGAATCTAGATGGAGTTTCAACCATGTTTCGGGCTTGATCGAAATCAAGGGGAGCTGCTTTTCTTCGCATCTGCGACAAAATGAGCAAGCACGGCCCGGCCCGGCCCCGTTATTCTGAGGCCATGGCCGCCTCGCGCGCCAATTCGTTAACGATTGCTCCGCGGAAGGGCCCATGGCGGCAACTGGCGTCAATAATATGGAGAACGAGCGCTTCCTGCGCTCGGTCATCAATGCTTCTCCCAACGCCGTTATCACCATCAATGAAGCCGGGGAGATTCTGGTTTTCAGCCGGGCAGCCCAGGCCATGTTCGGTTTCGGCGAGGCGGAGGTACTCGGCAAAAACGTCAGCATGTTGATGCCGGAGCCCGATCATTCACTGCATGATGGTTATATTCGGCGATATATCGAAACCGGCAAAGCGCAGATCATCGGCCGCGCGCGGCCCGTTATGGCGCGGCGCAAAAACGGCGAGACGTTTCCCGCCGTCCTGCATGTCAGCGAATTCGACGAAGGCGCGCGTATTTTCGTCGGTTTCGTCGAAGATATCACCCGGCAGAAAGCCACGGAACGCCGGCTTGAGGACACGCAGCTTCAACTTCAGCACGCAGGGCGCATTGGCGCCATGGGCGAGATCGCCACCTCAATCGCGCATGAGCTGAACCAGCCCCTCACCGCGGCGGCCTCGATGGCGGGCGCCGTCGCGCTCACGCTGAAAAAGACAACCTTTGACGGCAAGGATGATGCGCTGGCTCTGATCGACGACGCCGTCGCGGAAATCCGCCGGGCCAGCGGCGTCATTCGCCAGATGCGCGACTTCCTGCGCAACCGCGAAACCGAGCGCGCAGCGCACCCCATCAACCGCATCATCGAGGAAAGCTGCCTCATTGCGTTGATCGGCGCCGAAACAGAGGGCGTCATGGTGACAAGCGCGCTCGATGATTATGCCGGCGCCGTGATGGTCGACCGCATCCAGATGCAACAGGTGATCGTCAATCTTATCCGCAACGCCGTCGACGCCATGCAGGAAACCCGGAACAAACACCTTACCATTGCAACCGCAAAAAAAGACGACACGGTTGAGATTCGCATCGCCGATACGGGGACGGGCATCACGGATGAAATGAAGAAGCGTCTGTTCGAGCCTTTCGCCACCAGCAAGGAAGACGGCATGGGGATAGGCCTTTCCCTTTCCAAATCCATCGTCGAAGCGCATAAAGGCGAGATTTACGCCAAAGACAATCACCCGGCGGGAACCGTTTTTTTGGTGGCGCTTCCGGCGGCGAAGGACGATGCGTAACCATGGCGGCGAAAGCGAAAATCTTTCTGGTGGACGACGACC
Organism: Parvularcula sp.; assembly: GCA_002704915.1. Lineage (GTDB taxonomy): Bacteria > Pseudomonadota > Alphaproteobacteria > Caulobacterales > Parvularculaceae > Hyphococcus. The sequence goes on from PAIP01000027.1 coordinate 50,168, forward strand.
CGTCGGTGCAGCGCGGCGTCAGCGCGCTGTTGAAAGCGGCCGATTATGACGTGACGGTGTTTCCTTCCGGCGACGCGTTTCTCGGTGAACTGTCAAAACTCGATCTTGGCGGCGCGGCGTTGCTGGTCGATGTCAGGATGCCCGGCATTCAGGGACTTGAACTCCAGGAAAAATTGCGCAGCGACGGCGTCGCCCTTCCTGTCGTTGTCATGACCGCGCATGGCGACATTCCCATGGCGGTGAAAGCCATGCAGAACGGCGCCGCGAGCTTTCTTGAAAAACCGTTCACTGTGGAAGAGGTTACCGATGCGCTGGACCGGGCGCTTGCGGGCGGCGGCAAGGCGGCGCCCGCTCCGGCTGCGCTGACCGCGAAATACGATACTCTCACCCCGCGCGAGCGCGAAGTCATGCTTGAGATCATCAAGGGCGGCGCCAATAAGGAGATCGCCCGCATTCTCGACGTCAGCCCGCGCACGGTTGAGGTCCATCGCCAGAAGGTGATGACCAAAATGGAGGCCGGCTCCGTCGCCGAGCTCGTCCGCATGGGACTGTCGCTTGGATTGGCGGTCTAAAGCCTGCTGCCTACGTAGAACCACGTAGACGCCGCCTTCGCCCCGCTACCGCTTACGCATTCCCCCCGATTTTCCAGCGTCGCATTCCGCGCTTTATTCCGTTCCGCAACGAGAACAAGGACACCGGCGATGGACAAGCGTGAAGGCAACGGCATTGAGACCCCCATGGTTTTTGCAGCGGCGCTGGCCGACGGCATGGGCGCAAATGTCTGCATTCGGCGCCTGAAAGCCGGCGAGACGCTCTATGTGGAAGGCGAAAGCGCTGACTATTGCTATGAAATCGTGTCCGGCGTGATCAAGGAATACAATACGCTGGAAGACGGCCGCCGCCAGGTCGCCGAATTCTACAGCGCGGTCGAGATGTTCGGTTTTTCCGAAAGCGAAGACCAGCTCCACACGGCCGAAGCCATCACCCCTTGCACCGTTCGCTGCTATCCGCGCGAAGCGTTCATGAAAACCGTCGCCGCCTCTCCGGCTCTTTCGGCCAGTTTCCTTAAAACCCTCATGACCCGCCTTCACCGCGCCCGCGAGCGCATGGTGATGATCGGGCGCATGAGCGCCATTCAACGGGTCGCAACTTTCCTTCTTCGTCTCGCTGACGATCAGGAGGCGCGCGCCAATGTGCATCTCGCCATGAGCCGTCAGGATATCGCCGACCATCTCGGTCTGACCATCGAAACGGTCTGCCGCACGCTCACTGAACTCAAAAAACAGCAAATCATTGTTATGGAATCGGCGCGCATCTTTACGATTGCTGACGAGGCGAGCCTCGAAGCCGTCGCCATGGGATCGCGCGCGCGCCTCCACTAGGCGGATTTATGGGCGAGACGATCTGCATTATCGACGGCCATCCCCATCGCGGGAAAGGCCATCTGTGTCACGGACTGGCAGAGGCTTACAAGGCGGGCGCGAAAGAAGCCGGTCACAAGGTCACGACGCTGACGCTGGCGGACATGGATATCAATTTCCTGCGCAACCCGGCGGATTTTGAAACACCCGCCTCCGGCGACATTGCAAAAGCGCAAAAAGCGGTGAGCGCCGCCAGTCATATCGTTGTCGTCTATCCTCTGTGGCTTGGAACAATGCCCGCGCTTGTAAAAGCGTTCTTCGAACAATTCCCGCGCGGGGGCTTCGCCATTCAGCAAAAAGGGGAAGGCTGGCCCGCAAAAATGCTGAAGGGCAAATCGGCGCGCGTGATCGTCACCATGGGGATGCCGGCCGCCGCCTATAAAGTCTTTTTCGGCGCCCATGGCGTGAAAGGCTTCGAAAGCGGGATACTGGGCATGGCGGGTTTCAAACCCGTGCGCGAAACGCTCATCGGCGGCGTCGGCGCGCTCAGCGACAAGCGCGCGGCGAGCCTGTTTGGCCGCATGCGCGCGCTTGGCGCCAAGGCGTCATAGTCGCGCCTTCATCCTTCGAGACGAAAAATCTCTTTATCCTGAGGATGGTCGAAGACCGCGTCTCGAAGGACGAAGCGATTTTTCTCTTCAGGATGAAAGCTGGATCATTCAGCCGCAGCGCGCTGCTCGTCGCGCAGCGCCCGGAATTCATTGCCCTCATACCAGTTCGGCCAATCGTCCGAATACGCCATGGCGGCGCCGGTTTCCATGAGGATGTTCATGGACCGGGTCATGCCCGTCAGGTCCCAGTCGGGCGAGTAATTGTCCGCCGGCTTGTGATAGCGGTTTGCTGTGTAGTCCTCGGCGAGCGCCCTGCCCACCTCCTCGCCGCCCTCGACAAGATCGAGCCCGGCATCGGCGTAAAGCATGGGAACGCCTTTCTTGGCGAGCGAGATATGGTCCGAACGATAGAAATAGCCCTTTTCCGGCTCGGCGTCGGGGCGCAGATATATATCTTGTTTATCCGCCGCCAGTTTCAGCAGGTCTTCAAGCTGCGACGCGCCATAACCGACCACTATCATGTCTTTCGCCGGCGGCATGGGCAGAACGCCATCGATATTAATGCCGCCGACAATATCGGCGAGCGGCACGACCGGATCTTCGGCGAAATAGGCCGAGCCCAGAAGCCCTGACTCTTCCGCCGTCACAGCGACGACCATGATGGAGCGTTTCGGTTTCGGCGTCGATTTGGAAAAGGCTTCGGCGATGGACAGGATCGCCGCCGTTCCGGTGGCGTTATCGACGGCGCCGTTCGAGATCGTATCCCCGTTTTCGTCCGCCGGCCCGACGCCAAGATGGTCCCAGTGGCCCATGTAGAGGACATATTCGTCGGGTTGATTCGTTCCCGGAAGAACGCCGACCACGTTGGCGGATTCGCTGCGGCGGATGGTGTTTTTCAGGGTTCCAGAGGCCTTTAGCCCTTCCATGGGGATCGCCTTGAAGCCGCGCTTCTGCGCTGACGCGGTGACCTCATCGAAATCGAGACCGGCTTTATCGAAAAGGTCCTTGGCGACTTCTTCCTGAATCCAGCCCTCCATCGCAACCCGTCCCGCGCCGCCATCCGGGCGTTCCAGATCGAGCTGAGGGCCCGACCAGCTTCCCTCGACAACGCCCCAGCCATAGGCCGCCGGCGCCGTCTGGTGAATGACAAGCGCCCCCGCCGCGCCCTGACGCGCCGCCTCTTCATATTTATAGGTCCAGCGGCCGTAATAGGTCATGGCGCGTCCGTTGAAGAGTTCTTCATCGCCGGTCGCGTAACCTGGATCGTTGACGAGCATGACGACGGTTTTGCCTTCGACATCGACGCCTTCGTAATCGTTCCAGCCATATTCCGGCGCGACGACGCCATAGCCGACGAAAACAAGATCGCTGTCGTCGAAGGAAATGTCTTCCTCGACACGCTTCGTCCAGTAAACCGTCTCCGGCCCAAGCTCCAGGGTCTCGCCATTAATGGCGAGGTTCGATTCATCGAGCTGCACGGTGAGTTCAACAAGCGGCACAGCCTGTTCATAGGAGTCGCCATTGCCCGGTTCGAGACCGATCGACTTCATCTCTTCAATGAGCCATTCGCGGGTCTTCATGCCGCCGGGCGTCGCCGGCGCACGGCCCTCGAAATCATCCGATGACAGCGTCGCAATACGCGCGCGCATTTTATCTTCGTTCACCGGCGCAAGCCTGACTTCTTGCACTTCGGGCGCAGAGTCCGAAGACGTCTGGGAAGAAGACGCGTCAGTCCCCTCCCCGTTTTGTCCGCAGGCCGAAAGAAGAACGAAAGCCGCGAGCGCGGCCGGGAGACGCAAAGTCATGGGATTGTCCTCTGAATGCAGAATCATTGGGCCGGACTTTGCCCGCCGGGAAAGCCCCAGTCAAACGCCAGCCGGAACAGAGGATCAATAGGCTACGGACTTGATTCTCAACGCTCTTGCGCCGTCGCGATTGCCGAGCGCGGCGTCAATGGACAGCTTCGATTCCGTCGGAAGCGCGGAATAGACCTTGATTTCATCGATGGTCGCCGTGGAAAGGTCGATCACCTGTCCCGGCGCCAGATCCATGAGCATGCCGAGCGTGATGTCTTCTTCGGTCAGATCGGCGCGCAGGGCGACCGAAGACATCGCCGCAAGCTTCATGAGATCGCGCTTCCATTTCTCTTCGGCGAGCGGGACGGCCTTTTCGTAATAGTCGCGCATGGCGACCGTGACCCGTTCCGGCGCGATGATGCGGATCGTCCCCAGAACTTCCTCATCCAGCGTCTTCACCGAATAGGTGGCGCAAACCACCCGTTGCTTGTCATCGGTGAAGTCGAACCGCCGCGGATCGTCCCCGCTGGCCATCAGCTCCACGCCGCCGCGAGCGACGCCCGCTTTATCTGCGTTGGAAAAAATGAGTTCGGCGGAGCGCACCGCCAGTTTTTTGGCAAGACGCCGGTCGATGGCGCTCACCGACTCCGGCAAGGGATCAGGCAGCTCTTTCGACCCGCCAAGCGACCAGCCGGCCGCGCGCATGGCGGTTTCAAGATCGAGGACGACGATGAAGTCTTTGTCGATATTGTAGCGGAAATGATAGATGCCGCTTTTGCCGGCATAGTCCGCCAGAACCTCATTCAGATTGGCGAAATATGCCGGCTCGGTTTCGGCGAGCTGGCATTTTTCGTCATAGAATTCCGTAAAAGAGGCCGCCGCTTCCGCGCCCATACGCCCGGGAAGATCGGCGATGAGGTGCAAGGGCCCGGGATCTTTGCCCGCAGCCGCCATTTTCTTCTTGATGATTTTCGCGGTAGCGCCGCCCATATGCCCAATGTCCCCGGAACGCGTATTTACATTCGAGAAACCATATCAAACAGCAATAGTTGTAAATTGCGTAAACGCGTAAAACTCGCCGTAAGGACTTTAGGTTAACCCGTTCCTTCGATTGCAATCAGGTGGAATGGATGGCGGGCCGGGGCAAAGGCGAAGCGCCGATCATCATCAAGAAGAAAAAGGTGATCGCCGGTGGCGGCCATCATGGCGGCGCGTGGAAAGTCGCCTATGCCGACTTCGTGACCGCGATGATGGCGTTCTTTCTGCTGATGTGGCTCCTCAACGCCACCACGGAAGACCAGCGCAAGGGCCTTGCGGACTATTTCAACCCCTCCATTCCCGTCAGCCGCGTCTCCGGTGGCGGCAATGGCGCGCTGAACGGTGAGTCCGTTTTCTCCGAGGACAGCGCCGTCTCCAACCGCGCCGGGTCGGACAGTGAATTTCCGAAGTCCAAGGTCCAGGAAAATGACGGCGACAGCGACGAGTTCGACCTTGAGGGCCCCAGCGAAGGCCGCGGCATGGACGACGCGCTAGGCGCCGGAGACGGCCAAGACGAAGGCGTGGGCCAGACCGAACAGGAGGCGCTGCAACAGGGCCGGCTTGAAAACGCCGCAGAAAACAGCCTCGAAGACGTGCAGGACCGGATCGACGCGGAGTCGATACAAGCGCTCGAAGGCGGCATGTCCGAGCATATTTTCACGCGCATGACGCCCGACGGCCTTGTCATCGAACTCGTCGACGCTGACGGCCAGCCCCTCTTCAATCTCGGCTCCTCGACGCCGTCGCAATTGCTGCACAACCTTCTCGAAGTCATCGGTCCCGTTCTCGCCACGGTTTCCAACGACATGGCGATTGTCGGCCACACCGACGCGCGCGCCTTTTCAGTTAACGCAAATTACACCAATTGGGAGCTTTCGACGGATCGTGCGCTCTCCGCGCGTCGCGAACTCATCAAAAACGGCATCTCTGCTGAGCAAATCGTTCAGGTTACAGGCAAAGCCGCAACCGAACCCTTCTCCGACGATCCCCTCGCGCCGCAGAACCGGCGCATTGCAATTACGCTGTTGACCCAAAAATAACTCTCAAAACCCGCTTGTTCATTAGGGCTTCCTTAAACCAAGCGGCGATAAAACTAACGACAGCAGTAAAATTTATTTCTCAATTGGAGAGTGACATGGGGATTTCGTCTGCGCTGAACGCCGGGGTTATGGGGCTTGCGGTTAACGCGGTAAAGCTCAGCACCATTTCGGACAACATCGCGAACTCGCAAACTTACGGCTACAAGCGCGCCGACACGGAATTCGCCGACATGGTTCTGGCGCAGACAAATGGCGATTATAACGCCGGCGGCGTGCGCGCCCTCACCTATCGCGACGCGGGTGCGCAAGGCTCTCTCGTCACCACCTCGAATGCAACGGATATCTCAATCTCCGGCCGCGGCATGCTGGCCGTTACCGACGGCGCCAGCCTTAACGAGGCCGCCAGCGACCGGTCGCTGATGCTCACATCGACGGGTTCTTTCTACACGGATGAATCCGGCTATCTGCGCACGCAAAGCGGTCTTTACCTTTTGGGCTGGCCCGCTGACGTCAACGGTGTTGTCAACGCTCCGGTGCGCGACTCCATCGCCGGTCTTGAGCCGGTGCGCACGAACCTCAACCAGAACGCGGTCTCGCCGACCCAGAACATCACCCTGGGCGTCAACCTGCCTGCGACCGAAACGGAAGACGGCGCGCCGGCGAACACCTACGATCTGCCGATCGAATATTACGACACGCTCGGCCGTTCGCAGACGCTTGACTTCGAATTCATCCCGACCGCCCCGGCGAATCCGGGCGATCCGGCGACGAATGAATGGACCGTGAATATCTATGACCAGGCCGGCAACCCGGCGGCGGTCATTGCGACCTTCACGGTAGTCTTCGACGACACGGTTGCGGCGGGCGGCTCCATCGCCTCAGTTACCGCCGGCGCGGGCGCCACCTACGACCCGGCCACTGGCGATATTTCCATCACGACAGCGAGCCAGGACGTCGACATTTTTGTCGGCACGGCATCCGGCACATCCGCCCTCACCCAGCTTTCCGCGAGCTTCTCGCCGCTGACCGTGACCAAGGACGGCGCCCCCATCGGCAATCTGAACTCCATCGAAATTGACGACAAAGGCATTTTGCAAGCCGTTTACGATACCGGTTTCCGCCGCACCATCTTCCAGATTCCGGTTGCGGATGTGCCAAACTTCGCCGGCCTTGACGCCGTAGGCAACTCCGCCTTCGCCATTTCGCAAAATTCCGGCGACGTTTATTTCTGGGATGCAGGCGACGGCCCCACCGGCACCACGGAAGGCTATTCGCTGACGGAATCGACAACCGACATCGCCTCGGAATTGACGGACCTCATTCAGACGCAACGCGCCTATTCATCGAACGCCAAGATCATCCAGACGGTTGATGAGATGCTGCAGGAAACCACTGACATCATCCGCTAGGCGCGTCAGTAAAGAGTAGAAACAGGAGGCGTCGCCATGACAATCTCACAGGCGCTAAACAATGCAGCTTCCGGCCTGACCGTGACATCACGGCGGGCCGGCGTCGCCTCCAACAATATCGCCAACGCCCTCACCGAAGGATACAGCCGCCGCGATGTGTCCCTTATAGAGCGCGTGACAGCCGGCGCCGGCGCAGGCGTCAGCGTCGGCGGCATCACCCGGGCCAGCGACCCGGCCATCACGGCTGAGCGCCGCATCGCCGACGCCAGCTTCGCCTTCGACAGCGCCAATGCCGACGCAATGACGCGTATTTCCAATTTTCTCGGCGGACCGGAAGACCCCACATCGCTGTTCCAGAAATACGCCAATCTGGAATCGGCCATGCGCGCCCTCGCCGAAACGCCGAACTCGACGCCGCTTCAGCAGAAAGTCGTCAATACGGCAAAAGACCTGGCGGCGACCTTCAACCGGATCGCCTCAAGCTATCAGCAGGTTCGCACCGACGCCGACAAAGCCATCGGACAGCGCGTCGATGAAGTGAACGATGCGCTCAAGAAAATCGAAGAACTGAACGGAACGATTGGCCGCGGTTCCGCCGCCGGCGCGGATGTGACCGCGCTCATGGATCAGCGCCAGCAGCTTATCAACAAAGTCAATGAATCGATCCCGGTGCGCGAACTCGTGCGCGAGGGCGGCCGCATCGATCTGATGACGCCGGAAGGCGTTTTCCTTTTGTCCGGCACGGCGCGCACCGTAGAGTTCTCGCCGGCGTCGCTTGTGACCGCCGGTCAGGAATATCTTGGCGGCGCGGGATCGCTTTCCGGTCTTTCTGTGGAAGGCAAGGACATCACGCCCGGCGGCCCGGGCTCGCTCCAGATTTCAAGCGGCGCCATCGCCGGTCTCTTTAATGTGCGCGACAACTCGGTTCCGGAAATGTCTTCGGCGCTGGACGCGCTCGCCTTCGACCTTCTCGGCCGCTTTGAAGATCCGGCGGTGGACCCGACCCTCAACCCCGGCGATCCGGGCCTCTTCACGGATAACGGCGCGGCCTCTGACGTTTTGAACCTGAACGGTCTTGCCGGCCGCATCGAAGTCAATATCGCAGTCGATCCGTCCCAGGGCGGCGAAGTCTGGCGTGTGCGCGACGGCGTTCAGGCGGTTGCGCCTGGCCCCGCCGGCTCCGATGCTTTTGTGCGCGCCATGATTACGGCCATGACCGATACCCGTCCCACGCACGCCTCGCTGCAGTCGCCAGGCGATCTCAACGCCAGCGAAGGCGCCGCGCATATCGCAGCGCTCGCCGGCGGCGCGCGCGCCAGCGCCACGGAACAAATGGAGTCTTCCTCCGCCCTGGCCCAGAGCCTTTACGAAGCGGAAAAGCTGGAAACAGGCGTCGACACCGACCGCGAGTTACAAAATCTGATCATCATCGAACAGGCCTTTGCCGCGAATACCCGCGTCATCCAAACCGTCGATGAAATGATCCGCCGTTTGATGGATATCTGATATGTCTGGATACGGTTTTCCCACACTCCTTCAATATAGCCGTCTGACAACGGCCGCCGCCGATCTTAAATCGCGGGCGGAACAGGCGCGCACGGAAATGGTGACGGGCCGCGTCGCCGATCTGAAATCGGAACTCAGCTCGTCCATCGGCGACGTGCATCTGTTACGCAAGGCGATCGACGATGTGCGGGCGCGTCAGGATTCGGCGACCCGCGCTCTTGGCCGCACGCAATCGTCTCAGACGGCGTTGACGCTCGCCAGCGACGGCATCGTCACCCTCGGCGCGGATCTCATGTCAGCCGTCGGTCAGAACAACGAACCGAGCATCGATATTTCAGCAACGAAGGCCAAACTGCAGCTCGACGCCGCGATGTCAGCCTTCAACACCCGCTATGAAGGCCGCAGCCTGTTTGCCGGCGACGCCGCAGATGCGCCCGCGCTCGCCGATGTGGACACGCTGCTCGACGACATCCGGACTATTTTTGCCGGCGCCGCCGATAATGCGCAGCTCCAGACCGATCTCGATTTCTATTTCAACGATCCGGCGGGCGGTTTCGCCACGACCATCTATACGGGCGGTTCAGGCAACGCCGCGCGCACGGAAATCGCCGACGGCGAGCTGGTGGATTACAGCGCCAAGGCCGACGAACAGCCGGTTCGCGATCTGTTGCGCCATCTCTCGACCATTGTGGTCGCCGATGAACAATCAAGTTTCGCTGACCGCAATATCGCCCTGACAACGGCGGCGGGCGGTCTGATCCAGGCTGACAGCGACATCGTTTCCATTCGCTCGCGCATCGGCGCCGCGGAAGAGCGCATTGCAGCCGCCGATACGCGTCTCAATGCGGAAGCCACAGCCTACAGCCTCACCTATAACGAACACACAGCGCGCGACCCTTATGAAGCGGCGACGCGCCTGCAGCAGATCGAATCGCAGTTGCAGGCCTCCTATCTCGTCACGTCGCGGATATCCCTCCTCTCGCTCGCCAATTACCTGAGATAAGAATGTTTGAACGCCTGAAAGTATTTCTCGCCGCGTCACTCGCCGGATTCGTTTTCGTCGCGGACGCATCCGCCGATGTGCGCCTGAAAGACATCGTCAATATCGAGGGTGTCAGAGGCAACGACCTTGTGGGCTATGGCCTTGTCGTCGGCCTTGACGGCACGGGCGACGGCGTTCGCAATTCGCCCTATACGGAAGAAGCGCTGTCGAGTCTCCTCGAGCGTCTCGGCGTCAACGTCCAGGGCGAGGATTTCCGCCCGCGCAACGTCGCGGCCGTGGTCGTCACCGGCACCCTGCCGCCATTCTCTCGCGCCGGCTCGCAAATCGATGTCACCGTTTCCGCTATCGGCGACGCTTCGAACCTCCTCGGCGGCACGCTCATCATGACGCCGCTCCATGCGGGCGACGGGCAGATTTACGCTGTCGCGCAAGGCCCCGTGCTCGCCAGCGGATTTTCCGCGGAAGGCGACGGCGCCTCCGTGACCTTCGGCGCGCCGACCACGGGCTCGATCCCGCAAGGCGCCCGCGTCGAACGCGAGATCGACTTCAATTTCGAAGAGATGCAGACCCTGCGCCTCGCCCTGCGCTCACCCGACTTTACAACGGCGGCGCGTATCGAGACCGCCATTAACAACGCCTTCGGTCTGCCGGTTGCGAAAATTCTCGATCCCGGCACCATCGAAATCGCCACCGCGACCGCGCCCATGAGCCCTGTGCATCTGATCGGACGGATCGAAAACATTCGCATCACGCCTGAGCAGAAAGCGCGCATCGTCATCGACCAGAAATCGGGCACGGTCGTGCTCGGCGCCGATGTGAAGATTTCCCGCTTTGCAGTGACCCAAGGCAATCTCACCATCACCGTGCGCGAAACGCCCTTCGTGTCGCAGCCCAATCCCTTCTCGCGCAATGGCGAAACCATCGTGCTGCCGGATACGACCATTTCGGTCGAGACCAATCCGGAAAAGCGCATCGCGGAAGTCGACGAGAATGTCTCCCTTTCCGATCTGATTGAAGGCCTCAATGCGCTGGGCGTCGGCCCGCGCGAGCTCATCGACATTCTGAAATCGGTGAAAGCCGCCGGCGCGCTCCACGCCGAACTGGTGTTGATGTAATTGTTCCCTCTCTTCCCCCATTTATGGGGGAAGTGGTCGCGCAGCGACCGATGGGGGCTTACAGCCTCGCAACAAGAACTACCCCCTCCGTCACCCCGAACCAAGTCCGGGGCGACACCTCCCCCGCAAGCGGGGGAGGAGAAGAGGATCACAATTTCGAGTTCAACAGCTCCACCACCCGCAACCGCGCCTCGGGCAATTGCTTGTCCGAGAGATGCAGAATGCGGGTTTCCAGAAAAAAGCCGGTGGTTTTGAGGGCGTCCACCGCTTCCTGCAACGTCGCCTCGCTTGATGCGCCGCGCAGGAACGCCGGCAGGGGCAGCATCTTGTCCTTGTAAGGTTCGCCCGCTTCCGCCGAAACGGCGCAGGCCGAGCGCGGCGATACATAAATGAGGTTCTCGCGCGCGCCCGTCGCCGCGCAACGATCGAGCGTCAGGCCGAAGCCGAGCTCCGCCAGCAATCCCAACTCCCAACGCGCCATCAGCGCCGGCCAGACATCGATATCGTCGAGATTGGCGAGCAGCACCGACATGGCGGTGTAAGCCCGGCTGTGCGACTCCCGTTCGGGCAGCGTCGCCAGCGCCACGGCGCAGGCGGCGGACAGCGCCGCGAGCGACAAACGCTCGCCCATGGCCTCGCCGGCGCGAGCGTGAGACATTTCCAGCGCAAAATGCCCGAGAGAATCTTCGCCGCGGCCTTTCCACTCCACCGTCACTTCATTGCCGGGCTGTAGGAGCGGGCGCATCTTGCGCCCCTGCCCGCCATAGACGAGCCCCGCCCAGCGCCCGTGGCGTTCGGTAAAAACGTCGACCACCGCATGGGTCTCCCCATGGGCGCGCGCGTCAAGAACGATGCCGATATCGGTGAAGTTCATGACCGCGGTTTACGCCCCGCAGCCAGCCAGGACAACGTCAATTCGAGCTCTCAAAATCGAAAGCGCCCGCTCGCAAGACCGCCTTGTCTGTCTTCCCGGGGCCTTGCGCCGTCACCTTTGACAACACCCCTTCCAGCAAGGGCGTCATCATGTGCAGGCGACGCAGGCGAATGACCGCATCCCAGAGCGGCTCGAACTTCTTCCACCCCACCGCATAGCCGAAATGTTTCAGGCGATGCTTGAGGGTTTCGTGGCTCATGGCACCCTGCGCAATGGTGCGCCAGTTGTAGAAGTCCCGGTAGGCGCGGTCGTAGCCTTCCTTGAGCGCCTGTGCATCCATGGACTTCGGACGATAGACGACGTGACGCGTATCATAGAGGTCCCAATTGTCAGTCGTCAGCCGCCCTGCGGCCTTCATCTGCTGATAGAGCCGCGTGCCGGGATAAGGCGTCTGGATGTGAAAGGTCGCGGTCGTAATGCCGTTTTTCACCGCCCAGTCGACAGTACGTTCGAAAACGTCGGGGCCGTCATTATCCATCCCGAAAACAAAAGAGCCGTTTATCATTATCCCGAGGTCGGAAAGGCGCTTTGCAACCGCCTCATAGTCGCGCGCAAGATTTTGTTTCTTGTTGCAGGCCGTAAGGTTTTCCGGACTGAAGGTTTCAAACCCGACAAACAGACTGCGCAATCCCGCTTCGGCGGCGCGTTCCACAAGATCGCCCCGAAGAACGGAGTCGACTGTCGCGGCGCCTTGAAACAACCGCCCCATCCCTTTCATACCGTCAAACAGCGCACGCGCGAAACGGCGATTGCCTAACAAATGGTCGTCGAGAAAATAAAGGTGCCTGCCGGGAAGCCTTTCGATCTCCGCGAGCGCTTGATCGACCTGTTGCGTGTAAAAGCCCCGGCCGCCTTCGAAAAAGGCGTCCTTGTAACAAAAATCGCAGTGTTGCGGACATCCGCGCGTAACTACGATGGAATTCGGCACAAGATAGCGTTCGCGTTTGATCAAATCCCGGCGAATGGGCGGAATATTGGCGATGGTGCGCCCTTTAAGCGAAACATATCGCGGTTTCGGGTTTTTATTGCGAAAATCGGTCAGGAATTCGGGAAAAGTCTGTTCTCCCGGCCCGAGGAAGATTGTGTCCGCATGCGCTGCGGCCTCGTCCGGCAATGACGTGACGTGAAGACCGCCAAGCGCAACATGACAGCCTTTGGCGCGGTAATGGTCAGCAAGCGCATAGGCGCGGTAAGCATTGGTGATATAGACCTGTATGACCACGAGATCGGGCCGGTCATCGGTTGTGAGCCGTTCAACATGATCGTCGACGATCTCGGCATCGTCATCGTCGGCAAGAAACGCCGCCAGCGTGGCCAAACCGAGCGGCGGGAACAGCGAATATTTGATGGGCCTGAAAAAAGGGCTTTTGGCTTCCGTCAGCGCCGGCAATATAAATTTGACCTTCACCCGCTCACTCCCGATCCGTTTTCTGAGAGGCGAATGTACGTCGCCAAATGAGGTGGATTTAAGAACGTTCAAAGGCGGGCCCGGCTCCTTTTTGGGGCCGGCTGTCAATCCACACTATCGAGCCCGATGCTCCTAAGCCTTGCCCCCTCCTCGTCCCAGCCTTCGCGGACTTTGACGTGAAGGAAAAGGTGGACAGGGACGCCGAGAATGTCGGTCAACTCCTCGCGCGCCGCCTGGCCGATCGCTTTCAGGGTCTGGCCCGATTTGCCGAGCACGATGGGTTTCTGGCTGTCGCGCGCCACGTAAATCGTCTGGTCGATGCGAATGCCCGATTTCGTTTCTTTCCAACTGTCCGTTTCGACCGTGGAGTCGTATGGCAATTCCTGATGCAGGCGCAGGAAGAGTTTCTCGCGGGTCACCTCCGCCGCCATCAAGCGGTCGGTGATGTCTGAAAGCTGGTCCTCCGGGTAGAGCCACGGCCCCGCCGGCGCTTTCTCCAACAGAAAGGTTCGGAGATCGCCGAGGCCGTCGCCATTCTTCGCGGAGATCATGAAGACATCGGTGAAAACGCCTTCTTCGTTTAACCCTTGCGCCAGCGCCAGGAGTTTCGGGCGAGCAATATCGTCGATCTTGTTGAGGACGAGCACCGCCTTGCGGTTCGACGATTTCAAGCCCTCGATGATGCGCTCGGCGTCAGCGCGGCCCTTGCCCGCCTGTCCGCGCTCAGCTTCGCCGGCGAGATAAGACGGCGCGTCGATAATCATCAGGGTCACATCGGCGCCGTCGAGCCCCTCCCAGGCGGCGGCGACCATGGCGCGGTCAAGCTTGCGTTTCGGTGCGAAAATGCCCGGCGTGTCGATGAAAACGAGCTGCGTTGCGTCTTCCGTCAGGATGCCGCGCACCCGCGCCCGGGTCGTCTGCACCTTTTGCGTGACGATGGAGACTTTCGCGCCGACAAGCGCGTTGACGAGGGTCGACTTGCCTGCGTTGGGCGCGCCGATGACGGCGATGACGGCGCAATACTGATTGGTCATCGGTCAACTCCGTCATCCCCTGCGCGCTGCAGCATGAAATGCTGCTGCGCAGACACGGGATCTTTTTCCGTCTGCGGTGAGCGATCCCGCATCTGCAACACAGCATCTAAGATGCTGCATCGCGTGCGGGATGACGGATGTTCACTCATCATCCGACCACACCCGTTCGCGCACGAGGAAATTCCGCGCCGCTTCCATCTGCGCCTCGCGTTTCGACCGCCCATGCCCCTGCGACGGTTTCTTGCCTTTCACTTTCACTTCGATGGTGAAAGCCGGGGCGTGGGCCGGGCCTTCCGATTCAAGGACATCGTAATCGGGCGTGCCGAGTTTTTTGTGCTGGCTCCATTCCTGCAGCGCGGTTTTCGGATCCTTGTGCAGCTTCGACAAATCTTCGAGGTTGGGCGTCCAGAACTGATCGTAGAGATTGCGCGCGGCCTGCAACCCGCCGTCAATGTAAAGCGCGCCCAAGAGCGCCTCCATCACATCGCCGAGGATCGCCTTTTTCTTGCGCCCGCCCGATTGCGCCTCCCATTCGGACATGCGGATATAGTCTTCGACGCCGAAATAGAGCGCCGCCTTTGCGCAGGTCTCCTTGCGCACAAGCGCATTGAGTCGCGGCGCCATATCGCCTTCGGCATATTCCGGATAGTCGCGCCAGAGCGTTTCGGCGGTGAGCAACCCCAAAACGCGGTCGCCGAGAAATTCGAGCCGCTCAAGATCGCGCACCGCGCGGTCGCCGCCGGAAAGACTGGAATGGGTGAGCGCGCGGGCGAGCAGGCTCTGGTCGGTAAACTTATGACCGATGCGCTTTTCAAGCGCGGCCGTATCTTTCGCTGTCATCTGACCGGATCGAAAATGCGGCCGTAACGGATGGCGAAGGGCCAGTTCCACACGGTCAGAAGCCCTGTCTTCGATCCGTCCACGGAGAAGAACAGACGTTCCGCCTTGCCGACGACGGCGTCTTCGGGAATGTAGCCGACCTGCGCGATGACGCGGCTGTCCTGCGACTGGTCGCGATTGTCGCCCATCATGAAATAATGCCCGGCCGGCACATGATAGGCGGAGGTGTTGTCGAGATGGCCCTCATCGCCTGCACATTCCTGCACCACATAAGAAACGCCGTTGTCCAAGGTTTCGCGATAGGCCGGCGCCCCGTAACCTGGACCGCAGACATCAGGCACATTGGCGTTGATGAGTTCTTTTTGCACCGGCTTGCCATTAATGTGGAGCCGCCCGCCCAGCATCTGCACCGTGTCGCCGGGAAGGCCGATGACCCGCTTGATGTAATCCTTGTTGCCGTCCTTGCGGTTCTTGAACACGACAATGTCGCCGCGCTCAGGCTTTGCAAAAGACAAAACCCGGCCATGGGCGGGGATGCGCGTCAGCGGATAGACGAGCGAGGCGCGCGAATAGCCGAAGGTCGGTTTCGAAACCACGAGGAAGTCGCCGACGAGCAGGTTCGGCTTCATGGAGCCGGAGGGAATGTTGAAGGGCTGGAAAATGACGATGCGAAGAACAAGCGCGATCGCCACCGCGAAGAAAACGGTCTTGGCGAGATCCCACGCCTCTTCAGCGGCGGTCATCTGCTCTTTCTGGGGCTTGCCGGCCTCTTTCTTGGCCGTCCCCGATGCGCCGCTTTCTTCGGTTGTCGACATCACGCTACCCTTTGCTGCCCGCCCCCGGACCTGAAGTCACGGCGAAAAACCTTATTTAGCCTGCGCATAGATAATGACAATGGCCTGGGCCAGGGGAAAATCGTCGGTGATGGTGAGGTGGATGTCCGGAACATGGCCTTCCGGCGTGATTTCCCTCAATCTTTCCGCCGCCCCGCCGGTGAGGTTGAGGGTCGGTTTTCCGCCGGGAAGGTTAACAACGCCCATATCCCGCCAGAAAACGCCCCGGGAGAGCCCTGTCCCCAGCGCCTTGGCGCAGGCCTCCTTTGCGGCGAATCGCTTGGCGTAGGACGCGGCCCGGTTGAGCCGGCGGTCGGATTTCGCCCGCTCAATCTCGGTGAAGATGCGATTGGTGAAGCGCTCGCCATGACGCTCCAGCGTCTTTTCCACGCGGCGGATGTCGATGAGGTCGTTGCCGAGACCGATGATCATGAGCCATCCTTTAAAGTTGCGACATCGCCGCGCGGCGCGGGGTTTTGAGTCCGAAGGTTTCTTCCGTCAGCCTTAGGCCGATTTCCGCAGCGATCCTGCGGCGTTCGAGAATGGGCGCGACGATGAGCGCGTCGGACCATTCATTCACTTTCGCCATGACGGGTTCGGCTTCCGTGCGTTTCAGCCATGCGCACACCTTGGGCCAGCGCTTCGGGTCGGGCGTCCATTCCGCATAGCGCATGCAACGGAACATCGACGCGACCGATATATCCGCAAGCCCGAACGGCCCCGCCAGAAATCCGTCTTCCGGTGCGACGCTTTCGAGATAGTCCATCACTTCTGCGACGCCGGTTTGAATGTTGGTGTTGAACGCCGCCTCATCGAAGGGCTCCTTGAAAACGCGCGGGCGCACGAGCTTCGCGGCGAAGCCTTTCCAGATGAAGACCTCGCCCATGCGGCTGTCGGAATATTCCTCGATCCAGCGCGCTTTCGCGCGCGCTTCCGGCGTTGCGGGCAGCGCAGACGGATGGGCCCAACGCTCTTCGATATACTGGGCGATAACGGAGGAATCGTTCAGCACTAGATCGCCATCGATGAAGACCGGCACGCGCCGCAAAGGCGACAGCCGGGTAAACTCGTCATTGCCGTAAAAGGGCGTGATCGGATCGACTTCGAAGTCGACGCCCTTCATCACAAGCAGCGCCAGAACTTTCTTGACGAAAGGCGATACGGGCGAGCCGATGATCCGGATCATCAGTAGAGCCCGCCCGTGCGCGCATCCTGCATCAGACGTTTCATTTCCTTTACAGCTTCCGCGAGGCCCATGAAGACTGACTCGCCAATGAGGAAATGGCCAATATTCAATTCGACGATCTGAGGGATCGCCGCGACCGGCTGCACATTCAGGAAAGTAAGGCCGTGACCTGCGTGGACTTCTAGGCCGATGCTATCGGCGAGTTCTGCAGCGGCGCGGATTTTCTCAAGTTCGGCTTTGTAAAGCGCCGGCTCGGTTTTCAGCGTCGCCTCATAATAGGCCCCGGTATGAATTTCGATCACCGGCGCGCCGGCGGATTTCGCGGCATCGATCTGTTCGGCTTCCGGGTCGACAAACAGCGACACGCGAATGCCGGCGTCCGTCAGTTCCCGGACGAAGGGCGCAATAAAATTATGCTGGCCGGCGACATCGAGCCCGCCCTCGGTGGTGCGCTCATTGCGGTTTTCCGGGACGATACAGCATCCATGGGGCTGAACCTGGGTGCAGAGTTGCAGCATCTCCGCCGTAGACGCCATTTCGAAATTGAGCGGCAGGCCAATTTCCTCTTTCAAACGGCGCATGTCATCGTCGCGGATATGGCGCCGGTCTTCGCGTAAGTGCGCCGTGATGCCATCAGCGCCCGCCCCTTCAACCAGAAGCGCTGCGCGCACGGGATCGGGATGCGGGCCGCCGCGGGCATTCCGGATCGTCGCCACATGGTCGATATTGACGCCGAGGCGCAGCGGTTTTTTTTGTTCAGTCATTGGACAAACATCCAACAGTAGCGACCGGCGAATTCAAAAGCCCTTTCTTCCCTTCTCCCCCTTGGGGGAGAAGGTGGCCCTTTAGGGCCGGATGAGGGGGTGTTTCGCGATCCGATTGCAGTATTGAAGCTTTACTCATTCCCCCTCACCCAACCCTCTCCCCCAAGGGGGAGAGGGTTTTCTTAATTTGGCATTGTCCCTCACTGGCTGATCCCGCGACTGCCGGGTTTCACCGCCGGCACGCCTTTCAGATGCGCGGGAAGATTGTCCGGCTCCCACGCTTCGACCTTGATTTCCGCAAGCGGTATCACCGGCGCGCCGATATCGGCGGCGCCCGCCGAGCGGTCCACAAGACAGCCGAGCGCCAAAACGTCGCCGCCGGCTTTTTTCACCGCCAGGATCGCCTCGCGCGCGGAAAGCCCTGTCGACACGATGTCCTCGACAACGACGACGCGCGCGCCCTTCTCAATTGAAAAGCCGCGGCGCAACTGAAACTCGCCGTCGACGCGTTCGAGAAACATGAAGGGGACTTTCAGATGCCGCGCGGTTTCGTAGCCGTAGATGATCGCGCCCATGGCCGGCGAAACAACATAATCAATATCTTTCACCTCGCCCATGATCTTTTCCGCGAGCGCGCGGCAGAGGCGTTCGGCGCGGTCCGGATACATGGAGACGATGGATTTGTTGAGATAAGTGTCCGAATGCAGGCCCGAGGACAGGATGAAGTGCCCCTTCATCAGCGCGCCGGCGTCTTCGAATTCCTTCAGCGCGTCAAACTTCGTCATGGTCTCCGGCTCCTGTGCGTTCGGCGTTGATGACATGGGGGCTGGCGCGAAGCCCGGCGAGCATTTGCGCAATGTGGCGGGCGTCCTTCACCTCCACATCCATAATGAAATCGACGAATTCGCGCGAGCGGTTCTGGATGCGGATATTAGCGATAGAAACGCCGTAGCGTGCGATGATGCCGGCGACCTCGGACAAAACGCCCACACCATTCAGCACTGTCGCCGTGATGCGCGCAAAGGCTGTCGCCGCCTCGTCGCGGTCGCGCCATTTGAGGTCGATCCAGCGCTCCTGCGGCGGGTCCTCTTCGGCGAGGGTTTCGCAATAGATGGTATGCACCTTGATCGAGCCGTCATTCTGGCGAATGCCGACAATGCGCTCGCCCGGCAGCGGCGTGCAGCAGCGGGCCATTTTCACCGGCGCGCCCGCCGTCAGACCGGCGATGGCGAGGCGCGGCCGGAACGCCTGCAGGGACGCGGCGCGAATTTCGCTTTCGCTTTCTTCGATGGATGCGCCCGGATAAACAGCCTCCACAAGTTCGGCGACGGGAAGCTCGCCCTTGCCGATAGCGATCAGTACGTCTTCAACGGAATTCTTGCCAAGGCGCTTCAGCGCTTCGCGCACGCCTTTGATCGAAAACTCAAGATGCGCGCCGTTAAAGACACTTTCGGCAATGGAGCGGCCGAGGGCCACATGGTCCTCATGCTCCATCTTCTTGATGCGGCGGCGGATGGCGCTGCGCGTCTTGCCCATGACGGCGATGCTTTCCCATTCCGCCGGCACGGGCGCATGGTCGGAGCGCAGGATTTCGACAACATCGCCATTATTGAGCGGCGTGCGCAAGGGACGCTGCACGCCGTTGATCTTCGCGCCGATGCAACTATCGCCCACATCCGTGTGAACGCCATAGGCGAAGTCGAGCGGCGTTGCGCCTTTCGGCAGCGCAATCACGCGGCCTTTCGGCGTGAAACAGAAGACCTGATCCTGAAACAGCTCAAGCTTGGCGTATTGCAGCGCCTCGTCCGGGTCTTCGCCGGACTGGAACATTTCAACGAGTCTTCGCGGGGTTTCGTAAGGGTCGTACTGACCGCGCGTGACGATCTCCACGGTCGACTCGCCCGCGCCCACGCTCGCATCCTTATACTGCCAGTGCGCGGCGACGCCGCGCTCGGCGGTTTCGTGCATTTCATAGGTGCGGATCTGGATTTCGATGCGCTGGCGACGCCCGTCCGGCGATGGCGGGCCGATCACCGCCGTATGGATCGAGCGATAATTGTTTGGCTTGGGCGCGGATATATAGTCGTCAAACTCGGTCGGGATCATGCGCCAGTTCGAATGAATGACGCCGAGCGCTGCGTAACAGTCTTCGGGTTTGTCGACGAGAACGCGGAAAGCGTAGATATCCGCCAGTTCGTCGAAAGAGACATTCTTTTGCGTCATCTTACGCCAGATGGAATAGGGCCGCTTCTCCCGGCTCATCACCTGCGCCTTGATCCCGGCGGCCGCGAGTTTTTCGCGCAGCACATTCGCGAGCTCCAGAACGCTGCTCAGCGTGTTTTTCTGCAAATCCTCAAGGCGGCTCGCGATGGTCGCATGGGCGTCGGGACTCAATTCACGGAAGGAAATGTCTTCCAGCTCCTCCCGGAAGCGCTGCACGCCGATGCGGCCCGCAAGCGGCGCGTAGATGTCCATGGTCTCGCGGGCGATGCGCTGGCGCTTCTCCGTTTTCTGGATGTAATGAAGCGTGCGCATATTGTGCAGACGGTCGGCGAGCTTGACGAGCAGCACACGCACATCGTCCGCCATCGCCATGACAAGCTTGCGGAAATTCTCCGCCTGCTTCGACGCCTCGCTTTTCAGTTCGATCTGGGAAAGCTTGGTGACGCCGTCCACCAGCCGCGCGATCTCATCGCCGAAGAGTTTCGAGATGTCCTCGACCGTCGCATCGGTGTCTTCGACCACATCGTGAAGCAGCGCGGTCGCCACCGTCGCCGGATCGGCGCGCAGGCTGGTGAGGATCGCGGCGACGGAAAGCGGATGCGAGAAATAGGGATCGCCGGAAGCGCGCGTCTGCCCGCCATGGGCTTTCATGGCGTAGACGTAAGCCTTGTTCAGAAGGTCTTCATCCGCGTCCGGATCATAGGCCTTGACGCGATCGACCAGTTCGACCTGACGAATAAAACCGACCGGCTGGCGCGACGGGGCCGCGCTTTGCTGTGGGATATTGGCATCGCCCGCCGCCTGATGGTCCGTCATAATCCGCCGGCTGTAGTTTTAAACGCGCCGGGGAAAGGGGTGCTGCTGATCAACAGGGCAGTCCGGAACCGCCGGCTAAAATCGGTTAGCCTTTCGGCAAAGTTTGGGGCGTGGTCATGCCCGCAGCCTGGATGGCTTTCAGATATTCATCTTCGCTCATCTTGTCGAATTCCGGCGCATCGGCTTTTTCCGGCGCGGCTTCGGAATCTTCGCTTTCGTCGAGCTCAACCTGTTTCTGCAGGGAAGAGACCAGATCCTCTTCGACTTCGTCCGGCTGCAATTCGCCATCGGCGATTTCGCGCAAGGCGACGACCGGGTTCTTGTCATTGTCGCGATCAACGAGAAGCGGCGCCCCGGACGAAAGAACGCGGGCGCGATGCGCGGCGAGGAGCACGAGATCGAAGCGATTCGTGACTTTATCGACGCAATCTTCAACGGTGACGCGGGCCATAGACTCTCCAGAGCGGCAAAAATCTTCGTATAAAATTGGTACGCGCCGGCATTGCAGCCGGTGCGGGCTCCCTGCCATATCGCCAGATGCGCCCCGAAATCAAGCGCTGCAACGCAAAAACCCTGAAATTACGTGATTTTCCGCACCCCGGCGGCGTCCGCCCCCGCGAGCAGGGCCTCCGCCGTCTCGCCGGTCACAGGATGACGCCAGTCCGGCGCGATTTCCGCCAGGGGGGCCAGAACGAAGGCCCGGTTCGCCAGCCGGGGATGCGGCAGGACCAGACCCTGCTCATCCTCGCCCTGAACGATGTCATGATAGGCGAGAAGGTCGAGATCGAGGGTGCGCGGGGCGTTGCGCTCCGACCGGCGGCGCCCGAAGCCCGCTTCGATGGCGTGAAGCGCGGCGAGGAGCGCTTCCGGGCGCATATCTGTCTCAATCGCCGCGGCCGCGTTGACGAAAGGAGGATCGGCCGGGTCCGGCCAGGCCGGCGTTTCATACAGCGAAGACACTATCTTCAGGTGCGACATTCGGCTAAGTGCATGAAATGCTCTTAGAACAATATCTTGCGAATCAAGACCGCAAAAATGCAAATTAGATCCAGCGGCGATTAATATCATTTATTTCTCAAATGGATATCGCGCAGAAAGCGGCGTTACTTACCATTAGACTGAGGCGAATATGAACAAGTTTCTCGGCCTGCGCGAGCAGGAAAAGACCGCATTTTTTATCGATGGCGCCAATCTCTACAAGGCCGCCCGCAATCTCGGTTTCGATATAGATTACAAAAGCCTGCTGGCGAAAGCGCAGGATGGATGCCAGCTCATTCGCGCCTCCTATTACACTGCCATACAGGAAGACCGCGACCAAGATTACTCCCCGCTCCGTCCCCTCGTCGACTGGCTCGACTATAATGGCTACACCATGGTCACCAAGACCACGCGAGAGTTCACCGACCCGCAAGGCCGCAAGCGCTTCAAGGGCTCCACCGATGTGGAGCTGGTTGTGGACATGATGCTCCTCGCCGACCGGCTCGACCATCTCATTCTGTTTTCCGGCAATGGCGACTTCCGCCGGGTGATCGAGGCCATCCAGGCGAAAGGCGTGCGGGTCACCGTCGTCTCGACCGTGAAATCCTCGCCGCCCATGGCCTCCGACGAATTGCGCCGGCAGGCGGACGCATTCATCGATCTCGCCGATCTCGAAAAAACCATCGGGCGCAGCGGCGGACCGGCCCGCAGGCCGAAGCCGGCGGCTGACTTTGAGGACGACTTTGAGGACGATTACGAAGACGACTTCGAAGACGTCGATTAAGCCGCCCCCGTGCCTCCGAAATCAGCGCGTAGCGCCGCCAAACCCGCAAAACCGGCTGAAGCCGCTTCCGCCGAACCGCCCGTTAATTGCGGATTATGTCCGCGGCTGGTCGCGTTTCGTGAGGAAAACCAGGAAACCTACCCCGACTATTTCAACGGCGCGGCGCCGTCCTTCGGGGACCCGAAGGCGAAGCTTTTGGTCGTCGGCCTCGCCCCCGGTCTTCACGGCGCCAACCGCACGGCGCGCCCCTTCACCGGCGATTACGCCGGCGACCTGCTTTATGCGACGCTGGCCAAATTCGGTTTTTCAAACGGCAAATACGATTCGCGACCCGATGACGGCCTCAAGCTTAAAACCGCGATGATCACCAACGCCGTCAGATGCGTGCCGCCCCAAAACAAACCCGTGGGCGCGGAGATCAAGACCTGCCGCCAGTTCCTGACCGCACGGATCGACGCCCTGCCCGAGCTTGCGGCGATCCTGTGCCTTGGCCGCATCGCCCATGATTCGACGCTGGCGGCGCTGGGCGTCAAAGCCAGGGACGCGCTCTTCGCCCATGGGGCCGAGCACGATCTCGCCGACAGGCCGTTCCGGCTGTTCGACAGCTATCACTGCTCGCGATACAATACGAACACCCGGCGCCTGACGCCGGAAATGTTTGAGTCCGTATTCGCGGCGATTCGCGCCTGGGTCGATCGGGACTGATCGCAGCCGGCGGCGAAACGCCAAATCACTATTCGGCCCAAGGAGCCGTGATGACGCGAAACTGGGGACTGCCGCCTAGAGCGGGAAAGCGAACCTTTCTCGACGCCAAGACCGCAAAGCCCGTGATGACGCTTTTTGTGAGCGCCGTCTTCGGCGTGATCGGCGCGTCCGTTGCGGCCATCAGCTTCGCAGATGCGCGCCTTTACGCAGCGAGCCTGTTTCACGGGCCCAGCCTCGTCGCCGCCGTCATCGCCGCAGGCTTTGGCTGCTGGCTCTATGTCTGGCTGGCGCGCCCCCGCTTCGCCGCGCAATTGTCGGGCCGCGGCGACGCATTTTCAAAGCTCCTGCGGTTTTACGCCAAGGCGGCCCTTGGCCTTGGATTGGCGCTCCTTGCCGGCAAGCTCTTCGAAGCCGTCGACCCAAAACTGATCAGCATTTTGATATTGTGCATTTCTGGCGGCGCGGGCGCCGCCGCCGCATTTTAGACCGTGCTGACTTTCGTTCCCCATTACGAAGAAGACGCCGGCGAAAACGGGGGCGCCTGAACGCGCGTTTCACCCAGGAAGTTTGTAATCCTTGAACATCTTCCGGAGTTCCGTCTTCAACACCTTGCCGGTGGCGCCAAGGGGAATATGCTCGACAAACTCCACCGCATCGGGCCAGGCGATCTTGTCGAGCTTCGGTTTTAAAAACTCCTTGACCTCCTCTTCAGTCGGATCCTGACCGGCCTTTTTAACGACAATAAGAAGCGGGCGTTCCTGCCATTTCGGATGAGGCACGCCGATAACCCCTGCCTGTGAGACGCCCGGATGCAACATCGCCGCATTCTCGATATCGATTGACGAGACCCACTCCCCGCCGGTCTTGATGACGTCTTTGGAGCGGTCGGTGATCTGCATGAAGCCGTCTTCATCGATGATGGCCACATCGCCCGTGTCGAACCAGCCATCGGCGGTGAGCGTCGGCTGATCGGTCTTGTAATACTGATCGATAATCCACGGACCGCGCACCTGAAGGTGGCCATCAGCTTCCCCATCATGGGGCAAAATATGCCCTTCCGCATCGACAAGGCGCATATCCACAAAAGGCAGGGCCCGGCCGGCTTTCAATCTGTAGGGAATTTGCTCATCCAGCGACAACGCCTTCACTTCAGGCGGCAGGACATTCACCGTTCCCACCGGCGACATTTCCGTCATGCCCCAGCCTTGAATCAATTCAACGCCGTATTTTTCGAAACCGCGAATGAGCGCTTCGGGAAGCGCCGAGCCGCCGCACATGCCGCGCTTGAGATGAGGAAGCTCTTTCCCGGTCTTTTCCAGATATTGCAAAAGCCCGAGCCAGACCGTCGGCACGCCGGCGCTATAGGTGACCTTTTCGCTGTCGAGCATCTCGTAAAGGCCTTCGCCGTCGAGCCTCGGTCCTGGAAAGACCTGTTTCACGCCGGTCATCAGACTTGAATAAGGCGTGTTCCAGGCGTTGACGTGGAACATCGGGACCACCGGCAACAACACATCGCCTTCGGCAAGACCGAGCGAGGACGGCAGGCAGCAGGCGAAGGACTGCAATACGAGCGCGCGGTGCGAATAAAGAACGCCCTTCGGATCGCCGGTTGTGCCCGAGGTGTAGCACATGGTGACGGCGGTGTTTTCATCGAATTCCGGCCAGTCGAAATCATCATCGCCGTCAGCGATGAAGTCTTCATAGATGAGCGCGCCCTCGCCCGCTTCGCCGGCGTTCTCGCTGTCGGAAAGAACGGCGTAGTGCTTCACCGATTTCAGCGCCGGCTTCAGGGCCGCGACCAGCGGCGCAAAGGTCGTGTCGTAAAAGAGAACGCTGTCTTCGGCGTGATTGATGACGAAGGCGGCGTTTTCCGGCCCGAGCCGCGGATTGACCGTGTGAAGCACCGCCCCGAGGCCGCCGACGGCGTAATAAAGCTCGAACTGGCGATAGGTGTTCCAGCCGATGACGCCGACGCGGTCGCCTTTCTTGACGCCGAGCTCAACGAGGGCGTTGGCGAGCTGGGCGATGCGTCGGGCGGAATCGGCGATGGTGTAGCGATGGATGGGCCCTTCCACAGTGCGCGTCACGATTTCCGTATTCCGGTAGTTGCGCACTGCGTGTTTGAGGATCTCGGTCGTCAGCAACGGCCGGTCCATCATCAATCCCATCATCGCCCTGTTTCCTTCCTTGCGGCTTGTTTTCACGCCATAAAATCCGGTCTTTCCTGCCGGGTCAAATGAATGAGTCCGTTGATCAGGCGGATTCGCGCGCTTTTATCACCGCATCGAGGATTTCGCGCTGGCGCGCCGGCGCCGGAAAATCCTCCGCAATCCATTGCGCCTCGATTTCGGCGAGGATCGCCGAGACCGCGGGGCCCGGCGCCACGCCGGCGCTCACCACATCCTTGCCGGAGACGGTCAGGATCGGTGGGTCGAACCGGTCCAGCCGGTCTTTAAGCGATCCATAGTCGCTGGCGGAGACAGCGCCGCGCGCGGCGGCGAGAAGACCTGCGTCGCCGAGCCCGTCCTTGCCGAGACGGTAAATCAGCTTACGGACTATATGATCGCTTATGGAAGGGGCGATTAGTGCAAGATTTTTAACCGCGTTGGACCGCACCGCTTTTTCTGCATTGGAAAGGCGCAGGGCCGAGCCGATGCCCCGCCCCGCCTCTCCATAGAGCGCCGCCAGCATCAGGGGCGCGGACGCGTCCGGCTCGATTTCCTTCATGCGCGCCGCCGCGGCGAGATCCGGTTTTTCCGGCCAGACTTTTTCAAGGACGCCCGTTTGCGCCATCCCTTCCAGCGCAAAGGCTGCGCGCGGCAACGACAGGATGCCTGTCATCTCCGCGCCGATGCGTTCGGCGGAGAGTTGTTCCATGCCATCTTTCAGCGCGGCGCAAGCCGCAAGCCCGGCCTCGTCAAACTGTTCGCAAAACCGCGCTGAGAAGCGAAAGAACCGCAGGATGCGCAAATAATCTTCACGAATGCGCGCTTCCGGCTCGCCGATGAATCGGACGATTTTTTTCTCCGCATCCGCAACGCCGCCCACGGGATCGTACAGCTCCCCCTCCGGCGTCAGGTAAATCGCATTGACGGTGAAATCGCGCCGTCCCGCATCAATCGCCCAGTCGCGGGTGAACGCCACCGTGGCGCGGCGTCCATCGGTCGACACATCGGCGCGCAACGTCGTCACCTCGACGCCCTTGTGATCGGCGATGGCCGTCACCGTGCCATGGTCGATGCCGGTGGGCGCAACGCCGAGCCCTGCGGCTTTGAGGGCGGTCGTCGCCGCATCCGGCGTGAGCGTCGTCGCCACATCGAAGTCTTTCGGCGCGCACCCCAAAAGGCTGTCGCGCACGCAGCCGCCCACATAACGCGCGGCGCCCGCCTCGGCGGCTTCGAGTGCGGCGATGACTTTCTTCAGATGAGGTTCGTCCAACCATGAAAAACGCACGCGCTGTTGCGCTGTTAAAGGCTTAAAAGACTCCGTGGCGTTGGCGCCGCTCATGCGGCGTCCTCATCCTGCAGGGTCTCCGCGAAGGAGCGTAAGATTCCGGCGGTAAGGCCCCAGATATGATAGCGGCCATAAGGCGCCGCATACATCTTGTAAGGCACGCCTTCGAGGGTGCGTTCTTCGGTGATGTGGTTGGCGAGATCGGCGACGAAGTCGAGCGGGATTTCAAAAATCTCGTCCACCTCGCGCGGACACGGGCGCAGAGGCGCCGCCGGGTCCACCATGCCGATCACCGGCGTTACGGAAAAGCCGAGCCCGCCCTTGTGAACGCCGAGCGATCCGATGACGTGAACCGCCTCGGGCGGGATATTCACTTCTTCATGGGCCTCGCGCAGCGCCGTGTCGACAGCGTCCTTGTCTTCCGGATGTGTTTTGCCGCCGGGAAAACTGATCTGGCCCGCATGGGACGGCATGGTCGAGGAGCGCACCGTCATGATGACGCGCATTCCCTCCTCGCGCGCGATCAGCGGCACCAGCACGGCGGCATCCTTGCGCTTGGCGCTCCAGCGTTTTTCAAAAAGCTTGTCGCCGACGAGATGCGGATTGATTTCGCTGAAAAGCTCGCGCACCCGCGCCGCCGTCGCCTGGCCGAGATTGCGCTCGATCCGCGCGCGCCATTCATTCTCCGCTGTCGCATTCGTCGCCATGACCGGCCTATTCGTAAACCTCATCCGCAGGACCGAAGGGAAAGAAAACGCCGTCCGACCAGACGCCGAACATTTCCTCGCCATCTATCTCGCGGGGTTCGCCGAGGGCCACAAGGTCATAATAAACCGCGCGGGCGATCCGCGCCTCAAGCCCGGCGCGCACATCGATATAGGGCGCGCGTTCGCCGACTTCCGGGTCCTCGCGAAAATCGAGCGGGTGATCGGGACCCGCGACGGCCTCATCGCCGAGATTGGTGGTGAAGATGAGTTTTTGCTGCGCCCCTTCGCCTTCCCGGCGCATGAGCACGGCGACAAAAGGCGCGTCCTCAACCTCGATCTGCATCTTTTCGACGGGCGTCACGAGAAAAAAGTCATCACCCTCGCGCCGGAGCACCGTGGAGAATAATCTCACCAGCCGCGCGCGGCCAATGGGCGTTCCTTCATGCACCCAGGTTCCGTCGCGTTTGATGACGAGATCGATTTCACCGCAATATTCCGGGTTCCATTTCTCCACCGGCGGCAGGCCTTTTTCTCCTGCGCCTTCAAGCTCGGCGGCATATCGCATGAGATCGGTCATAAAATGAAACCGGCGCTGTAAAGATTACAGCGCCGGCCCCTCTTTTCTATCATCAGCGCTCGCGGGTCACAGCCCGCCTTGCATGGTTTCGCTGTCTATTCACATGTCAGGCAGCGGGCGTAAGCGGCGTTCGGATCGTTGAACTCCGCGAAGAACTCCGCCTGCTTTTCCGCCGCGCGCACGATCTTCGCAACGGCGCCTTCCGTGCGGCGCTGTTTCTCGCCGCCGAATTTCGCGATCGTCGTTTCCGAAAGATTGCTAAGGAACATCTCGAATGTCGTGCGCTTTTCTTTCATGTCGACCACATCGTATTTCTCAAGACCGGCGAGTTTCGCCGCCGCTTCGATCGCCTCGTCATAGGTGCCGAGCTTGTCGACTAGCTTCAGCTCGATCGCTTTCTCGCCGATCCAGACGCGGCCCTGTCCGACAGAGTCCACATACTCTTTGTCGAGGCCGCGGCCTTCGCCAACGATGGTGAGGAAGCGGTCATAACCGTTTTCCGTCGACTGTTGGATGATGTCGGCGGCGCTCGCCGGCAAGGGGCCGATGCCGGTCGCCAGGATCGGCGAAAGATCGGTGGTCCCGACCCCGTCCACATAAACGCCGATTTCGGCTGCGGTGTTTTCGAAAGTATTGAAATAGCCGAAGATCCCGATGGAGCCGGTGATAGTCGTGGGAGCCGCCCAGATTTCATCCGCCGCCGCCGAAATCCAGTAACCGCCCGACGCGGCAAGCGACCCCATGGAGGCGACCACCGGTTTGCCCGCCGCCTTGATGGCGAGAACCTCGTCGCGAATGATGTCGGAGGCGAACGCCGAGCCGCCAGGGCTGTCGACGCGCAACACGACCGCTTTGATCTTGTCGTCCTCACGCGCTTTCCGGAGCTGCGCGGCGATGGTGTCGCCGCCCGCGGCGCGGCCCGTGGGCGCTTCGCCGTCAATGATCGTGCCCGCGGCGGTAATCACCACGACATTGGGCGCGCTCGTGTCATTAGGTTTGTCGATGGAGGTCAGATATCTCTTGAAGCTGACTTTCTTGAACGACTTGCCGTCCTTGGATTTGCCGAAGCTCTCCATCAGCTTTTCGTTCATTTCCGCGCGCGACAGGAGCTCATCCACAAAACCGGCTTTCAACGCCGCCTTGCCGAGATCGCCATCCACGCTTTCCAGCAGCGCGCCGAGATTGTTGGCGTAATCCTCAACCGCGCCGGAAGGGAGACCCCGGGCCTTCTCGACCGATGCGGCGTAATCGCGCCACAACACGCTGAGATAGCCAATATTGGCTTCCTTGGCTTCCGGCGACATGTCGTCCCGCAGGAAAGGCTCCACCGCTGACTTGAAGGTGCCCACGCGGAAGACATGGCTGGTGATTTTCAGCTTTTCCAAGAGGCTCTTCACATAGGTGCCGTAGGAGCCGTAACCGTAAATGAAGAGATTGCCGTAATCGTTCATGTAAATCTCGTCGGCGTTCGCCGCGAGCAGATACTGATCCTGGCTGTAATAATCGCCGACGGCGATGACCTTCTTGCCGCTTTCCTTGAACTTCGCGAGCTCCGAGGCGACGTAATGCAGCTTTGAGGCGCTGGACGGCGACGCGCCGAGCGCGCCGAGATCGAGCACAATGCCCTTAATGCGCTTGTCGTTCTTCGCTGCGCGGATCACGCGCACGAGATCGTGAACCTCGACCTGTGTCGGCTCGCTGATGCCGTAGGCTTCCTCGCGCAGCACCTCAAGCGGGTTCACATCTTCGGCAAGCTCCACCAGCACGCCATTGGGATCGAGCACAAGGGCGGCCTCGTCAGGAATGGAAACGGAGACTTTGTCTTCGCTGCCCGCGATGCCATTGGTCACCTCGACCATCACGCCGACAATCAGGATCAGCACAACAAGGCCGATCAGACCCTGCAACATCAAAAGCATGCCGATGATCAGCTTCGCGAAGCCCTTGATGAAGCCCCAGACCGAAAAATGCGACTCGTGTTCCGACACAAAGGTCCCCTTTACACTCCCGGCGACAGCGCCGGCTCAATGGAAACGCCCCGAATGGCGCTGCCTCTCAATTCACCGTCACCTGGCGCCTCGAAAGCGCCTATTTTGACGATCGCCCCGCAAAATCCGCCTGAGAGGCCTTGTCCCCGGCGGGTTGCGGCATGGTAATGACATCGGGCGCGAACCCGCAAGGGGCAAGAGTTTTTCGACAATCCGAGCGGTTTCCTTGCCAAGCAGTTCTTTAACCCTCACCAAGCCATGTTATCTCCATATTTGACCTCGAATCGCCGGGGCCAAGTGCCTCATGACGCCAATCGGCCTTCAACATCACGCGAGCCCTATGACCGACAGCCAGTCTGACCAGGATATCCTCCGGAAATTTGATGAGATTTCGGTAAAATTCGGGCGCGCCCGGACCGCGCTCGGAAAGGTCGTTTTCGGCCAGGAGGAGGTCATCGACCTCACCCTTGCGACACTTGCCGCAGGGGGCCACGGCCTCCTGGTGGGGGCTCCGGGCCTCGCCAAGACCCTTCTCGTGACCTCCATCGGCGATCTGATGGGCCTCTCGGCCAAGCGGGTGCAGTTTACGCCCGATCTGATGCCCGGAGACGTCCTCGGCTCCGAGGTTCTGGAGGAAAGCGCAGAAGGAAAGCGCGAATTCCGTTTCATTCCGGGACCGGTCTTCTGCCAGCTCCTGATGGCGGACGAGATCAACCGCGCCTCGCCCCGGACCCAGTCGGCCCTTCTTCAGGCGATGCAGGAGCATCATGTGACCGTCGCCGGGGCGCGCCACGACCTCCCTGTCCCATTCCATGTGCTCGCGACCCAGAACCCCATCGAGCAGGAGGGGACCTACCCCCTGCCCGAGGCGCAGCTCGACCGCTTCCTCCTCGAAATCGACGTCAATTATCCGGATCTCGACGCCGAGCGGAAAATGCTCGCCGCGACGACGGGCGCCAAAACCGTGCAGGTGGACGCCGTCATGACCGCCGAAGATCTGATGGCGGCGCAAAAACTGGTGCGCGAAATGCCCATCGGCGAACAGGTTGTGGAAATGATTCTCTCCATCACCCGCGCCGCCAGACCGACGGACGACGCCAAAGACCGCGTGAAGAAATTCATCGCCTGGGGCCCGGGTCCGCGGGCGAGCCAGGCCTTTTCGCTCGCCGCGCGCGCGCTGGCGCTGATCGACGGACGGCATTCGCCCTCGCTCGACGATGTCAAAAGGCTTGCAGGGCCGGTGCTGCGTCACCGCATGGCGCTAAACTTCGCAGCGCGCTCGGAAGGTCTGACTACGGACGATTTCATCAAGGAACTGGTCGCGGGGGCGTAACTAGTTTGTCGCGCTTCTTTTGCGGATAACCGCTCACACTTATCCGCGAAGCGCTCTGGAGTTTGGAGAAGCCGCGCCCGATGGCGAACAACATATTAGGCAAGAACGAAGCGACAGTGGCGGTCCGCCATGAAGCGGAAAGCGCGGCTGCGCTCTTCCCGCCAATGCTGCTCGAAGCCGAGCGCATGGCGCAGGCGGTAAGCGCGGGACTTCACGGGCGCAGGCGCGCCGGACCCGGCGAAACCTTCTGGCAACACCGGCCTTATGCGTTTGGCGATCCCGTCTCCATGATCGACTGGCGACAGTCCGCGCGCGCCGCCGATCGCCTTTATGTGCGCCAGAACGAATGGGAGGCGGCGGCGGCGGCCTATCTCTGGCGCGATCCGTCGCACTCGCTCGATTATTCTTCGCAAAAAGCCCTCCCCACCAAACGCTACCGCGCCGATACGCTGCTGGCGGCGCTGACCATTCTTCTCAGCCAGGCCGGCGAGCGGATCGGCGTTCTCGGCGAAGAGCGTCGGCCGTTTCAGGGCCGGACGGCGCCGGAACGCATGCTTGAGGCTCTCCATATCGGCGAGTTCAATGACAAGGACGGCGCGCCGCCTCTTGCGCATGTTCCGGTCGGCGCGCGCGTTGTCATGGCGAGCGATTTCTTCACAACGCCCGATGCGGTGGAGCGTTCCGTTGCCGCATTGGCGTCTAGCGGCGCGCAAGGCGTGCTTCTGCAGATCTGCGATCCGGCGGAAGAGGACTTTCCCTTTGAGGGCCGCGTTGAGTTCCACGATCTTGAAAGCAAGGACCGGCTGATCTTCGGCCAGACGTCTTCTCTCGCAGACGCCTACAAAACCAAATTCGCAGCTCATCGCGGCGCGCTTGAAGCCATCGCGCAGAAAACCGGCTGGAGCTTTTTCGTTCACCGCACCGACCGCTCGCCGCAAACGGCGCTCCTCTCGCTTTTCACGGCGCTCGCCGATATGCGCGCCTGGAAGTCATAAATTATGGGCGCGCTCAGTTTCACATCGCCGTTTTTGCTGCTGGCGCTTTTCACGCTGCCGCTGATCTGGCTCCTGTTGCGCGCAACGCCGCCATCGCCGAAGCGCGAGAATTTTCCGGCCTTCATTATCCTGCGTCAGTTGAAGACGGCGGATGAAACGCCGGACCGCACGCCATGGTGGTTGCTCTTGATGCGGCTCCTGCTGGCGGCGCTGATCATTCTCGCGCTGGCGGGTCCTGTCCTGAACGCCCCGACCCCGAATGCCCAGACCGGACCCATGCTGGTCGTCGTGGACAATAGCTGGGCCGCGGCGCAGCACTGGCGCACGCGTCAGGATGCGTTGCGCGAAGCCGCGGCGGAAGCCGCGCAGGCCGATCGGCAAGTGTTTATCCTGACGACCGCGCCGGAAGAAACGCCCGCGCGCCTTGAACCTATGAGCGGCGAAGCGGCGAGCGCCTTCGCCGATACGATGACGCCGGCGCCGTTTGCGGCGGACCGCGCGGGCGCCGCTGAACGACTCTCGGATCTGGACCGCTATTTCACCGCCGGCGCCGAAATTCGCTGGCTGTCGGACGGGCTTGGCGGCGATGGCGCCGCCGCGCTTGCCAATGCGCTGTCCGAACGCGGCGACCTTGCGATCTTCAATGACCCGCGCGCGCCGAAATATCGGTTGCAGCCTTTGCCGGCGTCGGAAAACGCCCTCGCCTATCGGGTCGGGCGTCTGGATGCGAGCGCTGAAGCCGAAGGGGCCATTTCCGCAACGGCGCGCGACGGCCGCGAACTCGCCCGCTCCGATTTCGAATTCGCCGCCGGCGAAACCTCCCGCGACGTCACGCTCAACGTTCCCCTTGCTCTGGCGAACGAACTTTCCATAACCCGCATCGAAGGCGTTTCCTCCGCTGGCGCCGTGCGCCTTGCCGACGCCCGCGACCGCCGGGCGCTGATCGGTTTGGCAAGAAACCTTGAAAGCAATCGCGACGATTTGCTGAAAGGCGATCACTATATTCGCGAGGCGCTGGCGCCCTATGCGTCTTTTCTTGAAGACGATCTATCGCGGCTGCTGGAAGCCGACGTTTCCGTCATCGTTCTCGATGACATTGGCCGGCTGCGCCCTCAAGAAAGCGAGGCCCTGTCGGCATGGGTCGAGCGCGGCGGGGTTCTGATCCGCTTTGCGGGACCCGTTCTCGCCGAAGCTGCACAGGACCGGGAGCCTGACCTCATCCCCGCACCGTTGCGCGGCGGCGGACGCGCCTTTGGCGGAGCGCTCACCTGGGACACGCCGCAGCATCTCGACGTCTTTCCGCCTGAAAGTCCTTTTGCCGGTCTCGATGTTCCAAGCGACGTTCTCATCAAGCGTCAGGTGCTGGCCGAGCCTGGCGGCGAGACCACCGAGCGTACCTGGGCGCGGCTGAAAGACGGCACGCCCCTCGTCACCGGCATGCGCCAGGGCGAGGGCGTGATGGCGCTCTTTCATGTAACGGCGACGCCCGCCTGGTCCGACCTGCCGCTTTCCGGTCTCTTCATCGATATGCTCCGTAGGCTGACATTCCTGTCGGCGCTCGGCCCCGAAGCCGCCGATGACGGCGAGGACGCGCGCTACGCCCCCTTGCGGCTCCTCACCGGCGAGGGCCGCATGACCCGGCCCGGAGACAGCGCGCACGCCCTCACCGCCGCGGAACTGGCGCGCCCCGCCTCGCCCCAGCGACAGCCCGGCTTTTACGGCGCGCCCGAGGCGCCGCTCGCCCTCAACGCCATTGAGGCCGACGCGCCCTTCGAACCGCTTTCCATTCCGGGCGCCGCCATCCAGCCCTACGCCGCAGCGCCGCCGGTTTCCCTTAGCCCGCCGCTCATATTGATCGCACTGCTCTTGCTGCTCGCCGACGGCGTGCTCGCCCTTTTCCTCAGCGGCCGCCTCAACTGGCGGCCTGCCGCTGCGGCGATGCTGGCGTTCGGCGTCATGGCCGCGCCCGCGGATCGCGCCCTGGCGCAGCCGCTGGATGCGCCGATTGACGAGAAAATCGCCGAAGCGGCGCTGACGACCCGGCTCGCCTATATCGCCACGGGTGATTCCTCCATAGACACCCTCGCGGAACAGGGACTTGCTGCGCTGAGCCGCGAACTTTACCGGCGCACTGCCATCGAGCCCGCGGCGCCAGAGCGCATCGATCCCGATACGGACGATCTTTCCGTCTATTCCTTTCTTTACTGGCCCATTGCGCCCGGCGCAGAGACGCCGTCCGACGCCGCGCTCGCCAATATCGAGAACTTCATGCGCTTCGGCGGCCTCCTCCTGATCGACACGCGCGACGATGAACGCGCCGTCGGCGCCGGATCGACGCCCGAGGGCCAGGCCCTGCAACGCATTCTGAGCGAGCTCGACATTCCTCCGTTAAGGCCCGTCGATGACAATCACGTGCTGACGCGCTCATTCTATCTGTTGAACTCACTCTACGGGCGCAACAACAACAATCCGGTCTGGGTCGAAGCCGACTCGAGCGGCTCCAATGACGGCGTCACGGCGCTCATCATCGGCGGTCGCGACTGGGCCGGGGCCTGGGCGGCGGACAGTTTCGGCCGGCCCGTGCGACCCATGGGAACCGGCGGCCCGCGCGCGCGCGAGTTCGCCTATCGCGCCGGCGTCAATATGGTGATGGTCGCCTTTACCGGAAACTACAAGTCCGATCAGGTGCATACGCCGATCCTTCTGGAGCGGCTCGGCAAGTGACGACCCTTCCTTTCAACATCGTGCTCGATCCGATGCTGCCCCCTTGGGCGCTGATCGCCGCCGTCGTCGCCGGCGCCGCCTTTGCGATCCTCTCGCTCATCCGCAACTGGAAAAGCGGCATCGCCCGCGCTGTCGCCATCGCCGCGCTCCTGATCATGCTGGCCGGCCCGATGATCCGCGAAGCGGAAACGACGCCGCTCAATGACATTGCGCTCATCCTTGTGGATGAAAGCGCGAGCCAGTCTCTCGACGACCGCGATGCGGTGACACAAGCGGCGGCCGAGCGGCTCGCCCAGCGCATTGAAGCGCTCGACAATGTCGATGTGGAAATCATTCGATTTGGCGGCGAAGAAGAAACGCTGACAGTTAACGCCATCGGACAAGCCGTGGCCGACACGCCCCGCCAGCGTCTTGGCGCCGTTTTCGTGGTGACGGACGGACAGGCCGCCGACGCGGACGAGGCCATAGGCGGTCTCGACATCGATGCGCCGGTTCATATCCTGACCACGGGCGCAGCGCTTGAATCCGACCGCAAGATCACGCTCGTCAACGCCCCGCGTTACGGCATTGTGCGCCAGCCCGTGCGCGTCACCTTCCGCATCGACGATGTGGGGCGTGAGGGCGCACCCCTCGACGATGCCCGCGCGCCTATGGTGACCCTGCGCATGGATGGCGAGGAAATCCTGCGCGAAGCGGTTCCCATCGGCGCCGAGGCCGGATTCGACGTGCCGCTGACACGGCCCGGCCAGACCATCATCGAACTGGAGGTGGCCGAACGCCCCGGCGAGCTGACGACGCGCAACAACATCGCGGTTCTCCCCATCACCGCCGTGCGCGACCGGTTGCGCGTCTTGCTGATCTCCGGCGAACCGCATCCTGGCGAACGCGTATGGCGCAATCTCCTGAAGTCGGACCCGGCGGTCGATCTCGTTCACTTCACTATATTACGTCCCATCGACAAGAATGACGGCACGCCGGTCGATGAACTGGCGCTCATTCCCTTTCCGCAGGACGAACTTTTCATCGACAAGCTCGACGAATTCGACCTCCTGATTTTCGACCGCTACGCCTATCGCGGCGTGCTGTCGTCTTTCCACTTCGACAATATCGCGCGCTTCGTCGACAATGGCGGGGCCGTGCTGATCGCGTCGGGCCCCGAATATAACGGCGCCTTGAGCCTCGCGAACCGCCGCAATCTGACCTTTATCCTGCCCGCCTTGCCTGCGGGCTCGGCAATAGAGGAAAGCTTCCGGCCGGAAGTGACCGACCTTGGCGAGCGCCATCCGGTGACCGCCGATCTCCCCGACGCTGACATCTGGGGGCGGTGGTTGCGCGTCATGCCGGTCGCCAAAATGCGCGGCGAAACCCTGATGACCGGTCCCAACGATGCGCCCCTTCTTATTCTGGACCGCATCGGCGACGGGCGCGTGGGCCTGTTTCTTTCCGATCATGTCTGGCTCTGGGCGCGCGGCTTTGATGGCGGCGGCCCCCATGCGGAGCTCCTGCGGCGCATCGCCCACTGGCTGATGAAGGAGCCTGAGCTTGAAGAAGAAGCCCTCTCCCTGCGCGAAGTGAATGGCGATCTGGTGATCGAACGGCGGACGATTGAGGACGAGCCTCCGGCGGTGACGCTGACCCGGCCCGACGGGGAAACGGCCGAGTTCGATCTGGAGGAAACCGCGCCCGGCCGCTTCACCACGCGGTTGAGCGCGCCCTCGCGCGGGCTTTACCGGGCGACGTCAGGCGAGCTCTTCGCCATCGGCGTCATTGGCCTCGAAGCCGCGCCGGAATTTCAGAATGTCGTTTCAACGTCGAAGCCCCTTTCTCCCCTCGCCGAGGATAGCGGTGGCGGCGTGTTCGCTATCCGCGAGGGTAACGGCGCCGCCCTGCCCGACCTTCGCCGGGTCCGCGGCGACAAAGCGGGGCGCGCCGGATCGTCCTGGGCCGGGATCGTGGAACAACGTGCGGAGCGTGTTGAAACAGTGAGGGATGCGCCGCTGGCCCCCGCCCTTTTCTGGCTGTTTATCATCGCCGCAGCCCTGTTGATCGCATGGGGCCTTGAGGGCGGGCGCTTCACACGCAGGCGGTTACAGGGTTAACTCACATCAACCCTGTTATGCCTTCCGGCATTCACAAAATTTACCCAATTGTTTAACGGCCTTTAAGTGCGCCCTGTCCTAATCTGACGCGAATTCAGTCATGCATGAGGAGCTGTCGCGTGGCGTTTGCGATCAATAAAAACAGCGGGGCCCAGGAAAAGCGGCGCAGCCCGCTCGCCGGGTGGCTCGGCAAGAAAAACACTCAGTCTACAGATGAAATGCCGGCGATGGATGTGGCGGGTGGCCTTGACCGCGCGCTCAAGAACCGCAGGGCCGTGATCAATGAAAACCACTCGGACGAACAGGAAAACCCTGTGCGTGAGGCGCTGGCCGCGATCGAGGCAGCGCTTTACGCCATTGACCGCGTGCGCGACATTCTGGAACAGGCTTGCGAGGTCGCGCTTTCGGCCAAAGACGTCGATGAAGCAGGCGGACGCGCCCTTCTCGCCGAGAGCTATGACGAGTTGCGCCTTTCGATCAATGAGGCGCTCGAGAAGATCGATCCCCGCGCCTCCGTGCTTATCGGCAAGGGCCAGCGCCATATCGATGTGACGCTTGCGGGCCGCGCGCGCTACTCCGTGTCGCCTTTCCGTCTCGATGTCAGCGAAAAGGGTCTCGACCTGCCCCCGCCGGCTGACGCCTTTGCGACCTATGAGGAAATCGACGATATTCTCGATCACCTCGACAAGGCTTTGGGCCGCGCCGACCGCGCCGCCGCAAGCTATTGCCGGGATGCGCAATATCTTATCGCCCGGATGAAAGCGGATCTGGCGAACGACGCCGCTTGAGCCGCACCGTTAGAGCAGGTGGACGCAACTCTCGCCGATGGACGGGCGCGACACCCGGACTTCGGCGAGCCCCGGAAATTGCGGCTTCAGTTTTTCCGCGGCCCATCTGCAGATATTTTCAAGCGTGGGGCGCTCTAGACCTTCGACCTCGTTCAAAAGGCGATGATCGAGCGCCTCATGCAGCCCTTGCAGGGCTTCGGCGACATCCCCGAAATCAACGACCCATCCGGTTTCTTCCTGCGGCTCGCCCTCGATCACCACTTCCAGCGTAAAGGAATGTCCATGCAGCCGCGCGTAAGGACGCGCGTCCGGGTCATGATCCAGATAGTGCGCGGCGTCGAAACTCATCGACTTGACGATGCGCATGGGGTTGTCCTCTTCAACATGTTGCGTCCGCGGCGCGCCCTACGGGATGCCCAGCAATTTGTGGGTCTGGAGGCTGAGGCGCCATTGCGGATGGGTCCGGCAATATTCAATCGCGGCGGCGGTCTCCTCCGCGCGCGAAGGCCCGTCCATAGGCTGCAAAAAGAAAAAGTCAAATGCGAGGGCCTCATATGCCTCCGGCGGCGCGTCCGCCTGATGGTAAACGAGCTTTAGTTCATGCCCCGAACGCTGGACCAGCGGCGCGGTGGATTTGGGGCTGACGCAGATCCAGTCGATCCCCTCCGGCGCGGCGATGGTGCCGTTGGTTTCCACCGCGATTTCAAATCCTGCCGCGTGAAGGGCGTCGATCAGCGGGGCGTCGAGTTGCAGGAGCGGCTCGCCGCCAGTGCAGACCACGTAAGGCCGCCCCTCTTTCAGATTAGGCCAATGCCCGGCGACGGCCATGGCGAGGCTTGGCGCGTCGGCGAACTTGCCGCCGCCCGGCCCGTCGGTTCCGACAAAATCCGTATCGCAAAAGGAGCAGACCGCTTTCTCCCGGTCGCGTTCAAGGCCCGACCAGAGATTGCAGCCCGCAAAGCGCAGGAACACGGCCGGGCGCCCGGCCTGCGCGCCCTCACCCTGCAGCGTGTAATAGATTTCCTTGACCGCATAGCTCATCGGCCGGGTTTTAGGCGAAAGCCGCGCGCGGACATAGCGCCAGAGGCGAAAAAACCGGAGCGGCGTTGACTATGCCCGCCAAATGGGGACGATCCCTGCGGGGGCAAGTATTACAAAGTATAGAGTGATTTTTTGTGGCGACCGGACAAAGACCCTGGGGACTGAAATTTTGGGTTTGCTTCACGTTGGTCTTGACCGCATGCGGGGGCGGAGGGGGCAATCCGCCGCCCCCGGTCTCGCCGAACCCGCCGCCGCCGCCGACCAATAATTCCGGGCCGACCTGGACAGCGGGCGTTTACGAGTCCGCCAGCATTTTCCAGGACCGGTGCGAAACTGTGCGCACCGGCGTCGACCTTGAAGGCAATCCCTTTCCGGATCGCGGCGGATCGACGCTCGAAGAAAATTTCTGGCTGCGATCCTGGACCCACGAAACCTATCTCTGGAATGATGAAGTCGTCGACCGCAATCCGGCGAATTACGCCGATCCGGTGAATTATTTCGGCGTCCTGAAAACCACCGCGACGACGCCATCCGGCAAACCCAAAGACGACTTCCATTTCAGCCAGCCGACGGAAGAATTCCTGAAGGAAAGGAACTCCGCGCCGGAAGCGGAATACGGCGCCGCTTTCATCGCCCTTTCCGCGACGCCGCCGCGCGATATCCGCGTCATCTATACCGACGCCGGCACGCCGGCTTCGGACACGGTGATGGGCGTTCCCAATTTCATCAGAGGAACGCGCATTCTCGAAGTGGACGGCGTCGATCTGGTGAATGCCGATACGCAAGCGGAAGTCGACACCATCAATGACGGCCTGTTTCCGCAGAATGCAGGTGAAATGCATAGTTTCGTCGTTCAAGACCCCGGCGCAGCGACAACGCGCACGGTGATGATGATTTCCGAAGATCTGGCGCCGCCCGCCGTAAACCGCACGGCGGTCATCAATACGCCATCGGGCGATGTAGGCTATGTGCTAATCACCACCTTCAGCCCCTTCCAGTCCGAAGAAGATATTTCCGACGCCATCGCCGATATGGCGACGGCAGGCGTTTCGGATCTCGTCCTCGATCTACGCTACAATGGCGGCGGCCTTCTCGCGATTTCCTCGCAGCTCGGATACATGGTCGCCGGCGCTACGCGAACCAATGGCAAAGTGTTCGAACGATTGCGATTCAATGACGATGCGGGCGGGGTGAATCCGGTAACAGGCTCCACCAACAACGCCTCGCCTTTTTACAGCGCAGGTCTTGGTTTTTCCGTGTCCGAAGGCGCGCCCTTGCCCAGCCTCAATCTCGACCGTGTCTTTATTCTGGCGACTGACTGGACCTGCAGCGCCAGCGAGGCGGTGATAAACGGTCTGCGCGGCGTTGATGTTGAAGTGATCCTGATTGGCCGCACCACCTGCGGGAAACCTTACGGTTTTTATCCGGAGGATAATTGCGGCG
Organism: Parvularcula sp.; assembly: GCA_002704915.1. GTDB lineage: Bacteria > Pseudomonadota > Alphaproteobacteria > Caulobacterales > Parvularculaceae > Hyphococcus. The sequence continues at coordinate 90,700 of PAIP01000027.1, forward strand.
AGACCTATTACACGATCCAGTTTCAGGGCGTGAACGAAAAAGGTTTCGGCGATTATGCAGACGGCTTCGTCCCCATGAATTCAAGCGCAAGCTTTGGCGTCAAACTGCCGGGCTGCGTTGTCGATGACGATCTCGATCACGACCTTGGCGACGAGAGTGAAGCTTTGCTCGCCGCGGCCTTGCAGTATCGCGAATTCGGAACCTGTCCCACGCCACCGCCTTCGGCGGTCATCAAGAAAGCGCTGGCCAAGGAGCAAGGCGCGAGGGCGCTTGATTTGCGCCCTGGCCTGCGTGTCATGAAAAACAACCGCGATATGAGGATGCCGCGAGAATGATGCGGGCAAACCTGCTTATGATCCTTGCCGCCGCTGCGCTCTCTGGCGGTTGCCAGACCGTTTCGCCGAAAACGCCGGCCGTGCTGACGCATGACGACGCCCAAACGCTCGATCAGGTGAAATCGGTGCTGGCGGCGGCTTTGGGCCGTGCGTCCATCGACCTCGGACCCGGCGACCTCACGGAGAGTTCAGTCATTTCGGTATTGCCGCCGCCGCTTGCCTCGCGCGAAGACCGCAGCCTGGCGAGACCCGTGATCTTCGACATGATGATGTCGGGGGAGGCCTGTTATGCGGTGAGGCGCGACACGGGCGACGCCTATGAACTTGGCGTTCCCTGCAAGGCGACACGATAAGCTCTAATCCGCCCGGCCGCCGAGATGCAGCTTGCCGACGACATCGAACAGGAAGGCGGCGGACAGACCAAACAGCAACAGTCCGTTCGCCGCAGCCGCGCCTGACAAAAGACGCCATTCATCGGGCAGCAACACATCGCCAAAACCGAGCGTCGTGAAGGACGCGCCGGCGAAATAGAGCGACGTCTCCCATGTGTCGAACATTCCGTAATAATAGAACAGGCCCGCCCACATGCCGATTTCCAGCATGTGGGCGAACATCAGCCATAAAACGAGAAGAACCAGCACCGCCGTATCGCGAAAGAAACGCAACGCGCCATGGCTTCGCGCCTTGGTGACGCGAAACACCGCCGCCGCAGCAGCGACAAAGACGCCATGAGTAAACGTCGTCGCCGAAATGATGACGCTGTTGATCAGCAGTTGATGAAAAACGCCGGCGCTGTCCATGAAATCCCTCGCTCCCGCTACCTAACAGGAGTCGAGGCCGGAAATCTATTTCGCCTGCTTCACGGCTTTGGTGATGAGTTTCAGCCGGCCATTGGCGCGCTTGATGGCTTCATCGAGATTTTTCAGCGTTTCCGCAACCTCGGCGGCCTCGGCCTCTTCAGCCTCCAAGAGCTCCTTGGCAGCTTTCAGCTCGGCCGCCAAAGCCTCAAGCCCATTTGCATCAGGCTTAATCCGGGATCCGGCGGCATTCCCGGTATCGCCCCCCCGGGCCATGAAACCGCCAACCAGCGCGCCGAGAATGAAACCGGCAAGCCCCAACGGCCATCCCACGGCGATCATCTGCATCAACGCGTCCATACTGCTAAGCCTCGCCCTTGGCCCGGCGCGCCGCGCATCCCGCACGAACGCGCCGATTGCCATTTCAGGCCACAGAGAAGCAAGGGGCGGGCCAATTCTGTTTCAGAATAGCAAAACCGCCCGCAAAAGCACGCGGGCGGCGACGCATTATCCTTAACGCAAAAATGTCTGTTAGCGGGGCGCCATGACCATCATGATCTGACGGCCTTCCATTTTGGGATATTGTTCGACCTTGGCGATATCGTCGAAGTCGTCCTGCACGCGTTTCAACAGGTCCGCGCCGCGGTCCTGGTGCGCCATTTCCCGGCCGCGAAATCTCAACGTCACTTTGACCTTGTCGCCTTCCTCAAAGAAGCGCTTCATCGCCTTGACCTTAACCTGATAGTCGTGGTCGTCGATATTGGGCCGCATCTTGATCTCTTTGATCTCAACGACCTTCTGCTTCTTCTTGGCTTCAGCCTTTTTCTTTTGCTGCTGATATTTGAATTTGCCGTAATCGAGGATCTTGCAAACGGGCGGCGTTGTGCCGGGCGACACTTCCACAAGATCGAGGCCGGCTTCGGCGGCGATGGCGATGGCTTCGGACGTTTTCATGACGCCGCGTTTTTCGCCTTCCTGGTCGATCAGAAGGACCTGAGGGACGTCGATTTCATCGTTTATGCGCGGGCCCTCGGATTTGGTCGGGGCTGCGGCGTGGGGTCTGCGTGCTATGGACTTCTCTCCATCGGTTGCTAAGGGTCAAATCAGGTTAAATCTCTGCGCCCATTTCGGTGAGAAACGGTTAACCGTAATCCCAAAATGCGACAGGAGGGTGGATATATAAGGGTTTCGGCCCATCTATCAACGGGCTTGCGCCGACAGCGGCGCGTCATCGTCCACCGGGACCAGGCCCATATTGTTGAGTGTCCGCCAGACGAAAACCGGCTCGACCTGCCCGAGGGCGCCGCTGCGCGGCCCGTCCGCCGCCGTCATAGTGACCACATGGCGGCCTACGGTTTCAAACGGGTCTGAGGCCGGGCGAATCACAACGCCTTCACAGCCGACGCTCAAGGCGAGCTGCATTTCCTCGGCGCTGTCGCTCACGAAAAAAAGCGCCTCACGGGCGAGCGCGGCAAGTTGCAAGTGGTCGGTCTTGCCCGTGAGGTCCACAAGCTGCGGCGTCTCATGGGAGATCTCATCGCCGAAATTATGCAGCGACTTGGCGCCCGCCAGCACCGGCATGATTCCGGCCTGCGACATTTCCTTGGCGAGCCCGGCATAGCCCGCAGCGCTCCAGCGCCGCTCCGGCGCCTCGCCCGGCAACAAGAGGCCGAAGGGGCCCGAGATGCCGTACCAGCTCGGCTGCATATTGGCGCTGTCCTTGCGCGCCGTCACCGCCCAGGAAAGATCCGGAAGCCGGTCGCCAATGGACAATCCCGCGCTCTCGGCAAGCCGATCGAAGCTCGGCGTTTTCGGCGCGGCGCCCTTCCCGGCCCGGCCTGAGGGTTCCGCGGAAAACCATTTCGGCCCGAACATCCCGAGCGCGCCTTTAAGGCGGCGCGCCGCATCGTCGCCTGACAGATCGTAGACTTTTTCGAACTTCGCCGCCTTGAGCTGGCGCACGAATTCCTTGCGCGCTTCGCTGTCGCGCATATTCGGCATGCCCGCCACCTGATCGAAATAAGGCGACGCACGAGCAATGCGCTGCAGGCCCTGTGTCGTCAGCAGGCTGATTTTCGCATGAGGATGTTCCTGCCGGATCGCCTCAAAAGCTGCATCCGCCGCCACGAAGCCGGAGAGCCCGTCTGTCTTGATGACCAGAATATTTGAGTTCTTACGCCCTAACATGCCGCCCCATTACGCTCTTTCCGCCAGCAGGTCGCGATAGGTTCCAAGGGTCGCTTCGCACATCGTCGTGGATGAATAAAGGCTCGCCGCCCGCTGCCGCGCCTTCTCCCCCATCACTTTGCGCGCATTCTCGCTCATGGTTGTTACCATATCGATCGCCCGCGCCAGAGCCTCGGCGTCGCCCGGCGCTGCGAGAAATCCGGTTTCACGGTCAATGACGGTCTCGCGCGCGCCGCCATGATCGGCGGCGATCACCGGCTTGCCCATGGCACCCGCCTCAACCGCGACGCGGCCAAAGGCTTCCGGCTCCGTCGACGGAGACAGAACCGCATCCGCCCAAGCGTAAGCGGCGGGCATGTCGGCGCAGTCGCCAACCATATGGATCATGCTGCTGACCCCAGACTCTTCAACCACCGTGCGCAGGCGCCGCTCATAGGCGTCCTTGCCTTGCGCACCCCCGCAAAAAACTAGCGTCAAAGCGGGGATTTGGCCAGTGGGCTCTGGCCTTGTTTGGCACGCCATCAGCGCCGAAATCGCCGCGACCGCCGTTTCATGCCCCTTCCAGGCGGTCAGCCGCGCCGGGAGCAGCAATTTAAAACCGGTGTTTTCCCCAAGCCCCCAGGCGCGCGCGAGGTCGTTAACCCTGTCGGCGGAAATCTTTTTCGGATCAAAGAGATCCACATCAACTCCGCGGGGAATGACGGTGATCCGGCTCGCGTCAATCGCGCCGAGCCCTGCGATCCGATCGGCGGTGAAATGCGAATTGGCGATGATGCGGTCGCCCCGCAACATGGACGAATTGTAAAACCGTTTGACCGGCCCAGCCGCCTTGTAAGCGCCGTGATAGGTGGTGACGAAGGCGGTTCCCGTGCGCCGGGCGGCCCAAGAGGCGCTCCAGGCGGGCGCCCGCGAGCGCGCATGCAGAATATCCACATTCTCACGCGCGATGATTTCCGACAAAACCCCGGCATTCATCCACATGATCAGCGGGTTTTTCGAGGCGGCGCGGCCATGGATAATCTCGCCGCCGGCATTTTTGATCGCCTCTTCGAGCCGCCCCCCCTCGGTGAAGACCAGCGCCCGCCCGCCGCTTTTCACGACGGCGTCGGCGATTTCCAGCGTCGTACGCTCGGCCCCGCCGGCGTTAAGACGGGGAACGACCTGCAGGATGGTTTTTTCAAAGCGAGTCATCGGTAAGCGATCATAGCCGTGTTCTTTCGCCCGCAAAGCCGATTGACGCAGGTCAGCGGCGCGCGCCATCTAGCCCCCATGAGCGGCGATCGCCAGCACCCAACACCATGGCCTGAAGGCGCGGTGATCTATCAGATCTATCCGCGCAGCTTTCGCGATTCCGACGGCGACGGCATCGGCGATCTTAAAGGGATTGCGGAAAAACTTGGCCATGTGGCCGATCTCGGGGTCGACGCCGTCTGGCTCTCTCCGTTTTTCACATCGCCCATGCGAGATTTCGGCTATGACGTCGCCAACTATTGCGATGTCGACCCGCTCTTCGGAACGCTTACCGATTTCGATGCATTGCTCGACCAGTCGCATAAGCTTGGCCTGAAGGTCATCATCGATCAGGTTTACGCGCACACCTCGGACCAGCATCCCTGGTTCGCCGAGAGTCGTCAGGATCGCACCAATTCCAAAGCCAACTGGTATGTGTGGGGCGATCCAAAACCTGACGGGTCGCCGCCCAATAACTGGATGTCGGTTTTCGGCGGCGTGTCATGGGAATGGGACGCGCGGCGCAGGCAATATTATCTGCACAATTTCCTGACGAGCCAGCCGGGCTTAAATGTTCACAACAGCCAAGTTCAGGATGCGCTCCTCGATGTGACGCGCTTCTGGCTCGATCGCGGCGTAGACGGCTTTCGCCTCGATGCGCTCAATTTCGCAATGCACGATCCCGAATTGCGCGACAATCCCCCGGTGAATTATGGCGCGCAAACGCCGTCACGGCCCTTCGACTTTCAGAACCATCTCTACAATCAATCGCATCCCGACATCCCAAAATTTCTCAACCGCATTCGCGCCGTCACCGATGAATATCCGAATATCTTCACCGTAGCGGAAGTTGTGGGACCGCGCCCGCTTGACGAAATGAAGGCGTTCACGGCGGGCGATGCGCATCTCACCACCGCCTATAATTTCGATTTTCTCTATGCGGATGAAATGACGCCGGCGCTGGTCAAACGCTCTTTGTCCGGCTGGCCGGGCGCTGAGGGCGAAGCGCTTCCGTCATGGGCGTTTTCCAATCACGACGCGCCGCGCTGCATTTCCCGCTGGGCTAAAGGCGCAGATCCAGTCCGCGCCGCGAAGCTTTACCTCCTCCTGCTTCTCTCCTTGCGCGGATACATCTTTCTCTATCAGGGCGAGGAGCTGGGCCTGCCCCAGGCTGAGGTTCCGTTTGAAGCTTTGCAGGACCCTGAGGCCATCGCCAACTGGCCGGCGACGCTGGGCCGCGACGGGGCGAGAACGCCCATGCCGTGGGAGAAAGCGGCGAATTGTGGAGGATTTACCATGGGAATCCCGTGGCTTCCCATGGATGACCGCCACATCGCGCTTGCCGCCGACGCGCAGGCCTCCGATCCCGCGGCGGTTCTGAATTTCGCGAAAGACGCCATCGCCTTGCGCCGATCCTCATCCGCCCTGAGACAGGGGGGCCTCTCCTTTCTGGACGCGCCGCAGAATATTCTCGCTTTCACGCGGGAGCATGACGAAGAGCGCTTGTTTTGCGTTTTCAATCTCGGCGGCGAAGAAAGCATCCTGCCGGATCGTCTTAGGCCGCAGGGCGTCATCCGCCTCGCCACAGGCGTTAACCCGGAAAGCGGGCCAGACATGCTTCCCGGCCTTTCCGGCTTCATTGCCTCATAAACAATGCAAACGGTTGGCCTTTGCGCCGGATGCCGCCATATAGGCTGGCGGGGCAAATGAAGGATATGCGGTGAAAACCGTTCTGATCACCGGGGCGGCCGGGTTTATCGGCTTTCATACGACGGCGCGCCTGGCGCAAGCCGGGTGGCGCGTTATTGGCGCAGATAATTTCAATGATTATTACAATGCAGAGCTGAAACGCGCCCGTGTAAAAGCGCTGGGCGATAATGCAACCGTACATGAAATCGACATCGCCGACGCGGACGCCTTTTCAAAACTTGTTCAGGAGACGACGCCGGAGGTCGTCATCCATCTCGCGGCGCAGGCGGGCGTGCGTTATTCTCTCGAAAATCCCTTCGCCTATGCGCATTCCAATCTAAACGGTCACCTCTCCGTTCTTGAAGCCTGTCGCCATGCGAAGGGCCTGTCGCATCTCATCTACGCCTCTTCGAGTTCGGTTTACGGCGGCAACACAAAAACGCCGTTCAGCGAAACCGATCCTGTGGACGCGCCGGTCTCGCTCTACGCCGCCACCAAGCGCGCCGACGAATTGATGAGTTCGACCTACGCCCATCTTTACGGGATCAAGCAGATTGGCCTGCGTTTCTTCACGGTTTACGGACCCTGGGGCCGGCCGGACATGGCCTATTGGACGTTTACGGACAAAATCCTCAAAGGCGAAGCGATACCAGTCTATAACCACGGTGAAATGCGTCGCGATTTTACCTATATCGACGACGTCACCGAAGCGATTGAGCGCATGGCGGGGCACGCGCCTGACTTTTCCGGCGAAGACCGGACGCACCGGCTTTATAATATAGGCAATCACACGCCTGTGCCGCTCATGACGTTCATCGCCGCGCTTGAACAGGCGCTCGGTAAAAAAGCCGAGAAACACATGCTGCCCATGCAGCCCGGCGACGTGAAGGAAACCTATGCCGATGTGACCCGCCTCGCCGCCGATTACGGTTTCAACCCGTCGACGCCGATTGAAGAGGGGTTGAAACACTTCGTCGATTGGCGCCTTACCAATCGCGACTTCTAAGCTCCCGGGCGCACACGCTCACCCGAGCCACGAGGCCAGCGGCCCGCGCGCATCTTTCAGGATTTCCCGCGCCGCATTGCGCCCCGGCAGGCCGGTGACGCCGCCGCCCGGATGCGCGCCTGAGCCGCAATGATAAAGCCGCTTTACCGCGCCGCGATAATCGCCAACCCCTAGCGCCGGGCGCGCGGCCCACATCTGGTCGAGGGTCATGGCGCCGTGAAAAATATCGCCGCCCATAAGCCCGAACTTGTCTTCGAGATCCTGCGGCGTCAGCACCATCCGTCCAAGGACGGATTTTTTGAAATTCGGCGCATAATTGTTGACCGTCTCAATGACATGATCGGCGGCCTCCTCGCGATAATCGCTCCAGGACTTGCCATCGGGCAGCTCCGGCGCGAATTGCTGGCAAAAGAGGCTCGCCACATGCTGACCCGGCGGCGCGAGGCTGTCGTCCACCGTCGATGGGATCAGCATTTCGACAATGGGTTTCCGCGACCAGCCATATTGTTTGGCGTCGGTGAAGGCGCGGTCCATGTAATCGAGGCTCGGCGCAATGATGATGCCTGAGCGGTGATGCTCGCCCTCGCCCGGCAGGCAGGTGAAATCAGGCAGCTCGGACAGCGCCACATTCATGCGCAAGGTGCCCGAGCCGCAGCGCCAGCCCTCCATGCGGCGCCGAAACTCCGGATCGAGCGCATCCGCCGGCGTCAGACGTGTGTAAAGCAGCTTCGGATTGACGTTTGAAACGACGCGTGCGGCCGCAATCTCCTCCCCGCTTTCAAGCATTACGCCCGTTGCGTCTTCGCCATCGACCATGACGGATTTCACCGGCGCCTCGGTCGTGATTTCAACGCCTGCGGCTTCACACGCTTTTTTCATGGCCTGGGTGATCGCGCCCATGCCGCCGACGGCGTGGCCCCAGGCGCCCTTTATGCCGTTCACCTCGCCGAAAACATGATGCAGCAGCACATAGGCCGAGCCCGGGGTGTCGGGACTTGCATAATTGCCAACCACCGCATCGAAACCGAACACCGCCTTCACCGGATCGGAATCGAACCAGGCGTCGAGAAAGCTGCGCGCGCTTTTGGTGAAAAGATCGAGCACATCCTGGTGAAGCTGACCGCTTCCCCGCGCTACGGGCGACAGTTGCGACGCAGCCTTGAGCGCCGCCGACATTCTATGTTTCGGATTGGGCGGCGTCTTCATGGATATGTCGCGCAGGACGTCGGCGACGGCGTCGAGGCGTTCGTAATAAGCCGGCAGCTTTTCGGCGTCGGCGTTGGAGAATTTGCGAAACTCGCTCTGCGTTTTTTCAAGCCCGTCACCGATGAGAAGATAGCGTCCGTCTTCGGTGGGCAAGAAATTCGACAGGGTGCGGTTGAGAATTTTAAGGCCATGCGCCTCAAGCCCCATCTCGCGAATGACAGCCGGATTGAGGAGGCTCACCGTATAGCTGGCGACGGAATTGCGGAAACCGGGGTGAAACTCTTCCGTGACGGCGGCCCCGCCCACGACGCCGCGCCGCTCGCAGACTCGGACCGACAGCCCGGCGCGCGCAAGATAAAAGGCGCAGACGAGACCGTTATGGCCGCCGCCTATGATGACCACATCATATTTGCCTGCCATGAAACCCGCCCCGCGCCTTTAAAGAGAAATGAAGCGCCAAGACCTATCCCCGCTCATGAGGAAAGGCAACGATTCCGCGGCGGAGGTCACGGGGGCTGGAAGCATTAAAGCCATCAGTGCAGCGACCGCACCTGGACTTGTCTGCCACCATTCGCGGCTTTTTTTGCTTCCCTCTGGGGGATCGTCGCGAGGAACACCCCGCCGTTTTAATTGCCGAGATGCTTATCGAAGAACTTAACCATGACATTATAGGCGTCACGGGATTCGGGCGGGTCGGGATTGTAAAAGAACCCATGAAACAGGCCTTCCCAGACATGCAGCTCCGTCTCGACGCCGAGTTTCACGAGACGCGAATGTGTATAGACGGCTGAGCTGAGTTCGAAACCGCGCGTCGCCGTAATGATCTGCGTCGGCGGAAACTGCGAAAGCACTTCATCCGACGTCGTTGGCGCAACCAGCGGATCGCGCGCATCGACTTCGGAGAGATACAGCATCGGAGAATAGACCGGCCCGCCATTTTCCGGCTTCTCCGGCGCCGGAAACGGGGCGCGGGCCTCGCCAATCGCGGCGGTCGTATAATTCGCATCGCCGCCGAACCCCATTACCGGCGGCGCAGATCCGGCGCAGTAAATCCCGACCGCGCCTGGCGCAGGCAAATCGTGCTTCTGAAACCATGCGACCGCCATGCCCGTCAGCATGCCGCCCGCCGAACAGCCATAGATGCCTATATTTTCCGCCGGATAGGTTTTTAGAAGCTCAGCATAGACCGCCGCCACGTCCTCGCTTGCAGCGGGGAAGCGGTGATCGGGACCCTGTCTATAATCGACGGAGACCACGCGAATTTTAGCAAGGGCTGCAATCGGAACCGATTCAAGCTCCGCACAGGCCGGCCAGCAAGTGACAAAGGCTCCCCCGTGCAGATTGATCAGGACGCGCCTTTCATTTTCCTCGGACACGCCCTCTTCAGGAACATAGTCATAGACATGGACGCCGGCGATCTGCGTGTCTGTCTTCACGACAGGATAAAGCTCTTTTTGGCGGTCCATGTAAGCGCGCAGGAAAACCGGGACGCCATCGATGACTTTCCGCGACTCCGGGTCGTGAATCGCAGTCAGATGCTCCGCCAGATACGCTTGCCCTTCCGGGCTGAGGAATTCCGACACCGGCACCGTCATCGCCGGAACATGCACGGTTCCGTCGGGGTCGACGACAACCGTCGGGGGCGCTTCCGCTTCACCGGCCAGCGCACCCTCTTCTTCTTGGCAGGATGCGATCGTCGACAGGACGCCGAGCAAGAGGGCGCAATAGAGCACAGGCCGCACCCGCTGACTGATCTTTGAAAAATCGAGCATGAAGCGTTCCTCCCTGTGCGCCGTAGAACCGGCCTTGGCTATTGCATTCCCTTGTAGACGCCGCGCCCGCCAGGACTAAGGGAGGATATTCAGCTCCAGCAGAAACGGGCCCGGTTCACTGAACATTCTTTCAAGATGCGAGCGCGCGGCCTCAACCGAGCCGGCCGAGACCGCATGAAGGCCAAATCCTTGCGACAGCACCTTGAAATCGACGCCCGGCAGATCGGCGCCCACAGCCGGGCTCTGCATCATCGCCGATATATGTTTCAGGGCTTCGTAGCTCTGATTGTTGAGAATGATGAAGCCGACATCGAGATTGCGCTGCGCCGCAGTCCATAGCGCTTGTATCGTGTAAAGAGACGATCCGTCGCCGACCAGCGCAATGGATTTTCGGGAGGGGTCCGCAAGCGCGCCGCCGA
>PAIP01000028.1 GCA_002704915.1 Parvularcula sp.
CTCCGGCGGGTCCTGAAGGTCGGTGTCGATGACAATGACGGCGTCGCCCGCCGCATGATCGAGACCGGCGGTCAGCGCCGCCTCCTTGCCGAAATTGCGCGAGAAGAAAATCGCTTTCACACGAGGGTTTGCCTCAACAAGTTTTTCAAGCTGTGCGCGTGTGGCGTCCGTCGAACCGTCATCAACAAACAGGAGTTCGTAGTCGAACGTCATTTTATCGAGAATGGGCTTCAGCGCCGTCATGAACGGGTCGATCGCCTCACCTTCATTGTAGCAAGGCGCAACGATGGAGATAAGCGCGTGCTCGGGGCGGGCGCGACTTGCTCGCTCTTTTGCAGGCTCTCCGCTGTCCTTGGCGCCCCCGTCCATGACGAATATCACCTCTCTTCACGCAAGCCCCGGGCGGTCATCACCTTAAGGCTCCGCAGCATGGCGTCAGCGAAGAGACCGCGATTCGCGAGGCGCGCCTAAACTCCGCTAGACCAGAAAACCGACAATCTCTTTCACTTCTTTCACGGTCTCGTCTGCAATGACGGCCGCCTTTTCGGCGCCGGCGGTCAATAGACCGTCAAGATGCGCCGGATCCGCTTCCAGACGCCGCAGCTCATCGCCGATGGGCGCGATCTTTTCCACGACAAGATCGGCCAGCGCCGGTTTAAAGACGCCGAATCCCTGGCCGCCATATTCGGAAAGAATATCAGCCGTCGTCTTGCCGGAAAGCGCGGCGTAGATCCCGACGAGATTGGCGGCCTCCGCCCGCCCCTCCAAACCGGCCGGTTCCGACGGCAGGACATCCGCATCGGACTTCGCCTTTTTGATTTTTCTGGCGATCGTATCGGCGTCGTCGCGCAGGAAGATACAGGCGTTTTCCGACGGATCGGATTTCGACATCTTCTTGGACCCGTCCTTCAGGGACATGATGCGCGCGCCCGCATCGCCGAACTGGCCCTTGATCAGGGGCTCGGGCAGCGGGAAGAAATCCGGCTGTTTAAAGTCGTGATTGAACTTGCCGGCAATGTCGCGAGAGAGTTCCAGATGCTGTTTCTGGTCCTCGCCCACCGGCACATGGGTCGCCTTGTAAACAAGAATGTCCGCCGCCTGCAGCACCGGATAGGTGTAGAGCCCAACCGAAGCGCGTTCGGCGTTCTTGCCGGCCTTGTCCTTGAACTGGGTCATGCGGTCGAGCCAGCCGAGGCGCGCCACGCAATTGAAAATCCATGCGAGTTCCGCATGGGCGCGGACTTTCGACTGCGGAAATATTGTCGCAATTTTCGGGTCGATGCCCGCCGCCAGAAAAGACGCCGCGATATGCCGGGTCTGACGACGAAGCTGCTCCGGCTCCTGCCAGACAGTGATCGCATGCAAATCGGCGAGAAAATAGTGACAATCATATTCATGCTGAAGCGCGACAAACTTGCGGATCGCGCCAATATAATTGCCAAGATGCATCTCGCCCGACGTCTGGATGCCGGACAAAACGCGCATGGGACCTTGATAACCGCTCATGACAGGCTCTTTCGAAGTTCTTGCGGAGAGGCGGGATCACTTTCCGCCGGGGCCCGTCTTGTAGTCGGCGAGGCGTACGGCGCCAAGCGCATAGGCGAGACCGCCATAAAGCACGGCCCCGGCCCCTGACAACGCCACAATCACGATCCATTCGCGGCCAAAGGCCCAGCCAGCAAGGCGCGGCGTCAGGGTGAGCGCCCATATCAGGAACCCGCTCATGCAGAGGACAGAAACGACGATCCGCCCGAAACGGCCCATCAGCTTGGCGCTGGGGCGGAAAAGATGCTGCCGGTAAAGCCGCTGTGCCAGAAGAACGACTTGCAGCCATGCGGCGAAAGACGTCGCAAAAGCGACGGCGATGAAGCCGATAAAGGGAAAGAGCGCCAGCGAGAGCCCCGCATTCACAGCGATGGCGATCAGTGCATAGCGCATGGGCGTTTTCGTATCTTCCCGGGCGAAATAGGCGGGGGAGAATATCTTGTGCCAGACAAAGGCGGGCAGTCCCGCCCCAAAGACCGCCAGCGCCAGCCCCGTCTGGCGCACATCTTCGACCGTAAAGGCTGAACGGCGCACGCCGAACAGGCTGAGCGCGTCTCCGGCAAGACCGCGAAAAAGCGCATCGCAGATCGCCTCGCCCATTATGATGAACGCCGCCGCCGCCGGCAGGCTCAACAGCGCAGACAGCTCCAGCGACCGGTTGAGCGCGCGCGCCGCGCCCTGTTCGTCGCCCGCCTTGACGCGCGCCGACAGCATAGGGAGCAGCACCACGCCGAGCGCGATGCCGATTACGGAAAGCGGCAACTGGTAAAGCTGATCGGCGTTCATCAGCCAGGACACGGCCCCCGCCTCCTGACTGGCGATATTGGTGCCGATGATGAGATTGATCTGCACGGCCCCCGCGCTGATGAAGCCGGGCGCTCCCAGAGCGAACAATCGCTTCAGTCCCGGCGTCAGCCGCGGCATGCGCAGTTTCAGAAGATAGCCCTGCCGCCAGGCCCCGAATATCAGCATCAGAAGCTGGGCGAGCCCGCCCAGAGCGACGGACCAGGCGACCGCCTCCCCGGAGATTTCCGTTTCAGCGTCCGCATAGAGCAGCAAGGCGCCGATCATGAAAATGTTGAGCGCGATGGGCGCTGCCGCCGAAGCGGCGAAGCGGCCGAGCGAATTCAGGATTCCGCTGTAAAGTCCCACCAGCGACATCATCAACAGATAGGGAAACATGATGCGCGTATAGAACGTCGTCAATTCAAACTTGTCGGGATTGTCTTCGAAGCCTGACGCCAGCAAAAAAACAAATGCAGGCGCTGCAATCTGAACCAAAGCTGTCAGGATCGTCAGTATGAAGACAAGACCGGCGAGCACCTCTTCGGCGAAGACTTTCGCCTCAGCGTCTCCCCCATCGGTCCGGCGGCCCTGAAACATGGGGATAAAGGCGGCATGAAAAGCGCCTTCAGCGAACAGGCGGCGGAACATGTTCGGCAGACGGAAGGCCGCCCAGAAAGCGTCCGCAACAGGATTGCCCCCGGCGCCGATAATGCCCGCCATAAAGATCTGACGCACAAAGCCGAGGACGCGGCTCGCCATGGTCATGCCGCTGACCGTCGCTAGGGATTTGAAAATATTGCCGCTCATGAACCGCCTTGACGCAAACCGCCGGATTAAACCGGTTTACGCCTCAGAACCAGACGCCAGCACGGCTTGCAGCGCCTTTTTGATGCGGGCGAGCGCCGCCCGGTCGTCGAGCTTTCCGCCATCGCGGGCCTTGAGGTAAAACGCGTCGACCGCGCGCTCCCCATAAGTCGAAATATGGGCGGAGGTAATGGTCGCGCCCTCGCGGGCGAGCGCCTGCGTGAGCTCGAAAAGCAGTCCGGGCCGGTCGAGGCCTTCCGTCTCAACCACCGTCGCCTCGGCCGAGGCGTTAGGCTCAATGCGAACATTCGGAACTACCGAGAAAAGATCGCGCCGGTCGCCGAGACGCCGGCGCAGCTCGGGCGGCCTTTCGGGATGCGCCGAGGCGGATTTCAACAAGGCCTCATGCAACCGGCGCGCCTGCTCCACATCTTCGACCGGAACGCCATCCGGCGATTGAATGATGAAAATATCGATCGCTTTGCCGTCTTGCGTCGTCAAAGCCTGCACCGTCCGAAGGCTCATGCCGGTGGATGCGACGGCGCCCGCAAGGTCCGAGAGCAAGCCTGCACGATCATCAGTGTAGACAATCGCTTCCAGATCACCGTCACGAGGCGTCACGACAACGGCGCTGTTAGCAGCATCCTTCTCCGCCGCCCGGGCAAGCGTTGCGAAGCGGACAATGATTTCAGGATCGAGCGAGCGCATCATGGTGTCGTCGAGGCGATCCAGAAATGCTTTTTTCTCGGCGGCGCTCCAGCCCGTCAGTCGCGCGTCCGCTTCGCGACGCACAAGGACAGCGCGGTCGGCGAGCTTTTTCTCCAGGGCCGTCTCTCCATGCTCGAACCACAACGCCGCCGCATCATAGAGCTCAGAGAGACGCCGCCGGGTCATTTCATCCCATGATTGAATGCCGACCACGCGCAAATGGCACACGGATATAACAAGCATGAGATCAAGCCGCTGGCGCGAGCCTACAGACTGAGCGAATTCGGAAATCGCATGCGCTTCCGTAAGATTTCGCCGCTCCGCTGTGCGCACCAACAACAGATAGCGAGCCGAAGCCCAACCTGCCTGCGCCGCCTCCTCTTCCGACAGACCCAGCCGCTTCGTAACGCGAATGACCAGTTTCTCACAGGCGTCAACAGACGGCTCCTTCAGCGACCAGCGCGCCTCATGGAGAAGAACGCCGAAATAATAAAGCAGGGGATTTGGCGTATTGCGTACAATATGGGTGGCGATGGGATGATCTTCCTGCAATTCGCCGCGATGGATTTTTGATAAAAGACTGAGACAACGAAGCACGTGTTCATCGAGTGTAAAGCGCCGATAAAGCCCGTAATCGATGCGCCCAACTATCGAACCGAAAGCCGGAATGTATTTCCCGAGCAGCCCTGTTTCCGTCATGATGCGCAAAACCCGGGCCGGTTCCTCGCTGTCGGTGAGTATTGAAGAAAACAATTGCGCCACCACCGGATCGCGACGCACTTTCAGGGTCACCGACGGCACTTCGCTGGCCACCAGGGCCAGGGCGTCCGGATGAAAATCAATTTTCGGCTGCTTGCCAAAGGCCCGAAAAAGCCGGAACAGGTCTCGCGGCTGCCGGCGCGCTTTTGCGGCGCTCTCAAAATCAAGACGGCCGTTCTTGATGCGCAAATTCGGTTTGCCTGGCGCTTCATCCTTTTGCAGCGCTTTGGGCAGCATCTTGGGCAAACGCGGCATGCGTTTGGCTTTCTCTTCCTCAAGACGCGTACACAAAATCCGGGTCAGCCGGCCGACTTCGACCGCATTGACGAAATAGTGTTTCATCAACCGTTCCGCCGCGGTCATATTGGACCGGTCCGCATAGCCAAGGCGCGTAGCGATTTCCGGCTGCACGTCAAAGGTCAGCTTTTCATCGGCCCGGCCGCGCAGATCGTGCAGATGCGCCCTTACGGACCATAAAAACCGCTTCGCCTTCAAAAGCGCCTGTCGCTCGGCCTTGCCGACGATCTTTTCCGCAGTTGCATTGTCATTGAGAATGTCGCCATAGGCGTAGCGGTAAATCCAGCGGATCGTCTGAAGGTCGCGCAAGCCGCCTTTGCCTTCCTTAACGTCCGGTTCGACGAGATAGCGCGTCTCGAAGAATTTCGCCTGCCGCTCCGCCTGTTCTTCGAGCTTGGCCGCGACGAATTCGGGAACGGTTTTACGCCGAAGCTTTTCAAAAGCTTCGTGAAACTCATCATAGACGTCCTTGGCGCCGCATAAAAACCGCGCATCGAGATAGGCGGTGCGTCCGACCATGTCGCTCTTGGCGAACTCAAGCGCGCTCGCCGGCGTGTGGGCCGCATAGCCGAGCTTCACGCCGGAATCCCACAAGGGATAAAGCAGCCGGTTCAGCGTGTCCCGCAGCGTTTGCTCCACTTGCGGACGGTGAAGGAACAGAAGGTCAATGTCGGAATAGGGCGCGAGCTCTCCGCGACCATAGCCGCCCACCGCGCAGACGGCGATTTCCTTGCCGATCCCGTCTTTCGAGAGCGCGAAAAGCGTGCGGATGATGTCGTCGACGCCGCGCGACAGGCGCGCCGCAATCCGGTCGCCCCGCACCACCTCGCGCATGGTTCGGCGGCGCAATTCGACCATGGCGTGTTTGAGGACTTTGCCGGTCGCGCCATGAGCCTGTCCCGCCCGTTCCGCGGCCATGGATGCGGCGATCTGCTCCTCGAGCGTCTCATTGGCGAGGAAGGATGTATCGCCTTTCGGCGTTGGCTTTGGGGTCACAAGGTCGGGGTCAAGAAGATCGGGCGCCAGCTACGCCCACATTGTCGCGCGGCGCCGCAGCAATTTCAACTGCGCGTTGTCGTTGGCCGCAATAAAATCGGAAAAGTCTTCAGTTCTGAAGCAACGCCAGGCGCTTCAGAACGACGGCTGCGCCCGCATGGCCATTGTCGGCGGCCAGCGCGCACCAGCGGCGCGCCGCGTCCGGGTCCCGGGTCTCGCCATCCAGCGCATTGAGCATGCAAAGGCGATAGGCGGCCTCAGGGGCTTTCGGGAAACGGTCGGTTTCCGCCTCGGCTGCAATCTCAAGCCATTTTGCTTCATCGGCAGGCGAGGCCGCCACGCCATCGCCGGTTTCAAACCGCGCTGCGAGACGCCATGCGGCGACCGGGTCGCCGGATTCGGCCCGGGCCCGCTCCACAGCAATCATGTCGGCGAGGGTCGGACTATGGGCAAGACGCTGGAGGCGCAGATCTTCCAGACGAATAAGCGCCGTATAGTCGCCGGCGATCGCTGCTTCTTTCAACAGCGCCGTTCCATCGAAAAAATCCATGCCGGCTTCACGAGGCGCATTTCCGTCGAAAATAATATAGGCGAGATAGCGCTTTGATTTGACATCGCCCTCGGCGGCAGCCTTTTCGAAAACCGGCCAGGCTGCCGATGCGTCGCCCGCCCGATAGGCAGAGACAGCGTCATTTATACCGGATACGGATGATTGCGCGAACGCGCTGCTCATCGCGGCGAGAGAGAGGAGCGCCGGAAGCAAAAACTTGAGGCGAAATGTCATGGGTCGGGCCCTGCCGGTTTCGCCCCGTTTCAGCCAAGGGCGCGCGTCATTTGTGCGCCCTATAGCTCATCCAAAATGGATTTCAACCGGTAAAGCGACTCCAGCGCCTCGCGCGGACTCATGGCGTCGGGATCAAGCGCATTCAGTGCGTTTATGATGACAGTTTCATGACAAGATGCGTCATCTGTTTCATCCTGGGGCGCATCGAGCGCCGCCGCGAAGAGCGGCAATTCGGACATCGCATTTTTACCCTGCCCGCGCTCTTCCAGCATTTTCAAAACCGCTTCGGCGCGCTTCACGGCCTTTGGCGGCAGCCCTGCGAGACGCGCCACAGCGACGCCGTAAGATCTGTCCGCCGGCCCCGACGCAACTTCATGCAGGAAAACCACATCGCCTTTCCATTCACGCACTTTCATGGAGACATTGAAAAGCCGCGACAGTTTTTCCGATAGCGCTGTCAGTTCATGATAATGCGTGGCGAACAAACCGCGGCAACGATTGACGTCGTGGAGATGTTCCACCGCCGCCCAGGCGATGGACATGCCGTCGAATGTCGAGGTGCCCCGGCCGATTTCATCGAGCACCACAAGCGAACGCTCGGTCGCCTGATTGAGAATCGCCGCCGTCTCCACCATCTCGACCATGAAAGTGGAACGCCCGCCCGCAAGATCGTCGGAGGCGCCGACGCGGGAAAAAACCCGGTCGACAACGCCAATGCGCGCCTCGCTTGCCGGCACGTAAAGGCCCGCCTGCGCGAGCACGGCGATCAGCGCGTTCTGGCGCAGGAAAGTCGACTTGCCCGCCATGTTCGGACCGGTGACGAGCCACAGCCGCGCCTCTTGCGGTTCGCCCAACATGGAGTCATTGGCGATGAACGCATCCCCGCTCACCCGCTCCACGACCGGGTGACGCCCACCCTTAATATCGAAGGCGAGCCCTTCCTCCATAATGGGGCGCATATAGCGCTGTTCCTGCGCCAGAACGGCGCCCGCAGCAGCAACATCGATCTCGGCCAGCGCAGCCGCCGCAGCGGCGATATCCTCACGGCGGTCCGTAACCGCCTCGCACAAGGTCTCGAAAAGCTCCAACTCGCGCGCCAGCGCCTCATCGCGGGCGCGGGTGATTTTTGCATCCAGATCGGCGAGCTCCCCTGTGGTGAAGCGCACAGCACTCGCCAGTGTCTGGCGGTGAATGAAGGTTTCACTCAGGGGCGCAGCCATCAACTTGTCGCCCTGCGATGGCGGCGTCTCCACAAAATAGCCAAGCACATTGTTGTGCTTGATCTTGAGATTCTTGAGCCCGGCGAGATCGCGATATTTCGATTCAAGCCCGGCGATGACTCGACGCGATTCATCGCGGAGCAATCGCACGGAATCGAGACCGGCGTCATAGCCCTTGGCGATAAAGCCGCCGTCTCGCGCCAGCATGGGCAATTCATCGCTCAAGGCTTCGCGCAGCATGGTGATCAGCGCAGAGAAACCTTCGCCTTTCCGGTTCTCAAGCGCCTCGGTCGCCCGGCGCAGATCCGCCGGCAGGGACGCGCCTTCCGACGGCATCAAAGACGCGATCTCACGCGCGCGCATCAACGCATCGCGCAAGACTGCAATATCGCGCGGCCCGCCGCGCTGAGCCGCAAGGCGCGACAGGGCGCGTGCCGCGTCCGGCGTTTCCTTCAACCGCTTGCGTATATCTTCCGTCACGTCCCGTTCGGACTCAAAATAGCTGACGGCGTCATGGCGCGCCGCGATAGCCGTGATATCGGTCAGCGGCGATGAAAGCCGCGACGCCAGAAGCCGCGCGCCGGCGCCCGTCACAGTTCGGTCCACCGCCCATAGGAGCGAGCCTTTTCGCGACCCGCTTTGCGTCTGCAAAAGTTCAAGCGAGCTTCGCGTCGCCGCATCGATCACCATCGTATCGGCAATTGCGGCCCTGCGTGGCGGGTTGAGCGCGGGAAGCCGCCCGGCCTGGGTGAGCGTCACATAATTCAGAACGGCGCCAAGCGCGCCGCATTCCGCCCGGGAAAATTCCCCGAACCCGTCGAGCGACCCGACATTATAGGTTTCCAGAATACGCCGCTGACCGCCTGCGGAATCGAACAGGTGGGCAGCTTGAAAAGTCAGCGTTATCTCCCTTGAACGCGCTGACAAAAGCGCCCGCCAAGGATGACCTTCCTCAAGCTCCGGCGCCACCAGCTCCTTCGGCGCGATCTCGGCGAGGTCCGCGGACAGGTTATCGAGAGTCGTTTCACGCACGGACAATTCGCCGGTCGATACATCGACCCAAGCGATCGCCCCCTCAGCGCCGTCGCGCAACAAGGCAAGCGCGGCAAGAAAATTGTTGGACCGCGCGTCGAGAAGCGAATCCTCGACAATCGTGCCGGGAGTGACCGTGCGGATGATCTCGCGTTTGACGACGGATTTCGACCCGCGCTTTTTCGCTTCCTCCGGGCTTTCCATCTGTTCGCAAATAGCGACTTTGTAACCGGCGCGGATCAGCTTCGCGAGATAAGACTCATAAGCATGAAACGGAACGCCGCACATGGGTATGTCTTCGCCGCCGTGCTGGCCCCTTTTCGTCAGGGCAATGTCAAGCGCCCCCGCCGCCGCAACAGCATCGTCAAAAAACAATTCATAAAAATCGCCCATGCGATAGAACAAAAGCGCATCGCCCGCCTGTTCCTTGATGGCGAGATACTGCATCATCATTGGCGTTGGTTGACCGGCGGGCATGATGTTTCGTCTTTGCAGTTCAACAGCGGTAAATAACATCTCCGGCCTTCGCGAAACGAATTGACCTTTCCGCAGAACCGGCAAGTATGTAAGTTTGTGAGAGCGTACCCTCTTATGCCGATGAAGCATATCACCCGAACGGAAATCAATATCGGCGCGCGCGCCGCCCCCCTGATCGCCAGGGTCAATCGCCGCGCCAAACGGCTGATTCTAAAGGTCGATCCGATAGCTGGGGAAATTCATGTCACGGCGCCGTCAAAGCGTGCTGTTCCGGAAGCGATTCGATTCGCCAAGGATCGAATCGATTGGATCGCAAGTCAGCTCGCAGATGAGCTGCGCGCCAAGCCATTCGCAAATGGCATGCAAGTGCCCTATGAAGGATCGCAATATATTATCCTTCATGATGATAAATTGCGCGGGGCGCCGCGAATCGAAAACGATGGCGAACCCGCCATTGTTGTAGGGGGGCGCGCGGAACACCTTAACCGGCGCCTGTGCGACTGGCTGAAACGCGAAGCGCGGCGCCGCCTGACCGAGCGGGTTGATCATCATTGCGCGCAGCTTGGCAAAAAGCGCGGCGCCTTGCGCGTGCGTGACACCAGAACGCGCTGGGGCTCATGTTCGTCGGAAGGCGACATGTCGTTCTGCTGGCGGCTGATTTTCGCGCCGCCGGAAATTCTCGATTATGTCGCCGCACATGAATGCGCGCATCTTGTTCACATGGATCACTCGCCCGCCTTCTGGCGCGTGGTGCGAGAGCTGGGCACCGATGCAGGCGGTGCTGCGCGGTGGCTCGATGCGAACGGTCCGGGCCTTTACGCCTATGGCGCCATGACCGAGAGCCCCGCGCCTCACCCGCCCGCGTGAAGCACGGCCGCGATCGGGTCCGCTTCCTTCTGGCGTTCATAATAGACAGGCGGCGGCAGAGCCCGCGAAAGGATCTCGCTCCAGATAATCGCCGGCGCACGTCCGCCCGTCACATCCTGCATAGGTTTGTTGTCGTCACGCCCGATCCACACGACCCCCACAAGACCGCCGGCATGGCCCGCAAACCAGGCGTCGCGGCTGTCCTGCGTCGTGCCGGTCTTGCCCGCGGCGCGATAGCCCGGCACCGCCGCAGCGCGGCCTGTGCCCCACGCCACGACACTCGCCAGCATGTCATCCACTTCGGCGATCGCGCTGGCCGGCGCTGCCTCTTCGATGATCGATCCTTTGCGCTGATAGACAAGGTCGCCGTCCACGGTCTCGATACGCTCAATGACATGAGGCTCCACTCGAAACCCGCCATTGGCGAAGGGCGCGTAGGCGACGGCGAGCTCAAGCGGCGAGACCGCATCGACGCCGAGCGCCAGGGATGGCCCTGAGGTCAGCTCTCCCGACCAGCCCATGCGGCGCGCAGCCGCACGCACATTGGCGCGGCCTGTTCGTTCCTGCACCCGCAACGCGGCGCTGTTTAAAGATCGCACAAGCGCTTCGCGCAATGTCACTTCGCCGAAATATTTGTCCTTGTAGTTGCCGGGCGTGTAACCGCCAATGTCGATAGGCGCGTCAAGCACCGTTGCATCCGGGTTTTCGCCATGCATGACGCCCGCAAGATAAACAAAGGGTTTGAAGGCTGACCCCGGCTGGCGTTTCGCCTGGGTCGCGCGGTTATACTGGCTTCTTGCATAATCGCGTCCGCCAATCATCCCGCGCACAGCCCCCTCCCCGTCAAGGAGAATTGCCGCAGTTTCCACATCATCAAGCCCGTCGCCAGCCATGGCGAGACCGGCGGTCAGACCCATTTCCGCCGCCGCCTGGACGCGAGGATCGAATGTTGTGCGCACCACAAAGTCCGCATCCACATCATTCGTCAGGGCGCGCACCTCTTTAAGGGCGTAATCGACAAAATAGGGCGCGGCTTCGAAACGCGGCGAGGCGAGCAACACCGGGTCCGCAATTACCGCATCGGCTTCCTCGCGACTCAAAAATTTTGCGGTCACCATTTGCTCGATCACCAGCCGGCCGCGCTTGCCTGAGTCTTCCGGGTTCGATGTGGGCGCATAACGCGACGGCGCCTTTAAAAGGCCCGCTAGGACCGCCGCCTCGCCTACTGACAGGTGGCGGGCGGACTTCCCGAAATAGCGATAGCTGGCGGCGTCGACGCCATAAGCGCCAGCGCCGAAATAGACCCGGTTGAGATAAAGCGTCAGGATTTCGTCTTTGGTGAATTTACGCTCCAGCCAGAAAGCCAGCATCAATTCCTGAATTTTCCGCTTGATGGTCCTGTCGCTCGACAGGAATACATTTTTTGCAAGCTGTTGCGTGATGGTCGAACCGCCCTGACGCACAGCGCCCTCATTGGCGTTGACGATCAGCGCCCGGATGATCGATACCGGATTGGCGCCGAAGTGGTGGTAGAAATTCCGGTCCTCGACGGCGAGCACGGCTTCCGGCACATGGTCCGGCAATTGCGACAGCTTTACAGGCGCGCCTTGCGCGACGCCCTGCAGCATGATCGGCGCCCCGTCCGCTGCAAGCAGCGTAATGCGCGGACCGCCCCCTTCACGCCAGAGACCGGCGGGGTCCGGAAGATCGCTCGCGAAATAAGCAAACAGGGCCGCAAGGCCGATCAGCGCCGTGAAGGCGAAAACGCTGAGCTCTCCCGCCGCCCGGGCAAAGGGTTCAAACCGGTTGCGTGCGGCTTTGCTGCGACGCCGGCCCCTGGATGCGCGACGGCGCCGGGCGGGCGAGATGCGCCCGCGCGCTGCGGTTCTGCGCTTCGTTGATTTCTTTCGCTTTGCAGGCGCCATGGCCCTTTTATGCATCGGATCTTGTGGTTAACGGCTGGTAAACGCGAACAAGGGCCCGGCCAAACGTTTCGCAGGGCCCCATTTGGCGCCATACTGATGGCATCCGGCCCTGAAGGCCGAAAACGGCGTGAGACGCCGTCAGAAGAAAAGAAATGGGGCAAAGGGATCAGCATGTCGGAAGCCGCCGCCGCAGGAGAGGCGCTGGACGAAAAAACCGAAGCCATCGTCGACGCCGCCAGAAAAACATTTTTGACGCGGGGCTTCGATGGCGCAAGCATGGACCAGATTGCGCTTGTCGCAGGGGTTTCAAAACGCACTGTCTATAATCGCTTCCGATCGAAGGAAGAGCTCTTCGGCGCAGCTATAATGGAGAGCTGCAAAGATTATTTGCCGGTGGATGTCGATGATATTGAAGCGAGCCTCCCCCCGGACGAAGTCATCCGTGCGCTCGGACGCCAGTTTTTGTGCGGCGTCCTGAAACCCGAGGCGTTATCCCTGCGCCGCATTGCTTCCTTTGAAGCCGGACGCAACCCGGCCATCGGAAAAACTTATCTGGAACATGGCGCTGAGTGGATGGTGAAGAAATGCGCGCCGATCCTTGCCCGACTTGCGGTGCGCGGCGCCTATAGGATCGACAACCCCGAAGAAGCGGTCTGGCAATTGGGCGCCCTTCTGACAGAGCCGCTTTATACGCGAGTGCTTCTCGGCGGCGGCCCGGACGATATGGACGCCGCCATCGATCGCCAGATCGAACGCGGCGTGACCGCTTTTAAAAAGATTTACGGGACGAAATAGAAACACCGAAAGACTCGGCTTGATTTTTCACCCCTCCGGCCAAAACAAAACCGGCGCAGCAATGCTGCGCCGGTTTCTAAGACCGATGATTCGTGTCCGTTCTTATTCGAACGAAATCACAACATCCGAGCGACGGTTAAGCGGCTCGCGAACGCCATCCGGCGTCGGCTTGGCGAGGTTCGTTTCACCGTAAGCTTCGAGACGAATGCTGTCCGCCGGAACGCCATTGGCGATCAGCGCATCGCGCACGGTGCGCGCACGACGCTCAGACAGAGCCTGGTTGTAGGCCGAGCTGCCCGACGTGTCGGTGTTGCCCGCAACGACAACCGTTTCAATGTCGTTTTCAAGCGCGCGCGAGGCGGCTTCCTGAACGAGCGTGGAAGCCTGCGGCGTCAGATTCGATTTGTCGTAATCGAAATAGACCGTGAAGTTGATCGGCTCGAGGTCCGCAGCCTGGTTTTCAACAACCTGCGGCGGGCAGGAAGCGGTGACCGGCACGCTGGAGCCGTCCCAGCAATCTTTATATTCGACGGCCGGCGCCGGCGCGTCGCCGAAATTCCAGCGCAAGCCCGCAAAAAGACTGTGGGCCTTGTTGGAGGTTTCGATCTCAGTCGGAATGCCGCCAAGGGTGCCGTCATACTCGCCCTTGCCTGCGCGGAAGTAGCGATAGGAAATGTCCAGGGCGAGACCTTCTGCAAGATCGAAGGCCAGACCGGCGATGCCCTGCATTGCGGGCTCCCAGTTCGAAGCGCCATAAGCGATCGTGCCCGGGGCGGGGATGCCTGCCGGATTGGTGCCGATGATGTCGTGATCGATATTGGCGACGCCGGCGCCGAAGCCGAGATAAGGCGTCGCAATCGAACCGGTGTCGAAATCATAGAGGAAATTCACCAGGACCGCTTTTGTGGTCGTGGACCCGGAAATCGTTCCGTCCGGCCAGCCAGAGAACCCGGCGCCATCGGGATCGATGGAATCGATGCTGTTGTCGCGATAGGAGAATTCAATCTCTGTGCGCCAGCTATTGCCCCAAGCGCGGCCGATAGCGGCGTAAACGCCGATGCCATTGTCGTAATCGGCGCTGGAGTCAAAAGAGTAGGCTCCGCCGCCGCCCGGCTGGTCATTGGTAACGTCTTGTTCGCCCATGTAGTTAAGGCCAGCGCCAATCGCGCCATAAAGCCCCTCATAGGCCTGCGCCGCCGGCGCAACCGCCATTGTCGCCGCAGCTGCGAGCAAAGTCGTCTTGAGTTTCATCTTTCCCCTCCTCAGGTGGACCAAAGATCGGCCGCCAGACCAAGGATGCGGGCGGCTTCCGGTGAATTTCAGGTTTTCCGTAGCGTTTTTACCCCACGAAATATAGCCTGTTTCCGTCGAATTTCATCCAATCGACTATTATCCCATTAACGATGTTGCATCAACGCATCGCCATGGGCAACCTTCCTACACTTTCTCACCCGGGAAGGTTGCACCCGCAGGTACAGCCGCCAACCCGAAAAATGAGACGCACAGCCATGACGCGCCACGCCATAGTCGCCATTTTGTTCATGATTTCAGGGCCTTTAGCCGCCGCGGAGGGCGAAAATGCAGACCTCCTCCATCGGCTGCAGGCGCAAGTGTCGGCAGAGCGCATCGAAACAGATATTAACGTTCTGGCAAGCTTTGGCACACGCCACACTCTCTCGGAAACCGCGTCGGACAGTCGCGGCATCGGCGCGGCCCGGCGCTGGATCGAGGCGGAATTCAAGGCGATCTCGGCGGACTGCGGCGGCTGCCTTGAGGTGGTTACGGTCAGCGACTTCATAGAGGGCGAGCGGCGCATTCCCGAGCGCACGGAAATCGTCAACGTCATCGCCATCCAGCGCGGCACGCTCGATCGCGACCGCATTGTCATGATGAGCGGCGATATCGATTCGCGGGTCAGCGACCCCCTCGACTCAACGTCGGACAGCCCCGGCGCAAATGACAACGCCTCCGGCATGGCCGGGGTGCTTGAGGCCGCCCGAGTTCTTTCAAAGCACAAATTCGCGGGCACGATCGTTTTCGCCGGTCTCTCCGGAGAAGAGCAGGGCCTTTTTGGCGGCAAGATTCTAGCCAGGCACGCGCTGGCTCAGGGCTGGCGTGTGAAGGCGGTCCTGAACAACGACATGATCGGCAATATCGAGGGCGTCGACGGCGTCATCGACAATGCAACGGCGCGCGTTTTTTCCGAAGGCGTGCGCGCCGTGGAAACGCCGGAAGAAGCCAGAATCCGTCGCTTCACCGGCGGCGAAGTCGACTCTCCCTCTCGCAATCTCGCCCGCTATATCGATCAGCTTGCAGATCAATTCATCCCCAATCTCGGTATAATGATGATTTATCGGCTCGACCGGTTCTCGCGCGGCGGACATCACCGGCCTTTTAATGAAGCCGGCATGCCGGGGGTGAGAATCATGGAAACCCATGAGAACTATACACGCCAACATCAGGATCTCAGAACCGAAGACGACATAGCTTATGGCGATGTCGTCTCCGGCGTGAATTTCGATTATGCGCGAAAACTCACGTCTTTGAATGTGGTTGCGCTTGCCGCCATGGCTTCAGCGCCGCCTTTCCCCGCCCATGTCGAGATCGAAGGCGCCGTTCAGCCTTCCACGACGCTGAAATGGACAAGGCCGTCGGGACGCGCCGCCCGCAATCTCAAAGGCTATCGCATCCATTGGCGTCTCACTGACGCGCCGCAATGGACGCACAGCATCTATGTCGGCGACGTCGAACAATTTACGCTCGAAAACCGCGTCATTGACAATTATTTCTTCGGCGTCTCGTCGGTTGCAAAAGACGGCGCCGAGAGCCCCGTTGTCTTTCCAGGCCCCGCCGGCAGTTTTGGCGACTAATGTTCGCAAGCGCACACTTCTCAAAAGCGGCAAGAATTTCGAGCGATTTCGCAACCTATTTGGGAATGACGGCGACGGCGCACGCGCTGCGCCCGTCATTGAGTCATCTTTCTTGTAGAAATATGATTACCGTTCGGTTAGGCTCCCCGCGGGGAAACCGATTTAAACGTGGGGTGTCCAAATGAAAGCTCTTCTTTGGCTTATTCTTTTGCTGCTGGCTGCGGTCGGCGTTGCGTCTATCGTGGATTATCTTGATCTCTATGACGTTCCGATGGTGGAAGTTTCCAAACAGGAAGCTATCGCCGAATAGTCTTCTCACGCCCTGAAGCCTGTCTCGCCTCCATGGCTTGCGTCGCTTCAGGGCGTGTTTTATCTCATGACATGACGGTGCTCCCTTAACGGGAGAGAATAGGGAACGCGGTGATAATCCGCGGCTGTGCCCGCAACTGTGAGCGGTGAGGCGCCCGCCGACACGCCACCGGATGATGCGATCCGGGAAGGCGGCGACGCGTCGAAGACCCGCAAAGCCAGGAGACCTGCCGTCAATGTCGTCTCTCGTCCGGCCGGGATCAGCCGGAGCGAGCGGTTTTGTCCGTCATGACGACTTTCGCAACGGAAAGGAATCGTCATGGCTGGAATTTCATGGGCGGCGACGCCGTCTTTTTCTAAAAAAACTGCATTTCAAATTGCATTGCTCGCAGGCATGTCCGCCTCATCTGGCACGGCGGCGCAGGAATATTATGCGCAAAGCGCCGGCGATAAGATCATTGTTTCTGCGCTGCGCAGGCCGACGCCGGTCTCTGAAACCGGATCGTCGGTCTCGGTCATAACGGCGGAAGAAATTATTGAACGCCAGTATATTTTCGCCGCCGACGCGCTTCGCGACGCGGCGGGTGTCGCCATCGCCCAGAACGGGGCCGCCGGCGGCGCCTCCTCCGCGCGTATTCGCGGCGCCTCGAGCGGACAGACGCTTGTGGTGATTGACGGCGTCGTGGCGAACGACCCGTCGGCGCCGCAAGGGGGATTTAATTTCGCCAATCTCGACGCTTCAACGATTGACCGCATCGAAATCCTGCGGGGGCCGCAATCGCTTCTTTACGGCGCGGACGCCATTGGCGGCGTCATTGTCGTCTCAACGCGGCGCGGCGGCACGGAAGGCTTTCTCGAAGGTGGCTCCTTTGGGACCGCACGAGCAGGTCTCGGGGCCGGCTTTGAGAATGACGAGGGTTACGGCCGTCTTTCGTTCAGCGGCGTCACAACGGGCGGAATTTCCCGCGCCGATGTGGGGAACGAAAAAGACGGCTATCGCGCCGGAACCGCAACGCTCGCCGCCGGCGCGAGTCTCGCCGAGCACTGGCGCGGAGAGATCACGCTGCGCGCTGCGCGGTCGCGCGCCGAGATCGACGGTTTTCCGCCGCCCGCTTTCGCCTTGGGCGACACCGAAGACATCGAACGCACGGAAGACTATCTTGCGAGCGGCAGACTTTTGCAGTCCTTTTCAAACTTCGACGGTGTGCTGACCCTTGCCTATAACGCCGTCGACCGGCGCAATACTGATGAAGGCGTTGAAACCTATTCAGCGAAGGGCGGCCGCATCACCCTCGACTATATAGCCGACATCGCCATTAGTGACGCTGTGCGCCTCATCGCCGGCGCAGAAGCAGAACGCACACGCGCCGAGGTTTCCGGGGTCAACGAGAGCGCCAGGGCGGGAGCTGTTTTCGCCACTCTCGACATAAAACCGGTTGAAACGGTGACGTTTTCCATCGGCGGACGTCGGGATGAGTTTTCCAATTTCGAGGGCGCGACGACGGCGCGCGCTTCCGCTGTGTGGCGCCTGGATGAAACATGGAGATTTCGCGCGAGCTGGGGCCAGGGCTTCCGCGCGCCGAGCCTGTTCGAGCTCAATTACGATCAGTTCGGCGTGACGCCGAATCCTGACCTTCGTCCTGAAAAAGCCAACGGTTTCGATGCAGGGGTCGAGAAACTCTTTGGCGAAAACAGACGTCAGCGTCTGGCGGTCACCTTCTTTCAAACGCGCGTTGACGACCAGATCGATTTCGATCTGATGCAAAATGGCTATTACAATATCGATGAAGCCCGGTCCCGCGGCGTCGAGGTTGAAGGCGACTTCGCGCTGTCTCCCCGCCTTTCCGCCAATCTGACTTACAGCTTTACGGACGCCATCGACCTTTCGACCGATACGCAACTCCTGCGGCAGCCGAAGCACAAGGGAACGGCTGTCATCGCCTATACGCCCGTTGACGATCTTACCCTTGCTGCAAGCGTCATTGTCAACGGCCGCGAAAACGACACTCCTGCGCCCAATGACGCCTTTGTGCGGCTTGACCTGCGCGCAGCCTATCGGTTCACCGACATGCTGGAGCTTTATGGCCGTATCGAAAACGCAACCGATACGGATTATCAGGATATCTCCGGCTATGGAGAGCCGGGCCTTGCCGCCCATGGCGGCGTGAGAGTGCGGTTATGATATGGCGCCTCGTTTTCCTAATTGCACTCGCCGCCGCCTTTCCGGCGGCGGCGAAACCGCGCGCTCTCTCCCTTGATTATTGCGCCGATCAGTATCTTCTGAAACTCGCCGATCCGGCGCAGATCGCCGCTCTCTCCCGCGGCGCAGACAAGGATTATTCCTATATGCGCGACGCGGCTCAGCCATACAAAAAAATCCGTCCGACGCTTGAGGAAGCAGCCCCTTTTGAGCCGGACATTGTGCTGCGCCAATGGGGCGGCGGCGCAAACGCCGAACGCGCCTTTTCGCGCTTCGGCGCAAAAGTCGTTACGCTCGGCTATCCGGAAAATTTCGATGGCGTCAAAGCGAATGTGCGCCTTGTGGCCGGCGTGCTCGATCAACAGGAGAAGGGCGACGCCCTCATCGCGGAAATCGAGCGCCGGCTTGCTGCGCTGAAACGAAAGGCAACAGAGCAGCGGGTGGAAGCATTATACGTCACGCCGGGCGGCGTCACCGCCGGCGGCCATACGATGATAAACGCCATCATGAGCGCCGCCGGGGTCGTCAATATCGCCGCGGAGAGAGGCGAGATCTATTGGCCGGCGCTCCCGGCGGAAACCCTGATCCTCGATCCTCCGGGTCTTGTCATCGCCGGATTCTTCCACGCAGCCGATGAGCACATCAATCACTGGTCCGCATCGCGCCACCCTGTGTTCAGAAAGCTTTTCAACAGCACGCCAACGGTCTCCCTTTCTCCCGACACCATCAGTTGCGCCGCATGGTTTTCCCTCGATGCAGCCGAGGCGATCGCAGAACGGGCAGCGCAGCGATGATGTTTGGCGCGCAAAGAACAACACTCGTCACACTCGCGCTTTTAACAGCGAGCATGATCATCATCATCGCCTCGCTCTTTATCGGCCCCGTTCGCCTGCCCGCCGCGCAAATCTTCAGCAGTCTTTTCTCTGGGGACGATGCAACCGCAGTCATCATTCGTGAAATCCGTCTGCCCCGCGCGCTTGCGGCCTGGCTCGCCGGCGCCTGTCTCGGCGCGGCGGGAGCGGGGCTGCAAGGCCTGTTGCGCAATCCCCTTGCCGATCCCGGCGTCTTAGGTGTTTCCGCAGCGGCGGCGCTGGGCGCAATCATGGCGATTTACTTCAATATCGCCGCCCTCGCCTTCTGGGCGACGCCTCTGGCCGCAATCCTCTTTGCGCTTGCGGCGACGGCGCTTCTCTATGCACTGGGCGCGGGCCGCGTTTCCACCGCCCGGCTAATCCTCATCGGCGTCGGCCTGTCGTCATTTTGCGGGGCGATGATTTCCCTCATCATGAATCTGGCGCCCAACCCCTTCGCCTTGTCGGACCTTGTGAGCTGGCTGTTCGGCACGGTCGCCAATCGCAGCTTTGACGATCTCATGCTGGCGGCGCCATTTGCGGGGTTCGGCTTCGCCATCGTCATCACCGCCGCCCCGGGCCTTGCGGCGCTGACCCTTGGCGAAGAAACCGCAGCCAGCCTCGGCGCCAACCTCATGCGCACGCGCGCCCTGGTCATCGCCGGCGCCGCTCTGCTCGTGGGCGCCAGCGTCTCCATCGCAGGCGCAATCGGCTTTGTAGGCATTGTCGCGCCGCATTTGACCCGCGCGGTTGTCGGACAGAACCCGGCGCGCATTCTTGTCCCCAGCGCGTTTCTCGGCGGAATCATGCTTGCCGGCGCCGACATGTTCATCCGTGTTCTGCCTTTCGCCCAGGAATTGAAACTGGGCGTCGCGGCGGCGTTGGTCGGCGCGCCGGCCTTCATCTGGGTGGCGGCGACGAGCCGGAGAATGACGTCATGACCGCGCTTCTGTCTCTCGAAAACATTGCCTGCCGCATGGGCGGTCGACATATTCTCAATAATGTTTCCCTGTCTCTCGAGGCCGGAGAATGCGTCGGCCTGATCGGCCCCAACGGCGCCGGGAAATCAACGCTCTTGCGCATCGCAGCCAGTCTCGAAAAACCATCGGGGGGCCAGGTTATTCTTCGTGGTGGCAAGGCTTCCGATCTTTCGCCAATGGAACGCGCCCGACGCCTTTCCTATCTGGCGCAGGCGCGGGAGATCGCCTGGACCATGACGGCGCGAGAGATCACGGCGCTCGGACGCTTTGCCTGGGGCGCCCCCTTGCGCGAGAGCCCTGAAGACGCCGCCGCATTAGAGAAAGCGCTTGCAGAAACCGGCGCCGCCGCGTTTGCAAACCGTCTGGCGCATACGCTTTCCGGCGGCGAACTGGCGCGGGTGCATCTGGCGCGGCTTCTGGCCGGAAACACGCCAGTCCTTCTCGCGGACGAACCGGTGTCCGCGCTCGATCCGGCGCATCAGCTCGCTGTCATGAAACTCCTGCGCGCCAAGGCGGATGAAGGTCGCGCCGTTATCGCCGCGCTTCACGAACTGCCGCTAGCCGCACGCTATTGCACGCGCATCCTCGTCCTGCATGAAGGCGCGATTGCGGCCGACGGATCACCAGTTGAAATTCTAAAAGACAAGTTGATGCGTGATGTGTTCGGCGTGCGCGCCAGCATTGAGCAAAATGAGAGAGAGCTCCGCATCCACCTCGATCCGCTGGCGGACTAGCGATCCTTGCGCCAGTAGACTTCCTCAACGCCGAGCCGGCGCGCCTCAATGCGCGCGGCGATGAAAAGAATATCCGACAGCCGGTTGAGATATCGCAGCGCCTGCGCCACCTCCGGCGCCGTCCGGTGAAACGCCGCCATGAACCGTTCCGCGCGGCGGCATACCGTGCGCGCCACATGGCAGAACGACACTTCCTTCGCGCCGCCGGGCAGGATGAACTCTTTCAAAGGCGGCAAATCCTCATTCAATTGCGCCGCTGCGTCATCGAGCCTCGTAACATGGTCCTCGGAAAGGATTGGCCCGCCCGGAAAGGACAAGGCGCCGCCGAGATCGAACAGATCGTGCTGCGCGCGAGACAATGTTTCCTTCAGCACGCCTTCCGCGCCGTGGTCGATGACGACGCCGAGCCATGAATTGAGCTCGTCGACCTCGCCGATCAGCGCGATGCGCGGATCGTCTTTTGGAAGGCGGGTTCCATCGGCGAGAGAAGTTTCTCCCTTGTCGCCGCCGCGCGTTACGATTTTTGTCAGTCGGTCAGGCATGATCGCACCCTATTATAAAAACGCCCGGCGAATAAACCGCCGGGCGTTCTTCATTCATCTCGCAGCGCTTATTCCGCCGGGGAGGCGAGGCCGCGCGTATCGGGATGCGCATTTTTCTCCGCGATCGTATCGAGACGCATCAGCTTTTTGATCAAGGGAGAGATTAAAAGCATTACAACCGCGATACCCATCGCGACATAGGCGACATTGGTGTAGACCTCCGCATAGGTCGCCTTCGCAGCCGCCACGTTAGTAAGCTGACCGCCTATGGTTTCGGCCCCTGTCCCGCGCGCAATGACGCCCGCGAGATAATTGGAAAGGCCCGAATATAAGAACCACGATCCCATCGCCAAACCGACGACCCGCGCCGGGGCCATTTTGGTGACCGCCGAAAGCCCCACAGGCGAGAGCATGAGTTCGCCCATGGTATGCACCCAGTAGATGAGGAAGATGAAGCCCACAGCGGTCATGCCGGCGGCGCCGGAAATTTTCATGCCCGCCACCAAGGCAAGGAAGCCGAGTCCCACAAGGAACACGCCGCCGGCAAACTTCACCGGCGTCGACGGCTCCATCTTGCGCTTGGCGAGCGCCACCCACATCCATGCAAACAAGGGCGCGAACAAAAAGATGTACCCAGCGTTCAGCGCCTGAAACACCGGCGCTGGCACAACCCAGCCGAATATCTCTTTGTCCACCAAACGGTCGGTGAAAAGATTCAGGGAGGACCCCGCCTGTTCGAACAGGGCCCAGAACGGGATCTGCGCCAGCACGAAATAGATGGCGGCGAACATGCGTGAGCGTTCGTCTCCTTTCAGCTTCGTCGCAGCGTAAGCGCAAAGCCCGAGAAAAACGGCGACGCCCAGCATTCCCACAAACCAGTCGGGAATGATATGCGCATTCATCACCATCAGCATGGAAACGGCGATGATCACAAGGCCGACGAGATAGCAGCCAAGCTCGACATTGATGGGGCCCAATACCGATTGTTTCAGCTTTTCCGGATTGGGCGGTTCTGCGGCGCCGTCGAGATATTTCTGTCCCCAAAGGAAGACGAGAAGACCGAGCAACATGCCGACGCCCGCGAGGCCAAATCCCCATGCCCAACCGTAAACAATGCCGAGAATGCCGCAGGTAATGGAAGACAAGAAGGAACCGAGATTAATTCCCATATAGAAAATCGTGAAGCCGGAATCCCGGCGCGGATCGTCATAGCCGTAGAGAGCGCCGACGATGGTCGAGATATTTGCTTTCAGATAGCCGACGCCGGCGATGATCAGCGCCAGCGACAGATACAGGATGTTGACATAGAGCTGTTCCTGCTCAATGCGGGTCGTATAATCCGACGTCGAAATCGTAACCGGCAAGCCGACCGCCGCCGGATTGTCGATGATCATCTCCGTCGCGCCTTCATTGAAGGAAATCTTCGACGTTCCCGTATCGGAAATAATGACTTGATTGGCTTCGCCGCCGCGGCCGTCCAGCGTCACCTGATATTCGCTGCCCTGATAGGTGAGAATTTCTCTCGAGCCCTCGCCCTCGAACGCCATGCCGAAATGCCCGAGCACAAGCAGAATTGCGCCAAAGGTGACCGCCTTGCGCTGGCCGAGATAGCGGTCGGCCAGCGATCCGCCGATAATCGTCATGACGTAAACCAACGCAGTGTAAGCGCCGTACATCAGCGCCGAACGCTGATCGGAAAACAGGAAATGCTGTGTGAGATAAAGAATAAGCAGGCCGCGCATGCCGTAATAGGAAAAGCGCTCCCACATCTCTGTGAAAAACAGAATTGCCAGCCCTCGCGGATGGCCGAAAAACCCTTTGCTGGCCTTTACCGCGTTCGGCGTTGTCGATACGTCAATCGCTTCGCTCATAATAGCTCCCTCTGGCGGTCGCCCTTAAGACGCCGCAGATTATTCGCCCCTCCGCGCACCCTCCCGGCGCGCAATTGGCGCGCACTTTAGGCTTAAAAGCGCCGTCAAATCCAGAGCTTAGAAAGATTTTGCGATGATTGGCGCGCGGCGGCGCCTTTGGTTGGAGCCTTCTGTCAAAACCCGCGGCAGGTTCCCGTTTCGTACGCGCGCAGAGCCTCCTCTCCCGGAGCTATTTCGATTTAAAAAACAAGGCGCGCGTCAGGCCCACCGCGGAAATCAGGAGCCAGAACAATTCGATCACAAAAGAGGCCGTATTGAAGGTGTGGGAGAGCGAATAAAGAATAAGCAGCGCGCCGACGCCGTTCAGCGCCGGATATAAAGGCCGGCGCACATCCATGCGGCCCACCTGTGACAGGAAATAGGTGCCGACCACAAAGCTTACGCCGATAAGGCCGACAATATCGGAAAGCGTCAATTGCATGCGGGCCTGTTTAGATCATTCCCGCGCGATGTCGAGGCGGCGCGTCAAAAGGCGCGCATGCCGAGAAAACCGACGCCAAGGCAGCCCAAAAGCGCAAGCATCATCACGAAACCATCCCGGGCGGTAATGGCGACGCCAAACAGGACCACCGTCCATGCGGGCGCGGCGACAGCGAAAGGCACCGCGTCGAAGGGGATCATCAACACGCCCAGCGCGGCGACGAAAATCGCTGCTGCGCGGCGCATGGCCTCGCCCGCGGCCCATCGCCAGCGCTCCGTAATCAGATGATCTACAAAGCGGAGCGGCTTATCCATCTTCTTGCGCACCTCCCGCAATTTTTCTTCGGAAACGGATTGTTTCAGCGCAATTTCAGGCAACCACGGATGATTGAGGCCCAGCGCCATTTGCAGAGCCAATATGGTGATGAAAACGCCGACAATAGCTGCGGCGCCAGGCACGACTGCGAGCGGCGTGCCCCCGACAAAGCCAAGAAGGATGAACAAAGGGCCGTAGCTGCGGTCGTTCCAGGCTTTCAGAAGCGCGCGCATCGAGACGCGCCCATTTTCCGAGCGCGCAATGGCGTCATCGATAATCGACTCGAGCGGCGCCTCGCCATCCTCGACGGAATTGGATTTCTTTGACTTTGACATCACGCCGCAACACTGCCGCAAGGCGACTGTTCCGGCAAGTTGGGAAGTTTCAGCTCCGCATTCGCCTCAAGCCTGCATGGTCCAGCCTTCAACACCCATGGCCGCTTGACGAACCGCTTCAGAGCGCGTCGGATGGGCGTGACAGGTGCGGGCGATATCTTCCGACGCGCCGCCGAATTCCATGACGCTCACCGCTTCGGCGATAAGCTCGCCCGCCTCGACCCCGACAATATGAACGCCAAGCACTTTGTCCGTCTCGGCATCGGCGAGGACTTTCACAAAACCGTCCGTTTCATGATTAGTCTTGGCGCGGGAGTTGGCCATGAACGGAAACTTGCCGGTCTTGTAGGTGACGCCCGCTTCTTTTAGCTGTTCTTCGGTTTTGCCGACCGAAGCCACTTCCGGATATGTATAAACGACATTGGGCACCGTGTCGTAATTCACATGTCCTGCCTTGCCGGCGATCAGTTCGATACAGGCCGTGCCGTCGTCTTCCGCCTTGTGGGCGAGCATAGGGCCGGTAATGCAATCGCCGATGGCCCAGACGCCCTCGACATTTGTGCGGAAATGATCGGTCTCGATAAAGCCGCGCTTGTCGGTTTTCACGCCGATCGTGTCAAGCCCCAATCCTTTCGTATGAGGACGACGGCCGATGGAGACCAGCACCGCATCGCAGTCGATGACTTCCGCTTCTCCGCCCTGCGCCGGTTCGACCGTCAGATGAACGCCAGTTTCTGATTTCTTCGCGCCCGTGACTTTTGATGACAGTTTGAAATCCATGCCCTGTTTTTTCAGGATGCGCTGGAACTGCTTGGAAACCTCGCTATCCATGGTGGGCAGGATCTTGTCGAGGAATTCCACGACCGTGACTTTCGCGCCGAGCCGGCGCCAAACGGAGCCCAGCTCAAGACCGATGACGCCGCCGCCGATCACGACAAGATGGTTTGGAACTTTCGCAAAATCGAGCGCGCCGGTGGACGAGACGATGCGTTTCTCGTCAATCTCGACGCCGGGCAAGGGCATTACTTCCGACCCCGTGGCGATGACGATGTTTTTTGTGTTGAGCTCCTTATCGCCATCGGGACCGGAAACGAGAACGCGGTTCGCGGCGAGGATTTCCCCAGCGCCGTAAAATGTCTCCACCTTGTTCTTTTTCATCAGAAATTCGACGCCCTTGGTGAGGCCTTCCACCGCGTCGTCTTTCTGTTTCAGCATCTGTTTCAGATTGAGCGACAGCTTGCCGGTCTTGATGCCCAAGCCCTCGAAATCCTTCTCGGCGATTTCGTAAAGCTGCGACGCGTGGAGCAGCGCTTTTGAGGGAATGCAGCCCACATTGAGGCAGGTGCCGCCGAGCTTTTTGTTGTCGCGCTTTTCGATAATAGCGGTTTTGAGGCCCAACTGCCCCGCACGGATCGCCGCATTATAACCGCCGGGACCGGCGCCGATGATCACGACGTCGTATTGTTCAGCCATTTCGTCCTCGATTATCCACAAAAAAGCCCGGCGCGGCTGCGCCGGAACCACTGCTTCGCTCCTATTCGACCTAGGCGCAGGCGCCCCGACCGTCAACCGCAACTCGAATGAACGCCCGAGGCGCCGCGAACTCAATTAGAGCAAGCCTGTTAACATCTCATGCCATCCATTGCCGCGCCCCTTGCGGGATTTATCCTGGCGGCGGGAGCGATCCTGATCGCCGGGTCCCGACTCGCCCGAATCGCCGACGCCTTGAGCCTGAGGCTGGGTCTTGGGGCGGCGTTTTTCGGCGCCGTGTTCCTCGGCGCCGCGACCTCGCTTCCCGGGCTCACCGCCTCCACCCTCGCCGCCTATCGCGGGTCGGCGGAACTGGCGGTCTCGAACGCCGTCGGCGGCATCGCCGCGCAAACGCTGTTTCTGGTCTTCGCCGATATCGCCTATCGCCGGGCCAATCTCGAACACGCCGCAGCCTCGCTGCAGAACATTTTATATGGAACGGCGCTGATGGTGATGCTGGCGCTGACCATGCTTGCGCGCGCCGGGCCGGATATCACCATTTTCGCCATCCATCCGGTGAGCTTCGTTCTGCTGGGCGCCTATGGCTTCGTCGTGCGCCTCACCGATCATGCAAAGTCACAGCCCATGTGGCGGCCGCGGCAAACCGACGAGACCAAGCCCGAGAATGAAAACGGCGATCGGGAACGGCACTCAACCCACATGCTATGGGTCGGGTTCGCCGCCCTCGCCGCAACGACGCTTGCGGCCGGCTGGGCCGTCGCCGAGATCGGAACCGTCTTCATCGAACGCTTCGGCATGTCTGAAACCGCCGTGGGCGTCTTTTTCATCGCCGTTGCGACCTCGACCCCGGAGCTGGTGGTGACCCTTGCGGCCGTACGCCGCGGCGCGGTGCGCCTCGCCATTGGCGGCATTCTCGGCGGCAATGCTTTCGACACGCTGTTCATCGCCGCTTCGGACATCGCCTATCGGGAGGGTTCGATCTATCACGCCATGAGCGCCCGCCAGGAATTCTGGATCGCAGTCGCCATCGCCATGGCCGGGCTTGTCATTCTCGGCATGCTCGCCCGCGAACGCCACGGTCCCGGGAATGTCGGGTTCGAAGGGGTCAGCATCGCCGCGCTTTACGCGGCCGGCGCGTGGATGTCGTTTTGAGATCTCGCGACAAGAAGAGCGCGCCGGATTATTATTTCACTTCGACATCAAACGAGACGGCAGTCTCTTCGGGGAACGTCACGGTTCCCAAATCGCCATTCGGCAATCTGACCAGATTAAACTCCAATCTCAAATTCCAGACGCCGCGACCAAAATGCGCCTTGCTCAATTGCAGCTCGCGCGCCTCAGACGGAATAAACTTAGCGCGACGCTCATCGCCCTCTCCCTGATAGCCATTGAAACGAAAAGGAATAGCCGACCAGCCTGACACCCGCCACCATTGATCACTTTCCGCTGTCTCCGGTCCGCCGCCCTCTCCTTCGGCCGGCCATTCGCCCAATTGGGCCGAGATATGAAGATTGCGCGGCGCATCGAGACCCGGAGCATCAATTACAATATCGGCGGCGCCATAACTTTCAGGCGGCAAAGATGCGCACAGCCAGACATAGCTTTCATCCTGAAAGACGTTGAGCGTCATATGATCAGGTAGAGCGACTGTATCTGCGCCGAGAGTCGCATATTCACGGCAGTCCTCGTCCAGCAGAGGATATCCGGCTGCGTCCGCCTGGCTGGCGCAACCGGAACAAAAAAGCATGGCTAAAGCGCCGACACCCGATACGCGTCCAAAGGCCATGACTAAAGGTCGAGCAGCAGACGCTGCGGGTCTTCGAGATTTTCCTTAAGACGCACCAGGAACGTGACGGCGCCCTTGCCGTCGACAATGCGGTGATCATAGGAAAGCGCCAGATACATCATCGGCCGGATGACGACCTCGCCATTCCGCGCGATGGGACGCTCTTCGATGCGGTGCATGCCGAGAATGCCCGATTGCGGCTGGTTGAGGATCGGCGTCGACAGGAGCGAACCGTAAATGCCGCCATTGGTGATGGTGAAGGTGCCGCCCTGCATTTCCTCAATTTTCAAATCGCCGGAGCGCGCGCGGCGGCCGAAATCGGCGATCTCAAGCTCGATATCGGCCATCGATTTCATGTCTGCGTCGCGAATGACGGGCACGACAAGCCCTTTGTCGGTGCCGACAGCGATGCCGATATCATAATGATTCTTGTAAATGATGTCGGTTCCGTCGATTTCGGCGTTGACATCCGGCACTTCTTTCAGCGCGTGAACGCAGGCCTTGGCGAAAAACGACATGAAACCGAGCTTGATGCCGTGTTTCTTTTCGAAAAGCTCTTTATACTGACTTCTGAGCTCCATCACCGCCGTCATATCGACGTCGTTGAAGGTGGTGAGCATCGCCGCCGTGTCCTGCGCCTCTTTCAGGCGCCGGGCGATGGTCTGGCGCAGGCGGGACATCTTCACCCGCTCCTCGCGGGGGCCGAGGTCCTTCGGCGCGCTTGGCGTCTTCGCCTGCGCCGGTTTGGCGTCGGCTTTTAAGGCGTCGCCTTTGGTGATGCGCCCATCCTTGCCCGTGCCTTCGATTGAAGACGGATCGAGGCCGCGCTCTGCGACCACCCGGCGCGGCGCCGGAGACAGTTCGGCAGAGGAACGTTCGCGCGCGCCTTCCATGACGCTTTCGCCCTTTGACGCAACAGCACGCGGGCTCGGCCGGTTCTCGCCTGAGCCTTCGGACTGACTGGCGGCGCCATTGGTTTTCGCCGCGCCTTCACCCTTAGTGATGATGGCGATCACCTTGCCAACCTCTACGGTGTCGCCTTCCCTGGCGCGGATTTCTTTCAGCGTGCCCGCCGCGGGCGCGGGAACGTCCATGGCCGCCTTGTCGGTTTCAAGGCTGACCAGCGGCTCGTCGAGGGCGACCGTATCGCCTTCTTTCTTGAACCATTCGCCGATATCGGCCTCTGTGACGCTTTCACCCGAAGCCGGCACTTTCACTTCAATCTCTTCCCCTTCATGCGAAGGGGCTTCTTTCTTCGGCGCGCTCTTGGACGCCGGCGCTTTTTCTTCCGCCTTCTTCCCGCCGCCGCCGGCCGATGCTTTCGCGTCGGCGTCAATGGCGCCGAGCAATGCGTCGACCTCTACCGTCTCGCCTTCCTGCGCCGCGATGGAGGAAAGAACCCCGCCCGCCGGCGCCGGGACTTCGACGGAGACCTTGTCGGTTTCGAGCTCCACCAGCGGCTCATCGACAGAGACCGTGTCGCCCTCTTTCTTCATCCATTTTCCGATGGTGGCTTCGGTGACGCTTTCGCCAAGGGTCGGCACGCGGATTTCGGTAGTCATTTATATGTCTCCAATGACGATGGCCGCTTAAACGGTCAGCGCCTCGTCCATGAATTCCTGAAGTTCCTGCTTGTGCCGGCTCATGAGACCCGTGGCGGGGGAGGCGGCGGCAGGACGGCCCACATAACGCGGGCGCTTGTGTTTGGCGTCGATCTGGCCCAGCGCCCACTCAATATTCGGGTCCATGAAGAACCAGGCCCCCATATTTTTCGGCTCCTCCTGGCACCAGATCATCTCCGCATTGCGGAAACGCTGAAGCTCATTGATGAGCGAGTGCGCCGGGAACGGATAGAATTGCTCCACCCGCAACAGATAGACATTGTCGATCCCGCGCTTTTCACGCTCTTCGAGCAGATCGTAATAGACCTTGCCGGAGCACATGATCACGCGCTTGATTTTGGAATCGGAAACGAGCTTCACCGTTGAGCCCGGCCGGTATTCCGCATCGTCCCAGAGCACGCGATGGAAAGACGATCCCGGCCCCATCTCCTCTAACGTCGAGACGGCCTTCTTGTGACGCAGCAGCGATTTCGGCGTCATCAGGATCAACGGCTTGCGGAAATTGCGGCGCATCTGGCGGCGCAGGATATGGAAATAATTCGCCGGCGTGGTGCAATTGGCGACCTGCATATTGTCCTGCGCGCAAAGCTGCAGGAAGCGCTCGAGACGCGCCGAGGAATGCTCCGGCCCCTGACCTTCATAGCCATGCGGCAAGAGAAGGACGAGGCCGCACATGCGCAGCCATTTGCGCTCGCCGGACGAGATGAACTGATCGATGATCACCTGCGCGCCATTGGCGAAGTCGCCGAACTGGCCCTCCCACAGGACGAGGAATTTCGGATTGGCGAGCGAGTAGCCATACTCGAAACCCATCACCGCGAACTCGGAGAGATTTGAGTCATGAACCTCGAACGTCGCTTCCGACCCTTCGATATGGCGCAGGGGCGTATAGGTCTTTTCGGTTTCCTGATCGATGAAAACGGCGTGGCGCTGGGAGAAGGTGCCGCGGCGAGAATCCTGGCCTGAGAGGCGAATGCCGAACCCTTCGCGCAGAAGCGATCCGAAAGCGAGCGCCTCGGCGGTCGCCCAGTCAATGCCTTCGCCCGCATCGAACATTTTCTTCTTCTGGTCGAGGATGCGCGCCAGCGTTTTGTGGATGTTGAAATTCTTGGGATAGCGCGTCAGCGCCGAGCCGATTTCTCTCAACTCGCCGATTTCGATCGCCGTGTCGCCTCGGCGGTCGTCATCCACGGGCGGCACGAAACCCGACCATTGGCCGTCAAGCCAGTCCGCCTTGTTCGGCTTGAAGCTTTCCGCAGCGGCGAATTCGGAATCGAGAAAATCACGGAACCTCGTTTGTTCCTCATCCGCCTCTTCCTCGCTCAACACCCCTTCCGCAATCAGGCGGTCGCCGTAAATGGCCCGCGCCGTCGGTTGATTGCGGATCTTCTTGTACATTGTCGGCTGGGTGAAGCTCGGCTCGTCGCCTTCATTGTGTCCGAAACGGCGATAGCAGAACATGTCGATGACGACGTCTGCAGCGAATTTCTGGCGGAACTCAGTCGCAACTTTCGCCGCGTAGGTCACCGCTTCCGGATCGTCTCCATTCACATGGAAGATCGGCGCCTCGACCATCTTCGCCACGTCGGACGGATAGGGCGAGGAGCGCGCGAATTTCGGGCTGGTCGTGAAGCCGATCTGGTTATTGACGATAAAATGGATGGTGCCGCCGGCGCGATAGCCGCGCAGGCCGGAGAAACCGAAACATTCCGCGACAATGCCCTGACCCGCGAACGCAGCGTCGCCGTGAAGAAGCAGCGGCAGCACATGAGTGCGCGGCTGATCGAGGTCGGATTCCTCAATGCGGTCCTGTTTCGAACGCGCCTTGCCGAGGACGACAGGGTTCACCGCTTCGAGGTGAGACGGATTCGCCGTCAGGGAGAGGTGGACCTTGTTGCCGTCAAATTCGCGGTCGGACGATGCGCCCAAATGATATTTGACGTCGCCGGAACCGGCCACGTCGTCCGGCGTCACCGAGCCGCCCTGAAATTCGTGAAAGATGTGATGATAGGGTTTGCCCATCACCGCAGCGAGAACATTTAGACGCCCGCGGTGGGGCATGCCGATGACGATCTCCTGAACGCCGAGGGCGCCGCCGCGTTTGATGATCTGCTCCAGCGCCGGCACCATGGCCTCGCCGCCATCGAGCCCGAACCGCTTGGTGCCTGTATATTTCGTATGCAGGAAGTTCTCGAAGCCTTCGGCCTCGACAAGCTTGTTGTATATCGCGCGCTTGCCTTCTTTGGTGAAAGAGATGTCCTTATCCGGGCCTTCGATGCGCTGCTGCAGCCAGGCTTTTTGCTCCGGGTCGGTGATGTGCATGAACTCGACCGCGAAGGTGCCGCAATAGGTCCGCTTCAGGATGTCGAGAATCTGGCGCAGGCTCGCGGTTTCGAGCCCCAGCACATGGTCGATAAAGATCGGCCGGTCCATGTCGGCTTCACTGAAGCCCAGGCTTGCCGGATCGAGCTCCGGATGCACGGTTTTGTTCTGAAGCCCCAGCGGATCCAGATCTGCGATCAGATGGCCGCGAATACGATAGGCGCGGATCAACATCAGCGCGCGCAGGGAATCCTTGGTGGCCTGCAATACGCCGCCCGCCTGCTCGACGATCGGCGCGGCGACCGGGCTCTTTTCAATCTTGGCCTTGATCTGTTTTTCAAGCTGTTTCGGCTCAAGCGCCGACCAGTCGCCATCAAGGGCGGCGGTCAGTTCGCCATTGACCTTGGGCGGCCAGTCCTTGCGCTCCCAGCTCGGACCTTCAAAAGCGGGCGAAGCGTCTGTTTCGCGGTCGAAAAAAGCGCGCCAGTCCTCGCCGACCGAGGCGGGATCGGCGGCATAACGAGCATATTGCGCTTCGAGATATTGCGCGTTCGATCCCGAAAGAACCGTTTCGATGTCCGGCTTTCCTGCCGATGGTGCGGGAGCGTCCCCGTCTTTGGCCATGACTCTGTCCGTCTTTACGCCTTTGTGACGATGCCCCCTAGATACGCCAACTGGCGCGCGTTTCAATCACAATCGGAGCAGTCCATTAATGACAAAAGCGTTTATTTTTTGAGAATTTCGAGAAGCGTGCGGCCCATCGCCGCCGGGGTGGGCGAAACCGCGATGCCGGCCGATTTCATGGCCTCGATTTTCGCTTCGGCGGTGTCGTCTGCGCCAGAGACCAGCGCACCGGCATGCCCCATGCGACGGCCCGGCGGCGCCGTGACGCCGGCGATGAAGCCAACGGTCGGCTTCTTGATCTTGTGAGAGGCCAGAAACTTCGCTGCATCAGCCTCGGCGGAACCGCCGATCTCGCCGATCATGATGATCGAATGCGTATCATCGTCATGCAGGAACATATCGAGGATTTCGATGAAGTCAGTTCCCTTCACCGGATCGCCGCCAATGCCGACACAGGTCGACTGTCC
Source organism: Parvularcula sp. (assembly GCA_002704915.1). Taxonomy (GTDB): domain Bacteria; phylum Pseudomonadota; class Alphaproteobacteria; order Caulobacterales; family Parvularculaceae; genus Hyphococcus. The sequence continues at coordinate 32,796 of PAIP01000028.1, forward strand.
TAATCCGGCCTGTGTGGTCTGGTGGACCGCCTCATAGGTGAGCGTGCCGGACCGGGAGATGACGCCCACATGGCCCTTGCGATGGATATGGCCCGGCATGATCCCGATCTTGCACTCATCGGGGGTGATGACGCCCGGGCAATTGGGCCCCACGAGCCGGGTCTTCGATCCGTCGAGCGCGCGCTTGACCTTGACCATGTCGAGCACCGGAATGCCCTCGGTGATGCAGATGGCCAGTGGGATTTCGGCGTCGATCGCTTCCAGAATGGAATCCGCAGCGAACGGAGGCGGCACATAGATGACGGTGGCGTCGGCCCCTGTTTTCTCCCGCGCTTCCGCGACCGTGTCGAACACCGGCAGAGTCTTGCCTTTTGCAGGCTCGCCCGCTTCCCAGGTCGAGCCGCCTTTGCCCGGCGTGACGCCGCCGACCATCTTGGTGCCGTAGGCGATCGCCTGCTCCGTGTGGAAGGTGCCGGTTTTGCCGGTCAGGCCCTGGCAGATGACCTTGGTGTTCTTGTCGATCAGAATGGACATGGAGCGGATTCTCTTCGGGAGCGATGTGATTTTCCGTCTCTACTAGCCAAGCCCCTGCTGCGCTGCAATGGCTGGCGCCGCCATTTCTTCCGGAACCGCTGTCTCGCATGCCGTGTTCAAGAGGAAATCCAAGGACTCCACAACATGACCGACAACAAAGCCACCATGCTGCAGGGCGCCATGCGCGCCGGCTATGCGGCCCGAGGCGTCGTTTATCTCATCATCGGCGCCCTCGCCCTTTACGCCGCCTTCGCCGGCGGCCAGGCCGAAGGCTCCAGCGGCGCTTTGACCTTCCTCTCGCGCCAGCCCTTCGGCGCCGTGCTGCTCGGCATCGTCGCGGCGGGGCTTTTCGCCTATGCGCTGTGGCGCTTCGTCGATGCGGCCATGGACCTTGAAAACGAAGGCTCAGACGGCGAAGGCGTCGGCTCGCGGATCGGCCAGGCCCTGTCCGGCGCCACTCATGTGGTGCTGGGCATATCCGCGATCACCATCATCACCTCGGGCGGCTCGTCCTCAAAGAGCGGCGGGGGCGGCTCCACCGAGGACTGGACCGCCCAGCTCATGCAATCGGAAATTGGCCGCGTGGCCGTCATCGTCGCCGGCGTGGTCACTTTGGGCGTCGGCGTCTATCTGTTCATCAAGGCCTATCGAGAAAAGTGGAAAGAAAAGATGCGCAACACGCAGACCACCGAACGCCTTGCCCCGGTGGTCAAATACGGATTGTTCGCCCATGGCGCCGTGTTGCTGCTGGTGGGCGGGCTGATCGCCTGGGCGGGGCTCAGCGCCGAGCCGCAAAAAGCCGCCGGGATCGGCGAAGCCTTGCGCATACTTGAGAACCAGCCTTTCGGGCGCGCCCTGCTCGGCCTCGCCGGCGCCGGTCTCGTCGCGTTTTCGGCCTATTGTTTCGTGCAAGCCGCCTATCGCATCGTCCCGAAACTCGCCTCCGGCGATCTGCGCACCCTTGCAGGCTGAGCGCAGGAAAAAACCGCAACGAAACCTTCACGAAACAGTCGCGCGCGCGCCACATAAAACCGCCAGACAGGCCGCGCTGAAAGCCTATCGCTTTATAGCCCCTCCGACTAGGCCGCGCGGGATTTCCCCTGCGCGGCCCTTTTCATTCACACAGTCAAATCCGGCAAATCGGTTTTCGTGCGTTCTGAGACATGCTCACCGGTATTCGATGTTCCGGCGCTTTCGATCAGCATGATCCAGCATTCCTTCTGCGCGACCGGCATGTGTTCAACGCCGGCGGGCACCGTAATGAAATCGCCTTCCTCCATCTCCACATCACGATCGCGAAAACGCATGGTGAAGGCGCCCTTCACCACAAAGAAGGCTTCATCGGCGCCGTCATGGCGATGCCACTCAAACGAACCTTCGATCTTCGCGAGACGCACGTCCTGGCCATTGACGCGCGCGGCGATATGCGGCGACCAGCATTCGTGGATGCGCTCGAAAGCGCGGGGAATGTTGATTTTGCGCAAGCGCGCCTCCTCTTCCGGCGAAACATTACAACGCGCGACGATCGCGGAACGAATCGCAGGCGTGCTTGTTCGCAAAACGTCACCAAAACAAAGGAGGATCAGTATGCCGACAGCAACCGGACATACAACTGCAATCCGCGCCTCGCGCGTCATCGGCACGCCGGTCTACAACACCTCAGGCGACCAGATCGGTGAGATTGAAGACGTCATGCTCGACAAGACGACGAACAACATCATGTTCGGCGTTGTGGGCTTCGGCGGATTTCTCGGCGTCGGCGAGAAATATCACCCCATCCCCTGGGCGAGCCTCGATTTTCAAAAAGAAAAGGGCGGCTATGTGGTGCCCTATTCGAAAGAACAGCTCGAACAGGCGCCATGCGACAGCCTTCACGAGCTGACCGAAAATGACGGCACCGGCGCCCGCGACGCCGCCTATGATTATTACAAGGCGGACCGTTACTGGACATAAACCCCGGCCTTTGACGACCAAGTCCCGCGCAGCGCCTTCTCATGGCGCTGCGTTTTTTATTTCGAAAAACGGCGCGCCCTGGGACAGCCTTTCGGCGAGCGCGGGCATCAGAATTTCAAGATCGCGCCCGAGTTTCCAGGGCGGATTGACGACAATGACGCCCGACCCCGCGAGACCGCCATCGGGCTTCGGTTTTCGCACATTCAAGATCGTCCAGAGATGGTTCGCCTCCATCGCCCGCACTGCGTCCTTAATGCGACGGTCGAGCCCATCGCCGGTGACCGGAAACCACAGGAGAAAGACGCCGGTCGCAAAACGTTTCAATCCCTCGGTCAGCATCGCCAAAGCCCGCTCCGCCTCGTCGGTTTTTTCGTAAGGCGGGTCGATGAGCACAAGTCCCCGGCGCTCCGGCGGGGGCAATTGGCTTTTCACAAACACCAGCGCATCGAGATCGGAGATAGCGGCGCGTTTGTCGCCGGCGTACCGCGCGCGCAGCGTTTTGAAATCCGCGGGATGCAGCTCGTTAAAACGCAGGCGATCCTGCGGGCGCGCAAGGAGCCGCGCGATCTCCGGCGAGCCGGGATAGCGCTTTAAGGCGCCGCCTTCGTTCACCGCCGCAACGCAATCGCGCCAGGGGGCGATCAGCGCGTCCGCTTCTTGCGCAAGGGCGAGCGGCGCGCCGTCCATGGAAAACAAGCGCCCCACACCCTCGCGCCATTCGAGGGTTTTCCCGGCTTCAACGCCTTCGAGATCGTATGAACCGATCCCGCCATGGGCGTCATAGATGCGGAACGGCGCGTCCTTTTGTTTCAGATGCTCAATGACGCGCGCCAGCACCACATGTTTCAAAACATCCGCGTGATTGCCCGCATGATAGGCGTGACGGTAGTTCATGGCTTCGGTCTCACCAGTGAAATGAGCCGAAGAGACTGTGAACTGCTTGCGCCTTCATCCTGAGGAGCAAAAATTTCCCCGCCCTTCGAGACGCCTGTCCATGTATCCAACATGGACAGGCTCCTCAGGATGAAGAAATTTTTGCGTCTCGAAGGATAGAAAGCGTTGCTCATCGTCCAGACAAACTGCACTAACCCCGTTCCGGCGCAGTCTTTTCGAACTCAAGCACCCGCGCGACAAAGTCCTCCGGCAGCGGCGTTTTCGTCTGCGTCTTCGGCTCGGCGTGAACATAGACAAGCTTGCCTTGTGTCAGCACGTCGTCGCCGCGGAAGATCGCCGCCTCCAGCGTCATGGAGGTTCGCCCGAGCCGCGCGCAGCGCATGCCGATATGGATCATCTCGTCGAAGCGCGCCGAACCCTTGTAATCGGCTTCGGCATGAACCGTGTAGAATTCCAGCATGGCGCCGCCGCCGAAGCCGAGGGCGCGTAACCATTCCGTCATGCCCACATCGAAATAGAGAAAGTAATTCACGTTGAAGACGATTCCTTGCGCGTCGCATTCGGCCCAGCGCACGCGAAGGGGATGAAGAAGGGTGAAGGCGCTTTTCTCGGTCATGGGCTTTCTGTTGGCGTCGGCGTGGCGTTTTGTAAAGAGCGAATAGCCGGTCAGCGCCGCGGCCTGTCCTGGCCCGAACGTTTCATATGAGAGGTGCGCGGGACGTGAAGCATCCTCGTCGCTTGGTAGAAGCACATGGACGCTTCAACGTCCCGCGCGCGGCTTTTACAGCGCCATCAACCGATTGCGTAAGGCGACGGATCATCAATTCCAACGGGACTGAAGACCCGCCTCTTCCCCAAAGGCTCGGTTGCAACGGCCGGCCGGGTACTAAGCGCTCCGTCCGTCCTCCGCCCCGGCGAAAACACCGGTTGAAGCTGGCGAAGGCGAAGCGCCGCCCGCACGCCGCAATCCGGACCAGTGGGAACGGCAGGCCACACCGCCTCTCCGCATCCGGACTGTCTTCGATCATAAGGGAGCCCCGGAGGTGGTGGATAACTATTCACCGATACTGGGTTTTATTGAAGAATTCGCATTATTGGGGTGTTTTTCCCGTTTTTGGGGCGCGCC
>PAIP01000029.1 GCA_002704915.1 Parvularcula sp.
ATTGTCCAATATTCCCCACTGCTGCCTCCCGTAGGAGTCTGGGCCGTGTCTCAGTCCCAGTGTGGCTGGTCGTCCTCTCAGACCAGCTATGGATCGTCGCCATGGTAGGCCTTTACCCCACCATCAAGCTAATCCAACGCGGGCCAATCCTTCGGCGATAAATCTTTCACCCGGAGGTCGTATACGGTATTACACCCAGTTTCCCGGGGCTATTCCGTACCGAAGGGCATGTTCCCACGCGTTACTCACCCGTCTGCCGCTCCCTGCAAGCAGGGCGCTCGACTTGCATGTGTTAAGCCTGCCGCCAGCGTTCGTCCTGAGCCAGGATCAAACTCTCAAGTTGAGTTTGAAAACTGACCTGCGGAGGGAAAACTCCGCATAAATCACTGACAAGTAGTTCGTCACAAAACAAAACCTCGAATAAACGAAGTTTGGTTTGTAAACAGAAAAACGTCAGTGACAGTCAGTCCAAATCGAACCCTTTCGGGTTCAACGCTCTATTTCTAGAGCTTCGCTGGGACGCCGCCGCCCACGTTTCTCTTCCTCAATATTCAATTTTCAAAGAGCCTGCCCCGCCGCCCGAAAGGGCTTTGGAGCCGCCGACTTTAACTCCGCGTTAACGAAGTTGAGCCGACAAAAAACCGACACTCCCGAGACCGCCCCTGGAACCCGTCTTCGGCTCCTGGCGGCCCGTCCCGGCCGCGTCGGTGAGCGGGCGATGTAGCCACCTGATCCCGCTCTGTCAACGCATTTTTCAAACTTTTTTCGCGGATTTCTCGGGGGTGATTTTCCCCAAAATTTCCACAACGGAATCTCGGCGCCGCCCGCGCGTTTTTCGGATGAGCTTTGATGTCCGGGGAACCGATATTTATAGGCGCGTTCGCGAATATTCAAGCGCCTTTTCGCCCTTTGGGTGAAATTGTTCGCGCCACAGCGCCGCGCCCTCTCCCGAAGGCTCTAACCCCTGTTAAAGCTTGGGAAACCGGCCCCGCGGATAGTTGAGGCCAGCAATAGCAGCCCCAACAGCCTCATGGTCCCCAGCCGCATTCTGCATTCGACATCGATCGCTGTCCGCGCGGCTTATGTTTTCGCGGCCCTGTCAGGCTTTGCTTTCCTCGCCCAGGCCGCCTGGCCCAACCAGACCTATTTCCCGGTGGATTTCAAATATTTCTGGCTGTCCGGCAGATTATGGCTCGACGGCGGATCGCCTTACGGACCTGAGCTGGAAACCCTAGGGAAAGCCGTTTTTCCCGGCGTTCGCATCAATCCGTTTTTCTACCCCCCAAGCTGGCGGCCAATCTCAAGTCTCGCAGCGCTCTCGCCTCCTAAGACCGCGGAAACCGTTTGGGCGACGCTCTCGGTGCTGGCGTTTGTGTTGACAGCCTGGCTGCTGGCTGGCGTTTCTTCCCAGCGCTATTACGCCTTGAACCATTGGCGTTGTTTCGCGCTGTATTTTGCGGCGATCGCCTTGCTCGTAAAGGCGGTCGAAATCGCGGTCATCATTGGTCAGCCTACGCCCTTTCTCACTCTGGCTGCGGCCGCCCTGATCTGGTCCATTCACAAGCGAAACGCATTCGTTGCGGCAATTGCGTTGACAGCTTTATTCCTGAAACCGCAATTATCGATTTGCGTTGGGGCAGGCGCTCTCTTCATTCCATTCCTGCGGCTGCCGCTCGCAGCAGCAATCGCCGCCACATGCGGATTGACCGTTTACGGCCTCGCCGTTGATAACCCCCTTCAGGCATTCAGCGACTTCCTTCACAATCTGAACCTGTATAACGCCTACCCTGAAAATCAGCCTGAAAATATGAGCGGGTTTAATTTCATCACAAACGCTCTGTTTGGGGGATGGACAGCAAGTCCGTTCACGCTGGCGCTCTTCACCGGAGTCCTGTGTTGCTGCGCCTGCCTCATTCTGAAAAAAGCCGCCGTCGCTTTTCACGACACCGAGACCGCCCTGACAATGGTTATTTGCTTCATCCTTGCAGGGACGTTCATCATGCCGACCCATAACTCTGACCTTCTCGTTGCGGTCATCGCCATATTGCTGGCGCCTCGCATAAAAACTGCGCCAATGCGCGTCTGTTATTTGATCGGCGCGCTGTTCGTCATGCGTTCAATGAGCCTCTCGGTCCTTTTTGCGGATATGCCGGGACCAGAAAAAACTGTCATTGTCTCCTTTCTTGATACGATCGGGCTTCTTCTTTTGCTTTGCCCCGCCGTCCATCTCCTGTGGCGTCAGGCGCAACCGAAACCGCCGGAGGCGAGGAGCTCCACACGGGGGATCATGACCGCGGCGATAGCCCCGGGCGATTAGGCGATGGGAAATTTTCTGAATCTCAGTACATTGCTAGCGGGAACAATTTTGCATTTCCGCGCCTTAATAATGTCCATGTATCTACCGCCGCTGAAAAGTTTATGTAACAGCCCGAGCTGGACCGGCTGTTATGCGGAAATTAAAGGCCGCACAACATGAGCGAAACCGATATGCCCCCGTCTAAAGACGATGGCCCGCCGCCCGCGCCCGGCGCCAAAGCGGGTCTCGGCCTTGCCCTTGGAGGCGGGGTCGCCCGCGGCTGGGCCCATATCGGCGCGGTTCGCCGTCTTGAAGAACTGGGCGTCATCCCGGAAATCCTGGCCGGCACTTCCGTCGGCGCTCTCGTAGGCGGGTTCTGGCGCGCAGGCCGCCTCGATGCGCTGGAAGAATGGGCGCGCAGCCTCTCCCCGACCCGCATGCTCTCTTATGTTGATGTAGTTTTGAACGGCGCCGGCCTGATGGGCGGCAAGCGGCTCGAAAAGACCATGCTTCGATATCTTCCGCCTACGGAGATACGGGACCTGCCGCACAAATTCGTCGCTGTCACGGCGGAACTTGCAACTGGTCACGAAGTCTGGCTTCGCGACGGCGATCTGGCCGAAGCCATGCAGGCGGCCTATGCCCTGCCTGGAATTTTCCCGCCCCGCGCAGTCGACAATCGCTGGCTGATCGATGGCGCGCTTGTCAATCCGGTTCCGGTTTCCGCCTGTCGCGCCACAGGCGCGCGCGTCGTGATCGCGATTGGCCTGCACGCGGATGCGTTCAATCTCGGCGTGGCGCAAAGAAAAGCACGGCTCGGCGAGATGCATCCCGCCGTGCAGGACGCGAAGGGCGGTTTCGCAAAACTGTTTACGGGCACGGCGCAGGCGCCGGGGGTTGGTTCCGTGATGCTTGCGTCCTTCAACATTTTGATGGACCGCATCACCCGCTCGCGCCTCGCCGGCGAACCGCCGGACGTTCTCATCACCCCCCATGTGGGGCATATTTCACTGCTTGAATTCGACAAGGCCGAAGAGCTTATCGCGCTCGGCCGCAAAGCCGTGGACGATGCGCGCCCGCAAATCGAAAGCGCGCTGGCCTATCTGGGTTAGGCGAATTCGCCGCCTAGGAGTTGATATACTCTTTCAGCGCCGCCGCTTCCTGTTCGGCTTCTTCTATCTTGCGCTTGACCACATCGCCGATTGAGATAACGCCGATGATCTTTCCGGCATTTTGCACCGGCAGGTGCCGTATGCGCTTTTCCGTCATGCGCCCCATTAAGTCATCGATGGTTTCATCGGGCGCGCAAGTGTACGGATTAGCGGTCATGCATTCGCTCACGCGCATGGCAAGCGTTTCCGGGCCTTTTTCGCCAAGCCTTCGGACCACGTCGCGCTCGGAAAGAATGCCGACGGCCTTGCCGCCATCATCGCAGACCATGACTGCGCCGATATTCTTTGAATTGAGAACGCCAACCGCAGCCTCGATCGTATCGTCAGGCTTTACAGCGAAAACGTCGGCGCCTTTGGACTGAAGGATGTGTTTGACTTTCATCAGCGTCTCCTTCCCTGTTGGCGCCATCATGCGCCCAGCGCGGGCGGCGGGCAAGCCGGGAATGGCTTTGCCGCACTGCGAAAATTCAGTTTTTGTAGAAAATATAAGATTTCGGCAGGGCGAATTTCCGCTCCGTCAGGAGCGCCGCATCGGGAAAGAACTCTTCCATGGCGCGGCGCGAAATCACCGTTGTGCCTTTCACCATATCCGTCCAGGCCGGAAGCTTTTTCTCCCAGTTGCGAATAAAGGCGGCGCGCATAAAGCCCGGCATCACAAACCAGAACGGCATGCCCGTATGGGCCTCGATGGGAAACCAGATCGACGGGGTTTGAACCCAATATCGCGGCGCAAGACGCCTCACTTCTTTCGCAAAGGCGCGCTGTTTGTCCTCGCCCCCCCACATGCTCGATAACGCTGTTGGAGAAGACGAACTCGAAGTCATTATCGCCATACTGATTAACGTCGCAGGCGTCCCCCTCAACATACTTGAAGGTGTGGATTGATTCCGGCGGCGCCGGCATGGCGATGCCGGGCAGATTCAAAATCACGATATCGAGGGGCGTTTCGATGAAATTCCAGATATGCGGCTGTCCGCCGAGATCCATGACGCGCATCCCCGGCTTCAACCCCATGACCGTTTCGAGCTGCGCCATGCGCGCCTTGCGGGTCCCGGCCGAAAACGGGCCCAGCAGGCGCCGGAAGACTTCGAACCGCGCATATTGTAAGGCGTTTTTCATCTTATCTCCCGCGGCCGGCGAACCGCTCGAACAATGGATAGCTCAAGAGACCGAACACATATCCGCCGATATGCGCTTGCCAGGCGCTGGTGGCGCCGAACAAAAACCGGCTCAGATTCGAGGTGTCCAGAAAGAAGCTTAAAGAAATCACAATTGCGGAAAACAGCGCCAGAATAGCACCGTTGCGAAAAACTCCGCCACTGGGGCCGCCTTCGCTGTCTCGCGTGACAAGCACCCACATGCTGGCGCCGGCAAGCCCGGCCGCAGCGCCGGATGCGCCGATCATGGGCGCATAAGAAGCCGGCGCCGCAACGACATAGGCCAGTCCGCCCGCCATGCCGCAAAGAATAAAGAAAGCAATAAACGCCGCGGGCGCGTCGCTTTTGCGTTCGCGCGCATGAAACTGCATTTCACGGCAGATAAAGCCTCCCAATCCCAAGATCGCCGCCAGATTGATTAAGAGGTGCGTAAGGTTAACGTGAAAGAACATGTAACCGAGAAATTCTCTAGCGACGGCAATATAATTCCCTTCGTCCGCGGACCGCAGCACGCGGGCCGGGGCCAGATCGAACATGCGCCACAGGCGTGCGCCCAGCCGGTCAGGCGCGAGAACCATTACAAGATGAACAAAGGTCAGGATGACGCCGATAGCCGCGACCGGATTTGGGGGATTGAACAGCAGGGAAACCCATCCCTCTCCCCTTTCGGCTTGCGTTTTCGACATCCGGCGCTCGTAAAAACTTAGTGAAAATGATTAACGAAGGCGACGCAACAGCGCAAACCTTTGTTCACTAAGCGCCCGTAAGATTTTCTGGAAACCTCATCATATTGGGCTGGCCATGGTTAACTCCAAATCGGAACAGGATAGCGTGCAGGCTCCGCAAGGCGGCGCTTCGCAATCTGAAGACGAACGGCGCCGGCATCGCCGCGTCTCCATGCCTCTGAAATGCCGTTTCCTGACCGAAAAGGGCGTGGAATGCGAGGCCGAGGTGCTGAACATCTCCGCCGCCGGCGCCATGCTGCGATCAAAATTTCCGCCACGCATCGGACACACCATCGTTCTCTATGTCGATCAGCTCGGCCGGATCGAAGGAAAGGTGGTTCGCTCCGCAAACAACACCTTTGCCGTCAGCTATCCAAAAAGGCGCGAGCGACAAGCGATTATCGCCGATCACCTCACCTCGGCGTTGAATAACCGTCCGCGCGGCGCCGACCGGCGCATCAACCCCCGCGTCAAACAGGATTCGCCCGCAACTGTCCGGTTTGAGGACGGCCGCGAGGTGCAGTGTTCCATATCGGACATCTCGCTTACGGGCGCATCGTTGAACATTTCACCGCGGCCGCCGCTTGGCGCCCATCTCGTTTTGGGACGAATGAACGCAAAAGTCGTGCGGCGCCACGATCAGGGCGTCGGTATTGTCTTTACGGGAAGCGCCGAGCGCCTTGACCAAGTGATTGAAGACACGACGTCGCCGGAGCCTATCGAGACAACTGGCGCGGGTTTTGCTCAAAGCTTCGGCAAGAAAGGCGTGCGCGCCGGAAGCGAATGAGGAAAGCCAATGCTGGCTACCGAAAACTGGTGCATTAAGGTCCAGGAAAAGGTCTATGGGCCTTATACGACTCAGCAGATGCGCAAATTTGCGCTTGAGGGGCGCCTTGCCGCGTGGTCGCTTGTCTCTCCCGCTGGCGGGCGTTCCTGGCGCGAGGCCAAACGCGAAACCGTCTTCTCAACTTTCTTTGGGTCCAGTGCCGCGGCGGAGCCCAGGGCTACGCTTAAGACTTTCGGCAAGCGCAATGACTGCGAGAATGTCGTCAGCGAAGAAGCGCCTCATATTAACGGTCATGACGCCAAGGCAAACGACCCTAAAACGAATGGCGGCGTGCGCAGTGAAACCTCCGAAGCCTGCGACGCAAATTTCATTGTGATCTTCGATGTGGTGAGCGGCGCGGCCAGCCGCGTCGAAGCAGCGATGATGTCGCTCGGTCCGGCGTTCCGCATCGCAGATAACGTCTGGCATGTGACATGCGAACTCACCGCTGTCGGCGTGCGCAACGCCATCGCGCCCTATTTGCGCAGCAGCGAATCCATTTTCGTCGTTGACGCTTCGCGCGGACGCAGCTCCTGGAGCAACTATTCGCCGGAAGCGAACGCAAAACTGGCTGCCGCGCATTTCCGCGCCAAGGCGCATTAGCCGCTACGGACTTCACAGCCGCACGTCCATTAACCTTTGCGAATTTTTTCTGACGCCCGAAAAACTTTTCGGCGCGGAGCCGAAAACGCGTTATAGTGAATTCGTCGAGTGATTCGCGGAAGCGCCTCTCAATACCGCTGCGGTTTAATCCCGCAGCAGTCGAAGGAGTATCGGGCGTCGGAATGCAGTGTGACAGCATAGAGGAAATCCGGTCAGGCGCGATGCCCGCAAGGTTTCTCTTACGCTGTTTGTTACGTCACACTCGTCATTTCACCGCAATCATTTCGACTTCCCCATATTTTAATTTGTTATCTGGAGGCGTAGATGGCCAAACGCACGGCGCGCCGCGCAGCGCGGCGCATGCAGGAGCTTGTGCATTACGGTGAAGATTCCAATGTCCGGCGGCTCTTTGACGAGCCGCAATGGTCCCCATTGGACGACAATAAATACGATCGCCAAAATCAGCCCCGCGGACAGAGCGATCAGAAGTACCGAAAAAACATCCGTGCCCAGAATGACTCCCAGCAGAAAATGCTGGACGCCATCGATGAAGTCCCGCTTGTTTTCGCCTGCGGCGCCGCCGGCACCGGTAAAACCTATCTCGCCATCGCCAAAGCCGTCGAAGCGCTCGATTCCGGCGCCGTGAGACGCATCATCCTTTCCCGGCCCGCGGTCGAAGCCGGCGAAAGCCTCGGCTTCCTCCCCGGCGACATGGAGGAAAAACTCTCCCCTTATTTGCGCCCACTTTATGACGCGCTGTGCGACCGGATCTCGTCAAAGCGGCTGAAGGCGCTGATGGCCGAGGGGGTTATCGAGATTGCGCCCATCGCCTATATGCGGGGGCGGACGCTGAACAACGCCTATATCGTCATCGACGAGGCGCAGAACTGCACCTACGGCCAGCTCAAAATGCTGCTGACACGGCTCGGCTGGAATTCCTCCATGGTGGTGACCGGCGATCCGGCGCAGAGCGACCTCCTGCCCGGCATGTCCGGTCTATCCGATGTGGTGAACAAGCTGGAAGCGCTCGATAATGTCCGGGCCATCCGCTTCACCCGGGAGGATGTGGTGCGCCATCCTCTGGTGGCGGAGATGATCGACGCCCTTTAAAGGCCCCGTCCAAGGCGCGCCCGGCCGAAAAGCGTACGCCGCCGGACCGGACGCGCCATTTTACTCCCAGCCGCTCCATGCTAATGACCTCCCCCTAGGGAGTTTGGGGCAGTGACGTCAGGGCGGTCCAATGAGTAACGGCTACGGTTTCGGCGGCGAAGAAATCAAACAGGAATCGAGCTGGCGTTATCCGCTCGGCATTTTCATGGCGACGCTCGTCCTGTGCGCGATTTTTCTCTATTATTATGTGGGCCCGAGCGTAGACGATTTTTCCGGCAATACGCCGAGCCCGGCGATCACCGAAGAACCGGTGCGCGTCGAGATCGGCGGGATCGTTTTCGCCCCGGCGGCGAACTACACCGTCTATCCCCGCGCCCGGCGCGGCGGCGCCCGCGACGAGGTTGTTTTATACGCCCTGTGGCCGACCATGAACGGCTATGCGCCGGCCCAGCGCAAGGAATTCATCGAGAACGAGCCGGATACGCGCCGCATCGATATCGTCATCTCAAAACGCTCCTCCATGTTCACGGAGGCGGAAAGGTTCGAGCGGCTTTACCTCCCGCAAACCGTCGATCCGCGCGGCGTCAGAACCCCCTATCAACTCACCAAGTTCACCTTCAAGGACCAGCGCTCCAACGTGCCTACCAACGGCTACGCCGACACCGAACTGTTTGTGGGCGCAGACGCGAATGGCGGCACGGCGGCGGTTTTCTGCTTTAAGGAAAAAGAAGAAATCACCAGCCCCGATTGCTGGCGCGAATATGAATATGGCGAGACGATCGAAGTGAGCTATCGCTTTAAACGGCCCTATCTGCCGGAATGGCGCGCCATCGATGCCGCCGTGCAGAAATTCGTGGCCGAACTCGATCAGACCCGCATCGCCGGCGAGTAAGCATCAATAACGCTGGAACTGGGCGCTGAGCGCGACCATCAGAAACGGCGCCAGAAACAACCCGATCCCCGCGACGATCGCGAAATAGGCGGCGGTTGCAATGCCCGCTTCCCAGGAAAAAGCGTGTGCGGCCGCGACCGTCGCAGCGCCGCCGGCTCCGAAAGCAATCGCGAAGCGGCGCAAGCCGTCGCACATGGCGTTCTGGGCGATGTCCCGAGCGTTGCGCCAGATATCGCCGGCGTTTCGCCAGCTAACCGTCAATTGGGAAAAGGCGATGGCGCTTAAAGTAAGCGCCGCAAAACGGTCTGCCATGGGCGGCGCGGGCATCGCAAGGACGGCGTAGACATATCCCGTAAAGACCGTGCTGATGAACAAAAGCAAGGTGATGAGCAGGCTGGTGCGCACGGAAACGAAGGCAAGCCCCGACGCAATGAGGATAAGGATCAAAAAGACGCTGAAACTCACCGCTTCGGAAAGCCCCGCCTCGAACAGGGCGATCACGACCAATACGCCGGCGATAGCGGCCGCCGCTGTCGCCGTCGTCGCGGGCAGGCGTCGGCGAAACGGGCGCCAGCCCTCCGCAAAGCGCTGGCGACGCCGGTTTTCTTCTACCGCCGTTTGCTCGCTTGGCCGGACCAGCGCCAGCGCGGCGGCGGAGAAGACGAGCGCCGAGGTTGAAGCGAGCAAAACTTCAATCCCTGCCGCGATGAGATCGCGCCAGCCAATGACGCCGTAATTGGCCTTGAAAGTGACCACCACCATCCAGGCCGTGGCGGCAAGCAAACTGAAAGCCGCTGGTGCAATCGCCGTATGACCTGCGGAGGCGGCGGACGCCTGCGCAGTCAGACCGCGGGCAAAGTGCCGGGCGTAATCGGCGCCGACGCCGGCGCCGACGCAGACACCCGCCGTCAAAGCAATTGCCGAAGCGGCGCCGCTGAATGGCGACGACAGGAGATTTTCAAGCGCAAGATAACCGATGCCGCCCACGACGCCGGTTGCGGCCGCGATGGGACCGAGGCCGCCAAGGCGCATCGTGCTGCGCGTCAAGGGCGCAAGCGCCGCAAAGAATGCGAACAACCCGACCGCTGCGCCAATAGGCGCTTGCGGCGCGGGTAAGGAAAAACGCGAACCGAATGCGCCGAAGACAGCACCGAGCAGCAAGGCGGAGAGAAGGAAAGCGGAGCCCAGAAACAAGGCGCGCAGCAAGGGCCGCAATGGCGTCAGCGCCGCAAGCGCCATGGGCGCGCAAACCACAAGCCCCGCCGCGGTGACGAAGCGCAGGATCAATTCGCCCGTGAGCGGTCCCGGATGATGACGCGCGCCGAGCACGCCGAGGACAGCCAGCGCGAGCGCAGTCACCCCCGAAGTGAGCAAGGGACGTTCAGCCGACAGCTTTCCGACAAAACCCGTTGGCGCCCCGGGCAAAGGTCACCTCTTAGCTGGCTGGCCGTTCTGGCAGGTCTATTTCAAGGATCGCCATGTTGAAGTCATAGGAAACATCGCCTTCTTCATCATCTTTGAAGATGACGCCGATGAATTCCTCGCCCAGATAGACTTCAGCCGAGTCGTCCTTGTTGGGCCGCTCGCGCACCGTCAGGCTCGGCAGTGCGAACTTGGTCCGCAGATAGTCCTGCAGGCGGGCGACTTCGTTGGCATCCATAACGCTCTTGTCCTTTACTTTGGCCCGTCTTAACCCTATCCGCTCCGGGCGCCAACCGCTTCAGAGCCCCTTCCCAACCGAAAACGGCGACCGAATTCAGGAGCATAAACATGCACATCATTCGCAGCCTGTCACTGGCCGCCGCGATCGCCCTCTCCGCCTGCGCCGGCGAAGAAACCGGGATCTGCGCAGGCGATGGAATCACCGCCGGCGACGCATGGGTGCGCGCCGCGGGCGAAGGCGCGCCCATGAGCGCCGCCTATGTGGAACTCTGCAATGGCGGGGATGCTCCCGACCGTCTCCTCGCCGTGAAATATAACGGCGCCCAGGCTGTGGAAATTCATGAAACGCAGATGAGCGACGAAGGCGTCGCCAGCATGGCGCCCGCCGCGAACGGCATCGCTTTGCCGCCCCATGAAATGACGGCGTTGGCGCCCGGGGGCGCCCATATCATGCTGATCGGCATTTCAGAGGCGATCGCGGAAGGCGAAGAAGCGGCGATCACCCTAGAGTTCGAAAACGCCGAGCCCATGACCGTCATGTTCGAGGCGCGACCGCGCATGGACGCCTCCGGCCATCAGGGACACTAGCTTACTCAAACCGGTTGCGGTCGCGGAAAGTGACGATCTGCAATTTGTCCTCGCCCACGTGATCCCGGATGGTGGCGGCGATATCGACGGTGTGAAACCGGCTCCACTCATTCGATTCGACGACTCGGAACATCATCCCCGTGGCGCCGCGAAGAAGGACCGCCATCACCGCGAGATATGAAAACGCGGCCGCCCCCATGACGCCAAGCAAAGTGAGCGAAGCGCCCTCCATCGCCATCATCAGGGCGAGCGCGGCGAAACCGACAAGCGTGAGCGCAAGACCGCCGACCCAGTAAAGCGTCGTGTTCCGTCGCATCTGGTAAAATTTGTTGCGCAGGACAAGTTCGCATAGAAACAGCCGCATGGCGAACCAGTGATAAGCGAGCGTCCACGACCCCGCTTCATCCTTCAATTCTTCGCGCTGACCCATGCGTTTGTCGCGCTCCACATTCAGCGCCCGCCGCTTGGCCACCTGAAAGTTATTGTTGATGCGCGCAAATTTCGACGTGATGTAATTGTCGAGATTCAAGAGGTTGCGCTGCTGCACGACCTTATATGGCCAGGAATAGATTAAAAACACGGTCATGATTGCAGACGCGGCCGCGATGGAAAACCACATGGCCGCGCCGTGAAGCGGTTTTGCCATTGAAACCGCCGGCGCCGGAACGCCGGCCCGCGCCAATAGAAAAGCGGCCCCGAAAAACAGCGCAAACAGCAAGGCCGGCCAGTAGAGCAGCATGCGCCGCGTATTGTCGTTAAGCGTTTTCCGGAACAGCGTCGTCACCTCGAGAAAACGCCGGTCAATGCTGTCCCGGTCAAAGCCAAGCGCGGCGTTCAGATAATCCTGCTCCACTTCTTCGTAGAAAAAATCGCCGCGCGCGAAAATGGGAAATCCGTAGCTGTAAAATGATTTTGCGTTATTCGCGTAGTCCGCCGCCTGTTCGAGGCTAAGCTCCGACGCGGCGCGTTCTGTCAGGCGCGGCCGCGGCAATTGGGTGAAGAGCGCCGACTCGATACCCGAAGGCGGCTCTTCGCGATATTCCTCTTCCAGTAAATCCGAACCCGCTGCGCTCGCCACGACGGCGCCGCCTGCATTTGCCGCGGTTCGTCCCGCCGACCGCGCATCCTTAAAACTTCTTTTGAACAATCTCCCGGCCGCGCGAAACGGCATAATCAGCATATTGATGAAACGCCCCATCATCTCTCGTCCCTCCTCTCTTCTTTTTCCTTTGAGATATGGGAATAACGGGCGCGCCAATCAATTCCGGCCTGCTTCATGCAACAAATATTTCACAAATGAAGGCAAACGCAGTGAACGAGAAATATAATGTTCATCAGCATGGGAATTAGCGCATGTTGCACTGGCGAAAAGAGTTGCGCCAGTTGAAGCTGAACATGATTATCAACCGGCAAAGCACAAAGGCGTAACGGCGCCCGTCCCGCGTCTGGCCGCGTCTGGTTTTTGATCCAGATCCATATCGGGGCTGATGCTTGTCGGCGGCGGGACTTCGTCTCTCGCGGGGGCCTTCCCCTTGCGCCAAGGCGAGGCTAAAAGCCGCCCGCCATGCTGCATGTCAACGACCTCACCTATTCCATCGAGGGCCGCGTTCTGTTCGATCAGGCGACGGCGGCGATTTCCGACGGCTGGAAGGTGGGCTTTGTCGGCGCCAACGGCACGGGCAAGTCCACCCTCTTCAAGATCATCAAGGGCGAGATCTATACGGGCGGAGACGAGATCTCGATCCGCAAGAACCGCCGGCTGGGCTCCGTTGAACAGGAAGCCCCCTCCTCCAATGTGTCACTCCTCGACACGGTGCTGGCGCAGGACAAGGAACGCGCGGCGCTGATCGCCGAGGCCGACACCGCGACCGATCCCCACCGCATCGCCGAAATCCAGACCCGTCTCGCCGATATTGAGGCCCATTCCGCCGAGGCGCGGGCCGGGGCCATTCTCTCTGGCCTCGGCTTTTCAGCGGAGGATCAACGGCGCGCCTGTTCGGAATTTTCCGGCGGCTGGCGCATGCGCGTGGCGCTGGCGGGCGTCCTCTTCGCCGCGCCGGACCTCCTGCTTCTCGACGAGCCGACGAACTATCTCGACCTTGAAGGCACGATCTGGCTTGAGACCTATCTGCGCCGCTACCCTTATACGACGATCATCATTTCTCACGACCGCTCGCTCCTCAACAACTCGGTCACCCACATCATGGCGCTCGAAGGCGGCAAGCTGTCGGTACATCCGGGGGGCTACGATATTTATGAAAGAAAGCGCGCCGAGGCCCGGGCGCAGGCCGCCTCTTTCAAGGCGCGCCAGGACGCGCGCCGGCGCCATATGCAAGCCTTTGTGGACCGGTTCCGCGCCAAGGCGTCGAAAGCGAAACAGGCGCAAAGCCGCATCAAGATGCTGGAGCGCCTAGAAGAGGTCGCCGAACCGATTTCCGAACGCACCATTCCGTTTCACTTTCCCAATCCGAAGGCGATGGCGCCGCCGATCATTCGCGTGGTCGACGCCGACCTCGGCTATGAGGAAGGAAAACCCGTCCTCAAAAAGGTAAATCTGCGGCTCGACAATGACGACCGCATCGCCATCCTCGGCCCCAATGGCGAAGGCAAGTCCACGCTGGTGAAAACCATGTCCGGGCGGCTCGCCCCGCTTTCAGGCGACATCTTCAAACATAAGAAACTGCAGGTTGCGTATTTCGCCCAGCACCAACTCGACGAGTTGAAACCGCACCAATCGGCTTATGATCATGTGCGCGCGCTGATCCCCGACGCCACGGAAGCGGAAACGCGCTCGGCGACGGCGCGGCTCGGCTTCGGCCCGGAAAAAGCTGACACGAAGGTCGACAAGTTGTCAGGCGGGGAAAAGGCGCGGCTCCTCCTCGGTTTGATCACCTTTCACGGCGCGCATCTGCTCATTCTCGACGAACCGACAAACCATCTCGACATGGGCGCGCGCGAAGCGCTGATCGAAGCGCTCAATGATTTTCAGGGCGCGGTGCTTTTGATCACCCATGACGCCCACCTCGCCTCCGCAGTCGCCGACCGGCTCTGGCTGGTCAACAAAGGCGAAGCGAACCCTTATGACGGCGACTTGTCCGATTATCGCGAGCTTGTGCTTGCCGCGAACAGGGCCGCATCGAAAGACGGAGCCGACAAACCTGCGGTGAATGAAAAGGAGTTTGCGCGCAAATCCGCCGCCGATGCGCGCCGCGCCCTGCAGCCCCTGAAAAAATCAGCCGAAGACATTGAGGCCCGTCTCGACAAGCTGAACGACACGTTGCGCCGCCTCGACGAGGCGCTGGCCGAGCCGGGTCTTTACGAGAAAAACCTGCCCCGCGCCACGAAGCTCCAAAAAGAACGCGCGGCGCTCGTTTCCGCCATCGAAGAAACAGAGGCCGACTGGCTCGCCGCCCTTGAGGCCTATGAAGAAGCAAAAGCCGAAGCTTGAGAGGGTATTTGCGAAAGCGCGCGGGACCCGCCATGCTGGCGGCTCGACCATGGGGAAAGAGAAATGAAAAAAGCCGCCGACTGCGAAAGCATGGAGGATGTCCGGGCCGAGATTGACCGCGTCGACCGGGCGCTTGTCGATCTTCTCTCCGAACGCTGGACCTATGTGGACCGGGCCTGGGTCTTCAAGCGCTCCGCATCGGAGGCTTCGGTCCCCTGGCGCAATCGCGACGTCATTGAAAAGGTGAAGGCGCGGGCCGAAACCGCCGGTATGCCGCCGGAAATGGCCGAAGCCCTGTGGCGTCTCATCATCGGCTGGGGCATTCAGTATGAAGAGGAACGATTGAAGGAACGCTGATACCGACAAAAGAGCAAAAGGGGAGAGTTGCTCATGACGAAAATGCAGGACTTTATCGCTGGGCGCACCCCGCCCGAGCTTTACGAAGCCTATCTGACGCCCGGATTTTTTACACCTTTCGCCGAAGAAATGGCGGCGCTCGCCAAACCTGGCGACCGCTGTCTCGACCTCGCCTGCGGCACAGGCGCCGTGTCGCGCAAACTTGCGGAACGATTTGGCGACCGCATTACGATCAACGCCGTTGATATTGCTCCGGCTATGCTCGAGGTCGCGAAGAAGCAGTCATCGGCATGCTCAATTGACTATCAGATCGCCGCGGCAGACGATTTGCCATTCAACGACGACAGTTTCGATATCCTTTTTTGCCAGCAAGGCTTCCAGTTCTTTCCCCACAAGGAAAAGGCCATGGCGGAAATCCGCCGCGTCCTGAAGCCCGGCGGCCGCGCCGCGATTTCTGTCTGGCGGCCAGCCGAAGAGGCCAGCCCGGTGTTTGCCGCGTTCGAAAAGGCGGTCGGTCGTCATCTTGGGAACGACCTGCTGCCGCTCGGCCCCTTCGCCTTCGGAAAGGCCGGCCGCTTGAAGACGCTGGCCAAAGGCGCCCGGCTGAAGATCGACGCGCTGGAGACGCTGACCTTGCCGACAACGCTCCCCGCCATCGAAGATTTCGTGCTGTTCGACGTTTTGTTTCTCGGCCGGCCAGCCGCCGACGGCGCTTTGCAGCCGGTCCTGGAGCCTGACGACCCGGACGGCGACCGGCTGATTGCGCTGATGGTCGAAGACATGACGCAAGCGCTGCAAGAGTTTGTCGGCGCCGACGGCCGTCTTCATGCGCCATCCAGCACGCATTATCTCCTCGCCCGCAAAACGCCTAAAGGCGGACTGCTGCGAAGGCTTCTTTCCTGAGGCGCTTTCGATTAGCGTCCGGCCATGGCTGATGACGCTCCCGAGATCAACCCCGCCGTGGGCGCGATGCTGCAAAGCGCGCGCGACTGGCTTTTGCATGAACACTCGCTGTTCAAAACGCTCAATCTCAAGCCGTTGCTGATCGGACGCAACAAGGCCACTTTCTCGGTTTTTCTTCCCGATGATTTTTGCGATGCGAGTGGAAAAGTGCATGGCGCGCTGTTGACGCTGATCATGGATTCCATTTTCGGTCTGGCCGCCTTCACAGCGCTCGACGAATTGAAACCGGTCGCCACAATCAACCTTCGCACCGATTATCTGAGCGAGGTTGGTCCGGGCGGGCGCGTCGTCTGTGCGGCTGAATGCAACGCCCTTCGCGGCGATATCGCCTATGTGAGCGGGCAGTTGACCGACGAAGCCGCCAACCGGCTGGTCGCCACCGGCAGCGGCGCCTTTATCATCGGCGCGCGCGGACCGGGCCGGGAGTCCCGCCTGTGACCGAGTTGAACCTGATCGAACAATACGCCGCGGCGGCGCCCATCGCGAAATGGCTCGGTTTTTCGGCGGAGCCCGATGGCGATGACATCGTTTTCACGCTGACTTTTGACGAACGCCATATCGGCAACAAGTTGATCGGCGCGCTACATGGCGGCGCCATCGCCGCGTTTCTCGAATTCTCCGCACAGGCTGCGCTCTCCGCCCGGCTCGGCGGCGGACAGCCCGTCGCCACGGTCAATTGCGATGTAGACTATCTCCGCTCCGCCAAGGCCCAGGACATGAAAGCCCGGGTCCGGTTCACACGCATCGGCCGGCGTCTCGCCTTTGTCGAGGCGCTGGGCTGGCAGAAAGACGAAGCTTCGCCTGTGGCGGCCGCCCGTTTCCGGTTCCGGCTGGGCGAAACGGAAAAATAATTCGCGTACAGCACGCCTGCCTCTGGCGGTGCTGCGGCGGCTTCCTATATGCCGATGCCAGTCTCAATGGGCGCACTCTTCATGTTCTGGCTTTTCATCGCAATCGGTCTCGTCCTTTTAACCGTTGGCGCGGAAGCGCTTATCCGTGGCGCGACCTCAATCGCGAGACGCTTCGGCCTCTCCGAACTGCTGATCGGGGTGACGCTGGTGGGCTTCGGCACCTCGTCGCCGGAACTGGTTTCCAGTCTGGGCGCCGCTTTGGCCGGCTCGCCTGGCGTCGCGGTCGGCAATGTGGTGGGCTCGAACATCGCCAATATTCTTCTGATTTTAGGCGTTGCGGCGCTGATAGCGCCTGTGCCGGTGGCGAGCGAAGGTTTCCGCCGCGACGCGCCGGCCCTTATCGCTGCGACACTTATGGCCATCGGCGTCTCGATGACAGGCGAGTATGGGCGCATCGCGGGCGGCGTTTTCCTCTTCGCTCTCGTAGCCTATATCGTCGTCGCGTATGTCACGGAAAAGCGCGCCGCCGAAGCCCATCTCCTTGACGTGCCCCATGAAGAGCCGCGACCGCTCCTGCCCTCCCTCATCTTTGCTGCGGCTGGGCTCGCTCTATTGGCGGGCGGCGCCAAACTTCTCGTCAGCGGCGCCATTGGCATCGCCACCTCGCTCAATGTTTCGGAAACGCTTATCGGCCTCACAATAGTCGCCATCGGCACCTCCCTGCCCGAACTTGTGACGTCAGTCGTCGCCAGCCTGCGCGGCAAAAGCGATCTCGCTTTCGGCAATGTGATCGGCTCGAACATCTACAACACGCTTGGCATTCTCGGCGCCACCGCGCTTGTTCACCCCGTGGCGGCCCCCTTCGCCATTATCCGTTTCGACAACTGGATCATGGCTGCGGCGACTGCGGCGCTGGTGCTCTTCGCCGCTACGCGCAACCGGATCGAACGCTGGGAAGGCGCGCTTCTGGTGGCCGGCTACGCCGCCTATATCGCATTTCTCGCAGTCAACGCCTAAGCGGCGCAGCCGGCGCAGCGAGTTGCCGTAAGGTCGATCTTGAGGCGCTTTTCAGGGATCGGCTCGCCGCACTCCGCGCAATAGCCATAGTCGCCTTCATCAATGCGTTTCAGCGCCGCCTCGATCCGGCGAAGCTCGCCGGCCCGGCGCGCGTCCTGGGCCTTGGCCATGGCCTGTTGCTGCAATGCGTCCTGACGCGAGAGGCGGCCGATAGACTGCTGGTCGAGCTCCACCGGCTTGCGCGCATCTTTCGCGGCGTTGGAAAGGGCCAACAGCTCGGCGCGGCGCGCCTCAAGCAGATTGCGGAAAAGATCGACATCGACGCCGCCCATATCCTGCGGCCCTCAGCTCTGTTTTTCCCAGCGGCCTTCCGGCGACTGCTTCCAGTAGGCGACGTCATGACCGGCGGCTTTCGCCTCTTTCCAGAACCGCCGCGCCGCCCCCAGCGCATCCTCGTCGCGTCCGTCGAAAATCGTCACACAGCGGGTTAAACCGCCAAGGGCCTTCGCCTCGGCGGACGCATTGTCCGTCAGAAACAGGATGTCAGGCTTGTTGGGCGCGTCATCGCCATCGGTCAGCCAGACCGGCTGCCCCTCACCGTCCCCCGCCGCAGCATGGGGCAGAAACGACTCTTCGCGATAGGTCCACAGAAACGTATCAAGCGCCTCGACCCGCTCGCGCGAGGAGGCGCGCACCACCGCCCGCCAGCCGCGCTCCAGTGTTTTTTCCAGAAGCCCCGGCAACACATCCTCAAGACGACCGCGCTCGAGGTGATAGAACATGACTTCGGTCATGGCTTACTCCGCGAGAGCTGTCCGCAACATCTCAACGCGTTCGCGGTTGGCGCCCATGTCCCTATGCCCGACGCGGGAAGCGGAACGCACATGCACTTCCGTTTCGCCGCGGCGAAATTCCACGTCATCGGCGAAACCAAGAAGCGGTGTCGTAAACACCGAGCCGATGTAATCATTGCGAAGGGCGACGACGCGGCCGCCCTTCTCTCCGATCAGTTGCGGCAGCCGTTCCCACGCCTCAAGCGACAAAGACGCAACCGCATGACTTTCCGGCGTTCCCGGTTCGCTGGAGACGCAATTCGGGGATGAGGGACAGGGCGCCAGCGCGCCATCCGTCAGGCCCGGCGGCGCGCCGCTTCTCGATTTTTGTGCGAGCATCACGACGCCGAGAACGCCAACCAGGATGATGATGGCGGCGATAATCGCCAATAGCTTCATGATGCTGCTCCTTTTATCGCGTTAGCTTTCGTAATTTTCCCGCACGAATTCATCAAGAAGACGCACGCCGAAGCCCGATCCGCCTTTGGGACAGGTGGGCTTGTCCTTTGTGGTCCAGGCCATGCCGGCGATATCGAGATGCGCCCAGGAGACGTCTTCCTTGATGAAACGCGCCAGAAATGCCGCCGCCGTCGACGACCCGCCGCCCTTGCCGCCGATATTCTGCATGTCGGCGATGTCGGATTTGATCATTTCGTCATGGGCCTGCGTCAGCGGCATGCGCCACAGCTTGTCGCCGGACGTTTCGCCTGCGGCGTCGAGCTGCTTGGCGAGCTTGTCGTCCTTGGTGAAAAGCCCGCCAAATTCGTGAGCGAGCGAAACGATGATCGCGCCCGTCAGCGTCGCCAGGTCAATGACCGTTTTCGGCTTATAGGTTTCCTGCGTCCACCACATCGCATCGGCGAGCACGAGGCGTCCCTCCGCGTCTGTGTTCAGGACTTCGATGGTCTGGCCCGACATGGAGGTCACCACGTCGCCCGGACGCTGCGCGTTGCCGTCCGGCATGTTCTCTACAAGCCCGATTACGCCGACCACATTCGCTTTCGCCTTGCGCCCGGCGATCGCCGCCATCGCGCCCGTCACCGCGCCGGCGCCGCCCATGTCCCATTTCATGTCTTCCATGCCCGGAGCCGATTTCAACGAAATGCCGCCCGTATCGAAGGTGACGCCCTTGCCGACGAAAGCCACAGGCGCATCGCCTTTCTTGCCGCCCATCCATTCCATCGCAACGAGTTTGGGTTCGCGCACTGATCCTTGCGCCACCCCGAGAAGCGAGCCCATGCCAAGCTTTTTCATTTGCGCTTCGGTGAGCACCGTCACCTTGAGCCCGAGCTTTTCCAGCTCCTTGCAACGCTTGGCGAAACTGTCCGGATAAAGAATATTCGCCGGCTCCGAAACGAGATCGCGTGTCAGGAAGACCCCGTCGCTCACCTTTTCGAGATCGGCGTAGATCTCTTTCGCCTTGGTCGACGACGTTGAAACCGTGATTTTGGTCAGGACCGGCTTGTCTTCTTTCTTTTCCTTGGTGCGGTATTTATCGAAACGATAACACTTAAGCCGGGCGCCATTGGCCATATGCGCCGCTAGTTCGTCGGCCGGCAGCTTTTTGACCGTCAGCCCTGAAAGAGCGAAGGCCGCCGACTTGTCAGCGCCGGAAAGAAGGCGTCCCGCCGCAGCGCCGCCCAGCGTTTCGGCTTCAAGCGCCGAGAAATTTTTGGAATCCCCAGCGCCCACAAGAATGATGCGGCTGTTGCCAAGCCCCGCCGGGGCGACGACATCCACCGCCTTGCCCTTCTTGCCTTTGAAATCCGCTGATTTCACCGCCCGTTCCAGCGCTCCGTCGGTCGCCTTGTCGAGATCGGCGTAGGCTTTGGGCTTGCCGCCGTCTTCAAAAACCGGAATGACAATGGCGCCGCTTTTCGGCAGTGCGGCGGCGGAAAACGTGATTTGCATGAAGATCCTCTTTCCAAGTTCGGTTTTTCCTGTTCTTGCGCCGGCGCACGGAAGCGCTTTCGGCGGCTGACAGGTTTGTGCTAGGCCCGTCCGGGAGAGCAGCGGGCCGGTCGGCGCGCTACTCTAACGACGCCGCAGGAGAAAGGAAGACGGGATTCCATGAGCAGCCTGGACAAATATATCTTGCGCCAGTGCCTCACCCCTCTTGTCCTGATCCTTGTCGTGACCACGGCCATTGTCTGGATGACCCAGGCTCTCCAGCGCGTCGACATTATTATAGAACATGGGCAGGGCCTCGGCATTTTCTTATACCTGAGCCTCCTCATTATCCCGAGCCTGCTCGCGGTGATCATCCCGTTCGCGCTTTTCGGCGCCGTGGTCTACGCTCTTCACCGTCTTCATTCCGACAGCGAAATCGCGGTGATGTTCGCCGCCGGCGTCAGCCGCCTGCGTATAGCAGCGCCGCTGATGATCATCACCGCCATGGCGGCGGCGGCGACATTTTATGTCAATGTCGATCTCATGCCGCGAACTTATCGCGTGATGAAGCAGATGGTCGCCGATATTCGAGCCGATTTAGCCAGTTCCCTCCTGCGCAGCGGAGAATTCATCAATGCTGCGGACGGGCTGACGATCTATGTGGATGAAATCCGGCCAGGCAATCAATTCGTCGGACTTCTTATCAATGATTATCGCAACCCAAAAGATCGAAAGACCTATTTCGCGCAGCGGGCCATTTTAAGAGAAACCGACGCGGGTCCCGTTCTGCTTTTAAAGAACGGCAATATACAAACCGTCGCGCAATATACAGGCGCTGTCGACATTATCCAGTATCAGGACTGGGCCATTGACATATCCTCTTTGAAACCCGACGCCGGAGAGCTGCAGCTTGAGATGACAGAGCGTTATCTCGGCGAACTCCTCAACCCGGATATGACGAAGATATACGATCGGCAGAATGCGGCCAAGCTGGTCGCCGAAGGGCATGCGCGGATCACCTCGCCTCTTTATGCCTTCGCCTATGTCTTTATCGGGCTTTATGCGATGATCGGCGGTTCGTATTCCCGGCGTGGCGATTTTCTTAGGGTCGCGTTCGCCGGGGCGGCGATATTCCTACTGCGCGTTGCTGGTTTTCTGGCGCAGGGCTTCGCCGGATCAAGCGGCGAGATGTGGCTAATCTATGCGCCGCCGCTCGCCGCCATCGGCTCTTCCGCCTTTCTGTTATTCGCGCCGCCGACGAGGCGTCGTCTGTTTGCGCCGGGCGCCGCCTGATGCCGCCGATCACGCTCTTCCGTTATATCCTCGGGCGCACGGTCGTCGCCGTGGGCGGACTTTTCTCCGTCCTGGCGGCGCTCGTCATACTTGTTGATCTGATAGAAAATATGCGTTTCGCCGGCAAGGTGGCGGATGGCGACTTCAATCTCGCGCTCGCCATGACGCTCCTTCGGGCGCCGTCGCTCGTTCAGGCGCTCATTCCATTTGTATTTTTGTTCGGCTCGATCTGGATGTTTCATCAACTGAACAAGCGTTCGGAAATATCCGTCATGCGCTCGGCTGGATTATCTGTCTGGCGGCTCATCGGCCCTTCTGCGCTGATTGCCGCTCTCTCAGGGTTTTTCATCATCACAGTTATCGATCCGTTGTCGGCGCATTTCCTGTCGCAAGCCGAAAGCCTGAAGTCGCGCATGGAAGGAGGAGACCGCAACCTGGTCAGCATTTTCGGGGACGGCATCTGGCTGCGCCAAACCGACGAGGCCGGGCAGCTCATTATCAACGCCGCCAATTATGACGACGCCAGAGCCGCGCTTGAAAAGGTGACGATCTGGCGCTTCGATACGGACCACACCTTCATCGAAAGACTGGACGCGTCCGCGGCTTTTCTGTCGGGCCGCACTCTTGAGCTGCATGATGCGAGACTTCGCGCGCCCGGCATGGAGAATGAGCAATTCACGCCGATTTACGCTGTCAGGACCCCGCTTACTTCGGCGAATTTGCGTGAAAGGGTCGCGCCGCCCGAAACCTTGTCCTTGTGGAGCCTGCCCCGCTTCATCCTGCTCGCCGAGACGGCTGGGGTTCCGACCGTGCGCTATAACATTCGTTTTCACGATCTATGTTCGACCCCGTTGAAACTGCTCGCCATGGTGCTCATCGCCGCGGCCTTTTCCATGCGTCCCACCCGCGCAGGCGGCGCATTCAAGCTGGCTGTCGGCTCGATCCTCGCGGGCTTCGCGCTCTTTATTGTCTCCGAGATTTCCACAGCAATCGGCGAATCAGGGTTGGCGCCGGCCGCCCTCTCGGCCTGGATTCCGGCCATCGTAGCCAGTCTTGCGGCAATCACCGTCCTGTTGCATGTGGAGGATGGCTAAGGGGCCCCTCTTGCGGCTTTTGAGGCGCTGGCTGGACCTCATTCGCGGCCTCATATAACTCTAACTCAACGATAATTCTTGTGATTCGCGCGGCGAAGGGCCTCATCTCAGTGTCTACCAGTAACCGCCTCATAGCGCGCCTGTTCGTGACGACAGTGCTTGCAGGCGCGGCTGCAGGTTTCCTTGCGCCCGCCGCTCTGGCGCAAGAGCCCCCGGCTGCGAGCGGATCGGCGAGTGAGGCCGACCGCATCCTGTTCGAAGCCGATATTGTTGAGCGCGAATATGACGACGGCCCGATTGTCGCTGAAGGCGATGTCCGAGCCTATTTCGGCGAGCGCTATCTGCGCGCCGACAGGCTCATCTACAATCCCCTGACAGATATCGTCATCGCCGAAGGCAATGTCTCCATCACCGACGCCAATATGGAGACAGCATTTGCCGGTCGTGTTGAACTCTCCGGCGATCTGCGGGACGGCATTGCAGAGAACTTCAGCGCCCTTCTTGAGGAAAATGCGCGCCTCGCCGCCGACAGCGCGGTTCGTGAACAAGGCGCGCGCACACGCCTTAATCGCGCAGTCTATACGTCATGTAATGTATGCGACCGCAAAGGCGATCCTAAAACCCCCACCTGGCGCATCAAGGCGCTGAAAGTGACGCGCGATGAAGAGCGCAAGGTGCTGCGGTTTCACCACGCTTTTCTGGAAATCAAGGGCGTGCCCATTATTTACGCGCCTTACCTGCAGACGCCGGATCCTTCGGTTGAGCGCATGTCAGGCTTTCTGCCGCCCGATATCGGCGCTTCTAGCCGTCTCGGCTTCAACATCGAGATGCCTTATTACCTCGCCATCTCGAACTCTCAGGATGCGACCTTCTTTCCAAAATACACGGCCGAGGACGGCGTTTTGTGGCAGGGCGAATGGCGACGGCGCGGCAAGAACGGCTATCACGTTCTCTCGGGCGGCGTGATCGACGCGCCGAATTCGCCGCCCCCGCCAACGCCGGCCCCGGGACAGATCCCGGCAGAGACGACGCCCGGCGTGCGCTGGCATTTGTTCGGCCGCGGCCATCGCGATTTCGGAGAGCATTGGCGCGCGAGTTACGATTTCGAGCGCGTTTCAGACAAGGAATATCTGCGCCAGTACGATGTGGAACGGCGTGGCGACTTGCGTCAGGAACTCGACCGCAGCCGCACTAACCAGCTACGCAGCAACGCCCGCCTCGCCTGGAACAAAGGTGGAAACCACCTCACCATCGATACCTACCTCTTTCAGGGCCTTCGCACCCAGCAAAACCGACTGGCCATGATGGAACAGGGCGTCGGCCGCATAGATGACGCCAGAACAACGCCCTATGTTCTGCCGCTCATCGATTTCCGTCATGATTTCCAGTCTAAAGTTGCGGGAGGCGATGTGACCGCTCGGGCGAACGTCGCATCGCTATATCGCACGCAAGGCATCGATTCGCAGCGCTTTACGTCATCCCTCGAATGGGATCGGAATCTCATCACCCGCGGCGGTCACCGTTTCAATTTCTTCGCCAAGGCTAGGGCTGATGTTTTCTCTTACCAGGATCTCGACCAGGGCACCGAAGTCTGTTTCAGCGGCGACGCGCCCTGCGCCATAGGGTTTCCCGGCTTCACAACCGGCGACACGACGGACATTACAGCGCGTTTCGCCCCGACGGCCGGCCTTGAATGGTCTTATCCCCTGGCGCGCGATTTTCATGGAGCCCGGCTTTTCCTCGAACCGCGCGTTCAGTTGATCGCCAGTCCCAGCGGTCTGAATGACAACGACATCATCAACGAAGACTCGCAAAGCATTGAATTCGATTACGCTGGCCTGTTCGACTACAATAAGGCCACCGGCTATGACGCTTTCGAAGACGGCCAGCGAATGAATATCGGCCTCACGGCTTCTGCCGATCTGCCGAACGGCATCACGCTGGAAGGCTCGATCGGCCAGCAGATCAGACTTCAGGAAACGGCGGCTTTCAACGACTCTTCCGGCCTCGGCGAAAAAAGCTCCGACATCGTCGGCTCGCTGGACGTTGCTTACAAGAGAAAGATCGGCGTCGAGAACCGCTTTCGCATCGATAACAATTCTGGCGATTTACAGCGCGCTGAATCGCGCGCGTATTATCGAGGCAAGCGGCTGAAGGCGAGTCTCAACTATGTTCGCCTCAATGAGGAAAATATCGCCAACAATCTTGTCCGGCGCGAAGAGCTGACAGCCCGCGGCCAGGTCATGCTTACGCGCAACTGGTCCGTTGGCGCTGGCTGGCGGCTGGACCTCGACAGCAACCAGACCATTCAACAGGATTTCATGGTCGGGTATGAGGACGAATGCTCGATGCTTGGCCTCACCTATCGCCGCGATCGCACGCGCACGCGGAATCTGGAGCCTGACAACGCCATCCTTTTGACTTTCAGTTTGAAATCATTGGTTGATTGAGCGCTTGCACACGCGCCAATTCCGACTATTTTCCCCATGGGCGGGCATGTTTGAGAAGTACAGGACAACCAACAGAATGCGATTTTCCGTAATTAGTACAATGGCTTGCTTGATCGCTGCTGGTTTGGTCCCGGCGTTGTTTTCGCCTGCCGCCGCACAAGTCCAGACCAATTCGGAAGGGTTGACCAGCGATGAGGTGATCGAACGGTCCGGCGTGCCGCCGAGCGCGGTTGCTGCTGTTGTCAATGATGCGGTCGTTACTACCTACGATGTTCGCCAGCGCATGAAGCTCATGTTGATTTCCGCCGGCGGGCGCATTCCCGCCGAAGCCATGCCCCAGCTACAGGCCCAGGCGTTGCGCGACCTCATCGAGGAAAGGCTAAAAATTCAGGAAACCCGGGAATGGGACCTTGAGATCTCCGAAGAGGAAATTCAGGACGATCTCACCATGATGGCGGCGCAATCGAACCTCACCGTTGATCAAATGGAGGAGGAATTCAACAAGGCCGGCATTTCTCTCACCACATTGAAAGAACAGATTCGCAGCCAGATCGCCTGGCCCCAGCTCGTCCAGGGCCGCTATCGCGACCGCGTGCGCGTCAGCGACGACGAAGTCGAGACGACGCTGGAACGGATGCGCGAAGATGTCAGCAAGGAACAGTTCCTCGTTTCGGAAATCTGTATTCCCGTCGACAATCCATCCCAGGCCCAGCAATATTACCAAGGCGCGCTGCAACTCATCGAACAGATGCGCCGGGGCGTTCCCTTTGCCGTTGTCGCGCAGCAATTTTCCGCCTGCACCACGGCAGCGGTCGGCGGCGATCTTGGCTGGGTGCGCGCCGGCGAACTCGATCAGGAACTCGACGCCGCTATTCGCGAATTGCCGCCTGGCTCTGTCACAAACCCTATTCCGTCCGACGGGGCCTTCATCATTCTCGCAGTGCGCGACAAGCGCGCCGCTGCGGTCGCCGGCGAACCAACCTTTACGCTCGCTTACGCCAGCGCCGATGAGTCACTCGGCAACGCTTCCGCACACGCAGCGCTCGATAACATAGAGACTGCGGAAGTATGCATGGGACGCGGCCTCCGGATCGATATGGGCGAAGGCGTCGGTTTCAGCCTCTTGGAGAACGTCACGCTCGATCAGATCAATGAACGTTTCCGCCCCTTCATCGAAGACCTTCAACGCGGCGAACAATCACCCGTGATTGAGGCGGAAGGTGCCTATCATTCGGTTTATGTCTGCGACAAGGACGAAGGCCTCGGCCTTCCCTCACGCGGGGCCATCGAAAACCGCATTTATTCACGCCAGCTCGAACGCATCGGACAGCAATATCTGCGCGATCTCGAACGCGAATCCATGGTCGACATTCGCGCAGAAAATCTGCCTCAACCAAACGGCTAAGCGAAATGGCGAACGCCACAGCCCCCCTGGCCCTGACCATGGGCGAGCCAGGCGGCGTCGGCCCGGAAATCGCGCAGAGCGCTTGGGAAAAACTGTGTGGCGGGGATAGCCGATTTTTCCTGATTGCCGATCCCAGTCTCTTTCCGGCTGACAAGATTGCCGAGATTTCAGGGCCGCAAGACGTCGCCTCGATATTTGCGGACAGGCTTCCTGTGCTGCCGCTTGAAAAATCCGTGACTGCAAATCCCGGCGAGGCTGCGCCCGAGAACGCCGGCGCAGTAATTGAAAGCATTGAACGCGCCGTCGCTTTCGCGCTTTCAGGCGAAGCTGCGGGCATTGTGACGAACCCGATTCAAAAATCGGCGTTGATCGCCGCGGGGTTTCAGTTTCCCGGCCACACGGAATTTCTGGGCGAGCTTGCGAAGGACGCCGCGATGCCTTCAGGCCGCATGCGCGGCCCCGTCATGATGCTGGCGGGCCCCGATCTAAAAACCGTGCCTGTCACAATCCATCAATCGGTAAAAGACGCCGTGCATACGCTTTCCACGGACCTGATCGTCCGCACCGGCATGATCGCGGCGCAGGCGCTCATTCATGAGTTCGGCATCGAAACGCCGCGGCTCGCGATATCAGGGCTCAATCCACACGCTGGCGAAGGCGGCGCTCTGGGCGCCGAAGATGACGACATCATTGCGCCTGCTGTCAGCGCGCTACAGGATGCAGGACTGGACGTTCATGGCCCTCTTCCGGCCGACACCATGTTCCACGCTGAAGCGCGTGAAACCTATGACGCCGCGCTCTGCATGCTCCATGACCAGGCGCTGATCCCGGCGAAGACGCTCGCCTTTCATGATGCGGTGAATGTGACCCTCGGCCTGCCGATCATCCGCACCTCGCCCGATCACGGCACGGCGCTCGACATCGCCGGCAAGGGGGTCGCCCGGGCGGACAGTCTTGTCGCCGCCATCGAAATGGCCGCCGGCATGGCGGCGCGCCGGAAATGAGCGAGACGCTTCCCCCGTTGCGCGAGGTCATCGACCGCTACGGTCTCGGCGCAAAAAAATCGCTGGGACAACATTTCCTGCTCGATCTCAATATGACGCGGAAGATTGCGCGCGCGGCCTCGGTGAACGAAAACGATCAAGTTCTGGAAATCGGGCCGGGACCGGGCGGCCTCACCCGCGCGCTTCTTGAAACCGGCGCGCGCGTCACCGCCATCGAGCGCGATCAACGCTGCATCGAGGCTCTTGCAGATGTTACCGCCGCCTTCGATGGAAGGCTGAAAGTCATCGAAGCGGATGCGCTCACTGCAAACGAAGCTGAAATTTTGAGCGCACGAACCCCCGTCAAGATCGTCGCCAATCTGCCTTACAACATCTCGACTGAACTTCTGATTAAATGGCTGAAAGCCGGACCCGCGCTCTGGTCGGTGATGGCGCTGATGTTCCAGAAGGAAGTGGCTGACCGCATTCTCGCCGCGCCCGGATCGAAAGCATACGGCCGTTTATCGGTTATCGCCCAGACAGCGTCCCTTCCCTCCCGCGCCTTCAACCTTCCGGCGCGCGCCTTTACGCCGCCGCCAAAGGTTGAGTCGACCGTCGTTCTTTTTGAGCAACCCAAAGAACTTTTTTCCGCTCTCGGCGCGCTTGAAAAAGTGACGCAAGCCGCCTTTTCCCAACGCCGCAAAATGCTGCGCTCTTCCCTGAAATCAGTATTTGGGGACAGTCTCGCCCAGGCGCTTTCCGCCATAGGCATTGAAGAAACCAGACGCGCCGAAGAACTCAGCATCGACCAGTTCAAGGCGCTGGCGCTGGCGCTTTCACAGAACGCCTAATCGTTTTTCGGCGCCCGGATCATCTGGGTCTGCGTCACCACCGCCGCGAGCTTTCCGTCGCCACGAAAAATCTCCGTCTTCCAGACCTGCACGCTGCGACCGAGATTGACTGGCGTCGTGACAGCTTTCGCTGTTTCGCCGACGGGAATCGGGCGCAGGAAATTGGTCTTGCTTTCGATTGTCGTCGTCATTGCCCCCGGCGGCATATTCATGAAAGCGCCGATGCCGCCCATATTGTCCGCAAAAGCCATAATGGCTCCGCCGTGAAGGGTTGCAGGGATTGTGCAATGCTCCGGTGTCACGACAAGCTCGCCCTCAAGGCGCTCTTTCGTAACCAATGTCATTTTCACGCCCATCATTTTTGCAAAAGGCGCATTATTTTCGTTAAAGGCCTCGGCGAAATTATCTTCAGTCATTGTATCCTCACATCCATCGGCGAACGCGCCGGGCATAGGCGTCATATTCCGCCCCAAACCGGGCGCGAAGATAACGCTCCTCCTCCCGGATGATGATAGTGAGGCCGAGAAAGCTGACAATCACTGCAACTGCAGTAAACGAGCCTGGCGCTGCTAAAAAACCGCCTATGAGAAAAATCATAATCCCGAGATAAACCGGATTGCGCGAAAAGCTGTTGAGACCGCCGGTCACCAGCGCCTCCACATGATTTTCCGCCTGCGGGACCCCGACGCGCCAGGACCGGCCCATGCCCGCCTGACTGGCAAGAATGAGAACAGCGCCGATAAGCAAGGTTCCGACCGCGCCCCAAGGCGCCGGCGACGGGCGCGCCGCGACAATTTCGTCGAGGACAGGAAACGGCGCCCGCAAGATAAAATAGAGATCGAGAAACCCGGCGCCGCCAATCAAGAAACGCTGCACCCAATTGGTGTTGCGCTCCGCGACGGCGTTTGGGTTGACGCCGCGCCGGCGCAATATGACGCCGAAGGCGATCATCCAGCCCATTAGCAGGACGACGATCAAGGCGGTCGCCCATGCGAGCACTGTCTGCGACATATATACTCCCGCCCTTTTTGGCGCAGGGTAAAACGTATTTCCCCTTATGCAAGCTTCGTCAGCATAGGGAGTAATGTTATCTCACTTGGATGTTATAGGAGAACAGGTCAGGCGGCGTGGATGAGAACTGCCACGAGCAATGCTGTCTCCTTTCCGCGATTGATCCAACCATGATTGGTTGCGCGCTGGATGACGACGTCGCCGGGTTTCAGGCCCCTCGCCTCTTCATTATCGAGCAGCAGATCGACTTCGCCTTTTACGAGGACAATCACATCGAGCGACTGCGTTTTGTGCATGGAGGGGTGACGGGTCGTATCCACCCGGCAATGGGCTGCGCCCACCGCGCCGAAGCCGAACGCTGCGGCGGCTTCCAGCTCTTCTGCGCTTTTCGATTCATCCTCCGGAGCAATGGTGAACCAGCGCACCTTGACCGAACCGGGATCGGGCTCAAGCCGCAAATCGGTCTCGGCCAGCTTGTCCGTCGCGTCGAGCAACTTGCCGTCGTCCAGCCCGGCGGACCAGATTTCCGCAAGCCCCGCCTCTTCCAGCGCGATCAGCTTGGCCGCCTCTCCGTCAATGAGAATGCGTGAGCGGCCATCCTTGTTGTTGTCCGTGACAATTCGGCGGAGCGATTGCCAGTCCATGGATTACTCCGCCACCGCTGTGGCGATGCGTGCAACCACGTCCTGCGCATCATAATAATCGCCGTCTTCAGGCGGCTCGCCCTCTCCCATTAACACTTCCATTCGCGTCGTGAAATAATCGCGCCCGCCGATAGTGCCGAGATCGCCGCTGACGCCGACGCCAACGCCGCTTCTGCGGCCATAAGAGCCGCCGCCAACGCCCGCGCCAAGACCGACGCCGCCGCGCTGTTCGCCGGTGGTTTGCCGGGCGATCACCCGGAACCAGTCATAGCCGTTCTGCAGCGCAAGCTCTGCGGCGCGCTTCAACGCATAATCCTCAACCATCTCCGGCGGCATATCGCCGGAACCTCGATAGGTGATGCGATAGCGATTGGCTTCGATGCGGGTTTCTTCATATCCGAAGCCTTTTGCGTCCGCCGGACCATAGGCCGCGGGCCCCACCGCCGCACAGGCTGCAAGGGACAATGACGCGGCGAGGATAACGATATTTTTCATGGGCGGCCTCCGGTGACTGCGACTGACTCTAGCATCCGGGCGCCGCTCCCGCAAAATCACCCCGAAGCGGCCCGCGCAAAGCCGTAATCATTGGTTACGCCTTTCGCAGATGCGGGAGAGCTTCATGACAAAATCACCAAAACAAATACATCCTGACTATGACCTGATCATTGTCGGCGCGAGTTTCGCCGGTCTTGTGGCGGCGCGCACCGCCGCCCATCGCAGTCTCTCCGTCGCCGTCATCGATGCAAAACCGGAGCCCGGCGCGCGGGTGCGCTCAACCGGCATCCTCGTCAAGGAAGCGATCGGAGAATGCGACGTCCCTGCGGCGCTGACGCGCAAAATTCCCGGCGTCAGAATGTATGCGCCAAATGGCGACCATATGGATCTGACGGCGCCCGGCTATTTCTTTCTCGCAACGGACACGGCGGGACTGATGCGCTGGCTCGCCCGCGAGGCCGCGCGCGCCGGCGCCAATCTGATGTTTGGGGCGCGCTTTACTCATGCGACATTGCTCGCTGACCGCGTTCATCTGCACCGACTAAATCTCTCGGCGCGGTATCTACTCGGCGCGGATGGCGCGCGCTCGCGCGTGGCGGAAGTCTTCGGCCTCGGCCGCAACCGCGAATTCCTGATCGGCTTGGAAACGGAATATGAGGAAACGCCAACCGTCGATCCGGATTTCCTCCACTGCTTTATCGATTCGAAGCGGGCGCCCGGTTATCTCGGCTGGGTCGTGCCCGGCGCTGGCATGACGCAAGTCGGCCTTGCCGTATCCGACGCGCCTTTCGGCGCCGCCCGCAAACCCGACTACCAAGCCTTTTTGAAAAGCATCGACAACCGCTTCGCGCTCTGGAATTGCGAAGTTCTGCGCAAACGCTCCGGGCCTATTCCCTGCGGCGGGCTCGTTTCACCTTTATCGACACATCGGGTTTTGTTGACGGGCGATGCGGCGGGGCTTGTCTCGCCTCTCACCGCCGGCGGCATTCGGCTCGCCTTTCAATATGGACGGCGCGCAGCCGCTACGATCTCCGACTATCTTCAGGATGG
This sequence comes from Parvularcula sp., assembly GCA_002704915.1. GTDB lineage: Bacteria > Pseudomonadota > Alphaproteobacteria > Caulobacterales > Parvularculaceae > Hyphococcus. The sequence continues at coordinate 31,667 of PAIP01000029.1, forward strand.
CGGCCCCGATCCGGGCGCCGTCATGGCGAAGGAATACCCAACCTTTGCAATGAAGACATGGATGCGCCGCCTTTGGTCCGTGGCGCCGCCCAATGCGCTGCTCAATGCGACGCTGTTCACGCCGCCCATGCGCGCACTGGCGCAACGGATCTATTTCGAGCGAAAAGCCGTTAAAACCACCGGAAAATCGCTGACGGCGCCCTCATCCGGAGAGACCTTATCTGTCGCAATCTAGCTACAGTTTGTCAGGCCCCACACGCACCACAGCCTTGCCGAAATTCTCACCCTTGAAGAGGCCGATAAAAGCTTCCGGCGCCTTGTCGAGCCCGTCATAGACAGACTCCTGAAACTTGATTTTTCCCTGGGCAAGCAATGGCGCGACCTCCATGGCGAACTCCATGGCCTTGTCCATGAATTCCGACACGATAAAGCCGCGAATCATCACGCCCCGCCCCACGACATTGATAAGGTTGGGCGGGCCCGGCTCCGGCTCTTTGTTATTATACTGAGCAATCATCCCGCACCACGCCATGCGTCCGCCAAGAGCGATGCAATTGAGCGCGGCTTCCAGATGCATGCCGCCGACATTTTCGAAGTAGCAATTGACGCCATCGGGCGCGGCTTCGGCCAAGGCCTTCGTCAATTCATGGGCGTTTTTATAATCCTTGTAGTTGAGCGCCACATCCACGCCGGCTTCCTTTTCGAGCCAATCGCATTTTTCTTTCGATCCGGCGGAAGCGATGACCCGGCAGCCCTTCGCTTTGCCGAGTTGGCAGACGACAGAGCCGACGGCCCCGGCGGCGCCGGAGACAAACATGGTCTCGCCTTCCTTCGGCTCTAAAATCTGCGTGACGCCCGACCATGCGGTGAGCCCCGGCATGCCGAGAACGCCAAGATAGGCCGACAGCGGCGCAAGATTGGGATCGACTTTCTGGGTCCGTTCGCCCTTGGAGACGTAATATTCCTTCCAGCCGCCAAGGAAATCGACAACGTAATCGCCGGGCGCATATCCCTCGATATTCGATTCGACCACTTCGGACACCGCGCCGCCTTCCAGCGGCCGGTCAAGAGAGAAAGGCGGTATATAGCTTTTGACATCGGGGCGCATGCGTCCGCGCATATAAGGGTCCACCGACATCCACACCGTGCGGCAGAGCATTTCGCCGGCGCCGGGCGCGGGAACATCGATTTCCTTTTCGGTAAAGTCGCCTTCCGCCGGCATGCCCGCCGGATACGCCTTGAGGAAAACCGCTTTCGCTGCCTTTGCGCCCATCATCGTCTCCCTTGATTTTCGTCCTCAATCTCAAGGACGTGCTTGTTCCGCACCCTATGGCATTCCCGCCGCCTCGCAAGAGCGTGATGCACCTCGGCCCTTTCGGCCCAAATCCGCCCTCTCGCCGCCTCATTCTCGCCTTGCCCGGACGGTTAATTAAATTTCGACAAGGCGGCAGGGGCCGCATGTGGTTGAGTAGTAAGAGCGAATTTCACGCATACCCCCATGCGAAGGAGACGAACATGAAACACCTAATTGTGGCTTCCGGCGCGCTGATGCTCGCTGTCACCGGCTGCCAATCCACCGGCGAGGGCGCGTTTACGGGCGCAGCCCTGGGCGCGGCTGGCGGCGCGATCGCGGGCGAGATTTTCGCCGGCCGTCCCGGCAAGGGCGCAGCCTATGGCGCGCTCGTCGGCGCGGCGCTTGGCGCTTATGAAGGTTGCTCGCGCGCCGGCACCTGCTGGGGCCGCGCCCGCGATCACGGCTATCGCCGCTATGACCGATATTCGGGCCGTTATTATTACGAAGACCCCGAATATGGCGACACCTATTGGGATGACGGCTCATTCCGCGATTACGGCCGAAATCCTCCGCGCCGCCGCGGCTACTGATCCCGACCCGAGCGTTTGTTGCGTAAGCGAACGGCCCGTCTCGCCTGAGGCGGGCCGTTTGCGTTCAAGAAGATTGAATTCTCGCAAGCTTCGGAACGCCGACCCGCTCCTTCGTGTCTATCCGCATATGCGCTCCGTGAACGGAGCGGCAAATAGGGAGCACCCCAATGAGACTTTTACTTTCCTCCGCAGTAAGCGGATTGATGCTCGTTTCCGCCTGCACCCAGACGGGCACGGCGGAACGCAATGCGGCCTATGGCGCAGCCGCAGGCGCCGCAGCCGGCGCCGTCGCCGGTGAAGTGATTGCCGGCAAGCCGGGCCGAGGGGCCGCCTATGGCGCCGCCATCGGCGCAGTTGGCGGCGCAATCGTCGGTTGCGAACGCTCCAATGAATGCTGGAATCGCGCCCGCAATAATGATCGTTATTATGACCAACGCGCGGGCCGCTATTATTATGTCGACCCGCAATATGGCGACACCTGGTGGGAAAACGGCGAGTTCCGTTCCTACGGACCGGGACGCCCGTAATTACAACCGCTCAACAACGTCCGCAGCGCTTCATGCCTGCGGGCGTTGTTTTTTGCGCTTGCCCATCTGGCTGAGGGCGATGAGGGTCATTGTCGGAACAACGGCGTCCACTTGGCCTGTAGGGTCCGCGATCTCCCAGAAAGCGATAAGCCCCGGCCAACCCCACAAAGCGACAGCGGCAACGCCAAGCGCAATATCGACCACGAGTTCAAAACCGGGAATGCGCCCGAATGTGAAATCCAGAAGGTCAAGGACGACGGCGATAACGAGCTTGCCCATATCCGCCTTCATGCTGCGATCTCCAACCGCGTTCGCTTGTCGATGAAGTCCGCCGCTTCGCGAATCGATTTCATGGCCTCCGGGAAACGCCCCGGAAAAATCGGCCAGACATGAATCAGCTTTTTCTCCAGCAAGAGTTCTGAGGTCACGCCCGCCGCCCGCAGCTTTTCCTGCAACCTTGTGGAATCGTCGCGCAAAACTTCATCCTCGCTCGCAAAAATCAGCATGGGAGGCAGGCCGGCGAGATCGCCATAGAGGGGTGAGGCAAGCGGAGTGTTCGGATCGGCGCCGGCGAGATAGCGTTTGGCGCCTTCGACGATATAGACCTTCTTGAACATCGCATCGGATTTTTCATTTTCATCAAGCGAGGCCCCCGTCATTGCAAGGTCGGTCCAGGGCGACAGCAAGAGCGCGCCCGCCGGCATGGGAAGACCCCGCGCCTTGATGGACAACAACAGCGCCAGCGTCAGGCCGCCGCCGGCTGAGTCGCCGCCAACAATCATTTTGTGCGGCTCTCGCCCCTCCCGAAGCAGCCATTCATAGGCGGCGACGGAATCGTCCACCGCTGCGGGAAAGGGATGTTCGGGCGCCATGCGGTAGTCGAGGGAAAATATTTCCGCGCGCGCTTCCTTCGCCAAGGCGTAGGTAAAGGCGCGGTGAGATTTCGGAGAGCCGAAAACATAGCCGCCGCCATGGAGATAAAGCACCGTGCGGCCCGGCTCCGCATTCTCCGCGCGGTGCCACTCCCCTTTTACCGGCCCGTCGGCAATATCTTGCGTAACGCCTGCGGGCGGCTTTTTCGGCGCCAGCTCATCCGTTCTCGTCCGAAGCACCTCCGGATCCATGAGATGTATGGGCTTTGACTTGAATGTCGCCTTCATCACCCAGTTGAACAGAACCGCCTTTATGCTCGCCATGCCGCCTCCCGCTTTTCGCAAAGCGTAGACGGTTCAAAGACCTCAGGAAAGCCTGAGCGGCGCCCGGTCAGTTCCGATAGCGCAGGCCAAAACCAAAGGTTCGCGTCTCGCCCGGAAAATAGCGGTCTTCACCGAAAGCAAAGTCCGCCCGTTCGGCGTAAAGCTCATTCGTGACGTTCCGCACGGTAATGAAAGCTGCAAGCGTATCCGTCAGGCCCCGTTCCGCCCGGAGGTTCAGGACATTGTGCCCGTCATACTCATGGTCATTGGCCGCATCGGTGAAATAGGAGCCCATGGACACCAATTCCGCTTCCGCCGTGAGACGGTCGAAAGGCCGCCAGGTAAGCCGCGTATTCGCCATGACCCGGGGCGCTGAATCGACATCATCGCCAAAACTGATGGATTCCGCCGAATTGCCGGTCGGCCGGTCGAAACGGTAGGTGTGTTTCGCATAAGTGACGGCGCTTTGCAGCGTCAGCGTCTCATGCAATGCGATCCGTACATCCGCTTCGACGCCCACATGGCGTGTCTTGCCATTGGCGACATTGAAGCCGTCGGCGTCACGGAAGAAGAAGTTCTTTTTATCCATGAAAAATCCGGCGAGCTCCAGATTCACCCGCTCGCCAAGGGAGCCGCGAAAACCAAGCTCCACGGCGTCGATTTTTTCGGGCCTCGCCTGATCGCCGGTCTGGTTGATCTGCAACCGGTAAAGATCGGTCGTCTGCGGCGGACGGGCGCCGCGGGCGTAGCTGGCATAGACCGACGCGTTGTCGCTCAACGCGTGGCGCAAAGAGAATTTCGGACTGGCGGTGACGAATTTATCCGTTTGATCGGGCAGACGCAGGAAACGGCCGACAACCCCGCTGTCGGTATTGTTCGTGTAATCATAGACCGTGCCATCAATGCGGATCGCCGCGCTCGCCGTTGTGCGGGGCGTCAGTGCATAATCCGCCTGAACGAAGCCGGCGGCGTTTACGGCTTTGACGTCGTAATCGTAATGCAGCCCTTGGGTGAACGAAAAGATCTGCGGCATGGACTGGAATTCGGACAGAAAGCCATCCGTATATTCCGCGTCGATCCCGGCGATGAGCGAGAAGGCGCCGGCGTCGTGATAGACTGCGCTTTGCACGCCGACGCTCCAATGGCCATTTTCCTCCAGCGAATTCGACGGAAGGAAATGCTGCAGGAAGTCCATATCGTTCCAGCGCGCATAGGGCGTAATCTGGACGCGCGTTGCGTCGCCAGCGTCGAATTCGATGGTCGATTGGAGCCGCGCGGATTTGGCGTCGCGGAAGGCCTGCGGGAAGTCATTGGTCTTGCGAAGCTCGCGATCCTTCAGCGTCGCTTCGCCGAAGATGAACCCCGCCGTTTCCTGTTCGAGATTATCGAAGGAAAAGATTGTATCGATGCTGACGCCGCCATTGTCGTAAACATGGCGCAGGGTGAGCTTTTGCTGGTCGAGCCCCGCATCCTCCCGGTAACCGGCTTCCGTCGTCGCCGACGCGCCAACATAATAGCCGTTGGCGCCCTCGTTCCCAGAAACGCTTCCCTTGAACTTATAGCGGTCCTGCGTGTCTCCGAACGCCTCGCCGAAAATCGAGAACGCTTCCGACGGCGCCGGGGCGATCACATTGATGACGCCGTGAATGGCGTTGGCGCCGTAAAGCGCGCCGGAGGGGCCGCGGATAATTTCGATACGATCGGCGAGTTCGTAATGGGCGTTGAAAAGGCCATTGATATTCGCAAAGCCCGGCGACCGGATCGGCACGCCGTTTTCGAGAAACAGAAACGACCCCGCGCCCGCGCCGCCGGAAAGCACCGGCGAACGGATCGCAGTCAGGTGCTCGGCCCCGGAGCCGCGATGAAGCGACACGCCGGGCGCACGCGCCAGCACTTCGGAGATATGATCAGCGTCGATAAGCTGAAGCGTATCCGCCGGAATCGATGTAATGCTTTGCGGCACGTCGGACAGCGACTGGGCGCGCCGCTCCGCCGTCACGATAACAACGTCCTCAGCAAGGGCTGGCGTGAGCATTGAAGCCGTAAAGAGGCATACGCAAAGACAGGCAAGGCTTTTCACAGGGGCAACTCGCTTTTATTAGCGGGCCAAGCCTTACTATTTCCGCTCGTATTTCGCCACCTTTTGCGAAATGGAACCAAAGATGGACTTCCCATCCTTGTCCTTCATTTTGATCTCCACCGTGTCCCCGAACTTCATGAAGGGCGTTTTCGCCTCACCTTCATAAATGGTCTCGATCATGCGGATTTCGGCGATGCAGGAATAGCCGTCGCCCCCTTCGGCGACAGGCTTGCCGGGCCCGCCATCGAGCTTGTTCGAAACTGTGCCAGAACCGATGATCGTCCCTGCGCCCAAAGGACGCGACTTCGCCGCATGGGCGATCAATTGCGGGAAGTTGAAGGTGAGGTCCTTGCCTGCGTTGGCCTGACCGAAAGGTTCGCCATTGTAACGCAGCAACAAGGGTAGATGGACAGCGCCGCCATCCCATGCATCGCCCAGCGCATCGGGCGTCACGGCGACGGGGCTGAATGCCGATGACGGTTTCGACTGGAAAAAACCGAAGCCCTTGGCGAGTTCGCCGGGAATGAGACCGCGCAGGGAGACGTCATTCACCAGCATGATAAGGCGGATATAGTCTTTCGCCTCATGGGGCGTCACGCCCATGGGCACGTCGCTGGTGATCACCGCAATCTCGCCCTCCATGTCGATGCCCCAGCCTTCATCCTGCGGCATCAAAATGTCGTCGCGCGGGCCGAGAAAGGAGTCCGAGCCGCCCTGATACATCAGCGGGTCTTCGTAAAAGCTTTCCGGCACTTCCGCGCCGCGCGCTTTTCTGACGAGCTCCACATGATTGATATAGGCCGAGCCGTCCGCCCACTGATAAGCGCGAGGCAAAGGCGACGCACACTCACGCTCGTGAAAGCGCTCGACCGGAACCGATCCCGTCTCAAGCCCCTGCGCCAGTTCGCGCAAGCCCGGCTCGACCTTATCCCAGTCATCGAGCGCCGCCTGCAATGTCGGCGCAACGCGCGCCGCATCGGTGTAACGCGTCAGATCGTTGGAGACGACCACCAGCCGCCCGTCGCGGCCGCTTTTCAGGGATGCAAGTTTCATCTATTCTTCCTCTTCATCGGATGTTTGGCCAAGGGCTGCGCCGCACCATGGGCAATAGCGGATCAAGATGACGTCTCGGCCGCCATCATGAACGATCAACGCAAACTGATTGAGCCCTTCATTATAGGCGATGAGACTGTCCGGACATTCAAACGGGTCGTCATGTTCCGAGCAGTTCATTTCCAGCGCCGCCTGCATGGACTCACAGCACAGGCTTTCCGGATCGGGGTGTTGTGTTCGCGCCGTCTCAGTCATTACCGCGCCAGCTATTCACATAATCGAGATTTTCAACGGCGCCGGCGCTTTCGCCGATATCCAAGGGGTCGCGCGTGTCAATCATGACCGCATATTCGTCTGTGGTCGGCTTTTTCTGTTCCAGCATGTTCTTCAGCGCTTTCGGGTGAGGCCCGTGCGTAAAACCGGACGGGTGAAACGTCATCATGCCCGCATCGATATTGTCGCGGCTGAAGAAATCGCCGGCATGATAAAACAGCACTTCATCATAATCGTCATTATTGTGGAAGAAGGGAACTTTCAACGCGCCCGGATCGGTTTCGAAGGGGCGCGGCGCAAAAGTGCAGACCACAAAGCGGTCGGACAAAAACGTCGTATGCGCCGAGGGCGGCACATGATAACGGTGCGACATGATGGGCCGAATGTCGCGCACATTAAGGCGCACGGGCGAGAGTTCGCCATGCCAGCCCACGACATCGAGCGGATTATAAGGATATGTCGCGACGGAGACCTCGCCCCGCTTTTTGATTTCGACGCGGGTCTCCGCGTCATCGGCCTGATGCGTTTTGAAGGCGTCGTCGATTTTTGGCGCATCCAGCATCGCCGGATCGAAAATCGCATGAGGCCCGAGAAGCCCTTTATCGGGCAAGGTATAATGATTGTTAGTCGCCTCGATCATCAAAATTGACGTGAGGCTTGACGGCGCAAGGCGCCACATAGTCCCGCGCGGCAGCATGATGTAGTCGCCAGCTTCATATTCGAGGTGACCGTAATCGCAATAGAGATCGCCCTTCCCTTCATGGACGAACAGGAGCTGATCGCCGTCGCCATTGCGTGCAAGCGCCGGCATCGCTTCATTAAGCTTCCAGAAACGCAGCTCCGTCGCGTTGTTATGGAGGATGCGCGGTGCCGCCCAGGGCGATACGTTGGCGCCTTTCATGGCGGAGAGATCGAAGGCGCGCGGGCGCAACGGCCCCTCAAATTTCACCCAGCCCGTAGGCGGACGTTTGTGGTGCATGAAGGCGGCAGGTCCGAAAAATCCTTCTTTCGAGATTTCGCGTTCATAGGTTCCTTCGGGCATGTCGGCATGGGCCTGCCGCGAGGCGTCGCCCTCGATCCGGCTGGGAGTGATCCATTTTCGCGCCATCAAGCGTCTCCTTAAGGTCCTTCGCGGCTCATTCCGAAAATTAGTAACATTTGTTACCATTTTTACCCAAACCGGGCAAGGCGAAATCCCCCGAAGAAAATCAGGGGAAAAGCCGCCCTTCCCCTTCCCGGCAGGCTTTGGTAACGCCTTTGCGAGTTGAGGAAAACGCGCCTTGCGCGGCTTGATCCGCGAGCCCATCTGACTGCCGAATTGACGAGAACGAAGGAAGTTCCCCCGTGAAAAAGACCCGTTTGCTGATTCTGGGCTCTGGCCCCGCCGGTCTCACCGCCGCGATTTATGCCGCCCGCGCCGGCCTCAAACCCGTTCTCGTTCACGGGCTTCAGCCCGGCGGGCAGATGACTATCACAACCGATGTAGAAAACTATCCGGGCTTTGCGGATGTCATTCAGGGGCCATGGCTCATGGAGCAGATGCAAAAACAGGCCGAACATGTGGGCACGGAATTCGTTAACGACCTCATTACCGATGTGGATCTCTCAAAACGTCCCTTCACGCTGAAAGGCGACAGCGGCGAGACTTATGTGGCGGATGCAATGGTGATCGCCACCGGCGCGCAGGCGAAATGGCTCGGCCTTCCGTCCGAGCAGAAATTTCAAGGCTTCGGCGTCTCGGCTTGCGCCACCTGCGACGGCTTTTTCTATCGCAATAAGGATGTGCTGGTGGTCGGCGGCGGCAACACCGCCGTTGAGGAAGCGCTTTATCTTTCAGGCCTTGCCAGGAAAGTGACGCTGGTGCATCGCCGGGATGAACTGCGCGCAGAGAAAATTCTCCAGACGCGCCTCTTCAACAAAGACAATGTGGAAGTGATCTGGGATCACCAACTCGATGAAATTCTCGGCGACGACAATCCGCTCGGCGTCACCGGCGCCCGCCTTATTCATGCGAAAACCGGCATGACACAGGAGCTGAAGGTCGACGGCGTTTTCATCGCCATCGGTCATAAGCCTTCGACGGAACTTTTTGAAGGCAAACTGCCCATGAAGGATCATGGCTACCTCGTCACGGAGCCGGACTCGACGGCGACGGCGATTGAGGGCGTTTACGCCGCCGGCGATGTCACCGATGACATCTATCGTCAGGCCGTCACGGCTGCGGGCATGGGCTGTATGGCGGCGCTTGAAGCGGAGAAATTTCTCGCCGCGGAAGAGGCGGTGCTCGAAGCGGCGGAATAACGTCTTAGTCGAGCCCTAAAATTTTTCGTGCTTGCATGGGCGCCGCAACCTCGCGCCCTGCTTCGCGTGCATATTTCGCGAGCGCCTCGATCATCGGCCCGTTGGAGGACGCCTTCTCCCCGTCCGGCAGATAAAAACAGTCTTCAAGCCCGGTTCGCAAATTGCCGCCAAGCTCCGCGGCGCGCTGATGCACCGACCAGACATCGTCACGGCCGATTACAGTCGCCTGCCACGGCATGCCTTCTTTTTTGTATTTGATCAGAAACGGCAAAAGGTCCGGATCGGCAGGCATGCCCGAGGCCACGCCCATGACGAAATTATAGTCTGCATGATCGGTCATGCCGTTTTCCATATAGAGCCAGACCGAACGCACAATCCCGATGTCGAAGCATTCGAATTCGGGGATAATGCCGACCTCGTTCATCACGTCGATAAAGTCCTTCACCTTCGACGCCGGATTGTCGAACACCATGGGCGGCCAGGCCCAGGAGCCGTCTTTCCTCGTTTTCAGGTAGTTGAGCGTGCCGGCGTTGCAGGCTGCCATCTCCGGTTTGCAGGCGCGCAAGTAATCGAGCACATATCCATATTCCGAACCGACAACGCCAGTCGTCATGTTGATGACAACGCCGGGACAGGCGGCGCGGATCGCCTCGTTTATCTCATTGCAAATCGCCGGGTCCCAAGTGGGAAGGTGCCCCTTCCCCGACTCCTGTTGCCGATAATGCACGTGCATGATGGTGGCGCCGGCGTCGAAGGCGCGTTTTGCTTCCGCCGCCATCTGTTCAGGCGTCACCGGAACCGGGTGTTGCTCCGGATTGGTGAGAACGCCGGTGAGCGCGCATGTAATAATCGCCGTGTCCGACATCTAAGCCTCCGTCTGCAAAGTCACGAGTTTCGCACGGATCGCAACCTGATCGCCTTCTTTCGCAAGAACATCGGCGATGACGCCGTCCCGCGCAGCTTTAAGCTGGTGCTCCATTTTCATGGCTTCAATGGTGGCGACGATCGTTCCTTTTGAAACAGGATCGCCTGGCCCAACCCGCATGGACGTCACGAGCCCCGCCATAGGCGCCTTGATCACATCGTCGCCGCCCTCGCTGTCGCTCGCTGGGACGAGAGTGATATCCATATAGCGCTCCCATGCGCCGCCGGCGTCGACTTCAAGATGATATAAATTGCGAATATAACGCGCGACGCCAAGGCGGCCATTATGGCGGAAGCGGATCGTGTTTTCATTCTTCGACAAAACTTCGATCGACGCCGCTTCGCCGTCATGCGCCGCGGTTACTTCTGCGCCGTTCAGCTTAATATCCACCTTGACGATATCGCCGCCTCTATTGACGAGATGCAGGGGAAAGCCGGATCTGCCGCGCGAATGCCAACCGGTCAGGTGATCGCCAAAGGATGCGTCTGTCAGCGCGGCGCCCACAAGCGCCAGTGAGGCCGCGCCACCCGGCGCCTTGCGCTTTGCTATCTCGTCGAGATTTCTTTCAATGTAACCTGTATCCGCCTCGCCTTTCACGAAAGACTCATCTTCCAAGAGCGATACAAGAAAATCGCGATTATGCGCAAAGCCAAGCAGCGATGTTTTTTTCAGCGCTTCGGCGAGTCTCATACGCGCCTCGTCGCGCGTCGCCCCCTGGGCGATCACCTTTGCAATCATGGGATCGTAAAAGGTCGTGACTCTATCGCCTTCCTCAACCCCGCTGTCGATGCGCACACCCTCGCCTTCAGGAAATTCAAGCAGGCGAATATTTCCCGAATGCGGCATGAAACCCTGCGCCGGGTCTTCGGCGTAAAGGCGCGCTTCCATGGCCCAGCCGTTAATCTCGACCTCTTCCTGCGAAATCGGCAGCTTTTTTCCGGAGGCGATATCGAGTTGCCAGCCAACCAGGTCCAAACCGGTCACCATTTCCGTGACCGGATGCTCGACCTGAAGCCGCGTATTCATTTCAAGGAAATAAAAGTCGTCGTGAGCCGGGTCATAGAGAAATTCAACCGTTCCCGCGCCGACATAGCCAACGGCTTGCGCGGCCTTTACCGCCGCGGCGCCCATCTCCTCGCGCTTTTCGGCGTTGATGACCGGCGATGGGGCTTCTTCGATGACTTTCTGATTGCGCCGCTGCAAAGAGCAGTCGCGCTCGCCGAGATGGATGCAGTTTCCGTGCGCATCTGCAAAGACCTGGATTTCCACATGCCGCGCGCCGACGACCGCGCGCTCTATGATCAGGCGGTCATAGCCAAAAGCGCTCTTTGCTTCCTTGCGCGCGGATTTGATCGCCTCACCAAGCTCATCTTTCGTCTCAACAATGCGCATGCCGCGCCCGCCGCCGCCGGCTGAAGCTTTCACCATCACCGGAAATCCGATTTTTTCCGCCTCCGCGAGCAGGATTTCATCCGACTGGTCGTCGCCTTGATAACCGGGAACGCATGGCACGCCCGCCTCGACCATACATTTCTTGGCCGCCGCCTTGTCGCCCATCGCGGCGATGGCGTCCGCCGGTGGCCCGACAAAGATGAGCCCAGCCTCAGCGCAAGCTTTCACAAAGTCCGCGCGTTCCGACAGAAATCCGTAGCCCGGATGCACCGCATCGGCGCCTGTTTCTTTCGCAGCCGCGATCACTGCGTCGATATTAAGATAACTTTGCGCAGGCTCAGCTCCGCCGATACGAACAGCTTCGTCCGCCATACGCACATGGAGCGCGTTTTCATCAGCGTCGGAAAACACCGCCACGCTCGCGACACCCCTCGCCCGCGCCGTTTTGATGACGCGGCAAGCGATTTCGCCGCGATTGGCGATCAGGATTTTGCGGATCGTGGTCATGCTTCTTTCGTTGTTGAATAGGTTTCAAGCCAGGGCGGCGTTGTTTTCTGCGCAAAGGCCATCGCTCCCTTGCGTCCTTCTCCCCGCAGGCACGCCGCAAAATCGACCGCCGCCTCATCGAGTTGCGCCGGGTCGATGGGCGCGGCTGCACGGTTGAAAATCGCTTTCGTCGCGGCATTCGCTTCCGGTTCGCAGCGGCCAATTGCGGTCAGTGTTTCGACGAGCGCGCCCTCAAGCCCGGCGTCGCCATTCACAACCTTGTCCACAAGCCCGACGCGGCAGGCTTCCTGCGCGCCAAAATGCGCGCCGGTAAGCGCAAGGCGGCGCGCATTGTAAAGACCCATGCGCCGTACGAGAAACGGGCCGATCTGCGCCGGCGGCACGCCAAGCGTCGTCTCCGACAGCGAAAACCGCGCATGCGCTTCGGCGATAGCGATATCCGAGACGCTGATAAGCCCATTGGCGCCGCCAAATGCAGAGCCCTCAATAACAGTGACAAGCGCTTGCGGAATAGCGTCAAGCTTCAGCAATACATCGCCAAAGACGCGATTGCTAATGGCGATAGGGTCGGATGCGCCGTCGACAGATTCGGGCGTCATCACCATCTGCCCGAATTCCTTGATATCGCCGCCCGCACAGAAAGACCCGCCTGCGCCACGCAACACAACCATGCGTATGTCGCGGTTTTGAGTGAGCCAGTCGCACAGCGTCATAAGCCCGTTCACAATGGCGGCGTTGAGCGCATTCTTCGCCTGGGGCCGGTTGAGCGTCACCGTCAGCGCCGACTGGCGCCGCGACAACAGAATGTCTTCAAGCTCAGGCAATTCAGCCATCTTTCATGCCTTATTCGACTTGCCCGGCAAGGTGCCCATATATTTGCAGATGATCGAGAGCATCACCTCGTCGGCGCCGCCGCCGATGGAGCCGAGACGCCCGTCGCGATAGGCGCGGCTCACCGGCGTTTCCTCCATGAAGCCCATGCCGCCCCAATATTGGAGGCACGCATCGTTCACCTCGCGCGCGAGGCGACCGGCTTTCAGCTTCGCCATGGAAGCGAGCATGACGACGTCCTCGCCTTCCATCATTTTTTCGACTGCATCCCAGGACATTGAGCGCAACGCCTGTACTTCCGTCTTCAACTCCGCGAGACGGAAATGCACCACCTGATTGTCGAGAATGGATTTGCCGAAGGCCTTGCGCTGGCGCGCATATTCCGCGGTTTCATCAATCGTGTTGTCGAGGCTGATGAGGCTCGAAAGCGCGCACCAGAGCCGCTCCTCCTGAAACTGCATCATCTGATACATAAAGCCCGCGCCCTCCTCGCCGATGCGATAGCGCTGGGGCACGCGCACATTCTCGAAGAAGAACTCCGCCGTATCGGAAGAGCGCATGCCGAGTTTTTTGAGTTTGCGCGCGACGGTGACGCCTTTCCGGTGTTTGCCGCTATCGTCTTTCAGGGGAAGGCAAATGAGCGTCTTGTTCTGATGCATAGGGCCGTCGCCCGTATTGGCGAGAAGGCACATCCAGTCGGCCTGCGTCCCGCTCGTCGTCCACATCTTGCCGCCATTGATGATGTAATCCTCGCCGTCTTTTTTTGCGGTCGTCTTGATCGACGCCACGTCGGAGCCGGCGCCGACTTCGGAGACGCCGAGACAGGCGACATAGTCGCCGGCGATGGAGGGTTTCAGGAAATCCTCCTTCGCCACATCCGTGCCGAAACGCGCCAGCGCCGGCGTGGCCATGTCGGTCTGAACGCCGATCGCCATGGGAACGCCGCCGCAATTGATGTGACCCAGCGCCTCAGCGACGACGGCGCCGTATGACCAGTCGAGCCCCATGCCGCCATATTGCTCCGGCTTGGTGACGCCGAGCATGCCGAGATCGCCGAGCCCCTTGAACACCTGATGGGCGGGAAAGGCGCCCGCCTCCTCCCACTCATCCACATAAGGATTGATCTCTGCCTCGATGAAGCTCTTCAGCGTCTTGCGGATCTGTTCATGTTCGGTGGTGAGTTTCATGGTCGCCCTCTTTTTTCTTAGGGTCGTTAAAAGCATACAAAGTCGCTGCTATTCCGGAAACAACTAGGTAGGCCAATACAATGCCATTCCATGGCAAATTAGCATCGGTCATAAATGACAAACGGACTAACCCTATAAAACCGAGCAAAACGACAAGAGACGAATAGATCCATCGTTTTAATCGCCTTTTATTCGCTTGTTTCGACAACATATCGCCTACATCCTCGCGACGCCGAAAACATTCGGCCTTAGCTGGCGACGATCCGCTTCGGCGACCGTGTCGAGACAGAACGCCAGCACTTTGCGGCTGTCGCGCGGATCGATAAGCCCGTCATCCCACAACCGCGCCGTCGCAAAGAGTGCAGTCGATTCCGCGTCATATTGTTCGGTAATATGTTTCGCCATGCCGTCGAGAAATTCCACATTGGGCTCCTCGCCCTTCTTGCGTGCGCCTTCTTCCGCCACGATGCGCATGGTTTTCGCCGCCTGTTCGCCGCCCATGACGGCGATGCGGTTGTTCGGCCAGGCGAAGATGAAACGCGGATCGAAGGCGCGCCCGCACATGCCGTAATTGCCAGCGCCGAACGAAGCGCCGATATGCAGGGTCAGTTTCGGCACGCGCATATTGGTCACGGCCTGGATCATCTTCGACCCGTGCTTGACGATGCCGCGCTGTTCGGCATCCGTGCCGACGAGATAGCCGGTGGTATTCTGAAGGAAGACGACGGGGTTGCCCGCCTGCTCCATCAACTGAATAAATTGCGCGACCTTCGCGGCGCCGTCAGCGTCGATCGGGCCGTTATTGGAAATGATTCCCACCTGATGGCCCGCAATGGCGGCCTGCGTGCAGACCGTGGCGGGGCCGTAGCCATCCTTGAAGCCGAGCATGTCGGAGCCGTCCACAAGCCGCGCGATCACCTCGCGGCTGTCATAAGGCTGGCGGTAATCCACCGGCACAATGCCGAGCAGGTCTTCGGCGCCGTAAAGCGGCTCGTCAAAGGTCTTCGTCTGGCGCGCATTGTCCCAACCCAGTTTCGCAACAATCTCTCGCGCAAGACGGAGCCCGTCGCCATCGTCTTCGGCCATATATTCAGCGGTGCCGGAGACGTGATAATGCATCTCCGCCCCGCCGAGGTCTTCGTCGGTGGCGATTTCGCCGGTCGCGGCTTTCAAAAGCGGCGGCCCCGCAAGAAACACTTTCGACTTGCCGCGCACGGCGACGACGTAATCGGAAAGCCCCGTCTGATAGGCGCCGCCGGCCGTAGACGATCCGTGCACGACGGAAATCACCGGGCATCCCGCAGCCGAAAGCCGCGCCAGATTGGCGAAGGTGCGCCCGCCGGGCACGAACATCTCCGCCTGACGCATCAAATTGGCGCCGGCGCTTTCAATGAGCTGAACGAAAGGCAGTTTGTTTTCGAGGGCGAGCGCTTGCGCCCGCAAGGCCTTGTGAACGCCCATGGGCGTTGCAGCCCCGCCCTTGATGCCGCTGTCAGACGCCGAGACAACGCATCGCACGCCGGAGATAAAGCCGACGCCCGACATTCCCCCGCCGCCGGAGATGTTCTTATCCCCGTCATCGTCATGCATCTTGTAGCCGCAGAGCGTCGACAGCTCGACAAACGGCGCGCCGCGGTCCAGCACCAGCGCCAGACGTTCACGTGGCAATAACTGTCCCCGCTTTTCGAATTTCGGCCTGGCTCGCGCCGACGTCTCAACGATCTTTTGTTCGAGCGCGCGGAAGCCTTCTATCAGCGCCAGATGATCGGTGCGATTCTTCGCGTAAGCATCGCTCCGCGGGTCAATCTCGCTTTCAAATACCGGCATGCACGAACCGCTCCGGGCTTGACAAAACAATATGATCGTATTGTTTTAGAAAAATGAGCAAGTCGCGTCAAGTCGGGTCGACAGTTGCTGCAGCAGCCCCTCCCCCCGGCCGCCAGCAGGAAAAATCCGCCGCCATGCGCCTCAGGATATGCAAGGCGGCGGCGAAACGGCTCGCGGCAAACGGCTATCACGGAACATCTATCAAGCAGGTGGTGGAAAGCGCCGGAGTATCCCTCGGCGCCTTGCAACATCACTTCCCTTCCAAAGACGACCTGGTTGAAGCGACGGCGGAATATCTTCTCGAACGGTCGATCAGATGGTTCCAGCGCATCAAAACCGAGCTCGAAAAAGATAGAAGCGCTTTTGCGGAAGTGATGCGGCGGTCATGGGAAGAACAGTTCATAACGCCAGATTACGGCGCCTTACTTGAAATTCTTGTGGCGTCGCGCAGCGACGCGTCGTTGCGCAAGCGCATTGCGCCAAAACTCGAAAACTGGAAAGACGGGATCGAAGCCGAACTGCGCGATCTCCTGACGCCCATAGCAAAAGATGCGCAAGAACTGAGCGCCATTCTGACAATCGGACGATGCATGATGACGGGGCTTCTCGTTCATGACGGCCTTCTCGGCGATGAAAAGCATATGCGCAATGTCATTGACGCTTGGGTCGGGCTTGTCGCAGGCTCGGCGCGCAAACAGTAACCCGCGCATCAGCGCGACAGGGTCATCATGACAAATGTTGCAGACGAACTGGCGGCGCGCGCGCAGGAATTCGGGGCGGATTACCTTCCCGGCCTTTTAGGCCTTGAGTTCATGAATTTCGGCGACGGCTGGGTCGAGGCGGAGGTGAAGGTGCGGAAAGCGTTGATGGCGCCAAACGGCTTTCTTCATGCCGGTTCTGTGGTCGCGCTTGCCGATAGCGCCTGCGGCTATGGCTGCGTGCGCGCCCTCCCCGAAGGCGCTGCGAGCTTCACCACTATTGAACTCAAATCGAACTTTCTCGGCACGGCACGCGACGGCGTCATTGAATGCCGCGCAGAGGCGAAACATCTCGGCCGCACGACGCAGCTCTGGGACGCGACCGTGAAACACCGCGAGTCGGACAAGGTGATCGCCATGTTCCGCTGCACGCAGATGGTGCTTTGGCCGAAGACGTGACCGAGCCGACCTTTTTCTATTTTGCCTATGGTTCGAACATGTTGACGACGCGGCTTCGCGCTCGCTGCCCGAGCGCGCGCGCCTTTGGGCCCGCACAGGCTTTCAACCATCAACTCGCATTTTCGAAACGCAGTCATGACGGATCAGGAAAGGCGACGCTGGCGCCCTCCGCCGAAGTCCATGACGTTGTGCCTGGCGTGCTCTTCGAGATTGATAAAAGCGACCTCATTGCGCTGGATAAAGCAGAAGAGCAAGGCGTCGGCTATGACCGATTCGACGCGTTCAATGTTCAATGCGTTACACGCAATCAGATTATTCCCCATACGACATACATCGCCCGCACTCATATCGCGGGGCTTATGCCCTATGACTGGTATCTGGCGTTGATCATCGCCGGCGCGCGCGAACACAGCCTTGAGGAATCTTATGTCAAACACCTGACGGAGACGCCGCATAAAGCCGATCCCCTGCCCGACAGGCCAAGCAGGCGAGCTGCGCTCAAGGCGCTTCAGGAAGCAGGATATGTTGACGAGTCGGACGTTTTGCGCCGGCGCTAAAGCTCTTCTTCCTCAAGACCCGGAATGCGCTCGCCGCGCTGAAGATACTCCGTCCAGTCGTCGCTGCGCCAATGGGGCGCATCGATGAACCAGTCGCGCATATCCGCCGGCACCGAGTCGAGGGTCAGCAATTTCTGCTCTTCGGGACTGGCGGCAAAGGCGGCAAGATCGGCGATATCCTGCGCATCGAGCTCGATGACATAGCCGAGCTCCACCGCCTGCAAGGCGGTCATCGCCGGCGCGCCGCGCCACATGCGGGCGGAGAAGTCGAGCGGATTGATCAGATCGGGAGCCGATGCTGCGGAAAGGTCCGGCGCAGCCGTACCGCCGACGCCGTTTACCTGATGGCAAATGACGCAGCCGCGCGTAATGAATTGAAGACGCCCGCGACGCGCATTCACGTCCGGCGTTTCCACCGGGATCGCCGCCGGCGGGCTGGCGAGCGCTTCACGCAGCTCGGACGGGCCGCCTGTTTCCTGCACGACATTTTCGCCGCAGGCGGCCGTCCATACAAATGCAAGAACAGAAATGGTTTTCAAAAGGCCTGGCCGTTTCATAACTTTATCCGCCGGATAAAGCTTCGCCCGCTTTTATCATGAATTCGCCCGGCGGCGCCAAGCGCAAGGGGCGAGCTTTATTCCCGAGCGAGCGCGCGTTTATACCCTTCCCGCGCTGTCAGCCTTCCCCACCATGCCTCCACATTCGGCGTCATCGCTTCGGTAATGCCGAGGGTGTTCGCAAAATAGAGCGCGTAAGCAACGCAAATGTCCGCCATAGTAAACCGTCCGGCGCAGAGATAGTCGCGCCCCTCCAAACCTGCCTCCACCGAACGCCAGCGGCCGAGAAACCACTTCCGGTAATCTTCCACCACTTGCGGCTGCCGGCGATCCTCCGGCTCCAGCGCAGAATACCGGAACACAAGCGTCTGCGGAAAGGTGAGTGTCGCATCAGAACGGTGCAGCCAGTTGAGATAGGCGCCGTAATCGGGCTCATCCGGCGTGACGGCGAGCGGCGTCGGCCCGTATTTGACGCCCAGATACTCGCAGATAGCCGCGCTTTCCGTCATCATCGCATCGACATCGATCAGGCATGGCACGGTCCCCAGAGGATTGACCTCTTTATAGGCCTTGTCGAAAACCCGCGGCGGGAACTGAAGCGTCTCAAGCTCGTAATCGAGGCTGAGTTCCTCCAGCGCCCAGACGCAGCGCAACGATCGCGCGCCCTGACAGTGATAGAGTTTCATTAGCGAGCCTCCCTGGCTGACCGCCTTGTGTAGCGCCGCGTTGACGGCCGCTCAATTGGGGAAGACAGTCTGGAATATGACAGAGCCCCTTTCTTTCGACGCTACGCGCCTGCCCTCGCCGCACCTCAATGACAGTCACGAAGCATGGCGCAAATCCGTGCGCGCTTTTGTAGATCGCGAGATCATGCCTCATGTAAATGACTGGGACGAGGCTGGCGCCTTTGCCCGCGAACTTCATCAAAAAGCCGCCGATGCGGGTCTTATCGGGCTGGGCTTTCCTGAGGATCTGGGAGGCGTCAGTGACGGAGTCGACGTTTTTCATTCGCTCATTGCTGCAGAGGAATTAGCGCGCGCGGGCAGCGGCGGGCTTGTTGCGGGCCTGATGACTCACGGCATCGGCCTGCCGCCGATTATCGCGCTCGGTTCTGAAGAACTGAAAAAAAAGATCGCACCGCCTGTGCTTGCCGGGGACAAGTTGATCGCGCTGTGCGTTACGGAGCCCTCAGGCGGCTCCGATGTCGCTAATCTCAAAACCAGAGCGATGCGAAAGGGAGAGGATTATATCGTCAATGGGGAAAAAACCTTTATCACCACGGGTATGCGCGCCGATTACTTGACCGTGGCGGTGCGCACAGGCGGGGATGGCGCCGGCGGTCTCTCCTTCCTGCTGATCGAAAGCGACCGTCCCGGCGTTACGCGCACGCCGCTGAAAAAAATGGGCTGGTGGATGTCCGACACGGCGAGCATCCACTTCGACGATGTCGCCGTTCCCGCTCATAATCTCATAGGTCAGGAGGATGGCGGCTTTGCAGGCATCGTCGCCAATTTCAACATGGAGCGTCTTTCCATGGCGGCGCAGGCGATCGCCTTTGCACGCGTATGCATAGAAGACGCAGCCCAATGGGCCCGGGAGCGCCAGACTTTCGGCAAGCCGCTCGCGAAACACCAGGTCATCCGCCACAAATTCGCAGAAATGGTGAGGCGGACAAACGCCGCGCAAGCCTATCTCGACAACTGCGCCTGGCGAGTCATGAAAGGCGAAGCCCCTGTCGCAGAACTTTCACTGCTGAAGGTGCAGGCGACACGATGTATGGAGTTCTGCGCCCGCGAAGCCATGCAGGTGCTGGGCGGCGCCGGCTATATGCGGGGATGCCGGGTCGAGCGGATTTATCGCGAAGTGCGCGTAATGGCTATTGGCGGCGGCTCGGAGGAAATCATGAACGATCTCGCCGCCCGCCAAATGGGGTTATGAAAAACCCCGCCGTGGGGGACCAGCAGCGGGGTTTCCAAGTTTATAATCGCAGGACTTATGCGGTCTTCTTTTTCCTGCCCGCGAACCCGAAGCCGGCGACGCCAGCCACGAACAACCATGCGGCCGCCGGCAGCGGCACGTCAGGAATTTCTTCGAAACTCAGGCCCACAATCGCAGCGATGTCTGAAGATCCAACGGGCGTATCCTCATCGTCACGACTTGTCTGAATATAAAGCGGCGCGCTGATGGCCGCATTAAGCGCATAACCGAGGTCTCCGAAGTCAAAACCCCAGATCGTGTAATCCTTGCCGTCAACTTCGACCACGGAAAGCTTGGTGCCGATGATCTGCTGGCCATTCAAAACCAGCGTTGTCGCCGGCGGATCGTCCTGATCGAGCGTCTCAAAAACGATGACGTCATTGCCCACACCATTGATCAGCGTCTTGCCGTTGTCGAAGAAAGCGGCAAGCACATCCGGATCTTGAAGCACGGTGTTGTTTTCATCGAGCTCAACATCGGTGTCGAGATCGAAGCCGACGACTTCCAGCGCCCGGCATTCAACGCCATTGGCGCCGACGGTGGAATTCGGATCGGTTGGATCGATGCAGGCTTCGCGGCGATTGTTGATATTGCCGGCGAAGACGCCGCCTTGCGCCCACAAAACTGTAGACGCCGCATTGTCGGTATCGAAACTTACGCCGCCCAAGGTCATGGGCGCGGCGTTTGCGCTGGCGGCAAAAGCAATAGCCAGCCCCAACGCGGAAGCGAGAATGGATTTCATATTTTCCCCCAAAGTGCTTTCTCTCCCGATTAACCATAGCAATTTCGGCGCCGAACCGGAAGAGCGCCGCTCTCAAAATGAGGCAAATGTCTCCATTTAGACCGTTAAAAGCGCATTTCTCGCTACCAGAAGGCGAAATCGGCCCCGGCAGGCAGCTTTGGGTCGCAAAAAAAGGGGGCGACGCGCAGCAAAATCCTCCGCTGAAGACGCCTCACCCCTGCTCCGCCGGCGCTGATTCGTTTTGGCGAAGCACCGTCTTCAATATTTTGCCCGAAGGATTGCGCGGCAGCGCGTCCATAAACGTCACATATTTGGGAAGCTTGAAATCGGCGATCTTGCCTTTGAGAAAAGCCTTAACCCCATCGGCGTCGATCTCGGCGCCGGGCCGTTTCACTGCCACGACTCTCACAACCTCTCCCCATTTTTCGTCAGGCGCGCCGACAACGGCGACCTCCAACAGAGCGGGACATTTCGCGAGGACGGCTTCTATTTCGGCCGGATAGATATTCTCGCCGCCGGAGATGATCATGTCCTTGATGCGGTCAACCACGTAGACATAACCATTTTCATCTTTATAGCCGGCGTCGCCCGACCAGTACCATCCGTCGCGCAAAGCCTCCGCCGTCGCATCGGGCTTATTCCAATAGCCGTCCATCACAAAGCCGGACCGTGCGACGATCTCCCCGGTTTCGCCCTGGGGTTTTTCGGCGCCGGTGACAGGATCGCAGATTTTGACCTCGCAACCGGGCAGCGCCTGTCCTGCGGAAACCCGCTGCGTTTTTCCTTTTGCGTGATCGTCATGCGCCAACACCGTGACGCCGCCCGTCGTTTCAGTCATGCCGTAAAACTGTGTGAAAGTCGCGTTCGGCATCGCAGCCATCGCCGCATCCAGCAAAGGTTCCGGCATGGGCGCCGCGCCGTAACTTATGCAGGCGAACTTTTCGAGCGACGCGCCCGCCTGCTTCGCTGCCTCAAGTATCATCATGATCATCGCCGGCACGAGAAATGAACTGAGCGGCGCCTCGCCTTGCGCTTCGCTGACGATCGCGGCGGGGTCGAACTGGCGATGCTGAATGATCGGCATGGAACGCGCCACCGCCATGAAGCCGAAATTAACGCCGGCCACATGGAAATGCGGCAGGGCGTGCATGACAGCCTCATCCTCCGTTTGCGGAAGAACAACGCCAGCCTCGGCGCCGGCCTTGCCGACTTCGTAATAGCATTGATTGGTCAGAACCACGCCCTTGGGAAGGCCTGTTGTGCCGCTTGTGTAGAGTTGGACAATGACATCGTCGGAGGACGGCTTGAAATCCGGCTCCGCGGCATCCTGACTATCCACCAGCGTGTCGAAACAGTCCTCTCCGCCACTTTCCAGGATCAGGGTCTGCACATCCGGCAGGCCGCCTTCCGCCGCAATGGCGTCGATAAAAGTTTTCTCTCCGATCAAAAGCGCCGGCTGGGCGTCGGCCAAAATCTGCGCCACTTCAGAGGGCGCAAGACGCCAGTTAATTGGCGTCATGACGGCCCCGATTTTCGCGGCGCCGAAAATCGCATCCCAGAACGTCGCCACATTGCGCGCCAGCCAGGCGATGCGGTCCCCGCGCCCAACTCCGAGAGATAGGAACGCCTGCGCGGCGCGATTGGCGCGCTCGTTCATCTGAGCGTAGGAAAAGCGGCGGCCCTCGAAAATCAGCCCCGTTCGGTCCGGCTGGTCACTGGCCTGACGCCGGATCAGATCGGCGATGACGGTCGGATTCAAAATCTCACGCTGGCTCATCTGTCTCCCTGTCATTTTTTTGACAGCGATTATGCCCCGTTCATGGCCCGTGCGCAAAGCATGGCTGCCTTTGTCAGTTGCAGGCGGCCCCGGCTTCCCCTTAGCTATAGGAAGCCTGAGGAGAAAATCATGCCGTCCCTATCCGAGCTCAAAGCAAAAATGCGCCTGCCCGTCATCGGCGCGCCGATGTTCATCGTATCCACGCCAAAACTTGTGATCGCGCAGTGCAAATCCGGGGTGATCGGCTCCTTCCCTGCGCTGAATGCGCGGCCCGCAGAGATGCTCGACAAATGGCTCGTGGAGATCAAGGACGAACTCGCCCGGCATGAGGAATCGCAACCCAACCTGCCGCCGGCGCCCTTTGCTGTGAACCAGATCGTTCACCGCACAAATGAACGGCTGATGCACGATGTGGAAGCCTGCGTGAAGCACAAGGTTCCGGTCGTCATCACTTCACTCGGCGCCAGAGAGGAAGTTTACGAGGCGATCCATTCCTATGGCGGGATCGTCTTGCATGACGTCATCAACAACACTTTTGCGAAAAAGGCGATCGAGAAAGGCGCGGACGGCCTGATCTGCGTCGCCGCAGGCGCTGGCGGGCACGCCGGCGTCATTTCTCCCTTCGCCCTCGTTCAGGAAATCCGGGAATGGTTCGACGGCCCGCTCGCGCTTTCCGGATCCATTGCGCGCGGTCAGTCCGTGCTGGCGGCGGAAGCCATGGGCGCCGACTTCGCCTATATCGGCTCCGCCTTTATCGCCACGGAAGAAGCCAATGCAGACGATCCTTACAAGCAGGGAATTGTCGACGCCTACGCCGACGATATCGTCTATACGAACTATTTTTCGGGCGTCCACGGAAACTATCTGAAACCATCGATCCGGAACGCCGGCATGGACCCGGATAATCTGCCGGAGAGCGATCCGTCCAAGATGGATTTCAAATCCGGCGGCGATAACGCCAAAAAAGTCTGGAAAGACATCTGGGGCTGCGGCCAGGGCGTCGGCGCCATCAAGGAAGTCAGCTCAACCGCAGCCTTTGTGGACCGGCTGGCGCGAGACTATGAGGCCGCCAAAGCCGCGATCTGCGCCCGGTAGCGCTGAGGAACTATTCCCGCAGAACACTGTTTTTTCTTCAATTCGCACGGAGCCTTGACGCGTAGGAGAAGAAAACATGTCTGGATTCGCAGCTTATATTCTGGGAGCCATTGTGCTCGCCATCGGTCTCGGGATTGGCGCGCATTTGTTGGGCGTGCCGCCGGTCTGGATCGGCGTTGGCGCGCTTGTCATTCTCGGAGCGGGCATCATGAGCGCCGCCGCTAAAACAAAGCGGCGCGGTTCGGCGGGACAATCCTGACGCTGAAACACACATGACAAAAAACTGGCGACAAGAAACAAGCCGGAGGACCAATCCTCTGGCTTTTTTCGTTTGAACACCCCACATTCCGCTCATGACAAAGACACCAGCCCGATTCATCGCTCTTTTTGCACTTGGCGCCCTCGCCGCCTGCGGGCGGGGCGAAAGCGAAGTTGGCGAATTCAAGAACGACTGGGTCGGCAACGAGATCAAGGTCGAGGCCCTGTCGGACCCGAAGGTTGAAGGCGTCACCTGCCATCTTTCCCATTTCGACCGCGGTTTCTGGGACAGGGTCGCGAAAGGCAACTGGTTCGAAGATCCTTCCAACGCCTCCATCGCCTGCCGTCAGACGGGCCCGATCGTCATCGGCGACATCGATATGGGCAAGGATGGAGAGGAAGTTTTCTCCCAGCGCATCAGCCTTGTTTTCAAATCCATGGCCGTGCGGCGCATCTACGACCAGAAAAACGACACGCTGATCTATGTGGCCTTCAGCCGCCGCCCGGTGGAAGGCTCTGCGAAGATGGCCATATCGACCATTGCGCTTTACGGCCAGGATGTGACGCGCCAGGAAGCCGAATAAGACCTGCCCACGCCCTTTTTTACTGTTCTCAGGCGGCGCGAAACGTCTTAGCTTTCAGCGCATGCGCAAACGTCTCTGCAAAATCGTCGCAACGATCGGACCGGCCAGCTCATCGCCCTCGATGCTGCGCCTCCTCTTCAATGCCGGCGTCGATGTCTTCCGCCTCAATATGAGCCATGGCGACCATGATAAGCTCGCGGGGATCGCCAAGGCGATCCGCGAAATCGAACGCGATACGGGCGTGCCCGTGGCCATGTTCGCCGACCTTCAGGGACCGAAAATCCGCACAGGCTCCTTTGACGGGGGCTCGATCAAGCTGCGTTATGGCGCCGAATACAAGCTGTCGCTGTCTTCGGAGTCGAATGACGACAGCGTCATCCCGATCCCGCACAAGGAGCTGCTCGACATTCTGGAGCCAGGCGACATTCTGAAACTCGATGACGGGCGCCTGCAGCTTACCATCACCGAACGCAACAGCCGCAGCATTATCGCCAAGGCGGACACGCCGGGCGAACTGAAAAACAAGAAAGGCATTAACGTCCCCGGCCGGCGTCTGCCGATTTCGGCCCTCACAGAAAAGGACCGCGCGGATCTCGATTTCGCGCTCTCTATCGGGGTCGACTATATCGCCCTCTCCTTCGTTCAGCATCCGAGCGACGTCGAGGACGCGCGCGAGCTCATTGGCGGCCGCGCCGGGATCATTTCCAAGATCGAAAAACCTTCCGCCATCGATCATATTGACGAGATCATCGACCTGTCCGATGCGATCATGGTGGCCCGCGGCGATCTTGGGGTCGAATGCGCGCCGGAAGACGTGCCCCTGCATCAGCGGCATATCGTGCGCACCTGCCGCAAGGTCGGCAAGCCGGTGATCGTGGCGACGCATATGCTCGAATCCATGGTGGAATCGATTTCGCCGACCCGGGCCGAAGCGTCGGATGTTTCCACCGCCGTCTTTCAGGGCGCGGACGCCGTCATGCTGTCGGCGGAAACCGCCGTCGGCCGGCATCCGCCCACCGCCGTCGCCATCATGGACCGGATCATCGCCGCCACGGAACAGGACGATGACTCCGGCAGCTACAAGACCGTCGAGCGCGAAACCGAGGAATATACGACCGCAGACGCAATCACCCTTTCGGCAAGACGCATCGCCGAAGTGCTCGATTGCAAATACGCCGTCGCCTACACCAAGACCGGGTCGACCGTTCAGCGGCTCTCGCGCGACCGGCCCCACTGCCCTGTTATCGCCGCCACGCCGGATGAGGATGTGGCGCGCAAGCTGGCGCTCTATTGGGGCGTGCGCTCCGTCGTCACCGAAGACATCTCGCATTTCCACGAAATGCTGGAAAAAGCCGACGCGCTCGCCAAGGCCAATGGCGGCGAGGACGGCGACCGCATCATCATTCTCGCCGGCTACCCCTTTGGCAGGCCCGGCAAGACCAATACCCTCAAAATCAGCCGTCTCGGCGCGATAGAGTAAAAGCCCGTTCACCATACCTTAGGGAACTTTCTGCATAAGCCTTCTGTTCGGGGTGGGACGTAAGTGTGAGAGTGGGTTATGCGAATCGTTTCAGGAAGCGACCAGGAGCTGTACATCATCACAGCAGACAACAATGTCTGCAGCTTCGTTGGCAGGAAGCCTGCGCGCGCCAACCCCTTGCATGATGCAGCGCCGCAGCCGGCCCGCGAGACAATTGCCGATGCTTTCATGTCAGCCTGCTCGAACTTCGCCGAGACAATCCAACGCAGCGCCTTTCGCCGGTAATTTTTCCGCAAGCCGCATCACAGGCGCGTAATGAAGGCTGACAAAAAGCCTTAAGACTGGCAAAACCTTCTTCGTTCGGAAAATGAAGGAGAGACATATGGCGGTCAAAACGCGTTCATTCGATTACACAATCGACGGCAAGACGTTTGAAGCTTTCCTTGCGGCCCCTGACAGCGCGCCGAAACCGGGCATCCTTATTTGTCACGCATGGGCGGGTCGCTCTCCTTTTGAAAATGAAAAGGCCGAAGCGCTGGCGAAACTCGGATTTACGGGCGTCGCCATCGATCTGTTCGGCAAGGGCGTGTTGGGTCAGTCCAAGGAAGAAAATCAGGAACTCATCAAGCCTTTCGTTGAAAACCGTCCCATGCTTCAGGAGCGCCTGAAAGCGAATATCGAGATGGTCAAGGAACAGGCCGAAGTCGACGGCGCGAAGATCGCCGCCATTGGCTTTTGCTTCGGGGGCTTGTGCGCGCTTGATGTCGCCCGCTCCAATGCGGACGCCGCAGGGGTTGTCAGTTTTCACGGCCTTCTCAACGCGCCGGGCAACACCGCCGATGAAATCAAACCGAAAGTGCTGGCGCTGCATGGCTGGGATGACCCAATGGCGACGCCCGACGACGTCAAAGCCTTTGGCGAGGAAATGACCAAGGCGAAAGCCGACTGGCAGCTCCACGCCTATGGCGGGACCATGCATGCATTCACCAACCCGCAGGCGAACGACCCGGATTTCGGCACCGTCTATGACGCCGACGCCGACCGGCGGTCCTGGCAGGCTATGCAGAACTTTCTGACTGAGCTGTTTTAACACCGTTTCATCAGTCACAATTTGTCTATAGCCGTGCCCCGCCGCGGCTCGCCTGAGCCCGAGCGTATAAGTTGGAGAGACATGCGGGGCGTGAAACGTCCGTCGCATAGTAATGTAATGGGCGCTTCACGCCCCGCACGCAGCTTTTACAGCACCGCCGCCCGTCCATGCGCCCATGTTAGGCCAGGCCGCCCGTCTTTCGGACGGGCGCGAACGCAGGGTCCCGAGCGTGCGGCCGGCCAGCCTCGGGCCTGAGGTCCGTTACGCCTCTCCCGGGCCGCGCGCCGCGATCCGGATTACAAGGGACGGTAGGCCTCACATCTCTCCGCATCCGGACTAATCAGCATCATAAGCGAGGCCCGGAGGTGGTGGATAACTATTCACCGATACTGGGTTTTATTGAAGAATTCGCATTATTGGGGTGTTTTTCC
>PAIP01000030.1 GCA_002704915.1 Parvularcula sp.
AACCCGACCTGTCCTTTATAGACGCCGCCGGAATCGGTCCGGACCTCCGCCGTCATGCCGGGCCTGATTCGGCCGAGGTCGGGTTCCGACACATAAGTTCGAACCCATATCGGCGAATTGAGCGACAGGGTGTAGATGGTCTCGCCGGCATTGACGATCGCGCCGGGCTCGCGCACGCGGGTCAGGATGATGCCGTCGCTCGGCGCCTTGAGGTCGGCGTCGGCAAGGCGGCGTTCGGCGAGTCGATGGGTCGCTTCGCTTGCGCTCAGCGCCGCGCGCGCCGCCTCGATGTCTTCGACGCGACCGCCGGTCTCGGCGATAGTGAGGCCTTCCTCTGCGGTTCTGAGCGCGGCGGCGGCTTCGTCCCGTTTGGCCTGCGCTTCTTCATGCAGCTGATGAGACGCGGCGTCAGTCTCGGCGAGCCGTTCCATGCGCGTGAGCGTCGATTGCGCAAGGGTAAGGGCGGCCTGGCGTGATGCCACGGCGGCGCGCGCCTGTTCGATCTCTTCCGGTCGCGCGCCGCTTTCCAGTTTTTTAACGAGGTTCGATTGCGCAGCGACATTCGCCGCCGCGAGCGCGCGTTCGTCTTCGAAGTCGGGCTTTTCGAGCGACGCGACGATGTCGCCGGCCTTTACGGCGTCGCCTTCCTCAAAGTTCACGGCGGCGAGCCGGCCGGGCGCCTTGAACGCAAGATCCACTTGGCGCACATCGATGTTGCCGAGTAGAAGGATTTCTGTGTTGAAATGGCCATTCCTTCCGTAGAGGGTCCATCCGGCGATCAGGATGACGAGACCCAAAAGGCCCGCCCCGGCGATTAAGCGTTTATGTTTCATATTCTTCACCCAATAATGTCGTCACTGATGCCGGCTTTTGCGCCGTCGCCGTCTGTTAGAATCGGCAAGACTAACTAGTACGCTCCGTTTGGCGCCCGACCCTATATTAGATGGCGCATTTCCGGGGGGACGTGCTCGGCGATCAGGGGCGCCGCCGTGGCGTTTTTGATGTCTTCGACGGTAACGCCCGGTCCGCGCTCGCGCAGCACGAGCCCGGCGTCGGTCGGTTCAATGACCGCCAGTTCCGTGACGACAAGATCGACCCGGCGCAGGGCCGTCACAGGCAATGTGCAGTCGGGGACAATTTTCGGGCTTCCTTTCTGCGTATGGAGCATCGCGACGATGACGCGCCGCGCCCCGGTAACGAGATCCATTGCGCCGCCCATGCCGGGCGCCATCTTGCCGGGAATGATCCAGTTGGCGAGCCGGCCTTTTGCGTCGACCTGAAGGCCGCCGAGCACCGTCATGTCGAGATGACCGCCGCGGATGAGCCCGAAGCTCATGGCGCTGTCGATCGATGCTGCGCCTGGAACGGCGGTCACGAACCCGCCGCCGGCGTCGGTCAGGTTAGGATCCTCCATGCCCTCTGGCGGCCGGGCGCCAAGCCCGACGACGCCGTTTTCGGCCTGGAAAAATACATGGGCGTTCTCGGGCAGATAATTGGCGACCATGCTCGGCAGACCGATGCCGAGATTGACGAGGGTCCCCGGTTCGATTTCCGCGGCGACGCGGCGGGCGATGATTTCTTTTGCGTCCATCAGGCGGCCCTTGCGAGGAGATGATCGACGAGAACGCCAGGCGTCTTGACGCAATCAGGAGAGATCACCCCGACGGGCACGATATTTTCAGGTTCCGCGATGACGACGCCGGCGGCCATCGCCATCACCGGATTGAAATTATGCGCGGTCAGAGAGTATTCGAGATTGCCGACATAGTCCGCCTGATGCGCGGCGAGCAGCGCGAAATCGCCGCGGATCGGCTTTTCGAGCAGCCAGGTTTCGCCGTCGATGTCGACCGTGGGTTTGCCGTCGGCTGCAAGCGTGCCGAGCCCGGTTTTGGTCAGCACGCCGCCAAGCCCGACGCCGCCGGCGCGGATGCGTTCGACAAGCGTTCCTTGCGGAACGAGCTCCACCTCAAGCGCGCCGTCGAACATCTTCTTTTGGGTGACCGGATTAAGGCCGATATGCGAGGTGACGACCTTTCGCGCGGCGCCGGCGACCACCAGCTTGCCGACGCCTTTCTCAGGCGTCGCCGTATCGTTATTGACGATCGTTAGATCTTTCGCGCCGCGTTCGACCAAGGCGTCGATCAGGCGGTGCGGCGAGCCGACCCCCATAAAACCGCCGATTAAAAGGACGGCGCCGTCGGGGATGAGCGCTGCGGCCTCGTCCGGTTGCATCGCTTTTTTCATATACAGATTTCCTTAAAGGCGTTGACATTGGAAGGTTGATCTGGCTCTGGCGACAATAGAGCCGCACATGCAGGCGTTATGCGGCGAGATCGATCAGGCGGTCCTTCGAAAAGGCGAAGATGACATCTTCATCCGGACGCGCCATATGAACATCCTTATCCGGACAATCGAGTTTTGAAAGAATATGGCGAATAACATTGAGGCGCGCCGCTTTTTTGTTGTTGGTCCGCACCACATGCCAGGGCGCCTCGTCAAAGCTCGTGCGGACGAGCATATCGTTGCGCGCCTCGGTGTAAGCGTCCCATTTTTCAACGGCGACGTCGTCGATGGGGCTGATCTTCCATTGTTTCAGCGGATTGACCCGACGGTCCTCAAGCCGACGGGCCTGTTCTTTCCGGTCTATATCGAGATAGTATTTGAGAATCTGCGCTCCGGAATTGATGAGCATTTCTTCGAACGGGACGACGTCCGTTATGAACGCGTTCAGTTCTCCTTCGGTGCAAAAACCCATGACGCGCTCAACGCCGGCGCGGTTGTACCAGGAGCGGTTAAAAAGCGCGAGTTCCTGGTTCGCCGGCAAATGCGGCGTGAAGCGTTGAAAGTACCAGGACCGGCGATCATGATCGGAGGGTTTGCCAAGCGCGACGACGCGCGTTTCGCGCGGGCTCAAATGTTCGACGATGCGCTTGATGACGCCGTCCTTGCCGGAGGCGTCGCGGCCTTCGAAGATGATGAGCACGCGGTGATCATGGGCGATGAGATGACGCTGCACTTTCACGAGTTCTACCTGCAAATCGCGCAAGGCCTGCTTGTAGGCGTCGTGTCCGGTCGGCGGCTCCTTTTTGTTTTTGTTTTTTGTCATTCAACGTCCTTTTTACGAGTTATGCGACGACGCGCGGTTTTTCCGCCTGGAACGGCCTTGCCGCCGGTTCTTTGAGCAAGTAGCGGCGCGTGAGTGGAACGGCGTCCTGACGTTTGGCTAGCTGTAATTGAAAGACAACATGAGCGCCGTGGCGGAAGGAAAGCTCGCTGGAGACGAGATAGAATTCCCACATGCGAACAAACCGCACATCATACATGCGTTTCACCTCGTCGGCATTGTCAAGGAAACGCCGCCGCCATTCTTTCAGCGTTTCGGCGTAGTGAAGGCGCCAGACTTCGAGATCGGTGATGAAGAGGCCGGCGCGCTCGATCGCCGGCACGATTTCCGACAGAGAGGGGATGTAGCCGCCAGGAAAGATATGCCGCGCAATCCAGGGATTGGTGACGCCGGGCCCGTCAGGCCTGCCGATCGTGTGGATAAGCGCAACGCCGTTATCGTTCAGCAGTTTTGCGACCTGATCGAAATATTCCTGAAAATGGGGCAGGCCGACATGTTCGAACATGCCGACGGAAACAATACGGTCAAATCGGCCGTCAACCGCGCGATAATCCTTCAGGCGAAATAATGCGTGTTTGGATAAACTGTTTGCGCCCGCGCGATCGGTTGCGACGCGTAATTGTTCTTTTGCAAGCGTCACGCCGTTGACAGTCGCGCCGGTTTCCTTGGCGAGAAAAATTCCGAGACCGCCCCAGCCGCATCCGATTTCGAGCACCGAATGATCCGGTTCGATTAAAAGTTTTTTGGCGATCAGATTTTTCTTTGACTGTTGCGCCTCTTCAAGCGTCAGATCAGGCTGCTCGAAATAAGCGCAGGAATACTGCATATCGTCGTCTAGAAAGAGGCGATAAAAGTCATTGCCGAGATCATAATGATGGGCGGCGTTCTTTTGTGCGCGCCGCGCCGGATTGAATTGCGCCAGCCGACGCAATAGACGCCGCCCGAAAGCAGGGATCGCCGGTCCCGGAGCGCCGCCGTTCGACAAAATGTTGCGCCAGACGAGATCGAGCAGCGTGTAAAGATCGCCGTGCACGATTTGAAGACCGCCGTCCATATAGGCTTCGCCCAGCGCCAGTTCGGGATCGAGCGCGAGCCGTCGCAGCCAGGCGCGGCTTTTGACGCGAACGCCGAGCGGCGCCGCGAAGGCCTCGCCATAGCGCTCTGTCGAGCCGTCGGGATAAGCGACGTCGATGCCGCCTTTGCGAACGGTCTCGCGGAGCCGCCGGTGCAACTGTGCTTGCCAAAAAGTCATAAGCCATTCTCCGTTCGTGACGCGCGCCGGGGGAATCCCGGCGCAAAGAGGTCGGAACGGACTCAACGGCTTTTACGTTTATGACGCGCGCGCCCCTCGCGCATTACGGTTTTGCCAGTGATTTTGATTTCCGGCGATCCGGTGCAGAAATCCGGGCGATGGTGCGAGGGGAAGCGGTCGCCGCCGCGTATGAGAAACTGCGTCCCTTTTTTCTAGAACGCAGCGCATCACACTATCCGTATCCGTTATTGTGGACGAGATCGGCCCATTGCGAGGCTTGGCATGACGTCAAACGAAGTCGATAAAACGGTTGCTTCCAGCGACGGGAAGGCTGCGGTTGAAGCAGTTCTGACAGAAGTCCATCGCGATATGTTTCGATTTCTCGTCCGCCGTCTCGGCGACGAACACGAGGCCGCCGATGTCTTGCAGGAATTCTACGTCAAAATCCTGACGCGATTTTCCGATTTGCGCGACGCCGACAAATTACGCGGTTGGATGGCCAGCGTGTTGCGAAGCGTTATTGCAGATCATTATCGCGCCCGCGGGCGCCGGGCGCGATTGGCGGAGGCCTATCGGGCGGACGCAGCTTTGTTTCCGGCTTTCGATGACGAGGAAATCGATCTTGTTATCTGCGCCTGTCTTTACAAACTTCTGCCGACCTTGAAGGACGAATACGCCGCGATCCTATGGCGCACCGATCTCGTCGGCGAGGCGCGCGAGACGATCGCCGCCGATCTTGGACTCAATGAAAACGCCTTCCGCGTGAAACTTCACCGGGCGCGTCAAGCATTGAGAAAGCGGCTTGAACAAACCTGCGAGACCTGCCCGATGCATGGGTTTTTCAAATGCGGTTGCTCGACGTCGCAAGCGTTGCGCAACCGCGTCGCCGCGGCGCGCGAGGCTTCGGGAGGCGACAATGCCTGAACCCTTTTGGCTGCATACGCCAGTCTTCGACTGTAATGCAGCGGCCCCGTTAGCGTCTATTAATCCGCGGGCCGCCGAGGCGCTGCGTTCCGTATTTATCACTGGCCTTAGTTTTTATGTGTTCAACCGCGCCGCGTCTTAAGAGGACCGGCCGCTCAGGAGATATCAATGACTGTAAAAACCGCTCAGAAAACACCCCCGCGCGGCGGCGCGGCGAAATCCGCCGCTTCGACGAAATCAGGCGAAACAACATCCGGGTTGCCGCCGGAATTTGCAACGCCCGACTTTGCGGCCCCTAACTTCGCAGCAGTGGTCGGCGCCCAGATGGATGGCGCCAAAGTGATGGGCGAAGTCTCGTCCATGCTGGCGAGTACGGCCCAGGACCTGGCTTCGCGTCAGACCGCCTTTGTCAAGTCAACCATGGAGACCATCCAGAAAGCCGCCGCCGGCGCAAGCGAACCGAACATCGTCGCGCGTCTTGCCCATCAGAGCGACAGCTATCGCGAATTGATGGAAGCGTCGGCCCAGCATGTCTCGGATGTCGCCGAAACGGTCGCAAGCTGCTGCTGCGATGCGGTCGATCACATTACCGAAGCCGGCGCGCGCATAGCGGAGAAAACAGCCGCGAAGCCCGCCGACTGACGCAGCGTCAATGGCCGCAGCTGAAAATGCGGCGATACCCGTATCGAAGGAACAAAAACAAATGCCGGATGTAGCGACAGACACCGTTAGTGCGCCAAGCCCCGCCAAAGGCGTCATAAGCAAAGGCGAACCGGACAAGGGCGCTTTAGGAAACAGCGCGCGCAAGGCGAGCGTTGGCGACAAGGCGGAGACAACGCCGGCGCCGGAATCGGATGCGGGCGCCGAGAGCGGCGTCGCGCCCGCGCAAATGACGGCGTTCGCCGATTACGTGGTCGACGCCGCGCAGCGCAATATTCTTTTCTGGGACGCGTTGCGCCGGCGCGCCAACAATATGCTCGAGCATGAGCACGAAGGCCTGCCGCCGCTGTTGAAGTTCAAATATGAAGAGGTCGCCGACGGCGCGGAGTTCAAGCCGCCCTCGAACTACAAACTCCTGAAGATCATCGAGGTCGATGACATTTGCCTCGATGATTGTCTCGATCCGGAAAAGCCGCCGGTCATGATCATCGAGCCGCGCGCCGGCCACGGGCCCGGCATTGGCGGGTTCAAGCGCGACTCCGAAGTCGGGATCGCGCTGCACGAAGGCTACCCGGTCTATTTTGTTGTCTTCGACCCTGATCCCAAGCCGGGCCAGACGCTCGCCGACGTATTGCATACGCTGCGGCGGTTCGTGGAAATGCTGAAAGCGCTGCATGGCGATCGCGCGCCGATCCTCTATGGCAATTGCCAGGGCGGTTGGGCGGCGGCGCTCCTTGCAGCGGATTGCGGCAATGAGGCGGGGCCGGTGGTGATGAATGGCTCGCCGCTCTCTTACTGGGCCGGCGAGGCCGGCGCCAATCCCATGCGTCTCGCTGCCGGGTTTCTTGGCGGATCGTGGCTGACGCATTTTATCGGCGATCTCGGCGCCGGCGTTTTTGACGGCGCCTGGCTTGTCCAGAATTTTGAAAATTTGAAACCCGAAGGCGCAATCTGGCGCAAATACGCCGATCTTTATCTCAATATCGACACCGAGCGGGACCGGTTTCTCGACTTCGAACGCTGGTGGAGCGGATTTTATCGCCTCAGCCGCGAAGAGATGCTGGCCATCGTTGAAAATCTTTTCATTGGCAACCGCCTCGAAAAAGGCGAAGTCGAGCTTTGCGAAGGATGCGCGGTCGATCTTAAGAACATATCAAGCCCGCTTGTCGTGTTCGCCTCCTATGGCGACAACATTACGCCGCCGCATCAGGCGCTCGGCTGGATTCCAACCGTTTATCCGACAACGGAAGACCTGAAAACGGCCGGGCAGCGCATTGTCTATTTGATCAATCGCCATGTGGGCCATCTCGGGATTTTCGTTTCCGCCAAGGTCGCGCGCTTTGAACACCGGGCGATCCTTGAAAATATGAACGATGTCGAAAATCTTGAACCCGGCCTTTACGAAATGCGGATCGACAATCCGACCGGCGACCCCGATTGCGAGCGCGATCAGTATACGGTGCGCTTTGAGCCGCGCCGGGTCGAGGACCTGCATTTTGAGACGCCGAATGAAGCGTTTGAAAAGGTCCACGCCGTATCAGAAACGATGGAGGGTTTCTACGCCAAGTTTATGAGCCCGTTCATACGCGCCTGGGCGAGCCCGATGACCGCCGAGGCGCTTAAATGGGCGCATCCGATGCGGGTGTCGCGCTATCTCTATTCGGAAAAGCTCAATCCTTTCATATCGGTCGTCGCGACTGCGGCGGAACTGGCGGAAAAGTCCCGTTGGCGGCTTGATGCGAATAATCCTTACCGGCAGGCGGAACGCCGCGGCGCCGATGACATCGAGGCGAGCATCAAACGCTGGCGCATGGCGCGGGATGCGGCCGGCGAACAGGCGTTTGACGGGCTTTATAACTGGGCGGCCCCGACCATGCTGCAACCGTTTCTGCCCGCGGCGCAAACCCGTTCGGATAAAACGTGAGGAGAATGGCGGCGATGACGGTGTCGGCGGCCCAAGATCATGTTGCTGCGGCGGATCCCGCACCGATGGGAAACGGCGCGCCTGTTCTGGCGATGAATGATGAAATGATCCTGACGCTCAATTGTGGATCGTCGAGCCTTAAATTTGCTGTTTTTTCGCTCATCGCCGAGCCGCGCCGGTTGCTCCATGGCGCTGTCGTCCGGATCGGCGCCGATGACAGCGCCTTGCGCGTCGTCAATGAGACGGGCGATGCGATCATTGATGAGGCGGCGCCATGCGTTAATCATCCGGCGGCGCTCGACTGGGCGATGACGCGGCTCGAAGCGGTCGTCAATGTCAGCGATATTCTTTATGTCGGTCATCGGGTCGTCCATGGCGGTCCCGATTGCGATTGTCCGAAACCGGTGACCGCACAGCTTGAAGCGCGTCTGCGCCGGCTGATCCCCCTGGCGCCGCTGCATCTGCCGGCGAATCTTGAAGGGATCGTTGCAGCCAGATTGCGACTGCCCAGGGCGCGCCACCTTGCCTGTTTCGATACGGCGTTTCATCAGTCCTCATCGATGCTTGCGCGCCGAACGGGCTTGCCGCGCGCTGTCGAACAAAATGAAATCCGTCGATATGGGTATCACGGATTATCCTATGAATTTATCGTAGACCATCTTCGTCGGAACGAGGGCGAAGACGCCGCCAACGCGCCGTTGATCGTGGCGCATCTTGGCGCCGGCGCCTCGATGGCGGCGATCTCAAACGGACAAAGCGTCGATACGACCATGGGATTCTCAACGCTCTCCGGTCTTCCCATGGCGACAAGATGCGGCGACATTGATCCCGGACTTATATTGTATCTCTTGCAGGAGAAGGGCTGGTCGGCGAGCGATCTTCAAACGCTGCTCTATGAACAATCAGGGATTTTGGGGCTTTCCGGACGCAGCGGCGACATGCAGGCCCTGATGGCGACGCCGGTGGACGCCGATGCGCGCGAGGCGATCGATTTTTTCTGTTTTCAGGCACGAAAGCACATCGGGGCGCTTGCCGCCGCCATGGGGCGCATCAGCCGCATCGTCTTCACCGGCGGGATCGGCGCGCACGCGCCGGAGATTCGGGCGCAAATCTTAAGGCCCCTCGAAGCGCTGCTGCCGCTGCGGCTCGACAATGCCCGCAACGCCGACAATGATCCGCTGATCTCAAGCGATGGCTCGCTCATCAAGCTTAATGCTCTTAATACGGATGAAGAACTTGTGATCGCGCGCCATACGGCGGCGTTCGCGCGCGGAGAGGGCGCCCTCGCGCGAATTCATCAATGACACTGGAAACGCTGGACGATCTCTTCGCAATGACAGAGAATTTGCCGCCCCTGCGCGTCGGCATTGTTTGCGCCGAGCAGGAGGCGGTGCTCGAAACTGTGCGCGACGCCAAGGCGCGCAGGTTGATCAAGCCGCTCCTGATCGGCGATCCGGATAAGATTGCGGAAAAGGCGGATCGTATCGGTTTTGCGGTTGACCCGGACACTGTCGCGGCGGCCTGGTCGGAAGAGCAAGCGGCCGCAACCGGCTCGGGTTTGCTCGGCGGCGGCGGCGTTGACGCGCTGATGAAGGGCTATATCCACACGGATGTTTTCATGAAAGCGCTCTTGAGCACGAGCGCCAATTTGCGCCTTCCCGGCCGCCGCGTCAGTCATGTCTTTATCGCCGATATCCCCGCCTATCCGCGTCTCCTCGCCGTCACGGACGCTGCGGTGAATATCGCCCCGGATCTCACGGGCAAGATGCAGATCTTGCAAAACGCTATTGATGTCATGCACGGGATTGGCGTTGACCGCCCGAAGGCCGCTGTCCTGTC
This sequence comes from Parvularcula sp., assembly GCA_002704915.1. GTDB lineage: Bacteria > Pseudomonadota > Alphaproteobacteria > Caulobacterales > Parvularculaceae > Hyphococcus. The sequence goes on from PAIP01000030.1 coordinate 9,724, forward strand.
CGCCATCGAAACCGTCAATGTGCTGATCGAGTCGACGACCGACGCGGCGGCGCTGGCGGTGATGGCGCGGCGCGGCCAGATCAAAGGCGCCGATGTTGACGGGCCGCTCGCTTTTGACAACGCGGTCTCCATCAAAGCCGCCGAAGTCAAAGGCCTTGTCTCGCCGGTCGCGGGCGTCGCCGACATTGTCCTCACCCCTGATCTCGTTTCCGGCAATATCCTCGCCAAGAATCTCGAATATCTCGCTGGCGCCACATTGGCGGGACTGGTCGTCGGTTTGAAGGCCCCGGTTGTCTTATCTTCGCGCGCCGATCCCCCGCCGGCGCGTCTGGCGGCGCTGGCGCTCGCCCGAATGCTGGCGCCGCCAAAACCTCAATCCGTGTTGCGCCCTGCGCCTGACGATTTCGACGACGAGCCGGACGATTGTTGCGCGCCGATGCCGGAAGATGCGTGTTTTCCGAAGACCGGCGCATGATGGAACAACGGACGGAGATCATAAACGTCGCTTCGCCGTCTCTATCGGAGCCGCCGTCCTTCGACCGCGCCATGGACGCCGCAATCGGGAAGGTCACGGGTGGAGTGTCGCCGACGGCGCTGGCGCTCGCTTATCTGGACTGTGCGCTGCATGTCTCGAAATCTATCGACACGCAAGCCGATCTCATTACCTCCGCTGCAAGCGCTTATTGGCGCTTTGTCGATTATTGCCTGCGCGCCTGCGCCGATCCCGATTGTGAAACCTGCATTGAGCCAGAAGCGCGCGACAAGCGGTTTGCAGATAATCTCTGGCAAACGCAGCCTTTCCGCGCTTATGCGCAAGGCTTTTTGCTGGCCCAGGACTGGTGGGCCCGCGCGATGACGGCGCCGCCAGGCGTCGACAAACATCACCAAGACGTTGTCACCTTCGTCGCCCGGCAGCTTCTTGACGTGGCCTCGCCTGCGAATTTTCCGGCGACCAACCCGGCGATCATCGCCCAGACCCTTAAAGAGGGCGGGCGCAATCTTCAGCGCGGGTTTTGGCTATGGCTCAACGACTGGACCCGCGCGCTCGACGGCGCGCCGAGTGCTGACATCAGCGACTATGTTCTCGGCCGCGATCTCGCGACGACGCCGGGCGAGGTCGTCTTTCGAAACGAGTTGATCGAACTCATTCAATATGCACCGCAGACGGAGAAAACCCATCCCGAGCCGATCCTGATCACGCCGGCCTGGATCATGAAATACTACATCCTCGATCTGTCGCCGGAGAACTCTCTGGTCCGCTATCTTGTGGAGAACGGCTTCACCGTCTTCATGATTTCCTGGAAGAATCCGACGGCCGCCGACCGCGATCTGTCCCTTGAAGACTATCGGCGGCTCGGCGTCGACGCCGCGGTCAGCCAAGTTGCGTCGATTGCGCCCGGCAAGCTTCATCTCGTCGGCTATTGTCTTGGCGGCACGCTCGCCGCGATCGCTGCAGCCGCCATGGCGCGGGACAGGGACGACCGGCTTCAATCGCTGACCTTGCTCGCTGCGCAAACAGATTTCACCGAAGCCGGGGAGTTGACGCTTTTTGTCGATGAAGCGCAAGTGACGTTTTTGGAAAACGTCATGGCCGAGCAAGGCTATCTGGACGCCTGGCAGATGGCCGGCGCCTTTCAGTTGCTGCGCTCAAGCGATCTCATCTGGTCGAAAATGGTGCGCAGCTATTGGCTCGGCGAGCCGCCCGCGATGTTCGATCTCATGGCCTGGAACGCGGATGCGACCCGCATGCCATATAAGATGCATGCGGAATATCTTCGAAAGCTTTTCCTGAATAATGAGTTTGCACAAGAGAAGTATTTTGTCGAGGGCAGGCCTGTCGCCTTACGGGACGTGCGCGCGCCGATCTTCGCTGTCGGCACGGAACGCGATCACGTGGCGCCCTGGCGGTCGGTTTACAAAATTCACGCGCAGGCGAGCGCGGACGTCACCTTTGTTTTGACGAGCGGCGGGCATAACGCCGGTGTCGTCAATCCGCCGGGCCCGAAAAAAAGGCGCCACCAGATCGCGACTCACGACGATCTTCAGGCGTATGTCGATCCCGACGCATGGCGCGCCGCCGCGGCGCACCACGAAGGCTCCTGGTGGCCGTGCTGGCTTGAGTGGCTTGAGGAATGTTCCTCGGCGCCAGTAGCGGCGCCGAAAACAGCGCCGTCGATCGCGCCGACGCCCGGCGCTTATGTGTTGGAGCGCTAGGCGATGGCGGCGGGAATCGATGCGCCCATAACGGTGATCGGCGCCGGGCCTTCGGGGCTCGCAAGCGCCATAGTTCTGGCGCGTGGCGGCCGCCGCGTCATTGTGCGCGAGCGCCGCCGCAATGTCGGCGCGCGTTTCCATGGCGACTTTCAGGGTCTGGAAAACTGGAGCGCGGAACGCGATGTCCTCGATGAATTCAGAGATCTCGGCGTACCTGTAGAGGCGCCGCTGCATCCGGTCTATCGCGGCGAGGCTTATGATTTTATGGGCCGGCGCTTCCCGGTTTCGGACGACAAGCCGCTTTATTATCTTCTGCGCCGCGGGCCGGGCGGCGGCACGCTAGACGAAGCGCTGCTTAAAGAAGCGCGCGCGGCAGGCGCCGAAATCAGGTTTGGCGACGAAGTCAAGCGCGCGCCAAAAAACGCGGTGATCGCGACCGGTCCCCGGCGGGCCGACGTTATCGCTTCCGGCTATACGTTCCGTACAAAGATGGATGACGCCCAGCATGTCTGTTTCGACGACAGGCTGGCGCCGTGGGGCTACGCCTATCTTCTTATTGCGGATGGCCGCGGCACGCTGGCGGTCTGCATGTTTCGCGATTTCAAACGGCATCGCGAATGTCTTGAAGCGGCGAAAGCGTTTTTCCAACAACATTCGGGCCTGGTGATGTGCGATCCGAAGCCGTTCGGCGGCTACGGCATGCTCTCACGCATCACGCGGGTCGAGCGAAAGGGGCGCCGGCTGGTTGGCGAACGCGCCGGGTTGCAGGACGGTCTCGCCGGTTTCGGGCTTCGTTACGCTATCACATCCGGCGCGCTTGCGGCGCAGAGCTTTTTAGGCGGCGCATCCTACGAGAAACTATTGCGCCGCCGCCTCGGATCCATTCATGGCGCCGGCGTGGTCAACCGCCTGGTCTTTCAAGTCGTCGGGGATAAGGGGCGCGCCTGGGCGCTTGCCCGATTGTCCGAGCGCGTCGGACGGCGCGGTTTACGGCGGCTTTATCGCGGCTCGCTCGTTCATCGCGCGCTTTTCCCCATCGCGGCGGCCGGATTTGGCGACCGGCTTAATCATCCCGGCTGCCGCCATGTGGATTGCGACTGCCCGTGGTGCCGCATGACCGAAAAGCGCGATCGACTGCCCGATTTGCAGCTTTGAGGGGAAGAGCGGGGGCGTTCGTACTAACTGGAAGGATCAAAGCAATTGTGCTCGGAAAACATGAATCTCACCGGCAAGACAGGTCTTGTGGTCGGCGTCGCCAATCAGAGCAGTCTCGCCTGGGCGGCGGCGAAACGTCTGCGCAATGCGGGCGCCGATCTCGCAATGACCTATCTCAACGACAAGGCGAGGCCGTTCGTCGAGCCGCTGGCTCGGGATCTTGGCGCGGAGATTTTTGAACCCTGTAATGTTAATGAAGAGGGCTCCCTCGAAGCGGTGTTTGAAAAAATCGCTAGGCAATGGGACCGCCTTGATTTCTGTTTTCACTCGATCGCCTGGGCGCGGAAGGAAGACCTCCACGGACGGCTGACGGACTGCTCGGCGGAAGGTTTCGCGGAATCGATGCTTGTCTCCTGCCATTCCTTTATCCGGATGGCCCATCTCGCCGAGCCCTTGATGCGGGACGGGGGCAGCCTGACGACATTGAGTTTTTTCGGCGCGGAACGGGTCGTGGATCATTATAACGTGATGGGCCCGGTGAAAGCCGCGCTTGAAAGCTCTGTACGCTATCTCGCCCATGAGCTCGGGCCCAAATCGATCCGCGTCAATGCACTATCGGCGGGCGCCGTTGCGACGCGCGCGGCGTCCGGGATCGAGCATTTCGACGAGCTGTTGGACGAGACGAGCGCCAAGGCGCCGTTGCGCCGCACGATCGACGCCGACGAAGTCGGCCGCGCGGCGCTCTTTCTGGCGAGCGACTATGCGAGCGGCATTACCGGCGAAACCATGCATGTGGACGCTGGTTATCACATCGAAGGGATGGTGTTCCATTGATGAGTGCAAGCGACATGAAAACGAGCGTGGAGGACCCTGTCTGCAGGACAACCTTCGACGTCGCCGACGCTGCGGCCCAGGAGGAGCATGAGGGCTGGGCGTATTTCTTCTGTTCGATTGAATGCCGCCAAAAATTTATTCGTCAGCCTGCAAAGTTCGCCAGTAAGCCGACCATTATTGCACATAAAACGCGCCGGTCGCGCGCTCGGAGCAAGGCCGGCCAGCCATAGTTTATTTTTCACAATAAAGACCAAGGGGGTCTCTTTTATGGACCATACGACACACGCTCATCACGCTCACAAAAAACACTCCGGCCATGAGCATCACGGCCATCAGGGCGGTCATGGCGCGAGCGCCGGCGGCCATGATCACGAGGCCATGGTCGCCGATTATCGCAAGCGGTTTTGGGTGACGCTTGTCCTGACGATTCCGATCTTGGCGCTCGCGCCGATGATCCAGGGCTTTTTGGGCCTTGAAGAAATATTGGCGTTCCCGGGCGACAGTTACGTGCTCGCGCTCCTGTCAAGCATTGTCTATTTCTATGGCGGCTGGCCGTTCCTGAAAGGTCTGTGGACGGAAGTCTCGGCGCGCAATATCGGCATGATGACCCTCATTGGGGTCGCAATCTCGGCGGCGTATATCTACTCGATGGCCGTGACCGTCACCGGCGCTCAGGAAACATTCTTCTGGGAGCTCGCGACCCTAATTGCGATCATGCTGTTCGGTCACTGGATCGAGATGAAATCGGTCATGGGCGCGGGAAAGGCGCTCGAAAAGTTGGCGCGCCTGATGCCGGATACGGCCCATCTCGTGAATGAAGACGGTTCTGTCACCGATGTTCCCGTTTCACAGCTCAAAAATGGCGATAATTTGCTGATCAAGCCGGGCGAAAAAGTACCGGCGGACGGAGTGATCGTGAAAGGAGAAACCTCCGTTAACGAATCGATGCTGACAGGCGAGTCGAAACCGGTTGCAAAAATTGAGGGCGCGCAAGTGATCGGCGGATCGATCAACGGCGAGGGCTCGATTACCGTCGCGGTGGCAAAGACCGGCGATGAAACCTTTCTGTCAAGCGTCATCCGGCTTGTCGAAGAGGCGCAGGCCAGCAAGTCGAAAACCCAAGACCTTGCGAACACTGCGGCAAAATGGCTGACTTATATCGCGCTCTTCGGCGGTTTTTTCACCGCCTTCGGCTGGACGGCGCTGACCGGGCAGGGCTTCGCCTTCGCCATGGAGCGCGCCGTAACGGTGATGGTCATCGCCTGTCCGCATGCGCTTGGCCTCGCCGTGCCGCTCGTTGTCGCGCGCTCGACGGCGATCGCTGCCACCAACGGGCTTCTCATTAGAGACCGCACCGCCTTCGAAGAAGCGCGCAATATCGACGCCATCATCTTCGACAAGACGGGCACGTTGACGCAAGGCGCGTTCGGCATTACCGACACGCTGGTCTTTTCCGACAGCTATACCCCGCATGAAGTCGTAGCCTATGCGGCCTCGATCGAGGCTCATTCGGAACATCCCATCGCAAAGGGCATCGTCAAGGACGCGAAGGAAAAATGGGACGTTGAGAATTTCCGGGCGATCCCCGGCAAGGGCGCGGAAGGCGTCGTGAAGGGAAAGGACGTAAAAGCGGTCAGTCCCGGTTATATCCGCAGCAACGGATTTTCCGCGGACGATCCGCGCATCGAGGAGCTGAGCCGTCAGGGCAAAACGGTCATCTTCGTCCTGATCGATAACGTGCTTGCCGGCGCGATTGCGCTTGCAGACATTATCCGGCCGGAATCGAAACAGGCGATCGCACAGCTTCGCCGCATGGGCGTTCAATGCATCATGCTCACCGGCGACAATAAGGAAGTCGCCAAATGGGTGGGCGAGGAAATCGGTCTCGATGAAGTGATCGCCGAAGTCCTGCCGGATGAAAAAGCTGCAAAAGTAAAAGAGGTGCAGGCCCGCGGCCTCGTCGTCGCGATGACCGGCGACGGCGTTAATGACGCGCCGGCCCTGGCGCAGGCGAATGTCGGCATCGCCATCGGCGCCGGCACCGACGTCGCGATCGAAACGGCGGACATCATCCTGGTCAAGAGCAATCCGCTTGACGTCGCTGCCATTCTCGGTCTCGCCCGCGCAACCTACGGCAAGATGATTCAAAACCTCTTCTGGGCGACGGGGTACAACACTATCGCGATACCCGCCGCCGCAGGCGCGTTTTTTCCGCTTGGCATCATCCTCAGCCCCGCCATCGGCGCCGTCTTCATGTCGTCGAGCACGATTATCTGCGCGATCAACGCCCAGTTGTTGCGCCTCAAGGAACGCAAAGACGTCGCTGAGGGATCGCTCTATGAAGATCACGCAGGATAAATTGGATATGAAGAAATTTGCACGCGTCGCAGTGCTGCTCGGCGAAGCCGGCGTCCCCGTCCGGTTCGTTCTGGCGCGGATCGCGGCAAAAGATCAGGAAAAAAGAAGAGGAGACGCGGGCGATGTCCGAAGATTATCACCACGATCATAAAGCTAAGCCGTCAAGGGTCTGGATAACATTTGGCGTTTTCATCGCTGCTATCGCGATCTTGCTGGCTTACGAACATCGGGCGCACCTTTTGAATGGAAATGCGTTGCTCTTCGTTCTGCTCGGCGGTTGCATTGCTGTGCATCTGTTCATGCATGGGGGCCATGGGGGCGGAGGACATGGCGGTCACGGCGGCGGCAAGGGGGACGAGAAATGACCGGAGACGAAGCGCATCACGCCAGCTACGGCCTCTGGCTGCTGGTGATTTTCAACTCGGCGATCTTTATTCTGTTCGCCTTCAGTTTCGCAAAACCCTTGAATGCCCGCGACTGGCGGTCCTTCGGCGCTTACAGCGCGTTCATTGTCGCGCTCTTCACCGAAATGTACGGCTTTCCGCTGACGATTTTCTTTCTTTCCGGCTGGCTCGAAACGAATTTCCCGGAAGTCGACTGGTTGGCCCATGATTCCGGCCATTTGCTCGAAATGATTTTCGGCTGGCGCGCCAATCCGCATTTCGGGCCGTTTCATCTCATCAGCATGGTGCTGATCATCGGCGGGTTCTGGCTGCTGTCTGCGTCCTGGCCGGTGCTCTACCGCGCGCAGCGCGCCGGAACGCTCGCGACGGCCGGCCCTTATGCGCGCATGCGCCATCCGCAATATGTGGCGTTTATTCTCATCATGGTCGGCTTTCTCTTTCAGTGGCCGACGCTTTTGACCCTCGCCATGTTCCCCGTCCTCTTGTTCATGTATTGGCGTTTGTCGCTGCGCGAGGAACGGGAGGCCGAAGCCTCGTTCGGGGAAGAATACCGTCGATATGCTGAGCGAACGCCGCGCTTTTTCCCAAAGCTCAATATTGAGAGAAAGGCGGCGTGAGCGAGGACCGCGGCAATGGCGATCGCGCGTCCGATGGTCCGGCGCCGGCGCATGAGGGCGACGAGACCGCCGTTCCACGTCGCGATTTTATCCATATTATGGGCGCCTCCGTCGCCGCGGTCGGCGCCGGCGCCTCACTATGGCCGCTGGTCGACAGTTTTAATCCGTCAGCGGACGTCCGCGCCATGTCGAGCGTCGAGGTGGACCTGGCGCCGATTGAGCCGGGCCAGCGCATTACCGTCAAATGGCGCGGCAAGCCGGTGTTCATATCGCGCCGGACGGCGCAGGAAATCGAGATCGCCCGCGCCGATGATCGCGCGAACCTGAAAGACCCGCAAGCGGACGCCGAGCGCGTCGTCGATCCTGAATGGCTGGTCGTCATCGGCATTTGCACGCATCTCGGCTGCGTGCCATTGGGCCAGGCGCCGCAAAGCGACCGCGGCGGCTGGAACGGCTGGTTCTGCCCCTGCCACGGATCGCACTATGATACGTCCGGTCGCATCCGTCGCGGGCCGGCGCCTCTCAATCTCGAAGTGCCGGACTATGCGTTCCTTGACGCTGCGCGACTGAGGATCGGGTGAGATGATCTTTGTTGCGCCGATCAACCGGCGCGGGGCGCAATGCAGCTCCTGACGCAAAATGATAATGCGCGCGGCCACAAGATCAGCGCGATCCTGATGGTTGTTGCGATTTTGTTGGCGCTTGCGATGGCGAATTCGCCGGCGAACGGGATTTATTATCTGCTTCATCACACGCGGGTCGGGTTTCATATCGGTGAAATCAGTTACGACCGGCCCTTTTATCTCTGGGTCAATGAGGGGCTTCTAGCGCTCTTTTTTCTGAAAGTCGCAGCCGAGACCAAGGTAGAATTGTTGCACGGGCTGTTGTCGGATCGCCGGGCGCGGCTGTTGCCGGCGATCGGCGCTATCGGCGGCATGGTTGCGCCGGCGGCGATATTCCTCATCGCAACTTATGAGTTTGCGGCGATGCGAAGCGGTTGGGCGATTCCGATCTCCACGGACATTGTGCTCGCCATGGGAATCCTGGCGCTCATGGGAAGCGCAGCGCCGGCGGGCGCCAAAGCGCTGCTCGCTGGCGTTGCGGTCTTCGACGATCTCGGCGCCATTCTCATCATCGTTTTTTTTCACAGCGGCAGCGTCAATCTTGAAATGTTAATCGCGGCCATTTTGATCGTCGCTCTGATGTTCAGCCTAAGCCGCGGCGGCCTCAAGCGGCTTAGCCCTTATATATTTTTAACGTTGGTGCTTTGGGCTGTGCTGCTTGCCGCCGGTCTTCATGCGACGCTTGCTGGCGTTGCCGCGGGGTTTTTGATCCCGTCCGGCGGTGACGACGCGCGCGCCTCGCCCCTGGCGCGCCTTGATCATGACATCACGCCGTTCGTTCTTTTTTTCGTCGTGCCGCTATTTGCGTTTTTCAACGCCGGACTCGCGCTGACGGCGAATGGCGTTTCACGCGAAAGCATGCCGCTGGCGCTCGGGATCATTCTCGGCCTTCTTCTCGGCAAGCAGCTAGGTGTTTTGGGGGCGATCTGGCTCGCAGTGAAGCTGCGCCTCGCCAAATTGCCGGCACCGCTGGACTGGCGCGGCGTTTATCTGGCGGCCGTCATCGCCGGCGCCGGCTTTACGATGAGCCTGTTCTTCGCAGCCCTCGCCTTTGAAGCGGGCGCACTGCTTGACGTCGCGCGCCTGGCGGTTCTGATCGCTTCGGCCCTCGCGACACTGTGCGCGGTCATCGTGCTGCGCGTGTGGCCCAAACCTCGCGCCGTGTGCGGTCAAAAGGGAACAAGGGAAGACGGCTGAACCGCGGGCAGGTCAAAAAACCCATGCGAGGGATAGCGGCCGTTGAGCCGTATAATCGCCAGAAGATGACTGACGGAATTGCCCCTATATCGCGACAGGCGAGGTTGCCCCATGGGCTTTAAACTTATAACGGCGACGCTCAACATTCTGGTGCTCGATAAAGTCGAGCAACGGCTCGCGGAAATCGCCGTACCCGGATTAAGTGTTTCCGAAACCAAAGGCTATGGCGCCTATAAGAATTTTTTTCAGCGGGACATGATGTCGACCCATGCGCGCATTTAGATCTATGCGCCGGAATCGCGTATTGAAGAGATTGTCGACGCCATCCTTGAAACAGGCGCCGCCGGCGTTGAGGATGACGGCGTCATCGCCGTTAGCCCCATAGATGCGGTTTTACGCATCGCCGACGGGACAGAAATAGAGGCGGACGCGATCTGAAATTGAAAGCCGATCGATGAAACCGCTTTGTGTTTTGTGAGCAATGACAGCGAGTCGGCGTTTGACAGGGTGGCCAATAAGGCCGGCGATGAAAAAGAAGGGAGACCCTCATGGCGAACGATCGGACAAGACATCGAATCTCAATATTCGGATTTGGCCTCAGTTTGAGTCTTTTTTTCGCGATCACATTCGCGCTTTGCGTGGGCTTCGACCTTTTGTTTCCGCAATACGCGATGCATGAGGCGTGGCACGGGCTGTTGCCGGGATTTGTCTGGATCAGCGGGGGCGCATTCTTTCTGGGGCTTGTCGAAACATTCATCTACGGATGGTATGTGGCCCTGATCTTCGGCCCGCTTTACAATATGTTTGCGGTCAGGGCCTGAAAACAAGCGAGCCGCGCGAGCCTCAGGCGTTGATCGAGCGGACGATCGCTTTACTGGCGATCTGTTCTGCGCGCTGACGCGGCGGCGCGCCGCTCATCTCAATGCGACGGTAATACCGTCTTCGCTTCGGCTGTCAGTTGGCGACGATGGTCTTGATGCTCTTGCGATGATTCAACCAGACCAGGAGACTTCGCCGAACCTTGATGATCAGAAGAATTAGACCGGAGAGTGCTACAAAAATTGCAGCGCCGGCGGCGGTGATCAGGAGCGGATGATTGAAATCGGCGCCGTCGTCATAGTCCATGATGTGGAGCTTCCAGAAGAAATCATAAAAGCGCCAGGTCTTTGATCGCCGCGCTGTCACCTCGCCGGTCCCGGGGTCCACATAGATCGTCGTATTGTCGCGATCGTCGAATTCAACGCGCCAGACAGGTCCGGACCGGGCGTATTCGGAAGGCGGCGTTTCGAGCTGCTCGATCCGCTGGACGGCGCCTTCAATAGCGAGACCGCTTTCGGCGGCGTCGCGTGCGAGATCGGCGCCTAGGGGCGAAAGGATCGCGCCGGTCTTCGCGTTGACAAGATGCATCGCCCCGTTCTCTGCCGCGATGCGCCAGACCGGTGCGCCAAGGAATTCGCCAAGGGCCGCGGATGTAACGCGATCGGCGCCCAGACGAGCGGCCGCCTCATTAACGGAAATAACCTCACCGGGATCGAAGGCTCCGACCTGACGTTCGGCGATTTTGTGTTCGCCGCGGACGATCTCGATCGGGATCACACTCATCACGACGCCACCGGCGATCCAGAGCACGATCTGGAGGCCGACAATGAGCGCAATCCATTTGTGGACGCGTACCGCCCATTTCATGAACGTCATGACTATTCGGAACCTGACGGCCGCTGATCAAGGTCGATGGTCAGCGTCGCATAGTCGCTGTGAAAAACGCCGTCCGCGTTTTCCGGCAGCGTGATCCAGACTGCGGACAGCATGGCGACGCCTGAGAGCGACGGGCTTATCGTCACCGTGCCATTTTCGCCGCTGACGGTTTTCTCTGTCTCGCCCTCAACCGGAACAATTGTCACGGCTTTGCCGGCAAGGGGCTCGCCGTCAAGAAGCAGGACGAATGTCCTGGCGTGAGATCCGGAAGCGACGAATTCCAGTTTCTGGCCTGCTGGCGTCGTCGCCCCATCAGCGTTGTCGCAGGTCTTAATGCAAAAGAACGTCTTTGCATGTTTGCTGTAACTTCGATCGAGCGGCGGCGAACCGGGCAGGGCGTCGAACGCGGCGCGCACTGAAGGGGCCGCCTCAATTTCGTCGAGATACACATCAACATCTTCGGGCAGTATTTGCCCGGCGCGTGGTTTTGAACTTGCGGCGACGATCGCGAAGCCTGTTCCGCTTGAGCCGAAGCCGATCTGCAGCGCCGTCTCGCCTTCGTTGAAACTGAGCGCGCTGACCGGTTCGCCGCCGACAGTCGCTTGCGAATAGGCGATTCGATCCTGAGACGGACCATGTTCAAGATCCGGAAACGACAAGGCGCTGGTGAGATCGACGGTCACCGCCTCGCCGCTGTCCCACGCAAATTCGCCCGGTAGAAGAAATGTCTGATGAGCCGTCGCCGGCGCCGCGACGAAGGAAAAAAATGCGGCGAATGCGCTTTTCGCCAGCGTTCCGGCGCGGGTTCGTCGTTGGAATGTGGTGTGAGTACTGAGCATCATGATACCCCTTTTTCTTGTTGTTGATCGCGATTGGAGTGATGTCTCAGCGCCGGATCTTCGACATAGTCTGAAGTCGTTGCGGCGAAGCATCTGTCGAAACTCTGTCCTTACGCTTCGTATCGGTCAAACACCTCTCGGTCGCCGTTTTCCCGTAATAGGATGACATCATAAGGCTGACTGCCGTAGGGGCCTTCCATGCCGGGCGAGCCCAGCGGCATGCCGGGTACGAAAATGCCGACGGCGTCGGGCGCATCCGACAGAAGTTTGTTGATCGACGCCGCCGGGACATGGCCTTCGACGATATAGCGCCTGATGATCGCAAAATGGCAGGAGCGCAAATCCTCCGGCGCGCCGAAGCGGGCCCGCATCGGCGTGAGGTCGGGCCTGTCAATAATCTGCGCGTCAAAGCCCGCGGCCGTTAAATGCTCGACCCAAGCCGAACAGCAGCCGCAGGTTGGCGTTTTGTAGACCGTGATCTTTTTGTCCGACGCCGGCGCAGCCCATGCCGGAACGACTGATGCGGCGGACGCGGCGAGGACGCCCGCGCCGGCGAACAGGATCGTTCTTCTTGATTGGGGCGTCGGCAAGGGTCGATCAATACGTTTCATTCCGGGCTCTCCTTCCGTTGCGGCTGATGCAAGTATAGCCCGCCGCGCACATTTGGGGGAGAGATATGCGACGGCGGGCTCGGGATCGTGCTCGAAGAAGATGAGAGGGTCATCATGCCTAGCGAATAGCGATCCCTTTTCGGGCGGTTCAGAAAGGACGGTGCGCAGGTATACCAATCCCTTTCCTTGACGCCGGCGCTGAACATCAGCGCCTATCGCTTGAGGATACGGATCGGCGGCTGCTTTCCCTCACAAAACGCGACGGGTCTTTTGAAAATAAAGGCGTAAGCTCAGACCTCCGGGGAGAACAGCGTAGTCAGGAACGCCGTCGCCGTCAGCACCGCGAGGATGAGCCAGAATTCGATTCTGATGGCGGTCTTAAGTCCGGCGAGACCTCGGTCTTCGCCGCGCGACAGGGCCGGGCCGAACCGAAATTTGTTCAAGCCGGCGAGCCCCATCAATATTGCGAACAAAGTTGTTTTTGTAAGGATGAGGCGTCCATAACCAGTCGTCAGCAAGTCATTCAATGAGCCGATGAGAAAGAACGCCATGACGGCGCCGGCGACAAAGACAACTGGTACAAGCCACAGAGCGATTTGCGAAAAACCGTCGACGATCGCGGCGGCGACGCTTCTGGACTCATCAGCGAGGACCGTCAGCAGGGGGATCAGCGCGCCGAACCAGAAGGCTGCAATCGAAAGATGCGCCGCCAGAACGATGAAAAGGAGCCACCCCGGTTCCGAGCTTGAGATATGGCCGATGAGCCCGAAGGAAGCGACTGCGAAGGCGGCGCCGAGGAGCATGCGGGTGCGCCCGCTTGGCGGCGCGGAGATAGCGCCCCAAAACACCAGTATGAGCGCGAAGATTCGGAAGGCCCGCGCTTTTGCGGCGCTGGTTTCCGCAAGCAATGAATGCATCGCCGGATCGAATGCCCCGGCAAAGTCGCCCGCCATGCGCGCCGGCTCAAGGAGATAAACCAGTCCCGTCAACAAAACGCCAAAAACGGCTGCGATCGCGGTGAGCCGGCGGATGGCGGGCTGAGCGCTGGCGAGCTTGGCGCCGAAGACGCTCAAAAAAATCGCAGCGCCCACTGCCTGCAGAACGGCGGCGAAACCAAGGGCGCGCGCTGCGACCGCCAGCAGATCCGGGGGCGTTTTTGCGCGAGAAGAGGGTTTCGGCGGCGTGATTTCGGTTGGAGCAAGTCTCTGGCGGGTTGAATCCGGGGCTTGCCCGACATCTGCAACCGGCGCCGCGCCGCCCGGTTGAGGCTCGATGGATGCAACCGCCTCGTCAGGTGTTTCGTCAACGACCGGCAATGTCAGGTTGAAGACGATTTCACCGGAGGCCAGATGGGTATCCTCTGCGATCGCGCTCCAGACTATGCGGTAGGTCCCATCGGCGAGCGCCGGCAATTCCAAGCGCATTTCCGTGGTCGGCGCATTGTCGGCGGGCGCAAGGGGAAGAGGGGCGGCGTCGGCATCCGTTTTCGCGATGCTGGCGGCCGTGAGGCGCGCCGGCCTTGAAAAATAAAGAACCACGGCGTCGGGCGTTGAAACAAGCTCAGCGCCGTTTGCAGGATCTGAATCGGTCAGCGACAGATGCGCGGTGGCCGGCGTCGCGGAGAACGCCAATAAAAGAAACAAAATTCGCCAAAACGCCATCATCAACCCCTCCCGCTGCTTTGCGGCTGTTCGATAGCATACGCGCCGGGCCCTTTTCTCCCTCAGTCTTCATAGGGGTCAACCCATTAGACCAAAGTCTGGCTGTCGGCTCGAACCGGCGCCCGCTAGGCTTCCGGCGTCAAATCTCTATTTGAAAGGAATGGTTGTGAGGCGTTCGATGATCGCAGCGCTGCTTATCGCCGGTGCATTGCTGAGCGCCTACGCATCCGGCTCCTCGGGCGGCGGGTTCGTTCACGGCGTATTGATGCGCGGCCAGGTGGTCCGCGCCGCACCGACGGAAACGATCATCTGTATTTGGCGCGCCGATGGCGCGGCGCCGGGCCGGATCTTCATCATCTATCGCTATCTCGATCCCGGATCAGAAGGCGCCGACTTTATTCGCGAGGATGTCGGGACTGCTGAAGTCATTGAACTGGTCGACATGCATTTCGCCAGAGTACGGGTTATCAGCGGCGACGTAAAAAAACACGATATTGTTGAGCGTGCTGCGGACGAAAACGATACGATGTTCCGCCGATTCATCTAGACCGATGTTGCTGCTTGCTTGACGATCAGGGTTGGTAGCCGAGCTTGTCGCGCAGTGTCTTGCGCGCGCGATAGACGAGCATTTCAACACTCTTGCGCGATACGCCAAGGATCTCCGAACATTCGATTTGAGAGCGCCCTTCAATCGTGTGCAGGACAAGCGCGCTGCGCATTTTGTGCGGCAGTGCGTCGATCGCCGCCGAAAGACGGCTTATTTCCTGGCGCCGGGCGACGATGTCCTCGACATTGGGGCCGAGATCGACGGGCTCAGGCGTGTAGGAGCCCGGCTCGTCTTCGTTATCGGGACGAGTAATGGATACGAATTTGCGCAGCCGCTGCTTGCGACCGTAATCGCGGCATTTGTTGAGCGCGATGCGGTAAATCCAGGTGGTCGGTTTCCATGCTGGATCATAAGAGGCCGCTTTGGAAAAGACGCTTATGAAAACGTCCTGCAACAAATCTTCTGCTTCGCTTCTGGCACCCACATATCGAAGAATAAATCGAAACAACGGCGTCTTGTAACGCGCCATTAACTCCGTAAACGAGGCATGATCGCCATCGGCGACTTCGGCCATCAGGTCCGCGTCGGACTTTTCGGCAAAGTCAATTCGCGTATTCTCTAAGGGTCTCAGCGACATGACGGTCAAAAATCTCTTGTTGCTCCGGGTTCAGAATATCTCTCATCTCATAAAGGTGGCGAACGGACGTTTTTTGGTATTCGAGCATCGCCGTGTGGAAGTCTTCGATGGCGCGATCGATGTCGTCACTATAGGCGGATTCGCTTTCCATAAGGATTGCAAGATGGCGATTGGCGTCGGCGAGGCGGGATTCGAGTACGCCGTTTTCTTCAGCGTGACTGTGTTCGAGCACTTCCATCAGCTCGTGCTGCGCGTCCGTCAGGTGTAGTTCTGCAAATAATCTGTCGTGAAAATCTTCGTGGGTGTAATCTTGCGGCTGGAGAAGCCTCGCGCCGACCCACGCGCCGCCGGCGGCGGCCGCAGCCACCAAGGCGAGCGTCAGCAATAACGGGCCGAATTTCAAATTCATTTTTTTGTCTGGCCGAGCCATGTGGAGGGAAGATTCGGCGCGTCGGGCGCGAACACCGCCAATTCCGGCACCGAGGCGGTGGCGGTTGTCGCAAGCGGCGCGAACCCGACCGCGACGAGGCCCATGAAAAAACCGCCGGCCATTGCGACAGGGCGGAACGCCGGTCTGGCGGCGATTGCTCCGACCGAAGCTGCCTCCCTGTCTCGCAACCGGGCCAGGACCTTGAGTTCCACTGGTTCTACGGGATCGCACGCCGTACGCTCCCTGTATTTACGCAACAACGCATCCAATTTCGGCATAAAGCGACTTCTCCGATTGGTCTAAAGGGATATACGCGCCTTTTCGCGCCGCCCCTCGCTGACGTTAAACCGTAGCCCATCGCCCTCATCCTTTCACCTCCTAAATAGCCGCATCCGCCGGTCACAATTTGACCCTGGTCAATCTTAGGGAATTTCCGATCACCGAGACCGAGCTGAATGCCATTGCTGCAGCTGCGAGAATGGGGCTCAAAAGCAGGCCGAACACGGGATAGAGAACGCCCGCCGCGACCGGCACACCGGCGGAGTTGTAGACGAACGCGAAAAACAGGTTTTCGCGAATATTGCGCATCACGGAGCGGCTCAGTTTGCGGGCGCGGACAATGCCGTTGAGATCGCCCTTGATCAGCGTGACGCCGGCGCTTTCGATGGCGATGTCGGAGCCCGCGCCCATGGCGATGCCGACATCGGCGGAGGCGAGGGCCGGCGCATCGTTGACGCCGTCTCCGGCCATGGCGACCACGCGCCCGCCATCCCTTAATTTCTGCACGATTTCGCCCTTGTCCTGGGGCAGGACTTCGGCGCGCACATCTTCAATGCCAAGCTGGCGCGCGACCGCCATCGCCGTCGTCCTGTTGTCGCCGGTAAGCATGACGATCTTGACGCCCTGGCGCTTGAGGGTCTTGAGCGCTTCCTTCGTCGTCGGTTTGATCGGATCGGCGACGGCGACGACCCCGGCAAGCTTATTATCAACAGCGACATACATCGATGTTGCACCCGCTTTGCGCTGCTCCTCGGCTATCGCATCAAGCATGTCGGTCTCGACGCCAAGGGCGTCCATGAACCGTTTATTGCCAAGCGCGACGGCGCGGGCGTCGACGACGCCTTTGACGCCTTGTCCGGTCACGGCTTCGAAGTCTTCAGCGCGGTCCAGCGCCAGATCCCGTTCCTCCGCAGCAGTTACAATCGCCTCGGCGAGGGGATGTTCGCTGCCGCGTTCAAGGCTGGCCGCAAGACGCAACAAAGTATCGTCATCAAAAGTCGGTGCGGCGATAAGTTTCGATAATTTCGGCTTTCCTTCCGTCAACGTGCCGGTTTTATCGACGACAAGGGTGTCGACTTTTTCCATGCGTTCCAATGCTTCAGCGTTCTTGATGAGAACGCCGGCCTGGGCACCGCGCCCGACGCCGACCATGATCGACATTGGCGTTGCGAGGCCGAGCGCGCAAGGGCAGGCGATAATCAGTACGGAAACGGCGATCACCAGCGCATAGGCGAACGACGGATGAGGCCCAACAGCGGCCCAAACGCCAAAGGCGATGAGCGCGACGAGGATCACCGCCGGCACGAAATATCCAGATACGGCGTCTGCCAAACGTTGAATCGGCGCGCGGCTGCGCTGGGCCTCGGCAACCATTTTGACAATCTGCGACAGCATTGTTTCCGCGCCGACGCGATCGGCGCGCATGATGAAGGAGCCGGTCCCATTGAGCGTACCGCCGATCACTTTGTCGCCGGTCGTCTTTTCAACTGGCACGGCCTCGCCGGTGATCATCGATTCATCAATGGCGCTGCGGCCCTCAAGGACTTCGCCGTCCACCGGGATTTTTTCGCCCGGCCGCACCCGTAGGCGATCGCCGGCGTCGACGACGTCAAGATCGACTTCCTCTTCCGCGCCGTCGTCGCGAATACGCCTTGCTGTTTTTGGCGCAAGGTCGAGAAGCGCGCGCACCGCCGCGCCGGTTTTTTCCCGCGCGCTCAATTCCAGCACCTGGCCAAGAAGGACCAGCACGGTGATGACCGCCGCCGCCTCGAAATAGACGGCGACGGGGCCGCCTTCGTGGCGAAAGCTTTCCGGAAAGATCTGCGGGGTCAGCGCCGCGAGGACGCTGTAAACATAGGCTGCGCCGACGCCCATCGCGATCAGTGTAAACATATTGAGATTGCGCGACAGGAGAGACGCCCAGCCGCGCTGGAAAAATGGCCAGCCGGCCCACAAAACGACCGGTGTCGCCAGCGCAAGTTGAAGCCAGTTGGATTGTTGGATTGTGATGAAGCGATGCAAACCAACGCCGGAAACGTGCGCGCCCATTTCAAGGAAGAACACCGGAATGGCAAAGACAAGACCGATCCAGAAACGCCGGCGCATGTCGAGATATTCTACGCTCGGGCCCTTAACAGCCGTAACGTCCATGGGCTCAAGCCCCATGCCGCAGATCGGGCAGTCGCCAGGGCCGTCCTGCACGATCTCCGGATGCATCGGGCAGGTATATTGCGCGCCGGGGGCCGCCGGCGCCGGCTGAGGCCGCTCGCCCGAAAGATAGGGTTCGGGATCGGCGACAAATTTATCCCGGCAATGAGCGCTGCAGAAATAATAGGGCGCGCCATTATAGCGGGCGCGGTGTTCCGTGCGGTGCGGATCGGCATCCATGCCGCAGACCGGATCTTTAACCGTAGCAACATCAGACGCTGCACGCGTATGATCCTTACAATGACCGGTTTTGCTTGCGGGAAGTTGATCAGTTTTCATGGAATTCGCTTTCTTCTTCCATGGCGAGGCCTTTAAGGATGGGGCAGTCCGGCCGATCGTCGCCATGGCATTCATCGATCAGCGTCGTCAGCGTGTGTTTCATTGATTTGAGGTTTTTCAGCTTGCGGTCGATTTCGGCGATCTTCCGTTTGGCGATCGCTTTAACGTCAGCGCTCGCCCGGTTGGGGTCGGTGTAAAGCGAAACGAGCTCACGGCATTCCTCGAGCGAGAAACCGAGACGCCGCGCTGTGTGGATAAAGCGCAGAAGATGAACGTCATTTTCACCATAGTCGCGGTAGCCGGATGTGCTGCGCGCCGGCGACGGGGCGACATTCGCTTCTTCGTAATAACGGATGGTTTTCGCCGGGAGGCCCGATCTTGCCGATGCTTCGCCTATATTCATGTCGTTCGCCTCAAAATCCTTTCAACTGTCAGTACCCGATGCGATCGAGCAATGACCGCCGCCTTGCGCGCTAAAACGTCCACTAACGTCGTCGTTTTCGAACCCGCCATTTTGGACCTCCCGCCAGCTTGATAACGCCATTTCGTCGAGCCAGGGGGCAATTTAGAGATTCCAGTTACTGGAAGGTCAAGCGTTTTTTCTCGGCGCAGGGAGGAGCCGACGAACCAGGGGAATATCGCGCCGTACATACAATGCTTGAGGCGACGCCGAATGCTACGAAACGACCCAACCGATGGCCTCTCCAAAAAAAATCGCCTGTTTGCGAACGCGTTTTGCGTGCCGGACATAAATCGGGTGTGTGTCATGCGGGATCAGGCGGTTTGGTGCGTATTGAACTTCACACGGTCGCCAGCCGGGGGATCCTTAACGCTGCGTTATGGAAATTACTGCCTGCGGGAATGGACAGAAAAGCGCCGTCAGGCGTGAGGACAGGAGTTGAGTTCGATCGCATGATTACCGGAGCAAATACCCGTCGGCGGAACAGAACGTCGCTTGCCGCGCTTGCAGCAGTTTTACTTGCCGGCGCGGCCCCTGGGGCAGCGTGTCAAGGCTTGACTATTGACGGCGCCGTGGCGATTGCGCTGGGCGCTAACGATCCGACCGTCGCGCGCTTTGCGGAACGCGCTAGCGCACTGGATGACCGCGCCGTTTCCGACTCGCAATTGCCTGATCCGCAATTGCGCGTTGGTCTCCAGAATTTTCCGGTTGATACGTTTGATTTCGAACAGGAAGCGATGACGCAGGTGCAGGTCGGCGTGCGCCAGAGTTTTCCGCGGGGGAAGACACTCTCGAAAACGCGGGAGCGGCGCGAGGCGGAAGCAATCGGACAGCGCGCTTCGGGCTCCTTGCAGGAATTGCAGATTGTGCTTGATACCCGCACGGCTTGGCTTGACCTTTACTATTGGCTCGGTGCCCGGGAAACGGTTCGCGAAAGTCGCGAGGTCGTCAATGAGCTGGTCGAGGTGATCCAGACGTCGTTCGCAGTCGGCGTGCAATCGAACCAGGATTTGTTGCGCGCGGAACTGGAATTGAGCCTGCTGGATGACCGGGCCGTCGAAGTTGAGCGCCAGATAGACGCACGACTTGCGGATCTGGCGCGCCTCATTGGTCCCGAACATGCGCGCCGTGCGATTGACGATGCGTTTCCGGGCCTGCCGGCGCCGCCGGCGCGCCAGCTGATCGAAGACGGGCTTGTCAATCATCCATCCTCGATAGTGGAAGATGCGGTGATTGAAGTCCGGGAAAGCGACGTCGAGATCGCGAAACAGCAATATCGTCCGGGGTGGTCGCTTGACGCCGGCTACGGTGCGCGCGGCGGTGATCGGGCGGATTTCGCCTCCGCCATGGTGGTGCTCGATATCCCGATCTTCACCGGCAAGCG
This sequence comes from Parvularcula sp., assembly GCA_002704915.1. Classification (GTDB taxonomy): domain Bacteria; phylum Pseudomonadota; class Alphaproteobacteria; order Caulobacterales; family Parvularculaceae; genus Hyphococcus. The sequence continues at coordinate 30,156 of PAIP01000030.1, forward strand.
GCAGGATCGTCGTCTTTCCGCCGCCAAGAAAGAGCGCGCTGCCGCCCGGTTCGACCGCATGGCGACGCTTTTGGAACTGAAAAAAGCGCTCGATCGGACCTATGCGGATTGGGAGCGGCTAGACGCGCGCGTCGACCTGTTCGAACGGGTCGTCGTCGATCGCGCAAGCGCCAATGCCGAAGCAGCGCTCGACGGTTATCAAAATCAGGTTTCCGATTTCGCCGAACTGGTCCGCTCGCAACTCGCCGAACTCGACACGGAGCTGCAGTTGCGGCGCCTGCGCGTCGAACACGCCAAGGCGCAGTCGCAACTTTTATACCTCGCAGGTGAACGACCATGATGAAACGCATTTTTCCGATAGCGCTTGTTCTTCTTATCGGCGCGGCGATTGGCTATGGCGCGGCGATTTTCGGCGGCGCGAACGAAGATACAAGCGCTGCCGGCGGAGAGGGCGGCCGCGAGATCGCCTATTATAAAGCGCCCATGGATCCGAATTTCCGGAGCGACAAGCCGGGCAAATCGCCAATGGGGATGGATCTCATTCCCGTTTATGAAGACGAACTGGCGAGCGGTGCGGGCGGAAAGACGAGTTCAGTCAGCATCGACGCCTCGGTCGTCAATAATATTGGCGTTCGCACTGCGAAGGTCGAGTACGGATCACTAAGACCGTCCATCCGAACGGTCGGGCGGATCGAATATGACGAAGAACGCGTCGCAAATTTTCATTTACGATCCAGCGGATGGATCGAACGCCTAAGTGTTCGTGCGGAAGGAGAGCCGGTTGAAAAAGGCGCGCTTCTCTTCGAAGTTTACTCCCCTGATCTCGTCAATGCGCAGGCGGAATTTTTGCAGGCCCTGCGCAGCGGCCGCGAACAATATATAGAGGCCGGGAAAGACCGGCTGCGCGCCCTTGATATTTCCGAACAGCAGATCGCCAACCTCGAAAAGAATGGGCAGGTTCAGCAATATGTCCGGTTTTACGCACCGATCACCGGCGTCGTCACCGCGCTCAACGTAGCGGATGGCCAGTATGTGAAACCCGATACGGAAATCATGGCGCTTGCGGATCTGTCAACGGTTTGGCTGATGAGCGATGTCTTTGAATCCAACGCCGATCAATTGCGCACGGGCGCACGAGTTTTAGGCAATTCGAAATTCGAGCCCGGGACGACGATCGAAGGCGTCGTCGATTACGTTTACCCTGACCTTGACCCGATGACGCGGACGATCCCTGTACGCACGGTTCTCGACAATTCTGACGGCGATCTCAAGCCCGGCATGTTCATGACGGTTTCGGTCGCCGGGCCGGAACGCGCCGAGACAACCGTCATTCCGCGCGAAGCGCTCATCCGGACCGGTCGGCAGGAGCGCGTTATTCTGGCGCTCGACGGCGGTCAATTCCAGCCGGCGGCTGTCACAAGCGGCATTGAAGCGGACGGCAAGATCGAAATTCTGTCCGGGCTCAATCCCGGGGAAACGGTGGTCGTTTCAGGACAATTCCTGATCGATTCGGAATCCAGCTTTTCCGGCGCGGCGCTCAGGATGCAGCCAATGCGCCACGACCATGACGGCGAGGGAGATCCGGAGGGCGTCGGCGTCATCAACTCCATCAGCGACGACGGGCGAACTATTAATCTGACGCACGATCCGATCACCGCCATAGATTGGCCGGCCATGACCATGGACTTGCCGCTCGCAGAAGGAGTGGGCGCGGACGCGCTCGGGCCCGGCGGCGATATCGAATTCACCCTCGCGTTCGACGAGGAAACCGGCGGCTACGAAATCACTTCGATCGCGGTGGTCGAGCCCATTCATGAGCATGATGCGCCGCCAGATAAAAGTGCGTCTGCCGAACAGGCGGACGCGATGGATCATTCCGCCCATAACGCGTCTATGGATGAAATTGGTCCTTCAGAAGCGACAGACCAAATGGATCATTCGGCGCACGGCGCCTCGGCTTCAAGCGAACGACCACTTGTGAAAGCGTTTGGCGTTGTCAAATCCGTGAGTGCGGAAGAAAAAAAGATCACCGTTCAACACGACGCCATCCCGGAGATCGGATGGCCGGCCATGACCATGGATTTTCCGGTCTCTGATTCAATGGACCTTGCTTCTGTCCCCATGGGGGAGCGCATCGCCTTTCTGATCCGTGAGACCGGCGACAGCCGCTACATCATCGACGCCGTGGAGGCCGCCCAATGATTGCCGGTATTATCCGATGGTCGATTGAGAACCGCTTTCTCGTCATCATGGCGGCGTTTTTCCTGCTGGCCGCCGGCGTCGTCGCGATGCGACAGACGCCGCTCGACGCCATTCCCGATTTGTCTGACGTTCAGGTGATCATCAAGACCAACTATCCGGGGCAGGCGCCGCAGGTCGTTGAAGACCAAATCACCTATCCCTTAACGACGGCGATGCTCGCGGTGCCGAAGGCGACGACGGTACGCGGCTACTCCTTCTTCGGGGACTCATATGTCTACATCATTTTCGAGGACGGGACGGACCTTTACTGGGCGCGCTCGCGAGTGCTCGAATATTTAAGCCAGGTCGCGGCCGATTTGCCTGAGGGCGCCAAAACCGAGCTCGGACCGGATGCAACGGGCGTCGGCTGGATCTATCAATATGCGCTGGTCGACCGTACGGGCCGGCATGACATCGCCGATCTCACGAGCATCCAGAACTGGTTCTTGAAGTTCGAGTTGCAGAGCGTCCCAGGCGTTTCGGAAGTCGCCACGATTGGCGGCATGGTGCGGCAGTATCAGGTGACGCTCGATCCGGACAAACTGCGCATCTTCAATCTGACGCTGGCGCAGGTGCGACGGGCTATTCAGGAAGGCAATCAGGAGGTCGGCGGTTCGGTGATCGAACTTGCGGAAGCGGAATATATGATCCGCGCACGAGGCTATGTGTCTTCAATTGACGACTTAAAACGCATCCCGGTTGGCCGGCAATCGAACGGCTCGCCGGTTCTTTTACGAGACATTGCCGATATCGACATCGGTCCGCAAATGCGCCGTGGGATCAGCGAACTGAATGGCGAGGGCGAAGCTGTCGGCGGCGTAATCATCATGCGCTGGGGGGACAATGCGCTTGCGACCATTGATGCGGTCAAGGAGAGGCTCGAGCAATTGCATGAGAGCATGCCCGAAGGCGTCGAGATCGTTCAGACCTATGACCGGTCAAAACTGATCGAACGCGCCGTCGAGAATCTCTATGAGAAACTCACGGAAGAATTCATTGTCGTCGTCCTGATCTGCGCGGCGTTTTTGCTGCACTTCCGCTCGTCGCTGGTTATTATCCTGTCGCTTCCGCTCGGCATCCTCTCAGCCATCATCATCATGAAGCTGCAGGGCATCAACGCCAACATCATGTCCCTCGGCGGGATCGCCATCGCCATCGGCGCCATGGTCGACGGCGCCATTGTTATGATCGAGACGCTTCATCGGCATATCGAAAAGGAACCGCTGACGCCCGAAAATCGGTGGCGGATCGTCCGCGAAGCGGCGAGCGAGGTTGGCCCGGCGATCTTCTTCTCGCTCGTGATCATTACACTGAGTTTCATGCCGGTGTTCGCGCTCGAAGCGCAGGAGGGCCGGCTGTTCAAGCCGCTTGCTTTCACCAAGACCTACGCCATGGCGGCGTCGGCCATTCTGGCGATTACGCTGGTGCCGGTGCTGATGGGATATCTCGTGCGCGGTCGCATCAGGCCGGAAAATAAAAACCCGCTCGCCGTCATTCTGGTGCGCGGCTATCGGCCGGTCATCGATCTTATTCTGAAACGCCCGCGCGCCGTGCTCGCGCTCGCCGCGGCGATCATGATGACGGCGGCCTATCCGTTCCTGCGCATCGGCAACGAGTTCATGCCGGACCTCAATGAAGGCGATTTCCTTTATATGCCGAGCGCATTTCCGGCGGTTTCGATCGGCAAGTCCCGGGAATTGCTGCAGCAAACCAACAAGATGATCGCGACCGTGCCGGAGGTTGAAACCGTACACGGAAAAGCGGGCCGCGCGGAAAGCGCCACCGATCCGGCGCCGCTGACGATGGTCGAAACGACGATCCAACTGAAGCCCGATGACGAATGGCGTCCGGGCATGACCATGGACAAGATTCGCGACGAACTTGAAGCCGCGGTGCAGGTTCCGGGCGTTTCCAATGTCTGGATCATGCCGATCAAGAACCGGATCGACATGCTCGCGACCGGCATCAAGACGCCGCTCGGCATCAAGGTCGCGGGGCCGGATCTCGCCGTGATCTCAGAGATCGGCGAGGAGATCGAACGGGTTTTGAAGCCGCTTGAAGGCACCGCCTCTGTCTATTCCGAGCGTGTCGTCGGCGGGCGTTATGTCGAAATTGACGTGCGCCGTGAGGAAGCGGCCCGCTATGACATGAATGTTGCGCAAGTGCAGGACATTGTCCGGTCCGCGATCGGCGGCGCCAATGTCGGGGAGTCCGTCGAGGGGCTCGAACGCTACCCGGTCAATTTGCGGTTTCCACGCGATATACGCGACTCAGTCGTTCATCTTCAGCAATTGCCGGTAGTGACGGCGACAGGCGCCCATGTGCCGCTGGCAGACTTGGCCGACATTCGCATTGTCGACGGGCCGGCTATGATCCGCAGCGAGAACGCGCGCCTTAATGGCTGGATCTATGTCGATATCGCAGGCGTCGACCTTGGCACGTATGTGGCCGCGGCTAAACAAACCGTCGCTGAGCAGCTCGCGTTGCCGCCCGGCTACTCGCTGGGCTGGTCGGGTCAGTTCCAATATATGGAGCGCGCGCAACAGCGCCTGGCGCTGATCGTGCCGATCACCCTGGCGCTCATTGTCGTCCTGCTCTTCCTCGCCTTCCGGCGCATTGCGGAAGTGTTGATCATTCTCCTGACCTTGCCGCTGGCGCTGGCCGGCGGGATCTGGTTTCTCTATGCGCTTGGCTACAACATGTCGATCGCTGTCGGCGTCGGTTTCATTGCGCTTGCCGGCCTGACCGTCGAGATATCCCTCGTTATGCTCGTATTCCTGAACAACGCCTTCGCGGAACGCGTCGATATTGCGCGCAACGAAAAACGCGCCGTCGATCATTTTGATGTTGAAAGCGCGATCCGGGAAGGCGCCCTGTTGCGCCTGCGCCCCATCATGATGACCGTGGCGGCGATTATCGCCGGGCTCCTGCCGATTATGCTTGGCGCCGGAACCGGCTCGGAGGTCATGCGCAGGATCGCTGCACCTATGGTCGGCGGCGTTGTCAGTTCGACCATTTTGACCCTCATGGTCATTCCGGCGGTCTTCTATTTATGGAAGTTAGGTGAAATCAAGCGCATGCGCCTTGCTCATTCCGAAGACAGTCTACCGCCTCTGGCGGAGCAGCCGACAACCGCGTGACCGATTAACGCCGCGCTTATTGCCGGTTGCGGAATGCTTATTATGAGGGAGCGCTGCGTTTCATGCGTAGGCGACAATAGCTCCGTTGAAATCTATCAGGGCAAATCGCACCGCTTGTAAGGCGCCTGCAAAATCGAGAACAGAACTGAAGGTTGTCCCGGCGATGAACATTACGCTTGAAGACCCCAACATTCAGTGCCTTTGTCGGACGCTCGATCGCGAGAAGCTGTATGCGACCCTACAGGCGCAGACCGACTCCGATATTTTTCGAGAGTATTTCACCGGATCGCATTCCGCTGTTATCGCCGATACGCCGGTCTTCATCGGGCGCGAGCACGCAGAAAAAATGCGCAGTGTTATTTCGGCGATAGAAAAAATTGCGCAAACGCCGGAATACTGTCGCGCTGTCGCTGCCCATGCGCCGACCATTGCACAATTCGACCCAGGCGCGCGCGGCGTTATGATGGGATACGATTTTCATCTTGGGCCGGACGGCCCAAAGCTCATTGAAATCAACACCAATGCCGGCGGCGCATTAATCAACGCCTATCTCGCCCAGGCGCATCGCGCGTGCTGCGGGATGACGGCGAATGCAGAGCCATCAGACTTACAGGCTATGGATCCTGCGAATGCAATTTTTGAAAGTTTCATCAGCGATTGGCGCCGTCAGCGCGGCGACGCGCCGCTCGAAACAATCGCGATAGTGGATGAAGATCCGGAAAGCCAGTTTTTCTACCCCGAACTTCTTTTGTTCAAAACCCTGTTTGAGCGCCGCGGCGTGCGCGCTGTCATCGCTCCGCCGGAGACTTTTGAGCACAGCAACGGCGCGCTTATTTGCGATACTCGCTCCGTCGATCTTGTCTATAATCGCCAGACGGACTTCGCCTTCGAGAAAGTTCAATCCGCTGCGATCCGATCCGCGTATCTTGCCAACGATGTCGTCGTCACGCCGAACCCGCGCGTTCACGCTCTACTGGCGGACAAGCGCAACCTGATTTTTCTGTGCGACGAAGATCTTCTGCGGCAATGGAACGTCGATGAATATTCGATTGAACTACTGGCGGGTGCGATCCCGCGCACCGTTGTGCTTGATCCCGACCGGGCCGACAGTTTTTGGGCTGATCGAAAAAAACTGTTTTTCAAACCCGCTGCCGGTTATGGCAGCAAGGCCGCTTATCGCGGAGACAAGATCACGCGTCGCGTATGGGAAGAGATCCTTCAAAACGATTATGTCGCTCAGGAAATCGTTCCGCCGGGCGAGCGCAACATACGTCTCGATGATGATGTTAAAACCATGAAAGTCGATGTCCGAAATTACACCTATGACGGATCGATTTTGCTGACAGCGGCGCGCCTCTATCAGGGGCAAACAACCAATATGCGAACGCCGGGCGGCGGGTTCTCGCCTGCTTTTGAAATGCGTGCGTCAACGTCGTGCGATTGTCGGACCGCGTATTAGCCTATGCTGACAACCCAGTCTGTGATTGAGGCTGTTACGGTTCGTCTGGCGCCATCTTCACTTAGTATACGAAAACGTCGCCGTAATGGAGATCGACTTTCTTCGGAAAAATGACCTTGAAGATTCCCACTTTCAATGCTCATGCGCACAGAGCGTATGATTGGAGAGAATTTCAATCACGCGGCAGTCTGAAATTTTGTCGACGCTGCATTCCTTGATCATCCGATTGAGCTCGCGTTCGAGCGATTTCAATCTCTTGATGCGTTGTCTGACATCTTCGGCGTGACGGCGTGCGATTTCATCAACGTCCGCGCAAGACCGGTTCTCATTTCTGGAGAGGGCGATCAGTTCGCGGATCGCCTCCAGCGGAAAGCCGAGATCGCGGGCATGGCGGATAAAGCGCATGCGTTCGACGGCTTTGGCGTCATAAATCCGCTGGCCGCCTTCGGACCGATCCGGCGGATCGATAAGGCCGATACTCTCATAATAGCGGATCGTCGTGACCTTGACGTCCGAGGCTTTCGCCAGCCGGCCTATAGTCACGGGAATTTTTTCGGATTTCGGCATTTTTCCTCTTGAACCTACAGTTGCTGTAGACATTAGGTTAGGGTCAGCAGCAAAGCAATGGAGAGCCGCGATGGCCGGATGCGCGTGCGAGGACAATCAAATTGACACCGATCAATTCGACGGCCGGTCGCCCGCCTATATGCGGGCGCTGATCGCGGTGATTGCGATCAACGCCGTCATGTTTTTGGTGGAAATGTCGGCTGGCTATCTTGGGAGTTCACAGGCGCTGAAAGCCGACGCTCTCGATTTCGCGGGCGATACTGCGACCTACGCTTTGAGCTTCGCGGTTATCGGCGCGGCGCTGCGCACGCGCGCAACGGCGGCGCTCATTAAAGGCGCCAGTCTTGGCTTGATGGCGCTGTTTGTCCTAACCACCACGGTTGCGAGCGCGTTCGGCGACGCCTCTCCTGTTGCGCCGGTGATGAGCGGCATCGGGTTTGCTGCGCTCGCCGCCAATGTCGCCAGCGTTTTTATTCTCCTTCGCTGGCGGGACGGCGATTCAAATGTCCGCTCCGTCTGGCTGTGCTCGCGCAACGACGCCATCGGCAATATCGGCGTGATCGCCGCCGGCGGAGCGGTGTGGCTGACCGGATCGTTTTGGCCCGATTTGATTGTGGCGGCATTGCTTGCGAGCCTGTTCGCCAGATCAGCTTGCTCGATTATTGCGCAGTCGATGAAAGAACGCCGCGCGTCGCTGAATTTCGCCGAGGGGCGTGTTTGAGCATGGCGCGGGCGTTACTCATATTGGCGGCGGCCAATGCTGCGCTTTCCATCCCGATGGCGATGCTGGTTAAACGGGACTTTTCGAAACGCGGACGCGTCAGCATACCGATGGCCGTCTGGACCGGCGCCGCAATGCACGGCAATGCTTTGTTGCTGTTTGCAATCGCGTGGTTCGATCGGGGTTCGCTTGGCGCCCCAAGTATTCTGACGAGCGCGGCTGGCGGATTTTTTGCGATTGCCGGGGCTGCGCTGATTTATCTGGGCCGGAGCGCCTACGCGGATTTTTCGAGAGTCTATGGCCTCAAGGAAGACGAACTTATTGACCGGGGCGTTTACCGCTGGTCACGCAACCCGCAATATGTCGGATACGCCTTGTTCCTGGGGGGAGTGTCATTGGCCGCGCTTTCGGTTTGGGCGTTCGTGCTCACCCTCTCATTCGCGCTCTTCATTCATTGTTATATTGTATCGGTCGAAGAGCCGCATCTTCGGGCGGCCTTTGGAAGAGCCTATGAGTCGTATTTGAGGCAGACCGCGCGATATTTCAGGCCGCCATCGGGTCGGCGCAACGATGTAAACGAAAAATTATAATGATTTGTCAGGGGTTTTGCAGTAGGACGCGATTGAGATGATGTCAGCCATTCGACATATGCGCCGCGTCATTGCGGTATTTAT
>PAIP01000031.1 GCA_002704915.1 Parvularcula sp.
CGCTCCTGAAGGAACAAGAACTCAAATCTCAGATGACTGCTTGAGACCGACAACGGAGAACGCCAGCAAAATTATTTGCGAAAGATTCTGGACACTACCCGGAACACTTCGATGGGTCAGGCCAGTCCTGGAACGCTCTGTTTAGTCTTGCAAACCAGAGTGCCCCAATGGTTTTGAACTTTGGCGCTGAGCCCATACCCTGCTTTTTGAACATTTTGTCCCCTAGCGCGGACCGGCAACATGTATTCCATCACAAAAAATCTGATGAAGGCGACATCCGGCTATAAGGCGCGCGATCGAAGTCGGCTAGCTTGCTTCGCTGAAGCGAGTATGGCACACGCGAAGTCAGCAAATTTTTTCGGTCCTAGCGACGCCATAGCCGCTGCAGAGACCGCGCTCTAATCATTTCTAACGTTATCCCTCAAAATCCTTCCTTATATGAAGCCTCGCCAGCGCAAAGAAACCTGCAGCTGAAATGACAGACAGTGAACTTGTCATAAGTGCAAATCTGACTCCCTGTCCGCTATCTCCAAATTGTGACGTATATACATCGCTTAACATTCCGGTAAATGCCGGACCGCAACCAAACCCGATAAGAATTGCGACAGTCGTCGAAATTGCAGTCGCTGTTGCGCGAAGCGTCGGGCGAACAACTCCAACCATAGCCGCAATAATCGGTGAGAGATAGGTGGCGGTCAAAAATGCCGGCACAGCAAATAACGCTACAGAATGCAAAAATGACGGAACGAAAAGCGCCGCAATCAGAAATGGAAACTGAAGCAGGCATCCAAAGATTGGGACGATTAAGTATCCTCTTGGATCGGCGCCGCCAAATCTGTCACCTAACCAGCCGCCTAGCACGGTGCCAAAGGCCCCAAAAATTCCAGTCAGCGAACCGATTATCAATCCGAGAATGGCCAGTGGTTTAACCGAAAAGCCAAAATGATCTTGAATCAACCCCGAAACTTCAACAAGACCATCAAGGTGATTTCGCAAAAAAAACGACCCGTAAAATGACACCTTTCCGTAGTTCAGGAAAATAATAGAAGCCATGCCTCCTAACATCAACAGATAGCTCCGTTTTGAAAGAACTTCCAAAAAGTCCTCGTTAAAGCTGATTGTTTTTTTCTTTGCCTCTTTTTGAATCAAGCCCACTGATTGGTCATGGCGTGGATCACGCAGTGATAAAACGAGAAATATCGCGACAATGACTCCGGGCATGCCGACGAGAAGAAACGCTTGCCGCCAGCCAAAAACACTACCGACCACTCCGCCAGCAGCCAGCCCCAGGAATGACCCGATTGGAAGCCCCAAATTAAAAATTGAAAGCAGTTTTGCTCTATCTTTTCGTGAAGCTACATCGGCAATAAGTGAGTAAGAAGCCGGATTTGTACCGGCCTCCCCAACACCCACGCCCACCCTGGCCAAGAAAAGATGCGTGAAATTCTGAGCGAGGCTGCCTAACGCGGTAAAAATACTCCAGACCGACAAACATGCGGCAAGCAACCATACTCTGTTGATCCGCTCGGACAACCGCGCAATTGGCACGGAGAGCGCGGTATAGACAACAACAAATGACAGTCCAATAAGTACCCCAACCTGAGAATCAGACAGCCCGAGTTCCTGCTTGATAGGCTCTGCGAGAATACTGACAATTTGCCGATCCGTGTGCGCCAACGTGTACACCACCATGAGTAGCCATGCGGTGTAGGTTGGTGAACGTTTTGCAGAGCTTTGTTCTACACTTTTCATAAATTTCTCAAAGCTCCGCGCCAAATTGAACATTCGTTTTGCACAAAAAATGCTCCTCAAAAACTGAATCCATCGCCCCCCCCGAATTCAGGGAGTGACACGGATCAGATTGGCCTGCCCCTGGTTTGCGGATTATAAGTTAAGCTATCGCCATCTGATTCCTCGATTGCGTTTGGGCTCCGACAGCCGATAATCGAGTGACGGCGCTTCGGATTGTAGAAGCGCTCGATATGATTGAGCACACCCGCCTTTGCTTCTTTGCACGGTCGATATGTGCTGCGCGACACACGTTCGGTCACCAGCGAGGGGAAGACGCTTTTCATAGCGGCGTGGTCTCCGCAGTAGAATTGGGCGATCATGGATGCGCTCATCGGCCAGCCGACGATCTGCCGGGAGATGATAACGAGAACGATGGCGATATAACGCCGGCGCTCCGACGTACAGAGGTACGTGAAATCCGCGATGCAGAGCCGGCTCCGGCCTTGCGCCTCGAACCGGCAGCCAACGCTGTTGTCGGAAATGATGGCGCGCGCTTCTGCGCTTTTCGGCGGGCGCAGCCGGCGCAGCTCGGCCCTGGGTGCATATGCGCGCATCAGGCGTCCGACGAGTTGCAGGCGACAGGAAAATCCTTTCGTCAGGACATCACGCCAAACCCGACTTGCGCCGTAGGTTCGGTCACTGCACTCGAAGCTGCCGCAATCGATCGGGCCGAGGGCGGCGTCACTTTTCGCATGCTCGCCTTGAGACCGGGGCAGCCAGGCGAAGGATCCACACAAGGAAACACCGAGCGCTTCGCACATCCTTGTCAGCGGCCAGCTTCCCCGGTGCTTCGCGATGACAGCAAACCTCACGCTTGGTCCTTCGCGAAGCAGGTTGTGCCCGTCTTTAGAACGTAACGCTCGGCCTTGAGATTCGCCGCGTCGCGCCGCAAGCCGGTAGACCTCAAGTTTCTCGGTCTTCATCTGCCTGAGACCGGGAAATGCACGCACTGTATCGGCGTCACAGGCCTTCGCCAATAGCCGCAACAGGCTCGGACGAGCACCGAAGCGCCATGAAGCTCCCGCCATCGCCATGCGCCATTCCCAGACCAGCCGAACGTCCTCCCGCTTGAACTCCTCGCTCCGCGCCCTTCGCCCCCCATGAAAGCATCTAGTTCAAGTGAAACGCCGACCATATCTCGACCCCCTTCAAACCGGCGGATAGGCCATTCACTTATTGATATGGATGGGATTGACTGAACACAGTGCAAAAATTTGTTTCCCTGAAAGCCCATCGCTAAAAAGCCATAGACGAAATTTCCTCGTAACTTTTTGCTTCGGGCTCTGTTGTGTCAATTGGCGCAACCTTGAAGGCTTCCGGGCGCCTTATTTCATTCGGTTCAACTCCATCTCGTAAACCTTTGACCGCCGCCAGCATTCGCCGACGCACGGCGACAATTGCTCGGTCTGAGTCTACGAGCCTTTCTAACGACCGGTCTGCAATCGGACTGTCGCCCTGCTCGCAAGTAACAGCATAATCTTGCACCGGAATTGATTTGATGCCAGTGAATGTACGATTTCTCTGTTCATCGCGATCAATTAGATAGTCGTTAGAAACATTAGCCTTCGTTTGAAAGCTCCCTGGGATCATTTCAGGAAACAAATCACCGCTTCTAATGATCGCCCAGTCTTCCTCCGTCAGAGGCTGGTCGCGTCGCGCATAAATTCGATAGTGGATTGTATTTTCATCATCTACGGGCATGCGGATATTGGCGATAAACGGTAAATTCAGCGGCGAAGCGACCAGCGTGATAAAAGGCATCAGCCAGCGATTTATTCGCCAATTCAGATTACCGTCTTCCGCACGCCGGCGAGCCGCAAGTGAAACGCCATAATCAGTATCCTCAATAATCCATTGCGGTGCAGTGTCAGAGCGAAGATAATCATTCAGCCTCCCGTTCAGAAGGGCCGCGTTATCGACTCGATTATGAAGAAATGAAACATGGCTTGAATCGACATCTCCTTCCATCGACTGAAACCAGTTAGTAGGAATAATCATCTTTTGAACATATCGGTGATCAGCGGGCAGCGATGCTATTTCTAAATCCGGAAACACTGGTTTCAATTCCGGCGGCCCCATATATGCCCAGACAATTCCTCCCTTCTCCATGGTGGGATAAGACGTTATACTTACTTTTGACTTGATCCGGTCTCCGTTGGTCGCGTTCGGCAAATCGACACACTGACCAGTAATATCAAATTTCCAACCGTGATAAACGCAGCGCAAGCCACAATCTTCATTGCGACCCCAAAACAGGCTTGCCCGGCGATGCGGACAATACCTATCAATTAGCCCGACTTTTCCGTTACTGTCACGAAACGCAAGCAACGGCTCACCAAGAAGCTTAACACGGATTGGCGGACCATCAGGCTCAGGCAACTCTGACTGCAGAAAGGCGGGAACCCAGAACCTGCGCAATAGCGCGTTCATGGGCTGCCCCAATTCCACCCTTACCAGCAGATCATTGTCTTCACGTGTTAACATTGGAAGTCTGTCCCCACTTCTTGCGTTTGGTTTGCCCTAGGGCAGCACGCCTCCAAATTCTCGTCGCTAAAATCTATATCGAATTGCGCCGCCGAAAACACGAGGCGCGCCGGGGGCAACACTATCTCCGACGGCTTGCGAAAAACTAGAATAATATTCCGTATCAGTGGTATTCTTCACATAAAGTGCGAATTCCCAGCTTGTCGGCGCAACGTAAACTAAACGCATATTCAATAAATCGTACGCAGGATGTCTGAAGCGATTGTCTGGTTCAAAGAAATATCCATCATTATGATAGTAGGTGATATTTGCATTGACGGCGCCGCCGTTACGTAGCGGCATGGTATAGTTACCAACGATATTCGCTGTAAACTTTGGAGCGCGGATCATTGAATTTCCGCTCACATCGCAGATTGCCGTACTTAATCCGACGCCGGGCGGCGGATTTGAGATTGTACATCTGAATCCGGAAAAGTCGCTGTACTCTGTGTCGAGAAAGGAAACTCCGCCGGCAACCGTAAGCGCCCCCAAAGGCATTGGCGGCTTAGCAACCATCCCCGCCTCGAAGCCTTTTATATCTCCCTTGGCGGCATTATATAGCCCAGTGCCCGATTCCAAGCGCGTAACGGCATACTGGATGTCATCGTATTTATATAGGAAAGCCGCTAAGTTTAATTGAAGAATATCATTGAAGAGATTCGCTTTCACACCGACCTCATAAGCATCTAGCGTTTCCGGGCCCGCCGGTGCGTTGACAGGTTGAGTAGGACTGAATGATCCGCTCTTGAAACCGCGGTTTGCGCTAAGATATCCGAAAAAATCATTACTGAACTGATGCTCAACGGCAAATCTCCAAGTTAGCCTGCTGGCGTCGAGCTCCGATCCGCCAGGAGGGGTTTCTGCATAGAATTCACCTGCCGGACCAAGCGGATTTCCCGGTTTGGCCAGCAATCCGCCATTCACGATTTTATTTTCACTTGTATAACGAATTCCGACCGTAATCCCGGTGCTTTTCAGCACATTCCAGGTTGCCTGTGCGAAACCAGAATAGGATTTGGTTTCTTGCTCAGCAATTATATTGCGTTCCAGGACACCTCTTGTTGTTTCAACGGTATCAAAAACTGAATCGGCATCCGCATACAGAAAGAATGCGCCGGCCGTGTAGTCTAAAGACCCGAGCGTTCCGACGACTAGAAATTCCTGCTGGAAAGAGTCGTGCTCACCAAATATATCGATGGTGTATACAGGAAATTCAGACAGATCTTGGTCATATAGAGAGTAATTGAAATAATGACGATACGCGGTCAGGCTTGAAATTGTGGGCCCATCTTCGATTTCGTATTCGATTTTAACAGAGCCTCCATATTGCTCGTTTTTGTAATCGAATGCTGTATTTTTTTGGGCATCGTAAATTGTTCCGACGAGGGCAACTCCGTTGTTAAGAGTCGCCCCCGGGGCAACCGCCCTGGTTGAACCCAAATCACTGTCGCGCCGAACATAATCTGCTGCCAGAAGGAAAGACAGGTTAGGAGAAGCTTCGTATAAAAACTTTCCGCGGGCCGACCAGTTGTCATTGATGTTAACGTCTTCGCCCGTGATGGGATTCCCGCCCCACCCGTCTTGCTGGTTGGAAAACGCCGCCGAAATATTGATTGACGCCTTTTCTGACAAAGGGGTGTTAACATAAGCTGAGCCGTATATGTTCTCGTAACTTTCATATCCAACCTCGAAGTCTGCTTCGACGTCTGGCTGGGGGTCCCGTGTGATAATGTGAACGAGGCCTCCAACGGCATTGCGCCCAAACAGCGTGCCCTGGGGGCCCTTCAGCACTTCGACACGCTCAATGTTGCTGAAATTGAAGATCGTCGAGTTCAGTGAGGCAATGTAGACACCATCGACATAGGTGGCGACAGATCCCTCTTCGAACGCGCCGATTGCTGACGTGCCGACGCCGCGCATGTAGGGAACAGCCACGTTTCTCGTTAGGTTAAATTGAAATCCCGGAACGATTGCCTGGAGAGCCAGCATGTCGTCTAGACCAGCGTTTCTCAATTCCTGCTTAGACGCGGCGGAAACTGATATTGGCACGGTTTGCGACGTTTCTTCGCGCCTTTGTGCGGTAACAACAACAACATCACTGGCGCTCAGTTCGCGGATCCGATCAGCCTTTTCCGATTGGGCGATTGCCGGTGAAGAAGCGCCTAAAAGCAACGCCATAAGCAGCGTTTGCCGCGTTTGACGCAATGACCCGCCACCCCCATAGGGCGTCGTCAAATTTCTCATGCCATCCTCCCGGGTTTTGTTTTTTACACTTGTATGATATATCATGCCCGTTATATCCGCAAGGGATATTTTTAGGGGTAAAGTTTTTCATTTAGACTTAAAAAATTCGCTCGGGCCAGCGCTGTTTGGCAGAAAGTTTAATAGTTATTTGAAGAGATCATCGCCGCATTTCAGATCTTTGCGTCCCGTGAACGGCGCATTGGCGATGATTGCGATGTTGAAATGCTCGTCGCTAGACGCGTCGTTACGGCGATTGGTTTGAGTCGCCAAATCGCAACTTACATTCGGGTTTGTCTGACGGTTGAATACCGAAGTTATTCCACCGGACGTGCCGCGACCTTTACGATCGGCGAGCAGCAAATCTCTCGATTAGGGGAGCGCTGCCGGCGGCGCCGGGAAGAGGGTCCCTTCATGATCCTAACAGCGTTGCTAAAAGTGACTGAGCGCCCGAGAATGCGTCAAGGATTTCGAGTTAATCATGGCTAGGAGAGTTTGGTGATAGTCGGCGGCGGCCTTTGAAATTAACCGAAAGTGCCTCTACTTTTCCAAACTGGTTCGCGAGTCGTCTAATTGACGATATTCGCCTCTCCCCTTCAGCGCCCTTTTGCAGGCGCCCGTGTGTTGTCCCCAGGAAGAACCCGGCGATAGAAGCGCGTTATATTCGTATTGTGGGCGTTGCCATGCGCGACGATACGTTCCAGGCGAATTGTGAGGTACCGAAAAGTTGATACCTGAACTCAACTGCCTAGCCCTGAATGCTTCAAAACTTGAGAATCCGATTAAACTATTAAATCGCTGCGTAGGGTCGACCCCAAGAATAGCTCGGGTACTTGACACCTTTTGGTTGAGGAGTCGTAGCTAATTTGCAGGCAAGAATAGGAGGGCGGCAATGTCTGAATTAGCGTTCGTCGGGATGGGACGCATGGGCTCGGCAATAGCGACTCGGCTGGCGACCCTCGGCCATCGGATTAAAGCCTGGGACACAAGGCACGACCTAGCATCAACTCGGGACGTCATCAATCTTTCCCTTGCAAAATCAGCCGCTCATGCCGCGATGGGCGCGGCAGGCGTCTTTTTATGTCTACCTGACGCACAAACAATCGAGACCGTTATCTTTGGGCCCGATGGAATAGGCGCTAATTTGGCCCCGCAGACTCTCATTGTTGACCACTCCACAATTCATCCGCAAACCGCAAAAGAGATTGCAGAGCGAGTTCTAGACCAGTTCGGCGCAATCTACATCGATGCGCCGGTTTCGGGCGGACCCCACCAAGCCAGAACAGGTCGCCTAGTTATCTGGGCGGCAGGTTCAAAGTCTGGTTTCGATCGGGCGGCTGTGTGGATGAACGACTATGGATCGCGTGTCGTTCACACTGGTCCGTCCGGCACGGCACAGATGGTCAAGGCGTGCAATCAACTCGTTGTGTGCTCGACGATTGTCGCGTGGATGGAGGTAGTCGCACTGGCGAACACTCTCCAGCTCGAACCTCAAAACGTTATCGAACAATTAAGCGGGGCAAGTTCGGATTCGATGCTGCGCAGTTTCTTTTTAGACCGACTCTTTAAGAATAAAGAAAATGAAACGCTTCGGAACTTTCGGAAAGATATTGATATCGTTCTTGAACTCTCACGAAACGCCTCAATCTCTGAACATATTTCAGAAATTTCGCGTATCCTAACTATTAATACAGAACTTGGCGAGTGATTTTTAGGGCGATGTGAATTGGAATGGCGCCCCAACGAACAGAGTTTGACCCGAAGTTTGGACCAAAATTGAGGTGATCTTCTTGTTTTGACAAGACGCGGCACAGCTGCCTTTCTTGGCAAATTTTGCATACTTCATAGGTTTTTAGTGTGAATAGCCCCGAGTTTTCTAGACACCCTCGGTACTCATTTTCTGCTGCCGTTCGAACTCGACGGGCGACAGCATCCCGTTCCTGACATGCTTGCGCTTCGGATTGTAGAACATCTCGATGTAGTCGAACACATCCTGCCGGGCCTCGGCGCGGGTCTTGTAGGTCCGGCGCCGTATCCGCTCCCGCTTGAGCAGGTTGAAGAAACTCTCGGCGACAGCGTTGTCGTGACAGTTTCCACGCCGGCTCATCGAGTGCTCCAGATTGTGAGCCCTGAGGAATGACGCCCAGTCCATGCTGGTGAACTGGGAGCCCTGGTCCGAATGGATCAGCACCTGGCGCTTTGGCTTGCGTCTCCACACCGCCATCAGCAATGCCTGCAGGACCACGTCCGTCGTCTGACGGCTTTGCATCGACCAGCCGACGACGCGACGGGCGTAGAGGTCAATCACGACCGCCAGATAGGCAAAGCCCTCCAGCGTCCTGATGTAGGTAATGTCGGTGACCCAGACCCGGTCCGGCGCATCCACATCGAACTTCCGGTCCAAGGTGTTGTCGACGACCAGGGACGGCTTGCCGCCATAGCTTCCCGGCCGCCGCTTGTAGCCGATCTGGGCCTTGATGCCCGCCAGTTTGGCCAGTCGGGCAACACGGTTTGGGCAGCACGTCTCGCCCTGATCGCGCAGATCGTCGTGGAGCTTGCGATAGCCATACACCTTGCCGCTTTCCTTCCAGGCCTTGCAGATGAGATCAGTCTGGCGAGCGTCTTCCTTCTCCCGGTTGCTCCGCGGGTTCTTCAGCCAGGCATAGAAGCCGCTCGATTGGATGTGCAGGCAACGACACATCGCCCGCACCGAAAACAGCAGGCGATGCTCGGCGACGAAGGCGTATCTCACTTTGCATCCCTGGCGAAATACGCGGTGGCTTTTTTTAGAATATCGCGCTCCTCGGTCACCCGCGCCAGCTCGCGCTTCAACCGCCGAATCTCCAAGTCCTTGTCGTCACCGCCCGAGGGCTGTGAGAACTTCTTCTTCCACGCGTAGAGCGAGTGCGAGCTAACGCCCAGCCGTTTCGACACCTCCGCAACCGGATAACCCCGCTCGGTGATCTGCGCTACTGCGTCCCGTTTGAAATCGTCACTGAAATTGGCTTTGCCCATCATGGCCTCCTTGCCTCAAATTTAGGGAAGAAGGCGTCTACGAATCTAGGGGCTATTCAGTGCCTAGAGCTCTGTGTGGTCGACACTCACCATACTGATGTCTAAGCACGAGGCCGCTGCCGTCCCAGATCAAAATTTTCACCGCATGCGCGTTCTTCGGGCGGAAGATGAAGGCCGCCCCGGAAAAGACGTCGACCTTCGTCATTTGCTGCACGACCGCCGCCAGGCCAGCATGGCCTTTGCGGAAGTCCACAGGCTTCGCATAGAGATAAATCCGCCGCGGCGCCTCACCCAAGAACATGGTCTCAACGCCGGGTCCGCAGGGCGTCAAGCACGATATTCAACAGCACCCGGTCCGTTCTCGGCGCAACGCGGACCGTTGCACCCTTGATTTCTATCTCGATCACCGAGCTATTATCGCGGTCAAACCGCCGGCCGCGCCCGCCATTCCGACGATCGCTCCTTCGCGGCTGGTCGCCGCCGCCCTCTACAACGACATGTACAAAATCTTCCTGCCGCACACGATCGCTATGTTCTTTTTCATCGTTCCGATCATATTCAGGATGCGTTCTATGCTCGCTTACTATCCCCAGCCTCAATTCAAAAGCAAAAATATCAATGAGGAGAGAATGGCGAAGGTCGCTCACCATGAACAGGTGGCGCCGGCACAGCGCTTACTGTGAAACGCGATTTGCGCATGTCCGTCGTCTCCTTCCGGTTGACGGACCCACCTTTCAATTGAGGGACCAACCGGGGCTCCGGTCGAAACAGGCGCGGCCGTCCAATCGTAGCGAAGCGCACCATTTGACGTTTTTAAGCTTTAACGATTATTCTCTATACAAACTGTAATCGGCGATTATGGCGGCGCCTTTTCCTATTAATCGGCCTC
>PAIP01000032.1 GCA_002704915.1 Parvularcula sp.
CGATGTAGCCGGCGCCGATCACCTGCGCCACATCGTGAATGGTGGCGCCGAGAAAGACGCCCGACTGCATGTCGGTGAAAGTGAAGAGGTGCGTGATCGACGGATATGTCACCATGGCGATGGTGGAGAGCGTGGTGACGCCGACGACCGTCAGTATCAGATTTCGCTCGCTCTCCTTCGTTTGCGGCAGAACGGATGCGATCGCCATCGCCGCCGAGGCGCCGCAAATGGCGACGGCCCCCGCGGACAGTGTTGAATGCGGCGCGGTCAATCCTGCGCTGCGGCCGATCAGAAATCCCGCCCCCATTGTCGTCGTCACCGCCGCGACGACAAGCAGCGCTGTCGCCCAGCCGAGTTCTGCGATTTCAGAAAACGTCACCGACGCGCCGAGCAGAATAACGCCCAGTTGCAGCACTCGCTTCGAAGCAAACTGGACGCCGGGACGCGTCTTGGCGTCTTCATTCATGAAGTTGAAGGCGATGCCGAACAGGATCGCATACAGCATAACCGGCCCGCCATAACGCGAAGAGATGAACAACGAGGCGAGCGCCACCGTTACGGCGAGAAGCAAGCCGGGCGCCTGCATTTTCGCCTGATCGGCGATGCGCGTGAATTGGGTCATCGGCCGGAGCGCCTTTGCGCTGCGAGATCTACTCTGCGGCGTGAAGCGATTGCTTGTCGCGGGCAAGAGTGAGCAGGGCCGCCTCAGAGCCTTTGCGCCGGTCGCGATGGGTCACCATGCGCCGGTGCAGGTCCTCGATGCAGGTGCGTCCGGTGCGCACAAACAGAAACGGAAAAATCCCATGAAGGAGGCAGGCGAGGCCGGAGAGGATCATTTTCCCCCCGAAACCGAAAGCCATGCCCATATGCTGGAAATAGGTTTCTCCGACGCTGGCCGGATGTTCGGTAAAGGCTCGCTTGATCATGGTGCTTTCAGTTCCCGCTTTAAGGCTGAGATTACGCGCGAACCGGTGAAAAAATATCCTACTAAGGTAAATAGAAAAACTAATGATTGCGACTTTTTTCTAATTCTGCCATTATTATTAGAATGGACCCAACGGATAAAGCCATATTAGCGGCACTGCAACGCGATTCAGCGACGCCAGTTAGTGAAATTGCCGAATCGGTCGGGCTTTCCGCGACCCCCTGCTGGCGGCGGATCAAAAAGCTGGAAGACGAAGGGGTGATCCAGCGCCGGGTGGCGCTCGCGGATCCGGAGGCGCTGGGGCTTTCTCTGACAGCCTTCATTTCGGTCAAAACCGCCCAGCACAACGAAGCCTGGTTGCGTCGGTTCGCGGAGACCGTGGGGCGCATTCCGGAAATCGTAGAGGTCCATCGCATGAGCGGGGAGATCGATTATCTGATGAAAGTCGTCGTCCCTGACATGACGCATTACGACCGGGTTTATAAACGGCTCATTTCGTCCGTTGATTTCTCCGACTTCACGTCCACCTTTTCCATGGAAGTGTTGAAACAGACGACGGAGCTGCCGCTCGATTATGTGTGAGCCCGGCGGCTAACGAAAATCTACCGTTCCTGCAGGGCTTATGACCATATTATCAAATATTCGAAACGAGTTTGCCCGGCGCGGCGTTTACCTGTCGAAGGTGACGCAAGACGATGATCTTATGGCGTTCTTTCGTCTCGTGCGCCCAACTGCGGTGGATAAGCCATTCATTCGCATTGGCGGAGATTTCGATGGCGGATATGTGGCGCCAGATGACCTTGAAGGCATAGAAGTCTGCTTCTCGCCGGGAGTTTCGGATATTGCGACGTTCGAAAATGCTCTGGCGGCGCGCGGCATTCGATCATTTCTTGCAGATTACTCCGTCGAGCAGGCGCCAATCTCCGATCGTATGATCTCGTTTCAAAAGAAATTCCTGGGCGTCAGCGACGATGAAACTTTTATGCGCCTTGAGACATGGGTTCGCAATAATTCAGTGGACGGCGACCTTATCCTCCAAATGGATATTGAAGGCGCCGAGTACGAAGTGATCCTGGATACTCCGCGCGATGTTCTGCACCGCTTTCGCATTCTCATTATTGAATTTCACGGGATGGAGCGGCTATTCGACCGCGAGAGTTTTGGGACCATTCGACAGGTCTTTAAAAAACTCCTGGAAAGCCACTATATCTGCCATATTCATCCGAATAACGCTGATCCGGCCTGGTCCGTGAGAAATTTCACCGTACCGCGCACGCTTGAATTCACGTTCTTAAGGCGTGACAGATCTGCTGTTGGGATGCAGCCTCTCTCTTTTCCTCATGCCCTCGATATGCCCAACATCCCGGACAAAAAGGATATTGTCTTGCCGGAATGCTGGCATAAGGCGGCGTTAGAGGAATAGATGTCGGCGTCAACCGGAATGGATTTTTCATTATGGTCTTTTGTAGACAACGCCTTCCTTCATCACAAAGTCGATGTCTTCAAGCTCGGTGACGTCGGATAAGGGGTCGCCCTCGACGGCGACGAGATCTCCATATTTGCCGGGCGCTATTGATCCGAGCACGTCGGATTTGCCGAGATTGTCGGCGCCGGCGACAGTGGCCGCGCGGATCGCCTCCATCGGCGTCATGCCCGCCGAGACGAGCAGCGCGAATTCGCGAGCATTCTCGCCATGTTTCGAAACGCCGGTGTCAGTGCCGAAGGCGATCTTGACGCCGCCTTCATGGGCGCGTTTCGCCATGTCATGCATCACCGGCCCTACCTGCAAGGCTTTTGCGCGTTGCGGCGGCAGCAGGAAGGATGTCGGGTCTTCCGCCCATTCCACGACCGTGGCGCCGGCGAGCAGTGTCGGCACAAGATAGGCGCCGGTGCGTTTGAACAACCGGATCGATTCATTGTCCAGATAGGTTCCGTGTTCGATGGAATCGACGCCGGCGCGCAAGGCCGCGTTGATGCCGTTGACCCCATGCGCATGGGCCGTGACCTTGCGGCCCATGGCGTGGGCTGAATCCATGATGGCTTTCAGTTCATCGTCGAAAAATTGCTGTTCAAGACCGGCCGCCGTGTTGGACAGAACGCCTGCCGTCGCCGTCAGCTTAATATGATCGGCGCCGCGGCGCACCTGCTCGCGCACCGCCTTGCGGCACTCGCCCACGCCGTCGCATACGCCCTTTGAATGCAGAAGTTCTGCGATTTCGTCTGTATAGCCTTGCGTGCCGTCGCCATGGCCGCCGGTCACCGAAATGGTCGCGCCGGACGCGAAGAGGCGCGGGCCCGGAACATCGCCGCGCGCGATGCCGTCTCGCAATGCAAAGATGGCGTCGGAGGAGCCTGCGCCCACATCGCGCACGGTTGTAAATCCCGCCATCAGTGTTTTCTCGGCAAAGCCGGCGCCGGCAATGGCGAGATCGGCTTCTGACATTTCGACGCGCTGCAGGCGCGCCCGCGGATTGTTCTCGCTCAAGATATGCACATGGCCGTCGATCAGGCCCGGCATGACGAACATGTTTTTCAGATCATGGACGGCAACCGTGTCGTCTGCGCTTGCTCCAATCTCATCCTGGCCGATGAAACCGGCCGCCACGCGCTCGACCATGCCGTCCTTGATAATGACGGTCTGATCTGACCTCGCCTCTTCGCCGGGAAAGGCGAGCAGACGGCCCGCATGAACAACCGCGTAGTCTGCGGCCTGTGCGCCGGCGGGCAGGCAAAAGAGAGCCGCAAGAAGAAACAAACGCGTCATAGGATACTCCCGAAAGATGGATGATCCGCCTTAGCGGCCGGAGGGGCCAATGTAAAATCGCTCGTTTTCAAAGTCGAAAATAAAGCTTCGTTCTGTGAACAGGTCCATGCCCGCCAGGCAAAAAGGCTTGCTGCTCGCATTCAAAGCTTCAAAGATTTCTGCGTCATAGACAATAACTACCTTGTTGCGCCAGGTGGCGCCGCCAATCTTCAGTCTGGACATATTGACCGCGACGGCCGTGTCGGAATCATCGAAAATGTCATTGACCCGGGAAGCGGTGGTGGAGCTTCGCCGCCCGAAGCTGTTTATGTAGAGGCCGCCCTGTAATTGCTGCAACGCCTCACGATTGAAGATCGTGCCGGAGGCGCCAAGATCGAGAACGCAGGGAATATCGAGACCACGGATGCGAATGTTCACCGTATGAAGCGGCGTATCCTGATCGGCGATGTGTAGGGGCCGCAATGCCGTTCGGCTCCATCCGGAATGACGGCGGTCGGGTTTGGCGCTTCGCGAATAGAATTCGAGCCGCCTGCGATCGGCGTCTACCAGGACGGTGTGGCGTGTCAGAAGATCAAGACCGATCACGCCCTGAGGCGGCGTGTTTGGCGGCGCCCAGTCCGGAAGAATGACGCCCGTATGGTTTTCAAGCTTCAGGCGCCCGACGCTGATTTTCCCCAGAAGATAGGCTGGCAGGGCCTTCGCGCTCGCAAGCCCCAGAATGCGTATGGGGCCGCGATTGGCAGGCTGGAAATCCTGGCCTTCCGCAAGATTGGCGAAGACGGAGGTGATCGTGGCGCCGGAATCGACGATGAAATCGTGGGGGCCGTCGTCATTGACGCTCGCATTGACGGTTATCCAGCCCTGATAATCGAGCCGATAAGGAACCCACTCGACGGGATCGTAATCTGAAAGAGGGTGCGCTTCAGCGCCTTGGAGCAGGTTGAAGAACATGCAGGCGAGGATGCTGACCATCGTCGCCGCCGCCCTCGAAGTTCTTTTCGGTTCGTCCACTAACTGCGCTCCGTCCTCATTATGCGGGATGAATGCGCGCCCCGGCGAATGCTACCTAGCTCTCCGACGCTTGTCACGGCGCGGCCGCAAGCCCCATAATGAAGGGGAAACAGGGTGAAAGGAGTTGCAGGTGTTGCATATTGTGAAACGGCTGCCGCCGCGGGTTCAGGCGGTCTTGTTCGCGCTCTCTGCGGCGGCGCTCGCTGGCGGGATCCTTCTCCTGGTAAAATAAGGAAAATCCCTTGCCATCCCGGGCTCTTCGGCTATAACCCGCGCCTTCTCACCGGTCGCCGGGCCATATGGCATGCCTTGGCGGTCTTGTTGCGCGTCCGAAAGGACCCTTAAAGGAAAAGCAAAATGCCCAAACTGAAGACCAAATCAGGCGCCAAAAAGCGCTTCAAGATGACCGCCTCCGGGAAGGTCAAGGCCGGCGTCTCCGGCAAACGTCACGGCATGATCAAGCGTACGCCCAAGCAAATCCGCCAGAACCGCGGCATGGATGTGCTTGCGGACGCCGACGCGAAAATCGTCAAGAAATACATGCCCTACGCGCGCTAAGGAGATTTCCATATGTCACGTGTGAAAAGAGGCGTCACCGCCCACGCCCGCCACAAGAAAATCATCGGCAAAGCCAAAGGCTATTACGGCCGCCGGAAAAACACCTTCCGCGTCGCCAATCAGGCCGTGGAAAAGGCCGGCCAGTATGCTTATCGCGACCGCCGCGCAAGAAAGCGCAATTTCCGCTCTTTGTGGATCCAGCGCATCAATGCGGCCTGCCGCGAACTCGATTTCACCTATGCCCGCTTCATTGACGGCCTGACCAAGGCCGGCGTCGAGGTGGATCGCAAGGTGCTGGCCGACATCGCCGTTCATGAGCCGGAAGCCTTTAAGGCGCTGGCCGACAAGGCGAAAGCGGCCCTCGCGTAACAACCTTTTCGCGATAAAAACGACTCTGAAAGGCGCTTGGTTCCCAGGCGCCTTTCTCTTTTGGTTGGGTCGAATTTCATATAAACTGTACGCAACACATACAAAATGCTTGACTGAATGAGCGAGCATGATATTCATTGTGCGTCGCAGCATTGTTGTGATCAATAACAAAAGGAGACGCCCGGGCTTTCGCTAACCTATTGAAAAGGATAATCGAAATGATCCGGACCCTTGCTATCGCCGCCTCTGTTTTTGCTGTCGCTCAGTCGGCGGCCTCCGCCGCCGAAATGGTGGTCGAATACGACCGCACCCGTCTCAATGACGCCGCCTATGTGGAAGAGCTGTATGCAGAGCTCGAATCCGCCGCCAAATCCGTCTGCAAGAAGGAGCTGGCCGGTTCCCCAATCATCGTCTCTACGATGAGAAGCTGCATAGAGACGACGCTTGCGGAAAGCGTTGAAAAGATTGGCGCCCCGCTTTTGACCGCCTATGCCGATGGCGCGGAAATCCAGCAACTGGCCTCGACCCAGTAAGCTGACGCCTTCTCTCACCGGACCAAGCCATGAAGCGGGCCCTCGACAAGAGGGCCCGCTCTTTATATGGAGAGATCGCAAGCAGTCAGGATCCGCTTTCATGCCGAAATTTGAGTTCTTTTTTGGGAGCGCTCATTGAACGGGTGACCGAAGCGGCGTCTGCCGATAAGCGTCATCCGAGGATGGCGCTTTTTTTGTTTTAGCGACGGGAGACCGGACCCCATGTCCGACATTGAAAATCTGGAGCGCGATCTTCTCGCCAAAATCACCGCCGCTGAAACCGGCGCGGCGCTTGAAGACGTGCGCGTCGCCGCACTCGGCAAAAAGGGCGTCGTTTCCGAGCGGATGAAAACGCTCGGCAAGATGAGCCCGGAAGAGCGCAAGGAAATGGGACCGGCGCTCAACGGCCTGAAATCCCGTATCGCCGATGCGATCGAGGCGAAGAAAACCGAGCTTGAAGAGGCGGCGCTCAATGCGCGGCTGGCCTCGGAAAAAATCGACGTCACGCTGCCGATCCGCCCAGAACCGAAAGGCAAGATTCACCCCGTCAGTCAGGTGACGGAAGAAATCATTGCGATCTTCTCCGCCATGGGATTCGACGTCGCTGAAGGCCCGGACATCGAAGACGATTTTCATAACTTCACGGCGCTGAACTTCCCGCCCGACCACCCGGCGCGGGAGATGCATGACACGTTCTTCTTCGAGCCGAAGGAGGACGGCAGCCGCATGCTGCTCAGGACGCATACCTCGCCGGTGCAGATCCGCACGATGATGAGCCAGAAACCGCCGATCCGGATCATCATTCCGGGCCGCACCTTCCGCTGTGACTCGGATCAGACTCACACGCCCATGTTTCACCAGGTCGAAGGCCTCGTCATCGACAAGGAAACCCATATGGGTCATCTGAAAGGCACGCTCGAGGCCTTCGTCAAAACCTTTTTCGAGATTAGCGATGTGAAAACACGCTTCCGGCCGCATTTCTTTCCGTTCACGGAGCCTTCGGCGGAAATGGACGTGCAGTATGAGCGAGTCGGAAATGAAGTGCGTTTCGGCCAGGGCGACAAATGGATGGAGATTCTCGGCTGCGGCATGGTGCATCCGAATGTGCTCCGCAATTGCGGCCTCGACCCGGATGAATATCAGGGCTTCGCCTGGGGCATGGGCGTCGACCGCCTCGCCATGCTGAAATACGGCATTCCCGATTTGCGCGATTTCTTCGCCGCCGATGCGCGCTGGCTCGAGCATTACGGATTCGACGCCGCCGACCAGCCGAGCCTCTGGGCGGGATTGAGCAAATAGGAGGCTTCACATGACCTACTACATCGCGAAAACCGTTTCCGGCGGCTTTGACGACGTGATCGCACGCGTGACGGAAGCGCTGAAAGCCGAAGGCTTCGGCGTGCTCACCGATATCGATGTCGCTGCGACCATGAAGAAGAAGCTAGACGTGGATTTCCGGCCCTATCGCATTCTTGGCGCCTGCAACCCGCAAATGGCGCTTAAAGCGCTGACCGCTGAGAGCAAGATTGGCGTCATGCTTCCCTGCAACGTGATAGTTCAGCAAACGGATGATGGCGTTGAAGTCGCTGCGGTCGACCCTGTCGCTTCCATGCAGGCGGTTGATAATCCCGGCCTCGCCGAAATCGCCGGCCCCGTTAAAGACGCGCTGAAAAGGGTTGTTGAGGCGCTCTGATGACCAAGCCGGAAAAACGTCTTTCCTTCAATTTCGAAACCGTCGGCTCCATCGCGGCGATGGTCATCGGCGCCTGCGCGCTGTTCGTCGCCTGGGATCAGGCGCAGATCATGCGCAAACAGCAGCATGCGAGCGTCCTGCCCGCGGTCAGCATCACCAGCGGTTTCTCGACAGAGCCCGAAGGCTACGCCATGCGCGTCGCCATCAAGAATGACGGCATCGGCCCCGCCATGATCGAAAGCGCGGAGTTGGTCGTTGACGGCGCGCCGGTTCGCGACTGGGCGGATTTGCGCGACCGCCTGTTGCCGCCGCAATTGCATGAAGGGTTTTCGTCGAGCCTCGATTCCGCCATCGGCATGCTGGCGGCGGGCGAAAAAAGCGAGGCGATCCTCCTCCTCTGGGACCGCAACGAACAAACCCGCGCCGGCTTTGAAGCGTTGAAAGCGCGCGTCTTCGCCGCCGACACGGCTGAGACTTATTTCGGCGTCTGCTACTGCTCGGTCTTTGAAAAATGCTGGGTCGCGGGGCCGGAAAATGCGTCCCGGCCAAAACCTGTCAAAAAATGCGAAAGCGCCGGCGAGGATGTCGTCGCGCGCCTCCTGCAAACCATTTCGGAAGATGAAGCGTCATGAAGTTCACCCTGTCCTGGCTGAAAGAACATCTCGAGACGAACGCCAGCCTCGATGAGATCGTCGAGACCATGGTCGCGGTTGGCCTTGAGGTTGAAGAGGTCGAGAATCCGGAAGAGCGCCTTTCAGCCTTCACCATCGGCGAAGTTCTTTCCGCAGAGCCGCATCCCGATGCTGACAAGTTGCAAGTCTGCAAAGTGGCGACCAGGGATGGCGAGATGCAGATTGTCTGCGGCGCGCCCAATGCGCGGGCCGGGATCAAGGTCGCCTATGCGCCTGTGGGCGCCTATGTGCCGGGCATTGATGTCACGCTCTCGAAAGCGAAAATCCGCGGCGTCGAGAGCCACGGCATGATGTGTTCCGTGCGCGAACTTGAATTGGGCGACGATCATGACGGCATTATCGAGGCGCCGGTTTCGGCAAAGGTCGGCGAGCCGGTGGCCAAGGTCATGGGCGCCAATGACCCGGTGATCGATTTCGAGGTAACGCCGAACCGCCCCGATACGAACGGCGTCGATGGCGTCGCCCGCGACCTCGCCGCAGCCGGAATCGGCAAGTTCATTTCGCCCGAGCCGAAGCCGGTCAAGGGGGCGTTCCCCTCGCCGCAAAATGTCGTTCTCGACTTTCCGGCGGGCGCTGAAAACGCTTGTCCCGTATTCGCCGGGCGTTATGTGCGCGGCGTTAAAAACGGCCCCAGCCCGAAATGGCTGCAGGACCGGTTGCGCGCCATCGGCCTTCGCCCCATCAGCGCCCTCGTCGATATCACCAACTATATGTCATACGACCGGGCGCGCCCACTGCACGTCTTCGACGCCGACAAGCTGAAAGGCGTCATTCGCGCGCGTCTCGGTAAGGAAGGCGAAAAATTCCTCGCCCTCGACGGCAAGGAATATGTAATCGACGAGACCATGACCGTGATCGCCGACGACAATGGCGTCCTCGGTCTCGGCGGCGTCATGGGCGGCGAGGATACGGGTTGCACGGAAGAAACCAAAAACGTGTTCATCGAATGCGCCTATTTCGACCCGTTGCGCACGGCGAAAACCGGCCGCAAGACGGGCATAAATTCCGATGCGCGCTACCGGTTCGAGCGCGGCGTCGATCCGGATTTCATCCTGCCGGGCATGGAGATGGCGACGCAGCTCGTCATAGATATGTGCGGCGGCGAGCCTTCAGAGGTTGTGCTGGCGGGCGAAATTCCGCAGACGGACAAAACCGTTCTCTTTCCGCCGTCCGAGGTCAAGCGCCTCACCGGCCTCGATGTGCCGCCCGAGGCCTGCGAACAGATTCTGTCGGCGCTTGGCTTCACGGTGCGCAAAAGCGACCCGTGGCAAGTGGATGTTCCGTCCTGGCGGCCCGATATTGAAGGCAAGGCCGATCTCGTTGAGGAAATCGCCCGGATCACGGGGTTCGACAAACTTCCTGCGGCGCCGTTGCCCATGCTCAAAGCGGTCGAAACGCCGAAGCTGACGGCGGGCCAGGAGCGCCGCCGTATGGCGCGCCGCGCGCTTGCCGGCCGAGGCCTTCTGGAAGCCGTGACCTGGTCGTTCCTCGATCAGAAACACGCCGAGCTTTTCCTGAGCGAAAGCGAGATCAAGGCGAAAGGCCTCATTCTCGCTAATCCCATTGCTTCCGACCTTGGCGTTATGCGTTCGTCGCTTTTGCCGAACCTTATCGCCGCGCTTCAGCGCAATGCTGATCGCGGCCGAGAGGATCTTGCGCTCTTTGAAGTCGCGCCGATTTACGGCGGCGATCAACCCGAGGACCATGCGAACGCCGCTGGCGGCGCCCGGTTGTCCGATCCGCAACGCCACTGGCAGGGCGCTGCGCCGAAAGCGGACGCGTTCACGGTGAAGGCTGACGCCATCGCAGCGCTGGAAGCGGCTGGCGCGCCGGTCGCCAGCCTGCAAACCAGTGCGGATGCGCCGGACTATTTCCATCCCGGCCGGTCCGGCGTTCTGCGCCTTGGTCCAAAGGCGCTCGCCCATTTCGGCGAGATCCATCCGCGGGTCTTGAAGGCCATGGATGTGGACGGGCCTGTTCAGGGCTTCGAGGTGTTTTTGGACCTGATCCCTGAGCCGAAAAAGAAACCGGCGAAGACCCGTCCCGCGCTCGACGCATCGGAGCTCCTGCCGCTGTCGCGCGACTTCGCCTTTGTCGTCGACGACGCCGTCGCCGCCGAGGCGCTCTTAAAGGCTGTGCGCGGGGCGGAGAAAAAGCTCATTGCCGATGTCAGCCTTTTCGACGTTTACCAAGGCAAGGGCGTGCCCGAGGGCAAGAAATCCCTCGCCATCGAAGTGGTGCTTCAGCCGCGGGAAAAAACCCTGACGGACGAGGAAATTGAGGCCATCTCCGCGCGGATCGTCGCTCAGGTGGAAAAGGCGACCGGCGGGACGCTGAGGGGCTTAGACCCAGGGGCTTGAGGCGCCATTTTGGCGCCTATGACCGCTTGCGGATTGCGCCCGCCCAAGTTATGACGCGCCTCCGCCAGCCGGTAAGCCGCTTTAGCTCAGCTGGTAGAGCACATCATTCGTAATGATGGGGTCACGTGTTCGAGTCACGTAAGCGGCACCACTTCCTCAAATACGAGCCGGCGGTTTTCTGAAAGTTTGGGTATAGCGCCTTCTTACGGTAAGACCGTTTGGGTCGCTGCGCATGAAGGCTTGCCGCTATTTTTAGAGAAACCGTAAAAGCCACCCGTCCGATTGTGTTCTGGCCGCCAGTGGTCTTGCTGACCGCTGCGCTCGCTTTCAGCCTGATTGATTTTGACGGCTTTCATCACATGGTGAGCGCCGCCAACCAATGGATATTGAGGCGTTTCGACTGGCTTTTCAGTTACGCCTCTTTCGCGGCGGTTCTCCTGATGGGCTGGGTCGTGTTTTCACCGCTGGGCGGCGTCAGGATTGGCGGGCCTGATGCGAAGCCGATCCTCAATCGGTGGAACTGGTTTTCCATCACGCTCTGCACGACGATCGCCATCGGCATTCTTTTCTGGGGCTCGGCGGAGCCTATGTTTCATATCAAGGCGCCGCCGCCTTATACCCATATTGACGCTTATTCGGAGGAGGCGTCGGAGTTCGCGCTATCCTCCATGTTCATGCATTGGACGATTACGCCTTACGCGATTTACACCGTGCCTGCGCTCGCTTTCGCCTTGGCCCATTACAATCTCGGCCGGCCCTATTCTTTAAGCGGGCCTTTGTCGCTGTTGCTTGGCCGAGCGGCCACGGGACGCGCGGGCGCCGTTATCGATGCTGTCGGGCTTTACGCATTGGTGGCGGGCGTCGCCGCATCGCTCGGCGCCGGCGTCATGACTCTCGCAGGCGGGCTCGAAGCCATCGCCGGCATTTACGACACGACCCTGCTGAGGTTTTTCGTGACGCTCTCCATCGTCGCTCTTTTCGTGGCGTCTTCCATCAGCGGCCTGCAAAAAGGCATCAAGATCCTTTCCGATTTCAATACACGGTTCTTTTTCGCTTTGCTTGTCTTCGTGCTGGCGGCGGGACCGACCGTCGATATTCTGGCCTTGGGCGCGAAAAGTCTGGGCGAATATGTGGTGGAGTTCATCCCGCGCAGCCTTGCCCTGGGCGAGCGGGCAGGCTCCGACTGGACCCGAGACTGGACGGTGTTTTATTTCGCCAACTGGCTCGCCTGGGCGCCGGTGACCGCGCTCTTTTTGGGCAGGATCTCCGTCGGCTATACGGTGCGGGAATTCATTCTTTTCAACCTCGCTGCGCCGGCATTATTCGGGGCCCTGTGGATGACCGTCTTTGGCGGGGCGGCGATCGGCGTCGATGCGGCGGAAAACCACGCTCTTGTGGCCGCGCTTGACGCAAACGGTCCTGAAGCGGTGATCTATGCCCTTTTCGATGCCTTGCCGGCGAGCGCGATCATCATGATGCTGTTTGTCGGGCTCACTTTTATTTCGTTTGTTACGGCAATGGATTCAAATACGCATTCCATCACCAGCATTTGTTTGAAAAACATGCGCCCAGGCGAAAAACGGCCGCGGGCAGAGCGCTGGGTGAAAATCTTCTGGGGCGCGCTTATTGGCGCCGTTGCGTTTATCATGACATCGACGACAGGGATCGATGGCGTCCGAATGCTCTCCAATCTCGGCGGGCTGCCGGGGCTTTTCATTCTCATCGCCATGGGCGTCGTGATCGTCATTATACGCATCAATTGGCTGCCGGAAATCCGCGCCGCGGTGCAGCCGGCCTCAGCGGAAAAACCCGAAGGGCAAAAGATCGCCGTAGAATGAGGCCTTTTGCGCCGCGATTTCGCATGCAGCGTCTGCAGAGACTTCCTGAAACCAGATCCGGTCGCCAGGGCGTATCTGGCCGGTGAGAGGCA
This sequence comes from Parvularcula sp., assembly GCA_002704915.1. Classification (GTDB taxonomy): domain Bacteria; phylum Pseudomonadota; class Alphaproteobacteria; order Caulobacterales; family Parvularculaceae; genus Hyphococcus. Next base: position 12,836 of record PAIP01000032.1, read on the forward strand.
AATCCGCCGCGATGACCTGAGCAATGCGGGGATAGCCTCCCACCGTCTGCGCATCGTACAGCAGCAGGAATGGCTCCCCGGCGGCGGGACATTGGACCGTGCCGGGAAAGACCGGGCTTGACGCCATCGGCGGGGCGTCCAGAACCTTTAGCTGTGCGCCCTCGAGCTGAAGTCCCATACGGTCAGCGCGCCGCCCCGCCGTCCAGCCGCATGAAAAAAAACGCGCCAGCTCGGTGGCTCCCAACTGCGCCGATTCCGGTCCGGGCAGCGCGCGCAGAAAAAAGTCATGCGCGATGACGGGGCACAGCGTTGTCGGTATGTCCCTGCGCGCAGCGGGGCGCATTCCTGCAGATATGAGAGTATCGCCCGCTGCAAGCATGCGGCCGTTTATGCCGCCCAGTTTTGCGGGCAAATAGGTGGACGCGCTTCCCAGAAAATCATCGCCCTGAAGCCCGCCCTGAAAGACGATATAGCCGCGCGCGCCGGTTTGCGCCGCGCCGAGCACAAGCTCATCGTCAGCTTGCGCATCATACGGCGTATAGAGTTGGAGCGCGTTTCCGTTGAGATGCGCTTTCATGTCCGCGCCGCCAAGCGCAAAACTGCCGGACGCCTTGAAACGAAGGCTGGGCCCTTTGAGCGTGCATTCAAGGCCGGCCGCAGTCGCCTTATTGCCGATCGCCGCATTGGCCAAGGCAAAGGAAACAGGATCGGCGGCGCCGGAAAGCGGCACGCCCTGATGCCTGAGGCCGGGACGGCCGAGATCCTGAATGGTCGTCATCAGGCCAGGCTTTAAGATTTCAGCGATGGCGGTCATGACCGCTCTGCTTTCAATGCGGTGTAAGTGGGCTCGTCAATGGGGGTAAAGCGGACTGTCGCTCCGGAAGAGAACAGAAACGGCTCGTCTGTTCCCGCATCGAAAAGACATTTCGGCGTACGGCCGATCAGCGGCCATCCGCCGGGAGAGGCAAGGGCGTAGACCCCTGTCATGGCGCCGGCGACGCCAACCGATCCGGCAGGAACATGGGCGCGCGGCGTTGCAAGACGCTGTGTTTGCAGCTCGTCCGGCAGCGGGCCGAGATAGGCAAAGCCCGGGGCGAATCCAACGGTCAGCACACGATATGTTTTTGCAGAGTGAAACGAGATCAGCTCTTCGCCGCTGATGCCGAGCTTTTCACAAAGCATTTCGAAGTCTGGGCCGTATTCACCGCCATAGCAAACCGGTATCTCAATAACCGCTTCGGATCGAGCAGAATGCGCCTTTGCCGTTTGGAGGGCGTCGTTGAGCATTGTCTTTGCCGCTTCGGCAGTGACCTCTGAAGGGCGAAATCGCAAGACGATGCTTTCAACGCCGGCGACGGCGTCCGTAACGCCAGGCCGGTCACGAAGCGCATCTGCCGCCGCGTTGACTGTGAGCGCTCGCTCAACCATGTCGCTTTTTGACAGCGTCGCGATCCAGCCATTCTCGCCATAGGGCTCAATTGAAAAAGAAAAGACTGTCATGCGAACGGCCTGATGGCGACCCCGGCATGTTCAAGAGTTTTACGCACGGCTTTGGCGGTATCAACCGCCCCGGGTGAGTCGCTGTGAATGCAAAGCGTATCGGCCCTGACTACAGGCGCGCCGTCGCTGGCTTTGATTTTTTCCCCTTTTGCGATAGCGAGCGCCTGCGCCGCGCGGGCTTCGATATCGGCGATAATCGCGTCCGGTTCGCTGCGCGGGGTCAGCGCCCCGGAAGCAAGATATAGCCGATCCACAAAGCCTTCCGGTGAGAAACGAAGCCCCGTTTCGCTCGCGGCGCTTTCAAGGGCCGATCCGGCAGGTCCGACAAGAACGGCGCCGGTGCTGACGGATGCAACGGTGCGCGCAAGGTCGATATTCTTCGCGGCTTCATTATAAAGCGCGCCGTGCGGTTTCACATGAGAGAGCATCATATTCTCAGTCGCAAGCACGCCCTTCAGCGCTTCCACCTGCAAGCTGAGCGATAGCCGCAATTCTTCCAGAGAGATGGATAACGCGCGCCGCCCGAAGCCCTCGCGGTCGGGATAGGACGGATGTGCGCCGGCTTTCACATTGTGAGTTTTGGCGAGTCTTGCCGTTAGACGCATGGTTTCCGCCGTGCCTGCATGTCCGCCGCAGGCGATGGAACAGGAAGTGACAAGCGGCATCAGCGCAGCCTCGACCTCTTGCTGCGCTTTGTCGGCATATTCTCCCATGTCGGCGTTGAGATCGATGGCTTGCATCACATCACTCCGATTGCCCGAAGAATGCCTCTGATCCCAAGACCCGCTGCAATCAGCGTCACGAGGACGCCGCCGAGATTGGCGAGCATCCCATTCGCATGATCGCCCAGTAATTTACGATTGTTTGCTGCGTAAAGAAGAAAAACGGCGATCACCGGCAGCAAAACACCATTGGCGATCTGGGCGAAGAGAATGACTTCTACGGGACGGGTACCGGTCACGGCGACAAGAGCGCCAACCAACAGGACTGAACCTGCAACAATCCGAAAGGCCGGCGCGGAGGGGTCGCTTTCAAAGCCAAAGAGTTCCGCCGCTGCGAACCCGGTGGCGAGCGGCGCTGTAATGGCGGAGGAAAGCCCCGCGGCGAACAGCCCGAGGGCCAGCAGATAGGTGGCGCCGGCGCCAAAGGCCGGCTCCAATTGCCGCGCCATGTCCCCGGCATTCGTGATTTCGAGACCGGACCCGAACAGACTCGCCGCCGCTGTCGACAGCACGAGAATGGAAACGACGCCGCCCATGCCGATGGAAAGACGTGCGTCGAATCGCGCTTCCGCAAGCCCCTCCGCGCCCTGCCAGCGTTTGCGCGCTGCCGCTGCGTGCAGGAAAAGATTATAGGGCACGATGGTTGTGCCGATGAGGCCCAGCACGATGGGGAAGGCCCCCGCTGGTATGGAAGGGATTGCAGCGCCCTTGAAAAGCGCGCCCCAGTCCGGCCCGATCATGAAAAGCGCCGCCGCGAAAGCGAGCGTCATTACAAGGACGGCTCCAATCAGCACCTTTTCGATCAAACGGTAACCGCCCAGCAGCAGGATGGCGCCGGCGAGACTTGCAAGAGCGCCGGCGATCGTGGCGCGAGAGGCAAGCCCCGGCGCCGCCGCTTCCACGCCAAGCACGGCGCCGGCGATATTGCCGCCCTCATAAGCGGCGTTGCCGATGAAGAGCGCTGAGACGATGAGTGCGGCGGCGGCCCACTTTATGGAAGGAGAGTCCTCGAACCGCCGCATGACCGCTTCGCCGAGGCCAAGGCGCGACACCACGCCGAGCCGCGCCGCTGTTTCCTGGAGAATGATCGCAGCGACAGTCGCAAAGACCAGCGTCCATGCGAGCGCATAGCCATAGCCTGCGCCGGCGAGGGTCGCCGTCGTTACTGTGCCTGGACCGATAAACGCGGCTGCCGTTAGCGCCCCCGGGCCGATCGCGCGAAATCGTCTCAACATCCTGTGGCGCAGCTTAGCGCGAGTGCCGCCGATTGCGATAGCGGGCAGGCAACAGTTTCCGTCAGTTCAGAATTTGGCTCTGAAACGCGAAAACCGCTCCAGACCCTGCCCGGAGCGGCTCACGCTACTGGCGCTTCGTACGCAGCGCCCCAATCAGCCCCCCGATCGGTTTTGAGACTGATTATTCGTCGTTTTTCAGTTCGATGCCCGGCTCCAGCGGTTCCGGTTCCGCCGGCATGGAGGCCCGTGTCACCGGAGCCGCTTCCATGAGCGCGACAGGCGCCTTGTCGGCGTCTTCTTTTTCTTGCTTGGGCTCTTCCTGAAGCTGCGGCTTCGTCGAGGGCGCAGACGGAGAAGGCGAAAGCGGCGCAGACGGGACATCTTCGAAATTCGGCGTTTCCACATCGCCGGCTGCATACTGATCCCAATAGGCGGGCTGGTTCATGAGCTGGCGATAAACATCGATATTGTTGTCAGCGACCAAGGGCGGCAGGTCGGAACGGGCGAGACGTTCAGCCTCGCGCATTTCGCCGGAGAGGGCGAGCACGAGCGCGAGGTTCTGGCGCACGCGCGAGTCGGCGCCGGCATTGGTTGCGGCCTGACGCAAGGTTGCGCGGGCCAGCGAAAGATTGCCGTCAAGCGCGTAGGAGAGGCCTTTATTATTCAGCACCATGACATCGCCGGGCGACATGGCGAGCGCGCGGTCGTAAATCACACGCGCCTGGTCATGTTCGCCGATCTGGTCGAGCGCCACGCCATAAGCGGACATGGCGCGCCAGTCTGTGGGCGATTTCGCCACAGCCGTTTCGAGATAACGAACCGCTTCAAAGGCGCGGCCGCTCTCCACGAGCACCTTGCCATATTCAAGATTAACATCGCCGTTATCCGGATGGGCGGCGGCGGTCTTTTGCATGACGCTGACGGCTTCTTCGTTGGAGCTGATTTTGCGCAAGGCTTTTGAGAAATTGACAGCGACCGCGGGATCGGACTGGTCTGTGTTGTACCGCGTGCCCCAAAACGCCGCGGCGGCGATGGGGTCCATGCCTTCATCGCCGGCCGGCGATGAATAAACGCCGATGGCGTCGCGATAATCGCCATTGCCGACGCCGGCGGCGGCGGTTGTTTTCTGCACGGATGCGCAGGCAGGCAGCAGAATAGCCGCGCCAGCGGCAATCGCGTATTTCGTTGCAAGCTTGGATGCGGTAAGCATGAGTCGCGCCTCGATGAATTCCATTGACGGATCGCGCGGATAGTGACGGAAGGAATTCAATAAAGGCTTAACCGTATGCTTAATGTGCAATCTAACGCGGTTCTGACTTGGTAAGTTAACGGATTATTCATGGCCCCTCATCTGTTAAACGACTATGAACAAGCGGCTGCAAATGCCGCAACAAAGATCTATCTCGTAGAAGACGGAGCGCTCGACGATAGCGATGCGCCCGCGGCGCTGAAGCAGCTTGCTCGCGCCAACGGATTTAACGGTGAAGCCGGCGCCGTGCTCTCCAATGGCGAGGCTGTGCTTCTCGGCGTGGGGGACAAGAGCGATCCGTTCATTACGGCGGCGGCCGCCGAAAAACTTGTCGAGGGCGAGTATGTCTTCGCCGGCTCATTCGACAAAACCGCGGCCGACCTTGCGGTGCTGGGCTGGCTCCTCGGGGGATACCGTTTCGACCGCTACAAACAGCAAAAGCCTGCGCTCGCCCGGCTTGTGGCGCCGGAGAATGCGGACGCTGCCGCCATGCGCCGTGCGGCGCAATCGGTTTTCCTGGTGCGCGATCTCGTCAATACGCCGGCGGGCGACATGGGGCCGGCGGCGCTGGAACAGGCGGCGCGCAATCTCGCCATGGAGATGGGCGCGCAGATCGAGACGATCGTGGGCGACGAACTTCTCGGAAATAACTTTCCGATGATTCATGCAGTGGGGCGCGCCGCCAAAGGCGCGCCGCGCCTGATCGACATGCGCTGGGGCGACGCTGGCGCGCCAAAACTGACGCTTGTCGGCAAGGGAGTGACCTTCGATTCCGGGGGGCTCAACATCAAGGGCGGCGCCGGAATGGCCCTGATGAAAAAAGACATGGGCGGCAGCGCCCATTGCCTCGGGCTCGCCCGCCTGATCATGGAAGCCGGCCTCAAAGTGCGCCTCAGGGTTCTGATACCGGCGGTGGAGAACGCCATTTCCGGCGACGCGTTCCGGCCGGGGGACATTCTGCAAAGCCGGCAGGGCCTCTCCGTGGAAATCGGCAATACCGATGCGGAAGGTCGTCTTATCCTGGCGGATGCGCTGACCTATGGCGGGGAAGAGGAGCCCGACCTGATGATCTCCCTTGCGACGCTGACCGGTGCGGCTCGCGTGGCGCTTGGGCCCGAGCTTGCGCCTTTTTATTGCGATGATGGCGATCTGGTTGAGGCGCTGGAAAAGGCGGCCGAGAAGACTGCCGATCCGGTGTGGCGGATGCCGCTCTGGCGCGGATATGAATCCATGCTCTCCTCGCAGATCGCCGATGTGAACCACATTTCGGGGGGCAGCTTTGCGGGGTCGGTGACGGCGGCGCTCTTTTTGAAGAAATTTGCGGGCGAAGCCGCGCGCTGGATGCATTTCGACCTTTACGCCTGGCGGCCGAAAGCCGCGCCGGGCAGGCCCCAGGGCGGCGAGGCCCAGGCGATTCGCGCGCTCTTTGAGGTGCTTGAGGGGCGCTATGGCGCATGATTCGGCCTTGCCCTTTTCGGGCGAACGGTTGCAAGCATAAGGCTTCGTTTCAAAGGGCAGGGCGACAGGCCGAGCAATGGCGTCGACGGATATCTTAACAAGCTGGCGGGAAGTGATGTGCGACGCGGTGCGAGCCGACGGCCCGGACCTTTCCATGCGCCAATGGTCAATCCTGTTGACCGTCTATCTGCGTCCCGGCCCGCATACGGTGCGCGCGCTCGCCCGGGATCTGAACGTGCCGAAACCGGCGATCTCCCGCGCCCTCGATGCGTTGTCGATCCTCGGCTTTGTGAAACGGGTGCGTGACGGCAAGGACAAGCGCATCGTGATTGTCCAGAAGACGGCGGAAGGCGCCATCTATCTCGACAGCTTTTCGCGTCTTGTTGAGACGCACACGGAAGATGCGCCGCTTGGCGCCATGTATGGTTGATCGGTTTCCGCCGCGGGGATTGCGCGGCGGAAAGGGTTTCGCGAAACCTGCGGTCTCCCGTCTCTGCTCTCACATCCCTGGCTGTCACGTCCGGCGCTACATGGTTCGCGTTCTGAGGGTTTCGGCGTCGGGTCTTTCCCGTCATGCGCGCCGTGCATGGGGCGTGGAAGGCGATCATCCCTAAGCCGGCGACGAAGGAAGAACGCACGCGTCCACGCGTGGTCACGCCGGGATAAGATCGCCATCACACAATCTGTCTTGCGCGCCCAATCGGCGGGCGCGTTCCGGGCCGCGCCGCTCTTTTGATGCGCGCGGCGGCTGAAACCCTGCGCGGCGAAAGGAGGTCCGAGATGGCGGGAGCAGAAAATGCCAAATGGCGCCACATCGGCCGCAACGCCAGCAAAACCGGGCTGTTTTTAGAACGCAAAAGTCAAAAGCGCCGATTGTTTCATGGGCGGCGGGCGCCGCTCGCAGAAGCCGGACCGGTCTCAGGGAAGGTCCGCGATCTTGACGCCCGCAAGATGGGCGGCGCCGTCTTTCAGTTCCACGGGCGCCGTCAGCTTGCCGCCCGCGGCGATGCTCGCCAGCGTCAGCGATGCGGCGGCGCTGTCCGCATCTTCTTCGCTCATGGCGCCGGCTTGTGCGAGCAAACGGATGAAAGGGGCGGGCGCGATGATTTCGGTTTTCAACGCGCCTTCCGGTCGGCCGTCCCGGTCGAGCGCCAGAACGCCAGCGGCGGCGAAGCGCGCTTCCTCAAGCTGTGCGAAAAAGCTGTTGACCTGAAGCGCGCCGCCCGCCTGTCGCCATGTCGCAGCATTGGCGAGCGCGTAAGTTTTGCTTACCGCCAGTGCCGTTTGCAGCTTGTCGAGCCTGATGGCGGCGTCCTCTATGTTCGCCCGCATCTGTGTCGCCATCAAAGTCAGTGTTGTATTCTCAGCGTCATCGGGGGCGAGGTCCAGCACCAGACTTCCAAGCGATGCAGTGGCGCCGTCTTCCTCTCGCCGCGCCTTCGCGCCGCCGATGGTTGTCGCGAAAACCCAGTCGCGTTTTTTGTCATTGGCGATAGACACGCGAAAATCATCGGCATTCACGCGCCAGCGGCCAGCGCCATCCAAGAAGACTTCCTGTTCGCTGCGCGTTGAAAAAATCAGCTTGTTGAGATCGTAAGGCAGCGCGTCGATGGTCAGGCGGTCTGTTCGCCAATCCCATGCGCCGGGCGAAGCGATATGCGGTTCGTCTATGTGAAGGCGCAGGAAAAACGGAAAGCCGTCGGTTTTGAGCGCGCCATGGGAGACATCGAAACCCGCAGCGCGCTGATCTTCCACCCACTCGCCGACGGCAGTTTTCATTTCGGAGGCGCCATAGCGCCAAAGCATGAAATAGGCGACGAAGATGACAGCAGCGACAGTCCACGGAATATAGAACCAGCGATGATATGCTTTTCCTTCAGCCATGAGGCGGCCCCTTTGCAACCGCCAGATCGGGCCGCGCGTTTTCGAGCCTCGCGGCGAGGGTGTCTAGAAACTCTTTCCGGTCGAGCCCGGGCGGAATTGCGGGAAGAATGCGCAAGGTGATGACGCCGGGAATTTTTTCGCCGCCCGGATGACGCCAGAAGCGGCCGCTGTCATGGGCGACAGGCGTGCAGGGCGCGCCCGTTGTTGCATAGATGCCGGCGACGCCCGGCTGGAATTTCCGCGTTTCGCCCGGCTTCAGCCGGGTGCCTTCGGGGAAAATGATGATCTGTTCGCCGGCGTCAGTGTGTTTTTTCGCTTCGCGCGTCATGGCGCGCAACGCCTTTGCGCCGCCCTTCCTGTCGACTGCGATATTGCCGGCGGCGCCTGCCCACCAGCCATAAACAGGGATGCGCAAAAGCTCTTTTTTCAGGATCATGACGGGATTGGGCGCCAATGCGTAAAGCGCGATTGTCTCCCACTGGGATTGGTGATTGGCGGCGATGAGTGCGCCGCCCTGCGGCATGTTTTCCGCGCCTTCAACCTTGAAGGAAACGCCTGCGATTTGATGGAGACCGAACAAGGCGAGGCGCGACCAGAGCTTGACGGTTCCGCGCGCCGCCCTGCGGCCGAACAGGATCAGGGGAAGGCAGGCAATGCCCATGACTGCGATGGTCATGACAAGGTAGACCGAAAAAACCGCAGAGCGGATGCTCGTCATCATGCCTTAAAGGCCGCCGCCAGGAACAAAAGCCTTGATGCGCGCCAGCAGAAATTTCGTGTATTCGCCCGCGAGCTTCAATGTCGCATTGAGCGAATCGGGGCGGCCCTTTTCATCGAGATAGCCGGACCGCACAACGTAAGGTGTGATCGTGGCGCCGCGCATGCGCGCGCGGGTGACGGCCATGGCGCGCGGCATGTGATAGTCCGACGTCACGAGCACGATATCCGTAAAATTATGACTCGTCGCCCAGGCGCGCAGTTCGCCGGCATTGCCTTCCGTAGTGAGCGCGTCGCGGCCGAGATCGACGCAGCAGTCGAAGCGCTCTTTCGGACCGATCCAGAATTCCGACAGGCGCGCCGCCGAAGTGTCAGGATGGACGCCTGAGATCAACAGCCGTTCACCGGCGCCGTCTGCAAAAATCGCCATGGCTGAGGAAATGCGGACCCCGCCGCCGCCGGTATAGACAACGATCCCATGCGGCCCCTTGGGAACGCCAGCCGAGGGTTGAGGCAGGGACCCGATAAAAACGACGAGGCCGCCCGCCCAGAGGAGCGCCGTCGCGATAAAAACAACAAACAGCCGTCTCACGCCAGAATCCGTCTTAATATCCGTTCAAAAGATCAGCCCGGATGCGAGCTTAACCGATGGGCCCGCGCCGCGCCATCGCGCAGATCGGGGTTTAATATTGTTTGCTCAAGGTTTTCAAAACCGTAAGCCGGGCCGTCAGGGCGGTGACGAGGCAGGTCGCCGCCGGCGCCGCCGCCAGCCACAAGATCATCCAGCCGCCGAGGCGCAGGGAAGGCAGGAAATTGTCCGCCGCGCCTCCGGCCCGGACCGCCAGCCCCGCCAGAACAAGCGCCGCCAGCGCCGCGACAAGACCGATCAGCGCGCCTCTGAGGCCGAGAATAAAGAACCGTCGCTGCACTTCGGCGGCGATAAATCCGTCCGTGGCGCCCACGAGATGCAGCACCGAGACGATCTCGTGATTGGCGGCGAGCCCGGCGCGGGAGGCGAAAATCGAGATGGCGCAGGCCGCTCCCATAACCAGAATGAAGACGCCGAAGGCCATGGCCTGGCCTGAGCGGGCGGCGCCGGAAAGACGGTCGTGCCAGCGTGCGTGATCGTCAAGCGTTGCGCCGGGCGCCGCCGTTGTGAGGCGGTTCCGCAAAAGATCGAGATTGTCGCGCAAGGCCGGGGCAGCTTTCACTTCAATGATCGCGGGAATGGTGAGGAAGGCCGCCGCGTTCCCTTCTCCCAGCCAGGGATCGAGCAGTTCGGCCGTTTCTTCCCGGCTTTTTTCTTTTGCTTCCAGGACGCCGTCGGTTTCATTGAGGACGCGCAGAACCGCGTCGACGCCGCTCTCGATGTCGGCGGGGCTCGCGCCTTTCACCTGGACAGTGATTTCCGAACGCAACGCAGATGTCCATTCGCTGGTGGCGCGGTTCACCATGAGGAGCGACGCCATGGCCAGCACGGCGAGAAACGACATGACGGCGATGACGGCGGTCAGCGGCGCGCCGGCGGCGCCGGCTTCAGGCAGCAACGGCGCCGCCCGACGGCGAAAGAGGCCACGACGCGGCGGCGCCTGGATATTTTCCGCCTCATCCGTTTCATAGTCGTTCGCCTGCGTCATGTTATGCAGCGCCTCCCGCGCCGGCGCTGCGGGTCACCTTGCCATTGGCGATCCTCAAGACAGGCTTGCCGATAGATTGGACGAGGTGAAGGTCGTGAGTCGCCACGATAACGGCGGCGCCGAGTTTATTAAGCTCTACGAATAATTTCATAATGCGTTCGCCCATCGCCGGGTCCACATTGCCCGTGGGCTCGTCCGCGAGAATCAAATCCGGTTTTGAAACCAGTGCTCGCGCCAGTGCGACGCGCTGTTTCTCGCCTCCCGACAAGGTCGGGGGATTGGCGTGCATTCGGTCGCCCAGCCCCACCCAATTTAAGAGTTCGCTTACGTCTTCCCGATATTGGTTTTGGTTAACGCCGGCGACTTTCATAGGCAGCGCCACATTTTCATAGGCCGTGAGATGATCGAGGAGACGGAATTCCTGGAAGACGACGCCAATACGCCGGCGCAGCGCAGGCAACGCTTCGCGCGGCGCCTCTGCGGCGTTTTCTCCGAACAGGAAAAAGCGCCCTCGCGTCGGCTTGTGCGCCAGATAAATCAGCTTGAGCAGCGACGTTTTCCCGGCGCCGGACGGTCCGGTGAGAAAGCGGAACTCCCCTTCCTTAAGCGTCATGGTGACATCGGTCAGGGTTTCGGGCGCATCCTCATAGGCAAGGCCGGCTTTCTCGAACCTGACGATTTCCCGGTTGTCGTGTCTGACGGCTTCCATGGCGATCCTGTTGCAGCGCGCTGGCGCTCGCTGACCCGCGCGCCGCATCACCGCGAACACATAAACGATTCTGGCCTCACATGATAATCACCTGCCCCGATTGCGCCACGCGATACGATGTCGACGATGAGCGGTTTTCCCCAAATGGCCGCTCCGTTCGCTGTTCGGCCTGCGGCGAGAGCTGGTTCGTGCCAGCGCCGGAGCTTCTGGATGTGGAGCCCCTCGACAAGGAACCGCCAAAACGCCGGGCCAGCGACGATCCCCGCGAGGAGGACCGCGCGGAGAAGGGGCCGGAGGCGCGGCCATGGATGAAAGTCGGCGTGCCCGAGAGCGAGGGACGCGACGGCCGGGAGCGCGAGAAGTCCGCCCGCCGCGACTGGCGCGAAGATGACGGGCCGGACCGTCAGGAAAGGCGCAGTTCCGAACGGGCAGTCGATGACCGTCGCATCGAGCATGACGATATCGATGACGACGATGATGCGCTGTTCGACACGCCAGCTTCCCGCAGGGGCCGCGATGAAGCGTCGCGCACAGGCAAAGCCGATGAAGAGCCGGCCGGCAAGGGCTGGCGCAAGGGGCGTCAGTTCGTTGTCGAGGATGATGAAGACGAGCACGAGCGGCGTCCGTTTTTCGCCCGCAAGCGTGAGGAAAGACGCGAGACGCGCGAATCGCTGCGGTTCGCCGATGAAGAGCCGGACGACTTCGAAGAAGACGACTATAACGCCGTCCATGGCGTCGTCGATGCAGACTGGGAAGATGTCGACGAAGAAGAGGATCGCTCGCGAGGCTTCGGGCGCAAGGTTCGCGCCGAGCGGCGGCGGGCGACGGCGCTGGCGCGCATGGAAGATGTGAGGTCGATCGATCCCGAGGACCTTGATGAGGAGTTTTTCGCGTCCTTGCGCGTAACGCCGCGCGAGCTTGAAAAGGCGATCAGCAAAGCCCGCAGGCGCGCCGAAGCGCGCGAGAAAAATCGTCTTACGCCGCTGCGGTTTCTTGGCTGGGCGGTATGGGTCATCGTCATTTTCGGCGTCGCCTATGGCGTTTTTTTCTATCGCGATGAAATCGTGAAAGTCGCGCCGAAAGCCGCCGACGCCTATGCCGTTATTGGCATCGAAGCCAATCCTTATGGCCTCGCCATAGAAAATGTGCGCCATCGTCTCGCCATGTCGACGGGCGGGCCCACCATCGAAATCACCGGCAATCTGCGGAATGAAACCGGCGAGGCTGTCTCTGCGCCCTTGTTGCAGGCTGAGGCGCTCGGCGCACGCGGAGAACTCTTGGCGCGCTGGACATTCGCCGCCGATCAGGCGGAGGTCGGCCCCGGTGGCATGGCCGATTTCATGACGCGCGCGCCGGCGCCGGATGGCGTCGCCGAAGTGGCCCTTTCCTTTGCGCCGGAAAAAAGCGTTCTGGAATCGCTGATGCCGCGCAGCGGCGAATAACCTCATCGAAGATGTGCGCGGCTGGCGCAGCGCCGGAAATGATTCTATGAGCAGTGCCGTAGCAAAGACGGCAGACCGGCATTCATGCGCACGCTTTTTACCGAAGACGAAATCGCCAGGCGGATTGACGAGATGGCCGCAGAAATGGCGCGCGACCTGCCGAAAGAATTTCTGCTCGCGCCGGTCCTGACCGGCGCCTTCATTTTCGCCGCGGATTTGCTGCGCGCTTTGTATCGGCACGGCGCCGATCCGCTGGTGGATTTTGTGCAACTTTCTTCATATGGCGGCGCGCGGTCATCGTCGGGCGTCGTCACCTTGCTCAAGGATTTCTCTATCGACATCAAGGGAAAGACTGTTCTGCTGGTTGACGATGTTCTCGATACCGGACGTTCCCTGCATTTCGGCAAGGGCATGATCGAGGATCGCGGCGCAGCCGATGTGAAGCTCTGTGTTTTCGTGAAAAAACTTACGGGCCACGCGGAAGATCTCAAATGCGATTATATCGGATTTGAGGCGGGCGCGGATGATTTCCTCGTCGGCTATGGCATGGACGATGACGGCCGCAAACGCGGTCTGCCGCTCCTCGGCGCCGCCAACTGAGCTCCTTTTTTGCTGCGCTGCAGGGCGTTCTCCCCGGTTCCCTTTGGAACCGGTCACAAATGCGCGTGTTAACAAATCGCAACAGACGCCGGTCAGCCGTAATCGGCAAAGGAGAAAGCACAATGCACGGAATAATTTATCTTGTCGGACTTGTCGTCGTCGTACTCGCAATCCTGTCGCTATTGGGACTTTAAGTCATGAGCGCAACAGACACAGTCGGCGTCGTCGTCACCGATGGCGAGGGCGAGACACACTCTTATATGGAATGGGGCGCGGTGTTTGCCGGCGCATTCGTCGCTGCTGCGATTTCTCTCGTCCTCTTCACCTTTGGCGGCGGGGTCGGTCTTTCGATTTCATCTCCCTTTCCGGGCGAAGGCGCGGAAGCTGATACGCTGAGCTACATCACCATGGCATGGGTCCTGGTGGTGATGATCTTCAGTTTCATTGCCGGCGGTTATATGGCTGGGCGATTGCGCCGTCCTTCTATCGGGGCCACGGAAGATGCGGTGGAGTTCCGCGACGGCGCCCATGGACTTGTCGTCTGGGCGGCGGGTCTCCTGATTGGCGCGACTTTATCGGCGCATATGGCGACCGGCGCGGCCAGCATAGGCGCAAGCGCTGTCGGGTCGGCGGCGGGCGACGCTGCGATCATGCTTCGCGGCGGCGAAGCTGAGGCGGGCGATCGCGAAACGGTCCAATCGATCCTGTCCGATGTGAATGAAGACGGCGAACTGTCGGCGTCCGGCAGGGAAGCCGCCGCTGAACTGATCGCCGAAACCACGGGGTTGTCGGAGACAGAAGCGCGAGCGCGCGTTGACGAATGGGAAACCCAAAGCCGCGAAGCCGCGGCGACGGCGCGCACGGTCGGCGCCATTACCGCCTTCCTTCTTGCTGCGAGTGCGCTTGTGGCTGCGGCCGGCGCTTATTTTGCTGCGGGCATGGGCGGGCGCCATCGCGACGCGAATTCCCCGTTCCCCTGGACGCGAGCCCGCTCCTGATAGAGAGCCAAAACTTTTAGAAAGACCGGCGCGTGTTTTCATGTCCGGTCTTTTTTTTATCCGTATACTGATGACTAAAACCGTTCCAGCAGCCGTTCGAGATACTCGACCTCGTCTTCGTCGCGGCCCGGTTCGCCAAGGCGCCGGCGCAATTCTTCGATGACGGCGCGGGTGCGGCCCGCTTCGCTTTCGCCCGGCACTTCAACGCCTTCGCCGGCGATCCCGCCCGCCGGTCGGCCCAATGGATCGGAGCCCGCCCCTTCGCGCCGGCCTTCCTGACCTTGTCCGTCGCCCTGTGCCTGGCGCATCTGCTCGCGCGCCAGCGCCTCGGCTCCATCGCGCAGATTGGCGATGGCCCGTTCCATGGCGTCGCCCGCGGCGTCGAAATCGTCGCCGGCGAGCGCGCCTTCGGCTTCGCGCATGGCGCTTCTGGCGCGCCCCAGGGCGCGGCCGGCTTCGCCATCGGGGTCGGCCCCCGCATCGCCTTCAAGGGCGTCCATGAGTGCGTCGAGATCGCCGCCAAGACCGCCTTCGCGCGCGGCGAGATCGTCGCCGTTAAGATCGCCATTCTGGCGGCGTTCGAAAGTTTCGTCGGCGAGCTCGCGCTGGCGGCCGATCAGCTCACCGGCGGCGCCGGCGGCCCCGCCCGACTGCCCCTGGCCGCCCTGGCCCTCGCCGCTTTGCTGTTGCCCCTGTCCGCCGCCGCCCTGGGAGAGGCGAAGATTGTTCAACAGGTTCTCAAGGTCGGACAGCATCTGCCGCGCGGCGTTGTTGGCGCCCTGCTGCGACAGATCGCGGATCGAATCGAGCATTTCGTCGAGGTCCGATTGCTCAAGCTGCTGGGCGTTCCGCGACGTCTCCTCCATGGGTTGGCCGGACTGGGCGAGCGCGGTGAGATAATCGTTCATGGCCTGACGCAGCTCCTCCACCAGCCGTTCGATTTCTTCATCGCTGGCGCCCCGCTCCAAAGCTTCGCGCAAGGCTTCGCGCGCGGCTTCCAGACGCTGGCGCGCAAGCTCCAGCGCCTCGTCTTCGAGCTGAAGGGCGAGGGGCCAGAATTTCTCGACGGCGTCGTCATAGCCGTCGCCATTCTGGCGCATCACTCGCCAGAACGCTGAGCGCAGCAGAAGGTAATTTGTCGGTTTCTCGGCGTAGAAAATATCAGGCGCCATGGTCATCGCATCGAAAGACCGCGCAGCCCGGCGCCAGTCGTCAGCCGATACCGCAAGGGTCTGGCGCTGTTCGATAACCGCTTTCGCCACCGGATTGTAAAACATCCGTGTGGGGAGGGTTGCCTTGACGGTGTCGGTTTCGCCTTCCTGGCCCGCGCCGTCGCGGGCGACGACTTTGGCGAGGACCTGAAGCCCGGCCCAGGGGTCCGCCTGAAGATCCAGTGTTGCGGCGCGTTCGCCGCTGACGCCCGTCACGCCGTCAAGCGGAATGCTTCTTGTTTCCGTCAGTGCTTGCGCATCGAAGTCGGGCGCGTCCAGCGGGCGCTCCTGCGAAGGGTCGAGGCGCATGACGAGCCAGGCGTCGGCGACGCCGTAATCGTCTTCAAGCTCGACCGCAAAGCTCAGCCGGCCGTCATCGGTGCGCGCCGGGGCGGTGGTAAAGGCGATGCGCGGCGCCGCATCGGCAAGGACCCCAATCGGCCAGCGGCCTTCTTTTGCGCCCAGCTTGAGGCGCAACAGTCCGCTTTCGCCGATGTCGATTTCCGCGCGCGACGCGTTTGTTTCGCGATCGAAGCGCGCCCGCTTCGTTTCTTTTTCCGTCTGGAAGCTCAGGCGCACGCGCCCGCCGCCATTGACCTGCGCTTTCAGGACCGAGCCTTCCGGCGCGTCGATCTGGTCGGCGCTCGTCGGCAGCGGCTGTCCGGCGCGCAAAAGATAGATGGGCGCGCGGCCGGCATAGG
The DNA here is from genome assembly GCA_002704915.1 of Parvularcula sp. Lineage (GTDB taxonomy): Bacteria > Pseudomonadota > Alphaproteobacteria > Caulobacterales > Parvularculaceae > Hyphococcus. Next base: position 28,899 of record PAIP01000032.1, read on the forward strand.
CGGGCGGCTCGATCCACAAATCGGCGACGAGCTTGCCCGCGCCCGCATGGGCTTCCGGATCGAAGCCGAGCGCGAGACGCGCCATCGTCTCCTTACCCCCGGCGATGAAACCGATGACGAGAAGACCGAGGGCGATGAATCGCAGGCCCCACGGGTCGCGGGCTTCCGCCGTGTCGCGCGCCCGGTTTAGCCTTGAGGCGCGCGCTCGTTCCGCGCTCGCCTCCAGATGGGCGCGCCAGAGCGGATTTTCATCTGCATTGAAAGGTCGGTCGTCCATGGCCTGCAGCGGCGCATGGGCGACGCGCCCGTCTTCTTCGAGCCGAGCCTGCGCCTCCCGGCGGGACGGCAGTTTCAGGTCTTTGAGGTCGCGATAGAGCAGAGCGGCGAAGAGGACGCCGCCGAGCCCGAGCGCCAACCAGTGGGCCCATGCAGGCGTGAACTTCCAGAGGTCGCACAGGCTGATGAAAACGAACAGGAAAGGGATCGCCAGCGCCGGCAAGACCGCCGGCCATAGCCTTTCCCAAAACAGGACGGCCCGGGCGGCGAAAATCGCGCCGGCGCCGGGAATGCGGCGGGACCGCTGAGTTTTGGGCTCTTCCGCCTGTTTCACGCTGGTGGTCATACTTCTTGCACAATAGCCCTCGAAGCGGCATTCGTCGACGCCGCCTGCCTTAAAGCTTTCTCAGTCTGGCGCATTGCTGGCGAAAACAGGTTAACGGAACGGGAGATAGGTTTGGTCTTCACGCTCGCCTCATCAAAACGCCGCCAGCAATTGGGGGAGGATGCGCGCCGCTCCCGCGCGTCCATGTGGCAGACCGGGATCGCCTGGAGCCTCGTCATTTTCTACAACATTATCGGAGTCGCCGACATCATCTCGACGGTGATCGCGCTCGACGCCGGGGCGGGGGTCGAGGCGAACCCGTTTCTCAACGCCATGATGGTGCATGCAGGCGACGGCTGGATCATCGCCAAGCTCGGCCTGCAAGGGCTGATCAGTTTCATGGTGTTGTGGTTTCCGCATTTCATCGTCCTGTTCTTTTTCGCCATGGCGACGACGGGCAATCTCTTGATCGTCCTCAACAACTTTTCCATCGCCGGCGTGATCTGAAGAGTCGCGCAGCGCGCCGGTTTTTACCCCCATGTTTTCTGGCGTTCCGGTCGATGTGGCGCCATTTGGCATTTTCTGCTCCGGTTCATTTTCAATCTTTCCTCGGTCATCCCGTGCGCTGCAGACACGGGATCTCCGCAACGCAGCCAATGCGCCAGAAAGACCCCGGATCGCCGCGCCGGCAAAGCCGCCGCTTGTCCGGGATGACAGTGGAGAGATCATATATCCGCTACAAAACCCGTGGATAACTATTCACCAACATTGGGATTCCTTGAAGAATTCCGGCCTTATGCAGCAAGCGCAGGAAGGGAAAACAGCCTCTCACGAGGCCCGAGAAGATCAAGGCTCTGTTATTGATCAGCCTGATCACGCTCAATTTTTCCGGCGCTCTACATAGCGGGGGCTCGATTCCCTTTAGAGCGTTCGGGTTGAAGCATGCCATACCGCCAGTCGAAAATCATGGTGCTGACCATAGGGTCGAGAACGTCATTTACGCCCGTTTGCCAAAAAGTTTCCTTAAATTGGACTTCGCCATAGACGTTCCACCATTTGGTGACGATCACGACCTCGAACAAAAGCTGCGCATTAGCAAAAGCATCAAGTTCAGTCTTACTAAGCGCTCCGATTCCGCGTTGAATGCCATACTTTTCACCGCTCGCGAGGTCCTTGCCAAGCCCGAGATAATCCATAGGTTCGTCAAGATTTCTCGGTGGGTCTTCCCCCCGTATTGGAGAATAAGCGAAGTCAAAATTGTCGATAATCTCTTCAGGGGCGTCAAATTCGTAATATCTAGCCGTTCTGAATATTGGATAATGAAAGATATCCATAGCGACGGTTTCACCGATATTTTCGGCGCTAATTATCAAATTAAATCGATCACGCTCTACTTCAAGCCTAACTCCATAAACGCGCACGACGCTAGATCGCGCGCGCTTTTCAGCATTCAGCATTTGAAGCGTCGCGTCGGTAGTTTTTTCAGCTTCTGCGAGCGTTTCTTGAGTAACGCGAAGAGTCAACGCGATATAGACAACCCCCGCGCCAGTAACAAAAAGGCCCGCGACCGACGCACCAAACATCGCCAAGGCCCACTTGGCCATATCCCGTTGGGCGTTAAGGTCTGTTTCCTCGCGCCACTCATCGCGTTTGGGCTGTGGTTCGGCTATCGGGGCTTCCGGGCCAAGTCGCCCACTGACGGCGCCATCATCCTCATAGCGGGTAGCATCGTCGCCGCCATCGCCGTAACCTTGATTATAGCCTAGCTCGTGGCCCACCCAGATTGCGAACAATAGAACTGCTATAATCGCAGCTCCTGAGAGCCAATTGCTTCCATGCATTGAAAAAGAAACACCGCCGAGAATTTGCCCCTAGAGAGCTTATTCTTGATGTTTGCCTCCTTTTCTTCAACGCCTATCTCCGCCAGCTTTTCCACTAGCCCGGCATAGGTGACGCCTTTTCGTTTCAACTCAGCTTTCAGGAGGTTGCTGACCCTCTTTTCCCATTCTGCTTCGCTCATTTAGGTACCGTTTATGTGACTTTTTTCACTATAAACGAGACCAAGGGTATTGTAAACAGTACCTAATAGTACTATATACGATGCGCAAGGCATCGGAAACAGTACCATGACGCAACATTTTCTCCTCTCAGCAGCTTCCAAGACCCTGAAACTAAAAGACATTTATCAGGGTGGTGAGGATGCGGCCTATGCCAAATTCTGCACCCTTCGCTGGCCTGAAAATGACGGCGAAGCCGTTTGCCCTCGCTGCGGGTGTTGCGACGCCTATTCGATCAAGTCGCGCCGCAAGTTCGAGTGCAAAGCCTGCAAGCATCATTTCTCGGTCACGTCGGGGACGATCTTCGCCAGCCGCAAGCTGTCTTTCATGGATATTCTGGCGGCGATCTGCATTCTCGCGAATGCGGCGAAGGGCCTGTCATCGGTTCAACTGAGCCGCGACCTTGGCGTTCAATACCGCACGGCGTTCGTTCTCGCCCACAAGGTCCGCGAAGCCACCGCGACCGAAACGAAAGAGACGATCCTTGACGATGAATGCGAAATTGACGGCGCCTATTTTGGCGGCGCCGTTCGCCCGCACAACATCGAAGCTAAACGCGTTGACCGCCGCCTGAAAGAAAACCGTTCGCCGAAACGCCGCGTTGTGATTGCGCTTCGCGAGCGTAATGGCCGCACCCTGACGAAAGTCGCCCGTCGTGAAGCGGAAGGCGTTGAGTTCGCCATGGAGCGCCTTGACCGCACCGCGCGCCTGAATGCAGACGAGGCGGCCCATTGGGATGAATTGGAAGCCATCTTCCCGCTGAAACGCATCAACCACAGCGAGGCGTATTCGCTGAACGGCGCTTGCACCAATCAAGCGGAAAGCTACTTCTCGCGCCTTCGCCGCATGGTCGGCGGCCAGCATCACCATGTTTCGGCACAGTACCTTCACCAATACGCCGCCCACGCCGCTTGGCTGGCTGACCATTGCCGCGAGAGCAACGGCGCGCTCGCTAACCGCATCGTCCGCAACGCCATGACCGCGCCGGTCAGCCGTCAGTGGAAAGGCTATTGGCAGCGCCACGCCGCCTAAGGGCCTTGCGCGCATGGCGCACCTTTTCGGAAATCACGCCTAAGAGTTCGCCGTCATCTTCCCATCCCATTTTCCCAAGGATGATGACGGCGATTTCCTCGTGGCTTATCTCGGCTCCATGCTCGCGCTCTGCGGCGTATATGAAGCGCCGCAACTCGCCCCGCCGGAACATGGCGCGGCGCTTCCTACGGCTCTGTATGGCTTCCGGGTTGCCTTCAAAGCCCATGACTTTCAGCGCGCCGTCTACATGGCGAAGGTTCGTGAGAAGCTGGCGCCGTTTGCGGTCCAGCTCGTCAATCTCGGCGGCGATGGACGCCCGCCGGGCTTTCAATCCAGTGATGACATGAGTTTCGGCCATGGGCCGTTTTTAGGATTCACGAGGCCTGCAATCGACGTTATTCTTCCTGCGTTTGCTGCATAAGGCCGCGCTATCGGTGCAAAATCCGCAATCGGAGAATCCGAGTCTAAAGCCAGTCCGGCGAGGCTTCGAGCGCGATCATCTCGTCGAAACTCGGGCGGCGGCGGATCACCGCGTGGCGGTCGCTATTGACCAGCACTTCAGGGATCAGCGGGCGCGTATTGTATTGCGACGCCTGCACCGCGCCATAGGCGCCGGCGGACATGATCGCGGCGAGGTCGCCCTCTTTCATTTCCGGCAGGGCGCGTGCTTTTGCAAAGAAATCGCTCGACTCGCAGACGGGTCCGACGACGTCATAGGTTGTGCGCGGCGCCTCGTCATTCTGGATGACCGGAATGATCTCGTGATGGGCGTCGTAAAGCGCCGGGCGGATAAGATCGTTCATGGCGGCGTCGACAATCAGGAATTTGCGCGCGACGCCTTCTTTCACAAAGATGACCCGGGTGACGAGGATGCCCGCATTGCCGCAGATCATCCGGCCAGGCTCGAAGATAAGGCGCACGCCAAGCGGCGCCGTCAGCCTTTTAATCAATGCCGCATAGTCATTCGGATGCGGCGGCGTGGCTGCGTCGCCATAGGGGATGCCGAGGCCGCCGCCGAGATCGAGGCGGTCAATGGAACAGCCATCGGCGCGCAGATCCGCGATCAGTTGCGCGGCCTTGGAAAACGCCGCTTCAAAGGGCGCGAGGTCTGCGATCTGCGATCCGATATGAAGGTCGACGCCGACGACATCGACGCCTTTCATCTCCCGCGCGCGCCCGTAAAGCCCGCGCGCCTCTTCCCACGCGACGCCGAATTTGTCCTCCTTGCGGCCGGTTGAGATTTTGTCGTGCCCGCCGGCGGCGACATCCGGATTGACGCGCAGCGCCACCGGCGCCGATTTGCCTGTTTCAAGCGCCAGGGCGTTCAGCGCTTCGAGTTCCGGCGCCGATTCCACATTGAACTGGTAGATGCCGGCGTTGAGCGCGGCTTTCACCTCGTCGCGGGTTTTGCCGATGCCGGAAAAGACAATCTTGTCCGGCGCGATGCCGGCCTTGAGGGCGCGCTGCAACTCGCCGCCGGAAACGACATCGGCCCCGGAGCCTTCGCTTTGCAAAATTTTCAGAACGGCGATGTTCGAATTCGCCTTGACCGAAAAGGCGACCAGCGGATCGGCGCCTTCGAACGCCTTGTGAAAGACCCGCATATGCCGACGCAGGGTCGCCTCGGAATAGACATAGAAGGGGGAGCCGATGCGATCGGCCAGCGCCGCCACATCCACATCCTCCGCATAAAGACGGCCGCTTCTGTATTCGAAATGATGCAAGGCGCGCCTACTGCGTCATAGACTGTTCTTCGGGTTCGTCAGGCGCGCGCAGGGGCGCCTTTTTACCGCAGGCGGAAATCGCGAAAGAAAGAGCGAGCATGATGAAGAGGGCGCGCATGGGACTACTCCTTTTTCAGCGCATCGAGCCAGCGTTCGGCTTCTCGCTTAACATTCTCCGGCGCCGTTCCGCCATAGGCCCGGCGCGAGGCGGCGGAGGCCTCGACGGAGAGCACGTTGAAAATGTCGCCGGTGATTTTCGGTTCGACCTTTTGCATGTCTTCCAGCGAAAGCTCATCGAGGCGTTTGCCCGATTGCTCGGCGAGGGCGACGACGCGCCCGGTGACGTGATGGGCCTCGCGGAAGGGCATGCCGAGCTCGCGCACCAGCCAGTCGGCGATGTCCGTGGCGGTGGAAAAGCCGCGCGCCGCCGCCTCGCGCATGGCTTCGCGATTAGGTTTTAAATCGCTCACCATGCCGGTCATGGCGGAGAGGGCGAGGGCGAGGGCGTCGACGGCCTCGAAGGTCGCCGCCTTATCCTCCTGCAGATCCTTGGCGTAAGCGAGCGGCAAGGCCTTCATCACGCTTAAGAGCGAATTGAGGGAGCCGTTGATGCGGCCGGTCTTGGCGCGCACCAGTTCGGCGGCGTCGGGATTGCGCTTTTGCGGCATGATCGACGAGCCGGTGGAGAAGGCGTCGGTGAGCGACGCGAAGCCGAATTGCGGCGAGGTCCACAACACGATCTCTTCCGCGAGGCGCGACAGATGCACCGCCGCAATCGCTGCTGCGGACAAAAGCTCCAGCGCAAAGTCGCGCGAGGAAACGCCGTCGAGAGAATTCGCACACGGACGATCGAAGCCGAGCGCATCCGCCGTCATCACCCGGTCGATGGCGAAGGGCGTGCCGGCGAGCGCCGCGGAGCCAAGCGGGCTTTCATTCATGCGCTCGCGCGCATCCATGAAACGGCTCGCATCGCGCGAGAACATCTCAACATAGGCGAGCAAGTGATGACCGAAAGTCACGGGCTGCGCCGTCTGCAAATGCGTAAAGCCCGGCATGATGGCGTCGGCGTTTTCAAGCGCGCGTTCGGAAAGCGCCGCCATAAGGTCGCCGAGCGCCGAGGCGGCGTCTTCCGCCGCGCTACGGCACCACAGGCGGAAATCGGTCGCAACCTGGTCGTTGCGTGAGCGCGCGGTGTGCAGCCGCCCGGCGGGCTCGCCGATGATTTCTTTCAGCCGCGCCTCGATATTCATGTGGATGTCTTCAAGCGCTCGCGAAAATTTGAAGGTCCCGCTCTCGATCTCGTTCGCCACCTGATCGAGCCCTTCAAGGATCGCTTCGGCGTCGGCGCGGGCGATGATCCCCGCTTCCGCGAGCATTGCCGCATGGGCTTTTGAGCCCGCGATATCCTCGCGCCAAAGCCGCTTGTCGATATCGATGGAGGCGTTGATCGCCTCCATGATTTCCGCCGGGCCTTGCGAAAATCTGCCGCCCCACATCTGGTTGCCGGATGCTTGGTTTTGGGGCTGTTCGGTTTTATCTGACATGGGCAATAATCTTTGGCAGGCTTCGGAGTGGTGCTGGTGTCTTCTTTACTCAAGCAGCCGCGTTTCTGGCTTCTCTTCTGGGGCGGTCTTGGCGCGGCGTTTCTCCTCTACGTCATCATAAGCGCGAGCGTAAGCCCAAAGAATGAGAAGCCCGCCTCGGCGCTCGATCATGACCGCACGCTCATTACCGGCGAGATGGCCGATTTCGCCTACGCCTTTCCGCCGCGCGGCGCGCCGGAGATCGCTTTCAACCATGAAGGCGAAGATATGACGCTTGCGGATTTTCGCGGCAAGGCGGTTCTCGTCAATTTCTGGGCGACCTGGTGCGCGCCCTGTCTGAAGGAGCTTCCCTCTCTCGACATGCTTGAAGCCGATCTGGGCGGAAGAAAATTCGAAGTCGTCGCGATCGCCGCCGATCCGCGGGGGCCGGAGGTGGCGCGCCAGTTTCTCGACCGGCTCGGGATCGAGCATCTGAAACTCTACGCCGACCCCGATCTGAAATTCGCCTTTGCCATTGGCGGCGCGGATATTCTCCCCGTTTCGATCCTTTACGACGCGAAGGGACAGGAAGTGGGCCGGCTCGTGGGCGAGGCGGACTGGTCCGCCCCGGAAGCGCGTCGTCTGATCGAATCCGCGCTTCCCTGACCCTAGGATTAGAGCCTCAACATCGATATACGGGGCCCCGAGATTTTGATCGGGGGCCGCGCCTGCGGGATGTAGGGGCGGGCTTGTAATGTTGAGGAGCCCAATTCCCATGAAATTTTCCAATATCCTGCTCGCGGGCGTCGCTGCGATTGCTCTTGTTTCCTGTGGAAAAAAAGACGAGGCGGGGGATGCGCCCCGGTCTGAAACCAGCCGTGAGGCGGCCAGGGCCGATGCAGGCTCGCCGCTGGACAAGCGCTTCAGCCTGAAAGGGGCCGAGGAAGTCGATGTGGACGCGCTTTTCGCGCTGATGCCGGAAGACGAGCGTCCGTCCTATGACACCGCGCGCTTCGATGAAAGTCTCGGCGCCACGGTGGTCGAAAATCTTCGCTTCGCCGACGCCGATGACGGCGAGGCGGTCGTCGTTTCCCGCGCTGAGTTTTACGGCGTCGACATGGACGCTATCGAGCGGATTCGCGGCGCCGAAGAGGCTGGCCTCGACGCGCCCTTCGAAACGGTTTTCCAGAAAGTGCGTTTCCTCGACATCGCGTCCACGGGGCATATGGAGGAAGACGAGGCGGCGACGCTCACCATTGGCGGCGTCGAATTCGACCGGCTTCAAATTCGCCAAGGCGGTTTCGATGAGGAGGGCCCGGGCGATGAAGGCGCGCGGTTCCTCAACGCCGTCAATCTCGCGGGGCTTTATTTCAAGGACATGGAGCTCGTGACGACAAGCGATGAGGCGCCGTCGGTCGCCTTTTCCGCGCCGGATCTGCGGTTCGTCGGGATGGGCGGCGGCCGCGTCGGCGCCGTTATCGCCAACGATCTTTCCTACGATATGAAGCAAAGCGCTGAGTCCCTCGCCGCCATGCGCGAGGCCATGGGGCCCCAGGGCGCCGTTTTCCTGTCGGGGCCGCTTGCCGGGATTGTCGCGCCGGAAAGTCAGCAGGTCGCCATGGAGAGCCTCGAATGGCGCGACATCGATTTCTCGGGACTGCTTGCCTGGGGGCTTAAAGACGAAAAGCCGCCCATGAGCGAAAAGGACCTTATCGATCTCGGGACCATGAAAGCGACGAACATGATGACCAAGGTCAATGGCAAGACGGCGGCGACCGTGGAGGAAGCCTCGGTTTCCGCAGCGAATTTCACTTGGCTCATCCCGTCCGACATCCGCGCCGACACCAAGGGCGCCGTCTATGATTTCACAGCCTATGTTCCGGAGACGGAAGAAGAGGCGATGAAAGTCCTGAAAGACGCCGGCCTCGACAAGGTGACGGGCGACGGCAAGATGAGCTGGGCATGGAATGAAAAAAGCGGCGCCGCGGATTTCAACTATGTCGCCAATCTCGACAAGGTGGCGAGCCTTCAGGCCGATATGGCCTTTTCCAATATGAAGCTCGACGAAATCGCTGCGGCCATGGATGACGGCGAAGAGGACGCGGTTCTCTCGAACGGGGCCTTCAAGAGCCTCAATATCAAGCTTGAGGATCAAAAGGCGCTCGACGCGATCTTTTCTCTCGCCGCGCTGCAGATGGGCGGCACGGGCGAGGATCTCAGGATGTCGGCGCCGGCCATGATCCGCCTTTCGGGCGCGCAGGTCGCCCAAATGAACCCGCGCTTTACCGATTATGTGAACGCCGTGGCCGATTTCGTCGCCAAAGGCGGGTCTCTTGAAATCTCGGCGAAGCCCGCCGAGCCGGTGCCCTTCGCGACCCTTCAGGCAAATGGCGCGACCGCGCCGCAAACCATGCCCGATATGCTCGGGCTGACGGTGACGCACGAGGAATAATTTAGGGCACTGAAAGAAAAGTGACTTCTTCTCCCCTCTCCCGCTAGCGGGAGAGGGGATTTGCGTCGAGAGCTTTGAAAGTTCGGAGCAAATAAAAATTTCCCATTTAAGCAATGGGTGACACGTCGCGGCGAGTGCATCAACTGTTTCGATTGAACGCTTCATGCGCTAGTCTCTTTCCAGCGCACCCGCGGTGGGGCGAGTGCGCGTGAGCGCAGCGTGATCGCTGCGAGGGAGGGGAAGACCATGCCGTCATTTCACCAGACACCTGCGCGCGCCATGCGGAATTTGTTCTGTGCTTCCGTTGCGGCGGTCGCGCTTCACGCTTGCGCCACGGCGCCGGCGCCCCTGACCGCGTCCGATCTTCTCACCGCGCCCTATAGCTTGCGCGGCGGGGAGGCTTTCGATGTGGATCGGATGTTCGCCGCCTTGCCGGACTGGGTGCAGGTGGAGCATGGCGGCGCCAGCTTTGACGCCGCGCTGGGCGCTATGGTTGTGAGCGACCTGCGCTTTGTCTTTGACGCTTCGTCCGGCGCCGGGATTCATGCGGAACGCGCGCTCATCTGGGGCGGCGATCCGGCGGCCATGGAGGCTGTCTTTTCGGGCGAGGCGAGCCTTGCCGACATGTCGCTGCTTTTCGACCGGATGACGCTTGAAAATGTTGCATCGGAAGGCCTGCAATGGGAGGCAGGCGCGCAGAGCGCTTCGCTGGCCATAGACAAGTTTGTTCTGGATGGCCTTGCGGCGCGCTCCTATGCGCTGACCGCGAAGCCCGGCGCGCCTCAAGGGGCAAGCGTGTTGCGCCATATCGGGGCGGTGATGGGCGCCTTTGAATATGACGGCGCCGCCTATTCCGGCTTTTCCTTCACGCTCGCCAATAGCCGCGGCGATACTGTGGAGCTGGATCTTCAGGAAGCCTTTGCACGGGATTATCGCGCCGGGGCGGTCGCCTATCAAAGCGCAAGCGGCATGCGCATGGCGATTCAAAGCCTCGGCGTCGATCCCCTGGTGGAGGTGGCGGGCGAGGAAAGAACCGAAAAGGCCGACCCGAACAACCCTTATGCGAAAATCATGAACAAGCCGCCGGCGGATATGGCGCGCGAGATCGTGACCCGCCCGGCGGAATTTCTGGCTGCGGCGACGGGCGCCGGCATTCTCGAATATCAGGTCGATATGACGGATGCGCGCAATGTCGACCTTTCAAAGGCGCTCGCCTGGCTGGCGAAATGGGAATTGCCGCCGATCACTGAAACCGAACTCATGGATTTCGGCCAGCAGACCATGACCGGTTATCGCGAGATCTGGAACGGCCAGCCCTATTATACGGTTGACCGGGTCTATGTTTCCGCCGCCGATTTTTACTGGCTCGTGCCGTCTCAATATGAGGTCGCCTATAAAGGCTTCACCTTCGACACGACGGTCATGATGGACCAGATGAGCAACAGCATGGGGCCCGGCATGGCGACCGAGGCCGCGCCGCAATTGGCTCAGGTGACGCAAGCGCTCTCTGCGCTCGGCTTTGAACGGATCGCCGGCGATATGGCGTTCGCCTGGGACTGGAACGGCGAAACGGGCGATGCGGCAGTGACGGCGACGAGCGACGTCATCGACAATTTTTCAAACGATGTCGGCTTCAATATCGGCGGACCGTCTCTGGCGGAGTGGGACGTCATGGCCCGCGACGACACGCTGGCGAAAGATGCGGTCGGCGGCATGACGCTGCAGGATTTCAGCTTTTCTTTCACCGATCTGGGTTTTGTGGACCGGGCGTTCGAATTCGCCGCCGCACAGAATGGCGCCGGGTCCGGCGCGGAACTCCGCCAGGCGATTTCCGGGACAGTGCGCCTTTCCGGCATGCAGGCGGCGGAGATGAATCCGCGCCTGCCCGCCTATGCCGAGGCTTTCGCCGATTTCCTCGATAATGGCGGGACGATTTCAGTGGTCGCCGCGCCGGAACAGCCGGTGACTTTCGACGCAGTGCAAACGGCGGCTCAAGTCGCGCCGCAGACCCTGCCCGACCTGCTCAACATCAATGTGACGCATACGGAAAAATAAGACGCCTTCATCCTGAGGAGCGAAAATATCTTCGTCCCCCGGGGCGCGCCAGAGGCGCGCCCAAGGACATGCTTCGAGTCGCGCACGCTTCGCAAGCGTCCTCAGGATGAAGATATTTTTTCGTCTCGAAGGATCGAAGATGTGAGTTGCCGATAATTCAAAGCTCTTAGTCGTCGAGAACGAACGTCACTTTCATCACGACGCGATATTCCTTGATCTTGCCTTTATCAAGAATAATCGACTGATCTTTCACCCAGGCGCCTTCAACATTTTTAAGCGTCTTGTTGGCGCGGTCGATGCCCTGTTCGATGGCGTCTTTAAAGCCTTTCGGCGATCCGGCGATGATTTCTGTAACCCGTGCGACAGCCATAAATTCTCCTCCGTTGTTTGTTGTTCCGGTCTATTGTCGGCAACCGGCATGGCGGAGAATTAGAGCGCCTTTAAGGCATTAAAGCAAACCGCCGGCAACGCCTGCGCATTCAAGTTCCGGCGATTTAATTCAAGGGATTGCCGATCAGCGCGTGGGTTTCGGCGTGTCGCCGGAATAGTCGTAAAAGCCGCGCCCGGTTTTGCGCCCGAGCCATCCCGCCTCCACATATTTAACCAGCAGCGGGCACGGGCGGTATTTCGAATCCGCAAGGCCTTCATAAAGCACCTGCATGATCGCGAGACAAATATCGAGACCGATAAAGTCCGCAAGCTCCAGCGGGCCCATGGGGTGATTGGCGCCGAGCTTCATGCCGGTGTCGATGGCTTCAACCGAGCCGACGCCTTCGTAAAGCGTATAGATCGCCTCGTTGATCATCGGCATGAGGATGCGGTTGACGATGAAAGCCGGAAAATCTTCCGACACAGTCATGGTCTTGTTGAGGCTGGCGACCACATCTTTCGTCGTTTCGAAAGTTTCTTTCGCCGTGGCGATGCCGCGAATGACTTCCACAAGCTTCATCACCGGCACCGGATTCATGAAATGAATGCCGATGAACTGTTCGGGCCGGTCGGTGCCGGCGGCAAGGCCGGTGATCGACAGGGAGGAGGTGTTTGAGGCGATAATGGCGGACGGTTTCAGGACGCCCTTGAGGCTTGCAAAGATTTCTTTCTTCACGCCCTGAACTTCGCTCGCCGCCTCGATGACGAGATCGCAGTCGGAGAGCGCGGCGACATCCGTATCGGTCTTGATCTTCGCAATGGCGGCTTTTTCTTCCGCCTGGGTGATAAGACCTTTGGCGCTCTGGCGAGTGAGGTTTTTGGAGATGGTCGACAGGGCCGCTTCAAGCTGGCCCGCGCTGATGTCGGTTAGGACGACATCATATCCGGCGGCGGCGAAAACATGGGCGATGCCGCGCCCCATCTGACCTGCGCCGATAACGCCGACTGTTTTGATATCGCTCATAGTTTACTCCGTCCGCCCTCTTCGCCCGCTCTTTTTTCGTATCTGGCGGGGCGCGAATACTGCACCGCAACATTGATACTGGCAAGGGCGGAACGTTGGTTAACGTCGCCGGTCGCCGCGCACGGTCATACGGGCGCAAGGCAGGTGGCGGTTGCGCGCGGAATTTGCGACATTCGCCCCGAGATCAGCGAGGACCAAGAACATGCTTTCTCAAATGTTGCTGGCGATGGGGCTTGCCGCCGCGCTCAATTTCTTGGCGATCGGGGCGGGGCTGGTCTTCGCGTCGGGCCGCGCCGCGCCGTTTCGCTTTGTCGGCGCCGTAGGCGCGTTTCTGACAGCGGCCGCCATGGTCATGATCTGGGCCGGAGAAGTCGCCATGCCGTTTTGGCGCAATCTCGCGGAACAGGCTGAGTTTCTTCTGACGCTCGCATCCGGGCCGGTGTTCTTCCTCATTATCGCGTCTCTCGCCGGCGCGGCGCGCCGCTATGGCCTGATTGTAGCGCCGGCCATCGCTGCAGGCGTTATACTGGCAGGGATGTCGGGCGGGGCGCCGGACATTCGCGGCGCCGTGCTTGTTCAGATCGGTTACACCGCCGCAGCGTATGTCGCCGTCATGCGTTTTGCACTCCGTCCCAAGACATTTTATTTTGCGAAAGCGATGGTGTTTGCCCTCGCCGCCATTCATGCAGCACAGCTCTTGCGCATGGCGGGGCCAGGCAACGCCATGCTTGCGCCGATTGTGCCGACCGCAACGGCGATTGTCGCCTCGATCTTCGTCTCTGTGATGGTTGCGCGGCTCGTCGCAACACGCTCCTCTCCAAAGGCTACTTCGTCCGCGACACTTGAAGACTTGAGAACGGCGCTTGTTCGTGAGAACGCCTATCTCGACCCGGACTTTAAGCTCGCCGATCTTGCGAGCGCGGCGGGACTGCGGTCGGCCGAGGCCTCGGCGCTGATCAATCAGGAAACCGGCGCCGGCTTTGTGAGCTTTTTAAACTCAGAGCGCCTGCGTCACGCAGCGGCGCTGTTAGCCGCGCCGGAAGAAGAACGCACGTCCATCGAGGCGATTGCGCTGATGTCGGGATTTCGCTCGCGCTCTGCTTTTTACCGCGCCTTTCAGGCGGCGTTCGGTCAAACGCCCGCCGCATACCGGAAATCGCACGCTTAACCTGTCCTGAAACATCTTTCAGGACAGGTTCCGGCCTGACCTTCGCGTGAGCCTTTTCCTATTCTCGAGGCGATGAGAATGGGAGAAAGCCTGCATGAGAGTGGGAATGTTTGGGATCGTCGCGTGCATGGCGGCGTTTATGTCTGGCGTTGCGGCGGCTGAGCCATGGGACCCTTGCGGCGAGGTGGCGGCCTGGCCCGGTCGGGAATGGCGACTGACGGAGGCAACGGCGCTCGGATGGGATGCTGCAAAACTGACGGACGCCAAAACAAAGTTCGAAATGCTGCAATCGGCGTCCGTCGTCATTGTGCATAAGGGTCGCCTCATCGCGGCGTGGGGCGACGACGCCGAACGCTTTACCGCGCAGTCCGTCCGCAAGGGGCTCCTGAATTCGCTTGTCGGCATCCTGGTCGATGACGGCAAGCTCTCTCTGGATGCTACGCTTGCCGATCTCGGTATCGACGACAGCGAGCCGCCGCTGACCGAAGCCGAAAAACAGGCGAGTTTGCGCGATCTGCTCCACTCGCGATCGGGAATTTTCCATTCCGCGCTCTATGAGGTTGGCGGGTGGAAGCGGATGCGGGCCGAACTGGCGCGGGAAAAGAGTGAAACTGGCGGATACGCCCCTGGCGACTACTGGATTTACAACAATTGGGATTTCAATGCGCTCGGCACGATCGTGGAAGACGCGGCAGGCGAGCCTATCGGCGCTTTTTTCGAAGAAAAGATCGCGAAACCCATCGCCATGCAGGATTTCCGGCCCAAGGACGTTGAGTACACGACAAAAGACCATCCGGCCGAACAGCGCTTCAACAATGTTTCGGATCACCGCGCCTATATGTTCAACATCTCGACGCGCGATCTCGCGCGTTACGGCGTCCTTTATCTCGGCTGCGGCAAGTGGAAATCGCGCGAGATCGTCTCAAAAGACTGGGTGCTGGCAAGCCTCGACGGCATCGACACGCGGCGGGGACGCGGGCCTGATGAACAACACACGGGTTTTGGCGATTACGGATATCTCTGGCAGATCGACCGGCCCGGCGCGCGCCGTTATCCGGAATTGAAGACGCGCGAACCCGCCTATTTCGCCACCGGCAATCGCGGTCATGTGCTTGCGGTGTTTCCCTATCTCGATCTCGTCATCGCGCATCAGGTGGGGACCCGCGGGGGCGTCTCCATGGAGGCGCAAAAGAAACGGGCGATCGAGGGCTCTCCCGAAGTCACCGATGAAGAAATGACCGATCTCTTCAAGGCGATCATCGCTGCGCACCCCGCAGGCGCGACCGCGTTAGACGGGCAGTGACTGGGCGCGCCTGACCTCGGCGGCGAAGCAGCCATGCGCCGCGTTGTGCGCGTGGATATAGGCGACCTTTTCATCGCTGAACGCCGTCTCTATTTTTTCTTTTGCGTCGCCATTTAAGGCGAGGCTCGCGCCGACGAGGTGGCCGTCTTTGTTGAAGTGCCGCAAGGCGAGCGGGCGGCTTTCGAGCACCGGCGGCAAGGCATCCGTGAAAGAGGCGGACTCTTTTGCGCTTTCGCGCACATAGATCGCGTAAGTCGACCGATAGGGCGTCGCCGCCTTGTGGCTTTCATAGTTGAGCAGCAGAACTGTCTCGCCCGGCTCTGCGTCTTCAAGCGTCACGCGGCAGGGAAAGCCGGGTTTCGATGTCGCAGTTTTGCGGATCACTCCTCGCCGCTCCAATTCCTCATCGGAAAGGGCGAATAAGGGGGCGAATTCTGCGGCTGACAGGCCGGTGATGGTGAAAGACATGGGGCGGCTCCTTGTTGCGGAGCCTCATACTTTACGTCGCGCCCCGCCGCAGCCACCCGGTTCTTGCGCAACAAAATGTCTATGCGGATTCAGGGTTTCTCATTGATTATCTGTCCCGCTTAACATGGATCTTTCAATAGGCTTCTGGTAATGGCGCGCGCCAAAACTTTGGCGGCTTTCTTTGCAGACCAATGGCAATCGCGGGTAAGCAGCCCCCAAACCTGAACACTAAAAGCGACCCAAAGATAGTCGGCCGCTTCCTGTGTCTTCCATGCGGGTAAGAGAGCGCCGTCCTTATTGAGAGAGGTGATTAAAATTTTTAGCCAACCTCGCAAATCAGTCATTCGGTCTTCCCATGCGTTGGCGGCGGATTCATCCGTATCCCGCAGCCTGATCAGGTCGGAAGCGACAGGATAAATCGTCAAGACAAAATCGATCCAAATGGCGATTGATTTTTCCAGGCGCTCATAAGGATCGTGAATCTGAAGACAGGAAAGCAGCCGTTCCTCAATTTCAAATCGAATGTCTGCCCGTTTCACCATCGCCATTAGCAACCCGCCACGGCTGCCGAAATGCAGATAGATAGCTTGCCGACTGACTCCGGCGGCGGCGGCGATGTCTTGCAGCGAGACTTCCGCGCCTTCCTTGCTGATCAGGTCCCATGCAGCATCGAGAATGTGGGTTTGGGTATCGGCGGATTTTTGTATGCTTGACACGTGTAAAGTTTCCGATAATTTACACGTGTAAAGTACGGGAAATTGATCATGGACGTCAATCGACAGGCCAAAAAGCTCACAGCTTTGTATGCCAAATGGAATTCGCGCTTTGCGCCAAGCGCACAGCAATGGTCGCGAATCTTGTCACAGCCTCCGTCGGAACCAATCACGTTGGTAAACCTCTTCAAGCTGAGAATGAAAGCGCGCTATCAGGACAGTGAGTTCGCGGGAACAGGAGAAGAAGCATTCCAGCGTTATGCGGCGGTCAGCATGCCTACAATGGCGCGCATAGGTGGTGAGTTTTTACTCGTCGGCGAATTTTGCGGCTCTTTTATCGGAAGGGATGAAGACTGGGATGTGGTCGCTATCGGGCGCTATCCCAATCTCGATGCGTTGATCGCGTTACATGAAGATAAAGACTACGTGGCGTGTTTTCGGCACAGGGCGGCGGCATGCGAGCGGCAGATGGTTTTTGCCTGCGGCTAGATGAAAAAAACCCCGCCGGAGCGGGGTTTTGTTTTTTCGCCATGTAAGCGTCGATTAAAGCGCGTCGTTGAGTTCCGGCAGCGCCTTGAAGAGGTCGGCGACGAGGCCGTAATCGGCGACCTGGAAGATCGGCGCCTCTTCGTCCTTGTTGATGGCGACGATGACTTTGGAGTCCTTCATGCCCGCAAGGTGCTGGATTGCGCCGGAAATGCCGACGGCGATGTAAAGCTCCGGCGCGACGACCTTGCCGGTCTGACCTACCTGATAGTCGTTCGGCACATAGCCCGCATCGACCGCCGCGCGCGAGGCGCCGACGGCGGCGCCGAGCTTGTCGGCCACGGGGAAGATATATTTCTCGAAATTCTCATAGGAGCCGAGCGCGCGGCCGCCGGAGATGACGATCTTGGCGCCGGTGAGTTCCGGGCGTTCCGATTCCGTCAGCTCCTCGCCAACGAAAGACGAAAGCCCCGGGTCGTCCGCCGCATCGACAGTGACGATCTCCGCCGAGCCGCCGTCGCCCGCCGCGCCAAAGGCGGTGGCGCGCACGGTGATGACTTTCTTGGCGTCGTTCGACTTCACCGTCTGCATGGCGTTGCCCGCATAGATGGGGCGCACGAAGGTGTCCGGCGCCTCGACCGCGACGATTTCCGAGATCTGCATGACGTCGAGGAGTGCGGCGACGCGCGGCATGACGTTCTTGCCGGTGGTGGCCGCGGATTTCAGGATCGCGTCATAGTCGCCCGCGAGGCTGACGATGAGATCGGCAAAAGGCTCGGCGAGGCGATGGGCGTATTGCTCGCCATCGGCGTGGAGCACCTTGCGGACGCCGTCGATTTTGGCGGCGGCCGCGGCCGCATCGCCCGCGCCGGAGCCCGCGACCAGCACGTCGACATCGCCGCCGATTTCTTTGGCGGCGGTGACGGTCTTCAGCGTGGAATCGTCGATGGAATTTTCGTGAACGTCTGCGACAACGAGGATGGCCATCAGAGCACTCCCTCTTCTTTCAATTTGGAAACGAGTTCTGAGACGCTTTCGACTTTGACGCCGGCTTCGCGTTTCGGCGGCTCGGTGACCTTCACCGTTTCGAGACGCGGCGCGATGTCGACGCCGTAATCGCCGACCTCTTTCACATCGAGCGGCTTTTTCTTCGCCTTCATGATGTTCGGCAGCGACGCATAGCGCGGCTCGTTAAGGCGCAAATCCGTGGTGACAATGGCGGGCAGATTGATCGAGACGGTCTGAAGGCCGCCGTCGATCTCGCGCGTGACTTTCAGCGCCTCGCCGTCCTTTTCGACTTTCGAGGCGAAAGTGCCCTGGCCCCAGCCGAGGAGGGCGGCCAGCATCTGACCGGTCTGGTTCGAGTCGTCGTCGATCGCTTGCTTGCCGAGAATGACAAGCTGCGGGCTTTCTTCCTCGACGACTTTTTTCAAAAGCTTGGCGACGGCGAGCGGCTCCACCGTTTCGTCCGTCTTGATCAGAATCGCCCGGTCCGCGCCCATGGCGAGCGCCTGGCGCAACTGGTCCTGCGCCTTTTCCGGGCCGATGGAGATGGCGACGATTTCCTCCGCCGTGCCGGCTTCTTTCAGGCGGACCGCTTCTTCGACGGCGATTTCGTCGAACGGGTTCATGGACATCTTCACATTGGCGAGATCAACGCCGGTCTGGTCCGATTTCACGCGCACTTTGACGTTGTAGTCGATGACGCGTTTCACGGGCACGAGAATCTTCATCTCAATTGCTCCTGCGGGAGGTTGGGAAAAAGCCGCCCGGCCGGGCCGGGGGCGGTCAGTCGAAGCGGACCATAGTCGGGGGTCTTCAAGGTTTCAACGGCCAAAGGCGCCTGCGCGCGAAGAGTTCCGTCAGGCTGGTGGGCGCCGAAGGAAGGGCCGCTTTTTAAGGCGTCAGGAGCCTTTGCCCACGAGCCAGAGAAACAGCATCATCAGCGCAATGGTGACCGCCTGCGCGGCGACGCGCATGCGCATCAGTTTGTTCGAGTTTTCCTTGGCGAAGCTGCCGCCCTTGGCGAGGGAATAGATGCCGACGCCGAGGATGATGGCGGTGACTAGTAGGCCGATGGGGATCAGGAAATAAACAAAGGCTTCCATCAAAAAGGCTCCTGAAGCGGAATATTGTCTCAGTCTTGTTGCCGAATATAGGGACGCGGCCTCGCGAATGCCACCGGCTCGGCGGCGCTTGTGCAGCTATGGGCGGCGCTCATCTTGAAGGCGGCTGTGCCAGCGCGGGAAGAAAACGCCCTCCTCGGCTGCGTCATAATGCACCGGCGTCAGGACGGCTTCCCCTTCATAATAGTCGGCGACGAGCGGCGCGCCGAGCCGATAGAGATAGCCGCGAATATCCGCATCCGCCGGGGCGTCGACCCCGAGCCCGCCTTCCTCCGGCGGGGCCAGCATGGGCGGCTTCAAATCATTCAGCGCGAAATCCATGCGCACGTCATAGGTCCGTTCCGCCTGAAAGCGTAAAAAACGCTGGGCGTTGTACCATTGGGATTTCACCTCGCCGTCGGTGCAGGTGTCGAGTTCGGCGCCGTCAGCGCCCCAGCGCCGCTCCGGACAGTGATAGGGATCGAAGGAAAGGTCCCACAACCGCTCCATGGCGTGGGCGAGATTGAGGCGCACGCGCGTCGCGTCCGACCGCCAATAGGTGAAGGTGCAGGCGTTCTTTTCTTCTTCGAATGTCTTTATGAGGTCGGCGGCGAGATTGTCGCCCTCATAAGCCACGCCGGGTTCGCCGGCTTCCACATCTTCAACCAGTTTTTGCATGTCCCGGCGCAATTCGATGAAACTGACTTTGAGGCGCGCGTCGCGCGACGGCGTCGAATATTCCTCCCACTCGCCATAGGTGCCGAAAATATTCGGCGGCAGTTTTTCGGGATGCGGCTTTAAATGAATCCGTGACGTATAGGCGGCGTCGACGGCGACCTTGCGGGACTTCAAGTCGCCGCAAATGGTCTCAAGCCCGAAGCGCAGTTCCTCCACCGGATTGTAAACGAAATCGGGCGAGGCGAGCTTGCGGCGCACATAGTCATAATATTTCAGCGTGCGGCCGTTATGTTTGAATTGGCCGTAATGCCAGATGCCGGACGGATGCGGTTCCGTGCCGAAATACTGCTCCATGGAAAAGTCGGCGATCTCTTCGTTCTTCGCCGCATATAGCTTGCCGCCATGGAGCGAGCCGTCTTCGTCGGTCTTCGCGCCCTCGACGCGGATCGGGCGCCAGGCTTTAAGGCCCGCGCCCAGCGCCGGTTTGGAGCGCATGAAGTTCGGGCCATAAGCGGTGCGCGTCACCGAATTGTCCGGGTGCGACGCAACGACGAGCACGCGCCCATCCTCAAGCACTTCGTAAACGATGCCCACATGACCGTATATGTCGTATGCGAGAATGCCTGGCTTTACCGCGCCGCGCTCGATTTTCACCGGATAGAAATCGTCATGGGTTCTGCCGGCGCCGTTTTCGGGATGTGTGCGGAACATCGCCGTAGACACTTCGCCGCCAATGCGCGCGATAAAGGCGGGCGCATTCGAGACATAGTTCAAAATCTGCCGGCGCCCGGCGACGACATTGCCTTCGGTCGAATAGCGAAGGTCCTGGCGAGAGCGGTCCGCGGTGCGCATCGCGTTCTGATAAGAGAAGGGCAGGCCGTTTTTCCACGCATAATAGGCGCGCAGAATATAGGCCATGTCGGCGCAGTCGCCGGGAAGGTCCGGGTCCACATGGGAGCGGTAAGGGTTCGCCTCGCTCTTGATGCACGCATCGATGGACGAACAGTTCGACCGGCCGATAGCCTGAACGAAGGCGGCGTAGCCGGCCTCATCCTTATCGGTCCATTCGGCTTTATAAACTTCCCATCGTTTCCCGGTGTTCACCGCCGGGGGAATGTCGGCGCTTTGCGCATATGCCGGCGCCAGCCACGTCGCCATCACAGCGGCGGCCCCCAGAATCCGGCCCAAACTCCACGTCACACCCATGGTTTTATTTTAACGCGGGCCGGCGCGTGAGAACAGGGCGGCAAGGCCGCTTCGGCGCGGTTTTCGCCCCTCAAGGGGCAGGGGCTTTCGAAATCCGAGACGGAACAGGGGCTTACGAGCCTTGTGCGCGCCTGTTTAATAGGCGCGGCGGCGAAATTCCGAATGGGCAAGCGTGCGTCCGATGGGCCAGAGCGCGAAGCCGGCAAGCTTCAGATGCGCCCAGGCAAAGGGCAGGCCGATAATCGTGATGGCGAGAGCGAACGCCGCGACCACATGGCCGAGCGCAAGCCACCAGCCTGCAAGCACGAACCAGATCAGGTTGCCGAGAAAACCCAGCGGCCCGGTGCCGATTTCTTCGCCGAACAAAATCTCGCGGTTGATCGGCTTCGCGCCAAACGGCCATAGCGTGTAGACGCCATTGTCGAAGGCCGCGCGCGCCCATGGAAGGCCGATGATGGTGATCATCAGCACGAAAGCGGCGACGAACCAGCCGAGCGCCGCAACGGCGCCGCCGAGCGCCAGCCACAAAATATTGAGCACAAGCGAGAAAACCGAGATCGAGCTTTCATCGCGCAGCGGGTGTTCAGGATACATCATTCGCCTCCATCGATGAGCATTATATAGGCGCCGGCGCGGCCATTTCATCTCGCTTCACCGCATGAGGCCCGCTATCCGGCGCGCACCGCGCCATAAGGACGCCGCATTTGGACGCTTGGATTGCGCCATGGGGAGATTGCTTTTCATCGTCTTAACCCTGTTCGCCGCGCCGGCGCTCGCGCAGAGCGACGGGGCAGCGCCTGGTTTCGGCGAACGTCTTTCCGCCGCGGCGATTGAGCGAACGACCTATCGCATTGTTTACGACCCCGCTTATGTGCGCCTGTCTTATCCTCTGGGCGACGTGGCGCCCGATCGCGGCGTGTGCGCAGATGTCGTCGTGCGGGCCTTGCGCGTTTTGGGGATCGATCTCCAAAAGCTCGTGCATGAAGACATGACGGCGGACTTCGCCGCCTATCCGTCCCATTGGGGGCTGGCGCGGCCCGATTCCAATATCGATCATCGCCGCGTTCCCAATCTGGAAACATTCCTGACGCGGAAGGGTGCGCGCCTGCCCGCCGGCAATGACATGTCGGACTATCTGCCTGGCGATATTGTCGCGTGGAATCTGCGGGGGGATGAGGGATGGCTGCCGCATATCGGCGTTGTAACCGGCCGCAAGGGACCCAAGGGACGGCCCATGGTCGTCCACAATATCGGTAGGGGTCCGAAGCTTGAGGATGTGTTGTTCGACTGGCCCATGACCGGTCACTATCGTGTGACCATGTCCATGTTCGAGGCGCATACATAGGAATGCGCGGGCGCATTTTCAAGAATTGATGTGCAGCGGATTTTTGTGCCATGACTTTATCCATCGGCGCGCATTCTCGCGCCGTTTTCATGAAAAATTCAGGAGGCGCATATGCGCAAGGTTCCTTTGGGCCGGTCAGGCCTTGAAGTCTCGCGGCTTGGTTTCGGCTGTATGGGGCTTGCAGAGTTTTACGGCGATCCATTGTCAAACGCCGAGGCTGAGAAAATTCTTGAAGCCGCTCTTGAGCGCGGCGTGAATTTCTTCGATACGGCGGACATGTATGGGTCGGGCCGCAATGAAGAACAGCTTTCCGGTTTTTTGAAAAAGCATCGCGATGATGTCGTCCTGGCGACGAAATTCGCCATCCAGCGTGATGGCGAGGGGTGGCGCGGAATTTCAAACGATCCGAAATACATCAAAGAGGCTTGCGATGCGTCGCTGAAGCGCCTCGGCGTCGATGTCATCGATCTTTACTACATGCACCGCCGCGACCGCTCCGTTCCCATTGAAGAGTCGGTCGGCGCCATGGCCGAACTCGTCAAGGAAGGAAAGGTGCGCGCCATCGGCCTGTCGGAGGTCAGCGTTGAAACCCTTCAGAAAGCAAATGCGGTTCACCCCATTGCCGCGGTGCAGTCGGAATATTCGATTGTGACGCGGGATATGGAAGCGACATTCATTCCTGCCTGCCGTGCGCTTGATGTCGCATTTGTCGCCTATTCTCCTCTTGGCCGCGGTCTCCTCACCGGGGCTTACCGCAGCGAAAAAGACTTCAGTGAAACCGACTATCGCATGTCGATGAGCCCGCGCTTTGCAGGCGGGGCGCTGGAGAAGAACCTGTCGCTGGTGGACCAGATCGCCATGATCGCCAAAACCAAAGACGCCGCGCCGGGACAAATCGCCCTCGCCTGGCTTCTCTCCAAAGGCGATGACATTATTCCCATACCGGGAACGAAAAAGCTGTCCCGTCTTGCGGAAAATCTTGGCGCGCTCGATGTTCATCTCACGGATGAAGACATCGCGGCGATTGAGAAAGCCGTGCCGCCGGAGGCTGTTGTGGGCGAGCGATATCCGGAAACGACCTCATCGTCCTTAAATGGCTAAACGCGCGAAAAGCCAAGGCGCGTGACAATGTCGTCCGCCTTGGCGCCGCTCTCGCGCATCGATTTCAGGGTCGCCGCCTTGTCGCGCTTGGCGAAGCGGCGGCCCGTTTCATCGGTCAACAGACGATGATGCCGGTAAACCGGTTCCGGAAGCGCCAGGAGGACCTGCAACAATCGATGCAGATGCGCGGCGTGATATAAATCTTCGCCCCGTATGACATGGGTGACGCCCTGCAGGGCGTCGTCATGGACGGAAGCGAGGTGATAGCTTGTGCCGTTATCCTTGCGCGCAACGACCGCATCGCCAAAGATGTCCGGCGTCGCCTTTACGGTGCGCAGGCCTTCCGGCGTTTCTTCGGTAAAGGAAAGCGTCTCCCACTCTCCGCCCAGAAGGTCTTTCGCCGCCGCCATGGATAGGCGCCAGGCATAGGGCGCGCCTTCTTCGATCAGCGTCTGTTCTTCTTTCGGCGGCAGCGCTTCGCCGACATATTGCGGCCCTTCGGGGCCTTTGCGCGACAGATGCGGCGCGCGCGCGATTTCATCAAGAATTTCCTTACGCGTTTTAAAGCAGCGATAGACGACGCCTTTTTCCTGAAGCGTTGCAAGCGCTACGGCGTACTCGTCGAAATGATCTGACTGGCGACGGACCGGCGTCTCCCACTCGAGGCCGAGCCAGCGGAGATCTTCGTAAATCGCCTCTTCGAATTCGGGTTTGCAGCGCGTGCGGTCGATATCTTCGATGCGCAACAGAAAGCGGCCATCCGCCTGCTTCGCCGCCTCATATGCCGTCAGCGCTGAAAAGGCATGGCCAAGATGAAGCAACCCCGTCGGAGACGGGGCGAAGCGGGTGACGAATTCCATCATGCGATCATCTTAGCGGGTTTGCACCGCCGCGACACCACGCTGTTTGCTTCTCATGGGAACGGGATCTTGTTAGGTTCACATTGAAAGGCGAGGGGCATGAGCGAAATCGACGATATTGACGGCGGCGAGGCCGGCGACGGCCTGCCGGGGCCGAGCGGCTTGCCGGAAGCGGCTGTCGCCGCTGGCGCTGCGTGCCTTTCCTGCGGCGGCGATGCGCGCGGCGCCTATTGCTCTTCCTGCGGACAGAAGAACGATGATCTGCGGCGCAGTTCTTTCGTGCTGGGGCGGGATTTCCTGCGGGACACCTTCGGCTTCGATTCGCGCATGTGGCGCACGCTGGGTCTTCTGGCTGCATCGCCGGGCCGCGTGCCGAAAGACTACGCCCATGGCAGGCGGTCGCGCTTCACGCCGCCGGTGCGGCTGTTTCTGGTCATCAGTTTTTTGTTCTTTCTGACCATCGGGCTCACCAACACCTTGTTTGTGGGCGTCGAGGTTAAGTTCAGGGACCCGGATCCGGAGGCGCTTGATCGCGCGATCGCGGAGGCGGAAAAAGCTGGCGTCGAACTCAGTGACTCGGCGAAGAACGGACAATGCAGCTTTCAGGGCCAGTTTCGATTCTTCGTAAAGGAAAAAGATCTCGAAAATGATCGCGAGCGCCTCAGGGCATGCCTCGGCGATGTGCGCGACGATGCGCGCGAAGTCATTGCTGAGTCCGAAGACGTCGCCGTCGGAGAGGATGAGGGGCTGGAGGCCGAACGCGAACAGGCGGGAGAGATCGTCGACCGTGTATTTAAAGGGATCAACTGGACCGTCGCCAATCCGCGCGAATTCAATGACGCTTTCAATGACTGGCTGCCGCGGGTTTTGTTTTTCATGACGCCGGTGCTGGCGATCATCCTCGGTCTGTTTTTAAGGCGCGGGGTTCTGCTTTTCGATCACCTGGTGTTGTCGTTTTACACCCATGCCGCTGGCTTCGCGGTAATTGGACTCAGTCTCATTCTCGCGCAATTCGGCGCGCCTTATATGGGCCTCGCGGCCACCGTGGTCATGTCGGTCTATTACATCGCCGTTCTAAAGCGTGCTTATGGCCGCGGCTGGGTCAAGACGGTGTGGACGAGCATAGCGTCCGGCGTGCTTTATATGACGGTCTTGTTCGCCATCCTGCTGACGATCCTCACCAATATCGTATGGCAGGCGACAGCCTGATCCTGACTATGCCGCCGCGCCCCCAACGGTGAGGCGGTCAATCTTGATCGTCGGCTGGCCGACGCCGACGGGCACGCCTTGTCCGGCCTTGCCGCAAACGCCGACGCCGGGGTCGAGTTTGAAATCATTGCCGATCATCGAAACCTGCGTCAGTACGCTCGGCCCGTCGCCGATCAGCGCCGCATTCTTGATCGGGGCGCCTAGCTTGCCGTCTTTGACGCGATAGGCCTCGGTGCAGTTGAAAACGAATTTGCCCGACGTGATGTCCACCTGCCCGCCGGAAAAGTTCACGGCGTAAATGCCGTTCTTCACGGTGCGGAGGATTTCTTCCGGATCTTTGTCGCCCGCAAGCATGTAGGTGTTGGTCATGCGCGGCATGGGTTGGTGCGCGAAGCTTTCGCGCCGCCCATTGCCGGTGGCGCGCGCGCCCATGAGGCGCGCATTGAGGCGATCCTGCAGATAACCTTTCAGGATGCCGTCCTCGATCAGGGTCGTGTGCGAGGTCGGCGTTCCCTCATCGTCAACGGTCAGGGAGCCGCGCCGTCCGGCGATGGTCCCGTCATCGACCACGGTGACGCCGGGCGCGGCGACGCGCTCGCCGATCCTCCCCGCAAACGCAGAGGTGCCCTTGCGGTTGAAATCGCCTTCAAGCCCGTGGCCCACAGCCTCATGGAGAAGAACCCCGGTCCAGCCCGGTCCCAGGACCACTTCCATCTCGCCGGCGGGGGCGGCCTCGGCTTCGAGATTGACGAGCGCCTGGCGCAGCGCCTCATCGACCTGGGCCTGCCAGGCGTCGGGGGTGATGAAGCGGGCGTAGCCCTCGCGGCCGCCCGCGCCGTAGCTGCCCGATTCTTGCCGGTCGCCTTCGCCGGCGGTCACGGAGACGTTGAGGCGCACCAAGGGTCTGAAATCCCTGATGATTTCCCCGCCGGGGCGGAGAATTTCGACAGCCTCCCAGGAGCCTGATAGGGAGCAGGAGACCTGGCGGACCCGCGGGTCTTTGGCGCGGGCGTAGTCGTTAATATCGGCGAGAAGCTTGGCTTTTTCTTCAAAACTCTCGGCGCCGAGGGGATTGTCATCCGGATAGAGCTTGGCGTTGGTGCGCGACGGCCCGTCGGCAAGCGTTCCGCCGCGGCCGGATTTCACGGCCTGGACGGCGTCCGCCGCACGCTTCAGCGCAGCCTCGGAAAGCTCGGACGCATGGGCGTAGCCCGTTGATTCTCCATTGACGGCGCGCAGGCCAAAGCCCTGATTGACGTCGAAATTGGCGGTTTTCAGCCGGTTGTCGTCGAAAACGAAGGCCTCGGACTGACCGTATTCAAGATAAAGCTCGCCATCGTCAGCGCCATTGAGGGCGTCGTCGAGGATCGATTGGGTGCGGGCGCGGTCGAGATCGGTGCGGGAGAAGAAATAGGAATCTGTCATGCGATCCGATGTAAGGCGCTCATTGCCTTGCCGCAATGCGAAAGGGGCCTTCCGGCAATCGGAAAGGGTTAAATCCCGGCGCTGGGGACCGGTCCGAGGCCCGCATTGATGCGCGCCGGCAGTTTTGAGCGTTCATAAATAGGCTTTTTCAGCTCATCGAGCCGTCGGCGGGCTGTTTTGTTGTCCGGATTGAAGGCAAGGGCGGATTCATAATCGACGCGGGCCATGCGCTCCGCTCCGGCCGCCTCATAGGACAGGCCGCGATTGACCAGCACTTTGGCCTTCACGTGGATCTTCAGGTCCAGCGCCATGGTAAAGTCGTCGATGGCGTCTGCATAATCGCCGAGATTATAGCGGATCACGCCCCGGTTTACATGAAGGATGGCGGTTTG
The DNA here is from genome assembly GCA_002704915.1 of Parvularcula sp. Lineage (GTDB taxonomy): Bacteria > Pseudomonadota > Alphaproteobacteria > Caulobacterales > Parvularculaceae > Hyphococcus. The sequence goes on from PAIP01000032.1 coordinate 56,195, forward strand.
CCGCGCCGTCAGGGCCTCGTTTTGAAGCGCGAGATCGCAAGGATCGAGCAGGGCGTAGTCCGCGTCGCCGTCGCGGGCGTTGTGATAACAGTCGTCATAATAGGGGATCTCGTTATCGATCACCGCTTTGAAGATAAGCTCGCCGCGCTCTCCATTTTGTCCGAGGGCGGCGAGGGCCATCGCCATCCAAAGGCCCGCTGTGAAGGTCATAAGGCGGCTATCCTTTCACGACTTTCCCCAGCCTAGCGGATTCAAGGCCTTGCGGCCAGCTCCGCGAAGCGCGTGCTGCGACCATTTTTCCCTCGCGGGCGCGATGACGCGCCGCCCGTGGGCGGCTTATAACCCGCCCTGATCGATTGATCGAAAAGTTTGACCTTGGCGCTCGGGCAGGCGTATCGAAGCGGCAAGTTTTGACAGGGCCGGCCTCGCGATAAGGTTGGCGACAGGCGCGGGATGCGACAATGAAAAAGACTATTTCGGGGCTTCTCGGACTAAGCGTGATGGCGGCGTCCGCAGCCTATGCTTTGCCGGAACCCGGCGGGATCGATATGCAGCCGGCGGCTTCGGCCCTCGCTGAAGAAGTTCACTTTTTCCATAACGGCATTCTGATGCCGATCATGACAGGCATCAGCCTTTTGGTGCTTGCGCTGCTCATCTGGGTGATGGTTCGCTACAATTCCAAGTCGAACCCGGTTGCGAAAAAGTTCAGCCACAACACGCTCGTTGAAGTGATCTGGACCGGCATACCGATCCTGATCCTTTTGATCATCGCACTCCCGTCTTTTGAACTTCTTTTCAAGGAAGGCGTGACGCCCGACGGCAAACAGGTCGTGGCGCGCGGCGACGGCCAGACTGTCGATTTCGTTTTTCCCAATGATTTTCCGGAAAGCCGCATGGTCAAGCGCGCCGATCATCTTCAGGTGATCGTTGATACCGGCGCTGAACGGCGGACGCTGAAACACCGTAAGGATTTCAGCGTCGATGGCTGGGGAGAAAGCGATCTGGTCGTTTCGCTCAACGAACCGGCGCCGCGCGGATCGAGCGTCATCCTCCGTGGCGGCCGGTCGACGCAAAACGTCACCGACTGCCCCACGGCCAAACGCTATATCGACGCTTGCGAGAAGGAAATTGTGCTTGCCCCGACCATGACCCTGAAAGTGACAGGGCGGCAATGGGGCTGGAACTACGCCTATCCCGATTTCGGCGATTTTGAATTCCTTTCGGACATGGCGCCCGAAGATCAGACCACCCCGGAGCTCTATCGTCTTGAAGTGGACAACCGGGTTGTCGTTCCTGTGGGCGAAACCGTTCGCGTGACGACGACGGCGTCCGATGTCATTCACTCCTGGGCGCTGCCGAACTTTGCGCTGAAGATCGACGCCGTGCCGGGCCGCTTTAACGAGACCTGGTTCCGGGCCGAAGAGGAAGGCGTCTATTACGGGCAGTGCTCTGAAATCTGCGGCATCCGGCATGCGTTCATGCCGATCGCGGTCGAGGTGGTCTCCCGTCCGAAATTCGAAGCATGGGTCGACAGCCAGCGCGCGCTGGCCGGTCTCGAACCCATGTTCGCCGACGATAATGTGAAGCTCGCGCAGGCCGGCGCCGGCGCTCAAGCTGAATAAGAGAAGGGCAATCATCAATGGCTGACGCACAAGCACACGGCGCCCATCACGACGCACACGACCACACGCCGCCTTTCTTTGTCCGCTGGTTCTTTTCCACGAACCACAAGGATATCGGCACGCTCTATCTGATCTTTGCGATTATCGCCGGCATTGTCGGCGGCGCGATGTCGGGCCTCATGCGCTGGGAGCTTGCAGAGCCCGGCGTGACGATCCTCACGCACTGGACCGCGGCGAACCCTGCCGATGTGCAGCCAGACGAGTATACGGCGGCCTATAACTTCTACAATGTGCTGACGACCTATCACGGCCTCATCATGATCTTCTTCATGGTGATGCCCGCGCTGATCGGCGGGGTCGGCAACTGGTTCGTGCCGATCATGATCGGCGCGCCGGACATGGCCTTCCCGCGGATGAACAACATTTCGTTCTGGCTCTATGGCGCATCGGGCATTCTCATCACCATGTCGCTGTTCGTGCCCGGCTACGGGTCCAATCTCGGCTTCGGCGGCGGCTGGGTCTTGTATCCGCCATTGTCATCAGCGACGGGCAATCCCGGGCCCGCGATGGATCTGTTGATCCTGTCGCTGCACCTTGCGGGCGCCTCGTCGATCCTCGGCGCCATCAACTTCATCACGACGATCTTCAACATGCGCGCACCGGGCATGACGCTGCACAAGATGCCGCTCTTCGCCTGGGCGGTTCTCGTGACGGCGTTCCTCCTGGTGCTGTCGCTTCCTGTGCTCGCGGGCGCGATCACCATGCTTCTCACCGATCGCAATTTCGGCACGTCTTTCTTCGATGCGGCCGGCGGCGGCGACCCGCTTTTGTTCCAGCATCTGTTCTGGTTCTTCGGCCACCCGGAAGTCTACATTCTCATCCTTCCGGCGTTCGGCATCATCTCGCACATCGTGTCGACCTTCTCGCGCAAGCCGATCTTCGGCTATCTCGGCATGGCCTACGCCATGGTGGCCATCGGTTTCGTCGGCTTCATCGTCTGGGCGCACCACATGTACACAGTGGGCCTTTCAGTAAACATGAAGGCCTATTTCGTGGCGGCGACCATGGTCATCGCGGTGCCGACCGGCATCAAGATCTTCTCCTGGATCGCGACCATGTGGGGCGGCTCGATCCAGTTCAAGACGCCCATGGTCTGGGCCATCGGCTTCATTTTCCTCTTCACCGTGGGCGGCGTCACCGGCGTGTTGCTCGCCAATGCGGGCATCGACCATTACATGCACGACACCTATTATGTCGTCGCACACTTCCACTACGTGCTTTCGCTTGGCGCCGTCTTCGGGATTTTCGCTGGCTGGTATTACTGGTTCCCGAAAATGACCGGCAAGATGTATCGCGAATGGCTCGGCCAGTTGCATTTCTGGGTCATGTTCATTGGCGTGAACCTGATCTTTTTCCCGCAGCATTTCCTCGGCCTGCAGGGCATGCCGCGCCGTTATATCGATTATCCGGAAGCCTTTGCCTATTGGCACGGGGTGTCGTCCCTTGGTTATGCGGTGACCCTTGTGGGCATGGCGGTTTTCCTCGTCGCCATGATCGACGCCTTCTTCATCTACCGGAAGAAAGCCGCCGCCAATCCCTGGGGCGAGGGCGCCACGACGCTGGAATGGACGCTGCCATCGCCGCCGCCCTTCCACCAGTTCAACGAACTGCCGCGTTTCGACAAGAACGCCGCGGAATTCCACTAGGAGCGTTTTCAGCAAAAGCGGGAACCGGTTTTGCGGTTCGAAAACGCGACCTAGCTGCTCCAGGATTCCCGCTTCCGAATAAAACCCCGCCCGGCGCCGCCGCGGCGGGGTTTTTCTTTGGGCTTTGAAAAACCTTCATGATTCAGGCGCCTTGCATGGCTGGCGAGGCGCAGCGGAATCCGTTAATATTCATTAACCATGAGGCAACCGCCCGCTGTGAGAGGTGTTTGGCAAGCGGGCAAGACAATGTGGAGGGGACATGCTTGAAACCATCATCAATGATGTGGCGGGGATTTTCAGGGCGACTTTTCTAAACGGCGACATGCTCGCGCTGGTTATCGCCTTCGGGTCGGTGCTGGTGGCGTCGCTCCTGATGCGGCGCGGCACGCAGATCGGATCGATGACGCTGCTGGCGCTGGTGCTGTTTGCGCTTGGCGGTTTCCTGCGTGGCTATTTCCGCGGGCCCTCGCCCGAGGCGACCTATGGCGACCGCGCGGTGTGGCAGCTCGAATCGAGCTGGTCGCATTTTATGAACTTGCAGGCGGGAACGCTGCTCGCCTATTTCATCGCCTTTATGTTCCTCATTCTGATCCTGTTTGGCGTGCGGACGGTCTTCGGCCGCTCGTAGAGGGATCGAAATTAAGATCAGGGGCGGCTGCGGCGTCGAAACACGCTGCGGCCGCCTTGTTTTTGTTCCCTTGTCAGCGGCTTTGAGGCATAAGCCGCGCCATGAGCGATACTGCGATGAAGCCTGAGCCCTATACGCTTGCGGGGCAGACCTATTCCCTGGCGGGTCCGGGCGATTATTTCGCGCTGTTGAAGCCGCGCGTCATGTCGCTGGTTATCTTTACCGCTTTCGTGGGCATGATGGCCGCGCCGGGCGGGCTCAACCCGCTGCTGGCGCTCGTTTCGCTGTTTGCGATCGCCGTGGGCGCCGGCGCGTCTGGCGCACTCAATATGTGGTGGGACGCGGATATCGATGCGGTCATGACGCGCACCGCAGGCCGGCCCGTGCCCGCCGGCCGCGTGCCCCGCGCCGAGGCGGCCGCGTTTGGCGGTTTTCTGTCGGCCCTCTCCGTGGCGCTTCTGGCGCTGGCCTCCAACTATCTCGCCGCAGGGCTCCTTGCCTTCACCATCTTTTTTTACGTCGTCATCTATTCCATGTGGCTGAAACGCTCGACGCCGCAGAATATTGTCATCGGCGGCGCGGCCGGCGCATTGCCGCCAGTTGTCGGCTGGGCCGCCGCTTCCGGAACGGCGCCGCTGGAGCCGTGGGTCCTCTTCGCCATCATCTTCTTGTGGACCCCGCCGCATTTCTGGGCGCTCGCTTTGTTCCGCAGCGGCGATTATGGGCGCGCCGGAGTCCCGATGATGCCGGTGGTGAAAGGCGAGGCGTCGACACGGCGTCAGATTTTCGCCTATGCGCTGATCCTCGCCGCCGCCGGGCTGGCGCCGTTTTTCCTCGGCATGGCGGGTTACCTTTATCTTGCGGTCAGCGCGGCGCTAGGCGCTGGGTTTGTCTGGCTGGCCTGGAAAGTCTATCGCGCAAGCGAGGGCGATTACGCGTCGGCCAAGAAACTCTTCGGATTTTCAATAATTTACCTTTTTGCGCTTTTCGCCGCATTGCTAATCGAGGCCATGGCGGCGACTTATCTCTGATCTCTGCCAAGAGCAGGAAAGAGCGATGACGCCTGAAGAAGAAAAACAGCGAAAGCGCCGCAATCTGGCGATCGCCCTGTCGCTGGCGGGGTTCATGCTGATTGTTTTTCTGGTGACGATTTTAAAACTCAGCGCGAATATTTGAGGACCTACCGGGCCATGATCAATGAAAGCGCGAAAAGAAACCGCAAGACCGCGATGATTGTTTCAGGCGTCGTCGCCGGCATGGTGGCGATGTCGTTCGCCGCCGTTCCGGCCTACCGCGCCTTCTGCCAGGTCACCGGCTGGGGCGGGACCGTCCAGCGCGCCGACGCGGGCGCCCGCGAGGTTCTGGACCGGCCGATTACGGTGCGTTTCGACGCCGCCGTGAACAACGGCCTTTCCTGGCGTTTCAAGCCGGAGCAGGTGTCGCAGAGCCTCAAGATCGGCGAAACGAAGCTCGCGTTCTTCGAGGCGGAAAACCAGTCCTCCCGCCCTGTCACGGGTCGCGCGAGCTTCAATGTCACCCCCGCCAAAGCCGGAATTTATTTCAAGAAAATCGAGTGTTTCTGCTTTACCGAACAAACGCTTGAGCCGGGGGAGAGGGTCTCCATGCCGGTCACCTATTTTATCGATCCGAAACTTGCCGACGACCCCAATCTCGACGATGTCCAGACAATTACGCTCGCCTACACCTTTTTCCCCTGGGAGACTTCCGGCGGGGGCGGCGACGCTGCGGCCGAATAGCGCGGCGGGGAGCGCGCCTTAGACGCCCTTGGCGCTTGGATTTTCGGCCCGCCCCAGTATAGAAATCTCACAAAGCATTTCCGGATTCGCTTCAGAGGGACCAGCTATGGCGGGCGCCGAAGTCAAGCACGACTACCATCTCGTTAATCCTTCTCCATGGCCGTTCATCGGCTCGGTCTCCGCCGCCATCATGATGATCGGCGCGGTCGCCTGGATGCAGTCCAGCGGCGACGGATGCGGCCTTATGATCGGCGGGGCGGTTCCCGGCGAAGACTGTGTCGCCAAGATGATCGGTTTCAGGGGCAACTGGCTTTTCATGCTCGGCTTCGCCGGCGTGATCGTCACCATGATTGGCTGGTGGCGCGACATCATCAAGGAAAGCCTGACGGGCGAAAACACCTCAACCGTCGTGCGTCTCGGCCTGCGTTACGGCATGCTGCTCTTCATTGCGTCGGAGGTGATGTTCTTCGCCGCCTGGTTCTGGGCGTTTTTCGGCGCCGCGCTGTTCCCCGGCGCCTTTGAGCCGGTGACGCTTGCCGATGGCGCGCAGATGCTGAACCCGGCGGGCGATCCCGCCTATATCGGCAATGACGGTCGCTTGCATGCGACAGGCGGCGTCTGGCCGCCGGTGGGCGTCGAGCCCCTGTCCCCATGGGGACTGCCGCTGCTCAACACGCTGATCCTGTTGCTTTCCGGCACGACCGTGACCTGGGCGCATTACGCTGTTCAGCACAATGATCAAAAAGGCCTCGTCAACGGCCTCATCCTCACCATCATTCTCGGCATGATCTTTACCGCGCTGCAGGCGGTCGAATATTACGAAGCCCTCCACTACGAGCTGTTCACCTTTTCCGGCGGCGGCATTTACGGCGCCTCCTTCTTCATGGCGACCGGCTTTCACGGGCTTCACGTGATTATCGGCACGATCTTCCTGATCGTGTGCCTGTTCCGGGCGCTCGCCGGCCATTTCACGCCGGAGCGCCATTTCGGCTTTGAATGCGCCGCCTGGTACTGGCACTTTGTGGACGTTGTCTGGCTGTTCCTCTTCGCCTTTATCTACGTTCTCGGCAATCAGGGGCTTTTGTCCTAAACTGCCTTTGCAGCAGATTTGGGAGGGCGCCATGCGCTCTCTGATCCATCTTCGTGTCGCGCTTGCGCTCGCCGCCATGCTGGCGCTCGCCGGATGCCTTGTTTCCGAAACGCCGGTGCTTGATGCAAAAACGGGCAAGGCGCGGCCTTTCCGCGATGGCGACTTTCTCGCCTGTCCGCTTGAAGACGGAGAGATCGCCGACGGCGCCGATTGCGACCGCTTCGCCGTAGAGCGTCAGAAAACCCGCGATTATCTTTTCCTGACGGAAGGCGAGGAGCCGGCGCGGTTGCGCTTCCGGAAGATTGCGCGGGGCGGCTACGCCGTCCAGTCCGCGGAAGGCGACAGTTTCGTTTATTATTACGGCAAACGGCGCGATGGCGGATTGCTGCTCATCATGATGAATTGTCCCGAACTGCCCGCAGAATTGCGCGCGCGGCTGATCGCGCGCGGCGATCTTGAAACCGATGACGATGATTTCGAAGTCTGTGCGGTCAAGACGCTGCGCGGACTGGTCGAGCCGGCGAAAGCCTATCACCGCGGCGATGTGCGACAGATGATGGACGCCGCGATCCTGATTACGCCTGCGCAGCCCTTAACAGAAATGGAATAAATCACCCTTCATGGCCTATTATCCTCCCGTCTCGCCTTACGCCGCCGGTTTCGGCGGCAAATGCCCGCGCTGCGGACAGGGAAAACTGTTCGAGGGCTTTTTGAAACTGGCGCCGGTTTGCGAGATCTGCGGCCTCGATTACGCTAAGGCGGATTCGGGCGATGGCCCGGCGGTTTTTGTTATTTTCATCGTCGGTTTCATCGCCGTGGCGCTGGCCTTTATCGCGCGTTTTGTCTGGTATGCGCCCATTGGCGTGGCGCTGGGATTGAGCATGCTCTTTGCCGTCGTTCTGATCCTCGCCTTGCTGCGGCCCCTAAAGGCGACGCTGATCGCGCTGCAATACGCCAACAAGGCCGAAGAAGGCCGTCTCGACGAATAGATGGGCGCGTACCGGTTTCAGTTCCGCCCTGTGCTAAGTGTGGTGAGCGTATTCGCCCTCGCGATTCTCATCGCGCTCGGCTTCTGGCAAGTGCGCCGGCTTGAGTGGAAACAGGGTCTCATCGCGCAGGTTGAGACCCGCGTGAATGCCGATCCCATTCCGTTCGCAGAGGCCATGCGCCGCGCCGAAGCCGGCGAGAATATGGAATATACGCCGGTGACGATTTCTGGACGGATTGATCGCGACAGGGTTGCTCGCGTTTTCGGGACCTATGACGGCGAGCCCGGCGTCTATGTGTTTTCACCTATCGCCGGTCCGTCTGGCGAGGACGTTTTTGTCAATGAAGGATTTGCGCCGCAAACCGAGACCGGCGCTGTCGCAGATTTGCCGGATGATGAGGAAACGACAGTGACCGGGCTTTTCAGATATGCGGAACAGCCGACGCCGCCCGCTTCCTGGTTCCAGCCGGAAGGAAAATCCGCAGGCGGATTATGGTTTGTGCGCGACCCGGCCATGTTCGCCGCTGAGACGGGCGCCGACGCCGCGCCCTATTACATCGACCGGTTTGCCGTGGATGGGCGCGACTGGCCCAAGGGCGGTACGACGCGTCTCGATTTCAATAACCGGCATCTTGAATATGCGCTGACCTGGTTCGGGCTCGCGGCGACGCTGATCGGCGTCTGGATCGCTTTTTCCTTGAAAAAGCGCGATGAGGACAGCAATCTGAAAAGCAGAGTCGATTAGTTGCGGCCGAACAAACCTGGCTGCTGAGAAAGAGCGTCATGTCGCTGCAACCGTTGCTTGAGGCTCCCTGGATTATCCAGCTTCACGCCTATGCCGCCTTCGCCGCCTTCGCATTGGGGCTGTTCCAGCTTGCGGCGCCGAAAGGCACGCTCCCGCACAAGACGCTCGGCGCCGTCTGGATCGTCCTGATGGCCATCATCACCGTCAGCAGCGTGTTTGTGCGCCCCGCGCTCTATCCGGGCCTGCCCCTGGCGCGGTGGTTCTCTTTCATCCACATCTTCACGATTGTGACGGCCTTCGGTCTTATAAGCGGCAGTCTGTTGCTATTGAAGGGCGGGCCGGCGCTGAAAAACCATGCGCGGCCCTTTATCGGGATTTTTATTGGCGGACTGATTATCGCCGGCGCCTTCGCTTTCATGCCCGGCCGGATCATGCACGCCGTGGCGTTTGGCGGTTGAGCGCTGAACGCGAATTACTGGGCGCGCAACTTTTTCTCATACGCGTTGACGAGCGTCATGTAAGGGTTGACCTGATCGAAGACGGGGTCGGTTTCCTCGTCCGGCGCGTAATTCTGATACATCTCGAAATGCAGGTGATAGGTCGTCGGCACGAGGTCTCCGGCGGAATTGTAAAAGTCGTTCGAGACTTTGCCGATGCGCTGGCCTTTGGTGACGAACTGGCCGTCGGCGACGGCGAGCTGGTTCATTTTCAGATGCAGATAGCGGTAGAGCGTGCCGTCTTCGGTTTGCAGGCGCACAGTGTATTTCGACCCGTCGAGCCCGACGATGCGCCCGTCCTCCACCGCCACAGCCCAGTGCGTCGCGCCGCTTTCGGGGATGCAGGTGGCGGGGCGGATGTCGACGCCTTCATGACCGCCATCAGGGCACATGATCTGGGAGCGCGAGCGTGACTCGCAGAACGTGTCCTGCCACGGATAGTCATAATTCGAAGTCTCGCACTGCCAGCCCTCCATGCCGTTGAGGGAGCCCTGACTGCCGCCATAGCGATAGACCTGACTGTTCAGAAACGCCGCGTCTTCAAGGGGAAACAGGATATCGGGACGATAAATCGTTGTGTCCTGATGGCCGGGGCCGGAATTCGGCAGAAGATCGCCCACGGGCACATAGCTGAATTCGCGGCCTTCGCTGTCTTCGAGGAATTCCTCTTCGGGAATCGGATCAGGCTCATCCGGATCTGGTTCGATAGGCCCCGGCTCCATGGGATCGTCTGGCTCTTCGGGGCCGGGATCGACAGGATCGGGGACCTCGCCGCCGGGCTGATCGCAGGCGGCCAGAGAGAGTGAAAGCAACAACGCAAGCAAGACTTTTTGTAGATCGGTCATTATTCGCCTCCCGCCAGTTCAGGGTTTGCGAGGATCATCGACTGCGCAAGACCTGTCACATAGTCGTCTGCGGCGCAGCGCGGATCGGCGCCGGGATCGCCGCACTCAACCGTCATAACATAGCCGCAGCCGAATTTTGAAAAACTGAGATCCACGCCGAAATCGTTGCGGCTCATCTGATAGCTGGCGCGCGTGCCTTCGAGGCGGCGCGGCTGCTGTGCGATGCGTTTTCGAAACGCGACAACATCCGGGTCGCCGCCGACGACGCGGTTGCAGGTGCCGGAAATAAGAAGCCGCGCCTCGGCGTCGATCCTCGCCGTCGCCGTATAGACATTTTCCATGCCGTAGACTTTCATGCGATCGCGCAATTCCGCCGGCAACAGCACGGGGATGCTCGCGCGCGCGACTTCCTCGGCGTCGGCGCTGCGAAGGCGTTCCGCGGACACCGCCCGGATGCCGGGCGGGGGCGGCGGCGCTTCGCTAGGGGCGGCGGCGAAGGTCTGGCTGGAAAGATCGCGGATCGCCGAAACATTTCTTTCTTCGTCTTCGGCTTCGGTTCGTCTTAAGTCTTCACGCAAGGCTTCAAGATCGGGGCGCCGCGAAATCGTGCGCGCGCGATCGTCGCGTTCGTCCGAAGCGGCGCGCAGGGCGGCGGCGAGATTGCGCCGGGGAATGCGCCTTGCCTTGGCGCGCAGCTCTTCGGCGATGAGGCGCGGGTCGGGCGGGTTTTGCGCCGCTTCTTCTTCCGATACGCGCGCTTCCGCCGGCGTGTCGTCCGATTGTGATTGCGCATGGACGATCCCGCCTGAGAGCGCCGCGAGTGACGCGGCGGCGATCAGGAGTTTTTTCATGCCTTCCCCCTTTCGAGCGTATCAACGCTCCGTCAGCTTGAATTCAATGCGCCGGTTCTGCGCAAGCGCGCCGGCCGAATAGCCAGACACCAGCGGCGCAGACGAGCCGGAGCCGGTGGCGAGCAGGCGCCGTTCCGGCACGCCGCGGCTGTTCAGATATTGCACGACGGAAATGGCCCGCTGCGCCGACAGATCGAGATTGGAATCGAATACGGCGCGGCATGAGGGGCCGAGCGGCGACGCGTCCGCATGGCCGTCCACTCGCAACACCCAGTTCACCTCGGTTGGGATGTCGCCCTGAATGTCGAGAAGCGCGCTGGCGAGCTTGTCGAGCTCCACCTTGCCCGCCTCGCCCAGCGTCGCGGAGCAGGAGCCGAACAAAATGTCGCTTTCGAAGATGAAGCGGTCGCCGACGACCTTGATGTCCGTGCGGTCGCCCAATGCTTCCCGCAACGCTTCGAAGAAACGCGAGCGCACCTCCTGAAGCTCCTGTACTTTGCGGGCGAGGGCGGCGTTCAGGCGCTGCGACAGGTTTTCGATCTGCGCCTGCTGTTCCTTGTCTTTCGCTTCAGCGGCGTCGAGCGCTTCCTGAAGGCTTGCAAGCTGGCGGCGGAGCGCTGCGATTTGCGCATTGAGCGTCGCGATTTCGCTTTTCTGTTCTTCGGAGAGCGCCTTTTCCGCTTCCAGTTCTTCGGCGGAGGCGGCGACGGCGGCCTGACTGGTCGCCAGCGCGGCGGCGAGGCCCGCCAGCTCCTCGTCTTTTTGTGCGATCGTGTCTTCCAGCGACAATACTTGCGCTTGCAGGCGCTCGCGTTCCGCTTGCGCCAGCCCAAGCTGATCGTTCAGGGAATTGATTTGCGCGATGAGGCGGGCAAGCTCGGAATCTTTGTCGGCGAGCTCTTGTTTCACCACATTCAGCCGGTCGCCGAGATAGAATTGCGCCACGACGAAAATCGACAGAACGAACATGAGAACGAGCAGCAGAGTCGACAACCCGTCGACAAAGCCCGGCCAGATATTGGCCTCGCTGCGGGTGCGCCGTCGCGCCATGGCTACTCTCCGCCGCCGACGCGAATAAGGGTTCGGTTGAGCGCTCTGATCTCGTCTTTCAGTTCGGCGGTCTGGCCGGCCGCCGCCTTGATCTGGGTTTCCGTATTGGCGGCGAGCGCGGCTTCCAGCGCCTGAATGGCGCCCACAAGGTCGCCGTCATCGATATCGGCGGAATAGGTCGCCCCGCCCTTGCCGCCGGTGCGCACGGTTTCTGTCATGCCCGCAAGCCAGTCCTCAAGATCCGTATAGAAACGGTTTTGCGCCTGGCCCGCTTGCAGGTCGAGAAAGCCGACGATCAGGCTGCCGCCAAGACCGAAGAGCGACGAGGAAAAGGCCGTGCCCATGCCGGACAGGGGCTCGCGCAGATTGGCGATCAACTGCGTGACTGCGTCTTCGGCGGCGCCGCCCGTATTGGCGAGGCCGTTGATGGTGTCGGCAACGGCGTTGACAGTTTCAAGGAGGCCCCAGAAGGTGCCGAGGAGGCCAAGGAAGACCAGAAGATTCATGAGATAGCGGCCCATCTCACGGCCTTCATCCATCCGTGTGCCGATGGAATCGAGAATGGCCCGCGTCGATTCCGGCGATAGCTTGCCGGAACGCGTATCCGCGTCGAGAAGAAGCCGCGACATGGCGCCGATGAGGCTCGGCGCGCGGGGCAGGCGCGATCGCGCCGGGTCAACGGACTCGCGGAACGCCTCCACCCAGCGCACTGCCGGGTCGATCACGCCCGCCTGCCGTAGATTATAGATGATGCCGATGGCGAGAACGCCGAGGATAAGACCGTTAAGCGCGGGGTTTGCTGCGAAGGCGTCGGCAAGGAGAGGGGATGGCTGCGGGCTCCAGGGCGATAGATAGAAAACGATCGCGCCGACCACGAGCAGGAAGAGCAGCATGTTCATGATGTAGCTACCGGGCCGGACAAATTTGACCGACCGTTCAAGCGAGCGCGCCATGGAATACCCCTTGCTCTAAAAACCCCTATTGGCCGTTACATTATTCAAAAAGCGCGCCGGGGCCTATGCCTGAATCAAATGGAAGGGTCATTTCTCGCCGTCGCTTTTCTCCTGCATCTTGTGGCGAAAAGGATATGCGCACCCTGTGCGGGAGATTTTTGCGCACATTTTGCGCATTTCTGTTGACATGACAGTTGGGTGACATGTATATGACAGTTTAGTGACACATAAGTCGCAAAAGTGTCATGAAACTGAAACCTATTATTTTTGACGGAAAGGAGCATAAAATGAAGATAAAACAAGCTCTTGCCGGGATCGCCGCAACGCTCGCCTTTGGCGCGGCCGCGATCGCCGCTGATTTTGGCGCTGCACCCGCTGATTATGAGACGCTCACGGTGGATTATTTCGGGGAGCGCCTGACCGATCCGCGTTCCGCCCGCTTTGATTTCGTGGGCGAGCCCTATCAGGTTTTCGCCGATCTTCGCGGCTATGAGGGCGTGCCCTGCTGGGCGGTCGACGTGCGGGTGAAAGCCAAGATGCCCAATGGCGACCTTGGCGGCTATGTGCCTTACACGGTCCTGTTCCTCGATGGCGAGGCGATCGCGCTTGAGGCTGACGTGGTTCGGATGGTCCGCGCCTGACGCTTTCGAAAAATTAGACAAAGAAAAACGCCGCCCTTTCGAGGCGGCGTTTTTCTTTGTCTGTAGCTTTTTGGCTAAAACATCGTGTTGTTGTTTGCGGATTCTTCCGGGACAGCCTGCACCACATTCCAGTGCTCGACGAACTTTCCATCCTGCATTCTGAAAATATTGACGACGGCGATGCCCAAGGCGTCTTCGGCGTTTTGTTTCGAATGAAGATGGATCCAGACGAGATCGCCATCGGCGGCAACACGTTTGATCTCGATCGTTTTTTCCGGATTTCTTTCCAGCCGCGAAGCAAAGACTTCCAGAACGGCTTCCTTTCCGTCAGGCAGCCAGGGCGTGTGCTGAATATAGGTCTCGCCAAAACACTCCCGGTCCGCGGTCTCCAGATCATGATGCTTTTCGAGAAGCTCCATGCAGTAAATAGCCTTTTCAAGATTCGCCGCCTCCAGATCCGCTTGCGCATCCTGATCTGGCTGACAGGCGCCGAGCGCCGCCGCAGCGATAGCCGCTGCGGCGGCCTGCAAGGCCGAAAGGGAACTAAGCCTTATCAGCATTACAACGCGCCTAAAGATCGCTGGCGCTTCTTACTTCGATGGGGCCGAGATTTAGGGAGGCGACGCCCGCCTCGATCTCCGCGCGGTCGCCGACGATCACCCAGACAAGGCTTTCCGGGTGAATGACCTCTTCCGCCGCGGCTTCAACGTCATCGATGGTGAGCGCCTGATATTTGTCCTTCACCGTCGCCGGATAGTTCCATGGCCGTCCATAACGCGCGCTCGCCGTCAGGCTGCCGAGAACGTCGCCCGAAGTTTCAAACGAGCCGGGCAGGGAGCGGACATTGTTCAGCACGGTGCGGTTCAGCTCCGCCGCCGTCGCCGGCTTTGTCGTCTTGTAGGCGTTGAGTTCGGTCAAAAGCTCGTTCAGCGATTCTTTCGTCTTGTCGGTCTGCACCGGCGCATAGACCATGAATGGCCGCTGGCCTTTCGCGCCCTGCAGGAAAGTGTAGGCGCCGTAAGCCCAGCCCTTGTCCTCGCGCAGATTCATGTTCACCCGCGCCGAGAACTGGCCGCCGATGATGTCGTTCATCGCGTTGATGGCGATTTCATCGGGCGCGTTCGAGGGCGGCGCCACATGGGCCGCGAGAATGAGCGATTGCGGCGAGCCCGGCTTGTCGACAAGAATCACCTTGCCTTTCGCCGGTCGCTCAACCTGCGCCACGTTCTTCTGCGGAACCGGCAAAGACGGCGCCGACCAGCGGTTGAATGCCTGCTCAAGCAGCGGCTTGATCTCGTCCATGGTCGTATCGCCGACAACGAAGATCGTTGCATTGTCGGGGCGCATCCATTTCTCGTGGAAGCTCACAAGGTCGTCGCGGGTCAGCGAGTTGATGGAGTCTACCGTGCCCGAACCGGTCAGCGGCACAGCGTAAGCATGGCCGTCGCCGTAAATCTGAGGCGGCAGGAGACGCAGGGCGAGCTGCACCGGATTGGCTTTTTCCTGCTCGATGGCCGCGAGCCAGCGCCCGCGCAGCTTGTCGATCTCCGACTGCTCGAAGGACGGGTTGCGAATGACGTCGGCGAGAATGTCTAGCGAAGGCCGTAAATTCTCTTTCAGCGCCGACATGCTCACCGTGTTGACGTCGAGATTGGCGCCGGAGCCAAGATTGGCGCCGAGCGCTTCCAGTTCTTCGGCGATGTCGGAGGCTGAGCGGCGCTTGGTGCCTTCATCGAGCATGGAGGCCGCGAAGGACGAGGCGCCCAGCTTGCCGCCTTCGACGGAGTCGGCTGCGTAACCGGCGTCGAACTGCACGGCGATCTCAACCAGCGGCATGGTGTGACGTTCTGCAAGCACCAGCTTCACGCCATTGGAAAGCGTCGTTTCCTGAACCTCCGGAAAGACAAGATCAGGCGTCGTGGTCACATCGGGAATGCCGGTCGAGCGATCGACGGTGGATTCGCTCGTCGAATATTCCGGAAACGGAAGAACGTCGAGCTGGTAATAGCCGGCGGACATCACGTCTTGCGCGGCGGCGAGCACGTCTTTGGGCGTTGCTTCTTCAAGCCATTCAAGCTGGGTCAGGATGAAGCCCGGATCGCCGGCGTAAAGCGCGCCTTGCGCAAGCGCCGTCGCCTTGCCGCCGAAGCCGCCGATTTCCTCAAGCCCCCGCAGCACGTCGGCCTTGATGCTGGTTTTGGCGCGCGAGAGTTCATCCGCGGTGGGGCCTTTGGCGAGAAATTCCTCGATTACCGCTTCCATTTCGCGCTCCACTTCGGCGCGGTCGGCGTCCGCCTTCGCGTCCACGGTCACGGAATAAAAGCTCAACAGCTCATGATCCTGATTGTTGGCGGTGGCCGATGTTGCGATTTGCAGATCGTCGATCAGATGTTTGTAAAGGCGGGAGGTTTTGCCGCCGCCGAGAACCTGCGCGGCGAGATCGAGCAGCACAGCCTCGCGGGTGGTGCGTCCCGGGGCCACCCAGTTGCGGTCGAGGCGCGGTTGCGGCACGCGGTCATACATGACTTCGCGCTTGTTGACGTCGAGTTTCGGTGCATTGGCTTTGGTCTGCGTCACCGGCGGTCCGGCGGGGATGTCGCCGAAATATTTTTCGACGAGGTCGCGCGCGGCTTCCGGATCGATGTCGCCGGCGAGGACGAGCACGGCGTTCGCCGCGCCGTAATAATCCTTGAACCATTGCTTTGCGGTTTCGAGCGACGCCGCTTCCAGGTCCTCCATGGAGCCGATGGTGGAGTGGCTGTAGGGGTGACCGGCGGGAAGAAGCCCGGCCAGCGTTGCGTATTCCATCCGTCCATAAGGCTGGTTGTCGCCCTGACGTTTTTCGTTTTGCACGACGCCGCGCTGTTCATCGAGCTTTTCCTGGGTCAGCGCGCCGAGAAGGTGACCCATGCGGTCCGATTCCATCCAGAGAACGCGCTCCAGCGCGGTGGTCGGCACGGTCTGGAAATAATTGGTGCGGTCGAACCAGGTGGTGCCGTTGAGGCCGGTGGCGCCGACTTCCTCCAGCGGGCCGAACCAGTCGTCGTCGAAGTTTTCCGATCCGTTGAACATGATGTGTTCAAACAGATGCGCGAAGCCAGTCTTGCCTTCGGGCTCGTCTTTCGAACCGACGTGATACCAGATCGACACTGCGACCAGCGGCGCCTTCCGATCTTCATGGACGATGAGCTTCAACCCGTTATCGAGCGTGAATTCTTCATAGGGGAGTTCGATATCGGCGGCGGCTGCGGCCAGGGGCGCGAGCGCCAGCATGGCGGCGCCGGCGAGCATCGGCAGGAAATGACGCATGAAAGACCTCTTCTGGAAAATTGGCTGACGCCGGTTTTGGCAAGATAAGCCTGGAAGGGCAAATCCTAATGCAGCCATGGCGTTCGGTTCACCGCGCCTAGCGCACGGTTTGCCGCAAGTCGCTGGTAAAAAGGCTGTTCAGCCTATTTCGGCGCGCGTTTCGCAAGAATGCGTTGCAGCGTGCGGCGATGCATGCCGAGGCGGCGGGCGGTTTCGGAAACATTGTGGTCGCAGAGTTCGTAGACACGCTGGATATGCTCCCAGCGCACGCGGTCTGCAGACATAGGGTTTTCGGGCGGCGCCGGCCGTTCGCCGGGACGCGCAAGAAGCGCTTTCTCCACATCGTCCGCATCCGCCGGTTTCGAGAGATAATCGATGGCGCCGGCTTTTACAGCGGCGACGGCGGTGGCGATGTTGCCATAGCCGGTCAGCATGACGACGCGGCAGTCGTCGCGTTGTTCGCGAATGCGTTCGACGACCTTCAACCCGTCGCCGTCTTCAAGCCGCAGATCCACCACGGCGAAGGCCGGCGGAATATCCTTAATCATGGTTTCGGCGTCAGAGACGCCTGCGGCGAGGATTGGCTGGAAACCGCGCTTTTCAAGCGCCCGGCCGAGACGCGTGCGGAAAGGTTCGTCATCATCGACGATCAACAGCGTCGCATCCTCTGGCAGAGTCTGGTCGTCGGCGCGGGCTTCGTCGAGTTGGGTCATGCTTTCTTACCGGGGAGCGTTTCTTGCGTGTGGAAATGGTCATCCCATAAATGCGCTTTTTCGGGCGGATTTCAAGCAATTAGGCCCGAGGATCGGTCGTTTAGCGCCCATTCCGCCTGGACCCACGCGCCGGCTGCGCTGCGTTCGCTGTTTTGAAAAGGCCGGTTGTCGAAATGGATCGCCGCACCGCTTGATTCCAAAAGGGTTTTGGCGATGAAAAAGCCGAGCCCGAGCCCGGTTTTGCCGCCCCTGGCGCTCACATAAGGCTCTCCCAGGCGGGTGAGGATTTCCGATGAAAAGCCCGGCCCGTCATCGTGAATGCTGATGGCGAGGCGCTCCGCGCTCCATTCGGCGCGGATAAGGACATGGCCACGCGCATAGCCTGCGGCGTTTTCAATGAAATTCCGGAGGCCGAAAACGATTTCGGCACGGCGCTTCAGCACCGGCTCCGGCGCGCCGTCGAGGCTTTTTCCATCAATACGAATATCGGGGCCGCCCGGCTGGTCGAGAAACGGGCCCGCCGCCTCGCGCAACAGCGTATCGACGGTGAGTTGATCATGCATCAAGTCGCCGGCGTCGCCATGACGAGACAGGCGTCCAAGTATGTCGCGGCAGCGTTCGGCCTGACTGACGAGCAGGGCCGCGTCGTCGATCAGGTCTTCTTCATCCGGATGAGCGCGTTTGAAATCGCGCAGCATTTCTTTTGCGGTCACCTGAATGGTGGCGAGCGGCGTTCCCAATTCATGCGCCGCCGCTGCAGCAAGCCCGCCCAGCGCAGTCAGTCTTTCTTCACGCGAAAGCACAAGTTGCGTCGCTGCCAGGGCTGAGCGCATTTGCGCCGATTCAGCGGCGATCCGATGGGCGTAAGCGGCGAAGAAAGCAATGGAAAAGGTCAGCGCCGCCCAGACCCCTGCCTTGTATACGGGCGCAAGGTCTAGCGATTCCTCCGCATACCACGGAATCGGCATGTGCTGGATGGCGAGCAGGCTGACCCCCGCCATGGCGAGGGCCGCGATCCCGATTGTAAACCGTAATGGCAAAACGCTTGCGGCGATCGTCACCGGCGCGATTATCAGGGCTGAAAACGGATTCTGAATGCCGCCCGTGAAAAACAGGAGCGCGCAAAGCTGGATGATATCGAAGGCGATATAGGCCGCGGCTTCGCGGTCGGATAGAAAACGCTGCGGTGAAAAACGCAGCATAATGAAAAGATTGAGCCATGCGCTCGCTGCGATCGCCGCAAGGCAAAGGCCGAGCGGCGTTTCAAAGCCCAGGGCGAAATGCACGATAACGATGGCCAGCGACTGGCCGAATACGGCGAGCCAGCGCAGCGCCGTCAGCGTTCTGAGGCGCACCGGCCCCCTCAGCGCGTTCAAGGCATCCTTTGCGGCCTGGTTTTCTGCGTGTGCATGCGGCATTCCGCGCTTTTATAGCGTTTTCGGCGAAAGTGTGAGCAGTTTCGCGGCTCCAAAACGCGACAAATCAAGAATGTCCCATGGCCCTCTAAAGGAAAGCTGCTAAGGAAGCGGCCATCGATCATTCTGGAGGCTGTCATGATCCGCTTCTTTGCGCCTGCTATCCTGTTGCTCGCCGCCGCCTGCGGTCAGGGAGAGCCCGAGGCCGCAATTCCGACGCAGGGCGTGGTGGCGCTTTCCGATCAGTTCATGGGCGAATTCGAGCTTGTGAACAAAAACGGAGCGCAGGTGACCGACGAGGATTTCGAAGGCAAGGTGATGCTGGTCTATTTCGGCTTCACTAATTGTCCCGATGTTTGTCCCGGCGATATCGGCGTGATGAGCGCTGCGTTGAACGAACTTGGCGGCGATGCGGACGAGGTCGCGCCGATTTTTATTTCCGTGGACCCCGAGCGCGATACGCCCGCCGCGCTCACCGATTATTTCGCCTTTGATGAGCGGATCATTCCGCTGACCGGGTCCGTGGAAGCCGCGGAGGCGGCCCGGCAGGGCTACAAGCTTTACGCCAAAAAGGAAAACCTGCCGGAGAGCGCCCTTGGCTATACGGTCAATCACCAGCGGTTTTTCTTCATTGTCGACCGTCAGGGCCAGCCAAAGCTAGGCGTCGCCGGCGGCCTCAGCCCCCAGGAGCTTGCCGCCCTTTTGCGCCGCGAAATCCGGCAATAAACCGCCAATATTTACTTTTCATTTTTAAATCAAAGCCTTAGCGGCACCCTTCCCAAGCCTGTGGAAGTTTGCAGAAATGTCATAAATGATTGATTCTAGCGGGCAATCGGGCGCATAGTCCGGTTTCTTTAAACTTTTGCGCACTTTTTGTGCTATGCAGCATAAAACAGCCAGGATGGGTTCTCTGAGCCCGAGAGTAGAGTCAGGACGCGCCGCACTCCCATGTTGTACACCGCCTATGAGCTAGCTTACGCCGCCGTTGCGCCTGCGCGCATCGCCGCCGGCGTCGGCGCCAAATTCTGGCGCTCGCCCTTCAATCCCGTCGCTGAGAGCTGGTTCGGCCGCTCCGCCGCCGCGGCACTCGACGTTTTTGAAAATGTCATGCGCCGCTATCCCAAACCGGAATGGGATATCGATTCGACTTTTGTAAACGGCGTGGAAGTTCCGCTCGTTATTAAAGAAACGGTGCGCGAGGATTTTTGCACCTTGCTGCATTTCGAACGCGACGCCGATGCGTTGGCGAAAGCGAAAGGCGGCGCCGAGCCGGATCCGAAAGTGCTGATCGTGGCGCCGCTCTCCGGTCATTACGCGACCCTTTTGCGCGGCACGGTGGAGGCGATGCTCCCCGATCATGATGTTTACATCACCGACTGGGCGGATGCGCGGCATGTGCCGCTGTCCGCCGGCCGTTTCGATCTCAACGATTATATCGATTATCTGATCGGCTTTATACGGAAGATTGGCCCGGGAACGCACGCCATGGCTGTGTGTCAGCCGGGGCCGCCGCTTCTCGCCGCCGCCGCCGTGATGGCCGAAGACAAGGACCCCTTGCGGCCCGCGTCAGTCACCCTCATGGGCAGCCCCATCGACACGCGCCGTTCACCCACCGTGCCCAACAAGCTGTCGCAGGAGCGCCCGCTGCACTGGTTCGAACAGAACATGATCTATACAGTGCCGGGGCCCTATGCCGGCGCCATGCGCCGCGTCTATCCGGGTTTCGTGCAACTTTATTCTTTCCTGTCGATGAATTCCGACCGCCATGTGAACGCCCATTACGATTACTTCCAGCATCTGGTGGAGGGCGATGGCGACAGCGCGGACAAGCATCGCAAGTTTTACGATGAATATCTTTCCGTTCTCGACATGACGGAAGAGTTTTACATCCAGACAATCAAGGAAGTTTTTCAGGAGCACACTCTGCCTGAAGGCAAGTTCATGCATCGCGGCCGCCGGGTGAAACCGGAAGCGATCACCGACATCGCGCTGATGACGGTAGAGGGCGAGAATGACGACATTTCCGGCATCGGTCAGACGCAGGCCGCGCATGATCTGTGCGTCAACATTCCGGAAAACATGCAGCTCGACTACATCCAGCCGGAAGTCGGCCATTACGGCGTCTTCAACGGCTCTCGCTGGCGCTCCGAAATCCAGCCGCGCGTAGCGGACTTTATGCGGATGGCCGCGAAGGAAGCTAAGCGGCGGGGTTAATAAGATTTTTTTGCTTATACAGCCCAAGCATTTAGCAGTGCTGTGGAGCGTAAAATCTATTACTCTTTACTCGGATTAATAAGCTTTGCGTTAGTATGATAATAATTAAAACTTTTTTCTTTGGGAACCGAGGTAGGGTTTAGGTCCATGTCTGTGGCCATATTCTCAACAAGAACTCTTAGATATTCCGGCGTGCTGATTGTTATCGTGACTTTATAGTCAAAAGAATTCATTTGATGAGTTAGTTTGCTGCGCAGCCTATTTTCCAAAGTTGTGCCTGGAGGTATCATGCCGCCGGGACAACTCCACTCAGAAGCAATATTTTCATCGTTAGTTGCTGTAGAGTTTATTGTACCTGCGCCTACGATTATGATGTCTGTGCATTTCCAGTTCACTGGATGGTTGCCAATGTTTTTAATTTCTATTGGTATAAAAACGTAACCCTGCTCTCGATAGGGTTTGTGTTGAGTGGACGCCATAAGCATGACCTCGGGGCTGACGGATTTGATCAGGTCAATCGCTAACTTTGTGTTTTCGGCGATAGTTTTATCAGTGGAGAGCTTTTGAGATAATTCTGAATGGGATAATTCTATCTCTGCTAGACTCTTGTGTACTTCCGCAAGTTCCTGAAGGCTTGCGTTGAGTTGATTGTCGATGCGGCCGTTCAGGTAATATCCGCCAATCAGAACGATCGCAGGACTTAGAAGCGAAGCAACGAGAGTTACTATTTCAATAGTTTTAGCTTTTTCATGGGCCATAGAAATACTATATCAGAAAGCCGTTGTGTCTCTATTTGCTACTTGAGATTTGCCTTCGACAAAAACGCGATGGGCATGCCGCCAGCGCCTTCGAGATAATAAATCCGTTCCCCATGGGCGTCGTCGGGGCCCTTGACGTCGAGCCCGTTTTTCTTGGCTCGCTCGGCAAAGGCGTCTGCGTCATCGACGACGATCTGCAGCATGGTCATTTCGGGCATCTGTTCACCTGCCGCCCACAACTCGATCCAGCTTCCAAGGCCCTGTTTCGCGCCTTCATCCACGGGGAAGACCGCGCCGGAAAATCCGTCGCTTTGCCCCAGATCCATCGGCGTCAGGCCGAGCCCGTTTTCCCCAAGCAGGGCGGCGATAGCTTTCGCATCGTCAGCGTGGGCGACTTTGCAGAACCGGATGCCTAGAACTTTCATCGACGATCTCCTATTTGGGGCGGGACCAACGGCCCGAAAGGAACGCTACGACAAATGGCGGCGAAATCCAAAAGCGCAAAGCGCCTCTATCTGGTGGACGGCTCGTCCTACATTTTCAGAGCCTATCACGCGCTGCCGCCCTTGACCCGTAAATCCGACGGCCTTCCCGTGGGCGCGGTGTCCGGCTTCTGCAACATGCTCTACAAGCTGCTGACCGATATGCAGGACGAGCATGATCCGACGCATTTCGCCGTGATCTTCGATTATTCGGCGAAGACGTTCCGCAACGAGATTTACGATCAATATAAGGCCAATCGGCCGGAGCCGCCGGAGGATTTGCGTCCGCAATTCCCGCTGGTGCGCGACGCGACCCGCGCCTTCAACGTCCCGTGCATCGAGATTGAGGGCTATGAGGCGGATGACCTGATCTGCACTTACGCCAAACAGGTGGAGGCGGAAGGCGGCGAGGTGGTGATCATCTCTTCCGACAAGGATCTGATGCAGCTCGTTTCCGACCGCGTCTCCATGTTCGACACCATGAAGAACAAGATGATCGGCCGCGAGGAAGTGATCGAGAAATTCGGTCTCGGGCCCGAACATGTGGTCGACATCCAGGCGCTGGCCGGCGATTCCACCGACAATGTGCCGGGGGTTCCGGGCATCGGTATCAAGACGGCGGCGCAACTGATCGAGGAATATGGCGATCTCGAAACGCTGCTTTCGCGCGCCGAAGAGATCAAACAGAAAAAGCGCCGGGAGAACCTCATCGAATTCGCCGAACAGGCGCGCATTTCCAAACGGCTTGTGGAGCTCGACTGCAATGTGCCGCTTTTGGACCATGTCGATGACTTCGTCATGCATCCCATCGACAAGGACAAACTCCTCACCTTCCTGAAGGAAATGGAGTTCTCAACGCTGACCCGCCGGGTCGAGGCCGATCTCGGCGGCGGCGAGAGCAGCGAGGCGGAAGCGGGGCCGGCGCCGTTCTCTGCTGAAAAAGCCGAGTATGAAACGGTGTTCGATGAGGCGGCGTTGAAAAAATGGATCGTCGACGCTCGGGAAGCGGGGGTCGTTGCCGTCGATACGGAAACGACCAGTCTCAACGCCATGCAGGCGCATTTATGCGGCGTTTCGCTGGCGACGCGCGCCGGCCGCGCCTGTTACATCCCGCTTGCGCACGGAAAACCGAAGAGCGAGGGGGGGCTTTTCGATGAGGATGGAAGCGACGACGAAGATGCTGGCAAGCAAATGCCGCTCGAAAAAGCGCTGAAGCTGTTAAAGCCCATGCTCGAAGACGAAAGCGTTCTCAAAGTCGGGCAGAACCTGAAATATGACATGCTTGTTCTCTCGCGCTATGGCGTAAACCTTGCTCCCTTCGACGACACCATGCTCATGTCTTACGCGCTCGATTGCGGCAAGGGCGGGCATGGCATGGATGAACTCGCCAAGCGCCATCTCGATTACGAGACGATCAAGTTTTCCGATGTTGCGGGCTCGGGCAAAAAGGCGAAGACATTCGACTGCGTGCCCATCAAGGAAGCGTCCAAATACGCGGCCGAAGACGCCGACATCACCTTCCGCCTGTGGGAGCTGTTGAAGCCGCGTCTTGCTGCGGAAGGCAAGGCGACGGTTTACGAAACGCTGGAGCGCCCGCTCGCGCCCGTTATCGTCGCCATGGAGCGTGAAGGCGTCAAAGTCGACAAGACGGTCCTGTCGCGCCTGTCCTCCGATTTCGCCCAGCGCATGGCCGCAGCAGAAGCCGAAGCCTATGAGCTCGCGGGCGAGGAATTCAATCTCGGCTCGCCGAAGCAGATTTCCGAGATTCTTTTCGGCAAGCTCGGCCTTCCGGGCGGCAAGAAGACAGCGAAAGGCGCCTGGTCCACCAAGGCGGATGTTTTGGAACAGCTCGCTGCGGAAGGCCATCCTCTGCCACAGGTCCTTCTCCAATGGCGCGGTCTGTCGAAACTCAAAAGCACCTATACGGACTCGCTGCCTTTGGAGATCAATCCGGAAACCGGTCGCGTCCACACTTCTTATGCGCTGGCATCGACCACAACAGGCCGGCTCTCTTCAAACGATCCGAACCTGCAGAATATTCCTATACGGACGGAAGATGGCCGTAAAATCCGCACGGCGTTCATCCATGAAAAGGGAAACACCCTTATCTCCGCCGATTACAGCCAGATCGAATTGCGGCTGGTGGCGCATATCGCCGACCTTAAGTCCATGAAACAGGCCTTTGCCGATGGCGTCGACATCCACGCCATGACGGCGTCGGAAATGTTCAATGTTCCGGTCGAGGGAATGGACCCGATGATCCGCCGCCGCGCCAAGGCGATCAATTTCGGCATTATCTATGGCATTTCCGCGTTCGGTCTCGCCAACCAGCTCGGCATCTCGCGCACTGAGGCGAAGGAATATATCGACGCCTATTTCGAGAAATTTCCGGGTATTCGTCAGTATATGGACGATACAATCGCGTCAGCAAAAGCCCAGGGCTATGTGGAGACGATTTTCGGCCGGCGCACCTATGTGGGCGGGATCAATGACAAGAATCCGGCAATGCGGGGTTACTCGGAGCGCCAGGCGATCAACGCGCCCATACAGGGTGCGGCCGCCGATGTCATCCGCCGAGCGATGATCCGCATGCCCTCCGCGCTTCAGAAGGCGCGCCTGAATGCGAAGATGCTGCTGCAGGTGCATGACGAACTGATTTTTGAATGTCCGAAAGATGAGGCGGAGAAGACTTGCGCCATTGTCGCGGATGTCATGATGGACGCGCCTGCGCCGGCTGCCAAGCTGTCCGTGCCGCTGGTGGTTGAAGCGCGCGCCGGCAAGAACTGGAATGAAGCGCATTAGCGCGGGTGAAAAGGCAGGCGTGTTTACCGGTCGCTTGCGGGGCTCGCGGCGGCGGTCTGTTCTCCGGCGGCGGGCTGCGCGGCCTCCCCCTGGGGTTTCCCGGGCATGGAAATCAGCGCCAGAACCAGAAAGGCCAGCCCGAACAGAACGCTTTCAAACTCGATTTTCATCACGCAACCCTCGACAACCCCTCTAAAATACAGGTCACTTCGCACTCGCACAATAGAACTCGCATGTGCAAAATTCATGACAGCTAAGCCACCGGGGCGTCAAAACGCGAAATAAAACAACTTATTGGGGTGTCGCCGGTTTGTCGGCGTAAGGGCCCCGGCAATGTTGCGGGGCGCCGCTGAAGGTAAAGAAGGCAAGGCGGGGGTCGTCGCCGAAGCGCTGGCTTGGCGCCCATAAAGGGGCGGGGTCCAGCGGCGCCGTCAGAAACGCTTCGACTTTGGAGACCGCCCGAGGGTTGTGAAAGTAAACGCAGCGCCCGGCCTTTGCGAAGGCCATGGCGGCTGCGCCGTTTTCTTCTGGCCATCCATCGGCGACTGCCATTACGAAGACGCCCTTGCGTTCGGCGGGAATAAGGCTGGTCTGCAGGGGCGTTAAAACGAGGGCGCCGGCAGGGAGAGGCGCCGAGATGTCTGCGGCGAGCGCGCGTTGCTCGGCGCGCGTGCGTTCATGAACGATTTCCTCATAGACATTGATTGTCGCCGCATAGGCGAAAGCGAATAGCGAAATTGCGGTTGCGGCTTTGCGAGCAGAGTTTTTTTGCAGGATCGCGTAAACAAGAATGGCGCCCGCGAGGGCCAAAGCGATCACCCATTGCGGATAGAGCGCGGCTGGCGCCAGAAAGCGTTCATTCGCTTGTCCCAGTTCATTGAGGCCAAGATAGAGAGCGGCGGCCGCGACAAGCGCGGCCAGAAACGTCTGACGGTCGAGCGGTTTGTTCTTCTGTAAGGTGAGGAATCCATCGGCCGCGAGCATGGCGAGGAATGGCAAAGCGGGAATGAAATAGCGCATGGAATAGCTGCCGCCGCCATGCCATTCATTCAGGGCGTAAAACGAGACCGGGGCGGCGATGGCGAGAAAAGACAACCCTGCAATGGTGATCATCTGTCTGCGGAAGGCGTTCCATAACGAGAACAGGCACAAAGCCATCCAGGGCAGACTCTGGATCAGCGCTTTCTTCGGATAGCCCCAGAAAAGCAGATGCCCATAGGCGTTCCGCTCGACGCCTTCCTGATAATAGGCGTCATGGGCCTGAAGATTGATGACGAGGACATAAAGTCCGTCCATGACGCGCCAGACGAAATCCCGCAGCGGCGCGAAACCGAGTGCGGCAGCAACGAACAAGCAGACAGCGAGGGCGCTGTAACGCCGGAATGGCTTTGAAAGCGCAGTTTTTAACGCTGCCGGAATATTGACCGCCCAGACGGCGATCAAGGCGGCGCCGGCGGCGAACGCGATGGGCAGATAGCGCGCCGTGCTGTCGAGCCCGGTTGGTTCGCCATAGCTGAAAGGCGTGAATGCGCCAAACTTCAGACTATTCAGCCATGCTGAAAAAATCAGGCCGGGCGCAGCGCCGATGAAAAGCAGCAATGGCGAAAGCCGGTCCCCGGGCCCGGCGAAAAGACGCAGCCAGAAGAATATAATCAGCCCCGCGAGGAAGGCGTCCACTCTGATATTGACGCCGCAGCCCACGAGAAAGCCCGCCAGCAGGAAAAGGTCGCGGCGCGCCGCCCGGGCAGCGTGAACGGCCGCAACAATGGCGCCCAGCCAGAAAGCAAGGGCGAGCATGTGCGGCCATATCCCGAACATATAAGTGGGAGCAAAAGTAGCGATCGCGAAGACGCCTGCCGACCAGCGCGCCGTCATCTCCGGATAGAACATCCTCGCCAGCCTATAGGTAAGCCAGACGCACAGGCCGAAAGAAAGCGCGTTCATGAGCATGAGGCCGTGAACGCCGAACAGCATGTAAAAGGGCGCAGCGAAGAAGGCATAACCGCTCGGATATTGCGGCATCACCTTGCCGTCATGGGCGACGGTCAGAAGCTTGACGAGCGCCGGCGCGTCTTCGACGCCGCCATTGCCGCCGATAGACAAAGAACCTCTTTCGGCCATGGCGCGCGCCATGTCGAGATAAATGCCGCCATCGATAATGAAGGGGACGCCGGGCGCGACGAAAGCGCCGCTGATCAGAAAGGCCGCGAACGCCGCTATCATGGCCGCGTGCGGACGGTCTTTGACGAGGCCTCTCAGCCAGTTTTGCGATGGCCGCAATTTGGCGCCGCGATCAGCATATGAATGAGGTGTTTGCATAAACGGCGCGGATTGGCTCGCTATTCAGATAGTCCCCGGGCGCTAAAGATATGATTAACGAAGGGTGATTACGGTTCCCCGGCGCGCCAGAGCCGCCCCCAGGCGGGCCAGAAAGATTGGAACCTCCGATGCACTCGACGGCCATTCCGGTAGGCAATTTCGAAAACAAGTATGAAAGCGCAAATCCGCTTGCGCGCTATCTTGTGGACAGGTTCCTGAAAGCATTCGACGACCTTGTTGTGCGGGCGCAACCAGAGTCGGTTTTGGAAGCCGGTTGCGGGGAAGGCGCCCTGATGCGCCGGCTCGAAAACACTGGCGCGCAAAAGATCAAGGGCGTCGATATTGCCGCCGATGTTTTTGCAAAAGCGCAACGCGAGCTTGATCCGTCGCGCTACAGTTTCGAAGAAAAAAGCATCTACGACCTGACGGCCGCAGAGGATGGCGCCGACACCATCATCTGTTGCGAGGTTCTGGAACATGTTGATGATCCCGAGAGCGCGCTCGCCGCGCTGCATGCTTTGAAGGCGCGGCGTTATATCTTGAGCGTGCCGCGCGAGCCCTTATGGCGCGTCTTGAACATGGCGCGCCTTAAATATCTCGGCGATTTCGGCAACACGCCGGGCCATCTCAATCATTGGTCGCAGCAAGGCTTCAAAAAGTTCATTAGCGAGAAGTTCGATATCCTCGAACTGCGCACGCCCTTGCCATGGACCATGGTTCTGTGCGCGCCGCGATAAACCCTATGCAAGGCGCAACGCGAAAATGGCTGTTTCGCATAATCGGCGTCGTGGCGCTGACGGCGGCGGTTTTCTATCTGTGGCGCGCTTTCGCCGGATATGGCGTCGCCATTCTGGAGATCGCAGACCAGAATGTTGAGTTTTATGGCCTGATTGGAGGCGCTGCGTTTGTTTATGCGGGGAGCCTTCTTCTTCTCGGCTGGGCATGGATCGCTTTTCTTCTTCCGCCGGCGCTTCCCGCGCAGCGTTTCAAACTGCTTCGGCTTTACGGGCTCAGCTCGGCCGCCAAATATCTGCCGGGCGGCGTCCTGCATTTCGGCGGACGGCAATGGGGCGGCGCGCAACTCGGGCTCTCCCAGCGCTCGCTCGCCGCGGCGAGCATCATGGAGGCCGGGGCGAGCGTTTTCGCTGCATTTCTTCTCGCGGTGCTGCTTTGCGCTGGCGGTTATCTCACCATGGTCCCGGCGGCGGCGTTCGCGATCGCGGGCGTCATGCTCGGCGGCGCCCGGCACCATGATGCGCCGCTTTCTGTGATACGGGGCGCGGGGCTTGTTCTCCTTTTCATGATGATCATGGCCGGGCTGGTCATGGGCTGCGCGGTACTCGCCGGAACGGAAAGCGCGCTGCCGGCGCTCGCCGGCGCTTATCTCATCGCCTGGGCGGCGGGCTTTGTCATTCCCGGCCTTTCGGCGGGGCTTGGCGTGCGCGAAGCGGTCTTCATTTTTCTCGCCGCCGGGGGCGAACCGGCGCCGGACCTTGTCGCTGTCACGCTTTTCATGCGTGTCCTGACGACTGCCGGAGACGGGCTCTTTTTCGCCGGGTTTCTGGCCTTCGACCGCAAGGGCCCGCGGCTGGTTAAGGAATTATCGAGCATCGACTGCTAGAGAAAAGCAGAAAATAGAGGTCTTTAGCGTCTTCCATGACCAAGCTCGTCATCCAGATTCCCTGTCTTAATGAAGCGGAAACCATTGCCGCGACCATTGCCGATCTGCCCAGGGCGATTGACGGCGTGGACGAAGTCGAAATTCTGATCATCGATGACGGGTCGACGGATGCAACAGTCGATGCTGCGAAAGCCGCCGGCGCTCATCATGTGATATCCAACGGCGCCAATCGCGGTCTCGCCCAGAGTTTTCAGCGCGGGATCGATATGGCGCTGCGCCTTGGCGCCGACATCATCGTCAATACCGATGGTGACAATCAATATAACGGCGCCGACGTCGCTGCGCTGGTGCGCCCCATTCTCGACAACAAGGCGGATATCGTTGTGGGGGATCGCCAGACCGAACGCATTGAGCATTTCTCCCCTTTGAAGAAACGCCTGCAAAAAGCCGGCAGCGGCGTTGTCAGCACCCTCGCCAATGCGGAGATCGCCGACGCGGTGAGCGGCTTTCGCGCGTTCTCCCGTCAGGCGGCCATGGGGATGACCGTGCGGTCGAGCTTTTCCTACACGACGGAAACGCTCATTCAGGCGGGGCGGCGGCGCATGCGCATCGCCTCGGTTCCCATCAGAACCAACAAGGTGGAGCGGCCCTCGCGGCTGTTCCGCTCCATCCCGCATTTCCTTGTGCGCACGGGCCGCACCATGCTGCGCGCCTATGCGATGTATGAGCCGTTGAAGATCTTCGCCTTGCTCGGCGTTGCGCTGATGCTGGCCGGCGCCGCGCCGGTTGTGCGGTTCCTGATCCATTATTTTGCGGGCGACGGATCCGGCATGATCCAGTCGCTGATCATCGGCGGCGTCTTGATCATGATCGGCGCCATCGCGACCATGTTTGCGCTCCTCGCTGATCTTGTCGCCTATAACCGGCAATTGCTGGAATTGACTTTGGAGCGCGTGCGCAAGATCGAATACGATCTCGATGCGCAAAAGACTGCGCCCAAAAAGCGCCTTCCCATTGAAAAACTTCGCGAGGAGCTGAAGGCGATCCGCTCCCGCACCGGATCTTGAGGCCGCCGCAGGAATCGGGCAGCGACTGTGTCTCATCCATGCTAAGCTAGGGCATGAGCGAATTTTCCTATGCGCTGTTCGATACGGAGCTGGGCCGCTGCGGCGTCGCCTGGGGACCGAACGGCCTGCGCGCCGTCAGCTTTGCTGAATCAAGCGACGAAGCGACGGTGAAGCGATTGCAGCGTCGCGCGTCAGGCGCCGTCGAGGCCGAGCCTTCGCAGGACATCGCGGCGGTCATCAGCGACATCAAGGCGCTTTTCAAAGGCGAAAAGCGCGATCTTTCCTATGTGCGCATGGACTGGGACGGCGTCGGCGCGTTCGAGCGCGCGGTTTACGAATTGTCGCTGAAAATCCAGCCGGGCGAGGCGAAGACTTATGGCGATCTTGCAAAAGCCCTTGGTGATGTTGCGCAATCGCAGCGAGTAGGCCAGGCGCTGGGGCGCAACCCGTTTCCCATCGTCGTTCCCTGCCACCGCATTGTCGGTGCGGATGGCGCCATGACCGGCTTTTCTGCGCCCGGCGGCGCGGAGCTGAAACGCAGGTTGTTGAAAATCGAAGGCGCGCTCGGGCCGGATTTATTCGACGCGCTTTAGCCCCAGGGTCCTTTCGGGCGCGCGTCGAAAGAAGACGCGCCTTGGGATTCAAAGCGCGGCGCTGCGCCGCCGCCCGCCATCTGCATCAGCCGGTCGATACGGTTCTGCGTGCCCGGGTGGGTCGAGAAAAGATTATCCGCGCCGCGGCCCGACAAGGGGTTGATGATCATGAGCTGGCCCGTTTCCGGGTGACGCTCCGCCGTCATATTGGGGATCTGCGCCGCGCCGTTGGAGATTTTCGCAAGCGCCGAGGCGAGCCATTCGGGATGGCCGCAGATTTCCGCGCCGCCCTTGTCGGCTTCATATTCGCGCCCGCGGCTGATCGCCATTTGCACAAGCGCCGCCGCCATGGGCGCGAAAATCATGATCGCAATCGCGCCGATAAGGCCGCCGCCATTATTGCGGTTGCCGCCGAAAAACATGGCGAAATTGGCGAGCATGGTGATGGCGCCGGCTATGGTCGCGGTCACGGTCATGGTTAGGGTATCGCGGTTTTTCACATGGGCGAGTTCATGCGCCATCACGCCGGCGATCTCTTCGTCCGTCAGCATTTTGAGGAGTCCGGTCGTCGCGGCGACGGCTGCGTTTTCCGGATTGCGCCCTGTGGCGAAGGCGTTGGGCTGCGGGTTGTCGATGATATAGACCTTGGGCTGGGGCAGGTTCGCCCGAGCTGCGAGGCCCTGAACGAGTTCGGCGTAGCGGCGCACGGCGCCGGACGCGTGGGTTTCATCCACCTCCTGCGCCTTATACATGCGCAGCACCATCTTGTCGGAATTCCAGTAGGCGAAAAGGTTGGTGCCCGCCGCGAACAGGAAGGCGAGCATCATCCCGCCGGCGCCGCCGACGAGATAGCCGACGCCCATGAAAAGCGCGGTCAGCGCCGCGAGCAGCATGCCGGTGCGAAGCGTGTTCATCAAGGGAGCCAGTTCCTTTCCATCGCCGATACGAGCCTCTATATGTAGCTGCGAAAGGCGCGCTTCAATATGGCTGACGATACCAGCAAAGCTTCCCGTAAAGACCTTCCCCCGGCGGCGCAGCGGGCGCTGGCCGAGGCTGAAGCCCGGCGCAAAGCTGCAGAGGCGAAAGCCAAGGCGTCGCCCAAGGAACTGGGCGGGCCCAAGGGCGAAGAGCCGACCCGCTATGGCGACTGGGAGCGCGGCGGCCGGGCCGTCGACTTTTAAGCGCGCGTCTCCCGGTCGTTTTTCGTTCACAACTCGGCGAGCCGGCTGCGCGGCGTGGCGCCCCTGTCTTTTTCTGACTACGCTTCCTATCGAAACGAAAATCGAAGGAGCGGAAATGACATTTCGAGCGAGCGCGTTGAGTGTGGCGGCGACTTTCATGGCAGCGGGCTGCGAAGCGGCGTCGGAAGCAAGCAATAGCGGCGGCGCACTCGTCGAGGTCCGGACGCAACAATTCACTGATCGTCCGATCCCGCGTTTCAAGGTCGACGCCGCCTGGCCCGATCTTCCCGACGATCTCATTCTCGGTCAGGTTCCGGGCCTCGCCGTTGATGGCGACGACAATGTCTGGATCTTGCAGCGTCCCAACTCTCTCGGCTTTTCCGATACGGGTCTCGCGCAGGAGCCGCCCATCGCCGTGTGCTGCCGGCCTGCGCCCCATGTGATGAAATTCTCCCAAAGTGGAGAGCTGCTCGATGCCTGGGGCGGGCCGGCGCTTGCGCCGGAAACAGGCGGCGTCAATCAGTGGCCGGCGAATGTGCATGGGCTTTTCGTCGATGAGGCCGGCACGGTCTGGATCGGCGGTAATGGCGACGGCGATCACGTGGTTCTCAACTTCAACGCCGACGGCGAGTTCATGCGCGCTGTCGGGCGCCGCAATGATACGGCCGGCAATTTTAATCGCGCGACGCTCGGCAATCCGGCCGACATCGCCCCGGGCCGCGACGGCGAAATCCTGATCGCGGACGGCTATATCAACAAGCGCATAATCGGCTTTGACGAGGACGGAGACTTCACCCGCTTCTGGGGCGCTTACGCCGCCTCGCCCGATGACGAGACGCGCGAGGGCGCCTTCGATCAGTCTCAGGCGTCGAGCAACGCCGATGGGGGAGCCGACCCAGAATCGAAAACCTTCGGCGACATCGTGCATTGCGTCGTCAAAGGTCCCGATGACCGCATTTATGTCTGCGACCGGCGCAATAATCGCCTGCAAGTCTTCGAAACTAGCGAGGACGGCGAGACCGTTTTCCTGCAGGACATCGTCTTTGCGCCGGAAACAGGCGGCACACGGACGGTTTCCGATGTCGCCTTTTCTCCGGACAATGCGTTTATGTATGTCTCCGACATGATGAACGGGCAGGTCTGGATTCTCGATGCGAAAACATATGAATTTCTGGGCGCCATCGGTCGCAATGGCCGTTACCCCGGCGAATTCATCTGGCTCCACAGCGTCGACGTCGACAGCGACGGCAATATTTATACGACGGAAGTGAACACCGGCCGGCGCGTCCAGAAATTTGTCTTCACCGGCGTGAATTAGGCTTTTTTCAGGCCGTTTGCCGCATTCCCCGGTCGGGCTGGCGCATGGCGTCTTGCCTGACCGGCCTCGGGCGGTCATGTTTTCGGTAATAACCGGCGGCGAACAGCCGGAGGACAATGAAAAGGAGGCTCGCGGCGCGCGTTTTATGCTCCGCGAGGGTCGGGGGCCTATGACCATAGCCATTGAAACCGAGGGCTTGAAAAAGCGCTTTCGCGGCGTCAACGCCGTTGACGGCGTCGATCTTTCCGTGCCGCAAGGGGCGATCTTTGGCTTTCTCGGGCCAAACGGCGCCGGCAAGACCACCACCATCCGCCTGTTGCTCGGGCTTTTGACGCCCAATCGCGGGCGCATCGCGCTTTTCGGTGAAGACCTCCGCCGCAACCGGATCGCCGCGCTGAAATCCGTCGGCGTCGCTTTCGAAACCCCGGCTCATTATGAGCATCTGACGGGCCGGGAAAATCTCGACATCACCCGGCGGCTCTTGAAACTCGACAAGTCAGAGATCGACCGCGTGCTTGCGACGGTAGAACTTTCCCATGTGGCGGACCGGCATGTGCGCAAATATTCGCTCGGCATGCGCCATCGCCTGGGCCTTGCGCGCGCGCTGCTCGGCAATCCCAAGCTTTTAATTTTCGATGAGCCGACAAACGGTCTCGATCCGGTTGGCATTCGCGAAATGCGCGATTTCATCAAAACCTTGCCGGACCGCACGGGCGCCACCGTTTTCGTGTCGTCGCATCACCTTGCGGAAATCGAACAGATGGCCTCGCATGTGGCCGTCATTCACCTTGGCAAGATTGTGTTTCAGGGCGCCATGGATGAGTTGCGCGGCCTTCATGCGCCGCGCCTTGAGGTCGGCTGTTCCGACGAAGCCCAGGCGACCGCTCTTCTCGGCGGCGGCGCCCGAAAAGTGGAGAGCCGCAATGGGCGTCTCATCGTTGAGCTCCCGACCGCCGAAGGCGCGAAAGCCCGCGCCGCCTCCATCAATCGCAGGCTTAATGATGCTGGAATAGACGTTCATCACCTCGCCCTCGCGCCCTGGACGCTGGAGGAATTGTTCCTGCAGCTCGTGGGCGCAAACCCGCATCTCGGACAGAAGTGAGGAAACCCCATGCTCGCCTCCATTCGCGTTGAACTGATCAAACTGAAGCGGTCGAAAATCATGCTGGTGGCGCTGGCGGGCCCCGCGCTCGTGGCGCTTTTGTTTTTCTCGCTGCAGGCAAGCGGCGCCAACTTGCGCGCCTGGCCGCTTTATCTTTTCGCCGGCATGACAGCCTGGGCGACATTCATGTTGCCCTTAACGGCGACAATCATTGCGACGTTGCTGGCGCAGCTTGAGCATGGGCCGAAAACATGGGCGCATCTTCTGGCCTTGCCCGTGCCGAAGTGGCGCGTCTTTGCGGCAAAGGCGATTGTCGCGCTCGGCCTCATTGCGGCCATGAGCTTGCTCACCGGCGCTCTCCTCGCTTTCGGTGGGTGGCTTGCCGGCGCGCTTAATCCTGAAAACAAACTGCTCGACCCAGCGCCTTTCGCGGCGCTCGCCGAAACCATGGTCGATCCCGATGATCAGGCCTTTGGCGATCTCGATGTGATGCTCATGGTCAAGGAATGGCGCCGCGTTGTGGCGGAGCGGCTGGCCTATGTTTACCTGTCGTCATTCCTGCTCATCGCGGTGCAGCTTTGGGCGGCGTTTCGTTTTCGCAATTTCCTCATCCCCATGGCGCTTGGCGTCGGTGGCGGCTTCTTTGCGATTTTTGCGCAGGCGTCGGCATATGGCGTTTATTTCCCCTGGCTGATGCCGTTCAACACGCTCGGCTTCATGCCGGAAAATGTGGAGAAAGCGCTTGCTTACGGGCTCGTGGGCGGTATCGGCATGGGGCTTTTGATGTTCGTCGATATGAGCAGAATGCAGATAAAATAAAGTACAATAAAAATAACAATAGATATTGCGAGCAAAAATAAAAATGCTACTTATGCGTGTGCATGAGGGCAGTGTTTTCAATAGTTTGGCTCTGCGCCGCGATGGCGCCGCTTCAAGCGGCGGAATTTTCCGGTCTCGCCCGGGCGCAGGTGGAGCGGGTGATTGATGGCGATACGGTGAAGATGCGGGTCGCCATCTGGCTGGAGCAAGAAATCCTCATTTCCGTGCGGCTTTCAGGCGTCGATACGCCGGAACTGTTTCGCCCTAAATGCGAGGCTGAGCGGGCGCTGGCGCTCGAGGCGAAATCATTCGTGGAAGATTTTCTGCAAGGCGGCGAGGCCGAGCTGATTGATATCGAACAGGGAAAATATGCGGGCCGTGTTGTGGCGCGCATTGAGGCGGACGGGGAAGACCTCGGGAGCGCGCTTGTCGCCGCCGGGCTCGGCGTCAGGGCAAACAAAGGAAACTGGTGTGCGGGCGTATAACCACGTTCCTTGTGAGGCCGCCAATCCATGCGCAGAAAGGCGCATCTCTCATAAATTCTGATGTAGGCTTTCCGGCGATACGCAACGGGAGAAAGTCATGTCTGTCTATTACGAAGCGCCGCCGGTCGACGATCGCGCGATCTGGGATCTCTGGCTTTCCATACATTATTTTCCTGCGGCGACCGCAGTGCAGGAAGCAGGCATATTCGAAGCGCTTGAGGATGGCCCTTTGAGCCTTGATGCGCTCTCCGAAAAGCTGTCGCTCAATCCAAAGGCCCTTGGCGTTGTCATGTCGCTTGTTTCGGCCCTGGGGCTTGTCACGCGCCGGGACGGCGAATGGCGGCTGACGCCCCATTCACGAACTTACCTGCTATATGACGCGACTTATTCATGGTCTCCGCTATTTGATGTTTACAAGAACAGCTCTCCCCTCCATGGCGAGCTGTTGTCTCTGCTGAAGACAGGGGAAACCCCGCGCCCGGACAAGCCGTCGGATGGCTGGGAGGCGGGCAAGGTGCCGCCCGACGCGGCGCGCAGCATCGCCAAATTCATGCATTCCCATTCGCTGCCGGCGGCGGTCGCCGCCGCACGTTCCGGCGTGTTCGCAGGCGTCAAAAAATTTCTCGATGTAGGCGGCGGTTCCGGCGTTTTCGCCATCGCCGCTGCGCAGCGCAACCCTGATCTCAAGGCGACGATCATGGATCTCGATACGATGTGCGATGCGGCGCAGGTATTGTTTATTGCAAACTCGGGCGTCGAAGACAGGGTCGACACTATGGCCGTGGACATGTTCAGGGAAGACTGGCCGACCGGTTATGACGCCTTGTTCTTTTCAAACATTTTTCATGACTGGGATGAGGAGATTAACGCCAGGCTTTCCAAAAAAGCCTTTGACGTTCTGCCCACTGGCGGACGTATCTTTCTTCATGAAATCCTGATGAACGACAATGAAGACGGGCCCTTAACGCCCGCGTCTTTTTCGGTGCTCATGCTGCGCGGGACGAAGGGCAAGCAATATACGCTGCGCGAACTGACGCGTTTTCTCGAAGGCGCCGGTTTCCGCAATGTCAGTGTTGTGCAGACCAGTCCTTATTATTCCGTTGTTTCGGCGGAAAAGCCTTAGTCTGCGCGTTCAGGCGGCGAAGAGGAAAACCGCATGGTTTGCCGGCGCAAGCCGTCAATATCGATGATCCGGAGCGACCCGTAATGGGTTTCCACGAGTCCTTTGGCCTGAAAGTCCGACAGCACCTTGTTCACCGCCTGCCGTGACGCGCCGACCATGACGCCGAGATCCTTTTGCGCGATCTTGAGTTCGGTGACGGGCTCGCCGCGTTCTCTGGCGCTTGCCGCAAGAAAAGTCAGGCGCGAGGCGATCCGCGCCGGCAGGGGGAAAATCGTCGCCACTTCGATCGACATGATGGACGTGCGCG
Source organism: Parvularcula sp. (assembly GCA_002704915.1). Taxonomy (GTDB): domain Bacteria; phylum Pseudomonadota; class Alphaproteobacteria; order Caulobacterales; family Parvularculaceae; genus Hyphococcus. Next base: position 93,196 of record PAIP01000032.1, read on the forward strand.
CGATCCTTGTAACGAAAGTCAAAAGCGCCGTTTCCAGCGCCGGATATTTTCTTCTGAGGTCGTTCAGACTGCTGCAAGAGAGAAACAACAGCTCGCAATCGGTCATCGCTTCCGCCGACAAAGTGTATGGACCGCCGTCAATGGCGCCGAGATCGCCGAAACTTTCAGAAGGGCCATTGATCTTATAAATCAGTTCGCGCCCGTCCGGCGCCAGCGAAAAGAGACGCGTTGTTCCCGAGACAACGCGATAAAGGCCTTTTGCCGGGCTGAACCGTTCGTATATCAGCGCGCCCTGTTTGACGCGCAAGGGTTTCATTTCAGCCATGACGCTTTGGCGCAGATCGGTCGGAAGCGCATCGATCCAGTTCAGCACTTCAGCGCCTTTGGCCACTGTCTGCGCTCCTGATGGCGGATCAAAAAAATCGGCGGTGTCAGGGCCGGGAGATCGGCGCTGGAAAAGCTGTAAACCGTCGATGTCGTTCTTATGAAGCCGCGTGATCCCCCTTCGCCAGAATGCCGCGCAAAATTGTTTTGTGCAATGAGGGCGGCGAATTTGTGATCGCAGGCGGATTGGCCGCTGTTATATTGTCACCGGTAAAAAGTGGTCTCGTTTCCGGTAAAGGTCCAGGGCTCTTCAAGATCAATACAAGCCGATACGTCATTGCGGGCTTCTATTTTTAGAAGATCAAGGCCGTTTTCGCCTTGTTGGCGTTGCAAGAGGACGACGCCGTTGACGAGCGGACCAATAAAATTCGCTCTCAGTTTTTCATAGCAATGAACCTGCATGTCCGCGACGTCCGCAAAGGGCGTGTTGATCCGGCCTTCGCCTTTAGAAAAGGACAGAAAGTCTTCAGCGGCGCCTGCGGCTTCGTTGGCGCCCGGCGTTTTCGGCAGGGTAATCATCGACTGCGTCAGCGAAGGCAGTCTTCCATGCAGCGCAAAAATGAGACGGTTCGGATTGATCGAATCCGGCGACAGGGCGATGGCGCTGACCTTGCTGGCGGCGGCGTTGTGCGCGGCGTCGGTGAACCAGGCGCCCTGTGCGGCGCCCGGGGTGTCCACCAGAGCGGTGCGGCAGGCATTGTCGCCCTTGGCGCGCCGCACGCCCCAGCTATCGCCCAGCAAGGCAGACCATTCGGATTGATCCTTCTTGGGCAGATAATCGATGGCGCAGCGCGCGCGCGTCACATCGGTGGTGATGGCGGCAAGGAGGCTTGGCGGCGCGTCGAAGACTTCGGCGCGGGCGAAGCTGTCCGTGCGATAACGCTCGGGTCTGGCCAGCGCGGCCGGTGTCGCGTCGGGGTCGTGAAGACCCACATCGAAGCCGTCGCTTTGCCCGATGAGATCGCCCGGCGAAACCCGAATGCGCGTTTCCACGCCCATATGGTCGGGCGTGCCGAATTCACTGAACGCGACCAGGCCGCCTGCTTTTTCAAGAAGGGCGTCATCGATGCGGTCGAGGCGGTCGTAGTAAAATGAGATGTTGTCGCAGGCGCGGAAATAGACGGTCCAGGAAGGGCCCGTTGCGCGGCCATAGGCGTCGCGCAGGGTGCGACGTTCGATGGCGACAATATCCGCCTTCGCCGGCGCCAGCGCCTTGGTGGCGCGCCGTTCAAACGCCTGTTCGCCAGAACGCGTGTTGATGCGGATATAAGGCGCGGGCAGCGCTTCGCCGGGCGCCGTCACCCCGCCAAGCGGCGATACTGACAGGACGTCTTCCAGCGGAGCGAACGGCCCGGAAAGGACTGACTCGCCGATAGCACAGGCGCGGCTTTCCATGGGCGCGCCGTCGGCGCGCGCCGCAAAAGCCTCCGCTTTTTGCGCAAACTTCTCACCGCTCTGCGGCCAAGCGATGGCCGCGCCGAACAGCGCCGCGGTCATGAACGCAGCGGCAAGCCTTACACCGTCACCGGTTCCGGACATGAAACAACCCCCGTTACTCCCCAGAGCAGGCGAGGGCAGAAAGTCCTATGCGCGCCTTCTGAAGTCAAGGCGCGGCGCCGGTCCTTGCGGGAACCCTTTGTCTGCGGCGACTGTCGCCGGGCGAGGGCTCGACAGGCGCCGGTCTTTGCGGCTTAGTTGAGCCTTCTAACAGGGTTAACGGATCGAATTCCGGGCTGTAATCCGGGCTGGGCGTGGGGAGACGAAAATCATGGTCAGATGGCGGGGACGGCGGGAAAGCCGCAATGTCGAGGATCGCCGGGGCGCGGCGGCGGCCGGAGGCGCCGGGATCCTCCTTATGCTGTTGCGGCTGATCGTGGGCCGGTTCGGCATTCGGGGCCTCCTGATCGTCGGCGTGATCGGCGTCGGGCTTTATATGGCGGGAGTGAACCCCCTGGCGCTTCTGCAGGGCGGGCCCGCGGCTACGCAGACCGCCGAGCCCATTGACGATGAAACATCGCAATTCGTCCGCGTCATCCTCGCTGAAACCGAAGATGTCTGGTCGCAGATTTTCGAGTCCGCCGGCGAGGATTACCCCGAACCGACGCTCGTGATGTTCTCCGGCTCGGTGAATTCCGCCTGCGGCTATGCGTCGGCTGCGGTGGGGCCGTTTTATTGTCCGGCGGATCGGAAGCTTTATCTCGACGCCAGTTTCTTCGAAGAGATGCGCCAACGCTTCAACGTCCCGGGCGACTTTCCTGCGGCTTACGTCATCGCTCATGAAGTCGGCCACCACATCCAGACGATCACCGGCGTTTCCAATCAGGTGCGCACGGCGCAACAACGCGCGCGCGGCGAGGCGGAGGCCAACGCCTACCAGGTTATGATGGAATTGCAGGCTGATTGTTTCGCCGGCGTCTGGGCCCATTACGCCGATCGCACCAGCGGCTTTCTCGACGAAGGCGATATTGAGGAAGGCCTTGCCGCCGCCGCCGCCATTGGCGACGACACGCTGCAACGCAATGCGGGGCGTCGCGTGACGCCCGAAAGCTTCACCCACGGCTCGTCCGAACAGCGTCAGCGCTGGTTCACCCAAGGCTACCGGTCAGGCGACGTGAACCGGTGCGATACGTTTAACGCAGCGTCGCTTTGAAACGATGTTAGCCGCTTACTCTGTTTCAATATCCGGCTCAGGATCATCGATAACTTCGACGGCAAGAGTGTCCGCGGCGGGTTGGTCATCGACGAAAGGCGCGCCGGGCTGTTCATAGGCATAGGCGTATGATCCGAAGCAGTCCGACGTGAACCCGTTTGTCAGTGCGGCAAACTTGACGCGCTCGGCAAGCGTGGGAAGAGGCTCAAGAATGTCATGGGCCACGCCAAGGTCGCTCTGATCGAGCGGATAGCCGCCTTCTTCGGGCACGGAAAGCGTGCCAAGAAAGAGTGTTTCTCCATCTTGTATGGCGAATGCCGGTGCGCCGAAACAAAGATCGGCAGCATAAACGCTCCAGTTGATCGCAGCGATTTTCCAGATGCCGGGCGGAATTTCAGCTAGAAAGTCATAGCGGCGAATGTCGCCTTCCCGGGTTTTGCGGATCTTGGGCGTGAGGTTGCCGCCTAGCGTGACATTGGTCGGCGCGCCATCATAGACGACTTCGCTGCCGTCATCTGCAAGCCGCTGCAACGTGATGCTGTACATGTTCAGGTTGGTGCGTCCTCCCAGCATGCTCAGCACCACTTGCGCCTTGTCCGTATTAATTGTGGCGATGTCTTTTTCTTTTGTCGCTTTCACCGGCTTCGGCGCCTTGACGCCTTTCGGTGGCTTGGGCGGCTTTAACTCGCCGGCAGCTTCGACAGCGGCTTCGGTCAGATCTTCGAGGGCGCGGCAGCTTAACGAGACTTCCTCAAGATCGCCAGCCTCCTCGACGCGAAACTCTCCGACCGCGAGTTCATTTGCAAAAGGTCCGCGCAAGACGATCCCGGGCGCGGAAGGTTGCTCAATCAAAGGCGCCAGTTGTTCGCGAAGGAGAGACGGATCGTCATCCCACGCCTCAAGCGCTTTGCCTTCATCGTCGGTAAGGCCAATGACGCTCCACCCCTTAAGCGCCATGCAGTTTTCGATGTTCGCTGCTGCGCCTTGGCGGTTTTCATTATTGTCAATGACGCCGCCGACAATCGCCCCCAATAGGCCGCCGCCGGTCGCCGCCGTGACCGCGCCCATGGCGTCGCTGCCGTTAACAAGACCGCGAGTGGCGACGGCGCAGTCGACCAGAGCGTCATTATGTTCAGCCATGGTCGCGCCTGGCTTATGAAAAAAGTGAAAGCCAGGGCTAGACCCAGTCAGACTTTGCGCCGCTGCGTTCGAGCATAAAACAGCGCCCGTCGCCAAAAGGCCAAGCCAATTCTTGCTGAATGCCACAAGCCCCTCCCAAGGTTTCCCCGCCCTGAGCTTATCCGGGAAAGGTGACGTGGGAAATACCGTTGCTGATTGGCGGTGGGGCAGCGCTATGCCGGGCTCAATCACCCGCGCCAGAAAGACGGGGCGAACAAGACCAGCACCGTGAAAAACTCAAGCCGGCCGAGCAGCATGCCCGCCGACATGGCGAGCTTGGCGGCATCGGGCAGGGTCGCGAAATTGCCTGCGGGGCCGACAATATCGCCGAGGCCGGGGCCGACATTGGCGACGGCGGTCCCTGCCGAGGAAATCGCCGTCAGCGTGTCGAGGCCGAGGCCCGATAAAAATACGGCCAGCGTCGCGAAGATGGCGAAATAGACAAAGAAAAAGCTCAAGACCGAGACAAAGACGTCATTGGTGAGCGGGCGTCCGTTATAGCGCGCCACGAAGACGCCGTTTGGATGGGCGAGGCGGCGCGCATAAAGAACGAGAGCGGCGAGCGCCACCTGGAAGCGGAAAATCTTCATACCGCAGGTCGTGGAGCCGGCGCAGCCGCCCACAAACATGATGCAGAAGAAAAATGAGATCGCGAAAGGTCCCCAGTCGTCGTAATCGGTGGTGGCGTAGCCGGTGCCGGTGAGTATCGAAACGACATTGAAGATCGCCATGCGGAAGGCGGTGAATAGCCCCAGATGGCCGAAGGCTTCGATCACGTCGACCATGACGGCCAGGGTCAGCACGACGATGGTCAAGGCGAAAAATCGGATCTGGCTGTCTGTGAACAATCTTTTCCAGGCGCCGCGCATGATCATGATCAGAAAAATGCCGAAAGGCAGCGACCCGATGATCATGTAAACTGTGATGACAAGATCGAGCGGCGCGCGCCCGACCGTCAAGAATGCTCCGATAGAGGCGTCCTTTGTTGAAAAGCCGCCGGTGGAGATCGCCGTCAGCGCATGATTGAGCGCGTCGAAGGCCGGCATGCCGAACCCCCACAGGCTGACGAAACAGGCGAAGGTGAAAAACACATAGATGCCGCTGAGGCCCAGCGAATATTGCGCGGCGTTGGCGATGAATTTCTCAGACGTGTCCCAGGCCTCGTTCTTAAAAATCTGCATGCCGCCGACTTTCAAAGCCGGCAGAACCGCAAAGGCCATGATGATGATGCCGACGCCGCCGAACCATTGCAGCATGGAGCGCCACAACAAAAAGCCGGGCGGCGCGTCGTCGAGGCCGCTGACGACCGTCGATCCTGTGGTGGTGATGCCGGACATGGCCTCGAAAAAGGCGTCCGTATAGGAAAGGTGCATTTCTCCGAGCGCCAGGGGAATAGCCGCGAAAAGAACAAGCGCCAGCCAGCTCGCCGATGTCAGAAGAAATCCCTCGCGCAGAGAGATGGTTTCGATGCGGCCCCAGCTTGCCGCCGCCGCGCCGCCGCCGATCAGGAAAGACGCCGACGCGCCGATCGCAAAGGCGGACCAGTCGGCGCGGTGAACTTCTGCGGTCGCCATCAGATCCGCGAACATCGGAATCAGCATGGTCAGCCCTAGCGCGGCCACTAGCGCGCCCGTAACCAGCAAAACGGGACGGAGGTTCAGCATGGATGGCGTTCGTCAGCGACGTCCCCAGAGCCCGGCCGGAGCTTGCTGAAACTTGATCGAGAGCCGGATGGACAGACGTTCGGTTGCCGGGACCCGATACCTCCCGGGCTCTGATTCTCTAAGACTTGAGAGTCTGACCGCATGGATTTGTGGCTGACGAACGTCTGATCCTCTGCGATGTTCGCTGTTTTCAATTCCCGAGTCAGACTCTCGGGTCAGCAGGCTCTCAGTGGACTTGGCGCATTTCATGCGGGCTGTCGAGAGAGAAGGCCGGAATGTCCACGTCGAAGGTTTCGCCGCCATCGGCCTCCATGCCATAGGCGCCCACCATCAGGCCGGAAGGCGTCGCCAGCGGCGCGCCCGACGTATACTCGAAGCCTTCGCCGGGCCGTATCATTGGCTGTTCGCCCACAACGCCGTCGCCGGCGACGATATCGGTCTGGCCGCGCGAATCGGTGATGCGCCAGTAACGCGTCCTGAGCCGGACCGCAGTGTCGGATTCGTTGTTAATTCGCACCGTATAAGCCCAGACATAGCGGGGCTCTTCCGGGTCGGACTGGTCTTCAAGAAAACGGGGACTCACGCTGACGCGAATACCTCGCGTCACGCTCTCATACATTTCGCTGTTGCGGTCTCCCCTCGCCATAGCGCCGCCCTGCAATTCCATAATGCTTCCCCTTTTTACACAATCTACGCTGTGTTGTTGCATTGCGCCAGACAATGACTGCAAATTCAACGAGGCGGGGAAAAGGTGCGGGGGCGAGCACGCACAGCCTCTTGCCATTGATGCGTGCGACGGGCAAAGGGGCCGGATGACGGTGGCTATGACATTGAAGGACGGGGTCCTTGCCTCGCAAACCATTGCGGCGCTGATGGAAAGTGGCGTGATTGAGCGCGCTGATCCGTCCCGCTTACAACCGGCAAGCCTCGATCTCACATTGTCCTCTCGCGCATGGCGAGTGCGTGCGTCATTTCTTCCCTCGCGGGCGCGGACGGTCGCAGCACGCCTCGCCGATGGTCTCGCCATGCAGGAAATAGACCTTTCCGGCGGCGCGGTGTTCGAGCGCGGCTGCGTCTATCTGGTGGAGTTAAATGAGCGCCTCGCCTTGCCGGAAGGGGTCGAAGGCGCCGCCAATCCGAAAAGCTCGACGGGGCGCATCGATGTCTTTGTGCGATTGGTCACGGACTATGGCGCGGCATTTGACGATATACCCGCCGGCTATTGCGGGCCTTTATATGCAGAAATCAGTCCACGGACGTTTTCTATTCTGGCGCGCGAAGGGTCGAGCCTCAACCAGCTTCGGCTCAAATGCGGCAAGTTCCGGCTGGACGATGCGGCGCTGCGGCGGCTTCACGAAACAGCGCCGCTTGTGGACGGCGCCGCCGATATCGCCGGCGGGCTCGGTCTTTCGGTATCGCTTCAGGGTGAGAACAATCTGATCGGCTGGCGCGCGCGCCGTCATTCGGCGCTGATTGACGTGGACAAAGTCGGCGCGCTGGACCCGCAGGACTTCTTCGAGCCCATTCCTGCGCCGACATCGGGTTTCATTATTCTCGATCCTGACGAGTTTTACATTCTCGCCTCGAAAGAGGCGCTGGCCGTCCCGCCCGACTTCGCAGCCGAGATGACGCCGATTAGCCCAGGTCTCGGCGAGTTTCGCGTGCATTATGCGGGGTTTTTCGATCCCGGCTTTGGCTGGCGTCCCGATTCGGAAAATAGCGGCGGCGTCAACGGTTCGCGCGGCGTGCTTGAAGTCAGAAGCCATGACGCGCCTTTCGTTCTCGAGGACGGCCAGCTTGTGGCGCGGCTCGTCTATGAGAAAATGGCGGCGCGGCCGGAGCGTCTTTACGGCGAAAGCATCAAGTCAAATTATCAGGGTCAGGGGCTCAAACTGTCGAAGCATTTTCGCTGACACTGTCTTCGCCATTTTCGCCATCGTCGCCTTCGTCTTCTTCATGCTCCCCGCGCGGATCGATCTCGAATACAGCGGGCGAGGTGCGCGGCACTGACACATATGCTTCGCGCTCTTCCGCTTTCACCGCGTCGCTGCGCTGCATGCGATAGAGACCGAAGAGCGTCATCGCTCCATAGACGCCAGATGTATAAAAGAAGAGCGCTTGGGGGCCGAAATGCTGCATGATCATCGGCGCGATAAAGGGACCAACAATGGCGCCGGCGCCGTAAAGCAACAAAAGTCCCGCGGCGAGAGTCACATATTCATGGGGTTCCGCCCGATCATTGGCGTGTGCGACGGAAAGACCGAATATGGGCATCGCCGTAAAGCCGAAGGCGGCGCCGCCGACAAGCAGCATGAGTTCGGACTGTCCGCCCGTGAGACCGAGCAGCACGCCCGCGGCTGAACAGGCGGCGGTGATCGCCACGATCAGGATGCGCCGATCAAAAAGGTCAGACACAAAGCCAAGCGGCCATTGTGAGATTGCGCCGGAAATAACCACAGTTGTCATGAAAGCCGCCACGGTCTGGATGCCGTAGCCCAAATTCTGCACATAAACGGCGCCGACAGCCCAATAGGCGCCGTTGGCCGCCCCGACGCTGAGGCATCCGAAGGCCGCCAGGGGTGAAATACGGAACAGTTTTTTCAGGTCGATCTCAGCCGAGGTGATCGGCGTGGGCTGCGTCGTCGAGGTCAGCGCCACCGGCACCAGGGCGATGGAAATCACAATCGAGACGACTGCGAACAGATAAAATTCGGACGGATCGGCCGTCGCCAGCATGGCCTGGCCCACGGTGCCTGCGCTGAGGTCCACAACGCGATAGACGGCGAGAATTCGTCCGCGCCGCTCATTGGTCGCGCCTTCATTAATCCAGCTCTCGATGATCATATAAAGCCCGGCCATGCAGAAGCCGGCGATCACCCTCAGGACGATCCAGAATACCGGATTGACAGCGAGCGCATGGGCAAGGGCGGCGGCAGAGGCGATGGAGGCGAGGGCGGTGAAGCTGCGGATATGCCCCGCCCGTTTCACCATATGCGGCGCGACCTGGCAGCCCACGGTAAATCCTGTGAAATAGGCCGACATCAGCGAACCGAGGAGGACGAGCGAAAACCCCTCGATATTGCCGCGGACCGAGAGCAGCGTGCCCTGAAGCCCGGCGCCGGAGATCAGAAGGAAGGCGGCGATCAAAAGCGCCGAGAGAACGCGGATAGTCTGGGCCATGCCCCGGCCTCATACACAAATTCGCCGGCGTCCGTGATAGGGCGCGGCCAAGATTTCGCTGAAAATTCATAAGGGCGGGTAAAGAGGCCGCGCGGGCTCACAAAAGCGGGCGCAAAAAAAGGGCGACGCTTTCGCGACGCCCTTTCTTCCCGCTTACGCGAGAAATCCGGAGCACACCCCAATCCAGTGAGAATTCAGATGTTCTCCAGCGCGACTGTTAGATACTGACGTTGCCGCCCATAATCTTCAACCGCTAGACCTTTCGGGCGCATATCGCGGGTCGTGGCTGCCGGCATTTGCGTTTCGCCATGTCCGACGTCATGCGTCCTTGAGATCCGCGCCGCCTCTTCCAATGCGTCAGTTTGCACTGCCGCATGGCGTTGCCGCCGCGCGCCGATCAGCAGCTTGCCCGCTGCTCACGGCGATGCCGGTCCCCCGGTTCACGAACCGCCTTTCGGCTTTCCGTTCGGGGGCGGACCGCTCAGGTCCGGCCATGCGCGACAAATCCCGCCTTTCGGTTTTGTCTTGTCCGGTCTGCTTCTGAGCGTCGCATCCGGACCGGCGCATCATTTCGTTTGCTCGTGCCACCCGCCGCTAGGCAATCGCTGCGAATGGCCAATAGAGCCGCGAAACATGATCAGGATACCGAATAAATCGCCTTCGTCGAATCATTCTTTTCCACATTCTTTCGCCCATGGCTGTGGGGAAAAGAGAGCGCTGATTGAAAATGCTTTTGTCAGTTTTTCCGGAAAATGACGGAAAGATTGTTCGCCGGCATTTCCACAATCTCTTCGAGCGAAAGGGAATTTTTCTGCGCAAGAGGGAGAATGTCGCCCTCAAGATCGCGCACGCCCCAGCGCGGATCGCGCGCCTTGAGGCTCTCATTAAAAGCCTCGTTTGACGGCGCCGTGTGCGCGCCATTGCGCGCGAACGGACCGTATAAAAACAACTTGCCTCCGGGGCGCAACAGTCTTCCCGCACCTGCGAACAGGCCCGTCGCCGCTTCAAACGGCGCGATGTGGATCATGTTGATGGAGACAATCCCGTCATAGGGAGCATCATCAAGTGCAGCCTCCCAGTCCTGCGCCGTGACGTCGATGGCGTGCGGTCCCTGAAGGTTGTCGAGGCCGGCGCCTGCGACCCAGGCTGCGATCGATGCGCGCGCCGTCTCGTCGGGATCTCCCGTGAACCATGTCGCTTCCGGCAAAGCGCCCGCGATATGCACCGCATGTTCGCCCGTGCCTGCGCCGATTTCGAGGATGCGCCCTTCCTGCGGCATGGTTTTCAAAAGCACATCGCGGATTACGTCGCGATTTCGCGCTGTCGAGGGCGAATAGAGTTTCGCGCCTTCGATGGCGCGGTCTTCAAGGGCGGTTTCTTTCGGCGGCTTTTTCATGACGGCGCGGCTTAACCCGAACAGCTTGCGCCGCCAAGGACGCAGAACTGCGCGCAAAACGGATGGTTGAGTTTCACCGGGGCAGCCGCTTCGGCGAGGTTGGCGCCCATTTCGAACTGCGCATCATAGGGAAGAAGAGTGCAGGAAAGCACGACAGGCTTTTCGGCGCCTTTGCGTTTTACGAGCATGCGAGAATTGGCGCACATCACGTCTTTCGGGTCTTTGCCGAGGATCGACCAGCAGGAGGCGGTGATTTCAGGAACGTCTTTGACGGGGTCCATTTCCGGGAAGATAACGAGCTGCGCCGGGTCAGTCGCGCTGATCGCAATATCATAGTCTGCGAATAGCCGCGCGAAGCCTTCCCGCAATGTCTGTTCGTCCTCGCCGGTCAACATGCGTCCTGCGACCGTCATATGGAAGCGATTGTCGCTCAGCCATTTAAGACCCGCTATGCCTGCATCGAACGCGCCGGGCCCGCGTTCGCCGTCATGTCCTGCGACCGTGTAATGATCGAGGCTGACGCGCATGCAAAGGCGCTCGCCAAATCGTCTGTTCAGGTTGAGAAGATTTTCCTGAATGCGCGGGCGCATCATCGGCTTCATGGCGTTGGTGAGAATCAGCGTTTCAAAACCGAAGGTCAGGGCGGCTTCGGCCATGGCCGCCATCTCCGGATTCATGAAGGGTTCGCCGCCGGTGAAGCCGATTTCGCGCGCGCCCATTTCCTTTGCTTCCGCAAGGAAAGGCGCAAGATCGGCCGCCGTCAGATAGACAAGTTGGTCGTTGGACGGAGACGATTCGATATAGCAATGCTTGCATTCCACATTGCAGAGCGTGCCTGTGTTCACCCACAGCGTGTCCAGCCCTGTGAAGGAAACGGCGGCGCGCGCCTCGCCATTGGCGGTGACGTCCGGATGCCGAAACTTTAGTGACGCGGGCTTTTCGCCGTCCATGACATTTTCCACAATTGCGCGCCGACCATGAACGAAAACACCCGCCGGCGGCAACCGGCGGGTGTTTCAGCTTTAATCGCGAGGGATCAATTCTGTGTCATGTTCGCATGGCCTAATTATCGTCGCCGGTTTCGCCGATCGGCGCGCCCCATACGTCATCGTCTTCATATTCAGGCTCTTCCGGCAAAGGCTCGCCGGTGACCGGGTCGACACGGACCGGCTTTACGGGCGCGATCATGGGCTGGGCGCCCGGCTGGTCGCGATGGGCCAAGGCCCAGACGGCGTTTTGCAGCACCGCCGAGCGTGGCTGTGACACCTTCTCGCGATAGATAATATCCGCAGGGGTGACGTTCGCCTGATAATAATCCTGGTTCCAGCTATGACGGGCTTTCATCACCGCGCCTTCGAGACTCACGCCCCCGTAAAGGCCGCGGGAGCGTGAAAAGGCGAGCACATCAACCGTCTGCGCTTTTGCGCCGGCGCCGACCGGTCCGGCGGCGATGGAAAGGTCCGCGCCGAGTTTCACCGTCGTGGACAAAAGGTGCTCCATGCCGCGCTGCGTCATGATGGCGAGGATGGTTTCCGATCCTTCAAGGCCCGCCTGAAAACCGAGCGATATGGAGCCGATGGTGAAAAAGGTCGGTTCCGACCAGCTTCCATCCGGGTTGCGGGCGATCATCACAGCATTTCCGCCGGATGCGCCGATAATAAAACCGCCCCGGATCGATTTCGGAATGATGACCATGGCCTTGGCGTCATCCGCCAACTCCCACAGGGGCTCATATGCGCTGTCATTGGCGAAATAGCTCACCGTATCTGCGGCTTTCACCACGAGTTCGGCGGCTTTTTCCGCCTTGGGCTTCGCCGCTGCGGGCGCCATGGCGACCAATGCCGCCGCGCCAAGAGCGCCGAAAATGCCTAATAGCCGTTTCCACATGCCGGCCTCCTTTCAAAATCCCCGAATTTACCTGAAAACGGCCGGGCGGCCGCCTTCGTTCCGGGCTTTAGATAAACCTGTTTGCGGCGGCGGAAAGATGACGCCGCGCAGACCTGAAAATGAAATCTTGGTGAGATTTGTCCCGCCGGTCGAGGCCTTTTCGGCCCCGAACCGGCTGGAAAAGGCCATCTTGACCTTTTTCCACGGTGAGGCGACATGGAGAGGCGCTGCGGATCGCTTTCAAGCGGCGTCGCGCGGGTGTAGCTCAATGGCAGAGCAGAAGCTTCCCAAGCTTACGACGAGGGTTCGATTCCCTTCACCCGCTCCA
>PAIP01000033.1 GCA_002704915.1 Parvularcula sp.
AGCCCCCTCCGTCCGCTTCGCGGCCACCTCCCCCGCAAGCGGGGGAGGAGAACCGAACGTCAAACCTTGATCACAACCTTCCCGAACGCGCCTTGTTGCTGATAGCGATAAGCTTCGGCTGCGTCTTCGAACGGAAACACCTTGTCGATGGCGGGCTTCATGCCGTTGACGTCGATGGCGGCGGCGAGGTCTTGGGCCATTCGTTTGTTGCCGACGAAAATGCCGCGAATGCTGGAGCCTTTCATCATCAAGGGATGCGGGGTCGTGTCGCCTTCGCGGGTGAGGACGCCGATCAGCGCAATCTCTCCGTTGAAATTCACCGCCTGCATGGACTGGGCAAGGGTGCCCGCGCCGCCGACCTCGACGACAACGTCCGCGCCGCCCTTGTGGCTCGCCGCGGCCGCGGCCGGGCCCCATTCCGGCGTCTTCTTGTAGTTGACGAAGCCGGACGCCCCGAGCTTTTTCGCGCGGTCGAGTTTTTCATCCGACGACGATGTAACGACCACATGCGCGCCCGCTGCGTGCGCGATGCCGAGCGCCAGCATGGAAACGCCGCCCGTGCCGAGGACGCACACGCAATCGCCGACCTTGATCGGGTTGCGCCCGCACATGAGCGCATTCCAAGCGGTGACGCCGGCGCAGGGAAGCGTCGCGGCCTCTTCAAAGGAAAGACTTTCGGCGATCTTGACGACGCCGCGTTCGGGCAAGGCTACATACTCCGCCAGCATCCCGTCGCAGCCTGAGGCGCCGAGCGCCGGTCCTGTCGCCGGGTTGGGCGGGCCGTCATGCCAGTTCTGAAAAAAGAGACCGGCGACGCGGTCGCCGACTTTGAATTCCGTGACGCCGTCGCCGATTGCGGCGACTTCGCCGACGCCGTCGGACAAGGGCACCGTGTCTTCGGTCAGGACGCCGCCGAAATAATTGCCGGTGACGACCGCCTGGTCGCGGAAATTGAGCGAGCAGGCATGTACACGGATCAAAACTTCGCCCGCTTTCGGCTTCGGCTCGTCCTCTTCGACAATGACGAGGCTGTCGAGCGAGGTCGAGCCGGCTTTCAAGACATATTTTTTCATGGGTGACGTCCGTTCCTGTTGCCCTAACGATGCGCATCATAAACACGGCCTCGCGCAAAATCGAGGAAAGGCGGGCGATTTCGCTTTAAGCAAGACTTTGATGCAGTCCTGCTACGCCGGCGATTGTTTCGAGGCGCCGGACTTTTTGCCTGGCGTTTCGCAATCCTTGCGCAGCCAGTCGAGAAACAGATCGCGGGAGGCGGAATGCCGGTCTTCGTCCCAGCACAGGAAAATCGGCGAATGCGTGTCCATGCCTTCGAGCGGGCAGGAGGTTACATCCGCCAGAACCGGCGCGCCCGGCATGTCGAGAGTGATGGTGATCCCGAAGCCCGCGCGCACGAAGCCGAGCACCGTGTACCATTCTTCCGCTTCCTGCACGATTTTCGGCGAGAACCCGGCGCGAATGCAGAGCGCATTGATCTGGTGGTGAAGGCCCGGCGCAATCACCGGCTGGAACAGAACGAAAGATTCGTCTTTCAGTTCTTCGGGCGCGATTTTCTTGCGTTTCGCAAGCGGGTGGTTCGACGGCATAAGCACCACAAAGCGCTGGCGGCCGATGATTTCGCTGCGCAATGATTTTCCGACGCCGATCTCGCGCGTGATGGCGACATCGATCTGTCCGGCGCCCAAAGCCTCCCATTGCTGGCGCGAATGCATGTCGCGCAGGGTCAGGCCCACATCGGGATATTCCTTGCGAAAGCGCTGGATCGATTGCGGAATGTTGGTGAGCATCACGCTCGATCCGATAGCGGTGACGATGGCGCCGATCTGGCCGCGCTCCACTAGTCGCGCCTGTTCCACGGCGGTTTCGAAATCGTTGAGCGCCCGGCGCCCGGCGTCGACGATCATCCGGCCCGCGGGGGTGAGGCTCACTTTCGGCCGGCGCACGAACAACTCAACGCCGACTGCGCGTTCGATCTGGGCGAGGCGGGTCGAGAGCTGCGGCTGGCGCATGCCGAGCGTATCGGCGGCGCGTCCGAAATGTAATTCGTTCGCCAGCACCGTCAGAAGGTGAAAATCGCGCGTGCCGAGGTTCATAACAAAAATCGAATGACGTGATCCGAATATTCCGCTTTTCGAGAAGATATGGGCGCCTTATGCTTCTGTCCAGCAGCGCGTGAAACCGCCGGAACACGGCGCGAAGCCGCGTTTTAAGGCGCATAAGAGCCCGCAAGAGGCCCGCCGCGTCTTGGGAGGAAAAGAGGACCCCATGTCAGACAAGCCCGCCGGCTTTCCCAAACCCAGCTCCGTCAAGGTCGCCGAAGGGACCGAAGCGGCCCAGGCCGCCTATCCCTATTACATGCAGTTCGAACCGGAAGACGATGATCGCTTCTGGTTTTACAATTCCATGCACTTCCCGGAGCCCATGCATCATTTCGACATGGTGACGGCGGAGGCGGCCTATTGCGCGCTCGGTTCCTCCAATACGCGCGTGCATTCTCTGCCGACGACGCTGGGCATCGATTATCGCGTCATCAATGGCCGCGTTTATATCGGCGGCAATGCGGTGACGGACCCCGCGGAAATCGAGCGGCGCACAAAAGAGTTCGAACAGCGCGCGTTTTATTATTACGAACACTGGGAGCGTCTTTACGACCAATGGAAAGACAAGATGAAGACGCTCATCAAGGATGCGCAGGAGCTGCCGTCGCTTGAACTTCCCGAATTCGAGCCGCTGGAAAACGTGCATGCGGGCAAGGGCGTCGCCTCTAACCATTATCTCCTCGAGACCTATCAGAAGACGCTCGAGGGTTATTTCCGGATGTGGCACCACCATTTCGAGTTTCTGCTGCTCGGCTATGGCGCCTATATGGTGTTCTTCGATTTCTGCAAAAAAGCCTTTCCGGAAATCACCGACCAGACCATTGCGCGCATGGTGGCGGGCTTCGAGGCGGAAATCTTCAAGCCCGATGATGAGGTGAAGCGCCTTGCGCGCAAGGCGGTGGAGCTGGGCCTTGAAGGCAAGTTCGGCGACAATGTTTCCGCCGACGATGTCATCGCGTCACTGGAACAGATGGGCGCGCCGGGCAAGGAATGGCTCGACGAACTCGAAGAATCCCGCAATCCCTGGTTCAACGTCAATGTGGGCGACGGGTTCTATCACTATCACCGCTCCTGGAATGACGATCTATCGCTCCCGTTCTCGGCGATCCCGGGTTACGCCGCGAAGATCAAGGCGGGCGAAAATCTCGACCGGCCCATGGAGCAGCTTCAGGCCGAGCGGCAGGAATTGATCGAGGGCTATCGCGATCTTCTGTCTACGGATGAAGAGCGCGCCGCCTATGACCAGATGATCGGGCTCGCCTGCCGCGTCTTTCCTTATGTGGAAGGCCACAAATTCTATTGCGAACACTGGTACACTAATCTCTTCTTCAACAAGATCCGCGAATTCGGGGATCTCCTCGTTAAGAACGACATTATCGACGAACAGGAGGACGTATTCCACCTGACCCGCTATGAAGTGGAGCAGGGGATCGTCGATGTGATGACGAGCTGGTCCAACGGCTCCCCGACGCGCGGCGGAAAACGTTTCCGCGCCATGGTCGAGGAACGCAAAAAAGCGATTGAGGTCTGGGCCGGCATGGATTCAGCGCCGGCGCTCGGCCCTGTCCCGGACATCATCGACGACCCGGCCATCGTCATGCTGTGGGGCATCACCCGGGAAAATCTCGACATCTGGATGAAGGGACCGGCCGACGCTGACTCCAACGAGATCCGCGGGTTTGCGGCCTCAAGCGGCGTCGTTGAAGGCACGGCCCGCGTCATCAAATCGGTCAAGGAAATCGACCGTCTGAAGGAAGGCGACATCCTAGTCTGTCAGGTGACAAATCCCACATGGGCGCCGGTCTTCCAGAAAATCGCCGCCGCAGTTTCGGATATTGGCGGGTCCATGAGCCACGCGGCGATTGTCGCGCGCGAATATGGTCTTCCCGCCGTGGTCGGTACGGGCCAGGCGACGTCGCGCATTGAAGACGGCCAGCGCGTGCGCGTCGACGGCGCGCGCGGCGTCGTGACATTGTTGTAGAAGGCGATGCAGACTTTCCCAAACACAATCCCCGATTATCCCGGCGAAGGCCGGGATCCAGCGAAGGATAATGACGGGCGAAGCCCGACTTTGTTTCATGGACTGGACCCCGGCCTTCGCCAGGGTGATCGGAGAGAAATCCAGTCATAGTCGCAATGAGCAGAATTCAAGCGTGTCGCTAAAGCATATGAGCAAAGAAGAAAACATTTCATGGTTCGCCGATATCGGCCTTTCCGACCGTCCCAGCGTCGGCGGCAAGGGCGGCAGCCTCGGCGAGCTGACCAAAGCCGGCATCGATGTGCCGCCGGGTTTTGTCGTCAGGACCGAGGCTTTCGAGCGCTTCATCCGGAAACTCGACAAGGAAGAGCCCTTGCGCGCGCCTGTGGAAGCGCTCGATCCGGACGATCTTGAAAAGGTCGGCGCGGTAACGAAAGCGATCCGTGAGCGGATTGAAAACGAACCCATGCCGGCGGAAGTCGAAAACGATATCAAGGCGGCCTACAAGGAACTTTGCGGCGACGATGCGAAATCGCCCGTAGCGGTGCGGTCGTCGGCGACCACCGAAGACGCCGAGGATGCGTCCTTCGCCGGGCTTCAGGACACTTATCTCTGGGTTCTAGGCGCCGATGAAACGTTGAACATGGTGCGAAGCTGTTGGGCGTCGCTCTATTCCGTTGAGTCCGTCTGCTATCGCCGCCGTCAGAATTTTCCCGAAGACGGCGTCGCCATGGGCGTTGTCGTCCAGAAGATGGTCGATGCGCGCACGGCGGGGGTCATGTTCACCAGAAGCCCCACCACGGGCGACAAATCGGTGATCACCATTGAGGGCGCCTGGGGGCTCGGCTCCGCCGTCGTTTCCGGCGAAGTGACGCCCGACCGCTGGGTTGTCGCGAAACTCACCGGCGAAATCACGACGCGCGACATCTCCAACAAACATATCAGGCAATCGCCCAAGGAGGGCGGAGGCATTGAGGATGTTGAACTGCCGGAGGCCGAGCGCACGGCGCCGTGCCTCAGTGATGACGAACTCATCCAACTGAAAGACATCGGCCGCAAAACCGAAAAACATTACGGAAAGCCGCAGGACATTGAATGGGCCGTCGAGAACGGCTCGGGCAAGATCCTGCTTTTGCAAAGCCGGCCGGAAACGGTCTGGTCGGCCAAAGACAAGGCGCCGGTGGCCGAGGCGCAGGACAATCCCATGAAGCATGTGATGAATATTTTCGGCGGGAAGCGGTCGTAAGACGATGAGCAATGATCTTCCGCTAAGCCCCGAAGACGTCGAGGAAATCGCCTCGATTCTTTCGAAGTCGTCTTATGATGTTCTCGACATCGAAACGGCGCGGTTCCGCCTTCGCGTGAAACGGTCCGGCGACGGCTTCACCCAGGAATGGACGCCCATTGGCGGGGACGCGAAGGAAGTCGCCTCCGCCGTCGAACCGGAAGTCGCGGCGGAAGAGGACGGCTTGCTCGTCATCAAGCCGCCGCTGCCGGGGACGTTCTATCGCGCGCCGCAGCCGGGCGCGCCGCCCTTTGTGGAAGTCGGCTCGAAAGTCAAAGCCGACACGGTGGTCGCCATCATCGAAACCATGAAGCTGATGAACCCGGTCCATGCGGGCGTCGAGGGCGAGATCGTGGAGATCATTCCCGAAAACGCCGAGGCCATCGAGGCGACGACGGTGTTGATGAAGGTGAAACCGGCGTGACTTTTGTTGTCTATGGTTTCTTCTCTTCCCCCGCGTGCGGGGGAAGTGCCGAGCCCTGGAGGGGCGAGGCGATGGGGGTGTTTTGGTGTTTGAAAGTCACCCCCTCCGTCGTTCCGGTCGCTGAGCGACCGGCCCGACACCTCCCCCGCGCAAGCGCAGGGGAGGAGAAGTGAGCGCATCAATGCCAGATCTCACGCGCCGCCATATCAACACCCTCTTCATCGCCAATCGCGGCGAGATCGCGCTGCGCGTTATTCGCACGGCGAAGCGGCTCGGCATGAAGACGGCGCTGGGCGTCTCCGATGCGGATGCAAATTCTCGCGGCGCGGCGGAGGCCGATCACGTGGTGCGGCTCGGTCCGGCGCCGTCATCGCAATCCTATCTCAATATCGAGAAAGTCGTCGCCGCGGCGAAAGAGGCGGGCGCCGATGCGGTGCATCCGGGTTACGGCTTTCTGTCGGAGAATATCAAATTTGCGCGGGCCGTCGCGGACGCAGGGATGATTTTCGTCGGTCCCGATCCGGAGGCGCTCGACGCCATGGGCGACAAGCTGAAAGCGCGCCATGTGGCGATCGAGGCCGGCTTGCCTGTCGTCCCCGGCGGTGAGGCCGAAACGGCGGAAGACGCCGCGAAGATCGCCGACAAGACCGGCTATCCGCTGTTGATCAAGGCCGTTTCCGGCGGCGGCGGACGCGGCATGAAGCGCGTCGACAAGCCGGAAGATCTGAAAAGCCAGATCGGATACGCCATGTCGGAGGCCGAGGCCGCCTTTGGCGACCCGCGTATTTATGTGGAGCGGTTTATCGCGAGCGGGCGCCATGTGGAGGTGCAGGTGATTGGCGACGGGACGCGCGCCATCCATCTCGGCACGCGCGACTGTTCGATCCAGCGTCGGTTTCAGAAACTCGTCGAAGAAGCCCCGGCGCCGAACATTCCGGACGATAAACACCGCGCCATTGAAAATGCGGCGGTGAAACTCGCCGAGCACCTGCATTACAAAGGCGCAGGGACGGTCGAGTTTCTTGTCGACGCCGAAACCTTCGATTTCTATTTCCTCGAAATGAATGCGCGCATTCAGGTGGAGCATCCTGTGACCGAAGAAGTGACCGGCGTCGATATTGTCGAACAGCAATTGCTGATCGCCAGCGGTGCGCCGCTTGGCTACGAACAGCGCGATATCGAATTTCTCGGCGCCGCAATTGAAGTGAGGATCAACGCCGAAGACCCGGACGCCGATTTCCGGCCCTCGCCGGGGCTCGTCGCAAAAGCCGAATGGCCGGCGGGCGAGGGCGTGCGCGTGGATACCCATATCCGCAGCGGCGATACGATCCCGCCCACCTACGACTCGCTCATGGGCAAGCTGATCGTTCACGGGGCGACGCGCGAGGAAGCGGTCGCCCGCATCGCCGCCGCACTCAATCGGTTGAATGTCGAGGGCGTCAAAACCACGGCGCCGCTGCATGCCCGGGTCATGCAGGATGCGCGCTTCAAGAAGGGCGGCGTCGACACGCGATTTTTCGAAGGACTAAAGCATGGCTGACATCAAGCTCGTCGATGTGTCGATCCGCGACGGCAACCAGTCGCTCTGGGGCGCCACGGGTCTCAATACCGCGCAGATTCTCGAAATCGCCGGCGCCATGGAGCGCGTCGGCTTTCACACCTGCGATTTCACGTCGTCGACGACCATGGCGGTCGCGATCCGTTATTTTAAGAACAATCCGTGGGAGCGGATCAAGCGCATGCGCGCGGCGATGCCGAGCGTGCCCTTGCAGTTCATCACCACGGGGCTGCGCTTCGTGGCGTGGCAGCAGGCGGACCCGGAATTTATGCGGCTTGCCTATCGCCGCTTGCAGATGGCGGGCATTCGCCGCTTCATCGTGCTCGACCCCATGCATGACGCTGACGCCGTGATTGAGGCGGCGCGCATCATCAAGGAGGAGGGCGACGCGGATGTCATGGGAGCGCTCACCTTCACGCTTTCCGATATCCATACGGATGAATTTTACGCCGAGTTTGCCGGTAAGCTCGCCAAAAGCAATCATGTCGATCTGTTTTACCTGAAAGACCCGAGCGGGCTGATGTCGCCGGACCGGGTGCGGACCCTGGCGCCGGCGGTGAAAGCCGCCATCGGCGCCAAGCCGCTGGAGATTCACGCGCACTGCACCATCGGTTATGGGCCCTTGACCTCGCTCGCCGGCGCCGATCTGGGGATCATTGACGCGGTGCATGTGGGCGTCGGTCCGCTCGGCGACGGGTCGTCCCTGCCCGAGGCGACGCGCATGGTGGCGAACCTGCGCGAGGCTGGCCACACCGTCGACGTCAATGACAAGGCGCTGGCGACGGTGAAGGACTATTGGACCCGGTTGGCGACGGCGGAAGGGCTGCCCTTCGGCAAGCCGCAGAGCTTCGACGCCAGTTTCCTCAGGCACCAGATTGCCGGCGGCGTGATGACCACGACCAAACGCCAGCTTGAGGAGCTCAATCTCGGCCATAAATTCAATGAGGTGATAGAAGAAACAGAGCGCGTGCGCGCGGAGCTCGGCTATCCCATTATGGTGACGCCGTTCCCGCAAATGGTGATGAGCCAGGCGCTGTTTAACGTCATCGGCACGAAGCGTTACGGCCAGGTCTCCGATCAGGTGATCCGCTATGTCATGGGCAAGTTCGGACGGCCGACCAGTCCCGTCGATGACGCGGTCAAACAGACCATTCTCGACCGCCCACGCGTGAAAGAGCTGGAAGTCGAGCCCATGTTTCCGGCCTATAAGGATCTGCGCAAACAGTTCGGCGAAAACATGGACGATGAAGAGTTCCTGTTCCGCGCGGTGATGCCGGAGGAGCAGGTGGACGCCATGCTGGCGGCTGGCCGCAGCAGGGCGACTTATACGCCGGAAGCGGCGCCCATCTTCAACTTGCTGAAACAGCTCGCGGCGCGTCCCGATGCGCCGGACATTGCCGTGGAGCGTCCCGGCTTCCGCATGGCGCTCTATAAAGGAGCGAGCCTTGCCTAAAGAATTGATCGACGCCGAAGGCTTTGTCTTTGACATGGACGGCACGCTGGTGCTCGGCGACAAGGCGAGCGCGGGCCAGAAGGCGCTGCCCGGCGCAGTGGAAACGCTTGAGCTTTTGCGCGAGCGCGGCGTGCCCTATCAGATCTTCACGAACGGCACGGCGCGCACGCCCGAATGGTATGCGAATGCGATGCGGGCCACAGGGCTCGATGTGCGCGACGAAGAGTTCATGACGCCGTCCACCGCCGCTGCGCACTATCTCAAAGACAAGGGCGCCGGGCGCATTCTGGTCCTCGGCAGGGAGCCGGTTTGGAAACCGCTCGCCGATCTCGGCCTCGATGTGGTCGAATCCCCCGGTGACGGCGGCACTTATGACGCGATCTATGTGGGCTGGTTCCGCGAATTCACCTTTCCGGATCTGGAAGCGGCGACGCATGCGATATGGGCCGGCGCGAAGCTGACGACAGCGTCTGACGTCCCGTTCTTCGCCGCGGCCGGCGCCGATAAACGCGGCATCGGCACGAGCTTCGCGATCAACGCCATGTTGAAGGCGCTGACCGGGGCCGAAGCGCATGTCCTCGGCAAGCCCTCGCTCGATGCGCTCCAGGTCGCAAAGTCCCGCATGGGGCTATCCCCAGATGCGCGCATTGTCGTTGTCGGCGACGATCCGCAGCTTGAACCGAAAATGGCAAATCTTGGCGGCGCCTATTCCGTGGGCGTGACCACCGGCATTTATGACGAGGCGGCGTTCGCTTCCCGCGAAGATCCGTCGGAACGCCCGGCCCTCTTGCTTTCCGGGATCGACAAGCTAGCGGCGCTGCTTCGCGAAGGGGCGTGAAACTTTTCTCATCGGGCTGTCCTTTGGGGGCGGAATTGGCGTAAACAAAGTGAGAAGTATCGCTTCATCCTGAGGAGCAGATTTCCTTCGCCCTTCGAGACAGGCCTGTCGGCCTTCCTCAGGATGAAGGAAATCTGCGTCTCGAAGGACGAAGCGATTGTAGCTTTAGGGACTGAAAGCGAGGCAGCATCATGATCGATCTCGACAAGATCAAAGCCATCGACATTCACACCCATGCGGAGGTCTCGTGCAACGATCCCGAAGACCCGATCATGGGCAAGTTCCTCGACGCTGCGTCGACTTATTTCAAGGCGGACCGCAAGCGTCCTACCATTCCTGAAACCATCGAATATTACCGCGAACAGCAGATCGCCTTCGTGATGTTTACGGTGGACATGGAGTCCGGCACGGGCATCAAGCGCATCCGCAATGAAGAGATCGCCGAGTTTGCAAACGACAACAGCGACATCATGATGGCTTTCGCGTCCATCGACCCGCACAAGTCGAAATTCGGCGCCATCGAGGCGCGGCGCATGATCGAGGATTACGGCGTCAAGGGCTTCAAGTTCCATCCGCCGATCCAGAACTTCCACCCCTATGATCCCATGGCCTGGCCGATCTATGAAGTGATCGCGGAGTACAAATTGCCGGCGATCTTTCACACCGGCCATTCGGGCATGGGCACGGGCATGAAAGGCGGCGGCGGCATCCGTCTCAAATACGGCCAGCCCATGATGGTGGACGATGTGGCGGTCGATTTCCCCGATATGAAAATCATTCTCGCGCACCCGTCCTGGCCGTGGACGGATGAATCGCTTTCCATGGCGCTCCATAAGGAGAATGTTTACATCGACCTCTCCGGCTGGTCGCCGAAATATTTCCCGAAACAGGTGATCGCCGATGCGAATACGCGGCTGAAACACAAAATGCTGTTCGGCTCCGACTTCCCGCTGATCAAGCCGGACAAATGGATGGCGGCGGCTGAAACCGCCGGTTTCCGCGAAGAAGTGATGCCGCTCATCATGAAAGAAAACGCGGCGAAGCTTCTCGGACTGAAATGACCGGCGTCAGCCTGAAAGACAAACGCATCATCGTCACCGGCGCCTCGACCGGAATCGGCGCGGCGGCGGCGGAGATCATGGGCTCTCTGGGCGGGAAAGTGCTCGTCGCGGCGCGCTCCGAAGACAAGCTGAAAGCCGTCGCAGAAAAGGTGACGAACGCCGGCGGGGAGGGCCAGTCTTTCGCCGCCGATATGGCGAAAGAAGAAGACATCAACGCGCTTGTCGACAAGGCCAATGAGTTATGGGGCGGTGTCGATGGAGTGTTCGCCAATGCGGGCATCGGCGGCGCGGGCGCGCCCTTCGCCGACTATCCCCTTGAAACTTTCGATCACATGATGAACGTCAATCTCAGATCGATGTTCATTTTATTGAAGCGCGTCCTGCCGGGCATGATTGCGCAAGGCGCAGGATCGATCGTCTGCACCGGCTCCCTTGCATCTGAACAGGGGTTTCCCATGAACCCGGCCTATGTGGTCTCGAAGCATGGCGTTCTCGGTCTTGTCCGGGCCATCGCGGCTGAACATGCGCAAAATAATATCCGGGCCAATTGCCTGCTGCCGGGGCTGATCCACACCCCCATGTTCGATGCGCTCGCCGACGCTGTGGCCGGCGGCGACATCGAGGCGGCGCTGAAAGGCATGGCGCGGCTCGTGCCCCAGGGCCGGGTGGGAACGCCGGAAGAAGCGGGATGGATGGCCGCTTTCCTGCTGACCGACGCGGCGCGCTATGTGAATGCGCAGGGAATCGCCGTCGATGGCGGCGTCCTCGGCGTGCAGCCAGTATGAGAATGATATGACGCTCAAGCTCTATCACGCCGAACCGGTCGCCAATTCGCTGAAATCGGTCATCCCGTTGCATCAGCGCGGCATCCCGTTCGAAAGCGTTTACGTCGATCTTCACAAATTCGAACAGCATGAGCCGTGGTTCGTCGCCCTCAATCCGGAAGGACAGGTGCCGGTTCTCGATCATGACGGGACGATCATCACGCATTCGACGGTGATCAACGAATATCTCGAAGACGCCTTTCCCGATTATCCGCCGCTGCGCCCCGCAGACCCGGTTGGCCGCGCGCGGATGCGCTACTGGAACAAGTTCGTCGACGAGCATGTCATGAACTATGTCTCCATGCATGGCTGGAACCGGCTCATCTCGGTGATCGCACGCAATATCGAAAGCGGCGATTTTGAGAAACTGATGGAGCGCATTCCGCTGCCCGATCAGCGCAGGAAATGGATGAATGCGCGCTCGGGCTTCACCGAAGAACAGCTCGCCCATGCGACAGAGAAAGTCGCATACGCCGTCGACAAGGTAGAGAAGCATTTAAGCGAGAACGAATGGTTCGCCGGCGGCATGTTCTCGCTCGCCGACATCAATTTCTATTCCCATTGCGGGGTCATGGTGGAGCGCATGTTCCCCGATATGGATGTCGCCAATCGCGCGCCTAACCTGGTCGCATGGCGCGACCGGGTGACGGCGCTGCCCGGCGTTGCGAAAGCGCTTGCCGGACCGGACAAGACCGACCCGCGCCTGCGGACCTTTACAGGCGAGGCGCGATAGGGATGCATTTCTCTTCCCCCCGCAAGCGGGGGAAGTCCCGGCGACGCCGGGGATGGCGGCCCTCCGAAAACGGTGGGAGGAGAGCGCCCCTATAGCGGGAAAAACACCTCAAAACTGTTGAATTCTTCAATATTTCCCAGTGTTGGTGCAAAGTTATCCACCAGTGCCGGGGCCGCCTTATACTTCCTCTCGATGGGTCAATCCGGAGCGCGCCGCAAGACGCGAACCGGAACCCGTGACGCCGGAAAGCGAGATCAAAAAATGCGGAGCAGAAAATGTTAAATGGCGCCAGACTCCTCCGCAGGCCAGAAAACATGCGGATAAAAAAGAACGCGCGAGCCCCGAAGGACTACTCTTCCCAGCGCGGCTCTTCGCCCATGGCGACTTTTGAGGAATTCACCAAGAGGAAGCCGTCAAGGACGTCAATGCTGTCGGGATAGGCTTCTTCGACCATGGCGCGCAGCTCTTCACTGTTCTTCGCCTTTCGGGTTGCGTCCAGCCAGAAATCGATGAACCCGCCCGTATAGGCGAGGCTTGAGGCGTCATTGGGCATGCCGGGTTTCGCATGACCGGGAACGACAATTTCAGGCTCCAGGGCGGTGAGGTCGTCAACGGCCTCGCCCCAGGCGCGGGTTTCTTTTCGTCCGTGCTCGCCGAGCCAGAGATACATTTCGTTGAAGAGAAGATCGCCCGCGAAAAGGGCGCCGATGGAAGGAGCGTAAAGCGCCGTCGCATGAACATGATCGCCCTGCATGGGGCCTAGCACTTTCAATTCATGGCCTTCGAGCATGATCACATCACCGTCGAGCGCCGCCGGCGCGGTGGGCGTTTTCGGGCCGTTGTCGCCCAGCATCGGGCTCCAGCGTTTCACCTTGAAGGGCAGGGAACGCCAGATGTCTTCGACGACCGTCGGATGCGCAACGACTTTTGCATTGGGGAAGGCGTTAGTGAGCACCTCCATCGCAAAGAAATGGTCGGGATGGTCATGCGTGACGAAGATGGTCTCGAGTTCCTTGCCGCTGTCGAGCACCATGGCCGCGGCGCGATGGGCGTCGGCCATGGTGAAAGGCGGATCGACCAGCACGGCTTTTTCCTCGCCCTTGATCAGGACCACATTGGCGTAAAGGGAGCCGGCGCTGGTCTGAAGGACTTCAACTTCAAGCGGCGCATCCTGCGCGAAGGCAGGCGATGCAAAAAAGACAAGCGCGGCGAGCGCGCGGGTGAAAAGTTTCATGATGTCCTCCCTCTCTGCGGTCATCGCCGCAGTCTTTTTGGCAATGGCCAATCAGATGGCCGTTTGGCCCCCGTCGACGACAATGACAGCGCCATTGGTGAAGCTTGCTTCGTCGGAACAAAGATGCAGAACCGGGCCCGCCATTTCCTCCGGCGCCGCGGGGCGGCCGATGGGCGAGGTGGGCAGGAAGGCTTCCAGAAAACCTTCGCGATGAAACCACGGTTCTGTCATGGGCGTGCGGACGAAGCCGGGGCAAAGCGCGTTCACGCGCACGCCCTGTTTCGCATATTCGATGGCCGCCGTGCGGGTCAGCCCGATTACGCCATGTTTGGAGGCGATGTAAGGGGCCATGCCCGGATTGGCGATCACGCCGCCCACGGAGGACGTGTTGAGGATCGCGCCTTTGCCCTGTTTCACCATGACGGGCAGTTCCGCCTTCATGCACAGGAACACGCCTTTGAGGTTGATGGCGATGGTGCGGTCGAACGTCTCCTCGTCGAAATCCGCGAACATCTGTTCGGGCGGAAAGACGCCGGCATTGTTGAAGGCGGCGTCGAGCCCGCCATGGGCTTTCACCGCGGCGTCCACAAGCGCATTCACCTCGTCGCTTTTGGAAACGTCGCAAGGACGGAACGCGGCGGTTCCGCCGTCGCCCTTGATTTCGGCGACGACCTCTTCGGCGGCGTCATTGTAATCGCCGATCATCACCTTCGCGCCTTCCCGGGCGAAAGCGAGGGCGGCGGCGCGGCCGATGCCTGTCGCGGCGCCGGTGACCAGAACGGATTTGCCTTCATAGCGCATGGATCAGCCTTTCGGGTTGATCAGCACCTTGCATTGATGGGTGCGTTTTTTGAGCGATTCAAAAACCTCCGGCACCGCGTCGAGGCTGATCGTGTCGGTAATAAGCGCGCGCGGCTCGGCCGCCCCGGCGTCGAGCGCGTCGAGCGCCGCTTCATATTCCTGGCGCTTGAAAAAGGCGGAAGTCTGGATGCGGACCTCTTTCGAGAGCGCCACGAACGGAACGAAGGTTTCGGGCCGCGTGCACAGGCCGAGCACGAGCACCGTGCCTTTGACGCGCACCTGATTGACCGCCTGCGGAATAAGGCCAGGAACGCCGACACATTCATAGACAATGTCCGCCTTGCCGCCGAGCGCGTGTTCGGCGGCGCCGACAGGGTCTTCTATGTCGACGATGAAGTCGGTGGCGCCCATCCGGCGGGCGCGTTCTTCCTGATAGCGGTTGATGTCCTGCACCACGACCCGCGAGGCGCCGAAGCGGCGCGCCCAGAAGGCGACGCCGAGGCCGATGGGGCCGGCGCCGAGGATCAGCACGTTGTCGCCGGGTTTTTGCTCGCCCATCATCACGCCATGAAGGGCGACGGCGAGGGGCTCTATGATGGCGCCGTCGGCCATGCTCGCGGATTTCGGCAAGGCGACGCACTGATTTTCATTGGTGACGGCGAACTCGCCATAGCCGCCGCCCTGCAGATACATTTTCTCGCACCAGGCGGGCTCGCCTGCGAGACAGCTCGGGCATTTGCCGCAGCTTGCGATGGGGACGACGGAAACGAGGTCGCCTTTTTTAAGGCGCTCGACGCCCTTGCCGAGATCGATCACTTCGCCGGCGAATTCATGGCCAAGGACGGCGCCCTTGTCGACGCCGAAGGCGGGATCTTCGGTCATGTGAAGATCGGAGCCGCAAATCCCGCAGCGCCCGACCGAGAGCACAACCTCGCCGGCGCCGGGCGCAGGATCGGCGATGTTCTCAATCGCGAGCTTTTGATGAAGCCCCTGGTGAACGACCGCGCGCATGTGTCAGCCTTCCGCGCCGATCCGCAGGACGGGTTTTACGACGGACCCGTTTTCGCTTGCGGCCACGGCCTCATTGATTTGATGGAAGTCGAAATAGCCGATCAATTTTTCGAACGGGAATTTTCCTTCGAGGTGATAGCCGATCAGCTCCGGCAGAAAGGTTTTAAGATCGCTGTCCCCGCCGAGAATGCCCATCACCCGGCGCCCGCCGCCCATAAAGGCCGCTTCATTGAAAGTGAGATCGTCTTCCGGGTCGGAGGCGCCGACAATGCCGCAAACGCCTTTCGGCGCCAGCAGGCTCCATGCGTCTTCGATCACCTTGTTGAGGCCAGTCGTATCGAGCACGTAGCCCAGCCCTTCGGGACACAGCTCCTGAATTTTGGCGTTTGCGTCATTCTTAGCGTTAAACGCATGAGTTGCGCCCAGCTCTTTCGCCATCGCCAGGCGGTCGTCATTAACGTCGACGGCGATGATCGGATCGGCGCCGGCGATTTTCGCCGCCATGATCGCGGCCATGCCCACAGTTCCGGCGCCGAAGACGCCGATGGGCAGGCCGGCTCGCACCTTCATGCTGCGCAACACGGCGCCCGCGCCGGTCATGAGGCCGCAGCCGAGCGGGCAAAGCCGCTCCAGCGGCAGATCGGCCGCTTCGTCCGGCACGCGGACCGTATTGCGTTCGTGAGAAATCACCTGTGTCGCAAAACTCGACTGGCCGAAGAAATTGGCGTTCAGTTTTTCGCCATTGCGCCTCAGCGTCGGCGAGCCGTCCGCGCGCACGCCCGTCCAGTTATGCGGGAAGAAATTATAGCAATAGGTCGGCGCATCGATCTCGCAGTTCGGGCAGTCGCCGCAACTGTTGAAGCTGAGGATCACCCGGTCGCCCGGTTTCGCTGTCGTCACCGCCGAGCCGACCGCTTCGACAATTCCGGCGCCTTCATGACCGAGAACGGCGGGAAGGGGGACCGGCAATTGCTGGTCGCGCACCGCCATATCCGTATGACAGACGCCGCACGCGACAATGCGCACCTGCAATTCGTCGGGCCGCAACGCATCGAGCGTCACGTCCTCGATGGTGAAGGGCTCGTCGGACCCGCGGCAGATGGCGGCTTTCGCATGAACGGACATTTACTGTTTGAACCCTCCAAGGGCCATGCCGCCATCGATCAGCATCTGCGAGCCGGTGACATAGTTCGACGCGTCCGACGCGAGATAAAGCGCCAGCGGTTTCATCTGATAGGTCTCGGCGATGCGGCCCAAAGGCACGACCGAGTCCCAGGCTTCGCGCACCACGGGGTCCTGCAGCCAGCCGCCGCCGATATTGGTGACGAAGGGGCCGGGCGCGATGGCGTTTACGCGGATGCGGTATTCGGCAAGCTCCATGGCGAGGTAATGCACCATATGCGTGACGCCCGCTTTCGCGGGGTGATAGGGCATGCCGACAATCGGTTCGACCACGAGCCCCGCATTCGACGACGTCGCGATGATCGACCCCGGCTTGCCGCCGGCTTTCATCACCCGCGCCGCTTCGCGCATGGTGTTGTAAACGCCGGTGAGATTGATGGCGATGCAGCGGTCCCAGGCTTCCGGGTTGTAAGTGTCGACCTGGCCTTCCGGATTGCGCCCGCCTTCCGGCGCCTGAAAGCCTGCGCCCGGATCGATGCCGGCATTGGCGAAGGCGACGTCGAGCCCGCCATAATGGTTCATATGATCGTCGAAGACCTTCGTCATGGTTTCACGGTCGACAACGTCGAGTTTCGCGGCGCGCGCGTCATAGCCTTCATTGCGAAGCCGCTCCGCCTCGCGTTCGGCGCCGTCGAGGTCAATGTCGGTGAGCGTGACGCCGGCGCCGGCTTCGGCCATGGCCTCCGCATAGCAAAGACCGATCCCCGAAGCTGCGCCCGTCACGATGGCGGAACGGCCTTTGATGTCGAATTGATCGAGTGCTTTCATGGCTTACAGATAAAGTTGTTTGTTGATGGGAAGGCCCTTTTCCTTGCAGTAGCTTTCATAGTGATTCATGAACCACCACACATCGAGGGTTTCGACGAAATTGCCCTGTTCGTCGTAAAACTCGTTGGCGCCTTGCATCCAGAACAACGCCTTCATGCCGTTCGGATCGTCGGTGACGAGCGTATGCGCCGTGCCCGGCATTTCGGTGATGAACTCGCCGGGCCCGCAGACCCAGTCATATTCAAGATAACGGAACGATCCTTCGAGGCCGACCGCCCAGACGGGGCCGCGATGTTTGTGCGTGCCGATGACGCCGGGCGACTTGATCCACAGAATGTTGCAATAGACGTTCTGGCGCACATCGAAGGCGAGGTGACGAATGGCGGCGTTGTCGCCGAAGGGCACCCACGGGCTTTCCTCCTCGGACTTGCCCACATAAGTGCCCTCAAGACCGCGTTGTTTGATGAGCTCGCCATAGAGCTCCTCGACCTCGACGATTTTATACGCGCCGGAAGGCGGTGCTTTCATGCCGGACATTTGCGGTCCTCCTTAATGATTTCCCGTAAAGTAGTTGAGCTCAAGAAGGACGCCATTCGGATCGCGCACAAAGATCTGCTTCAGATCGATGGCCGTCACATGGTTGAGCGTGTGATCGAGGCCCAAAGAGGCGAGACGTTTCACCATGGCGTCATGGCCGGAACAATTGAGCGCCACATGATGCACGGGGCCGGTGTCTCGCGGCAACTCGCGCCGGCCTCCGTCGCCCATGATCGATCCCGGCGTCGTCAGATGAAAAATCGCGCGGTCTTCGGCGTCATACATCCACTGCACCAGCTTCGGGTCGAGCGGCGGCGGGGGATCGCGCGCGTCGAGATCGAGAACATCGGTGTAAAAGTCGACCGTTTCCTTCAGCTTGAGCGTCTGAATATTGACGTGATCGAGGGCGTTGATGCGCATGGCTTACCGGAAAAGCGTTTTTACGTAATCGGCGCCGATGCCGACCTTGTCGTAATGTTCGCGCGCGGCGGCGATGTAATCATGCACATCGTAATAGCCGACGCCATTGCCGTCATCGTCGAGCCAGATCAGGGGGCCGGTGACAACGAAAAAGACCTTCATGGGGTCGGGACTGTCATAGGCGATGAGCGTGTGACCCTCGCCCGGCGATTCATAAACGAAGTCGCCCGCCGTGGCCGTCCAGTCATGTTCGAGATATCCCCACTTGCCGGAAATGGTGTAGGCGAAAATCTGCTGCGGGTGATAATGGCGGTTCACCAGTCCCGCTTCTTTCGACATCAGGACATCAGCCCACATGTTCCGCTGCGGCGAAATCCAGACCGGTTTCGAAGAGACGGTTTCGGAAATCGGCACGAAGTAGCGTTCATCGCCCTCGGCGATTTTCGACATGTAAGCGTCGCCCAGGGACTCTGGCTTGAAGACGTCCTTGATCGGCTTGATGTCTTTCCAGAATTCTGTGGTTGCGGCTTCGGGCATGGAGCTTCTCCTCAAATTTACCGAAAACGCGCCTTTCCGCTTTTTACGGCATGGCGGGGCGAAAGACACGCGTCAAACAGAAATGGCGGGACCCGAAGGTCCCGCCAGGGGCGTTCATGGGAAGGTTAGAAATCAACGCCCAATCGTGCATACCATTCGGCCGGCCGGCTATAGGTGCCGTAAATCTGACCGCCGGCGATCTGCGCCTGGCCCGTGATCAGGTAGCGCTCGTCGGTGAGGTTGGTGGCGCCGACAGTCACGTGCCAGCGGCCGTTCGGCTCCTCATAGGTTGCATTGAGATTGAGAATGTCCGTGGAAGGACGTTCGAGCAGGAAGGTGCGCTCCGTATCGTTCCACATGGACGAGGTGTGCGTGTAGTCCGCAAGCAGGATCACCGTTGCGCCGTTGCCCGGATCGAATTCGAAACGCGGGCTGACATTGAACTGGAAGTCGGGCGTTTTCGGCAGATCGGCGCCGGGGAAGATGCCGCCCTGAAGCGGATTCGCCGCCACCTGCGCGGGGCCGAGGACGTCGGTGTATTCGGCGTCGATCAGGCCGACCGATGCGTTCACCGAGAAACCGTTTCCGGGCGCCCAGACGGTCTCCGCCTCAAGGCCCTTGATGCGCGCATCGCCGGCGTTCTGCACGGTCGGCGAAACGCCCTGCTGGAAGTTGAGCTGGATGCCTTCATATTTCGTCGTGAAGGCGGCCACGTTCAACAGGATGCGGCTGTCCGCGAAAGTCGATTTGAAACCGACTTCCCAGCTTGTTGCTTCTTCTTCGTCGAAATCAGGCGCCGTCGGCAGCGGGTTCGACAGGCGCGTCGTCCAGCCGCCGGTGCGATAGCCCTGCGAATAGCTGCCATAGACCATCACGCCGTCCGTCGGTTTCACCTGAACGCTGACTTTCGGAGAGAAGTCGTCGAAGCTCTTTTCCTGAATGCCCGCCACGTAATAACGCAACGGTTCGCCCGGCACGGGGAAGCCTTGCGCGATGCGGCAGGTTTCCGAGATCGTCGGTACGAGGGTCATGCAATTCGGATCGCCGAATTGCTGAGCGATCTTGTAATTCAGACCGTTCCGGTCGGACTGCGCCCCTTCGAATTGTTTCTTTTCGTGGGTGTAGCGTCCGCCTGCGGTGACGGTCAGCCAGTCGGTGAGATCGAAATCGATCTGGCCGAAGGCCGCATAGTTTTTCGTCTTCAGATAGTTCGGGCCGTCAACCTGCAGCAGGCCTTCGGCGAAGGTGACATAGTCGTGAAGATCGCCTTCCTCGATGAAATAGTAACCGCCGAACACATAACGCACGCGGTCTTCGAGGAACGAACCGGTGAATTGAAGTTCCTGACTGAACTGCCACTGGTCGGTGGTGAAGCTGGTGTGCAGGAAGTTCAGGGGCGAGCCGTCGAGATCCATGCCCACATCCCAGTCGAGATGACGATAGGCGGATATGGCCTTGACCGCGGCGTTATCGGCGAGTTCGAAATCGAGCGTCAGATGCACGCCGTAATTTTCAAGACGCGCGACGTTATTTCCGTTCGCGTAGGACGTATCGATATCGCCGGTCAGGAACCGGTCGTCATAGGGCAGGCGGTCGTTGTAAGGGTCCATATCCGTGTTGACCCCGAAAAGCGGCGGCAGATCCGCCACCCAGTCAAGGCCGCCAATGCCGCCTGCATAAGCGATAGGCGGCGGGCCGCCGCCGCAGGACATGTCGCCCGCCGGCGGCTGGATGCCTTCGATGGCGCAATTATAGGTGCCGGCGAAAACGGCGCCGTTCGTGGCGATCACCTTATTGGCGAGCTGGCTTTGTTTCGAGAAGGAGTAGTCGCCCGACAATGTCGCTTTGAACGGCCCGCCATTGTCGTAGAGCAGTTTGACGCGCGCATTCTTGGCGTCGATGCCTCCTTCATAATCGCCCTGATTGCCGTAAATCGCGGCCCGCATCGACTGGATGGGCTCCACATTATAGTCTTCGAAACCCGGATAGGGGATGCGCTTCAGATATCCGCGGCTGTCTTTCATGGAAAAGCTGACCGAGGACTTCAGGGAGTCGGATATTGGAATATCGACCGTGCCGCGCACCTGAAGCAGCTCGAAACTGCCGGTGGTGACGTCGCCCGAAAACGAGAATTCGTCGCCTGGCTCATGGGTCACGATGGAGATGGCGCCGCCGATCGTGTTCCGCCCGAAGAGCGTGCCTTGCGGGCCTTTCAACACCTCGATGCGTTCGACATCGAGCAGGTCCTGGTTGGCGCCGATGGAACGGGCGAGATAGACCCCGTCGAGATAAACGCCGACGCCCGGATCAATGTTGAAAGCAAAGTCATTGGCGCCGATGCCTCGAATATAGGCGGAAATCACCGCCGGGTCGCCGGAGAACGGCGTGCCGCCATCGAGCGAAACGTTCGGCGTAATGTTCGACAGGCCGGCGACGCTGGTAATCGCCCGTTCCTGAAGTGACTGGCCGTCAAACGCCGAAATCGCGATGGGGACGTCCTGCACGTTTTCTTCGCGTTTCTGGGCCGTCACCGTGATCGTGTCGACCTGCGCCTTGGCGACGCCCGTCAGGGCGACGGCCATGGCGCCGATACTAGCAGATAGTTTGTATTTCATTTTCCTTCCTCCCGGCATGTTTTGCCTGTTTTCCGCCTGAACTCGCGGAGACTGTGTTAGCCATTTCAGGTATCTACAGGCTCTGGCGCCGGCTGCGCGCTCTTGCGGCGAGCTGAGCCGAATGGCCTGTAAATTCTTTCAGGGAAAAGTTGTCCGATCGATCGCTGCGTCTTCGCGCGACCTGCACGCGCACATATTTTATGCGCTGGCGAGGCAATCAAGCCTTTGGACAAGCGTTCCCTCCACCCCGCTCATGTTTTTATTATAGTGCGGGTTCTGACTTTATTGATCATAGACTCGCCCTATTTGCGGACGCCGTCTTGGACAATGGCGAAAGCTGCGAGGAGTTTTGCGCAAAGAACGCAATTGTTGTGGCGCAGACACAGCATGATCTGCAATTCAGCCGCGAGAACTCTTAGTGTGCGGCGCGGTATGAGGTCGGAGAAACGCCGTATTTTTGCTTAAAGCATCGTGTAAAATAGCTGCAGTCATTAAAACCGGATTCGTAGGCAACGCTCGTCACGCTTAAATGCGGCGCCGCAACAAGGCGATCGGCGGCCATCTGCAATCGCTGATTGAGGATATAGGCTGACGGGGTTTCGCCGATAGTGGCGAAGGCGTTCTGCACGGTGCGGATCGATACGCCGAGCTCCTCGGCGAGCTTGGATGTGCGAAGCTCCGGATCGCAAAGCTGCGCTTTGACGAGGGCTTTCAGGCGGTTGATCAGCCGCGCATCGCTTTGCACATGTACATTGCGGTCGGTGAGCGCCATGGCCAGAAGATTGTAAAAGACATCGGTTATGCCTTGCGCCCAGACCGGGTCTGCATTGCTCTGGTCGCCTTGGCGCCAGAGAGAGAGAATAAAGTCGTGCAGCACGCGGCTGGACGGGGTTTCACCGGATATCCGATAAGAGGACAACACTTCCTGCAGATTCGGCATGCGCTCGATAACGGCGAGCCGGGGCATTTCAACGACCAGCATGTCGTTATCGCTCGACAAATCGACCCGGTAGTCTTCGTTGCTGTCGGTGAGGATGGAATCGCCGGCTCTGAGATGAAGGACTTTATCCGCCTGCGCATGCAGGCAGCTTCCGGCATGCTGGAAATGCAGCATGACGCGATCGCCGCCGCTGCGCGCGAGGCGGGCGTTGCGCTGGACCACGGCGTTCGGAGAGCGCGGCCGGATCATGGTGAGATCGCCAAGGCTCCAGCGCCACATTTCGGCGTCGAAGGTGTCCCGTTCGGAATCGACGGTAAGTCCGCAAAAGGTCTCGCTTGCAATGCGATTCCAGAATTCAAGGCGCTCAGGCTGGGGGACCTGTCTGGTGAGTATATGCTCGATCTCTTGCGCCATTCCGACGTTCCATTCCCCACGACGCACAGGCGGCGTCACCGAATAATTTTATGAGTATTTTCTTTCAGCATACACTAAAGCGACTTAACTTTCACTCTCTTGTGGCGTGTCGGGGCAGCTTCGTCGCCATGCGAATTTATGGCTGCAACACGCAAGATTTTGCTAGAGGCGGCCTGCCTATTTTGCAACGCACAATCAGGCGCCGGTTCTTGAACAGCCGACGCCACCACAAGGGCGCCAATTTCGCTCCAGAACAGCAAAACCGCGAGGCGGCTTTCCCGAATTTTGTGGTCTGTGATATTAGGGCGGCGATTTTATCGCTGAAAATCTCTCCTCACGGTCGTTTGCGGGACTTCTGCAACAACAAGGCGCATGCGCCCGTCAGGAAGCCGAGCAAAAGGAAAGAGCCGCTCCAATGAATGTGATGCCGAAAAACTCAATGGTTCAGCCCGAATATTCAAGCGCCGCGAAAAAGGCGCTAGCGCGAAAGCCGTCGCTTTTTATCAATAATGAATGGGTCGAATCGACGACGGGTAAAACGGTCGATGTCATCGACCCGTCGACCGGCAAAATCGTGAGTCAGATCGCCGACGCGTCGGACCAGGAAATCGATCGCGCCGTGGCCGCCGCGCGCCAGGCGTTTGATGACGGGCGCTGGACCGGCCTGCCGCCGATTGCGCGCGAGCAGATGATCCACAAACTCGCCGATCTCATCACTGACCACGCAGAGGAACTGGCCGAGCTTGAAGCCATCGACAATGGCAAGAACGCCGCCGTGGCCAAGGGCATGGATATTCCGGCTTCGGCCGGCATGCTGCACTACATGGCCGGGTGGGCGACCAAGGTCAGCGGTTCCCAGATCGATCCTATGGCGGCCCCCTCGGGCGCTTTCCATGCTTATGTGCGCAAGGAGCCCATCGGCGTCGCGGCGCAGATCGTGCCGTGGAATTTCCCGCTCATCATGGCCACCGGGAAAATCGCCCCAGCGCTCGCGGCGGGCTGCACCATTGTCCTGAAGCCTGCGGAGCAGACCTCGCTGACGGCTTTGCGTCTCGCCGACTTTGTGGAACAGGCCGGATTTCCGCCGGGCGTCATCAATGTCGTCACAGGGCTTGGCGAAACGGCGGGCGCGCGCCTGTCTACCCATCCGGATGTGGACAAGGTCGCGTTCACCGGCTCGACCGAAGTCGGCAAGATCATCAACCGCGCGGCGACCGATTCGCTCAAACGCGTGACGCTCGAACTTGGCGGCAAATCGCCGGTCGTGGTCATGCCTGATGTTGATGTTGAGGAAGTTTCGGCCGGCGCCGCCGGGGCGATCTTTTTCAATGCAGGGCAAATTTGCGTCGCCGGATCGCGTCTCTTCGCGCATAAATCCGTCTTCGACAAAGTTGTTGAGGGGGTCGCCAAACATGCCGATGACTGGGCGCCGGGGCCGTCCTTATGTCCCGAATACCGCATGGGCCCGCTTGTCTCAGATGAGCAGCAAAAGCGCGTCATGGGCTTTATCGAATCCGGCAAGAACGAAGGCGCCTCCATCGTGAAGGGCGGGGACTCGCCGTCGGATCAAGGCTACTTCGTCAATCCCACCATCATGGTTGACGTCAATCCGAACATGAAAGTCGTACGCGAGGAAATCTTCGGTCCGGTCCTTGTCGCCCAGCGTTTCGACGACATTGATGAAGTGGCGAAGGCCGCGAACGACACCCTCTATGGTCTCGGCGCCAGCGTCTGGACCAAAGACCTCTCGACCATGCACCGGCTCGCCGCCAAGATTAAGTCTGGCTCCGTCTGGGGCAACTGCCATTCCATGATCGATCCGGCCTTGCCTTTCGGCGGTTACAAGCAGTCCGGCATCGGCCGCGAGCATTCAAGCACCGGCGTCGAAGCCTATATGGAGACCAAGTCGGTCATCATCGCCCTCTAAGGGACTGTATTTGCAGGTTTAATGTAAAGGCGCACTCCTCCGTGGCGTGCGCTTTTTTCTGTTTTGTTCGCAAAAAAGCGCAAATTGTCGCGCCGAAAGCGCGTCAGGCGGGCTTTGCCATTGGGTCAGTCGGAGATAGTAATGAGACATAACTATCAGCGTCCGGCAGGAAATGCCGGAGCGATGTAAAACCATAGGGATTCGTCATGGCGGAAGTACGCAAAGAAGAAGACACAGTCGCATATGAAATCGTGGACCGCATTGCGTGGGTGAAATTCAACCGCCCGGAAAAGCGCAACTGCATGAGCCCCAAGCTCAACCGCCAGATGAAACGGGTTATCGATGAGCTGGAATTTCGTGATGATGTGGGGGTCCTGGTGCTGACAGGCGAGGGGACCGCCTGGTCCGCCGGCATGGACCTTCAGGAATATTTCCGCGATAGCGCCGCTGAGGGACTGAAAGGCGTGCGCCATTCGCAACGTGAGGCTTACACTTGGTGGGAGCGTCTTCGCTGGTATCAAAAGCCGACCATCGCCATGGTCAATGGCTGGTGTTTTGGCGGCGGCTATGGCCCGCTATTTTCCTGCGATCTTGCCTATGCAGCAGAAGAAGCCCAGTTCGGCCTTTCCGAAATTAACTGGGGCATACTGCCGGGCGGCGGCGCAACCAAAGTTGCGCAGCTTTTGATGCCGTTCCGCAAAGCCATGTATCACGCTATTACAGGAGAGAACCTGACCGGCAAGGAAGCGGCCGAATGGGGCCTCGTCAATGAAGCCGTGCCGGCGGACGAGTTGAAAGCCCGCGTGACGGAAGTCGCGAATAAATTGCTGGAGAAAAACCCCTTCGCGATCAAAGCCACGAAGGACGCCGTGCGCCGCGTTGGCGAAATGACTTACGACAATGCGGAAGACTATCTGATCCGGGCGCAGGAATCCCTGGATCACTTCGACAGTGAGGCGCGCAAGGAAGGCACGCGGCAATTCCTCGACGAAAAGAGCTATAAGCCGGGCCTTGGCTCTTACGATGTCAACAAACAGAAAAGATAGCGGCAGGGCGGCGGGATGAATGCGGCGAAACCGGCGCTGGTCCTTCTGCCAGGTCTCTTATGCGATGAGACCGTCTGGCGCGCGCAGGTTCGGTCTTTTTCCGGAAAGGCTGGTGTCTTCGTCGCGGACTATGGAGATGCGGACAGCATTTCCCTGATGGCGGAGCGGGCGCTTGACGCCGCGCCTGACCGCTTTGCGCTTGTCGGCCATTCCATGGGCGCGCGCGTCGCGCTTGAAGTGATGCGCATGGCCCCTGAGAAAGTGGAGCGTCTGGCGCTCCTCGATACAGGCGTGCATCGCGTTCAATCCGGCGAACATGAGAAGCGCCAGCGGCTCGTAGATCTGGCGCAGGATGAAGGCATGGAGGCGCTGTGCAACGCCTGGCTGCCGCCCATGGTGCATCCCAAATTCAGGGAAGATGACGTCTTCATGCGCCCGCTGCGTGAAATGGTGACGCGCTTCACGCCGGACCTCTTCGCCAGGCAGATCCGGGCTTTGCTGACGCGGCCGGATACGGGGCCCGCCCTTGACGCCATTGATTGTCCGGTTCTGGTTGGCGTCGGCCGTCAGGATGAGTGGAGCCCGGTTCGTCAGCACGAAGACATATTCGCCCGTATTGGCGGCAATGCGAAAATGGTTGTTTTCGAGGAAGCCGGACATATGGCGCCCTATGAAGCCCCTCAGTCCGTAAATGCTGCGCTTTCGGAGTGGTTTTCAGGAATGTCAGTGGGGGGCGGTCGTTGAGGGCGGCAATCGGAGCTGTTAGGGTTTCGGCACTGGCCGGCAAGCCGGGGGAAGCGACATGTCTGTCATCAGCGTAGAGAACAAGCCGGTTCTGCAGCTTCTCGATGATCGGTCCCCGGACGTTCGCACGGAATTTTTGAACAATCTCGCCGGCTATCGTCTGCGCCAGGTCTCCAACGCCTTCATGTCGGATTTCGCCGCCGCCATGACCGGCACCGGCATGCGGCCTGTTCAGGTTTCTATTCTGTCTGTCGTCGACGAGAATCCCGGCGTGCGCCAGGGCGAAATCGGGCGGGCGCTTGGGGTCGCGCGCGCCAATATGGCGCCGCTGATGGCCGAACTGGAGGGCATGAAGCTCCTTGAGCGTATCCCGGATGAAGCCGACCGCCGGGCCGTTTCGGTGTTTCTCACAAAATCGGGGCAGGCAATGCTCAAGAATTGCAAGGCGCGCATTCGCGCGCATGAGCACCGGACCCTGGGCAGATTGACGGAAAGCGAGCGCAAAACATTGCTGCGCCTGCTGAACAAGATATAACTGTAAAAAAGTCTCACAGGGATGAAATCGATGAGCTCAAAAGACCCGCGCGAGATTCTCGCGAACTCGCCCATGGGAACCTTTCAGGTGATCGCCGTGGGCATGTGCGTGCTCCTCAATGCCCTTGACGGCTTTGACGTGCTCTCCATTAGTTTCGCCGCGCCGGGCATCGCCAGCGAGTGGGGTGTCGACCGCGCCGCGCTCGGCATTGTCCTTTCCATGGAGCTGATCGGCATGGCCGTCGGATCGGTGGTGATCGGCAGCGTCGCCGATGTGATCGGGCGCCGACCCACGATCCTGATCTGCCTTACGGCCATGGCTATCGGCATGGGTCTCGCTGCAACTGCGAACGGGATTGAAATCCTGTCCGTCTATCGCTTCGCCACCGGGCTCGGCATAGGCGGCGTTCTGGCGGCCACAAACGCCATGGTCGCCGAATACGCCAACGCCAAACGAAAAAGTCTCGCCGTAACGACAATGGCGGCCGGTTATCCCATCGGCGCGATTATCGGCGGAACCATCGCCTCCATGTTGCTGGCTTATTACGACTGGCGGGCCGTGTTTATTTTCGGCGCTGTCATGACGGTGATTTTCATCCCGCTCATCTGGTACTTCCTCCCGGAGTCGATTGAATTTCTGTCTCAGAAGAGACCTGCCGGCGCGCTTGAAAAGATCAATTCGACGCTGAAGCGCATGGGGCATGAAACCGTCTCCGAGATGCCGGTTGTCGTGGAGGAGCCGAAGAAAATCGGCGTGGGCCGTCTGTTCGGTCCGGAGCTGGCGCGGACAACGACAATCCTCACCTTCGCCTATTTCGCGCATATCATGACCTTCTATTTCTATTTGAAATGGATTCCGAAAATCGTCGTCGATCTTGGTTTCGAGCCGTCGCTCGCCGGCAGCGTTCTGGTCTGGGCCAATGTGGGCGGAGCGAGCGGGGCCATCTTGCTTGGTCTTCTCGCCATGAAATACGGAATCCGCGCGCTGGTGATCGGCGCCATGCTTGTTGGCGGGGCCATGGTGACCTTGTTTGGCCAGGCGCCCTCAGACCTCGCCAAGCTGTCCGTCATCGCCTGTGTGGCCGGCTTCTTCACCAATGCCGCGATTGTCGGCCTCTATGCGATTTTCGCTCATTCCTTCCCGACGGAAGTGCGCGCCGGCGGCACCGGCTTTGTGATTGGCGTCGGCCGCGGCGGCGCGGCCCTGGGGCCGGTGATTGCGGGCTTCCTGTTCGAAAGCGGCTATGGCCTTTCCATGGTCGCGGTTTTCATGGCGATGGGCTCCATATGTGCTGCGCTGGCGTTGGTGCTGCTTGGGCGCCCTCGTAATTCCGCCGCTCAGCCTGCGGAGTAAAACCGCCTCTAAAAGCCACGGAGCCCCCGTGCATGACGATCGATCTGCATATGTGGCCGACCGGAAACGGCTACAAAATCCTCATCATGCTTGAGGAGTGCGATCTCGATTATAAAATCAAATGGGTGAATATCTTTGAGGGCGATCAGTTCAAGAAAGATTTCCTCAAGATTTCGCCAAACAACAAGATGCCGGCGATCGTCGATCATGATGCGGCCGACGGCAAGCCGCTGTCGATTTTTGAATCCGGCGCCATTCTGCAATATCTGGGGCGCAAGACCGGCAAGTTCTATCCGGAAGAGGAGCGCCGTCGCGCCGAGACGGATCAATGGCTGTTCTGGCAGGTGGGCGGTCTCGGTCCCATGGCCGGCCAGGCGCATCATTTCGTGCATTATGCGGAAAATAAAATTCCTTATGCTGTTGAGCGATTTTCAAAGGAAACGAACCGTCTCTACGGGGTCATGAACAAGCGGCTGCAAGCCTATGACTTCCTTGCGGGCGATTATTCCATTGCGGATATGGCGGCGTTCCCGTGGGTGCGCCGTTATGCGTGGCAGGGCGTTGACATTGACCACTATCCAAATGTCAAAAGCTGGTATGCCCGCATTGAGGAGCGCCCGGCTGTGCAACGCGCGCTCGCCATCGGCGCGGAGAAAATGCCGCCAGTCGAGTCTGCAAAAGATTAAGCTTCGCGCGCTAGTCGTGAATGCGCCGCAGATAGTCGATCAGCGTGCGGGTTTCCTGTTTTGTAAAACGGCTTTTCAACCATTCTTCGTGTTCGCGCACTGCTTCTTTCGCTTCCTTCAGAACCTTTTGTCCTGTGGGCGTCAGTTTCAACGTTTGCTTTCGGCCGTCGCTGGCGGATTGACCGCGGCGCAACAGGCGCCGGCCTTCGAGACGATTGATGATGGCCATGACCGTTGCGCGATCCATCCGCAGCCGCTTGGCGAGATCGGTCTGCGCAATTCCCGGATGATCGTCCACCAGCCACAAAACCGACACTTGCTTTTGCGTCATGTCCAGTTCGGAAAACGTGTCCATGAAATGGCGGTAGACAGCCGTATAGGCGAGGCGAATATGGAACCCGACAATATCGTCGATTTCGCCGATATCGGCTGTTTCGCCCTCTTGATGTTGATCAATTACGGACTGCGCTTTTTTCTTATTCTGATTGCGTTTTGTCACGCCCCTGTCCCTTGGCTCCCTGAGGGCTACCATATACAATTCTGATACAGGAGAAAGCCATGGTTCACTTCCCCGATACAATGAGTTTTACTGGCTTCAACACCCCTTCGCGGGTGGAAGCGGATATATACGATCTGGATGTTGAGGGGGAAGTCCCCAAGGGAATGCATGGGGCGTTTTATCGCGTTCAGCCTGATCCGCAGTTTCCCCCGCTGCTCGGCGATGACATCGCCTTTAACGGCGATGGAATGATCACGCAGTTTCGCTTCTCTGACGGAAAAGTCAGCTTTCGCCAACGCTGGGCGAAAACCGACAAATGGAACCTCGAAAACCAAGCCGGCAAGGCGCTTTTCGGCGCCTATCGCAATCCGCTCACCGACGATCCGTCCGTAAAAGGACAGATTCGCGGCACGGCGAACACCAATGCCTGGATCCATGGCGGAAAGTTGTACGCCCTGAAGGAGGATTCGCCGGCATTGGTGATGGACCCGGTAACGCTGGAGACGGATGGCTACACCAAGTTCGGCGGCATGACGGGCGAGACTTTTACCGCACATCCGAAGATCGATCCCAAAACAGGGAACATGGCGGCGTTCGGCTATGCCTCTAAGGGGGTCTTGACCCTCGATATGACCTATTACGAGATCGGACCAGACGGGAAGCTTCTCTATGAAATCTGGTTCGAAAATCCTTATTACGCGATGATGCACGATTTCGCGATTACGGAGGATTACGCGCTGTTTCACGTGGTGCCGTCCACATCGAATTGGGAACGCCTTGAAAAGGGGCTGCCGCATTTCGGTTTCGATACGACCATGCCGGTTTATTTCGGCGTTCTGCCCCGGCGCAAAGACGCGACCAAAGACGATATTCGCTGGTTCAAGACCGATAACTGCTTCGCCAGCCATGTGATGAACGCCTATCAGGAAGGCGACCGGATTCACTTTGATACGCCGCAGGCGAAGAACAACATGTTCCCGTTCTTCCCGGACGTGCATGGGGCGCCGTTCAACCCTGTGGAGGCGTCAAGCTATTTGACGCGCTGGACCGTCAACATGTCGTCGAACTCGGAAGAGTTCGAGAGCCAGAAGAAGCTGACCGACATGTTCGGAGAGTTCCCGCGCATCGACGACCGCTTCACCGGCAAGAAATACCGCCATGGCTGGATGCTGGTCGTGGACATGGAGCAGCCTTGCGAGCTCAAGGGCGGCAGCGCCGGCGGCTTTCTGATGAACACGCTCGGCAAAGTGGATCACGAAACCGGCGAGGAGCAGAAATGGTGGGCGGGGCCCGTCTCTACGCTGCAGGAACCCTGTTTCATTCCGCGCTCGAAGGACGCGCCGGAAGGCGACGGCTGGATCGTCATGGTCTGCAACCGGCTCGAAGAGCATCGCAGCGATCTCCTCGTTTTCGATGCGCTCGACATCAAGAAAGGCCCTATCGCCACCGTGAAAATTCCGATCCGTCTTCGCTTCGGCCTGCATGGCAATTGGGCGGACGCCGACGACATCGGCATGGCGGCGTGATGATTAAACCGGAACTTGAATTCGTCTATGAGGCCGGTGGCGATCTGGGGGAGCCGATCCCGATCGGCGATACGCCCGATGGAACGCGCCGCATCATTCCGATTTTTTCGGGCCCCGTCGAGGGCCCGAAGATCAAAGGCGAACTTCTCGGCAACGCAGCCGACTGGCAATTGACCCGGCATGACGGCGTCACCGTCGCCGACGCCATCTACGCCATGAAGACCGATGACGGCGTCGTTATTCAGATCCGCAATCGCGGTCTGCGCCACGGACCGCCGGAGGTGATGAAACGCCTCATGTCAGGCGAAGAGGTGGACCCGGCGGAATATTATTTCCGCACGATCCCGGAGTTCATTGCGCCAACTGGCAAATATGACTGGCTCAACAAGTCGGT
Organism: Parvularcula sp.; assembly: GCA_002704915.1. Classification (GTDB taxonomy): domain Bacteria; phylum Pseudomonadota; class Alphaproteobacteria; order Caulobacterales; family Parvularculaceae; genus Hyphococcus. The sequence continues at coordinate 31,441 of PAIP01000033.1, forward strand.
CTTTATTTGCGCCGGCGCGCGGTACAAGCTTGGCATCAAGCTGTGGGTGTGGCGCGTGGTCTAAGGCTAAAGTTTTGTGATGGCGTTTCCGCCATCAACGAACATGGCCGATCCCGTTACGAAGCTCGCTTCATCCGAGGCGAGGAACAAAGCGCTTCTGGCGATTTCTTCAGGTTCGGCCATGCGTTTCAGGGCATGGAGAGATGCAATCATCTCGGCGGCGTCCGGATCGTCCGAGAAATCCCCTGCCATATCGGTCCGTGTGCCCCCAGGCAAGAGTGCGTTGACGCGGATGTTTTGAGCGCCGTATTCCGCCGCCAGACACTGCGCCATCCCGATCAATCCGGCTTTGCTGGCGGCGTAAGCGGTCATGCCCGGCAAACCCACGCCATGCCCGACAAAGCTTGATGTGAATATGATGGAGCCGCCTTGTGAAAGCATGAGCGGTATCTGACGCCGTGCGCAGAAAAAGGCGCCGGTAAGATTGGTCTCTATGGTTTCGCGCCAGACTTCCGGGGTGATCGATGTGCTGTTCGGTTCCATGCGGAGTATGCCTGCATTGTTAAAGGCAATGTCGAGGCGGCCAAAATAACGTATCGCCGTCTCAGCGAGTTCTTCGCCAAAACCGGAGTCGCAGACGTCGCCGCAGACCGCGGCGGCCGTTCCACCCATGGCGGTTATTTCGTCCACAAGGTCGTCGAGCAGGAGTTTTCTGCGCGCACCGAGAACGAGCGCTGCGCCTTCCCTCGCAAACAACCGCGCGGTTGCCGCTCCGATACCGGAACTGGCGCCGGTAATAATCGCTGTTTTGCCTTTAAGCCGCATGAGTCGCCTCGCTTTGATCCGACAAAGAAAGGCTAGGAGCGCGGCTCTTGAGGCGACACCCGAAAATTGCGATCGATTTGGATTAGTCGGCTTCGCCCGCCGCCCTTGCGCGTTCAAGCAATTGCGGCTCGTCTTTCGGGATGCGCCAGACAAGGATCGCAAGTAAAGCGACAATGGCCGGCGCCACCCAGTAAACGCTCAAGATGGCGTCGCCGAGATTGCCTTCATTCACATCGCTGATCATGCCGACGGCGTATGGCCCCATGCCCATCCCCGTGATGGTCATCATGAGGATATAATAACTCATGACTGCGCCGCGCATGCGCGGCAGGACAAGATCGAGAAGCGAGGCGTAAATCGGCGGCAGCCACATGGTCAGGACTAATGAGTAGAAAACAAACCAGGTGAAAAAACCGCCGAGGGTCGGCGCCTTGTAAACTGCGAAGGCGAGAAACGGCGACACGCCCAGAGCGAACAGGGCGAGATACATGCGCCCGCCCTTGAACCGCTGGTTCATATAGTCGGACAGGGGGCCTGCGATTAGCGGGCCGACAATGCCGAGCAGGGTGATGAGGATGCTGAACTGAACGGCGATGGTTGTCTGCGAGCCTTCGAAATTCTGGATCGCATAGACCGCCGACCAGGACATGATGCCGTAATTGATAACCGATTGAAGTGCGGCGACAGCGATCAGCATGGCGACGGAAGGCTGTTTTATGATGACGGCGAAAGCCGGCCGGTCGCGAAGCGCGAGAGACTGCATCCAGCAGATGACGATATAGGCGCCGACGCCTGTAATGGACCATTGAAGCGCATTGCCGGTGAGCTCCAGCCCGCCGAGCCGCAGCGCGGTCGGGTTCACCGGGCGAAGACTATTGGTCCAGTGGGTCAAAAAGATAGAAAGGGCGGTGATCGCGATCGCTGCACCGATATTGATGATCCAGATATTCGCCGGCGCTTTGCGGCGAACGAATTCGAACCACACAAAACCTGGCAGAATGCCCAGCAGCGTGTCGAGGCTGGCGCGAAAGGGCGCGGGGTCCGGTTTCGTGAGAACGCCGTCCGAGGCGCCGCGCAAGGGCTCGGGCAGTTTCAACAGAAGAAAGCTGAGGAGAATGCCGGGCGATGCGGCGATCAGAAAGGCCGCCTGCCAGCCTTTAAGGCCAAGAGGGGCGTTGCCCTCCGCAAAGGCGCTTTCCCAGACGTCGGCGATGACGGCGCCGAGGCCGATGGCGCCGCCGAGGCCGAGCGCTACGGCGATCGCCATTGCGGCGCTCACCATGCCGCGCTGTTTTTTCGGAAAGAGATCGGAGAGCAGCGACATGCCTGCGGGCTGGGAACTCGCCTCGCCCACGCCCACGCCCAGCCGCGACAGGGCAAGCATGCCGAAACCGTTGGCGAAGCCGGCGAGGGCGGTCATGAGCGACCAGCCGAAGATGGAGATGCTCAAAAGCCTGGTGCGCACCCAGCCATCGGCAAGCCGGCCCAGGGGCAGGGAGAAGACGGAATAGAACAGTCCGAAGACGGCGCCGTAAAGCACGCCCATCTCCGCGTCGCCGATATTGAGATCCGCTTTGATGCGCGGCGCCAGGATCGCGAGAATCTGACGGTCCACCATGGACATGGCCGTCGTCATCACCACAAGGAAAAGCCCATACCAGGCCATGGGCCCGCCGAGCTTTATTGGGCTCGCGCTCGCTTGGTCTTTCGCCGCCATGGTCCGCTTTTTCCTGTTCAGATCATTTAAGGTTGAACGCGCGTTCCGCGTTCGTTTGCATCAGCTTTTTCTTTGTCTCGGGAGATATGTCGAGAAGGTCGTGCGTGCGCACCTCGTCCGCGACGAACTGATAGGGATAATCCATCGCATACATGACCCTGTCTTCACCGAGAACGGATTGCGCGAATTTGATCGCCGGCTCCCACGCCATGCCGCTTGAGGTGACATAGATGTTCGACCGCATATATTCCGCGATGGTTTTCTTCAGCGGCTTCATGCGCTCATAGCGTTTCGACCGGACGCCCGCCTGATGCATGTAGTCGAGACGATAGAGCCAATAGGGCAGGGCCTCGCCCATATGGCCGACGATGATCTGCAAATTCGGATAGCGGTCGAAAATCCCGATGGTGATGAGGCGCAAAAGATGCATGCCCGTCTCGACGCCGAAGCCGAAAATCGCGCCGTCAAGGCCCGCTTCCAGCATGGGATCGATCATCGAATCCGGCGGTGTTTGCGGATGGATGTAAAGCGGCTGACCGGTCGCTTCGAGCGCCTTGAAGATTGGGTCGAATTTGTTGTCGTCGAGATATTCCCCTTGCGTATGACTGTTCACCATGACGCCCTTGAACCCCATCTCGGCGCCGCGATGAATTTCCTTTGCGCTCCATTCGGGGTCTTGGGGAGCAATGCTGGTCATGCCGACAAAGCGTGTTGGATGCCGGGCCACGGCTTCCTGAAGATAGTCATTGGCGCGCGACACCATGGGCTTTGCTTCGTCCGCCGGCAAAGGCTGAACGCCCGGCGAAGTGAGTGACAGGATCGCAATGTCGATCCCGGTCTCGTCCATGTGTTTCAGGCGCAGATTGTCGAGATCGAGCAGGCATTCCATGATATGGGTCGCCCGCTCCGACGGCGAGGTTGCGTAAAAACCCCAGAGCGACACCATGCCCTTGTCGGCCGCGCCATCCTTGACCATGCGCAGATAGGCGTCGATTTGCTCGCGCGTCGCGAAGGCTTCTTCGGTGGCGATACGCAGATAACCGCGATCGCCGCCCGTCTTCAGCTCATGAGTCATGGATTATCCTTCGTGAACGACTTTTGTGACAAGACAGGCCTCGACGCCCTCAGGGCCGTCTTCAGCTCCGTGTCCTGACCATTTGACGCCGCCGAAAGGCGAATCCGCGCCGCCGATCATCACCGTATTGATGCCGAGCATGCCGGTTTCAATCTGGTGCGACAGGCGTTTCTGCCGCGCTGAATCTTGCGTCCATGCGTATGCCGCCAGGCCATAGGGAAGCCGGTTCGCCTCGGTGATCGCGTCTTCTTCGGACTTGAAAGAGTTGCACAGCGCCACAGGGCCGAACGGCTCCACATTCATGATTTCCGAGTCGCGCGGAACATCGGAAAGAACGGTTGGCGCATAATAGAAGCCCTGATTGCCGATACGCTCGCCGCCTGTTTGGAGTTTGGCGCCGTGGGAAACGGCGTCGCCAATCAGTTTCTCCATGGCGTCGGGACGGCGCGGATTGGCCATGGGGCCCATCTGCACGCCATCTTCGAGACCGTTGCCGACCTTGAGCGCCTGGGCGCGCTTCGTATAGCCGGAGACGAAATCGTCATAGATCTCTTCTTCGATCATGAAACGCGTCGGAGAGACGCAGACCTGCCCGGCGTTGCGGAATTTCTGCGGCACCACAGTGTCGAGCACTTTGTCGAGATCGATATCCTTGAAGACGAGCACGGGGCCATGGCCGCCAAGCTCCATCGTTGTGCGTTTCATGTCTTCCGCGGCGAGCTTCGCAAGGTGTTTGCCGATCACAGTTGACCCGGTGAAAGACAGCTTACGGATGATTGGCGAAGCGAGGAGATGGCGCGACACCTCATCGGGCACGCCGAAAACCGCTTGGGCGACTTCTTTGGGAAGACCTGCATCGAGCAACGCCTGTAACACGGCGAGGGCGGAGGCGGGGGTTTCCTCCGCGGATTTCATGATGACGGAACAGCCTGCTGCGATGGGCGCGCCTAGCTTGCGGCCGGGATTGCCGATCGGGAAGTTCCAGGGCGAGAAAGCCGCGACGGGGCCGACCGGCTCCTTGGTGACCGTGGAGCGCATGCCTTCGGGCCGGACCAGGGTCCGGCCATAAATGCGATGGCATTCGCCGGCGTAAAAATTGAAGAGACCCACATTCATCATCACCTCGATGCGGGCTTCCTGGAAGGGCTTTCCTTCCTCCATGGTGGCGATGCGCGCCATATCGTCCGCGCGCTCCATCATCAGCCGCGCGGCGCCCTGAAGCACATTCGCGCGCTCCTGCGGGGTCGATTTGCGCCAGATTTTGAACCCTTTTTCTGCGGTCTCCAGCGCGCGGTCGAGATCGGCGGCGTCGGCGAGCGGCAATTCGCCCAGCGTTTCCTCTGTGGCGGGGTTCACTACCGGGTGGGTGCGCCGCGAGCCTTTACTGATGCGCTCGCCGTCGATGATCATGTATAATTCGGGATAGGCAGTCATTTTACTTCGCTTTCCGTTTGCGTTCACTCTTGCTGCGCCAGCGTCACTTATAGGTGGTAATTCGTTTCCGCAGGCGAAATCTAGTCGAATGTCCATGGGCAAGAGCTGCCGATATGGTAGTGAATATCACATCAATCGTGAAGCGGCGTCGAAAGATGGCGCGTCACGAAAGCCTCTAGATGGCTCAAGAAATCCGGTATCACGGATTCAGGAGGAACAATGAAAGACTTCGCCGGGCGGACAGCCTTTATCACGGGCGGCGCCAATGGCATCGGGCTCGGGCTGGCGCGCGCATTGCTCGCCGAAGGCGTGAAAGTCGCCATCGCCGATATAAGGCAGGAGGCCCTCGAAACCGCGCTTGAAACGCTGGATAACCAGGAAGTGATCGGCCTGCGCCTGGATGTCGCGTCACGCAAGGAATTCGCCGACGCCGCAGACGAGGCGGAATCCCGCCTCGGGCCGGTGTCACTGCTTTTCAACAATGCCGGGATCAATCTGTTTCAGACGATCGATGAAAGCACCTATGACGACTGGGACTGGGTGCTTGGCGTTAATCTTCACGGCGTCATCAACGGGGTGCAGACCTTTGTGTCGCGCATGAAAGACCGCGGCGAGGGCGGACATATCGTCAACACCGCCTCGATGTCGAGCTTTCTCGCCGGACCTGTGCCCGGCATTTACAACACCGCCAAATTCGCAGTTCGCGGCTTGTCGGAATCCCTGCGCTATTCCCTTGCGCCGCACCGCATCGGCGTTTCCGTACTCTGCCCCGGCCTCGTCAAAAGCCATATCTACGCCAGCGACGATGTTCGGCCGGAAGCATTGGCGGCGCGGGGCAAGCCTGTGGACGCGGCCTTCAACACGCAATTGGCGAAAGTGCATGAAGCGGGTATGGAGCCCGATGAAGTTGCGGCGAAAACGCTCGAGGCCATTCGCGAGAATAAATTCTACATCTTTCCGCATCCGGAATTCAGGGACGAACTCCGGGAAGTCTTTGACGAAATCATTGCCGATTACCCGAAAGGCGACGCCCCGGTGGAGCGCCTCGCTTTCGAGCGGGGACGGCGGGAGAATTACCGCAAGGCTCGCGCGGCGGCGCGCGGCAAATAAGCCGGCGCAATCAGCCCCAGCGATTGATTTCCGGACCCGGCGCCCAGATATCCTGCGGCGTCGCCGTCCTGGCGAGGGACAAGGCGCGCGAAACCGACGGTCTCGCCTTCACGCGGTCAAGCCAGCCCGCGGTGCGGCTGGCGCCGTCGAACGCGCCCGGTTCGAGATCGCGCATGCCGGCGAGCCAGGCGTAAGTCTCAAGATCGGCGATGGAAAAATCCCCCAAGAGCCAGTCGCGACCGTCCGAGAGTTGCGTTTCCACTTTATCGACCGCCGCTTTGATCTTCGCTTTTGAATCGTCGACCTTTGCGTCATCGAAAGCGCCGGCGCGGATATCCGCCCAACGCGTTTTCAGATCCTCGCTTTTGATCGGCGCGATGAGTTTTTCGAATGCAGCGTCATCGAGCGCCGACAGCTTATCCGCAAGGTGCGCCTTGACGCCGAGATAAGCGGCGGCGGGCGCCACGCGTTCGATAATCTGCCGGCACCATGTCATCATTTGCCAGCGCGCAAAGGGATCTTGCGGCGCAATCGGCGAGATGGATGCGCTGTCATTGAGATAGCAGGCGATAAACACCGAATCCGCCATGGGTTCGCCGTCGGCAACGAGAACCGGCCCTTCGCCCTCAATGCTCATATGGACTTCAACGCCGCTCGGCACATTGTCTTGATGGCGCTCGCCCATGGTCAGATCGATGTTGCGCAGTTCCGCATCGTGTCCGGTTTCGAAAAGCGCCGCCAGGACGGTGAGCGACGGGCCATTGGGTTCGCCGTGATAAAGCACCAAAGCCATTATGAACGCTCCAGGATTTTTATGCGCGTCGCCAGATCGGTCTTGCCCATGGCCCAGGTCTTTTTCGCCGCCGGGCGCTCGTAAATCTTGCGCAGCCATTCGAGGATATGCGGCGTTTTTTCGTCATTCGACAATTCAGGCTGCGACAGGGGCAGGGCGTAGGCGATATTGAAACCGTTTACATCCGCGAGACTGTACTGGTCGCTGGCGAGCCATTCGCGTTTTGACAATTCCTCTTCGAGCATGCGGATGCCGAACGCGACGCGGCGCTGGGACTCTTTCATTTCCTCTTCGCCGAAGGTTCCGTAGATCGCCTTGCGCCAGGCGACGCGCCGTTCGGGCAGGGGAATGCGGTCGATGGCGGCTTTCAGCATGTCCGGGTCTTTGCTGCGCACCATCGGGCCTATGAACACCGACCAGCCGATCATGGAGAAGGACGGGGCCAGCCACTGGTCCATGAATTTCATCCACCAGCGGATGCGCCATTGGTCTTTCGGATCGTCCGGCATCAATTTCGGGCCGGGAAAGGCCGCGTCCACATATTCCATCATGGCGGTCGATTCCGTCAGCACCCGGTCGCCATGGGTCATGGCCGGGATCGTGCCTTCGGGATTGATGGCGAGATAGTCCGGCTTGTGCTGATCGAAATTCAAAAGATCGACATAATGGCTGTTGAAGTCGACGCCTTTTTCCATCAAGGCCAGCATGGGTTTGCCGGAATTGGCGTTTGGCTCCCAATGATAAAGCGTGACATCGCTCATGCGCTTCTCTCGTCTTTGCCGCTGTCGCAGGCTGAGGGACCAGCCGGTCTGTCGCATAGTCATAGTCAAAAACATTCTGCGCCGATTGCCGGATAGCGAAAGAAAACGAGACCCGGCCCGAGATGAATTCCCCGCTGGTTATTGTGCGGCGCACACTTCTCCGTGACCGATTTCCTGCATTTGATCCTTCTCATTTGGCGTCGCCCGCAATAGCGCAGAATGGTCAAAAGAAGGCCGCGAACAAAAGGAGCAGGGCGCATGACGGATCAGCATATCGAAGACTGGAATGGCGAAGTCGGTGAGCGCTGGCTGAAATATCTCGTTCCGTTCGAGTCGATGATCTCACCCATCAATGCGTCCCTGATGAAAGCGGCGGCGTTCAAGCCCGGCGAGCAGGTGGTGGAGGTCGGCTCTGGCGGCGGCAAGAACGTCATCGAGATCGCAAAAGCGGTCGCGCCGTCGGGCCGCGTCCTCGGCGTCGATGTCGCGGAAATCCTGATCGCGCACTCGAAAAAGCGCGCAGCGGAAGCTGGCGTTGACAATGTTGAGTTGAAATGCGCCGACGCCCAGACGGCGAGCCTCGATGCGCCGCGCGACCGCGCCTTTTCGAGCTTTGGCGTGATGTTTTTCGAGGATCCCGACAAGGCCTTCGCCAATATCAGAAGCTGGGTGAAGCCGGGCGGCGATTTCACCTTTTCCTGCTGGGGCCCGCCAGATCATAATCCCTGGATAGGCATGGTCGGGGCCATCGCCGGCAAATATGTGGACATGCCCGAACGAGACCCGGACGGACCGGGCCCTTTTCGCATGGCGGACCCGGAAGCGACCAAGGCGCTCCTCGAACGCGCCGGATGGAAAGATGTAGAGTGCAACTTATGGCGCGGCGAGCAATTGCTTGGCGGGGAGGGCGCGACGCCGGAAAGCGCCGCCGATTTCGTCATGAATGCGCTCGCCATCGGCGAACCGCTGGATGAGGCGGGCCCAGGTGTGAAAGACAAAGCGCGCGGGGAAATCGTCGAGGCGCTGAAACCCTATTACAAGGATGGGTCGGTGCGCCTCGACGCCGCCGCCTGGATTGTCACGGCGGTAGCTTGAAGACTTCTGTAAATGCTGAGGTGCGTTCTTCCTCCCTCTCCCCCTTGGGGGAGAGGGCTGGGGTGAGGGGGTAGCCTCTGCCTTACATTACCGCGCATGAAATACGCGACACTCAATGTTCAATCTTAACTTAGACACCGTTTCAGACCGAAATGTTGCTCACCCTCACCCCAACCCCTCTCCCTCAAAGAGGGAGAGGGGCTTTTAGTATTAGGCCGGCAGGCGGAAGACGCGTTCGGCGTTTTCCTGCATCAGCATTTTCTTGTGGGCGGGCGGAATATCCATCCGGTCATAGGCGGCGACTTCGTCCGATGACTGCTGATAGGGGTAGTCCATGGCGTAGAGAACGCGTTCCGGCCCCATCACGTCCATGCAGAATTTGATGGCCGGCTCCCAGCCCACGCCGCTCGTCGTGATCCAGATATTATTCTGGAAATAGTGGCTCATGGGATGTTTCAGCGTCACCGCGGGCTGCCCGCCGCGAAGGCCCGGCACGCCGTCGGCGTTCGACTGCATCCAGTCGAAGCGATAAATATGCAAAGGCATGCACTCGCCGAGATGGCCGATCACGAGACGCAGCTTCGGATATTTATCGAAGGCGCCGGAAAGAATAAGGCCCATCGTGTGGTTCCACACATCATGCGGGAAACCGCCGAGCGCGCCGAGCGTGCCGCGCGCCGTATAAACCCTGTCATCGAATGGCGCAGTCGGATGGATGTAGAGCGCGGCGTCGTTTTCCTCGAGCGCGGCAAGAATCGGATCGCATTGCGGCTCGTCGAGAAAATGCCCGCGGAAATGCGAGTTCAGGACCGCGCCGTTAAGCTTCAACTCTTTCATGGCGCGTTCGATTTCCCGCGCGGCTGCGTCTGGGTCCTGCGGCTGAAAAGCGGCGAGGGCGGAAAAGCGATCAGGGCGTTTGGCGCAGGCTTCGGCGGCGATGTCGTTCGACTTTGCTGCGAGGCGCGTTCCTTCCTCCGGCTCCAGCACTTGCGGGCCCGGCGCCGTTAACAGGAGAAGCTGACGGTCGATGCCATATTCATCCATATGCGAAATGCGCAGATCGCCGAGATCGCAGAGCATTTTCTGGAGTTCCGGCATGGAGGCGAACATGCCGCCCATCTTGAGCGCCGGATCGTTGGGCGCATTTGCACTTTTCAGGAGTTTGACCTGAGCCTCGACAAGGTCTGGAAACGTCCAGGCTTCTTCGGTGGCGATGCGCTTGTAGGGCGCGTTGCGGTCGATCTCGCCGGCGGGCGGCGCCATTCCGATGCGCCGCCTTACGCCGCGCTCCACCATATGGCCGCGAAGGCCTTTCTCGCTGCCGTCGGGAAGTTTTTCATTCGCCATTGAGTTTCGCTCCCATCACCGGATGCGCATAATGATATGGCACGTCATGACGGTGCGGCCAGGTCTGGCGCGGCTCCGGCAGAAGTTCATCCGGCCCCAGCGGATTTTTCGGATAGGTTTCGACGGCCGGCTGTAAATGCGCCTCCGTATGCGCCCAGCCTTTTTCATATTCGGCCTGCCACTGCACCATATAGTCGAGACGCTTGATCTTCCAGACGCCATCCTCGCAGACATAGTCGTTTTCATAGACGCCCGCTTCATAGAATTGTTCGGGCAGACCTTCCGGTTTATAGTCGCGGCTCTCATGGTTCCCGCCCATGAGGACGGCGCGGAACCGGCCTTTCGCGGTTTTGCGATCATCGGCGACCGTGATGATGTCCTGCATCTGAAAGTGATCGAGCAGGAACCCGTATTCCGGGCCCGGCTTTCCTTTCGTGAAAAAATTTTGGAACCAGGTCTTGTAGAGCCGGGCAATGCCTTCATGACCTTTATAAATGCCTGAAAGGAAAACGACCTCGCCGTCCTCGGAAAAGAGCTGCACGACTTCATCATACTGGCAGAAATCAATGTAATAGCCGTAAGCGTAATGAAGCTTTCGGATCGCGTTCAGATCTTCGATCTTGCCGACGCGATTTTTCAGCTCAGCAAGCTCTGACTTCATATCGTCAAGTTCACTCACGGCGTCCTCCCGGTTATCATTCTTGCTACCCCGATGGATAACATGCGGGGCGCGGCAAACCACTATCGCCGGGGAGGCATTCATGGACTGGCAGGGAAAAACGGCGTTCATTACCGGCGGGGTGTCGGGCATTGGTTTCGGCGTGGCGCGCGCCTTTTCAAATGCGGGCATGCAGCTTGCGCTGAGCTATCGCAATGAGGATTACAGGAGCGAGGCCGCCAAATGGTTTGAGGAACAGGGGCGTGAGGCGCCGCTCTTCGTCAAGCTGGATGTGACCGACCGGAAACGCTTTGCAGCGGCCGCCGACGAAGTAGAAAGCTATTTCGGCAAGGTGCATGTGCTCGTCAACAATGCCGGCGTCAGCGTCTTCGGGCCGGCGGACGAGGCGACCTATGACGATTACGACTGGATCATGGGCGTTAATTTCGGCGGGAATGTGAACGGGCTGGTTAGCTTCATCCCGAAGCTCAAGGCCCATGGCGAAGGCGGGCATATCGTCAATGTGGCGAGCATGGCGGCGTTCATTGCAGGCCCTCAGGCTGGCATCTATACCGCGAGCAAATATGCCGTGCGCGGTCTCACCGAATGCCTTCGCTACAACCTCGCGCCTTACAATATCGGCGTGTCGTTATGCTGCCCTGGACTCACCAAAACCAATGCCTGGGATTCGGCGCTCAAACGCCCGGACAAATTCAAGGACAGCGGCCTCGGGGAAGTGAACAAGGCGGAGCTTGAGAAATTCGGCGGCGCTTTCGATCTCGGCATGGACCCGCTTGAAGTGGGCGAGAAAATCCTGAAGGGCATGACGGAAAATCGCGGCCTGATTTTGACCCATCCAGAGCATGGGCCGGATATTCAGGAAATCTATGAGACCACAATGGCGGCCTTGCCGGACGAACCGGCGCCGGAAGGGCGGCTCGAAATCGAACGACTGCGCCGCGAAGCGAACAGGGCCGCTGCGGCGGGTTCGAAGATCGGGCTCGGCGATCTGACCTAGGCTGCGGCCGCCTTATCGAGCTGATCCTGCGGCGCCCACCATCCATGCACTTGCGGGCGCAAGCGGTGAGGGATTTTCACTTTCGCCACGGGACCTTTCTCAATGTCGCCCGCATTTACGATCCAGGCTTCATACTCGAAATCATTCTCGCCGGTTTGCCGGTCGATGATGAACAAAAGCCAGCCCGGATGATCTTCCTCGGATGAAACGATATGCGCCGGCTCGCTGATGGCGTGGCCGGGCGGCAGAGCAAGCATTTCGATGGCGCCGGTCTGGGGATTTATGGAAATCAGCGCATTGAAGGCCGCGCCCACGGGGCCGCCGAGGAGCGGCGGGCCTTTCATTTCCGGGTTCATGGAAAGGTACCACCCCTGATTGTAAGGCCGGCCCTGATCGGCGTCGCGAATACGGCAGAGATCGCCCGGAGGTCCGAGCGGCGTTTCGGTAATCTCGTCGCCTTTCGGATCGAAGGACCAGCGCACCAGACCGCCTTTAATCTCCGACTGTGGAATATCGATGCCGGAGGGGCGGCGGATGAATTCGAAGGCATTCGTCTCGGTGAGATGTTGATCGAGATGAATGCGGCCGTCCTCATCCTCGAAGCAGTTCATGAAGTGAAACACCGAAACGCCTTTCGGGCCCTTGATCCAGTGCATCTCCTTCACATCGCCATAACGGGGCATCACGCCGATCCAGCTTTCAAGATCCGGTTCATGCACCCAGTGAACGCCGCCGTCTTTCAGCCGGGTGAGATCCGCCGTGGTCGGAAAGACGGGGAAGATCGCGTAGTTCTCTGTAATGACGAAGTCATGCATCAGCCCGCAATAGGGCGCGTCGAACCATTGTTCGCTGATCAGCTCGCCATTCTTGTCGGCGATGCAGTAAGCGATCTTGGTGGAGGCAAGGCCGTCCGCTTCGTAGCCAAAAAAGAACAGCTCTCCGGTTTCAGGATCGACGCGCGCATGGGCGGTCATGGTTTGCGATTTTAGCTTGCCCCCGAAATCGTAGGAGCCGATGGTTTCAAGGGTGATCGGATTGATGCGATGGGCGCGTCCATCCTCTTTCGCCATCAACAGTTTGCCTGCATGCCAGATCGGCGTGGTGTTGGAGACGGTCCGGTCGACGCCCTTCACCGACGGATCGTCCGTATAAGGATTGCGATAGCGGCCGAAAAGCGCCTTGCCGGCATTGACTTCGGCCTTGTGACGCGGCGTTTGAACGTATTTGATATCGAAATCGACCGTGCCGTCCTTTTTGAACCACAGTCGCGAAATCATGCCGTCGCCGGAGATCGCCGTGTCGTCCTCATAAAGTGGAGGGAAGGCGGGGTCCGGCACCGCCCGAAAAAACGCGCCGCGCATATCGGCGGGAATCTCGCCTTCTACTTCCAGCCCTTTAAGGGAATATTCCTCCCCGATCGGCGTGTTGAGAAACATGAAGTCGATGGTTTTGGGAAATTCCTGCATGTCGAAGGTCCTTGAGCGAGCAATTATTCGAACCAGTAGGCGATGGCGCGCATCTCGATGCTGGCGCGAGGCGGCGCGTTCGCGGGACAAAGGGGATTGTCGAACGCGCTGTGCGGGACATGATGAGGCTGCGTCGGGTCGCTGTCATTGGTGATGAAGACAATGGCTTCCTCCGGCGTCATATCCGGAAACCACATCCAGCGATGGCGCGGCGACGGTTTCACCATCAACGCCGTGAAAGACCAGTCGGGCTGGCCCTTCATGTCGAAGATGGCGTCCGCTTCGATGAGGTCTTCCGGCGCGAGCGTGCGCGCGTCGCAGATCGTCAGCGGCACATCCTGCGGCGGCGGCGTCAAGACGCGCCAGATATTATATTGCGCTGCGCGCTTTACCCTGGCGCCTTCCGGGGCTGAGCGTTCGGCAAACTCGGCGGCGGTTCCGTCATTGATGTCGATATGAATAAAACGCGCAGGCCGGGAATTATTTAACTGGCCGCTCTCCGAGGATTTTTCGCCAAAGCGCAGGACTCCAGGCGAGTTGACGACAGCCATATCGGCGCCGGTCAGTTTGACGATCAGCTCTTCGATTTCCTGTTTGTGCTGGTCGTGAAACTGCGGATCGCGAAAATCGGATACGTTGCTGCGGTGCGAAACGAGCGCGAATCCCTCGCGATCAAGCGATGGCGGCGTGGTGCGTCCGTCGACTATTTCTACTATGCGAGGGTCGAGATTAAGGATGTCCCGCGACTGGTCATTGGCGTGAAAGCGCGGCCGCTTCGCCATGGGCTGCGCATAGTTGATCTCAGCTTTGACCGAAGCGTTCATGCCAAGCAGTTTGGTGTCGGCGCGAGCTTTTGGAAAGGCGTCTAATCGTCCATGAGCTTGTGTTTTCACCGCCTGTCGCCACAAGCTTCGCCATGGGTGGCGATTGCCCATAGGGGGCTCTGCGAACGCTTCACAATGAAACTTGGAAAGGATGCGCGCGAGCATGAAAGACGTTAAAGGCAAGACAGCATTCATCACCGGCGGCGCCAGCGGGATCGGGCTCGGTATCGCCAAGGCTTTTTACAACGCCGGCGCCAATCTGGTTCTGGCCGATATTCGCGATGACCACCTGAAGAGCACGGAAGAATTTTTCAACGATCCCGATCGGGTCTTGTGTCTCAAGCTCGATGTTACAGATCGCGAAGCCTATGCCGCGGCTGCGAACAAGGCGGAAGAGAAATTCGGCAAGATCCACATGCTCTTCAACAATGCCGGGATGGGCGTTGGCGGCCCGCTCGCCAAGCTTGGTTTCGACGATTGGGACTGGGGCCTTGGCGTCATGATCGGCGGCGTCATCAATGGCATCCAGATCGTTCTTCCTCTTATCCGCAAACATGGCGAGGGCGGGCATGTGGTGAACACAGCGTCCAAGGCCGCACTCGTTCCGGTGACGGCGTTCTCCATTTACGGCACGGCGAAAGCGGCGATGCTCGGGCTATCGGAGTCCATTCGCGGAGAGCTTGCGCCGGAAAATATCGGGGTCTCTGCTTTCTGTCCGGGGCCGGTTCAGTCGAATATCGCGGAAACCGGAAAAATCAGGCCCGACAAATATAAAAAGGACACGGGGCTCGTGGAGACCGAGCAGCAGCTTTCGGAGCGGCCTGTCTCCGATCTGTGGATGAGCTCGGAGGAATGCGGCGAACGCGTATTAAAGGGCGTTCTCAACAACGATCTTTATATTCTTACCCATCCGGAGTTCAAAAAAGGGACGGAAGAAAAGTTCAACGCGATCCTGAACTCGTTCCCCGACGAGCCGATCAATGAGGAGCGCGCAAAGGCCATTGCATTTCTTTTGCACAATCCGATTTTTGACGAGATCAACGACAAATAACTTCTTCGACTGTCTGCGATGAACAGAAAACGCGCCGGCTTTAACCGGCGCGTTTACTTTTAAGACGTTAAACGCTCCGCCTACTGCCCGTAGATTTCCTGATCTTCATTGGCGCGGGCGATAATGTAAGCGCGCAGCTTTTCGAGGCTTTCTTCGTCCAAAACGCTGTTGAAAGAGACCATGCCTTTTTCTGAGAGCGCGCCGCCGAGAACCACATTGGCGAATTGCTCCTCGTCGTGAGGAATGGTCGAATAGCGCAAGTCCGGCAAAACGCCCGCGCTATGGACGGCGTCGCCATGACAGACGCCGCAATAACGCCCATAGAGATATCTGCCTTCTTCCACATCTTCTGCTGAGGCGGTAAGCGGCGGCGGAGCGAGGCGTTTTTCCGCAAGCTGAGGCTTGGGCGGCAGGCTGTCGGTACCGCCGATTTTAAAAACCAGAATGCGGCTGTAATTCGGCGTGGTCGCGCCGATGGCGGCGAGTTCGCCGGGCGCAAGGGCCTCAACGCCGCCCCAGCCGACGAGGACCGCCACATATTGTTCGCCGTCGATTTCATATGTCACAGGCGCCGCGACGATGCCGGTCTGTGCGTCCATGGACCATAATTTGTCGCCGGTCGCAGCGTCATAGGCGGCGAATTCGCCGTATTTCGTGCCTTCAAACACAAGGCCCCCGGCGGTGGTCAGCGTGCCGCCATTGCCGGCGCCCGGATAGGGAACGCCCCAGACTTCCTTTTGCGCGACCGGGTCCCATGCGACGAGGCGCCCGGCCACTGTCGCCTTCACCGCCGCCTTGACCTCCGGGTCCGCGGGCAGCTCTGCGGCCGCGAAGTTCACGCCGTTGTTGAAACCGCGCGGCTCCGGCTCGAAATCCGGGTCGGGCGCATAAGGAAAGCCGCTGATATTGACGGGAATGTAAACAAGGCCCGTCTGCGGATTATAGCTCATGGGGTGCCAGCTATGGGCCCCGCCGGGGCCTGGAACGACCACAAAAGGCTCGCCGGTTTTGTCGAAGCGCGCCTGCGGGTTTTCGACCGGCCTTCCGGTTTCCGGGTCGATCCCCGTGGCCCAGTTTACATGCGTGAAATTGTTCGCAGAGATGAACTCGCCGGTTTCGGCGTCGATCACATAAAAAAAGCCGTTTTTCGGCGCCTGCATGACGACCTTGCGCGGCGCGCCTTCGATCTCAAGCGTGGCGACGATAATCTGCTGGGTGGCGGTGAAGTCCCAGGTTTCGCCGGGCGTCGTCTGGAAGTGCCAGACATAGTCGCCATTGTCGGGATCGAGCGCGACGATGGACGAGAGGAACAGATTGTCGCCGCCCCCGGGGCTGCGGAAGGCCTGATTCCAAGGCGAACCGTTGCCGACCCCGATATAGAGCAGGTCGAGCTCCGGGTCATAGGCCATGGAGTCCCATACGGTGCCGCCGCCGCCGAGCTTCCACCATTCGCCGTTCCAGGTTTGCGCGGCTATGGCCATGGCGTCGTTTTCAAAGCCCTTCGCCGGGTCGCCGGGCACCGTGTAAAACCGCCAATCGATATCGCCGGTTTCGGCGTCATAGGCAGTCACATAACCGCGCACGCCGAATTCGGCGCCGCCATTGCCGATAATCACCTTGCCTTTGACGATCCGCGGCGCGCCGGTGATGGTGTAGGGCTTGGATCGGTCGATGGTGAACTTGCTCCAGACTTCCTCGCCGGTTTCGGCGTCAAGCGCGACGAGACGGCCGTCAAGCGTGCCGAGATAGAGCTTGCCGTTCCAGGCGGCGAGACCGCGATTGACGACGTCGCAACAAGCATGCACGGCCCATTCGCCGGGCACTTGCGGATCGTACGCCCAAAGCTCTTCGCCCGTCGCCGCGTCATAGGCTTTCACCTTGGACCAGGCGGTGGTGAGGTACATGACGCCGTCGATCACAAGCGGCGTCGCCTCCTGGCCGCGATTGGTGTCGAGGTCCTGATGCCAGGCAAGGGAGAGCTCCCCGACGGTCTCGCGGTTGATCTCAGTCAGCGGGCTGAAACGTTGTTCGCTGTAGGTGCGGCCATGGGACATCCACTGGCCGGGCTCCCGATCCGCCTCAAGGAGGCGCGACGTGTTCACATTTGCGTGCTCTGCTTGAGGGCTCGGGGGCGTTTCTTTCACCGTGGTTTCGAGAGGCGCCTCGGTTTCCGGCTCGCCGGACCCGCCGCAACCGGCCAGAGCGAGCCCTGCGGTTATCGCCATAACGGCGGAAAGGCTCCGCGCCGAAAGCGGAAACACGCGCTGAATCATGGTGAAAGCTCCTTAACCCCGAAAGCGTTATGAGAAGAGGGATATCGCCTTCACCGGCCTTGGCAAGCGCCACCTACGCCGAAGAAACCTGCCTTCTCCGGGGATGCTGCGGCGCAGCATCACGTTGCGGTGCAGCAACGAATTCGCTCGCATCCCGCGCCAAATTATGTTTGTCTTACATACAAAATTGCCTGTCGCTGAAAAATGTGATAGGACATAACAAAAAACCAAAAAATTATCCTCGGGAGGAGTCGTACTATGCTGCACCTGTCGACCAAAGATTTCGCCGGCGCTTCGAAAGTGACGCGGTGGAATGATATCGTCGCCGAAGTTTTCACACCCCTAGAGACCAAGCCCTTCAGTCCTGAGGAATTCGAAGGTGCGGTGGACAGCGTTCAGCTTGGCGATATCTATCTCGCCAATGTCATCGCCAGTCCCGCCGTGGTGACGCGCACCGCCCGTCACGCCGCTTCCAGCCGGGAGCGCCACTATTTTTTCCATCTTCAACTTGAAGGCGATATTCGCGTCGCCCAGGACGGCCGCGAGGCTTTTCTCAAGCAGGGCGACATGGTGCTTTGCGACAGCGCGCTTCCTTATACGCTGGAATACGAAACCAACGCCTCAACGCTGGTGATGATCGCCTCGCCGAATGACGTGAAACGCCGCTTGCCGGCGCCGGAAATCGCGCTCGGTCAGCGCCTCAGCGGAAGCGATGGTTTGTCGGCCACCTTGTCTGGCATGTTGTCGAGCGTCTGGCATCAGGTCAAAAACGGCATGGACACCGAAATCGGCGAGCGCGTCGGCAACAACCTGCTCGATATGTTTGCAACCTCCTGCATGGAGGCTTTCGGATCGCGCATCGCCGACAGCGCCGTCGCGTCTGCGCGCCGCAGCCACATCCGCTGTTACATCGAATCGAACCTGAAAGATCCGGAACTCACGGTCGCGTCCATCGCCGCCGCCTTCCGCATCTCGCCGCGCTATCTGCATATGCTGTTTGCGGAAGAAGACGAAACCATCTCAGGCTTTATCCGCCGCCGGCGTCTTGAAGAATGCAAGAAGCGTCTTGCGGACCCCATGTGGCGTCATCGCTCCATCACGGAGCTGGCCTATGCCTGGGGCTTTAACAACACCACGCATTTTGCGCGTGTCTTCCGCGAACGTTACGGCGTTTCCCCGCGCGAATATCGCAACGCCAGCATCGCCGACAAACAGCCGCTGCACTAAAGGATCTCGTTGAGGTCAGTCCTCAACGACCGCATCGATAAGGAATGGCCCTTGGCTGGCGAATGCATGGCCAAGGGCTTTTTCCATTTCACGAATAGTGGTCGCGCGCTCAGCCTTCATACCAAAGCCGTTTGCGAGATTGACAAAGTCGAGGCCGGAAAGATCGGTGCCGACCGACGGCGTCTGCCACTGGCGGGCTATACCGATCAGCGCCTCGTAACCGCCATTATTGAGAATAATGTAGGTGACGGGGAGGTTTTCTTTCGCAGCAGTCCATAACGCCTGTATGGTGTAAAGCGCGGAGCCGTCGCCAAGAAGCGCGATGACGCGCCGATCCGGTTTGCCAAGCGCCAGTCCCACAGCCGCGCTGCCGGCAAAGCCGAGACCGCCGGAGGCGGTGGCGAAAAAACTTTCCGGCGCGTCGATGCGCAGGTGCCGTTGCATGAGGGGACGCGCACTCGGCGCTTCTTCCGCGAGGAGCGCATTTACCGGCCACATCTCCTGCAACAGATCCAGGATTGCGGCGGTGGAAAGCGGCGACGTCGGCGCCGGTTCTGGCGGCGTTCGTATCGGCTCTCCAATCTCCGGTCTTTTCTCAACCCGCGGCGTCAACATCTCCATCGCCCTGGCGACATCGCCTAACATGACGGCGCCTTTCTTGGCGTAAGACGCTGTGCAAGCGTCGCTGGTGACCTGCAAAATGTCCGCCTCCAGCGGGCGCGGCGCCGGATTTTCGAAATGATAGGTGAAAGCCGGCGCGCCGATCACGAGAACCAGATCGTGACCGGCAAGCGTCTCGAAAATGCTCGCTTCATTCGACTGCAAAAAGCCGGCGAATTGAACATGGTTTTCGGGAAAGGAGCAGCGGCTCGCCATGGGGCTGGTCCAGACCGGGCAGGCGAGCTTTTTCGCCAGCGCCACAGCGGCGTCCCAGCCGCCAAGACGATCAATCTCCGGGCCGACGACCATCACTGGATTGCTCGATGCGTTGATGCGTTTGGCCGCGCCGGCAATGGCGTCGTCCGAGGGGACCGGGTCGTCCATGAACTTAAGGGGTGAGACCGGCTCCGCAGGCCGGTCCCAGTCATCGACAGGAAGCGAGACGAAAACCGGTCCTCGCGGGGCGGTCATGGCGATGGCGTAGGCGCGGGCGAGGGCGCGGGGCGTTTCCGCCGCGCTGGCGGGCTCGCAGGACCATTTGACATAGGGTTTCGGCATCGCCGTCGCATCGATGGCGCCGAGAAAAGGTTCGGCGAGGAGGAGGCTTCGCGCCTGCTGCCCGGCGGTGACAACCATGGGAGTCTGGTTCTTATAGGCCGAGACCAGCGAGCCCATGGCGTGGCCGAGCCCCGCCGCCGAATGAAGATTAACGATCGCGGCATTCCCCGTCGCCTGCGCATAGCCGTCGGCCATGGAGAGGACCGCCGATTCTTGCAGGCCGAGGATATAGCGGAAATCCTCCGGCCATTCCCGGTAGAGCGGCAGTTCGGTCGACCCTGGATTGCCGAACATCACAGTCATGCCGGTTTCCCGGAGGAAGGCGATAACGCTGTCGCGGACGGTGCTCATGGATGTCGCCTTTGATGGATTGCGCCGATGCTAGTCCACGGCTGACGCCAGCTTCAAGCACGCGTCGCTTGATTTCCGTGAAGGACGGCAATTCATTCCTCTGCGGACAGTGCATGGAATGACGCTGGTAGCGAAAATACGCGCTGAAATTGAAGGTGATTTGTGCTAAGCGCCGGAGCAAGCACGATTATCGGAGACGCTCTTCATGCATGATCTTATTCATTTTCACGCCCAGGCGACGCCGGCGAAAAAGGCGATCGTCGATCTTCATACGGGCGAGGCTTATGATTATCGGCATACGGATCAGCGTATATCGCAGATCGCGTCTTATCTTCTGAAAGCGACTGATGGTGAGCGCGGCGGCCGCGTCGCCATGATCTCGCGCAACAGTGCGTTTATGCTTTTGATGCACTTTGCCTGCGCCCGGGCGGGGCTGATTTTCGTGCCGCTGAACTGGCGCCTTGCGCCGCCCGAGATCGGCGCCCTGATCGAGGACGCGCAGCCCTCGCTTCTGGTCTGGCAGCCGGATTTCGACGCCCTGGCGGCGCCGGGTTTTGACATTATGGAGGAAGCCAGAAGATTTCGCATTGAAGACGCCGGAGAAAGTTTCGCGAAAGAGGAATCGGATGCTTTTATGGAGAATGCAGACGCGGGCGAGGATGATCCTATCACGCTGCTCTACACGTCCGGCACGTCGGGAAAGTCCAAAGGAGTGATCCTCACGCACAAGACCGTGCTTTATTCGGCGCTCAATTTTGCGCAGTCATCGGGTGTGGATAGGAACACGGTTTTTCTTTGCGACATGCCGCTGTTTCATGTGGCGGGCCTTCTTGCCGTTGCCCGCACGCCGCTCTTTTTTGGCGGTGCGGTGCTCGTTTCACAGAAATTCGATCCGGTGAACACCTTCAAAAATCTCACCGATCCCGCTCTCGGCGTCACGCACTATTTTTGCGTCACGCAAATGGCGGCCTTGATGCGCGAGAAAAATCCGCCGGGCGCTATGAAGAAGCTCTCTCATCTGACGGCCATGCAAACCGGCGGCGCGCCGAATCCGCCGGCGGCGGTGCGCGCCTGGGCCGAAGACGGTGTCGCGCAAGTTGACGGCTTCGGCATGACGGAGATCGGCTCGGCCTTCAGCATGTCGCCCTATGACGTCTCGATCATTCGGGAAAAGGCGGGATCGGTCGGCATGCCGTCGCCCTTTACCGAGGGCAAGGTCATGACCGCCGAAGGGCGCGAAGCTGCTCCCGATGAAATTGGCGAACTCTGGGTGCGCGGTCCCAATGTGACGCCCGGCTATTGGAACAAACCTGCGGAAACTGTAGCCGCCTTTGAAGGCGAATGGCTGAAGACCGGCGATTCCGCGCGCAAGGACGCAGATGGTTTTTATTACATCGTGGACCGCACCAAGGACATGTTCATATCGGGGGGCGAAAATGTTTACCCGGTGGAGATCGAGGCTGTGCTCACGGAAATGCCGGAGGTGCTAGATTGTGCTGTCATCGGCGTTCCCGATCAGAAGTGGGGAGAGGTGGGCGCCGCCCTCATCTTGTTGAAGGACGGCAAGGACAGTTTGACGGCGGAAGAGGTGATCAGTTTCGTAAAGAGCCGTCTTGCATCCTTCAAAGCGCCCAAACATGTACGCTTCGTGGATGACCTGCCGCGCACGCCTTCGGGCAAGGTGCAAAAACACAAGCTCCGCGACGCTTGGACAGCTTAAAAGTCGATCCCGGACGAATTTGCGAACTCAGATTATCCTGATGAGGAATAATCCACGACCGCGCCATACCCGGTTCGATTGCCAAGGCGACAGAGCGCGGTTAGCGTATGCGCAAAATAATAATGCCTGGCGAGGAACATGTGACAACAGAACAAGAAGCGTCTTCCGAGGTGAGGACAAAGCCGCTCCGCACAGTAAAACGCGGTCCGGTCTATCAGTTCGTGCTCGTTGGGCTCTTAAGCCTTAATTTCGGCATCGTCTTCTTCGATCGCAATGCGCTTAACTTCCTGATGCCGTATGTGCAGCCGGACCTCAATCTCACCAACACGCATATCGGCATTCTGGCTTCGGCGTTGTCCTTGACCTGGGCCATCGCAGGGCTGTTGATCAGCGCGGCGTCCGACAAGGCGGCGAACCGCAAGGGCTTTCTTCTGGTGTCGATTGTGGTCTTTTCGTTGTGTTCGGTCCTGTCCGGTCTCGCCACGTCTTTTCTCATGCTGCTTGGCGCAAGGCTGTTGATGGGCGCGGCGGAAGGCCCCATCAATCCGATTTCGCAAACGCTTGTGGTTCGCGAAGTCGATCCTCGCCATCGCGGGCTCGCCATGGGCGTGATGCAGAATTTCGGATCGAACTTTTTCGGTTCCTTTGTGGCCCCGGTCGTGCTCGTGGCGATCGCCGCGGCCTGGGGGTGGCGCAATGCGTTTTTCCTCGCCGGCATACCGGGCATCGTCACGGCGCTGCTGATCTGGAAGTTCATTGACGAGCCGCCCGAGGAGCCCAAGCCCGAAGGCGGGCCGGACCGGCTGACGCTCAAGGAGGCGTTTTCCTATAAGAATATCGTCGTGTGTTCCGTCGTCTCGGTGCTGCTTGTTTCCTATCTCGTCATCACCTGGGCGTTCATGCCGCTTTATCTGACCCAGGTGAAAGGCGTCGATCCCGGCGTCATGAGCTGGCTCATGGGCACGCTGGGCATCTCCGCAACCATCGGCAGCTTTGTGGTCGCCGGGCTTTCCGATCGCATCGGGCGCAAGCCGGTGCTGGTCGCCATACCGTTCCTGGGAGTCATCCTGCCGCTCGGCGCCATGTTCTTCGATGGCTCGCCCTGGGTGCTCGCCGTGATCTTTTTCTTCGGTTGGGCGCTCAACGGATGCTTTCCGCTTTTCATGGCGACAGTGCCGTCTGAGACGATACAGTCAGCGCATGTGGCGACGGCGCTCGCCCTGGTCATGGCCACCGGCGAGGTGTTCGGCGGGGTCCTATCTCCGTTTTTCGCCGGCGTCGCAGCGGATCTATGGGGGCTCTCGGCGCCGCTCTGGATCATTTTCGGTTTCGCCATAGCCGCCGGAACATGCGCCACGGCGCTGACCGAAACGGCGCCGATCAAACGGGCGCAGGCCCAGGCATCGACAACAGAGCCGACGCCCGGGCTCTAAGCCTTACTTCTTGCCGTAGCGCTTGGCGTCCATTTCAGCGCGCGCCTGCTGATAGCGCATCATCGCCTTGTGGCGTTTTTCCTGACCTTCCTTGTCGGTGTCGATGGGGGGCAGGGCGTCGAGCACCTGTTTGAAAGCCATTTCTAGCATAGGCCGCGCTTCCGGATAGGGGATGATGTAAAACTGGTCTTTTTCCATGGCGGCCTTGGTGTGCTGCGCCAGTTCTTCAGGTTCCATCCCTTGCGAATAGATTTCGCGCAAGGCGTTCAACTCGTCTTCATTGACCTCATAACCTGAATTCGACAGATGCGCCGGCCGCGTATCGATGGATTCGGCGATGTTGGTTTTGATGTTGGCCGGGCAGAGGACTGATACGCCGATATTGTGCGGCGCCAGCGCATCGCGCATGGCCATAGTGATGCCATGCACGGCGAATTTCGAGGCGGAGTAAATCCCCGCGACGCTGGCGGCGACAAAACAGCCGAGCGAAGCAGTGTTGGTGATATAGCCGCCCTTGCCGCGCTCGATCATCCGCGGGACGAAAGTCTGCATGCCATTGACGACGCCATTGAAATTGACGTCCATGATCCAGTCATAGTCGTCATAGGTCGCCTTTTCGAGAGGCCCGAAGATGGAAACGCCCGCCGTATTGAACAAAAGGTCCACGGGGCCCATTGCCTTTTCCGCTTCATCGGCGGCGGCGGCGTAGGCTTTACGGTCCGTAATGTTGAGCTCGACGCCATAGGCCTCAATGCCGCGCGCCTTCAGTTTTTCAAGCGCTGCGTCGATCGCGGGCCGGCGAATGTCGGCGATGACGATTTTGCAGCCGGCCTCGCCGAAAACGCAAGCCTGACCGAAGCCGGCGCCTGAGGCGCCCCCGGTGATGAAAGCGGTTTTACCCTTGAAATCTCGCATTGCGCCATGCTCCCTGTCCTGATCGGGCTAACTCTGTAATTGCGCGATCATAAGCATGAGAAAATCGATCTCACCCTCCTGACATGCAAGCTTCGCGGATTGGCGCATGATGCTGCGCTTAAAGGCGTTCAACCGTCGCTGGAGGCTGTTGGATTTCGTTCTGAAAACTGGAATTGGAAGGACGGCGCCCTATAATTCCGGGGCCGTGCAAGGGAGGATCGAATGACGGACAGCGACAAACTGGCGAAGCTGGAAAAGCGTATTGACACGCTTGAGCATGAACTTGGCATACAGCAGGACATCAATGATGTGCGCAAGCTGCAATATGCCTATGGCTATTTCATCGACAAGTCGCAATATGACGAAGTCGTCGATCTTTTTTCCGACGATGGCGAGGTCTGGTTCCTCGGCGGCATTTACAAAACCAAGGAAGGCGTCAAGCGTCTTTACGTCGACCGCTTCCGCACGCATTTTACCGACAATCACAACGGTCCCCGCTACGGCTGGCTCCTTGACCATCCGCAATTGCAGATGATTGTCGATGTCGCTCCGGACCGGAAGACCGCGAAAGTTCGCGGCCGCTCCATGATGCAGGCCGGCACCCACGAAACCGCGAGCGGCGACCAGCGCCAGTGGTGGGAAGGCGGCATCTACGAGAACGAATATGTTCGCGAGGACGGCGTCTGGAAGATCAAGCGCCTTGGTTATTTCCCGCACTGGCATGGCACCTTCCAGGAAGGCTGGGGCAAGACCCCGATTGACTTCATTCCCATGGCCAAGGTCACTTATCCGGAAGATCCGCTGGGCCCTGACGAGTTGATCGATCCGGCCCCGCGGCTCTGGCCGGCGACGGACGTCGTTCCGTTCCATTATGTGCATCCGGTGACGGGAAAGCCGATCAAGATCGACAACAGCCGCGCCCGGGAGGGGTTCAAGTACTGACGCCCGCATATTTTCGAAGGGAAGCTGTCATGAGCGAAAGCGTTGACGCGCAAATTTCCTATTTGAAACCGACCTCGCTCATCAACCGGCGCTTCTGGGCGCCGGGCGAAGAGGTCAACACCGGCGAGTATGAGCCGTATCCGGTGGTGATCAAAAATGCGCGCGAAGCGGCGAAGCCTTTCACGCTGGACGAGCACGGCTTCGCCATCGCCTGCTATCCGACAAAGCTCGATGATTTCGAAGACACGGAAAAAATCGCGTCGGTTTATAACGAGGAAGTCAAAGCTATCGTCAAGGAAATGACGGGCGCCGATCATGTGACGCTCATGGGCGGACAATTGCGCACCAGCGGACAAACGAGTGAAATCGTTCAGCCGCCCGCCGCCGAGGCCCATGTGGATTTCAATGAATTTACGTCAAAAAAGATTGCAAAGGGACTCTACGAAAAGTCGGCGCCTGACGGGCCCGGCTTTGACCGGTTCATTCTCTTCAGCCTGTGGCGGGTCCTCAGCGATCCGCCGCAGGACTGGCCGCTCGCCTTATGCGAAGCGTCCAGCGTCGACGATAGCGAAGGGGTGTCGAACGTAAAAGTCGATGTGAGCGAAATACCGCCTTATGAACGGCGCTTCGATCCGATTCCGGGGGAAGAAGAGATGGTTGCCGCCACGATTTTCTTTCATAACCCGAAGCACCGCTGGTGGTATTTTCCGGACATGACTAAAGATGAGGTCGTCTTCATCAAGTTTCACGATTCAGATCACTCGCGGCCGTGGCGAACGCCGCATACCGCTTTTCATGACGCCAGCCGGAAGGACGCCGTTACGCGCGTCAGCTACGAAGTGCGCGGCGTCGCCTATTTCCAAAAGAAAGAGGATTCTTGGTGAGTAAAATAGATGTGACCCATGTGGGCAGTCTGCCCCGCGGGCCCGAACTCGTAAAACCCTTGCTCGCCCGCGATCACGGCGAGGAGTACGACGTTGATGAATTCGACCGGCTGGTGCAGGCAGCCATAGACGATGCTGTCGCAAAACAGGTCGAGGCGGGCGTTACGATTGTCAGCGATGGCGAACTCGGAAAGGTTGGCTATTCCACTTATATGACCGAACGGCTCGAAGGCTTTGGCGGTCATGTGGACCGGCTGCCTGCGAAGGACTTGGCGGCGCATCCGGATCTTGTCAAAAAACTTTCCGCGATCATGGGCTCGCAGGAGTTTACGCGCGCATCCTGTATTGGGCCGGTCAAGCTGGTAAATCTAGAGCCCGCCCATGAAGATATTCGCCGGTTCAAAAAGGCGCTTGAGAAGAATGGCAAGGGCGTAAAAGCCTTCATGAACTCCGCTTCGCCGGGTCTTATCTCGGCATTCCAGACGAACCGTTATTATACGACGCATGAGGCTTATCTCGCGGATCTCGGCGCCGCCATGCGCCCTGAATATGACGCGATCATTGAGGCCGGCTTTGACATTCAGTTTGACTGTCCCGATCTCGCCATGTCGCGCCATACAGGTTTTCAAAACGCCAGTGACGAGGAGTTTCTAAAAATCGCCGAGGCGAATGTTGAGGCGCTGAACGCCGCGACGGAGGGCATTCCCGCCGAGCGCATGCGCATGCATGTCTGCTGGGGCAATTATGAAGGACCGCATGATTGCGACATCGATCTTGAAAAGGTGATCCACATTATCCTGAAAGCGCGTCCGGCCACCATTCTGTTCGAAGCGGCCAATCCGCGTCACGAACATGAATGGACGGTCTGGCGCGACGCTAAGCTGCCGGAGGAAAAGAAACTGGCGCCCGGGCTCATCGACACCTGCTCTAACTATGTTGAGCATCCGAAGCTGATCGCGCAGCGCCTTGAGCGTTTCATCGATATCGTCGGCAAAGATCGGGTCATCGCCTCGACCGATTGCGGCTTCGGCACCTTCGCCGGTTATGGCAAGATCGATCCGGATGTCACCTGGAAAAAGCTGAAGGTCCTGCGCGAAGGCGCCGATATCGCTGCTGCGCCCTGATCGGCATGGCAAAGCCTGAGACCATTGCCGTCCTTTTTATCGGCGCTCTCCGGCTTGTGGAAAACTTGTTCGATTGTCTGAGCGGTTTTTGTTTTTGCTGAAAGCCCAGACAAACCAGAGAAATATGTTATGAGGCGGTCATCTGAGCCGCCTGCCACGGAAACCGAGAGAGGGAAGAGATGAAGACTAGAGCCGCCATCGCCGTCGAACCGAACAAACCGCTGGTGATCGAGGAAGTCGACCTTGAGGGGCCGAAGGCCGGCGAGGTGCTCGTTGAAATCAAGGCGACCGGCATCTGTCACACCGACGCCTATACGCTGGAAGGCAAGGACTCTGAAGGCATCTTTCCGTCCATTCTCGGCCATGAAGGCGCCGGGATCGTGCGCGAAGTAGGCGCGGGCGTGACATCCGTTGAGCCGGGCGATCACGTCATTCCGCTCTACACCGCCGAATGCCGCCAATGCAAAACCTGCCTCTCTCAGAAATCAAATCTTTGTACGTCCGTGCGCGCGACGCAGGGCAAGGGCGTCATGCCCGACGGCACCAGTCGTTTTTCGTGGAAGGGCAAGACGCTCTATCACTATATGGGCTGCTCAACCTTTTCGAATTTCACCGTGCTGCCGGAAGTGTCGGTCGCAAAAATCCGCAAGGACGCGCCCTTCGACAAGGCCTGTTATGTCGGCTGCGGCGTGACCACAGGCGTCGGCGCCGTGGTCTGGACCGCGGGCGTCGAGCCCGGCGCCAATGTCGCCGTTTTCGGTCTCGGCGGCATCGGCCTCAATGTGATTCAGGGGGCCAGGCTTGTGGGCGCAGACAAGATTATCGGCGTCGACATCAATCCGGGGCGCGAACAGATCGCTCGCGATTTCGGCATGACCGACTTCGTGAATGCGGCGGAAATCGGCGCCGGCAATGTCGTTGACAAGGTCGTTGAACTCACCGGCGGCGGGGCGGACTATTCTTTCGACTGCACCGGTAATACGGACGTCATGCGCCAGGCGCTTGAATGCTGTCACCGCGGCTGGGGACAGTCGATCATCATCGGCGTCGCCGAAGCGGGTAAGGAAATTTCAACTCGTCCGTTCCAGCTCGTGACGGGCCGCGTCTGGAAAGGCACGGCCTTCGGGGGCGCGCGCGGGCGCACGGACACGCCGAAAATCGTCGACTGGTATATGGACAAGAAGATCGAGATAGACCCGCTGATTACCCACACCATGCCGCTCGAAGATATCAACAAAGCCTTCGATCTCATGCATGAAGGCAAGTCGATCCGGTCTGTAGTTCTTTACTAACGAGGAAAGATCGCTGGATTGAAAATTACGGCGCGCCGCCAGCCTTCCCGGCAATGTCGCTGCACAGATAAAGGTAATAGGCGTCCGGCGGCGCGGCGGTTTTATCCACGGCGCGATCGACGGCGAGGGGAAGGGCCCATTTCTCAGCCCACTTCGCATTGTATGCGAATTCCATAACGACCGCATCGGGGCCGTCAGGATGGCGGCAAACTTCGACGAGGTCTTTGAACTGAGGCTTGTTGAGCGCCCATTCCTCTGTTCTTTCTTTTGGTTCGACCCAGTAATTCAAAAAGTCCCGTCTATCCAATGGGGCGACAATCTGAGCTCTTTGTATGTATTCGCGCGTCGTTTCCTCAGAAAAGACGATGCCGGCGCCCTGATTGACAGAAACAAAACTCGGTCTTTGCAATAAGAACCATGCCTTCTTCAGGCCTCGCCGCCAATAGACTTCGTCACTTGTGCTGAGATGACGTTGAAAAGGCGTCTCTTGGCCAACATAGCGTTCGATAATCTGTTCTTCATTGGTCCGGCGATCCCATGACGCAATCCCGGCAATAAATATCAGACTACTGAGCGTAAGCGGCCGCCAGCCTTGTCGCGTCCAGGAAGACGATGCAAACGCAGCGCATAAGATAATCAACAAAGCAAAGTCAAAGATGACATAGCCCGGGGCGGCGACGCCGGTCCAATACAGAGCGATGTTCGGAATAAGCAGGTAAATTCTGGGGATTCCCAGAAACACGGCGGACATAACGAAAATCATGATGCAGGCGAGTTTCGTCATCCGGCTATAGGCGGGCGAGCCTTGGCGAATTTGAAAGGTCATGAGCGCCAGAGCGCCGATCATGGCAAGCTGTCCCGCCAACAGATTGGACCAGAGCGCCCCTGCAAACAGGATTGCCGTCAGCGCCAGCGCATTGGTTTCCTGGCGCCACAGCCTGTAGAGCACCAGCCCAAGGCCGGCATTCCCGAGAACCGCAAGAAGCCAGCTTGCGCGCCAAAACTGCAATTGAAGGATGAGAACGCTTTTCAGCCATTCCCCGCCGACAAGCGCGACCACAAGGGCGGCGCCTGACATCGCCACGACGGCAAGGAATATGCGGCGCGCGGGACCGAATAAAACAAGTGCGGCGCATGCGGCCCCCGCCATATGGATAAACAGCCACCCCCAGTCAAAGACTCTCCATGCGCTCAGGAACGTAAAAGCGCTTCGCTGCCGCACGGCGTCGTACCAGCTATCGTCCATCGCCTGAAATAAACGGTCGAACGGCGAAATGCCCATAAGGGAGAGACCAAGAAAAACAAGAACGCCGGCGACCGGAAGAACCCAGAACCGTCTATCCTGAAAAGCCAGGTAAAGACCGCTAGCGGCCAGCCCCGGAACCGCCATCAGCGGGTGAAAAAGAATCGCGACCACAGCGACGGCTGCGGCGCGCAATAACTGCATGTTGACCACGCATGCGAGCCCATGCAGAATCAGCGCTTCGCTGAAAAGGCGCGGCGTTACGAATCCCTCTCCGTAAAAAAGAATGGACATGCCGCTATAAAGGCTAACGCCCGCTACGACTCCCAACAGCGACGCCGCGCACTCATCCCGGTTGTGCGATATCTTTGAAAAGAGGCGTACAGCTCCCGTCATCCAGAGTAGCTGCCCCGCCATCACCAGGAAAAAAGACGCCTGTCCGATGCCGAAGCGGGAAATCAACCAGGCGTATATCGGCGAGAATATCGTGTAATCATCCTGGGAGCCGAAACGAAAAAACAAATCATGGCTGAATGTTTCCGGCTTCAGCTTTAAAAGAGCCTGGCCGGCGTAAAGAACGCCGTCATGGATGAGGCCGCGATAGGGATGAGCGAGCATCCATAGACCCAGGAGGCCAAGAGCGTAGGCCGCGCCTATAATGGTTTCTTGCGAGAGCGCGCTTTTCCCGGAAAATGATAGTGCTTTTAACATCGGCATCTTCCGCATCGGTGCGAGATGTTTGCTAAGCCGCTTTTTCTTCGTGATAATCGTCGTCGATATTGACGTCCCAGATGGGCTGCTTGTCCCGAGTGTTTTTGAGGATGGCTTTAACGGCATAATATGCCGTCAGCATGGAATGATCCTGATTGTTGTAGCGGTGCATGCCGTTGCGGCCCACGAGATAAAGATTGGGAATGGAATCGGTGAATTCGCGAACCGTCGAAAACTCCGAATAGGCGCCGTAATAGCCCGGATAGGCTTTCGGAACGCGCAACACCATGCCGTCCATCAGGTCTTGCTGATCGGCGAGGCCGATTTTTTCCATTTCGCTGATGCCGAGATTGATGAGGTCGGAGTCCGACATGCTCCACAAATGATCGTTCTCCTGACAGAAATATTCCATTCCGACCCAAACAGTATTCGGGTCAGCGATCATGTAAGGGCTCCAATTGTTGAAGAATTGGAGACGCCCGACCGTCACGCCCTTGTCCTGAATGTAAATCCAGTTATCCGGCGTCAAATTGATGGGCGAGTTCGGATCGGCGCCTGAAGTTTTTTTGAGACGCTTCAGGAGAAGCCCAACCGTAATGAAGTCGCGATATTCAAGAGCGTTGGCGATGCGGCTGACGGGTTCCGGCGCCGCGGGACGCATGGCGTTGATGAGGTCCACGATCGGCATCGTTGAAATCACGTGATCGGCGGGAATGGTCGTGTGCGCGCCGCTGTTCTGGTCTTCCGCCGTGACATGGGTGATGTTGCCGCCGATAACGCCGATATTGACCGCCTTGCAGCGCCGGCGAATGACGGCGCCTTCTTTTTGAACCTTGTCTGCCGTGGTTTCCCACATCTGGCCGGGACCGTATTTGGGATACAGAAACTCTTCGATCAGGCTCGTATTCTCCGCGCCGCCGCCGATCAGGCCGAGCTGACGGAAAGGCGCCTTGACCGCGTGCGCGATGGCTTTCGTTACCGAAAGCCCCTTGATGCGCTGCGCGCCCCATTCGGCGCTGATTTCGCTGCAGGGAACGCCCCAGACCTTTTCCGTATAGTCCTTGAAAAATGTCAGATAGAGTTCCTGCCCGAAGCGGTTGATCAGAAAATCTTCAAGCGATTCTTCCTGCGGGCGTGGATTGATGCGGGCGGCGCCATAGCTCGCAAGCATATGCGCCACGCGCGCGGGGCCAAGCTTCATCGCCGTATCGATATTGGCCTTCACGGGATAAGAGAAGAACTTGCCATTGTAATAGATGCGCGAAAGACGCTGGCGGATGAGCATCACGCGCTCTGCATCGTCGGATACGCTGCCGGCGAGATCGACCGAGCGCGACTTGTTCTGATAGGCGATGTCAACGGACTCGCGCCCACCGTCGCTGGCGATCGGCATCATGTCCCGCCACCAGTCCATGACCCAATCCGACTTGGAGAAGAAGCGGTGACCGCCAATATCGATACGGTTGCCGTTGTAATTCACAGTCTTGGAGATGCCGCCGACAAGGCTGTCCGCCTCCAGAACGGTGACTTCCATATTGCCCGCCCGGGCCAGCTCGTAAGCGGCAGTCAGGCCCGCGGGGCCCGCCCCGATGATAACGACGCGATTTGACATTATTTCGCCTCCCGAGCGAACCAGGATGTTTGAAACAGAAAAATTTTCCGCATCAAGAAATTGAAGATGAAGGTGAAGAAGACCGTTGCGATTTTTGCTATCGGATAAGCAAGGCCTGCTATTGATACGAAAGAAGCCATGAGCCCTTGCGTTAGGCAAAGACCGAGAATGCCGATCACCACGAAGAGAGCGAATTCCGACTTTCGGTCCTCATACCGTCTCTCCCGGAAAATCATCTTGATCGAGGTCAGGTAGAGAAAAACGCTGCCGGCGATGAAACCGACAGCGCTTGACACAAGATAATGCCATCCCGCCCATTCGGTCAGTCCGACAAGAAGTGAAAAGTCGATGACAAGAGCGAGCCCGCTGGCGCCCGTATAATGTGCAAATTCACGAACGGCGCCGGGGAAGCCGGCGCGCGTATTCCGCAGGGTTGCCGGCTTTGAAAACATGAACTTTTTTTACTCGTCGGTGACTGTCAGTATTCGTTGGAAAGGAAACAAAATAACGTAAATGAACAGTTACCATAAGGCTCAGAAAGCCCGTTATCGGCGGATGTTTTCCGTATATGGATTGGTTTTTTGGCAAAGGCTCGGGAGTGAGCAAGTCCTTCATCTCATGACCCTCCACTCCGGGAAATGTTGAGGCCTGGTGGAGCGCGCAAAGCGGGGAAAACGACAATCGATTCGGCGCCGCTTTTTATCCAAAATCGCAGGGTGACAATGTCAAACACGATCTCGTGCGGGCTGGCTGCTGTCTGTTGCGGACTTTCCATTCGGCGGTATTGTCGGCCGGCCGCTTCGCTGCAGGCGGCGCGAAAGACGATTGGAGCAGCGGATGATTTGCCGGCGCTTTCTGCGCCCGGGGCATAGTGGAGCGAACAACAAGATGGCTATTTTTACCCATGTGACGGTCGGAACGAACGATCTGGAACAAGCGACAAAATTCTATGACGCCGCGTTCGGGGCGCTCGGCCTGAAAAATCTCGGCGCCTTTGGCGACAGCGCGACGGCCTATGGCGCACAGGCGCCGGAGTTTCTGGTGCTGAAACCGAGAGATGGAAAGCCCGCCACGCATGCCAATGGCGGCACGATTGGTTTTATGGCGCCGTCACGCAAAGCAGTCGATGCTTTTCATGCAGCGGGGCTCGCCAATGGCGGCGCATGCGAGGGGGAGCCGGGTCCGCGCGATGTCATGCCAAACGCTTACGGCGCCTATCTGCGCGATCCCGATGGCAACAAGCTTTGCGCCTATTGCATGGCTGCGGAATAATCTCAAAGCATTGATCTTCGGCGTCGCGCGGCTAGTAATGGCCGCGCGATTTGATTTTGAAAGGGCATGTGCAATGGAAAAGAAATCCACGGTGAAAACCTTCGGCGGGATGCAAGGCGTTTATAGCCATAAGTCCGAAGCCCTTTCCTGTGACATGAATTTTGCGGTTTATACGCCCGAAGGAAAAGGCCCGTTTCCCGTTCT
This sequence comes from Parvularcula sp., assembly GCA_002704915.1. Taxonomy (GTDB): domain Bacteria; phylum Pseudomonadota; class Alphaproteobacteria; order Caulobacterales; family Parvularculaceae; genus Hyphococcus. Next base: position 65,036 of record PAIP01000033.1, read on the forward strand.
ATATTGGCTTTCCGGCCTCACCTGTACGGAAGAGAATTTCATCACCAAGGCGGGCGCGCAACGGGTTGCGGCCGAGCTCGGGCTTGTTATCGTTGCGCCGGACACCTCTCCGCGCGGAGATGGCGTGCCGGACGATCCGGAAGGCGCCTATGATTTCGGCCTCGGCGCCGGGTTTTACCTCAATGCCGTGCAGGAGCCATGGGCGAAGCACTATCGGATGTATGATTACATCACGGAGGAATTGCCGGCGCTGATCGAAAAAGAGTTTCCGGTGGATGGGAGCCGCGCAGGCATATTCGGACATTCCATGGGCGGTCACGGCGCCATGACGATCCACCTGAAAAACCCCGACAAGTTCAAAAGCTGTTCCGCCTTTTCGCCGATTGTGGCGCCGAGCCAGGTTCCCTGGGGCGAAAAAGCGTTCTCCAACTATCTGGGTTCCGACAAGACGGCCTGGGCCGAATATGACGCCACGGCGCTGGTGCAAAAGCAGCCGAGCAAAGCGGACATCCTGATCGATCAGGGTACGGCGGATAATTTCCTGGCGGAGCAGTTGAAGCCGGAACTCTTCGCCAACGCCGCATCGGACGCGGGGCAGGCTTACACCCTGCGCATGCAGGAGGGGTATGACCACTCCTATTATTTCATCGCGACCTTCATCGAAGATCACCTGCGCTGGCACGCAGAGCGGCTTTAGCTTCCAATCATATAAACATATAAAGAAGTCTGGGTGGTAGTTTTGCTACCCCTTGTATTCCGGCGCGATGTGCGTTGAAAACACACCCAGTAAGACAAGCGTGGGACATGGCCCCGCTAGCGCCCGCGCCTTCTTGCGGCGTATTCTGCGTCTATCGCATTAAGCCGCTGATTTTAAAGTTATTTGAAAGGACGCTTTGTTATGAAAACACCGCCGTTTCGCGCCGATCATGTGGGCAGCCTCCTGCGCCCGAAAGAGCTGACAGAGGCGCGGGCCAAATTCCGGGATGGAGATATCTCGGCTGCCGAGCTTCGCACTGTCGAGGATGAGGCGATCAAGGGGGCGGTGAAATTTCAGGAAGACCTCGGCCTCAAAGGCGTTACGGACGGCGAATTTCGCCGCCGTTACTTCCATGTGGATTTCCTCGTGCAGCTTGACGGCGTCATCGAGGAAGGCGGCATGGCGAAAAAATTCCAGAACGCCAAGGGCGAGCTTGATTTCGCCCCGCCGGCCATGAAGGTCAATGACAAAGTTCGCCATTCCAAACCGATCGAGCTTGAGAACTTCAAGTTCCTGAAGTCGGTCGCCAGCCAGACGCCGAAGGTTACGATCCCGTCGCCGACCATGCTGCATTTCCGCGGCGGCCGGAACGCCGTCGACAAGGACGCCTATCCGGACATGGACGAGTTCTACGCTGATGTGGCGAAAGCCTATCAGCAGGAGATCGAGGCGCTTGCTGAAGCCGGCTGCACCTATCTTCAGCTTGACGACACGAACCTCGCCTATCTTTGCGATCCGCAACAGCGCGCCGCCGCCAAGGAACGCGGCGAAGACCCTGACGAACTGCCGCGCATGTATGCGCGCTGGATCAATGAAAGCATCAAGACGCGCCCCGACAATATGCGCGTGGCGATCCATTTGTGCCGTGGGAACTTCAAAAGCTCCTGGGCGGCCGAGGGCGGTTACGAGCCGGTCGCGGAAGTGCTTTTCAACGAGCTCGATGTGGACGGTTATTTCCTTGAATATGACGATGATCGTTCCGGCGATTTCCGGCCTTTGCGCTTCGTGCCGAAAGACAAGACCGTGGTTCTCGGTCTCGTGTCATCGAAGCTCGGCGAGTTGGAATCGAAAGAAGACATCAAGCGCCGCATTAACGAAGCCAAGGAGTTCATGCCGCTCGATCAGATGGCGTTGTCGCCGCAATGCGGCTTCTCCTCGACGGAGCATGGCAATGATATCATGGTCGAGCAGCAGGCGGACAAGCTGCGCTTTATCATCGATGTCGTGAATGACGTCTGGGGCGATTTCTAGTCATCGGGACCTGCGGGCGGTTCGGTAAACAACCGCCCGCCTTCCGCAATAAAAACAGCGATGACGCCGATGAGCCCGAACACGGCGAAAGACGTGACGATGGGAATGGCCGTGCCGTCATAAAGCCGGCCGGCCATGCCGCCGAGCAGCGCGGACCCCGTCGTCGTGATGAAGCCGTAAACCGCCGACGCCGTTCCCGCCATCCGGCCCATGGGCTCCATGACGATCGCGCTGAAATTGGCGTTGATCAGGCCCATCATGAAATAGGCGGCGATCAGAAAGGTCATATAACCGGCGACCGTGCCGCCACCCGTCATCGACAGATAGACGGCGTTCGCCGCATTGATGACGGCGAAGGCGATAATGGCGCTGTGGGAAAGGCGCCGCATGCCGAAACGGCGGACGAGATTGGCGTTGACGATGGCGGCGAGACCCACAGATATGGCGACGGCGCCGAGCGCCAGCGGAAATTTCGCGCCGAGGCCGTAAGTGTCCACATAAACCTGCTGTGATGAAGTGAGATACGCCATCAGCGAGGCCATGACGCAGGTGGTGCCGATCGTGTATCCGACGCCCGCGCGATAGGACAGGTAATGGCTGAGCATGGCGCCGATGGCGCTGAAGCTGAGCGGCCTGCGATCTTCGGGTTGCAGGGTTTCGGGCAGCCGCCAGAAGACCCACGCCAGCAGGAGCCCCGCAAACCCAAAGAGAACGATAAAAACCCAGCGCCATGGCGCGACAAACAGGATCAGTTGTCCAAGGCTTGGCGCGATGATGGGCGAGACGATGGAAACGGTCATGGCCATGGACATGATGCTCGCCATCTCGCGTCCCCTGAAAAGATCGCGCACAAGCGCGATGGCTACGACGCGGCCCGCCGCGGCTGCAACGCCCTGAAGCGCCCGGCCGGCGATGAAAAGGGAATAGGCCGTTGCGACGACGCACAGCAATGTTGCGGCGAGAAACCCGATAAGCGACCACATGAAAACGGCGCGCCGCCCGAACCGGTCGGCGAGGGGGCCGTAAAAAAGCTGCGCCGCGCCGGAAGCGAACATGAAAACCGCAATAACAAGCTGGCGATCGTTATCGTTGACGAGGCTGAAGTCGGCGCCGATATCGCCGAGCGCGGCGAGCATCATGTCGATGGCGAGCGCGGTCATCGCCATGACGGAGGCGACAAGGCCCACAAGTTCCATCTTGGAAAGCGGCGCGCGCTCTTTCGTCAGGGATGTGGGGGCGCCGTCCATAATTCATTCCATAAAAAATGGGACGGATTGCTGTCCGTCCCGGGCGTCTTGCACAATGCTTATGCTGCGGCCGACGGGTTGTAACCGAGCACCGATTTCAGTTCGAGAAATTCGTCGAACGCATGTTCGCCGAATTCGCGCCCATTGCCGGAGCGTTTATAGCCGCCAAACGGCACGGAAAAATCCATCTGCGAGTTGTTGATATTGATATAGCCGGCGCGGATTTTCGACGCGACTTTTCGGGCGTGATCGATATCGCCGCTCTGCACATAGCCCGCGAGACCGTATTCAGTGTCATTGGCGATCCTGATCGCTTCGTCTTCCGTGTCATAGCCGATGATGACCAGCACCGGTCCGAAGATCTCCTGGCGCGCAATGGTCATGTCATTGGTCACGTCGGCGAAGATCGTCGGCTTCACGTAATAGCCGGTTTCAAGTCCTTCCGGTTTGCCCGGTCCGCCGGCGATGATCGTGGCGCCCTCGGCCGCGCCTTTTTCGATCAGACCCTGAATTTTGTTCCACTGGGCTTCGGAAACGACGGGACCCATTTTCGCGGTCGCCGGATCGCCCGGCGTCCAGTCCTGAACCGCTTTCTTCGCGATCTCAATAATTTCGCTCATTTTCGATTTCGGCGCGATCATCCGGGTCGGCGCCAGACAGGACTGCCCGGAATTCATCATCAGCGTCGCGACCGACCCGGTGACCGCCGCCTCAAGGTCGGCGTCTTCGAGAATAATATTCGGCGATTTGCCGCCGAGTTCCTGATGAACGCGCTTGACGCTCGCCGCCGCCGCTCTTGCGACCTCGACGCCCGCGCGCGTTGAGCCGGTGAAGGAAACCATGTCGATATCGGGATGCGCGGAGATGGCCGCGCCGACCGTGGGCCCGTCGCCATTGACGAGATTGTAAACGCCGGCGGGCAGGCCCGCCTCGTCGAGAATCTCCGCGAATAGGTAAGAAGAAAAAGGCGCGATTTCAGACGGCTTGTGAACGATTGTGTTGCCGGTCAGCACCGCAGGCGCGAATTTCGCGGCGAGCTGGTTCATGGGCCAGTTCCAGGGTGTAATAAATCCGCAAACGCCGATGGGCTCCTTGAGGATGTGACTGCCGCCTTTGTCTTCCTCGAACCGAAAAGTCTTAATGGCGTCGACGGCGGTCATCAAATGACCGACCGCTGACATGGCCTGCGGGCCGCCGGCGAGCCAGGCGGGGGCGCCCATCTCTTCGGTAATGGCGGCGCCGATCTCGCTGGCGCGCTTTTTGTAAATATCGGCGATCTTCATCACCATGGCGACGCGCTCGTCAATGCTGGTCTGGCTCCAGCTTTCGAAGGCCTTGCGCGCGGCCTTAACGGCGGAGTCGACGTCATCGGCGCCGCCGAGACTGATTTTGCCCGCAGTTTTCTCCGTCGCCGGATTAATGACGTCGAGCGTCTTGGCGCTTTCGGGCTCAACCCACTCGCCGCCAATATAAAACTTCATGTAGTTGCGCATGTCTTCGCTCTCCCGGCGGCAACGTCAATGACGTGTCGGCATTTCTCTCGGGCGCCGCCTGACGATGAATCTCACCATCTAGGAAGGACGAAGCGTCGGGTTCCCGCGCAACTCGCAGGGAAGGGGCTCGCAGCAGCCGCCGAACTCACGAATGAGGGGCTAGCTGACTGAATTTCGGTCGTTTTCAAGCTGCGTCTGAAAATTCTTCCGTGTCGATTTCGGCCTGTGTGCCTGCCGGATATCGGGGACCGGAAACCGTATTCCGATTGATAAGGTCTTCGACCTTGGCGATGGCGTCGGCGCTCAACGAAACGCCGTCCGCCCCCATATTCTCTTCGAGATGGGCGAGCGACGTCGTCCCGGGAATCGCATGCATGTGCGGTCCTTTTTGAAGCACCCATGCAATGGCGAGTTGCGCCGGCGTGCAATCCGCTTCCTTTGCAATCTGCCGGAAAGCCGGCAGCAGTTTCGCGTTTTCCTCAAAATGCGGCGATTGAAAACGCGGCATGCCGCGGCGAATGTCTTTTTCCGCAAAGTTCTCGGGATCGAGATCGCTGCTCGCCAAAAAGCCGCGCGCCACGGGCGAAAAGGCCACAAAGGCGGCGCCGATGTCGGCGCAGGCCTCAATCACGCCGATCTCGGCATTGCGCGACCAAAGGGAATATTCCGACTGAACGGCCGCAATGGGATGAACCTTATGCGCCTTCAACAGCGTGGCGGCGGAGACTTCGGAAAGGCCGATGGCGCCGACCTTACCGCTTTCAACCATGCGCGCCAGCTCGCCGACGCTGTCTTCGATCGGCACGTCATTGAGTTTGTCGTAACGATGAAGGTAGTAAAGATCGATCCGGTCAGTCTGCAGCCGCCGGAGCGAATCTTCGAGGGTGGCGCGTAACGCATCCGGCCGGCCGTCGATCACGCGCTTGCCGTCGACCCCTTGCATGCCGCATTTGCTGGCGAGCAGAATATTGTCCCGGTAAGGCTTCAGCGCCGGCCCTACAAGCTCTTCATTCTTGCCAAAGCCGTACAGCGCGGCGGTGTCGAAATGATCGACGCCGAGCTCGATCGCCTTGTGCAGAAGTTTCACCCCGTCCTCGGGCGAGGGCGGATGGCCATAGGCGTGGCTTAAATTCATGCAGCCGAGCCCGACCGGGTTGACTGCGCGTCCTGCAAGCTGGCGTTGCGTCATTGCTGTTCTTTGCCTTCTGTCGTCTTCCTTCAGCCTTGCGCTTTCAGTTTCTCATCGAGATCGTAAAGCGTTTTATAGCAAGGCAACACTTTCGCGACGGAGGAATTCGGCTCGCGGCCTTCCTTGATGGCGGCGAAGAATTCGCGGTCCTGAAGCTCGATGCCGTTCATGGAGACATCGACCTTTGAGACGTCCACGGTTTCTTCGCGGCCCGTGACGAGATCGTCATAACGCGCGATATAAGTGCCGTTGTCGCAGATATAGCGGAAGAAGGTCCCGAGCGGTCCGTCATTGTTGAAGGACAGCGAGAGCGTCAGGATCTTGCCCTTTTCTGATTTCAACTGGATCGACATATCCATGGCGATGCCAAGTTCCGGATGGATCGGCCCTTGAATCGCATTTGCCACGACGACTTTTTCGCCGGTCTGATATTGGAAGAGGTCAACCGTATGGGCCGCGTGGTGCCATAGAAGGTGATCGGTCCATGACCGCGGTTCTCCCTTGGCGTTCATGTTCTGGCGGCGAAAGAAATAGGTCTGCACATCCATTTGCTGGATTTCCAGTTCGCCCGCCTTGATCTTGTTGTGAACATATTGGTGAGACGGATTGAACCGCCGCGTATGGCCGACCATGCAGACGAGGCCCGTTTCCTTTTGCTTGTCCATGACCGCCTGGGCGTCTTCCCAGGAATCCGCGAGCGGGATTTCCACTTCCACATGCTTGCCGGCGTCCATGCACTGGATCGCCTGCTCCGCGTGCATCTGCGTGGGCGTGCATAGAATTGCGGCGTCAACGCCCGGCTGTTCCAGCGCTTCGGAAAGCTCCGTCGTCGCATGGGGGATGCCGTATTCGTCCGCGACTTTCTGCGTGGGCTCCAGCCGGCGTCCGACAATGGAGACAACCTCGACGCCGTCGATATTCTTGATGCCGTCGAGATGTTTGAGGCCGAAGGCGCCGGCGCCGGCGAGGATGACTTTCATGGTTTCGGTCCTTTCTGTTATCTTCACTCTACGGGTTCGAGAACGATATGGCCGAGAGCCGTATTCGAAGCCGCAACATGATAATGGCGATGAAGTTCCTTCACTTTATCGCCAAGCGCGCCGCGCATGATCAGCCACATCACGAGTTCGATGCCTTCCGATCCGGCTTCGCGGAGATATTCGATATGCGGCATCTTGCGTAATCGCTCGGGATCTTTGGTGAGATCGTCGAGGAACGCCGTATCCCATTCCTTGTTGATGAGGCCGGCGCGGGTGCCCTGAAGCTGGTGACTCATGCCGCCGGTGCCCCAGACCTGGACTTTAAGGTCTTCCGGGAAACTTTCCACCGCATCGCGGATGGCCCGCCCGAGATTGTAACAGCGATTGCCGGACGGGGGCGGGTAGGTGACGACATTCACCGCTAGCGGAATAATCTTGCAGGGCCACGCATCCGGCTGGCCGAACATCAAGGACAGCGGCACGGTGAGGCCGTGGTCCACATCCATCTTGTTGATGATAGTCATGTCGAATTCGTCGAGGATGCAGCTTTGTGCGATATGCCAGGCAAGATCCGCGTGATTTTTCACGGTGGGAACGGGGCGCGGTCCCCAGCCTTCATCCGCGGGCTGGAATTCATCCGCGCAGCCTATGGCGAATGTGGGGATGAGGTTCATGTCGAAGGCGGATGCGTGATCGTTATAGACGAGGATCACCACATCCGGTTTGTTCTCCGGCTTCATGATCCACTCTTTCGTCCAGTCGAACCCGGCGAAGGCGGGGACCCAGTAATCTTCTTCGGTCTTTCCGAGATCGACCGCCGCCCCGATCGCCGGTACGTGACTTGAACTAATGCCTGCTGTGATTTGGGCCATGTAACTAGTAACCTTTCGATTTGGAACGCAGGCCTTCGGGCGAGCGCCCGCCGGACAGCATCATGTCTCTGTATTCATCGACGCTCATGCCGGTCATGGTGGAGACGGCCTGGAGATAGGATTTCCCATCGGTCGAGAAGACTTTCGCGAGGAAATAGATATTGCCGCCAAGGTCGAGCAGCTTGTCGTAATCCCGGTCGAGCAGCGCCTGTTTTTGTTCCGGCGTCAGTTTCGGCCAGCCCTCGAGATATTTCTCTTCATTCTCAAGCCAGGCCTTGCGGTTTTCCTCTTTCATGAGGCTCATGGCGAACTGATTGATCCAGTAGCCCTGGCGCGCACGCTTTGTCGTGTAAACGCGCGTGCCGGGAATGTCATCGAACTCGGCCAGATATTCATGGATGTCTTGTTTCACTGATTACACTCCTCCGGCCAGTAAAGCCGCATGGGGTTGTCGACGAGCAGTTTTTGCTGAAGCGCGTCGGTTGGCGCAATGCGCGGGATCATGTCCACCAGCCAGGCGTCGTCCGGCATGTGGGATTTCAAATTCGGATGCGGCCAGTCCGTGCCCCAGAGAACGCGATCCGGAAAACGTTCGACAAGGCGCGCCGCGAAGGGAACGAAGTCGTCATAAGTCGGCGGACCGGACTTTGAGAGGCGTTCGGGGCAGGTGACTTTCGACCAGATGTGATCGTTCTCTTCTATGAGTTTTTGGAAAAGTGCAAATTCCGGCCCGTCTATATCTTTTGTGACGTCCGGTCGGCCCATGTGATCGACGACCACGGTCGTGTCGATGCCCGCGATAAAGTCATAGAGCTCTGGCAGTTCCGGCGCCTCGAAATAGATAACAATGTGCCAGCCGAAACGGTTGATGCGCTCCACCAGTTTCGAAAGGACCGCCGGCGGCAAGGGATCGACAAGGCGCTTCACAAAATTGAAGCGGACGCCCTTGATGCCGTTTTCGTTGAGCGTTTCGAGTTCTTCGTCAGTGACGGACGGTTTTACCGAAGCGATGCCCTTGGCCTTGCCGCCGGAACTCATCACCGCATCCATCGTCGCGCGGTTATCGGCGCCATGACAGGTCGCCTGCACCAGCACATTGCGCGAAAAGCCGAGATGATCGCGCAGCGCGTAAAGCTGTTCTTTCGACGCGTCGCAGGGCGTGTATTTGCGTTCCAGCGCAAAAGGAAATTCATGACCCGGTCCGAAGACATGGCAATGGGCGTCCACGGCGCCCGGCGGCGGCGTAAATTTCGGCTTGGAAGGCCCCTGAAACCAGTCGAGCCAGCCGGGCGTTTTTTCGAATGTTTCGCTCGCTGCGCTCATGAAGCGTTACATGCCTTTCGCTTTCAGGATTTTGTCGAGGCGCGGATAAACGCGCCGCGCATTCCCCTCATAGACTTTATATAGGTCATCCTTCGACAAACCCAAATTGTCCACATAGCGCTTGGTGTCGTCGAAATAGTGACCGGTCTGCGGGTCGATGCCGCGCACCGCGCCCACCATTTCCGAGCCGAAGAGAATATTGTCGATCTCGATGACCTCGAACAATAGATCGATGCCGGGCTGGTGATAGACGCAGGTGTCGAAATAAACATTCTTCATCACATGGGTTTCGACCGGCGGCTGTTTCAGCATGTCGGCGAGCCCTCGATAACGGCCCCAGTGATAAGGCACGGCGCCGCCGCCATGGGGGATGACGAGTTTCAAATCAGGAAAGTCCTTGAAGAGATCGCCCTGGATGAATTGCATGAAGGCGTTGGTGTCCGCCGCGATGTAATAGGAGCCCGTGGCGTGGAAGGTCGGGTTGCACGAGCCCGACACATGGATCATCGCCGGCACTTCAAGCTCCACCATCTTTTCGTAGATGGGATACCAGTATTTGTCGGTCAGCGGCGGCGCGTTCCAGTGACCGCCAGACGGATCGGGATTGAGGTTGCAGCCGATAAAGCCGAGCTCGGTCACGCAGCGTTCAAGCTCTGCGATGGAATTGTCCAGCGTGCCCCCAGGTGTTTGCGGCAGCATGCAAACGCCGATGAAATTATCAGGAAAGATCTGCGTCACCCGGTGGATCATGTTGTTGCAGGCGATGGACCATTCCAGCGCGGTCTCCGCGTCGCCCACATGCGGCTCCATCGCCGAGGCGCGGGGGGAGAAGATGGTCATGTCGCCGCCGCGCTCCTTCAGGAGCTTGAGCTGGTTCTGTTCGATGCCTTCCGCGATTTCATCGTCGCTCATTTGCGGCTGCATCGGTTTCGGCAGGGACGGATCTTTCAGCCGCGCCTTTTGCGCGGCGCGAAAATCCGTATGCGCTTTTGGCACAATCGTCTGATGGCCGTGACAATCGATAATCATTTGGCGATCATCCTCATAAGGCTCGCCCCGCTCGGGCGCCGTTCAAAATCGCATCCAGCATTTGCGGCAGGCTCTCTTCGGCCAAGGCATAGCGATACGCGGCGGAACGATCCTGCCGCTCTGCGCAGGCTGAACTCATCAGGGGCGAAAGCCCCGCCTCTTCAACGGTTTTGGCGACTTCGCGCATTTCTTCTGCGCGCCGTTTCCCATGTTCTAGCGCGCGGGAGATCATATAGACGGAAAGCTTTTCCCAGTCGGGTCCGGGAAACAGATCCGACAGGGATGAGACAACGGTTTCCTCGACGCCGTAATGGCGCGCCGAGAGAAGCGACTCGGTCAACAGCGCTTCGACGCCTTTGACGACAACGCTGCGACACATCTTGGCTGCGGAGGCTTTCCCGTATTCGGCGGAAAAGAATTTCGCGCCTTTAAAGCCAAGATCTTTCGCTAGAGCCAGGAACGCTTCCGCATAAGGGCCGCCCAACAGCATGGGGCAGGCGATCCGCTTCGGCCCGATGGGTGACATGACGGCGGCTTCCACATACCTGCCGCCATTCGCATTGATGAGCGCGGCGGCTTTCTGCTTTGCGCCGGGCGAGGCGGAGTTGAGATCGAGATAGACAGCATCTTTCTTGATTGCCGTCGCGATGCTTTCAGCGGCGTTCAATGTCTGCGCGGCGGTAACGGCGGAAATGATGATGTCGGCGTCGCATGCGGCGTCTTCTGCGTTTTCGCCTTTGCGAACCCATATGGCGGCGCGGGACGGCGCGCTGTCCGCATCGCAGCACAGGCTGTCCCATGCCGAAAGCGTCACGCTTCTGGCGGCGAGATCCTCGGCGAGGACTTGGCCCACTTCGCCGAAGCCGATGAGGCAGATGTTCTGGGCGTCGCTCATTTTCGATCCCAGACTTTGGAAGGGATATAAACCTCGCCGCGCATAAGCTTGCGCGCGGTTCTGAGCAACGCCGAGCGCCGAATACTCACATCGCCATTGTTCACCACGACATCCATATCGACGGTGAAAAAGCCGGTGGGATGTTCGATTTCGAGGCGCTGCTCGCCGGCGCCGGGAGACGCTTTTGCGATACCGTCAGCGACCGATCCCGGCAGCATGCAGGCGGTTGCGACGCTCACCGCGCCGAGAACGCCGATGGCTTCGTGGACGCGGTGTGGAATGAAGCTGCGCGTATTGACGACCCCGCCCGACTGAGGCGGCGATATGAGCGTCATTTTCGGAACGGTCTTTTTCTCCACATCGCCCAGATTCATTTTCGGACCGATTTGAAGACGAATCCGTTCAATGCGTTTCTTCAGCTCTTCATTGGCTTCGAGGTCAGCCGGGCTTTCCGCGCCTGTAAGGCCGAAATCGGACGCGCGCAGAACGACGACCGGCATGCCGTTGTCGACGCAGGTCATTTCGACGCCGTCGACTTCGTCGACGATGTTGCCGGTGGGAAGAAGCGCGCCGCAATTCGACCCCGCCACATCGAGAAAGTCGATAGGGATAGCGGCGGCGGTTCCGGGCACGCCGTCAATGCGCGCGTCGCCTTCATATTCGACCTGACGGCTGGGCGTTTGCACATGGGCGACGGCAATGGAGTTGGAGTTGACCATGTGAATGCGCACGGGCGTTTCGCCGTTTTGCGCTTCGACAAAACCGTTTTCGATGGCCCAGGGGCCGACGCCGGCAAGAATATTGCCGCAATTCTGGCTGGTAGAGACTTCGGCTTTATCGACGACAACCTGAAGGAAGAGATAGTCGATATCTGCATCGTCGCGCGAAGATGGCGACATCACCGCGACCTTGCTTGTCAGTGGATGCGCCCCGCCCACGCCGTCGATCTGGCGCAGATCCGGCGAGCCCATGGCGGCAAGCAGCACCTTGTCCCGCAGCGCCTCGTCTGCGGGCAGGTCTTTCGCGTTGAAATAAAGCCCCTTCGACGTGCCCCCGCGCATGAGGGTCGAAGGGATCGCCGTCATCATGATTTGAGCCAATCCTTCTGGTCGATATATTGAAGCCCCTTCTCGGCGAGGCGTTCGCGCATCTTGTAGATGTCGAGGCCGAGCTCGCCTGCGGCGAGGCGCTGGCGTTTCGATTCTTCATTCGCTTCGCGCTCCTGCGATTTCTTGAGGACGTCGGCGGCTTCCTCTTTGGCGACCACAACAACGCCGTCATCGTCGGCGATAATGATGTCGCCCGGATTGATATGCGCGCCGGCGCAGACGACCGGAATGTTCACGTCGCCCAGGGTTTCCTTCACCGTGCCCTGGCTGAAAACGCATTTCGACCAGACCGGGAAGCCCATTTCCGTCAGGTCCTTGGTGTCGCGCACGCCGGCGTCGATGATCAGCGCCTTCACGCCGCGCGCCTTCAAGGAGGTGGCGAGAAGGTCGCCGAAGTAACCGGCGTCGGAATAGGAAGTGGGGGCGAGCACGAGTACGTCGCCGGGCTCGCACTGTTCCACGGCCACATGGATCATCCAGTTGTCGCAAGGAGGGGCGGAAATAGTGACCGCTGTTCCCGCCACATGGGCGCCTTTATAGATGGGGCCGATATCGGGGGCGAGGAGGCCTTTGCGGCCTTGCGCCTCATGCACCGTGGCGACGCCATATTTGCCCTCTGCGAAGGCGTCGACGATGGCTTTGTCGGCGCGTTTGATATTGGTGACGACGACGCCCATGGGCCGCTCCCTGATCATCTTTTGCTTTATGTGCGGGTGAGATGCGCCCGATATGGCCCGAAAATCCAATTGAAAATCGGGCGAGAGTATAAGAAAATGCTAATGAGTAGTGGAAATACCGGCCCCATGAACCATCCGCCCAATCTCTGGCATCTGCATGTCTATCGCGAGGTGATCGCCCGCGGCTCGGTGACGAAGGCGGCGGCCGATCTCGGTCTGACGCAGCCGGCGGCGAGCCAGGCGCTGAAGGGATTGGCCGATCACTATGGCGCCTCCCTGACGGCGCGCAGCGGCGATCGCATCGTCTCAACGCAAGAGGGGGAGATCCTGTCGGTCCGGGGCGCCGTTGCGCTCAATCTTTTGACGGAAGGCCTGAAAGAAATGGCGGGGATGAAGGCCAATCCGGCGCAGATGCTGCGGTCGATGTCGGCGCGGCGGCTTGAAACGCTCATCAGCATTGTCCGCCATGGCGGGTTTTCCGGCGCAGCGCGCGCCGAAGGCTACGCAGCGCCCACTGTGCATCGCGCCGCCAAGGATCTTGAAAAAGCGCTGGGCGTCACGTTGTTTGAGAGCACCAGCCACGGCGTTCGGCCGACGAAAAGGGCCGAATTGCTGGCGCTGAAGGCGGGGCTCGCCTTTGCGGAATTGCGTCAGGCCGCTGCTGAAATTGCGCGCGCCAAGGGGCATGAAAAAGGCGGCACGGTCATCGGCGCCATGCCGCTGGCGCGCACCCATCTGGCGCCGGCCGCCGTGGCCGCTTTTTCCGCGGCCCATCCTCATCACAGGGTGTCGATTGTCGACGGCGCCTATGAGGATTTGCTGATCGCCTTGCGGCGCGGGGAGGCGGACATTCTCGTGGGCGCGCTTCGCGAAAACAGCGCCATGAAAGACATTTTCGAAGAACCGCTTTTCGACGATCTCCTCTCGGTGGTCATGCGTCCCGGGCACCCGGCCGAAAAAGGCGCGCTCGACCGCGACGTGCTGACGTCTTTCCCGTGGATTGCGCCGCGCGCGACCTCGCCCTTGCGCGTTCACTTTGACGCGATGTTTGCCGCCCTGGAGTCGCCGGCGCCGGAGGATGTTATCGAATGTAACTCCTTAAGCGCCGCGCGCGTGCTGTTGATCAATTCCGATAGGCTTATGCTATTGTCGGATGAGCAGATCCGCTATGAAAAAGCTGCGAACATGCTGGTCTCACGTCCGCATCCCGTGAGCAATGTCGCGCGGACCATCGGATTAACCATGCGCAGGAATTGGCGGCCTACGGCTGCGCAGGCGGCGCTGTTGGCCGAAATAAAACACCAGGCGCGACAGGCGGCGCGTTGAGGCTTCGCAAATCCGACAACCCTTGTGCCCGGATTGATAAGGGGTTTTCAAGATTTTATGTTACGACTCAACCTTGTAGCTACGAGACCTGACTCGCGTGACCCTTGCCAACCTGATTGAGCCTTATGTCGGCCGCACTGGCGGTCTTATTTCCGCATTGCATGAAGTGCAGCGCGTGCATGGCTTTTTGCCGGAAGACACCGAAGCCGAAGCGGCGCGCGCGTTTAACCTGACCCGCGCAGAGGTGAAAGGCGTCATCAGCTTTTATCATGACTTCAAACGCGAGCCTCAAGGTAAAACTGTCGTGCGCTTGTGTGCGGCGGAAGCCTGTCAGGCGGCGGGCGGTCGCGATTTCATCGCCGCCGTTGAAAAGAAATTTGCATTGAAAATGGGCGAGACGAGCGCGTCGAAAGACCTGACGCTGGAGGCGGTTTATTGCCTCGGTCTTTGCTCCTGCGCGCCGGCCGCAATGGTCGGCGACCGTCTCGTCGGCATGGCCGATACGGGCAAGATTGAAAAAGCTGTCGAGCGCGCCAAAAAGGAGAGCGCGTCATGACCGCGTTGACGATTTACCTGCCGCTCGATTCCGCCGCGGTCGCCATGGGCGCTGACGATCTCGCCGATGCGCTTCAGGTCGAAGCGGACAAGCGCAAGCTCGATCTTAACATCGTGCGCACCGGTTCGCGCGGCATGCACTGGCTCGAGCCGCTTTTGGAAGTTGAAAAAGGCGGCGAACGCGTCGGCTATGGCCCCGTCAACGACGATGACGCCGCGAGTCTCCTCGATGCGCTGACTGGCGATGGCGGTCACGCCAAATGCGTCGGGCCGGTGCAGGAGATTCCGTTTTTCAAAAACCAGACGCGCCTCATCTTCGCGCGCTGCGGCGTTGTCGATCCGGTTTCCGTTTCCGATTACGAAGCCTATGGCGGCAATGCTGGGCTCGGCAAAGCGCTCAAGATGGACGCCGATGCGATCTGCGCCGCGGTCATGGAAAGCGGTCTTCGCGGTCGCGGCGGCGCCGGCTTTCCGGCCGGCATCAAGTGGAAAACGGTCTCCGAGGCGCAAGCCGATCAGAAATATATCGTCGTCAACGCCGATGAAGGCGACAGCGGCACCTTCGCCGACCGCATGATCATGGAGGGCGATCCCTTCACCCTGATCGAAGGCATGACTATCGCCGGGATCGCCGTCGGCGCCACGCAAGGCTACATCTATCTTCGTTCGGAATATCCCATCGCCGCGCGCGTGCTGAATGAAGCGATTGCGAACGCCCGCAAGGAGGGATTGCTTGGCGACAATATACGCGGCGCCGGCAAGGCGTTCGACATCGAGGTCTTCATGGGCGCCGGCGCCTATATCTGCGGTGAGGAGACATCGCTTCTGAACAGTCTTGAAGGCAAGCGCGGCGAGGTGCGTTCCAAGCCGCCGCTGCCGGCGCTCGAAGGGCTCTTCGGCAAGCCGACGCTCGTTCACAATGTGATTTCGCTGTGCTCGGTTCCGGCGATCCTCGACAAAGGCGCCGCCTTCTATCGCGATTACGGCATGGGAAAGTCCACCGGCACCATGCCGTTCCAGATCGCCGGCAATGTGAAACAGGGTGGTCTTTACGAAACCGCGTTCGGCGTAACTTTGCGCGAGCTGGTCGAGAAGGTCGGCGGCGGAACCTTTACTGGCAAGCCGATCCGCGCGGTGCAGATCGGCGGACCGCTTGGCGCTTACCTTCCGCCGCGCCTTTTCGATCTTGAAATGGATTACGAGGCCATGGCCGCCAATGGCGCCGGCGTTGGTCATGGCGGTGTTGTGGTGTATGATGACAGCGTCGACCTGTCGGATCAGGCGCGCTACGCCTTTGAATTCTGCGTCGAGGAATCCTGCGGCAAGTGTACGCCCTGCCGCGTCGGCTCGGTCCGCGGCGTCGAGACAGTGGACCGCATCAAGGCGGGCGTTGACCGCGACAAGAACCTGACGGTCCTCAACGATCTCTGCGAGTTGATGGTGGACGGCTCGCTCTGCGCCATGGGCGGGATGACGCCGATCCCGGTCTTGAGCGCCGTGAAATATTTCCCCGAAGATTTCGGGATCAAGCCTGCGAAGCAGGCGGCTGAATAGGAACCGCCGCGATAGCGGCGAAAGGAGAAGGCGAGATGGCCCTCTTGAAAGAAACGGATTACGGCACGCCGAAGCCGAAGACCGATAAAAAGGTGACGGTTGAGATCGACGGCTTCAAGGTCGAGGTGGAGGAGGGCGCGAGCATCATGCGCGCCGCCCAGGAGATCGGCATTTCGATCCCGAAGCTCTGCGCCACCGACATGGTGAAGGCATTCGGCTCCTGCCGACTTTGTCTCGTCGAAATCGACGGCGTCAAGGGAACGCCGGCGTCCTGTACGACGCCCGTGCGCGAAGGCATGAAAGTCAGCACCCAGACGGATCGTCTGGCGAAGCTTCGCCGCGGCGTGATGGAGCTTTATATCTCCGACCATCCGCTCGATTGCCTTACCTGTTCCGACAATGGCGATTGCGAGCTGCAGGATATGGCGGGCGCCGTGGGCTTGCGTGAGGTGCGCTACGGCTATGAAGGCGAAAACCATCTCGACGACAAAAAAGACGTCTCGAACCCTTACTTCGAGTACGATCCGTCGAAATGTATTGTCTGTTCGCGCTGCGTGCGCGCCTGCGACGAGGTGCAGGGCACGCTGGCGCTGACCATCGAGGGCCGCGGTTTCAATTCCCGCGTCTCCGTGGGCGGCGCCAATTTCTTCGATTCCGAATGCGTTTCATGCGGCGCTTGCGTGCAGGCCTGCCCGACCGCGACCTTGCAGGAAAAGTCTGTCGTCGAACATGGCGTGCCGGACCGCACGGTGCTGACGACCTGCGCCTATTGCGGGGTCGGCTGTTCCTTCAAGGCCGAACTCAAGGGCGACCAAGTCGTGCGCATGACGCCGCACAAGGACGGCAAGGCGAACCACGGGCACTCCTGCGTCAAAGGCCGTTTCGCCTGGGGCTATGCGACCCACAAAGACCGCATCACGAGCCCGATGATCCGCGACAAGATCACCGATCCCTGGCGCGAGGTGAGCTGGGAGGAGGCGATTTCCTTCGCCGCCGAGAAGCTGAAAGGCATTCAGGCGAAACATGGCCGCAAGGCGATCGGCGGCATTACGTCGTCACGCTGCACCAATGAAGAAGTCTGGCTGGTTCAGAAATTGATCCGCGCCGGCTTCGGCAACAACAATACCGACACCTGCGCGCGCGTTTGTCACTCGCCGACCGGTTACGGCCTCAAACAGACCTTCGGCACGTCCGCCGGGACGCAGCATTTCGACAGCGTCGAGGAAGCCGACGTCATTGTGGTGATCGGCTCCAACCCGACGGATGCGCACCCCGTGTTCGGCTCGCAGATGAAACGCCGCCTGCGCGAAGGCGCCAAGCTCATCATCGCCGACCCGCGCGTCATCGATCTCGTCAAGACGCCGCATATCGAAGCGGATTACCATCTGCAGCTTCAGCCCGGCACCAATGTGGCGCTGATCAACGCCTTTGCGCATGTGGTCGTCACCGAAGGCCTGGTGGACGAGAAATTCGTCGCCGAGCGTTGCGAGGAAGACTCGTTTGCCGAATGGCGGGAGTTCGCCGCCGATCCGGTGAACTCGCCGGAAAATGTCGAAAAAATCACCGGCGTTCCGGCGGAAGACATTCGCGCCGCGGCGCGGCTTTATGCAACCGGCGGCAATGGCGCGATCTATTACGGCCTCGGCGTCACCGAACACAGCCAGGGCTCGACCATGGTCATGGGCATGGCGAACCTCGCCATGGCGACGGGCAATATCGGCCGACTTGGCGTCGGCGTGAATCCCATGCGCGGCCAGAATAATGTGCAGGGCTCCTGCGACATGGGCTCGTTCCCACACGAACTGCCGGGCTATCGTCCGGTGAGCGACGATGCGGTGCGCGGCGAGTTCGAAAACGACTGGGGCGTCACGCTCGATGGGGAGCCTGGCTTCCGCATCCCCAATATGTTCGATGCGGCGATCGCCGGAACATATAAGGGCATGTATGTACAGGGCGAGGATATCGCCCAGTCCGACCCGAACACGCTTCACGTTGAAGAGGCGCTGCGGTCGCTGGAATGCCTCATCGTGCAGGACCTTTTCCTCAACGAGACGGCGCGTTTTGCGCATGTCTTCCTGCCGGGCACGTCCTTCCTTGAAAAGGACGGCACCTTCATCAACGCCGAACGCCGCATCAACCGCGTACGCCCGGCGATCAAGCCGCAGCAGGGCATGGAGGAATGGCGCATCACCGCCGCCTTGTCCGAGGCTATGGGCTATAAGATGCCTTATAAAAACGCCTCGGAAATCATGGACGAGATTGCGCGTCTGACGCCCACTTTCTCTGGCGTTTCGTTCAAGATGCTCGACGAGAAAGGCAGCGTGCAATGGCCCTGCAATGAATCGGCGCCCGACGGCACGCCGGTCATGCATATCGGCGAGTTCGTGCGCGGCAAGGGCCATTTCGTTCTGACCGACTTCGTGCCGACCACGGAGAAAACGAACCGCAAATTCCCGCTGATCCTGACGACCGGCCGCATCCTGTCGCAATATAATGTGGGCGCGCAGACGCGGCGCACCCAGAACAGCGACTGGCATGACGAAGACGTGCTGGAGATTCATCCTTCCGATGCGGAAGCGCGCGGCGTTCAGGACGGGCACTGGGTCTCCATCGCCAGCCGCAAGGGCGAGACCAGCCTCAGGGCGAAAATCTCCACCCGCGTGGCGCCGGGCGTCGTCTATACGACCTTCCACCACCCAGAAAGCGGGGCGAATGTGGTCACCACGGAAAATTCGGACTGGGCGACGAACTGTCCGGAATACAAGGTGACGGCGGTGCAGATCACGCCGGCGAACCACAAATCGCAATGGCAGGAAGAATACGAAGCAACGACGCCGGAGCTCCGCCGCATCCTGACGGAAGGCGTCGTAGAGCCTGCGGAATAGAGATGTTTCGGGCGCCCTTACTCTTCCCCCGCCCCCGCGCCAAAAGGCGCGGATCTTGATGGTGCGCATACGCGCACGGGGGAAGTACCCGCGAAGCGGGGGATGGGGGCGGATGCAGCATACTCCCTCCGTCCATTCGCATCGCTTTCGCGATCGCGCCTGGACACCTCCCCCGCAGGCGGGGGAGGAGAAACGCTGCGCTCCATGACCAAATTCACCACGCACGGCTCGACGGCGCCGGTTGAGCGATCAATCGATGTGGGAAGCAATCATAAGTGGTCCGTGCCCACCGAAACGCCGGTCGCGTTCGTTTACAATAAGCGCAATTACGCCGTAATGCTGGCGACGCCCGCCGACATGGAGGATTTCGCCGTAGGTTTCTCCCTGACGGAGCGCGTCGTCGACGCGCTGCAGGAGATCGACGCCGTCGACATTCACCAAAGCGCGCGGGGGATTGAACTGCATCTTTCCATCGCGCCGGAAAAGCTTGAGCGTCTCGATATTCGCCAGCAGCGGCGCAATCTCGTCGGCCGGGCGGGCTGCGGCGTGTGCGGTCTCGAAAACACCGAAACCTTTTTCGAAAAACTGCCTGCCGTTTGCGAAACGCCGGCCGACCTTGAAATGGACGCGTTAACGCGCGCGCTTGGCGATCTGCGTGCGCATCAGCCGTTGAATGCGGCGACGCGAACGGTGCATGGCGCAGCCTGGGCGACGCGGGACGGCGAGATCGCAACCGCGCGCGAGGATGTGGGCCGGCACAACGCGCTCGACAAGTTGATTGGCGCGCTTGCGCGGGCGGAGACCGACATGACAACCGGTTTCGTCCTGATGTCGAGCCGCTGCTCCTATGAAATCATTGAGAAATGCGCGAGAGTGGGGATTGAGGCCGTGGCCAGCGTTTCGGGGCCCACGTCTTTCGCAATCGCAAAAGCGCAGGAGGCGAACATCAGTTTGTACTGCCGCGATGGAAAGACTTTTGTTCGCGCGGCCCCATAAATGTATGCTATACATACAATCTCAAAATAAGGGAGGGCCGGCGAGGCCGGCTTAAGATCGCATGACGCAAGACAATTTGCCCGCGCCGGGCGCGCCCGATATCGAAATCGCCCGCGCCGCGACGATGGATCCCATCCTGCCGCTCGCGGAAAAGCGCCTCGGCGTGCCGCCTGAAGCGCTGGTGCCCTACGGCCATCACAAGGCCAAGGTGTCGCTCGACTATATCAACAAGGCCAAGGGCAATAAAAAAGGCAAGCTGGTGCTCGTCACCGCGGTGACGCCGACCCCGGCGGGCGAGGGCAAGACGACCACCAGCGTCGGCCTCACCGATGGGTTCAACCAGATCGGCGTCAACGCCATGGTGTGCCTGCGCGAGCCGTCCCTTGGCCCGTGTTTCGGGATGAAAGGCGGCGCCGCCGGCGGCGGGCGCGCCCAGGTCATCCCCATGGAAGACATCAATCTCCATTTCAACGGCGACTTTCACGCCATCACCTCGGCGCACTCCCTGCTCGCGGCGATGATCGACAACCATATTTACTGGGGCAATGAGCAGGATATTGATCCGCGCCGGGTCACCTTCCGCCGCGTCGTCGATATGAACGACCGTTCGCTGCGCAACATCGTCATCGGTCTGGGCGGTCCCGCAAACGGCGTGCCGCGTGAGAACGGCTTTGACATCACTGTGGCGTCGGAAGTCATGGCGATCCTCTGTCTCGCCAATGACATCGAGGATCTGCGTGAACGCCTTTCAAAAATCATTGTAGCGCGCCGCCGCGACAAGACGCCGGTGACCGCGGGCGACATCGGCGCCGACGGCGCCATGGCGGTCTTGTTGAAAGACGCGCTGCAGCCAAATCTCGTGCAGACCATCGAACATAACCCGGCTTTCATTCATGGCGGGCCGTTCGCAAACATTGCTCATGGCTGTAACTCCGTGATGGCGACGAAAACCGCCATGTCGCTGGCCGATGTGGTGGTGACGGAAGCCGGCTTCGGCGCCGATCTCGGCGCGGAGAAGTTTCTCGACATCAAATGCCGCCAGTCGGGGCTTTGGCCGGATGCGGTGGTGCTCGTCTGCACGGTGCGCGCCCTCAAGATGCAGGGCGGCGTCGCAAAAGCGGACCTCTCCCAGCCCAATGTAGCGGCCGTTGAAAAAGGCTCGGAGAACTTGAAGCGCCATATCTCGAACCTCAAGAAATTCGGACTGACGCCGACGGTGGCGATCAACCACTTCGTCGCCGATACCGATGAGGAAGTGGCTGCGGTTAAGAAAATCTGCGCCGATCTCGGCGCCCGCGCGGAAATCGCCAAGCACTGGGCCGAAGGCGGCAAGGGCGCGGCGGATCTCGCCACCGCCGTGAAAGAGCGCCTCGACGAAGGCGGAACCTCGGCGAAATTTCTGTATGCGGATGATCTGCCGCTTGCAAAGAAAGTTGAAACCGTCGCGAAAGAGATTTACGGCGCGGCCGGCATCTCTCTCACTTCGGCCGCGGCGGCGAACTTCAAAGAGTTCGAAAAGCTCGGCTATGGCGATCTGCCTGTTTGTATCGCCAAAACGCAATACAGCTTCTCCACTGACCCGACCAATCTCGGCGCGCCGTCCGGGCACACAGTGGAGGTGCGTGAGGCGCGCCTTTCCGCCGGCGCCGGTTTTGTGGTCGCGGTCTGCGGCGACATCATGACCATGCCCGGCCTGCCGAAAAAACCGGCGGCGCTGGAAATCGGTCTCGACAAGAATGGCCAGATCGTCGGGCTCGCGTAAGCACGACTGCATCGATTGCTCCTTGTGAAGCTTTATACCCTCTCCCGCTGGCGGGAGAGGGTAAGGGTGAGGGTGGAAAGCCTGGAGGCCTTACCCGTAGCTGTGCTGATTCATACAAATTGCTCACCCTCACCCCCGGCCCCTCTCCCTCGAGGGAGAGGGGGATTCCTGCTGAACCGAGAAGGGGAATCTCCGATTGCGGTGGCGCTGACCGGCAGGCTTCGGAAGAGAGAACCAAGCCTCAAAAAACGCACCCCAAAAAGGCGAAAAACACCTCAAAAATGATGAATTCTTTCATATATCCCAGTGTTGGTGGATAGTTATCCACGGCCCCGGCGCATGCCTTATGATTGTCCATGGCCGCCCAGAAAGCGCGGCTCTCCTGCGCCGGTTTTACGCGGCGCCTAACGGTATGATAGATATAAGCCTATGAAATCATTGACTGACACATTCGGCCGCCAGATCACCTATCTGCGCCTTTCGGTGACGGATCGCTGCGATCTGCGTTGCACTTACTGCATGGCGGAAGAAATGAAATTCCTGCCCAAGCGGGATGTGTTGTCGCTTGAAGAGCTCGAACAACTCGCCGGCGCTTTCATCGAACGCGGCGTCAAAAAGATCCGCATCACCGGCGGCGAACCGCTGGTACGCCGGGACATCATGACCCTGATGGCGCGGCTCGGCCGCCGCCTCGAGGCGGGCGACTTCGACGAATTGACGCTCACCACCAACGGCACGCAGCTATTCCATCACGCGGACGTGCTCGCCTCGCTTGGCGTCAAACGCATCAATGTGTCCCTCGATACGCTGGACGATGCGAAGTTCGAAAAGCTGACGCGGCGCAATCGCTTGTCGCAGGTGTTGCGCGGTCTCGATGCGGCGCAGGCCGCAGGGCTGAAGGTCAAGATCAATACTGTGGCGCTGAAAGGCGTCAACGAAGACGAAATCGCGCCCATGATCGAATGGGCCCATGGCCGCGGCATGGACCTGACGCTGATCGAAGTCATGCCGCTGGGCGAGATCGAGGAAGACCGCACCGATCAGTATCTCCCGCTGACGGCGGTCCAGGACAGGCTCGCCGAACAATGGAGCCTGAGGCCGCTTGCCATGAAAACCGGCGGACCGGCGCGTTATGTGAAGGTGGAAGAGACCGGCGGCGTTCTCGGGATGATAACGCCGCTCACCAATAATTTCTGCGCAGGCTGCAATCGCGTGCGCGTCACCTGCACCGGCGAGATCTATATGTGCCTCGGCCATGGCGACAAGATCGATCTGCGCGCGGCGATGCGCGGGGCTGATCCTCAAGCCGCGCTGGACGCGGCGCTGGACCGGGCGATGCTGAAAAAGCCTGAGCGCCATGCCTTCGATATTTCCAAGCGCGGCGCGGCGCCGGCGGTTTCCCGGCACATGTCGGTGACGGGAGGCTGAGCCATGGCGCGCCTTCTCTTCTTTGGAAAGCTTGCCGACGCCGCTGGCGCGCGCCAACGGGACCTGCCGCTTGGCGACGCCCAGACCGTCGGCGATCTGGTCTCGGCGCTCGGAAAACAGGAAGCGGCGCTTGGCGCGGCGCTTCAGGAAAAGTCCGTACGCGTCATTGTCAATGAGAAAATGGCGGCGCGCGATTCGGCGATCAGTGACGGAGACGAAATCGCCTTCCTGCCGCCAGTGAGCGGCGGTTAGTCCATGATCCGCGTCTCGACAGACCCCTTCGATCCCGGCGCCGAGTTGTCCGCGTTTGAAAAAAGCGCGAACGGCGCAGGCGCGGTCGTCAGCTTTCTTGGTAAAGTGCGCGGGCGCGCGGGCGAGGGAGACGTCAAGGCGCTCTATCTCGAACATTATCCTGGCGTCACCGAACGCTCCATTGCGGAAATCGAGCGCCAAGCCCGAAAGCGCTGGGCGATTGACGACACGCTCATCATCCACCGGGTGGGAGAACTGAAGCCGGACGAGCCCATCGTCATGGTCTGCGTCGCCTCGGCCCACCGGCGCGAAGCCTTCGAGGCGGCGGATTTCCTCATGGATTATCTCAAAACCGAAGCCATGTTCTGGAAGAAGGAAATCCGTGAAGACGGCGCGTCGTGGATCGAACCGCGAGAGGCGGACTATCGGGACGCCGCCCGCTGGAAAAGAGACGAGACAGAGTAATGCCCGGGATCAATGAAGAGCTTGAATTCAAACCCGTGCGCGTCGCGGTGCTGACCGTCAGCGACACCCGCACCAGCGCCAACGACACCTCGGGCGATATTCTCGCCCAGCGGATCGAGGCGGCGGGCCATCAGCTCGCGGGCCGCGATCTCGTGCGCGACGACATCGAAAGAATCCGCAGCGTCGTTTCCGGCTGGATCGACGACAGCCAGGTCGACGTCATCATCTCCACCGGCGGCACCGGGCTCACCGGCCGGGACGTGACGGTGGAGGCCGTGCGCCCGCTCTTTGAAAAAGAGATCGAGGGCTTTTCGGTGATCTTTCATCAGGTGAGTTATGAGACCGTGGGCCTTTCGACGCTGCAATCGCGCGCCTGCGGCGGCGTCGTCAAAGGCACGTTTATTTTCTGCCTGCCGGGCTCCAATGGCGCGGTGAAAGACGGCTGGGACAAGGTGATTTCATATCAGCTCGATTCCCGGCACAAGCCCTGCAATCTCGTGGAATTGATGCCCCGTCTCATGGAAAAGTAAGTGACCAAGGATCTCACCCATTTCGACGAGAAGGGCCGCGCGCGCATGGTCGACGTTTCGGCCAAGGCCGATACGGAACGCCGCGCTGTCGCGCAGGGCCGCGTCGTTTTCACGGAAGACAGCTACAAAACAGTGCGTTCGGGCGGCGTCAAAAAAGGTGACGTGGCGAGCATCGCCGAACTCGCCGGGATCATGGGCGCCAAACGCACAAGCGATCTTATTCCTTTGTGTCACCCGCTGCCGATTACGGGGCTGAATGTGCGCATTGAACCGGATGACGCCGCGCACGCTTTTGTTGTCACCGCCCAAGTCAAGACGACAGGCAAAACCGGCGTTGAGATGGAGGCGCTGACGGCGGTCATGACCGCCTGCCTCACCATTTACGACATGGCGAAGGCGGTAGACAAATCTATGGTCATTGAGGACGTAAAACTCATCGAAAAGTCCGGCGGCAAGTCCGGCGATTTCAGCCGTGAAGCCTGAGTCATGCTGAGCGTTGAAGAAGCCATTTCCGCCGTGCTGGAGGGCGCGGCGCCCATCGGACATGAGCAAGCCGGGCTCGGTGAACTGGTCGGCCGCATCGCCGCCGAAGACGTGACAGCGCGCATGACCCAGCCGCCTTTCGCCGCCTCCGCCATGGACGGTTATGCTGTGCGATCTAAAGATATGCGCGTGGGCGCTGAGCTGCGGGTCATCGGCGATGCGCCGGCGG
>PAIP01000034.1 GCA_002704915.1 Parvularcula sp.
GCTTAAGTACTAACTATCCCTAACAAAACCACTTCCAGTGGTCCAAGCGAAGCGTCTCAAACCTCCGCCTTTGGCGGAGGTCAGTGACTTTATGCGCCCACAAGCCACATGACGAGCGGAACGGTGACGGCGGAGAGGATGACGCCAAGCGCGATGGCGCCCGACACGGCGGCGATGCTGGCGTTGAATTTCACGGCGAAGAGGTAAGGATTCATCCCCGTGGGCAGCGCCGCGAAGATCGTCACCAGCGCCGTCTCTCGCGGCGGCAGGTGAAAGACAAGGCTGGCCAGCGCCCAGGCTATCACCGGAAAAACCGCCATTTTCAGGATCATGATGGCGGCGACGCCCGGCATGTTTCCGCGCAATGGATAGGCGGCGACGGCAAGGCCAAGGGCGAAGAGGCCCGTCGGGATCGCCGCGTCGCCGCCGAGATCGATGATGCGCTGGCCCGGTCCCGGCATGGTCAAGCCGCTCCAGTTCCACAACGCGCCGGCGGCTAGCGCCAGCACTACCGGGTTTTTAACGAGGGAGATGAGAACACTGCGCGTCACTTTCACAAGGTCGACGCCGCGTTCGCGATTGGCGAGTTCCGCCCAGAGCGTGCCGAGAAACCAGTGGCTCGCAGCGTGGACGGCGATGATCAGCGCCGCGATGATGAGCCCTTCCTCGCCAAAGGACAGATAGGCGATGGACAACCCCATCATGCCGAGATTGCCGAAAGTCGACGCGAAAGCCGTTGCGGATCCGCCCGCATCGCCGAGGCCGTCGATGCGATTAGCGACGAAAAGCACCGTCAGCCAGACGATGCCTGCAGCAGCGTAATAGGCGCTCCACACGCTGGTCGCCGAGTGGCCGATTTCGACGGACTGCATGGTGCGGAACAAAAGCGGCGGCACGCAGAAATAAAGCACGAAATCATTGAGGCCTTTGGCGCCGTCGCGTCCGATAAGCCCGGTCTTCGCTGCCGCATAGCCGCAGGCGATGATGAAAAAGACCGGCGCGACAACGGAAAGAATGGCGGTCATGAAAGCTCCTTATCCTGCAAGGAGCGATGTCACTAATGCCCGCCTGTGTCGAGACGTCCCTCTGTGCTGGAGGGGGGGGTGCTGACAAAATCTGAGCTCGCCGCTTACCGAAGCACAAGCACCGGACAAAGCTCCGCCAGCGGGTAGCCCTCGCTTTCGACGAAATATGCCGATACGAAGCTTCTTTTGGCATGGGTCAATATGTGTTCGCGAGTGGGGAATCCGACTTCGAAATCCGAGCCTTTCAAGCTATCGAAGCGTGCGATGTCAGTTTGTTCCCAACCTGTCTTCTCCGCCAACAGGCCGCGATCGGGAAACATTTCATTAAAATGCTCCAGCACCTTTTCAAGGCGCACCGTATAACCAGGAAATTGATGGGCGATAGCCATGGCGATGCGAAACCGCAAGGCTGTGGAATTGAGATCGGGTTGCTCAAGATAACCATAGGCGACTTCAGCAAGGCTCTGAGGTTTTTCAGGCGAACAAAATGCGCGGATGGCGGCGACGCCGCTCCCCTTCAGTACACGGCGCATTTCCCGGAATAATCCTGTAAGGCCCGATGCGGCGGAATTAATCGACCCGTCGCCGATAACCGACGAATATGCGCCGTCGTCGAAGGGGAGGTCGAGCCAGTCTCCATAAAGGGCCGTGCATCGCTCGCTATCTTGCGGCCAGTGTTGGTTAATCATTTGCGGAGTTCTGTCCACCGCCGTTAACCGCGTTCCTACGCCAGCGTAGTCCGGCGTCACGCCCAGCATCAGGACATTTTGATCATGGCCTTGGATCAGGCGGCTGATTTTCTCCACATCGAGCGGCGTCGGGCGCATGGGGGATCCCATGCGGGCGTAGTGTCTGGCGTGAAAATTCCATTCGCTGGTCATTGAGCCGCTCAATCTGTAAGACTGTAAGGTACGATCTTTTTCTTCGGCAAGAAGGGCGCCAATGTGGCGAATATCGTTGTCTATACGCATCCACTGGACAGATTCTTCATATGGCGCGCCGCCTGGCCCCCTGTCATACACGGCTATCTCTTGTGCGGCGCCTTGCGGGCGCTGGCTTTGCGTGGGCATCGCTATCGCGTGGTGAAAAAGCCGCATCCGGTGCGCGCCGATCTGGCGATCCTGCATATGGACAGCACCATTGTCGACAAGGACTATCTGGCGCTGAAGAATGAATTTCCGGCTACGCTCAACTTTGACGCGAGCGATATTTCCAAGCGCAATGTCAGCAGATCGCTTCTGACAAAAGACGCAGCATGGCGAGGACAGGTCATTGTCAAATCAGATCTTAATTACGGAGGGCTCGTAGAGGTCCGTCGCAACAAGGAAGCGCGCAGGCGCGGCCTTGCAGAGCCCTATCCCGGCGCCCGGGAAAAGCTGGTCTATGATATTTATGACAGCGCCGGCGCCGTCCCGTCCGAGGTCTGGAGCGATCCCGATCTCGTCGTCGAGAAATTCATGCCCGAAGCGGATGCTGACGGCTACGCCATGCGAACCTGGGTGTTTCTGGGCGATGAAGGCCGGTGCATCCGCCATGTGTCGCCTCACCCTGTCATCAAATCTCATGGCGTTATTCGGACTGATGTTGTGGATGTGCCGCCAGAAATGTTCGCCGAACGCGAAAGGCTCGGTATTCAATACGGCAAGTTTGATTTTGTTATGTATGAAGGGAAGCCGGTCCTTCTGGATGCGAATAAGACCCCCGGCGCGCCGGACATGCCGAGAGATATGCGTCATCGCATAGCGAACCGTCTCGCCAATGGCTTGGAAGGCTTTCTGAAAGCCCGTCGCTGAAAACCGGCGAATGGGCGCCGTCACCCAATTCTGGTAAGATGCGCATATGACTCGCTCCCTCAATCCCGTTTATTCCGCACGTCCGCAGTCGATTTTTCCCACCATGTCGCATCTTGCGCGCAAATGCGGCGCCATCAATCTCGGTCAAGGCTTTCCCGACGAAGACGGGCCGAAGGAAATTCGCGAAATTGCCGCGCAAGCGGTTTTAGACGGACCGAACCAGTATGAGCCTGTCGAAGGCACGGCAGCGCTTCGGAGGGCCGTGGCGCAAGCCAACAAGCGCTTTTATGACCTCGACATTGACCCCGACCGCGAGGTCCAGATTGTTTCGGGCGCGACCGAAGGCCTCGCGGCGGCGTTTCTCGGGTTTCTGGAGCCGGGCGATGAAGCCGTGCTGCTGGCGCCGTTTTACGAATGCTACGCCCCGCAAATCGAGGCGGCGAGCGCGCAGATCAAGATCGTGGACCTCGTTCCTCCCGAATGGCGTCTTGATGCGGATGCGCTTGAAGCGGCGATCACGGAAAAAACGAAATTGATCGCTATCAACACCCCGCACAACCCGCTCGGCAAGGTGATGGATAAAGAAGAACTGGAAATCGTGGCGTCGGCGGCGCGCCGGCATGATCTCATCGTTGTCTGTGATGAAGTTTATGAACATCTCGTTTTTGACGGCTGCGCGCATATTCCGCTGATGACGTTGCAGGGCATGAAAGAGCGGACGATCCGCATCGGTTCTGCGGGCAAGACGTTTTCCCTAACCGGGTTTCGGATTGGTTATGTGACGGGGCCGGAGCCGCTCATCACCGGATTGATGAAAACGCATCAACACCTTTCTTACACCTCGCCGGGATCATTTCAGAAAGCAGTGGCGGCGGGGCTTGCCTTTGGGGATGACTATTATGAGCGCTTTGTCTCGAACATGCAGGCCAAACGTGATCTCCTGTCGGCTGGTTTGATGGAGGCGGGGTTCGATGTTCTGCCATGCCAGGGCACCTATTTCCTGACCGTCGATATCCGCTCTGTAGGCCGCGAGGACGACGTCGCCTTCTGCCGTGAAATCACGGAAAAGGCGAAAGTCGCCGCCGTACCGATCTCTGCATTCTATCACCCCTCGCAAACCGGCGCGCCGCGCAGCTATGCGCGTTTTTGCTTCTGCAAGCGGCCTGGGATATTGGAAGAAGCCTCGGCGCGTCTCGCGCGCTATTTCGCTTGAGAGGTTCGCCTTGGTCGTGAAAATTGGTCTTGTCTTGATGGCCGCGAGCCCGCTGCTGCTTGGCGGATGTGTGAAAGCTGTCTCGACGACTGTGGGCGCTGCGGCGGGCGTCACCAAAGGGGCCGCGAAAACGACGGTTGGCGTTTCCGGGGACATGGTTGAGGCGGCATTCGAACCCCGTCATCGCGATAACGACCCGCGCCCGTTCGATGACAGCCGCAACGCCATGGCCGATGTCAACGCCGCGCTCACTGCTGCAAAGGCAAGCCGAAAGAATGTGCTGCTGGTTCTCGGGGGGAACTGGTGTCACGATAGCCGCGGCCTTGCGGCGAAATTCGAACAGGACGACCTGGCTGAGGTCATTGCGGAAAACTATGAGCTTGTCTGGGTGGATGTGGGTTATCGCGACCGCAATCTTGACGTTCCGCGCCGCTTTGGAGTTCCTGAGCTCTATGGAACGCCAACGGTTCTTGTGCTTTCGCCTGACGGCGAACTCCTGAATCCGAACAGCGTTCATGAGTGGCGCACGGCCGACTCAAAACCTTACGACGAAACGCTTTCCTATTTTCAAACTTATGCTCCCGGACAGTAGGGCGTTGTGAAAGAGAACAAAGTTGCGGCTGTGCAGGCGGCGGGCCCGCTTTTCCAATCGGCCCGCGCTCTGGGAAAAATCGAGCACTTTGCGCGGCGGGCCGCAGAAAATGGCGCGCGACTGATCGTTTTCCCGGAAGCCTTTATCGGCGGTTATCCGAAAGGCAGCCATTTCGGCGCGCCGGTTGGGTCGCGTTCCGATGATGGGCGCGATCTGTTTCGGCGTTACTGGGAAGCAGCGATAGAAATCCCCGGGCCTGAGGTCGCTCGGCTGGCGGCGCTTGCCGGTGATCTGAAGTGTGATCTCGTCATCGGCGCCATCGAACGCGCCGGACGGGACGAGGGCGGCGGCACTTTATACTGCGCTTCGCTGGTTTTTAGCGCCGACGGACGGTTTTGCGGACGCCGCCGCAAATTGATGCCGACGGCTGCGGAACGCATCGTCTGGGGATGCGGCGACGGGTCGACGCTGGATGCGTTTGATGTGTCTGCAGGGCGTGTTGGAACCGCAATCTGCTGGGAAAATTTCATGCCCATGATGCGCATGAGCCAATATGCGCAAGGTGTCGAACTTTATTGCGCGCCGACCGTCGATGACCGTGAAAGCTGGACTGCGCTCATGCGGGTGATCGCGCTTGAAGGGCGGTGTTTCGTCATTTCAGCCAATCAGTTCATGCGCCGCGCCGATGCGCCGGCGGATTTTCATCCGGTGCAGGGCGAGGAGCCCAAAACGGTGATGATCAATGGAGGCAGCGTGATTGTTTCGCCGCTTGGCGAGATTCTCGCGGGGCCTGTATTCGGCGAGGAAACCATCCTCTACGCGCAGCTTGATCCCGCCGATATTGCGCGCGGCAAAATGGACTTCGATGTTGCAGGCCATTATGCGCGCGCCGATGTTTTCAAGCTCAAGGTGAACCGCGAGAGGCGATCGCCGCTGGCGAACGACGACTAAGGGTTTCCAAAGCCCGCGTGCTACGCCTTTCCCTGTTGTTCGGACGTCCAGTAGGAGACGCAGGGGATTTTGGTTTTGTCGCAGCGATGGGCGTATTTCTTCGCGATTTCGGTGACTTCCTCGAGAAGACCTTCTTCAAGGGTGATGGGATCGAGCCCGAGGCCTAAGAGCCGTTGGTTTTCCACATTGAGCTCATTTTCAGCGTCTTCCTTGCGCGGATTGTTCACATACTCGATGGAGGCGCCGGTCTTGTCGGCGATCATCTTGGCGAGGTCGCGCACCCGGTGGGTCTCGGTCATCTGATTGAGGATCCGCACCCGCTCTCCATGCTGCGGCGGGGTTTCGATGGCGAGCTCGATGCACTTCACCGTATCCTGAATATGAATGAAGGCCCGGGTCTGACCGCCGGTTCCGTGAACCGTCATGGGGAAGCCGACGGCGGCCTGCATCAGGAAGCGGTTCAGCACCGTGCCGTAATCGCCGTCATAATCGAAGCGGTTGATCAGACGTTCGTCTTTTTTCGTTTCTTCCGTTTGCGTGCCCCAGACGATGCCCTGGTGAAGATCGGTGATCTTCAGTCCGTCATTCTTATTGTAGAAGGCGAATAGGAGCTGGTCCTGGGTTTTGGTCATGTGATAGATCGAGCCGGGATTGGCGGGATAGAGAATTTCCTGGCGGATCTCCTGTCCGTCATCGGTCTCGATCTTCACCGGCAGGTAGCCTTCGGGAATTTTCATCCCCGCCGTGCCATAGCCATAAACGCCCATGGTGCCCAAATGCACGAGATGAGCGTCGACGCCTGACTCGACAATCGCGGCGAGCACGTTGTTGGTGGCGTTGAGGTTGTTATCGACCGTATAGCGCTTGTGATAGGACGACTTCATGGAATAGGGGGCGGCGCGCTGTTCGGCGAAATGAACAATGGCGTCGGGCTCGAAATCCTTGATCAGGTTCATCAGCCGCGCATAGTTCTTGGCCGCGTCGATATTCTCGAACATGATGCGCCGGCCGGAGACTTCCTCCCACGCCTTGAGGCGGGTCGAGACCGGCTGAATCGGGGTGAGCGATTCGACCTCGAGCTCGATGTCGATCTTGCGGCGGGATAGATTGTCCACAATCACCACGTCATGGCCCACATTTGACAGATGCAGCGCCGTCGGCCAGCCGCAAAACCCGTCGCCCCCAATCACCAGGATCTTCATATCGTTTCTCACTTGCCTCGAAATCTTCTGTTCTCGCCACGCATCAAAGCCCCCGCTGAGGCCTTTGCGAGGCGGTTTCCAGCCCTCTTAGAGCCCCCTCCCGTTTGGGGCAAGGGCGAGGTCAAACAGGGGCTTGAGACGGCGGGCAAGGAGGGCGCGCGAAGGCGGGAGATTGCGTACCGGCCGAACCCCCGCTAGCTTTTGCTGCGGTGCGGGGGCGCAGGTGCGCCGCCGTGCGAAAAGAAGCGACAAGGAACGCGCTTTTGGTCGATGTAGAAGACATGCTGGAGGCGCTGAATGCGCGCTATGAGGGCGGCGACGCCGCGGCGATCATCGATCACGCTGTCCATGAAGCATTTCCAGGCCGCATCGCCTTCGTCTCCTCATTCGGCGCGGAATCGGCCGTGCTTCTTCATTTGATGGCGTCGGTCGATCCGGCGGTTCCGGTCCTCTTCCTCGACACCAACAAGTTGTTCGGCGAGACAGTGCGCTATCGCTCACGGCTGCAACATCATCTCGGGCTCGAGGACGTCCGCGTCATCGGTCCGCGCAAGGCTGACCTTGAGCGCGAGGACCCGCAAGGAACGCTTTCCATGAAAGATCCGGACGAATGCTGCCGCCTGAGGAAGACCGAGCCTTTGACCCGGTCTCTCAAAGGCTTCGACTGCTGGGCGACGGGCCGCAAGCGTCATCAGACGACATTTCGCAAAGAGATGGAGGTTGTTGAACATGACGGCCAGCATTACAAGCTGAACCCGCTCGCCTCGTGGACCCGGACCGATATCCGCGATTACTTCGCCGCCATGAAACTGCCAGAACACCCCCTTGTGCGTCAGGGCTATTTCTCCATCGGCTGCATGCCATGCACATCGAAAGTCGAGGATGAAGACGATGCCCGCTCGGGGCGCTGGGCGGGACAGGCGAAAACCGAATGCGGCATCCACACGGCGAAGAAAGAATAAGCGCTATTCGCTCGCCAGACGCAGCAAATACTGACCGTACTGGTTTTTCTTCAAAGGCTCGGCAAGCGCTTTTAACTGATTGCGATCGATGAAGCCGGAGCGATAGGCGATTTCTTCCGGGCAGGATACTTTCAAGCCTTGGCGAGCCTCGATTGTCTGAACGAAATGCGCCGCTTCGAGAAGCGATTCATGCGTCCCGGTGTCGAGCCAGGCGAAGCCGCGTCCCAGCATCTGAACGCGAAGCGCACCGTCATTCATATACATTTCATTGAGCGTTGTAATCTCTAGCTCGCCGCGGGCGGAGGGTTTCACCTGTTTGGCGCGCTCGACCACGGTTTCGTCATAGAAATAAAGTCCTGTCGCGGCGAAGTTGGATTTCGGTTTCGCCGGCTTTTCCTCGATGGAAACGGCCTTGCCATCAGCGTCGAATTCGACGACGCCATAGCGTTCCGGATCCGTGACCTGATAGGCGAAGATCTCCGCGCCGGTTTCCAGCGCGGCGGCGTCGCGAAGCTGGCGGGTAAGGCCCTGCCCATAAAAAATATTGTCCCCAAGAACGAGCGCGCATTTGTCGCCGGCAATGAACTCCTCGCCGATGATGAATGCCTGGGCGAGCCCGTCCGGCGAGGGTTGTGCGGCGTAGCTGATCTTCAAACCCCAGTCGGAGCCATCGCCGAGCAGACGTTCGAAGGCTGGGCCATCTTCCGGCGTCGTGATGACAAGGATGTCGCGGATCCCAGCGAGCATGAGCACGCTCAAAGGATAATAGATCATGGGCTTGTCATAGACCGGCGTGAGCTGTTTGGAGACGCCTTTGGTCACCGGGTAAAGCCGCGTGCCTGAGCCGCCGGCGAGAATGATCCCCTTCATTGCGCGTGTCCTTCTTGTTTCAATGCAGCGATGACGCGGCGCAGTTCCTGACGCCAGTCCGGCTGGCCTACGCCGAATTCGCGCTCGATCTTGGCGCAGTCGAGCATGGTGTTCAGCGGCCGTTTCGCAGGCGTTGGATAATCTTCGGTTTTGATGTGCGAAACCTTTACGGGAAGCTCGGCTATCTCGAAAATTTTCTCCGCGAAGCTGGCCCAGCTGACCGCCGGCGCCGACTGAAAGTGATAAACGCCCGCGCCCGGCGCGCCGCGATGTTTCTTGCCCGCGATTGCCATGATGGCCCGGGCGATATCGGCGGCGGCGGTGGGTCCGCCAATCTGGTCGGCGACGATGGAGAGCGCATCGCGTTCTCCCGCAAGACGCAGCATGGTTTTGACAAAATTCGCGCCATATTCGGAGAACACCCAGGAGGTGCGCAGGATGACGGCGCTGAAATTGGCTTTCAGCACAGCCCGCTCGCCTTCCAGCTTCGTGCGGCCATAAACATTCAACGGATTGACGGGCGCCTGTTCATCGAGACGGCCTTCGGTAGCGCCGTCGAAAACATAATCGGTGGAGATGTGTATGAAGGGAACGCCGGCTTCCGCCGCGGCGGCGGCCATTTCTTCAGGCGCTTCGCAGTTGAGGCGTCTGGCAGCGCCTTCATCGCTTTCCGCGTTGTCGACGGCAGTGTAGGCGGCGGCGTTGATGACGATTCCGGGCTTTTGAGTTGCGATGGCGTCCCGCGCCGCGCCGGGGCGCATCAAGTCGGCTTCGTCGCGGCCAAGCGTGACGACAGCATCGCCGCCGATGTCTTTCAGCGCGCGCGCGACCTGTCCGTTTCTGCCAAAAACCAGCATGCGCATGGATGCGCCTCGCCCTTCTGATGCGTATTGCTTACGCGCTTTGTTTCAGACCCTGCCGCTTAGCGGTGTCGAAGCCGCGCTGGCGGATCTTTTCCCACCAGTCGCGATTGTCGAGATACCATTTCACCGTGTCACGCATGCCTTCCTCGATCGTGTGCGCCGGTGTCCAGCCGAGTTCGCGTTCGATCTTGTCGCAATTAATGGCGTAACGCTGATCATGGCCGGGGCGGTCCGCGACGAAGTTGATCAGGCCTTCATGCGGCGCGTGGTTTGAGTCCTTTAGTTCTTCGTCGAGCACTTTGCAGATCGTCTTGACGAGATCGAGATTGGTGCGTTCCGCGCGCCCGCCGACATTGTAGGTTTCGCCGGGCTTGCCGTCGCGCGCCACAAGAAGCAGCGCTTCGGCGTGGTCTTCCACATGCAGCCAGTCGCGGATCTGGTCGCCCTTGCCGTAAATGGGAATGTCTTTCCCTTCGAGCGCGTTGATGATGACCACCGGAATCAGTTTCTCCGGAAACTGGTAAGGTCCATAATTATTGGAACAGTTAGTGACGATGACCGGCAGGTCGAACGTCTCGCGCCATGCCCGCGCCAGCATGTCGGATGACGCTTTGGCGGCGGAGTAGGGCGAATTGGGCTGATAGGGCGAGGTTTCTGTGAATTCGCCTGTGGGGCCCAGCGATCCGTAGACTTCATCCGTGGAGATATGGTGGAACCGGAAGTCCTTCGGCGCGCCGCCATTTGCGACATAACCTCTTGCAGCTTCGAGCAGCGCATAGGTTCCGATGATGTTGGTCTGGATGAAGGCGCCAGGACCGTCAATGGATCTGTCCACATGCGTCTCCGCGGCGAGGTTCATCACCGCGTCTGGTTTGAATTCGTTCATCAGGCGCGACATGGCGTCAAAGTCGCAGATGTCTTCCTGCGCGAAGCGATATCGCGGATTGTCGGCGACCATGGCCACATTATCCGGATTGGCCGCATAAGTGAGCTTATCCACATTGAGGACATCGTCGCCCCGCTCAATCGCGCGGCGGACAACCGCCGATCCGATAAAGCCGGCGCCGCCGGTAACCATAAGCCTCATCTGTCTCTCCTTGCCGTCCTTTTGCGGGTGTCCTCAGCGGCATCTTGCGCGTAGAGCAGCAAGAATTGCGCCGCAAAGGTTCCCCTCACGGGTGTCTAACACGGCTCGGGGCAGTTTGAAGCAATCGCCGGGTAAAAAGGGGTTAACACCGTCGGGTGCATGCGGGCTTAGCCAGCCACGGCGGTGTAAAGGTTGAACAGGCTGAGCCCGCAGATGACGACGCCAACCAAGGCGGTGAGCGTTCGCCTCGGCAAGCGTTTGGCTGCAATCGCGGCGAGCGGGGCTGCAACCACACCTCCAATAACGAGGCCGAGCGCCGCTTTGCCGAAAGTCGGGCCGAGGGCCGCGAAAAAGGCGACCGAGGCGGATATGGTGACGGCGAATTCGGCGAGGTTGACTGTTCCGACAGCGATAGCGGGTGCTGCGCCTTTCGCAAGAAGGTTTGAAACGACGACCGGTCCCCAGCCGCCTCCGCCGGATGCGTCGGCGAAGCCCCCGACAAAGCCTAAAAGGCGGACTTTCTCGATTGGCGTCGGCGCCTTTGGCGGCTTCAGCGCCTTGGAAATGACCACAAGGCCCATAACGAACAGGTAAGCGGCGATCAGCGGTCTGGCGGCGTCGGCGTGAATAAAGCTGATAAAAAACGCGCCCAGGACTGCACCAGTTGAGCCCGCCAGCGCGAGGCGGCGGAAGAGGCGCCAGTCGATGTTTCTGGCGATGGCGTGCGATGTTCCGGAGGCGGCGGTGGTGAAAACCTCAGCCACATGGACATTGGCGCTGGCTATAGCTGGCGGTACGCCGAGAAAAACAAGCGCGGTGGTTGAGGCGACGCCATAGGCCATGCCCAAAGCGCCGTCGATCAGTTGTGCGACAAAACCGACAGCCACGAAGGCGAAAAAAGGATCGTCCATTATCCGGAATGGTGCTGAAAAAATTTAATCTGCGGCGCCTCTTGTGAGTTTGCCGGCGCGAGCGCAAATAATTCCTACCCTGATTACCTTGCCGTCTCAAGGTTCGGCGCCTGAAGAATTCGGGGAGTTGGTTGAAGCTTCTTTAGACGCGTCCGACAAGGGGAGGCCGCAACCGCCTCCCCTTGCGTTATTGTATGAGATTGCGCCGGCCTTCTACCGGCTGCGCGCAATCGGCGGCGGCGGCGCTTCTCTCCCCCGATGCCGCCGCCGTTTGAGCTCCGAGTTTGAATTCGTACTTCGGGCGGGTCGGCGCTTAACCCATGCGCGCGCTTGCAGGGAAAGCCGCGGGAATGGCTTGGCGCGTCGTTCTGGAAGCGGGCGCAGCCGAATTGCAGCGGGTCAAGTTGTGCCTCAGAAAAGCGTTAATGTGACGATCGAGCACATTGCTCTCGGTCGCTCGCAGGCTTTCCAGGCAAGCAAAGAATTGCATGAAGTGGTGGGCGCACGTGGTTTCGAACCACGGACCTCTACCATGTCAACGCATGAAAAACCTAGCGAGGACAAATAGTTAGCTGTGCAACTGGAGACAACTGAGCGCATGAGAAACAAGGAGATAGCAGCACATGCGCGCCAATTGCGAGCCAGTGTCCGGCTCAAGTCATGGCAACCGTGCCAAAGTGGCAACAACCACGTTGCTGCCGTTGAGCGGCGGATGCCCGAAGCAGGTTAGTGAGAGGTGGAGGAAATATGCGAGAACGGCGGATGCCGCCGCCGTCCTCGCGATGCCGGCCGATCACAGCTCAATTGATCTTACCTGGCGAAATGCTCCCGATCTTGTAGCCGCATTCGATGCGGTTGAGCAAGCGGGCCGCGTCCTGAATATTTTCCGGGAAACGCTCGACGGCGTGTCATCGGACAGGCGCAGCGCGCGCGAACAGTTCCGGCGCTTCCCCAAGGATCGCGAGCGCCTGCAAACGCTGACGCGCTCGGCTGCCCATTTCTACATGGCGTTTGCCCAATCGGCGCTTGATCAGTTGACCGTCGGGCGCGTTCTTAACATGTCTTTCGATCAGCTCGGCGAACTGATCGTCATGGCGGTCGATATTCTTGAGCACACGTCGTCGCAGGCGGTGCGCTATGGATGAACTCTTTTCGATCATCCGCGAGCCTGAATATGTGGCTTTGAAGTCCCTGTCTGCCAATGCCTGCAAGGCGCTGGTAGCGATCAAGTTTGGCCAACGTGACGGGGCGGACATTTCGTTCGGCGTTCGCGACCTTGAAGCCTTCGGTATGAAGAAAAGCGCCGCGGCTACAGCCTTGAAGGAGCTGATCGATGCCGGTTTAATCACCGTGCAATGTGACAGCAGCTTCGGCGCGAAGCGCAAGAAAAGAGTTTGGCGCGTTGTTCACACAAGGGCCGAGAAGCCGGAATTACAGTCCGCCAGGGCGGACACGGGGAGGCGTGATAGTCCGCCACGGCGGACTATGCCCCGTCCTACAGTCCGCCAGAGCGGACAGGTTGTCGATCTACAGTCCGCCAGGGCGGACACTACTAGGAGACTTCCTTCGACTTCGTCTCAGGAAGTCGAAGGAGAAGGAAGTCGGCAACAGGCTTCGGTGAACCCGGCGCTCAGGGATCAGCAAAACGTCAGCAAGAAGGCCGCAGAGGCCCTACGCCTTTCCGAGCGAGCCTGTTGGGACCTGGCTGGAGGCCCCTCAGCCTTCGGCGAAATGGCTTGGGAATGGGAGCGGGGCGAAATCAGCACCTCCCAACTGCGGGCAAAACTCGCGGATGACGATGATGGCTCTGGAAGGGCTCCGCCCGGGACGCCCTATGTCGCCTCAGTCGCAATCGGCGGAGCATGCTGATGGTTTGCAAACCTCCCTCATTCGCGCCCCAAAGGGCTCCTGCAAAGCGTTTCGAGATTAGCGGCGACGCGAAGCGGCCAAGTTCGTCAAAGCGCGGCTATGACCGGAAATGGCGGCTCATCCGCGCGGCGTTCCTCAAAGCGCATCCGTTCTGCGACTGCGGCGCGCGAGCTGTTGAGGCCGATCATCAAATTCCGTTGCGGCAAGGCGGCACGCATGCCTGGAGCAACCTCCGGCCTTTGTGCAAACCGTGCCACTCGCGCAAGACCGCAACCCGCGACGGCGGCTTTGGAAATCCAAAAAAATCGCTGGGGGCTACTTCTGTTGACCGCGCCCTTAGTCAACTTCCCGTTTCCACAAAACTCATCTTTTAGAAGGGGTTAGGTCATGAGTAGACCAAGAACGCCAAGCAATGTGCTCGATCTTCGCGGCGCCTTCGACAAGAACCCGCAACGCCGGCGGGAGGATCCGAAAGTCGAAGCCGGTCTCGGCGAAGCGCCGGACTATTTCACCGATGATGAACGCAAGGTCTGGGCGGAAATCGAACAGTCGGCGCCGGAAGGCGTGCTCTCTCGCGCTGATCGCATCGCCGTCGAGATGCTGACTGACCTGATCGTCCGATTCCGGGCGCGCCAGCCGCTCAAAGCCGCCGAGCGCAACCACATGCTCAACCTGTTGAGCCGTCTCGGCATGACCGCCGCCGACCGGAGCCGCGTCGCCAAGCCCGATGACGGCGAAGATCAGCTCGACATCTGGGATGTTCTCGGCGCCAAGGGCGGGGCCGCATGAATATCGACCTCGCGGCATATGGGCGGGTTGCGGAAGACTACGCGCGCGGCGT
Source organism: Parvularcula sp. (assembly GCA_002704915.1). Taxonomy (GTDB): domain Bacteria; phylum Pseudomonadota; class Alphaproteobacteria; order Caulobacterales; family Parvularculaceae; genus Hyphococcus. Next base: position 14,180 of record PAIP01000034.1, read on the forward strand.
TGCGTCGGGTGAAATCCCGGCCTGCAAGTGGCTGCGTCTCGCCGCGCAAGCGATGGTGCAGGATCTTGCACGTCAGGATGACGAGGCGTTCCCGTGGCGATTCGATGAACGGCGTGTCTGGCGCGCCTGCGTTTTCATCGAAAGCCTGCCCCATGTGAAAGGCTCATGGGCCGCGCGACGCGAGCTGATGCGCCTGCAGCCTTGGCAAATCTGGATCGTCGCGTCGCTGTTCGGCTGGGTGAGCAAGAAAACCGGACGCCGCCGTTACCGGCGGGCGCTGATTCTCGTTCCGCGCAAAAACGGAAAGAGCGCCCTTGCGGCCGCCATCGGCCTCTACATGCTTGCCGGCGACGGCGAGCACGGCGCCGAAGTTTTCGCCGGCGCAACCTCCGAGAAACAGGCCTTCGAAGTGTTTCGCCCGGCGCGCGCCATGGCGCAGCGGACGCCGCGAATGTGCCGACGTTTCAGTCTCGACCTTGGCGCAAAAAGCATCATCAGCGTCGAAAACGGCTCGCGCTTCGAACCGCTAATCGGCAAGCCCGGCGACGGCGCGTCGCCTTCCTGCGCGATCATCGATGAATATCACGAGCATCCGGACGATTCGCTCGTCGAGACGATGCGGACCGGCATGGGTGCGCGCGATGAGCCGTTGCTGCTGATGATCTCGACTGCCGGCGACAATATCGGCGGACCCTGTTACCAGGCGATGCTTGATGCGCGTCACGTCCTCGAGGGAAGCGAGAAGGATGACGGCCTTTTCGCTGCGCTCTATGGCCTCGACGATGATGACGACTGGACGGCGGAAGCCTCGCTGAAAAAGGCGAACCCGAATTTCGGCGTTTCGGTGTCCGCGGAATTTCTCGCTCAGGAGCGCGCCGATGCGCTGGCGAACGCCCGGCGCCAGGCGGTGTTTCAGGTGAAGCACCTCAACCGCTGGGTTGGCTCGCGCGCCGCGTTTTTCAATATGGAAAACTGGCGGCGCTGCGCTGATGACGCGCTTTCGCTCGATGCCTACCAAGGCAAGCGCTGCTATCTCGGCCTAGACCTCGCTTCGAAAAACGATCTCGCCGCCATCGGTCTCGTCTTCCCCCGTGACGACGGAACGCATGCGCTGTTCGCGCGCTACTATGCGCCGGAGGATGCGCTGCGCGGCCCCAATGGCGGGCGCTATCGACCATGGGTCGCGGAAAAGCGGCTCACGCTCACCGATGGCGCGATGATCGATCATGACCGCATCGGCCGAGATATTCGCGACATGATGCGGCGTTTCGACGTTGCGAAGCTTGCTTTCGATCCATGGAATGCGACGGCGTTGATCACGCGCTTGATGAATGACGGCGCGCCCGCGCTCGAATTTCGCCAGTCCACAAAGAACTATTCCGAAGGGATGAAGACACTCGCTGCTGCGATTGATGATCGCAAGGTGATCCACGAAGGCGACGCGGCTCTTGCCTGGCAATTCGGCAATGTGACCGCGAAGCCGGACGCCGCCGATAACGTATATCCGCGCAAGGAAACCCCGGAATCGAAAATCGACGGCGCGATCGCCGTGCTCATGGCCTATTGCGTCGCCATCGCCGAAGAGGGGACGGCGTGCGCTCCCCTCGTGTTCTCTATTGCTGTCTGAAAGGAATCCTATGCCGCTCGCCGAAGTTGAAATCACCGATGATCCGTACACGACTTACATGCTGACCGACGCAGAACTCAAGGCAGCGGCCGCGCTGAAAGGGTTAGAAACGACAACCCTTGCCCAGCTTGCCCGCATTGGAGAGGGCGTTGTCGAAGCGATCTTGAACGCGCCGCAGGATGTAGAGGGAAACCGCCATCTCGCTAGGGCGAGCTATCGCGAAACGATCACTTTTGATCGCGACCGCCAGCACTACACGCTGGCGCGGCCTCCGGTGACGCTGACGGCGGTGACGCTCGACGGCATGGATCTCGAATTTGACGAGCTGAGCCTTCATCCCTCGACGGGCCTTATCAGCCCGAAAAGCGGTATTTGGCCGTGTGGCGCGAAAGCGGTGTTCGAATATGCCGGAGGCTGGCGCACGCCCGCCCAGGCGGCCCAAGGCGCTGCCGCGAATTACGGGCCCGGCATGCCGTCGGCGATCATCCAGGCGGCCGTGCGCGGCGCGCAGATCGCCTATTCGAGCCTTTGCCGCGAGGATCTTGGGGTGCGGTCATCCCGCGAGGCCGATGACGATGCCGGCGCCATCGAAACGGTCTACGCCGCGCCGCCGGCGCAAGCGGGGCAGGATGCCGAGATTTTCCGGTTGCTGGCGCCATGGCGGCGACTCGTTCTTTCATAGGGGGGCGGTATGAACGCAGATCGACGGCGGCGGCTTGAGCGGGTCTATTGGTCGTGTGTCGCAAGGCGTCGAGGCGAAGACGCCTCGATGGTGCGGCTATATGATGGCGGCGATTCGCCCCTCGGCTTGTCGGAGGAAGATGATCAGCGCCGGCAGATGCTTCGCATTTTGCTCGATAGCATTGAGCGGGACGAACGGATGCAGGCAGGACTGGAGGGCGCGAATGATAACGCTTGAGCGGCTGGAGCGGTCCATGGGAACGCTGGCGGCCATAATCGAAAAGCATGGCGACGCGGCATGGCCCATCTTCGAAAGGCTGGAGCGCGAGCGCGACGCAATTCTCGACAAGAAAAAGCGCTTGCGCGAAGCGATTGAGCGGGCCGAGGATGTTCAAGGGAGCGTCACGACATGACAGATAAGGAAACTGAGAACCCATTTTCGAAATTCAACCAAGAGCCAAGGGCAATCTTGCGCGATTACGCCGAACTCCTCACGGCGGATCTGAAAGACATGCAAACGAAAGAACTGGTCCAAGCGAAAGCTTCGATAGAGCGCTTTTTAAAGCATGTTGATGCGGAGCTAGAGCGCCGAAAAGCACGCTGATTCACGGCCTTTGAAATGAAGCTGCGCCAACCACACTCATTTGACTCACAAGAAAAGCCGTCCTCATGCTCGAAAAATATGAGCATTAGCGAATTAGAAAGCTACGCAGAGGCAATTAACAGCGCATACGCAAGAGCTGTGTCCGGTGTCATCGGGGCCGCATGCCATCTAAATGAGGCGAAGAAATCGCTAGCTCATGGGCAGTGGATTCCATTCTGTGAATTATTAGGACTGTCTCGTTTTCGGGCTGCGAAGCTGATCAAAATTGGATCGCACTTAGGCCTTCGAGCTTCTAAAAACGCCCGCTTCCTGCCTATTGATGAGGAAGTATTGTATATCTTGGCGCAAATGTCCCTCTCAGATTTTGAGGAGGCGCTTGCAAAGAGCGCAATTACTCCAAAGTTGACGCGTGCTGCCGCAATACGTTTACGAGACGGCTCCGCATAAAAACTCAAATGTGTGAAATCAAGGGTCTCCGAACCCTGCCCACGATGCCCCCAGTATCAACTGGAGGCTTATGTGACCCTGCGAGAACTGAGAGAAAAACGCGCATCCATCGTCGCCGAGATGAGGGCCCTCAACGACAATCCGGAGGGCGAGGCGGGCGACCTTTCCGAACCTCAATCCAAACGATTCGATATTCTAAAGGGCGAGCTACAGCTCGTCGAAAAATCCGAAGAGCGCCAGCGCCTCGTTGACGAGGCGGACCGGCGCGCCGATGGCCGCCAGATCACCGGCGACGCCGATGCGGACTTCGACCGCGAATGCCGGTCATTCTCGCTCACGCGCGCCATCGCCGGCGCCGCCGGCCTCGATGTTGACGACGGCCGCGAACGCGAAGTCGGCGCCGAGCTGAAACGCCGCGCCAAGGGTGCGTTCAAAGGCGTCGCCGTTCCCATGGCGGTTTTCGAAAAGCGCGTCATCACCACGGGCGCGCCCGTCGCCGGGCCCGGCGCCAACATCATCGCGACAGATTTCCGCGGCGATCAGTTTATCGACATTCTGCGCAACCAGTTGGTCACGCAAAAGCTTGGCGCGACCGTTCTCTCCGGCCTTGTCGGCAATGTCGATATTCCGCGGCTGAAAGCTTCGGCGGCGACGGGCTGGGTCGCAGAAAACGACGCCATCACGCCCAGCGATCAGCAATATGACAAGGTGTCCATGACGCCGAAACATGTGGGCTGCATCACTGAGTTCAGCCGCAATATGCTGATGCAGTCGACGCCTGACATTGAACAATTGATCCGCAGCGACTTTGCGCAAGTCCTCGCCCAGGCGCTTGATGCTGCCGCGCTTGTCGGCGGCGGCTCGAATGAGCCGGACGGCATTCTCGCCACAAGCGGCGTTGATACGTCTGTGTCCTTTGCCACGCCAAGCTGGGACGCCGTGCTCGACCTCATCAACATCGTTGATGAGGCGAACGCCATGGGTACCGGCTTCGCCATGCGCCCGCTGGCGGCGACGACCCTGCGCAAAACGCCGAAAGTCGATTCGACCGATAGTGTCATGGTCATGGAAAGCCCCGATAGTCTTGCGGGCTATCCCGTGGCGCGTACGACGCAAGTCCCGATCACCAGCGGCACGCCCGACACGACGGCCGTGATCTTTGCTCATTGGCCTGATTTGCTTATCGGTTACTTCGGCGCACTCGACATTCTCGTGAACCCTTACGAGTCTACGGCGTACAGCAAGGGCAATGTCAGCGTGCGCGGCATGCTGACGGCGGACATTCAGTTGCGCCATGTCGAAAGCTTCGCCGCCGCTGACGATTTTCCGGCGGAGTAAGAACGGTGACAGGCGCGCTTCAAAAGCGCTTCGCCGCGGAAATCCGCGCGGAAACCCGCGGCGGCGCCCGGCGTCTCGTCGGCTACGCCGCCCGTTACGGCGTCATCGCCGACATTGGCCCGTTCAAAGAGCGTATTTCTCCAGGCGCCTTTGCGGGTTCGGTCGAGGGGGGCGAGGATATTCTCGCCCTCCTCGATCACGACGCCTCGCGCGTGCTCGGACGCACGCGATCCAAAACGCTCACGCTTTCCGATGATGAGCGCGGTCTTTATTTCGAGATTGCAGCGCCGGACACAACGGCCGGCCGCGATGCGCTCGCGCTGGCGGAGCGCGGCGATCTCGGCGGCGCAAGCATCGGTTTCATTGTCGAAGAGGAAGCCCGCGACGGCGACGTGCGCGTCGTCAAGCGCGCGCGGCTTCTTGAAATTTCAGTTGTCTCGGCATGGCCAGCCTATGCCGAAACGACTGTAGAGGCGCGGCGCCTCGTCGCTGAGCATAAGCCGCGCCTCAACTCTCTCAGGCGCTTCCTGGAGACGGTGTAGATGGGGTTGCTGCGCCGCATAGCCGACAGGTTTGATCCACATGTCGAGCAACGGGCGGCGGTTGAGCCGTCATGGCAGGCGCTTGCCGGCGGCTCCGCTGACTGGACAGCATTGAAGGGCGCTGCGCCGATCCCGTTGACGCCGCGGCTCGCGGAAAATTTCGCGACGGTGACGGCTTGCGTTTCGGCCATCGCCCAGGCCATCGGTTCGCTGCCTGCATGGATCTATCGGCTCAACGATGACGGCCGCGAAGTCGATGACAAGCATGGCGTGGCGCGGCTGATCCGCGCTGGCGTCAATCAATATCAGTCCTGGCCGGAGTTTATCGAATGGCTGGTTTCGCAAGCTCTCTTGCACGGCAACGCCCTCGCTGAAATCAAAACGGACCGGAATGGCCGCGTGACCGAACTGATGCCGCTGCCATGGCCGATGGTCACGGTTGTGCTGTTGCCGTCCGGGCGGCTTGCCTATGACGTTTCGGACATCAACACGCTATACGGCGGCACGGGGAAGGTGCGCCGGTTGCTTGATTCCGAAGTGCTGCATCTTCGCGACCGCACCGACGACGGCCTTGTCGGCCGCTCCCGTCTTTCACGCTGCGCCGGCGCAATTCGCCTTGGCCTGACCATGAGCGCTTTTTCGGAAACGCTCTATGACAATCGCGCAACGCCGTCTGGTGTGCTTTCGACGGATCAAACATTGTCGCCGGAACAGGGTGAAGCGTTGCGCGCCGCGGTACGAGAAGGCTGGCGCGGCGTTCGAAACGCCGGCGAACTTCTTGTCATGTCGAGCGGTCTCAAATTCACGCCGCTCACGATCTCGCCGGAAGATGCGGAACTGTTGTCGGCGCGGCGCTTTTCGACAGAAGAGGTCGCGCGGCTTTATCAGGTGCCGCCCCCGATCATCGGGATTTGGGACCATTCGACGTTCACAAATTCGGAGACGGCCGGCCGATGGTTCGCGCAGTTCACGCTATCGCCATGGATCCGCAAACTCGAAGAAGCCTTCCGGCGTTCGGTCTTTTCGTATTCGACGAAAACGACGCATGAGCTCGAAATCGATCTTTCCGGCTTCCTCCGGGGCGACGCCGAAGCGCGCTGGAAAGCCCATGAAATCGCCGTCCGCAACAAAATCCTGACAACTGAGGAGGTGCGCGAGGTTGAAGGCTGGAACCCGCGGGGAGATAGCGCTGAGACTACGCCGGAAGGTGCGGAGACTGATCGGTGAGCGGTGTGCCTGTGCTTCCTGCGCTCTTGACGGAAAAGGAGGCTGCGGCGAGACTCCGCATTCACTTGGCCACGCTGCAAAGAATCCGGCGCCGTGGAGAAATCCGGTTCAAGCGCGTGGGACGTTCGATCCGTTATCGAGAAGATTGGCTTGCGGAATATGTTGAGCGTGACTCATGTCCAGAAATGACAAACCCGGTCAGTTCGGAGAATACTGGCTTTCACAGCGCTCAGGTTCGGAAAATTGGTATCGCACCTGGTACGAGCGGACTGCATCCGGCGATAGACGCACAAAGCGCGAAAGCCTTGGCGTTGCAGACTTTGAGGAAGCCAAGCTAAAGCTCGCGCAATGGGTGATTTCTTTTGGGAAAACCGGCAAGCAGCGCGCAGAGGAAGTCTATCTCGGTCAGATTTTTCAGCGCTATTGGGTGCAGCACGCGCGACATCTTGGTGGCAAAGGCGCGGGTGTTCAGCGTAGGAATCTTGAAGTGCTGACTGAATGTGTCGGCGATCTACCCGTCGCGGATTTCAAGCTGGCGCGTCAGCGCGAGCTAGTTGAGCATTTGCGAAGCGAACGCGAATATTCGACGGGATATATCCGCCGGATATTTTCCGCCGGTTTTGCGGCGATAAATTGGGCTTTCAAGAATGAAGAAATCGACAGGCCCATTCCAGCGTTGTCGCTCCCTGACAGCCCCCCAAAAGAGTATGTGGCGTCGATCGATGTTCTCGCGGCCTTTTGGGATTATCCAAAGCCCGATTATTTGCAGATGTATTACGTGTTGGCGCTCGCGACAGGTGCGCGGCCTAGCTCAATCGTCGCTCTTACAAAATTCCAATGCGATATTGACCGGAAGCTGATCAACCTCAATCCGCCCGATCACGCTGAAACGAATAAGCGGCGACCCGTTGTGCCTATGTGCTCAACGGTGAAGCCGTGGATCGAAGCCTGTAAGACCGGGCCGCTTGTGACATCGAACGGACGCACGTCGCTGGAAGACATTTTTGCGCCGTGGCGTCGGTTCAAACGCGAGGCGGGCCTTCCGGAGGCTTTCACACCCGCTTGCATTCGTCATACGGTCGCATCGGAATTGCGGCGGCGCGGCGTTCCCAAGTGGGATGTTGAAGGCCTGGGCGGATGGCGCAGCGGCGGCGGGCACACTGCCGAGCGTTACGCAAAGTACGATCCGAACTATCTGAAAGCGGCGGTCGATGGAATTGACGCTCTGTTCGCTGACATTGCGAACGCCGCCGAAACAAGCTTATATCCACAGCGCGCGCCAGTTGCGCGCCAGTTGCCAGCGGAAGTGGTGGGCGCACGTGGTTTCGAACCACGGACCTCTACCATGTCAAGGTAGCGCTCTACCCCTGAGCTATGCGCCCGAGGCGGGGTTGCCCCCGCATCGAAGGGACCGCTCTCTAACGGGAAAATCCGGAGCGCGCAAGCCTGTGTTCAGGCTTAAGGTTTAAGCCGCGACGACCCTCTCCACCTCATAGACGAGATCCTTGAGGTGGAAGGGTTTGGAGAGCACTTTCGCGTCCTCCGGGGCCTGATTGGCTGCGTTCAGCGCAACCGCGGCGAATCCGGTGATGAACATGATCTTCATCTCGGGATCGATTTCCGTCGCGCGGCGCGCCAGCTCGATCCCATCCATCACCGGCATGACGATGTCGGTGAGAAGGAGATCGAATTCGCGCAACTGAAGTTCGGTCAGCGCCTCGTCCCCTTGCGAGGCGTCGATTACCGTATGCCCTGCCCGCTCCAGCGCCTTTTTCAGGAAACGCCGCATGGAGTCATCGTCTTCCGCTAATAAAATCGCCGCCATTTACGCTAACCCTTAATATTTCGACCCGTTGGGCTGTGACTGTCCTATATGGGGATCGCGGCCAGGCCCGATCCGGTGCTCGGCTCCGATTCTGCAAAAACCGCTCCGTTGAAGCGGGCATTAACGATATGGCCTTAACGAATCCTGCAACTTCACGCTAACATGCCGGAAGTCGTTTTGAATTCAAGTCTGAGGGAGCCGGTCGGCGCAATGACGCAGGATGAGGGAAGAGAAGGACGATTTGGCGCGCGCCGGGCCGTGGAAGTGCTCGCGCCGACGGCCGTGCAGTCGCCGCTGATCTTCGCCTCGCCCCATTCCGGGCGTGATTATCCGGGCGAACTTTTAAGGAATTCGCGCCTCGACCGGCACTCCTTGCGCCAATCCGAAGATAGCTATGTAGACCTTCTCTTCGACGAAGCGCCTCATTTCGGCGCGCCCTTGCTGCGCGCGCTTTTTCCAAGGGCTTATGTGGACGTCAATCGCTCCCGGGACGAGATCGATCCGCGCATGTTCGCCGATGACGTGCCGAAAACCGCCGACAGTCGGTCGAGCCGGGTGATTGCGGGGCTCGGGGTCATCCCGCGGATCGTTGCGGACGGCCAGGACATCTACGGACGCAAGCTCTATTATCTCGACGCCCGGGGCCGTCTCGCCGCCTGCTACGATCCTTATCACCGGACTTTGCGGGACCTGATCGACAATGCGCGGGCGCGTTTCGGTTGCGCCATCCTCATCGATTGCCATTCCATGCCGTCCGCCGGCGGCGCCCCGTTCCGGGCGGGAGAACCGCGCATCGATTTCGTGCTGGGCGACCGCTTCGGGTCTTCCTGCGCCCCTTCGATCATCCGCTTTGTGGAGGATCTTCTGACCGGCATGGGGTATCAGGTGGCTCGAAACGCTCCTTACGCCGGGGGCTATGTGGCCTCGTCTTATGGCCGCCCGAGAAACGGCGTCCATGCCCTGCAGATCGAAATCAACCGGGCGCTCTATCTGGATGAGCGGCGAATCGCACGGACCGAAGGCTTTGACCCTTTGCGCCGGAACATGATTTCCCTGATGGAGCGGCTCACCGAGTTTGACGCCGACGATCTGCGCTTGCCTCAGGCGGCTGAATAGACCACAATCGGGAGTTCTGACGGCCTCAAAGAAAGTCACTGACCTCCGCCAAAGGCGGAGGTTTGAGACGCTTCGCTTGGACCACTGGAAGTGGTTTTGTTAGGGATAGTTAGTACTTAAGCTGGAACAAATCGGCGTAATCGCTCTGTTTGTCCTGCTTCTCCTGGTTCCGGATATAGCGTCTGACGACCTCCTCCTGGTAGCCCGTGGTCGAGACGAAGTATCCCCGGGCCCAAAAGTGATAGCCTTTATACTTCCGCTTGCGCGCATACCGGTTCGCCACATAAAGCGCCGTTTTCCCCTTCAGGAACCCCACCACATGCGCCACCGAATATTTCGGCGGGATCGAGATCAGCATATGTACGTGATCCGGCATCAAGAAGCCTTCCTCAATCACGCACCCCTTCTGGATCGCTAATTTGATAAACAACTCTCGCAGCTCTTGGCGCAAACTCCCATAAAGCCGCTTCGTCCGGTACTTACTGCCGAAAACAACATGGTATTTGCAGTCCCACGTCGAGTGGGATAGCGTCTTGTAGTCCATAAAACCTCCATGCTTGGGTTTAAAACCACGGCAATGGTCCAAGCGTGGAGGTATCTTTCCTACAATGTGGAACTCTTCCAATCCTCCACCGGAGGTGGAGGTTTTTGATCCAATAAGAAAAAAGGCCGCGGCAGAGCCGCGGCCAAAGTCGTTAGGGAGGAAACGCCCAAGAACTGGGCAGCAGCACCATAAGCGCTGCAAGATTGTTTATAACACCAATTATTATTGCGACGCAACAAAAATTTTGCAACGCAGCATTCCGCACGGGAAAAGCGGCTGAACTCTGAAGGAAACCCAGGTTTTCTGCGGTTTTTTCCCCAGGGGCGGCTTTATTTCAGTTTTTCACCCGGCAGGAATACGATCTGAACGGCGCTGCGGGCTGGTAAAGATTGTCAAAACGGCCCCGGCGCCTTACGCCACGCGCTCTCCTTAACCATGTTATTTGACGCCCAGGACAGGTGCCCCGCATGAGCGACAGCCAGCCCCCGACTCAGACCACCACCGAGCCGACAGAAAAAAAGAAAAGCGCCTTGCGCCGTCTCGGTTCCGGGGTTGGCCGGCTGACGCGCGTCAAAAAGAAATTCGACATGCCCAAGGGCGAGCAGGGGCTGAAGATCGTTATCGCCACCGACGCCTGGAAACCGCAGTTGAACGGCGTCGTCAGGACCCTCGACACGCTGGGCCGGATTCTCACCGATTTCGGCAATGAAGTTCTGTACATCACGCCTAACGAGTTCCGCTCGGTGCCTTTACCCTCCTATCCGGAGATCAGGCTGTCTTTGATGCCGAACCGGAAGGTCGCCAAGATGATTAACGACTTTCAGCCGGACGCCATCCACATTGCAACGGAAGGGCCCATCGGGCGGGCGACGCGCCGCTTCTGCAAACGCCGGGGCTATCCCTTCACCACGAGCTTTCATACGCGGTTTGCCGAATACGCCAATGAGCGCTGGAAAGTGCCGACGAGCTGGGGCTATGGCATCCTGAAGGATTTTCACAAGGACGGCGAAACCATGATGGTGGCGACGCCGGGCCTTGTCTCTGAACTGAAAGAGCGCGGCTTTACGAATATGAAACTATGGGCCCGCGGCGTCGATCTCGAACAGTTCACGCCCGGCGACCGCTCGCTGCTCGACAAACATGAGCGGCCGGTTTTTCTTTATGTAGGCCGGCTGGCTGTTGAGAAAAGCATCGAGGATTTTCTGGAGGCCGATCTTCCCGGGACCAAGGTCATTGTCGGGGACGGGCCTCAAAGGGAAGAACTGGAGGCCAAATACAAGGACGCAGTTTTTACCGGGCCCAAATATGGCGACGAACTGACAAAATATTATCAGGCCTCGGACGTCTTCGTGTTTCCCTCGCGCACGGACACCTTCGGTCTGGTTAATGTGGAGGCGCTCGCCTGCGGCGTGCCGGTTGCGGCTTACCCTGTGCGTGGACCGCTGGAAATTCTCGACGGCGCGCCGGCGGGTTGCGGCTCAATGGATGAAGACCTGACCAAAGCCTGTCTGACGGCGTATGAAAACCGCGATCCCAAAGCCTGCCGCGAATGGGCGGAGAATTTCTCCTGGGAAGCTGCGTCACGGCAGTTCATCGCCAATCTCGAAACCCCCGGCTTTGATGACCAGTTCTGGTTGCGTTCGGCCAAGATGATCGACTGATCTGTTCCGATCTGACACAAACGGCGCCCCTTTCCGGCGTCTCATAGGGAGGCGGACACATCTTGCGCGCGTGAAAAGCGCGTTTTAGGCGAGCGAGTTTATTGCGGTTCACGCTTGCGGCACGGTGTTTGCGTTGAGCTCCGCATTCAGGCAACGCGCGGAATTAAGATGCGCGAGGGTTGTCGTGGTGTGGAGTAAGAGTAATGGCGCATCCAATTGACGTGCATGTAGGCCGGCGGCTGAGGCAGCGTCGCCGTCTCCTCGGGTTAACGCAGGAAAAGCTGGCGCAGGCGGTCGATATCCGTTTCCAGCAGATTCAAAAATATGAAAGCGGTTCAAACCGCATTTCGGCCTCGCGGCTATGGTCGCTGGCGAAAGCGCTCGATGTTTCTATCACCTATTTCTTCGAAGGCATGAATGGGGCCGAGCCGAAGCTCGATATGGATCTGCGCGAGGAATTTGGTTTCGCCGAAGCGCCGGCCGAAGGGCTTCTGGACGAGAAAGAGACCATGGATCTCGTGCGTTATTACTACCGGCTTGAAGAAGAACCGCGCCGCCGTCTGCTTGATCTGGCGCGCGCACTCTCTGAAACCTGATCGAGCGAACCCTCCGAGAACTTCTGGCTTGCACCATGGCGCGGCGATCAGCATGATCGCCGCGCCATGACCTTTTCTCCGCAAGACCTGCAGGAATTTTCGAGTTTCGCACTGCGCCTCGCTGATGCTGCGCGCGCAGAAACCCTGCCGCGTTTTCGAAAAGGAACGACTATCTTCAACAAGGCGGGGCCCTGGTTCGACCCGGTCACGGATGCCGACCGCGAGGCCGAGCGCGCTCTGAGGCGGATGATTGAAAAGATTTATCCGCGTCACGGCGTGCTCGGCGAAGAGTTTGGCGAAACACCGGGCGATGAAGCGTGGCGCTGGGTGCTTGATCCCGTGGACGGCACGCGGGCTTTCATGTGCGGAACGCCAAGCTGGGCGACTCTGATTGCTTTGGAACATGACGCTTCGCCCGTGATCGGCGTGATCGACCAGCCTTTCACCGACGAACGCTGGGTCGGCGCAGGCGGCAAAACGCTTTACACCCATCGCGGCGAAACCAGCTTTGCGAAAACCAGCGGCCTGACCGACATCGCCAAGGCGCGCCTATCGACAACAGATCCGCTGGCGAGCGGCTATTTTTCGGACGCCGAAGCGGCGGCATTTGCACGTGTGGCGAAGGCTGCCCGCGTGGCGCGGTTCTCGCTTGATGCTTACGCCTACGCCCTTCTTGCGAGCGGTGAGCTCGATCTTGTTATCGAAAGCAGCTTGCAGCGCCATGACTATGCGGCTCTCATTCCGGTGGTCGAAGGCGCCGGCGGCGTCGTTACAAACTGGCAGGGACAGCCGCCGGGGAGCGACGACACGGGCGAGTTAATCGCGGCTGCGACGCCGGAGCTGCACGCCGCCGCGCTAGAGTTGTTGAAGGCTTAGGGCCTATTCCGAAACGCAGGGCGCGTCCGCGTCACCCGTCAGCATCAGCGTCATCATTCGCCGGGAGAGCTTGCCCGTATTCGGCGTATTGTAGGCGTTGCTCAGAACCACAAGGAAGACGTTTTCCTCCGGCGCGAACATGAACGCCGCCTGACCGCCGGGCGCCAAGCCGGTGTGCCAGATCATACGAACCCCGCAAAACATAGTTTCGTTGAAGCCTAGACCGTAGGAGGTCGGTGCGCCGTCTGGAAGCGGCTGCGGGGTCCAGGCCTCATCAAGCGTCGCCTCGCTAATAAACTGGCCTGCGGTCAAAAGCGTGATCCAGCGGTTGAGATCTCCCGCTGAAGAGAGAAGGGCGCCGGCTGCGCTTACATGAGACATGTCGAGACCGGGCGCGTTCAATACGCCGCTATCGCGAAGCTCATAAGCGGCCGCACGGTTTTTGATAATAGCGTCATGAGCATCGAAGTGAGAATTCGTCATATTGTGGTCAGTGAAAAACGCATTGACGGCATCGTTGTAGGATCGTCCCGTAATTTTCTCGATGACATGCGCGACGATTACATAGTTGAAATTCACATATTCGTACTTCTCGCCAGGCGGAAATGCGGTGGGCGCATCCTTTGCCAGATCGATAAGTTTGTCCGTGGTTATGGGCAGCCATATATGTTCCAGCAAAGCAGGATCCAGGAGAAAGTCTGCAATGCCTGACCGATGACTCAAAAGCTGGCGCATGGTGACCGCGCCAAATTGTTCGGGCAACTCCGGCGCATAGACGCTGACAGGTCGATCAAGGTTGAGACGCCCTTTTTCCGCGAGTTGCAGGACCATAACGGCGGTGACGGGTTTTGAGAGAGAGCCGATGCGCACCGGCGTCTCGTCCGTCATGGGCTCGTCCCATTCAAGATTAGCGTATCCGACGGCGCCGGAAACAAGAACGGCTCCATTTTTTGAAACAAGATAGGCGGCGCCTGGCCCCGAAGGGTCATAAGCCTCAACCACCAGGGCGCCTGCCGCTTCAGCGCGCACTAACACCGGATCTGAAGGCGTCGCCGCGCAACCAGACGCAAAAAAAAGGACGAACAGACAACTCTTCAAACTAGCGGTCATTGCCGCTGACTTTCAGATCTTGTTGATATTGCGGGAATTGCTGACAAAGCCGGGCGAGCAGGGGCTTTGCGTGGAGCGCGCGTTCAAGTTTCAAAACCGTATCACTCATGTCGACGCCGATTTCGCGCCACAAGGCGTCATAAACCTTTTCAAAATCACGCATCATCTGGACGGCTTCTTTCACTTCGGCGCGTTTGCGTCCGGAAAGGGAAAAAACACGTTTTCTCGCATCCTTTTTGCTGACGGCGGATTTTACATAGCTTTCCGCCTCGAGCGTTTTCAGCCGCGATTCCACGAGCTGGCGGGACAATCCTGTGAAGGCCGCGAGATCGCTCGAGCTCTGTTCGTCTTTTTCATAAAGAGCGATCACCAGCGAGGTCAGCTTTGCATCAAGGCCAATGCCGGATCTCCAGAAGGCTTCCCGGCCTTGTTCGCCGATGAGATCGGACACGCGCCGCATTTTCAGACCGAAAAGATTTTCCGAGAGAGCGTTCATTGCACAGACCATATTGATTTGCGCAAATTTTAGCGCAAATATCTTCTAATTTCAACCCATGCCGGGAGGCTGCTCACCGACGATAGTCTACTGGCCGATGCGGCGTTTTGAGTGCGTGGCGCGCCTGTTACAAATCTGACATATGAGGCGCATAACATTGGCGAGAAGTAGTCCGGGGAGGCGACAATGCCGCGGCTCTTATTATGCCTGTTTTTCCTGGCGACAATGATCACAGCCTGTGACTTGAGCCCCACCTCCAGTCACGGTTTCCGGCTGCCCGATGGCGACGCAGAAGCGGGGCGTCAGGTTTTCATCGACAAGAAATGTTCGAGCTGTCACGTCATTGAGGGCATGGAGGACTTGCGCGAAGGTCTCGCGATCGAGAACACCGTGCCGATTGGCGGGATGACGACGAAGGTGGATACATACGGCCAACTTGTGACTTCGATCATCAATCCCTCCCACAGGATCTCCCGCGCCTATCGCTCGGAGGCCTATTCCGAAGAGGGCGAATCGAAGATGCGCAATTATAATGATGAATTGACCGTCAGCGAATTGATCGACCTCGTCGCTTTCCTGCAGGCGCAATATGCGGAGTTTCCAGATTACTAACGGCTATCGACCTGCAAAACCGGCGCAACGAAATCATCGAACGCCTTGAAATAAAGCGCGCGGATGGCGTCGCGCTCCATCATGATCTCATGCAGCGCGCCGGGAATGACTTGCTGAGAGATCTTGTCGCTGGAGGCGGCGATGATGGCGTGATCGGCGCCATCTATCTGCTGCTCGTTTCCCGCGGAGATAATCAGCACTGGAACCTTGATTCCGGCGAGCGCGCCCGGCGCATGGATATTAGCGCTGTCCATCATGGCCGCCTTGACCCAGCCATAAGTCGGCGTCGTCGAGGCGGCCTCCGGCGCCGCCAGTTTCAAGTCGCGAAAGCGTGCGTGACGGGTCTTGTCGCTGGTGAAGATGTTGCCCTCGAAGGCCTCCGAATGATCGCGGGAGCGTGCGGTTTCCGTGTTTGCAAAACCGAACGCGCATGCGGCCGACGCCGCAAAAGCGATCACCTTGTTTTGCAATTCGGGAAAAAGGCGCGTCATGGGCGCGCATAACACCGCCCGTGAAAAACCTTCATATCCCTCCGCCAGCAGCATCAGGCCGGGCAGGCCGCCCATGGAATGTGTCATGAGGATGTAGGGCGCGGCGAAACGCGGCTTTACATGATGTTCTGTGAAATGACGCAGGTCTTCCTTGAGCGTTTCGAAGTAGCCGCTCCATTTCATGGCGCGGGCGCTGTCCCGGTCGGAAAGCCCCTGACCCCGCCAGTCCATCATCGCGACATTGAGGTTTCGCGCCTGAAGATCGCGCACGGTCTCGAAATATTTCTCGATGAATTCCGACCAGCCGGTGACGAGAACCACCGTGCCGCGCGCATGCTCTGCGGGAAAAAACGCGGCGCGCAGTCTCGCGCCGTCCGGCGCCGAGATGTCTTCAACGCTTGCGCCCTCGGGCAAGAGATTGCCGGCGATGTCGATGAACCGGCTCACCGGACTTCCGCAAGCTTGAGGCGGGCCATGACGCTGATATCGCCGGAAACGGCGACGCGGCCCGAGACATAAGCGCTTTCGAAGCTGCGCGCGCTTCCCATGGCGCGGATCAGGGCGTCCCGCGCGCCACGCCACAGACAATCGTCCGCTGCGTTGTCGGGAGCCGTCGCCAAAAGCTGCGGCGGGTCCTGGCGTCCGTCGACCCAAAGCGGAGGAGCGTTGTCAGGCGCGATTTTCAACACGGCGTCAAAAGGGGCGGCGAAGGCTTTCTTCGCTGCTGCGCTTAGGGCGTCTTCGGTATCCGCGTTGCTCAACCCCTTCCTCCCTTACTCGAGCAAGGCGCCGTCGGCCGCAATGGATTTGCGGAATTTCAGCGTCATGCGGTCGCTCTCGCCAATGGCGTCATAATGAGCGCGGTCGAAATCGGGGTCGTCCTCGCCATTGATCTGCGCGGACCGGCGCACCGGCGGCAGGGTCCACACGCCGAAAGGATGGTCTTTCGTATCGGCGGGGGTCGCATTGATTTCAGAGGCTGAGTCGAATTCGAAACCCGCCGCTTCCGCCATGGCGATCACATCGTCCGTGTACACATAACCGGACGAGCCGTCGCGCGGCAGGTCCGATCCGTCGGCGTTATGTTCGACGACGCCGAGCACCCCTCCGGGTTTCAGGGCGCGATAGAATTCCTCGAATGTGTCTTCTGCAATCTCCCGACCCATAAAGCTGTGAATGTTGCGGAAGGTGACGACCATGTCGGCGGACCCTTCAGGGGCGATGTGATGGCCTTCGCCGAGCGTCGTCATTTCAACCTCGCCATAGGTCTCAGGCCCTTCCACATAAGTTTTGCGAAAAGCGTCGAGCGCGGCGCGGGCGCGCTCGCTCGCGCCTTCGGCGGGAAAGCTCGCCGCATAAAGCTTGCCGCCGCCGGTTTCGAGGTAAGGCGCGATTATCTGGGTGTACCAGCCGCCGCCGGGATAGACCTCAACCACGGTCATGTCCGGCTCCATTCCGAAAAACAGGAGGGTTTCCTTGGGGTGGCGGAATTCGTCGCGCGCGCGCTCTTCCTCGCTGCGGTGATTGCCGGCGAGCACGGCGTCCAGCCGCGCGGCGTTGTCCATGGGCGCTGCGTCTTCGACAGCGGCCGATGATACCTCGCTTTCGCCCCCGCATGCCGCCAGTCCGAGGCTGGCTATAACGGCGAAACCGGCGTAAAGGGTTGATTTTAAAGTCATGTTCGGCTCCCATCCATGTTTGGCAGGCTGTTTACCACGGTTTCCGCGGCGCCAGAAGCGCAAGCCCTTGAACTCGCCTCTACGGCGCCTATCTCGGTTTTGACGGAGGCCAGACCGGCTCCGTTCGCGTCCCATTCCGGCCTGATGGCGGAACAAAGGGCGCGCGCAACCCTCGCTTGAACCAAGGAGGATACAAGCAAATGCGTACTTTTGATCTAACCCCCCTCTATCGATCGACGGTCGGTTTCGACCGAGTCTTTGACCTGCTCGACAATATGGGCAAGGCCGAGACCGGCGGATACCCGCCCTATAATATCGAGCGTCTCGACGAAAATGATTACCGCATCACGCTTGCGGTCGCCGGCTTCTCTGAAGATGAGCTGGACGTCGAGCTTCATGAAAACACCCTGACCGTCACCGGGTCCCGCAAGGATGACGAAGAAGGCCGCACGTTCCTGTATCAGGGCATCGCGGGCCGCTCGTTCCAGCGGCGTTTCCAGCTTGCCGAGCATGTGCAGGTCGCCGGCGCGTCCCTCGTGAACGGTCTCCTCAATGTCGAGTTGAAGCGGGAAATTCCGGAATCGGCGAAGCCGCGCAAGATTTCGATTTCCGGAGAGAAGGCTGAAAACGTCAAAATCCTCAAGGACGCGGACGCGGCCTGAGGGATTTTCACCCTTCAATTCCCTCTTTAATTGAAAATCCGAGATAAACGGGAGCGCGGGGATTTCCCCCGCGCTCTTTTTTATTCGCCGCCACCTTGATACCATGCGGAAGCTGAGCGGGAAGGGATGGCGCTAATGGTTGTGTTGAGAATGGCGATGGCCGGTCTGGGTCTTGCGATGCTGGCCGCCTGCGCAACCCCGGAGCCAGTTGGCGATCAGTCGATCTCAATCCCTTACGACCCCTATGATTTCGACCCCGACGACTTGCAGGCGGAGGCCGACGCCCATTGCCGCGCTTATGGCCTGAGGGCGGTCTTCGACGGGGAGACGGCGAACCCCCATGAGGTGCGCTGGCGCTATCGCCATTATCGTTGCGTCTGATCGGGCTGACTTCACCTACATATTCCGCCGGGCTTTTTTACGGCTTCCAAGGATCAAGCTGACTTCCCATCTGGGCAGGTCACGATTGTCCCCCTGCGCTAAAGGCTGGGTCAGGGAAGGAGGCTTTCATCATGGCCAAAGACAACAAGATCACCATTTACGATCTCCAGCTTTCAACCGGAGCAACCATCAGTCCGTTTGTCTGGGCGACGAAATATGCGCTCGCCCATAAGGGTTTCGAGTTGGATATCGTGCCCGGCGGCTTCACCGGCATCATGGAGCGCACCGGCGGCAAGACCGAACGCCTGCCCGCGATTGTGGATGACGGCAAATGGGTGCTCGATAGCTGGGGCATCGTTGAATATCTCGATGAGACCTATCCGGACCGTCCGGCGCTTATCCCGCATCCTGGCATCGCCACGCTGACGCGCGCGCTCGACACCTGGTTCTGGGGCGCCGCGGTCGGTCCGTGGATGCGCTGTTACTGCAAGGACTATCGCGACCTCTCTCTGCCGCAGGATCATGAATATGTGACGTCGACTCGCGAAAACATGCTGGGCTCGACGCTGGAAGACATGCAGGCCGGTCGCGAAGACCGGTTGCCGGGCATCTCGCTGGCGCTCGAGCCGTTGCGCAAGGCGCTTTACGAAGCGAAATGGCTGGGCGGCGACGAGCCGAACTATGCAGATTATCGTATTCTCGGCGGCTTCCTTTTCACGGCCTCTGTGGCGAAGATACCGGCGCTTGCCGATGACGACCCCTTACGCGACTGGGTGGATCGCTGTCTCGATCTTTATGGTGGTCTCGGACGTCATCCGGGCCTGTTCCCGCTCTTCGGGCTCAAAACCAAAGAGGGCGATCCTGATCCGTGGATGAAGGGCGGCCCCTGGGGCGGTCAGGCGAAACGCAATACGGGACCTGAGTCCACCCGCGCAGAGACCGAAGCGATCACGAAGTCGAAAGCAAGCTGAAGCGTTGCGAAAGCGCGGCGATCGCCTGCCCGACTAGGCGCCGCCCGCGATCAACGCTTTCGCTTCTTCGTAGAGCTCGGCATTGGCGGCGAGGATCGATCCGGCGGTGAGAAAGTTTCTGCCGCCTTCGATCTCCGACACCATGCCGCCCGCTTCGCGCACGAGAACGGCGCCGGCGGCGACGTCCCATATATTCAGATCGCGCTCCCAGAACGCATCGAAGCGTCCGGCCGCCACAAAAGCGAGATCGAGCGCAGCGGCGCCGAAGCGGCGCACGCCGGCTGTTTTTTCAAGAACGCGCTCGGTTTCCTCCAGGGCGCGTGTGCGACCCGGCCGTCCGGCGAAGGGAAGCCCGCAGGCGAAAAGCGATGCGCTGAGGTCATCGCGGCCGGAGACGCGAATGCGGCGGTCATTGAGATAGGCGCCTTCGCCTTTTTCCGCCCAGAAAAGTTCATCCGTGACCGGATTGAAGACGACGCCTGCATAAGGCTGACGGTCGCGTTCCAGCGCGATTGAGATAGCAAATTGCGGCAGCCCGTGAAGAAAATTTGTCGTGCCGTCGAGCGGATCGACAATCCAGCGATTGGAATTGTCCGAGCCTTCGATCTCGCCGCGCTCCTCCATGATGAACCCGTATTTGGGGCGGGCCCGCGACAGTTCCTCGAAAATATCCTGCTCGGCCTTGTGGTCGGCGCGGGAGACGAAATCGGCGGCGCCCTTGCGCGAGACCTGAAGCGCCTGGGTCTCGCCGAAATCGCGAATGAGGCCGCGGGCGGCCTTGCGCGCGGCATTGATCATCACGGTCATAAGGGCGGAAGCGTGGGGCATGGAGAGGTCCGGCGGATTGGGGCGGAGAATAGGCGGCGCACCATAGCGATGGCGGCGCGGGGCGCAAGCATCCCCTTAATCTTTCACCCGCTAATGTCGCCAGCGCCATCGAACCGGGCTAAGCCGCGGGAGAGCGTCGCGGGGCGGCCCCATCTCGGAAGCGTCAGATGTCAGAACCCTTAACGCCGTCTCCTGAAAACGCCTCGCTGACGGCGCGCGTGGCGCGCGGCGCGGCGTGGATTTTCGGGGCGGGGATCGCAGCCCGGCTGTTGGGCGCGCTCAACACAATCATCGTCGCCCGCCTTCTCGTTCCTGAGGATATCGGCATCGTCGCGACTGCGACCGTCGCCATGCAGCTCTTACAGGGAATCTCCGATATCGGCGTTTCGCAGGCGGTAGTGAAGTTTCGCGATGCGGACCGGGACGATCTCGACACGCTTTTCTCCCTGTCGGTCATGCGCGGTCTTTTTATCGGCGCGCTCTTGTTTGCCGCGGCGCCGCTGGCGGCTGAGTTTTACGGCGACCCGAGATTATTCTGGGCGTTTTCCGCTGTAGCCCTTTTTCCGGTGCTGACCGGATTTCTCAATCCGCGCTTTTACGAATTCGAACGCGATCTCAAATTCTCGCGGGAGTTCATCGTCACGATTTTGAACCGGATCGCCGGCGTCGCCATATCTCTCACTATCGCCATCATCTTTCGCACCTATTGGGCGATCATCGGCGGCATGCTGGCGAGCGCGCTCGTGCAATTATCGCTTTCTTATCTGCTGCGCCCGCACGCGCCCCGTTTCACCTTCAAGTCCTTGCGCAAAGTGTTTGGATTTTCCGGTTGGCTCGCGGGCGTCAGTTTCATGGCGGCGCTTAACAACAAGCTGGACGTCCCGATTCTGACCCGGCTTGCGGGAACTGGCGGCGCAGGCGTTTATTTTCTGGGCCTTCAATTGTCGGAAATGGTCGCAGGCCAGATCGCCGCGCCCCTGACCCGGGCCATCTATCCGGGGTTGTCGGAATTGCAAGAGGAGCCGGAGCGGATGCGCGCCGGCTTCCTGAAAGGCGTCGAGGCGCTTGGCGCCTTCGCCATGCCGGCGGCGTTCGGCCTCGCCTTTACGGCGCCCGATCTCACCCTGGTGGTTCTCGGTGAGAAATGGCGCGGCGCGGTTCCGGCAATTGAATTCCTGGCGCCGGTGATTGGGTTGCAATCTTTGTTTTATGCAACACAAGCATACGCCGTCGCCCTGGGCCTCACGCGGCTTGTTTTCTTCCGTGAGCTGATCTTTTTTATCCTGCGCATGCCGGTCTTCTTGTGGGCGGCGCTGGCGCACGGGCTTAATGGGGCGATCCTCGCCGCCGCCGGCATGGGGCTGTTCCATGTCTTTCTCAATCTCGCGCTCTATGCCCGGGCGAGCGGCGCGCCCTTCTGGGAGCCCGTGGCGGCGGCGCGCCGTCCCATCGGGGCGGTCGGCGCCATGGCGATCTGGTTTCTGCTCATTCGCCCGCATCTTGGGCCCGTTGACGGTCTGGCGCCATTTCTGAGGCTTCTGGCCGATATTGTGGCGGGCGTCCTTGTCTATGCGGGCGCGCTCTTCACCCTGTGGCGGCTTCAGGGCGCGCCCGACGGCATTGAGCGCCGCATCCTTTCCGCAGGGTCAACGGCAGTGCGAAAATTTTCAAAAAACTGAGCCGCCAAAGAATTTTGAGGCGGCAACTGCGTCTTTCGGTTCCGCGCTCCTGCGCCTTCGGCTAGGAAGAGAGCAGGGACAATACAAGGGTAAGGGACGATATCGACCATGGCCGATATGGCGCCGCTCGATCCGGCGAAGACCGCCGCTGCGGCTTTCAAGCTGCTTTCAGAAAATCCCATGTTCAAAGTGGGCGAGGCCGAAATCCGGGGGAATGTGTACCGGGTTTTCGAGAATGCGCCGCCCAGCCTCGCCGCGCTGTTCGCCCAGGGCGCCGCAACTCATGGCGAAAAAGAGTTCCTCATTTTCGAAGACGAACGCGTCAGTTCTGCAGAGTTGTGGCGGCGCGCCTGCCGTCTCGCCCATGCGCTGCAGGACGAACTCGGCGTGAAGCAGGGCGACAAGGTCGCCCTCGCCATGCGCAATTTTCCCGAATGGTGCGTCACCTATATGGCGGTGATCGCGCTGGGCGGCGTTATTGTGCCGTTAAATGCCTGGTGGAAGGATGAGGAGCTGCATTACGGGCTTGAGGATTGCGGCGCGAAGATCGTGATCGCCGACGCTCGGCGCCTTGAATATCTCCTCCCGTCCAAGAAAGACCTGGGTCTGACGCTGGTGCTCGCCCGAGAGGACGCAGACGGGGCGGACTATCGGTTTGAAGATCTTCTGGAGCGCTCGAATAACGACTCCATGCCGGCGGTGGATATCCACCCGGACGACGATTTCTGCATCGTCTACACCTCAGGCTCCACGGGCCATCCCAAAGGCGTCGTTCTCACCCATCGCGGGGCGATTTCCGCGCTCTTTTCCTGGTCTTTCGTAGCGGCGATCTTGAAAGAGCTGCGTGACGGCGTGAGTCCTTTTGGCGACAATCCGGGAATTCTTCTCGGCATTCCGCTGTTTCATGTCACCGGCTCGCATTCGATCTTTCTGCTTTCCTATATGGTCGGGCGGCGCGTCGTCATGATGTATCGCTGGGATCCGAAGGAAGCCGCCGCGGTCATTAACCGCGAGAAACTCACCAATTTTGTCGGCGTCCCCAGTCAGTCTTTTGAGTTGATGCAGGCGGTTGGGCCGGAGGGACTGCCTACCTTGATCGACATCGCCGCCGGCGGCGCGAAACGCCCCGCCGATCATGTAAAAAAACTCGCGGAGAAATTTCAGAACGGCAAGCCGTCATCGGGTTACGGGTTGTCGGAAACCAATGCGCTCGGATGCGTGATCTCGCAAGGGGATTATCAGCTTCGGCCCGACTCTACAGGCCGGCCCGTGCCGCCGGTGACCGACATCAAGATCGTCAAGGACGGGGAAGACCAGCCGGCCGGAAGCGTCGGCGAAGTCTGGATCAGAAGCCCGGCCAATTTCCGCGGCTATCACAATTTGCCTGAGGAAACGGCCAAGTCGATCACATCGGACGGCTGGTTCCGCACCGGGGATCTCGGCAGGATGGATGAGGAAGGCTATCTTTATATTGTCGACCGCCTAAAAGATCTCATCATTCGGGGCGGCGAAAACATCTCCTGTCTGGAGGTTGAAAACCGCGTTTACGAACATGGCGATGTGGCCGAGGCCGTGGTGTTTTCCGTCCCTGACGAGGTTTTGGGCGAGCGCGTGGGGCTTGTCGTCTATCCGAAAGAGGGCATGACCATCGACGCCGCCGATTTGCGAGAGTTTCTTGCGGAAGAGCTGGCGGCCTTCAAGGTTCCGGAACGCATCTGGATATCGCCGTCGAAGCTGCCGCGTCTCGGCACGGCGAAATTCGACAAGATCACCGTCAGGAAGATCGCGCTTCAGCATCCTCCAGCGCTTTCTGTCTAACCCTCCCGCGAGCGTACTGCACTGCATAAAGCGCTTGCGTCGACCGCGCCAGCGTCCGACAAACGCGGCTGACCTAAATTGCAAAAGGGTAGGCTGGCGATGAGCGATCTTGAAACCTTCCGCGCGGAAGCGCGGGCGTGGCTTGAAGAAAACTGCCCCAGGGAAATGCGCGACGGCGCGGGCGGCGAGGAAAACATCTGCTGGGGCGGCAAGCGCTGGCAATTCCAGTCTGAGGCGCAGAAAACCTGGCTTAACCGCATGGCCGAAAAAGGCTGGACCGTCCCCGCCTGGCCGAAGGAATATGGCGGCGGCGGTCTTTCCAAGGAAGAAGTCAAGGTTCTGAAAGAGGAGATGCGCAAGCTGAAATGCCGCTCTCCCCTGGAAAGCTTCGGCATCTGGATGCTTGGGCCTGCGCTGTTGAAATATGGCACGCATGAGCAAAAGCTGCATTTCCTGCCGCCCATTGCGCGCGGCGAAATCCGGTGGTGCCAGGGTTATTCCGAACCGAACGCCGGCTCCGATCTCGCCTCGCTTCAGTGCAAATGTGAGGACAAGGGCGATCACTGGCTGATCAACGGTCAGAAAATCTGGACGTCCTACGCCGATGAAAGCGACTGGATTTTCGTGCTTGTCCGCACTGATCCGAAAGCGACGAAGCACACGGGCATCAGCTTCATTCTGGTCGACATGGACCAGAAGGGCGTCTCGACGAAACCGATCAAGCTGATTTCCGGCAAGTCGCCCTTCTGCGAAACTTTCTTCGATGATGCAACCACGCCGAAGGAGCATGCGCCGGGCGTCTCCGCCATTGTCGGTGAAATGAACAAGGGCTGGGACGTTGCGAAATATCTCCTGACCCATGAACGCGAAATGATTTCCGCAGGCGGCGGCGGTCTTCTCGGCGGCCGCGGCATGGGCGAGGTCGCGGCAAATGATATCGGTCTTGAAAACGGCAAGCTTTCCGATCCGCTCCTGCGCGCGAAAATCGCGCAGGCCGAAATCGACGGCTGGGCGTTTCTTCTGACACTCGAACGCATGAAAGACGAAGCAAAAGCCGGTCAGGGCGTCGGCGCGAATTCGTCTATGCTCAAATATTACGGCACCGAGTTCAACAAGCGCCGCTTTGAAATCCTTATGGATATTGGCGGCTCCGACGAACTCGAATGGGAAGGGCAGCGCACCAAAGACGGCAAGCTCGCCCGCGGCTGGCTCCGTACGAAAGCCAACTCTATCGAAGGCGGCACCTCCGAGGTGCAGCTCAACGTCATCGCCAAACGTATTCTCGAACTGCCGGGTGCTTAAGAAACCGCGCGTAAAGGAAGTCCAATGCCTCTCGTCCTCACCGAAGAACAGGAAATGCTGCGCGAGTCAGCGCACGGGTTTCTGGAGCAGAAAGCCCCGGTCTCCGCCTTGCGCAAATTGCGCGACACGAACGATCCGGACGGTTTCGATCGCGGTCTCTGGAAAGAGATGGCGGAAATGGGGTGGGCCGGCATCCTTATTGACGAGGAACATGGCGGCGCCGATTTCGGTTTCGTCGGCGCTGGCGTGCTCGCCGAAGAAATGGGCCGTACGCTGACGGCCTCGCCTTTTCTGTCGACATCGATCCTTGCGGCGACGGCGCTGAAAAAGCTCGGGAGCGATCCGCAGAAACAGGCCACCCTGCCGAAGATCGCGGCGGGTGAGGCGCTCTATGCGCTGGCTGTGGACGAGACCCGCAAACACGGTCCCGCAAAAACCGCCATGAAAGCGGAAAAGCACGGCAATGGCTTCAAGCTGTCCGGCGACAAGACGTTTGTCGCTGACGGCCATGTCGCCGACAAGATCATCGTTGCGGCCCGCTCCGCTGGCGCGCCGGGCGAGCAGGACGGGCTGACGCTGTTTCTCATCGACGCAAAGTCGAAAGGCATTGAGATCGAACGGACGCAAATGGTCGACAGCCGCAACGCCGCGCGTATCAAATTCGACGGCGTCGAGGCGACAGGAGACGACGTTCTCGGCGAAGTCGATGGCGGCTATATGGCGCTCGAAGGCGTTTTGAACGCCGGACGGGCCGGGCTCGCTGCTGAAATGTCGGGTTCCGCGCAGCAGGCCTTTGGGATGACGGTGAATTACCTGAAAGAACGCAAGCAGTTCGGGACGGAAATCGGTTCCTTCCAGGCGTTGCAACACAGGGCTGCGCATCTTTATTCTGAAATCGAGCTTGCGAAATCCGCGGTTCTCAAAGCCTTGCAGGATCTCGACGCCCATTACGGCATGGCGGGGCCCATCTGTTCTCTGGCGAAGGCCAAAGCGGGCGAGGTTGCGAAACTCGCAAGCCAGGAAGCCGTGCAGATGCATGGCGGCATCGGCATGACCGACGAATATGACATTGGCTTTTATATGAAGCGCATCCGCGTGGCGCAGGAAATGTTCGGCGATGCTGCTTTTCATGCCGACCGGCTCGCGCAAATGCGCGGCTATTGATATAGGCGGTGCGCCGCAGTTTGTGAGAGAGAGCCGATGCCCGCAACGACGCCCGACAAAATCGCCGACTTTGTCGGCAAGGAAACCGGTGTTTCCGACTGGATTGTCATCGATCAGGAGCGGATCGATAAATTCGCCGATGTGACCGAAGATCACCAGTTCATCCATATCAACCCGGAAGCGGCGGCGAAAACGCCCTTCGGAACCACCATCGCCCACGGCTTTCTGACGCTTTCCATGTTGTCCAAGCTTGCGTCGGGAAGTGTTGTCGTCCTTGAGGGCGTCAAGATGGGCGTCAATTACGGCTTTGAAAAAGTACGCTTCGTCAATCCGGTGAAGTCGGGCCAGAAAATTCGCGGCCGCTTCACCCTGATGTCGGCGGATACGAAAGTGCCGGGCCAATGGACGCTGAAATATGCAGTCAAGGTTGAGATCGAGGGCGAGACAAAGCCCGCCCTTGTCGCTGAATGGCTGACCATGCAGTTCGTCTGAGGAAAGATTTGCATGTCTGAACATGTCGCAGACATCGCCTGGGAGCGCGAAACGGAAAGTTTCGCCTATGACGATTACAACCGCACCCATGTCTGGCGTTTCGACAATGGCCTTGAAATCGCAGCCGCCGCGGCGCCGGCCTATCTCGGCGATCCCTCTTGCCTCGACCCGGAAGAGGCGTTTGTCGCCTCCGTTTCAAGCTGTCACATGCTGACTTTTCTTGCGATTGCAGCGCGCAAGCGCCTGACTGTCGACGCCTATGAGGATCATGCGGTGGGGCGTATGGAGAAGAACGAGGACGGGCGCCTTGCAATCACCCGCATCGATTTGCATCCCAAAATCAGATTCGCCGACGGCGTTGAGGTGAACGCGCAAGCCCTCGACAAGATGCATCACGCGGCCCACGAACAATGTTTCATCGCCAATTCGGTGAAGACCGAGATTGTCGTCAACACTTGAAGGAGAGTTCCCTTGTCGATCAGATTTGACGGAAAAGTCGCCATTGTCACCGGCGCCGGCAACGGCCTCGGGCGCAGTCATGCGCTGGCTCTGGCTGAGCGCGGCGCAAAAGTCGTCGTCAACGATCTCGGCGGGGCGAGGGACGGCACAGGCGGATCGCTTTCCGCGGCGGAAGAGGTCGTCAATCACATCAACGCCTCAGGCGGCGAGGCGATCGCCGACGGCGCCAATGTGACGAAAGAGGGCGAAGTCTCCGCCATGGTGAAAGCGGCCATGGACAAATGGGGCCGCATCGACATTCTCGTCAACAACGCCGGCATTCTGCGCGACAAGTCCTTCCATAAAATGACGCTCGACGATTTCAGGGCGGTGATCGACGTGCATCTTGTGGGCTCCGCGATCTGCACCCATGCGGTCTGGCCGATCATGCGTGAGCAGACTTATGGGCGCGTGATTTTAACGTCGTCGCCTTCCGGCCTGCACGGCATTTTCGGCCAGGTGAATTACGGCGCCGCGAAAGCTGGCATGATCGGGATGATGAACGCGCTTCATCTCGAGGGCGCGAAATACAACATAAAAACGAATGTCCTGTCGCCTTCGGCCAAAACGCGCATGACAGAAGATCTCGGCATACCAGAAGAAATCCTCAACCAGATGACGCCTGAGGCGATTACCGCGGCGATGCTGTACCTCGTCAGCGAAGACGCCCCCTCTCGTGCGATTGTGAGCTGCGCTGCGGGAGGCTATTCCCGCGCTTATGTCGTTGAGACCGATGGTGTTTATTTGCCGCCGGAGAAACAGACGCCCGAGGAAATCGCGGAAAACTGGGATCAAATCTCATCCACGAAAGATGTCCATTATTACGAGAACTCGTCGGGCCCGAATATGAACTTCATCGGCAAGGCCAAAACCTACGCCGACAAGAAATGAATATGGAAATAGCCGCCCATGTATCTGATGGCGCGCATCGATACGCAAACGGGCGTTGAAACGGAATGGTTTGTGGCTTTCACACCGGATGTGGAGCAGGTGCAGGTCACAAGAACGCGCAAAAACGCCAGGCGGTTTAAGCGCGAAAGCGATGCTATGTCAGCCAGGGATATGGCGGCGAACATAGCGCCGGAACATCAATGGAAAGTCGTTGCTGCGTGAGTTCTGCAACGACGCTGCAAATGAGGAGATCATCATGAGAGAAGCCGTCATCGTTTCGACCGCCAGGACGCCCATCGGCAAGGCCTATCGCGGCGCGTTCAACAACACGACGTCGCCGGCGATGGCGGCCCACGCCATGACCAATGCGATTGAGCGCGCCAAGATCGAGCCGGGCGAGGTCGAGGATGTAGTGGCCGGCGCGGCGCTGCAAATGGGCACCGCGACGCCCAATGTCGCGCGGCTTTCCTTGTTGCGGGCCGGCATGCCCCATGACGTGCCGGGCCAGTCCCTCGACCGGCAATGCGCCTCCGGCATGATGGCGATTGCGACGGCGGCGAAACAAGTGATCTCAGACAATATGCAAATCGCCATGGGTGTCGGCGTCGAGTCGATCTCCATGAACCAGACGAAGCAGATGTTCGTTCATCCCGACCCATGGCTTCTCCAGAATCTGCCCGCGACGTATATGCAGATGATCGAGACGGCGGAGATTGTTGCGGAGCGCTACAACATCTCCCGCGATGCCCAGGACGAATATGCGCTCCAGTCGCAACAGCGCACCCACGCCGCGCAGCAGGCGGGCAAGTTCGACGACGAGATCGTTCCGCTCGCTTCGGTGATGAAGTTCGTCAACAAGGAAACCGGCGAAACCTCCGATGTTGAGACAAAACTCGAAAAAGACGAGGGCAACCGCCCGGAAACGACGCTGGAAGGCTTGCAAGGGCTGAAGCCTGTCTTCAAGGGCGGCCAGCAGGTTCAGGAAGGTAATTACATCACCGCCGGCAACGCCTCGCAATTGTCAGATGGTGCGTCCGCGGCGGTTGTGATGGAAGCAAAGGAAGCCTCGAAACGCGGGCTGTCGCCGCTCGGCATTTATCGCGGCATGGCGGTTGCGGGAACGAACCCGGACGAGATGGGCATTGGCCCCGTCTTCGCGGTGCCGAAGCTTCTCGAAAAGTTCAATCTCAAGATGGACGACATCGGCCTTTGGGAGTTGAACGAAGCCTTCGCGGTGCAGGTTCTTTATTGCCGCGACAAGCTCGGCATTCCCGACGAGCTCCTGAACGTCAATGGCGGCGCTATTTCCGTCGGCCACCCTTACGGCATGTCCGGCGCGCGCATGGTCGGCCACGCGCTCATTGAGGGCAAACGCCGCGGCGCCAAATATGTCGTCTGCACCATGTGCGTCGGCGGCGGCATGGGCGCCGCGGGTCTCTTCGAAGTCGCATAAGTGGCGACGGATTACGACGCCATTCACGATCTCATCCGCGAAGTGCCTAAGGGCGAGGCCGCAAGCTACGGCATGATCGCGAGCCTTCTGCCCGGCGTCGGGCCGCGGCAGGTGGCCCGCGCCATGCGCTCCGCGCCGAAAGACCTGAAATGGTATCGCATCGTCACGGCGTCCGGCGCGCCGGCCGATCATTCCGGCGCTGAGGAACAGCGCCGCCGCCTGAAAAAGGAAGGCGTTGCTTTCAAAAAGAACGGCGCCGTCGATTGGACGCAATGCCGCTGGAAGGGGCCTTCTCAAAAGTGGGTGGACAAATCCGGCCGGCAGATTGAAGAGGTGACGGAAGTGATCGCCGGCTGGAAAAGATGAATTGCTGTAAAACGTCGCGTCATCCCGTGCGCGGCGCGGCGTCATGACGACGCGGTGCAGACACGGGATCTCCGGAAATAGATCCCGGATCTGCAAAGCATCGTTTCCCGCTGCATTGCGTCCGGGATGACAACTTCCTAGTCTCGATAGTCATGCGCATCACCTTCCTTCTCTTCCCGAACCTGACGCAGCTCGATTTCACTGGCCCGTTGCAGGTGTTGTCTCGGCTGCCGGGCGCGGAGGTTGCACTCGCTGCGAAAACAAAAGCGCCGGTTCCGACGGATACGGCGCTGACGATCAACCCGACCCATCATTTCACGGACTGTCCGCCGACGGATCTTCTCTGTATTCCCGGCGGTTTCGGCATTGATGACGCCATGCAGGACCAAGGCACGATTGCGTTCGTAAAGCGCGAAGGCGCGCGGGCGAACTATGTGACTTCCGTCTGTACCGGCGCCTTCATTCTCGGCGCAGCGGGGCTGCTTGAAGGAAAGAAAGCCACAACCCACTGGGCCTATCATGACCATTTGAAAGCTGTCGGCGCCGAGCCGGTGAAGGCCCGCGTCGTGCGCGACGGCAATCTCTTCACCGGCGGCGGGGTTACGGCGGGGATCGACTTCGCCTTCACGCTGGCGGCGGAAATCGCCGGCGAAGACGTCGCCAGGGCGATCCAGCTCGGGCTCGAATATGACCCCGCGCCGCCATTTCACGCAGGATCGCCGGACAAGGCGGGCGCCCCGGCGCTTGAGGCCATGCAGGCTCGTTACGCCCCGCGCGTCGCGGAGTTTCGCAAGGCGCTGGCGGTCGCGTTAAGCTACCGTTAATCACCGCCTTGCGAAGAGTTAAGCCGAAGGCGCGCGCGCTGGCCCTATTTTGGCCGGAATGAGGGGCGAGGCTCCGCCAGATTTTTGGGAGGCATTCATGACCGCCATTCGTGCATTTCGTTTTTTGTTTGTTCTGCTGGCGGGCTTGAGCGCGCTTTCCGGCGCCGCCTATGCCGCGTCGAAGGAAAAAATCGACCGCCGCACCAATGAGGCGCTGTCCGAATTCCGCGAGGATATCGGCGGGGCCGATGAAGTGCTCGCCCGCGCCAAAGGCGTTCTGGTTTTTCCGCTGATCCGCAAAGGCGGCATCGGGATCGGCGGCGAATATGGTCAGGGCGCCTTGCGCATCGGCGGGGAGACCGCCGCCTATTATTCGACCGCCGCCGCCTCCATCGGGCTTCAGTTCGGCGGCCAGTCGCGCCGCCAGATCATTGTCTTTCTCGATCAGGGCGCGCTCGACAAATTCCGTTCAAGTCAGGGCTGGGAAATCGGCGTCGATGCATCTGTCGCCGTCGTCACCCTTGGCGCGGGCGGCGCCATTGACACCACACAGTTGAACCAGCCGATCGTCGCTTTCGTCTTCGACAACAAGGGGCTCATGTACAATCTGTCGCTCGAAGGTTCGAAGATCAGCCAGATCCACGACGACGATTAAACGTTTTCAATCGCCGCAAGCTGCGCGCGTTTTTCGCCTTCGCTGAGAAAAGACCCGAGAAAGCTGTTCTTTGCGAGTGTCTTGATATCCTCGCGTGTCAGCGGCAGCGCCTCGATGACGGCTTTGAAATTATCATTCATATAGCCGCCGAAATAAGACGGGTCGTCGGAGTTCACGGTGGCGCGCAAGTTTAACTCAAGCATCCGCTTCAAGGGGTGCGCGCGCATGTCATCGACAACGCAAAGTTTCAGATTGGACAGGGGGCAGACCGTCAGCGTCATTTGTTCTTTTGCGAGACGCTCAACCAGCGCGGCGTCTTCCAGCGAGCGGTTGCCGTGATCGAGCCGGTCGACAGCGAGGCAGTCCAGCGCCTCGTGAACATAATCGGGCGGGCCTTCCTCGCCCGCATGAGCCACAAGCTTTAATCCGCGCTCGCGCGCCGCCTTGAAGACCCGTTCGAATTTCGACGGCGGGTGGCCGACTTCGGACGAGTCGAGCCCCACGGCCTCAATCCGATCAAGCCAGTTTTCCGCCTGTTTCAGCGTTTC
Organism: Parvularcula sp.; assembly: GCA_002704915.1. GTDB lineage: Bacteria > Pseudomonadota > Alphaproteobacteria > Caulobacterales > Parvularculaceae > Hyphococcus. The sequence continues at coordinate 46,184 of PAIP01000034.1, forward strand.
AAAAGCGTCCTCTTCCGGCAGATGGCGCAGGAAACACATGATCAGCTTTGCTGTCATGCCGAATTGCGCCTTCGCCATTGAAAGCGCTGTCACTATGCCGCTGATCGCCGTATCGAAAGAAACCCCGCGTTCCGTGTGGCCTTGCGGATCAAAAAAAATCTCCGCATGGCGCACATTGTCGGCGCGCGCGCGGTTGAGATAGGCCATGGTGAGGTCGAAGAAATCTTCTTCCGTCAGAAGAACGCTCATCCCCTGATAATAGATGTCTAGAAAATCCTGCAGGTTTGAAAACTTATAGGCCGCGCGAACCTCGTCTATGGACGCGAATGGAATATCGACCTTGTTGCGCTGCGCCAGTTTGAACAGCATCTCTGGCTCAAGGCTGCCCTCAATATGAAGATGCAGCTCCGCCTTCGGGAGCGCCGCAGCATAGGCGATGAGATCTTGCTTGTTCATGCGGGCTTCCTGAACAGGCTGATAAGACTTGCTATCGCAGCGCTGACGACGGCGGCGAGGGCGCACACGGTTCCGAGCATGGCGGCGGCTCCTTTAATGTTGGTCATGACCTGCTGCGCGGTCGCGGGCGCGCCGCGGTCAGGAATGTAATCGCCCGCCATGAGAAAGAGGAGCGCGTTTTCGGCGATCTCCGCCGCGAAAAGAATCAGCGGCAACAACAGCAAAAAACGCAAGGGTGTTGCCGCGAGCTTCAAAATTTTGAGCCCAAGCGCGATGGCGGCGGTGATCATCGCCGCGTTCAGAAAGGCGAAGGGAATATCGACCGCCTGAAAAATCAGATAGTCGCTTGTCGCCTCGCCAAGCTTGCCGAAAGCAAGCGCCGGCTGTTCATCGTGAAAGCCTTGCAAGGTTTCAGGCAAGTGCGCCGCCGCCTCCTGCGCGCGCGTCCAGAAACCGGGACGGATGAAGGCCCAGTATGAATAGGCGAATAAAAGAACAAAGCTGACGATAAAGCGCAGCCAGCTTGCTTTTTCGATCATGCGCGAAATGAACGTCATGGCGCCCTCCCATCCGCGCTTCTAGCACAAAGCGCGGCGGGAAAGAAAACCGGCCCCGGCCTACCGGTCGAACAGATAGCGGTCCTTGAACCCGGCCCCGTCCATATCCTTGAACCTGGCGTCGCCATCCTCGCGCGCAATGTCGAAAGCGGCGTGGGTGAAAGCGTTATAGGCGCCGCCCTCGATCGTATCGACCGCTTTGTATTCCGCGCGCGCGCCCTCGCGCGTGATCGTGAGATCGATGAAGCCGTGATACTCGCCGGAGAGGAACCGCACATCCTTGTTGTCGCGATTGGTGAGAAGCGCATATTCGGCGCCCATGCCGCCGAGAAACTCCTTGCGGTAAGGCGAGGGCGACGTGACCGAATGCGTGCCGAGCTCGACGCCCATATGGCCGCCATTCTTATCGACGAGATCGTTCGCCCACCAAGTATGCGTGTCGCCGGTGACGACGATCATGCCGCCGGCGTTCGCTTCGCGCGCCAGATCGTAAAACCGTTCCCGCGCCGCCGGATAACCGTCCCAGGCGTCGAAATTGAGCGGCAGTCCGAGGGCGGACATTTTGACGAAGGCCCGCGCCTCGTTCCATTGCTGTTCAAGCTCGACAATCTGCGCTTCTTCCACATGCGGGTTGAGGTCGGGCGCGGTCACCTTCGCCATGATCACCTGATTGGCGATCAGGCGCCATGGCTGGCCCTTGGCGACGGAATTTCTGAAAGTACGGTCCAGATAATCGAGCTGCGCGGCGCCCAGCATTTCCCGGCTCTCGTCCCAGAGAATGACATCGCGGAAATGCGCTACGTCTTCCGGCGTTTGAAGCGTTGGTATAACTTCGGAGTATTCGAATTGCCGCGCGCGCGCCATGAGGCGCGTTTCCAGCGCTGCGACGGTCAGAAGGTCGCCATAGGAAAAAGAGCGGAAGAACGCTTCCGGGGCCATGTCCGGCTCGCGCACGGGCATCCATTCGTAATAGGCCTGCAGCGCCGCGCGCCGCCGCGCATCCCAGCTTCCTTCCGTCGCCGGGTCGTGATTCTCCGCGCCGCCTGACCAGGAATCGTTCGATGTTTCATGATCGTCCCAAATGGCGATCAGCGGATGTTTCGCATGCATCGCCTGCGATGCCGGGTCGGCCTTATATTGCGCATGGCGGCGGCGGTAATCGGCAAGGGAGATGATTTCATGAGGCGGCTCGTGTTCCCGGTCGAGGGCGCGGCCCTGATCGCCGCCATACCCTTCACGGCTATATTCGTAAATGTAGTCGCCGAGATGAATGACCGCGTCGAGATCGTCGTGACGCGCGACGAGATCGTAGACATTGAAATAACCGAACGGATAGTTCGAGCACGACATGACGGCGAAGCGCGCCTGATCGATGGCGCCATCGGGCAACGTCTTCGTTCGCCCCGTTGGCGAGACGTCGCCGCCCAACCGGAAGCGATAAAAATACGTCATGCCCGGCGACAGCGCCTCGGCCAGCGCCTTGACGGTCCAGTCACGGGAAAGACCGGTCTGCGTTTCGCCTTTTGCAATAATGTCGGTAAAGCTTTCATCGGCGGCGACTTCCCAGGCGACATTGGCGATGGCCGCACGGGTCACGGGCGTGATGCGCGTCCACAACACCACAGACGTCGCAGCCGGATCTCCCGAGGCGACCCCATGGGCGAAGACGCCGCCCGACGCTTCGCTGACTGCGACATAAGGCGTCATCTTCGGCGCGGATGCGCAGGAGGCGGCGCCCATGGCCGCGCCGGACAACAGCGCCGCGCGCCGCGTGATTTTCGCCTTGGTCATAAAATCCTCCGTCCCCGAAATCCTGTCATCATCCGCCCCCTGCGGGGTGGCCGCGCCCCGATTTTGCGCTAGTCTTATGACACAAATATCGGCGCTGTCGACGAAGCGCCGCAGCCAGTCGAGGGACCTATGCGAAAAACGGGATGGACGGCGCTCGCCGTTCTGATGCTCAGCGCTTGCGCTCAGCAAGAAGGGGGCGAAAGCGAAGAGGCGCAAGTCGAAAAGGCGGCGCCGGCGGAAACGGAAACCGCCGCCGCAACGGATGAAAACGAGGAGGATGTGGACGGCCCGGTGCGCCCGCCGTCGGATCCCTATCCGTCCACCTATGAACCCTATCCCGGAGAAACCGTGCTCCTGACCGGCGCCACCGTCCTCACGGGCGACGGCGAGCGCATTGACGACGGCGCGGTCCTGATCGCCGACGGCAAGATCGCCTCTGTGGGCGCGGCCGGCGAGGTCGAGGCGCCGGAGGGCGCCCGAACCGTCGACGCCGGCGGCAAATGGATCACACCAGGCATCATCGATATTCACTCCCATCTGGGCGATTATCCGTCGCCGTCAAACGACTCCACCTCCGACGGCAATGAGATCGTATCTCCCAACACCGCCTATGTCTGGGCCGAACATTCGGTCTGGCCGCAGGATGCGGGCTTTACGCGCGCACTCGCAGGCGGGATCACGTCCTTACAAATCCTTCCCGGTTCCGCGAACCTCTTTGGCGGGCGATCGGCGATCCTGAAAAACGTGCCCTCACGCTCCGTACAAGGAATGAAATTTCCGGGTGCGCCTTACGGCCTCAAAATGGCCTGCGGCGAAAATCCCAAGCGTGTTTATGGCGACCGCGGCGGGCCCGATACGCGCATGGGCAATTTCGCCGGCTATCGTTCGGCCTGGATCGAAGCCGCCGCCTACAAGAAGAAGTGGGAAGATTACTGGGAAGACTATGATTCCTGGGTGGACAATGACGATGATGACAAGGGCGATGCGCCAGAGGCGCCGACGCGCGATCTGAAGCTTGAAACCCTTGCGGGCGCGCTCAATGGCGACATCAAGGTCAACATGCACTGCTACCGCGCCGATGAAATGGTGCAGGTGCTCGATATGGCTGATGAGTTCGGCTATGACGTGACAACCTTCCATCACGCCATCGAGGCTTACAAAATCGCGGATGTTCTTGCCGAGAACAATGTCTGCGCGGCCATGTGGGCCGACTGGTGGGGCTTCAAACTCGAAGCCTTCGATACGGTCGGCGAAAACGTTCCACTGGTGCATGCCCAACCCGGCGGCTGCGCCATCGTTCATTCTGACGATGCGCTCGGCATTCAGCGGCTCAATCAGGAAGCCGCCAAAGCCATGGCCGACGGCCGCCGCATCGGCATTGAGATCGAACCCGAAGACGCCATCGCATGGATCACGTCGAACCCGGCGAAAGCCATGGGCGTGCTCGATCGGACAGGCACCCTTGAAGAAGGCAAGATGGCCGATGTCGTCGTCTGGAACGGCAACCCGTTCTCGGTCTACGCCAAGGCGGAGAAAGTCTATATCGACGGGGCGCTGATGTATGACCGGTCCGATCCGTCGCGCTCGCCGCGCGTCGATTTCGAACTCGGCCTTCATGACAATGACTACACGGGCGGAGCAGGCCAATGACCGCAGCAATCAGGAAAATGATTCCCATGAAATCCTTCACCGCTTTCATCGCCGCTGCTTCTGTCTTTGCAGCAGCAGCGCATGCGCAAACCGTCGCCATCATGAACGGGCAAGTGCATACCGTTTCGGGCGGCGTCATCGAAGAAGGCGACGTGATCATCCGTGACGGCCGCATCGCTCAAGTGGGCGCGGATTTATCCGCCCCCGCCGGCGCCACGGTCATCGACGCCTCGGGCAAGGTGGTGACGCCGGGCCTTTTCTCGCCGATTTCCTCGATTGGCCTTGTTGAGATCGGCGCCGTTGCCGATTCCAATGACGCAACGCCGGCCCCTCAGTCGCCCACGGACGATTTTCCGCTCGGCGCATCGCTGAACGCCATCGACGCCTATAATCCGTCGTCTTCGCTCATTCCCGTGAATCGGGCGGGGGGCGTCACCCGTGCGCTGATGGCGCCAAATCCTGGCACATCGATCTTCGGCGGCCGTGCGGCGGTCATCGACCTTTCCGGGCGGGCGAATTCCGTCACCCGCGCGGAAGCGGCGCAATATGTCGCCATGGGCCAACAGGGCTCCGACCGCAGCGGGGGCACGCGCATGGGCGCCTGGGCGCAGTTGCGCGACTATCTCGATGAAGCGCGTTCCTATCACGCAAATCCGAACGACTATATCCGCCGTCCGCATGGCCGGTTCGCCGTCTCGGATCTGAAAGCGCTGGGTCCGGTGATCGACGGCGAACAGCCGCTGATCGTTTCGGTGAACAGCGCCAACGACATTCGCACGCTGATACGCCTGAAAAACACCTACCGACTGAACGTTATCATTCATGGCGGTTCCGAGGCTTGGCGCGTGGCGGAGGAGCTCGCTTCGGCGAATATCCCGGTGATCACCGATGCGCTTTACAATCTGCCGGGCGAGTTCGAGGATATCGACGCCACCTTGCAAAACGCAGCGCGGCTCAATGAAGCGGGCGTCAAGATCTCTTTCTATGACGGCGCGCATAATATCCGCCTCATTCGCCAGCATGCTGGCAACGCTGTCGCCGAAGGCCTGCCCTTCGATGCGGGGCTGGCGGCGATCACGCTCAATCCGGCGACCATGTATGGTCTTGGCGATCAGCTCGGCTCGCTTGAAGCCGGCAAGATCGCCGATGTGGTGGTCTGGGACGGCGACCCTCTGGAGGTGACGACGCGGCCGGAGGCCGTGTTCATCAATGGCCGGCGTCAGGATCTCAACAACCGTCAGAAAATGCTGATGGAACGCTATCGCGATCTCGAACGGGGCGATCTTCCCTTCGCCTATCGCGGCGGGGAGAGCGATTAAGAGACGCTGAAGCTTTCAAGCTCCGGACCCGCAGGCGCTTTGCTCCTGCGGGTCTTTTTATGTCCGCTGTCGGCGATCAGGCTGAGCGCAATGGAGGGAAGAAGTCCCAGCGCAATCAGGATCAGCGCGGCGGGCGCCGCATCCGCAAGACGTTCATCGGAAGCGAGGCGATAAATCTGGGTGCTGAGGGTTTCGAAATTAAAGGGACGCAAAATCAGCGTCGCGGGCAATTCCTTGGCGATGTCGATGGCGACGATCGCAGCGCCCGCGAGGAGGGACAGCCGCGCCATGGGCCAGTGCAACTCCCGGATGACGCGTTTGGGCGCGGCGCCGAGCGTCCTTGCCGCGCCGTCCATTTGCGGGCTGATCTGCGCAAGGCCGGCGGCTGCAGCGTTGTAGCCGGCTGTCAGGAACCTCGCCACATAAGCGTAGAGAAGAATGAGAACGCCGCCCGCAAGCGCGTGACCGGAAAGGCGTGCAAAGCTCGCCGACAGGGCGAGGACGCCGATCGCCATCACCGCGCCAGGCACGGCGTAGCCAAGCGTCGCCGCGCGCAAGACAAGTTTGGCAATGCGCCCATGCGCCGCTCGCGCGCCATAAGCAAGGATGAGCGCCAGAAACAGCGCGGCGCCTGCGCCCGCGGCTGCAATCGCTGCGGTATTAAGGCCCGCCGCCGCGAGATTGCGCATGACGATGGCGTTCATTTCCGGTTGTAACGTTGAAAGCAGCAGGCCCGCCGGCGCGACAAAGCCGAAAAAAATCGGGAGGATGCAAGCGACAAAGGCGAGAAAACCATGAACTGGCGAGAGGGAAAGGCGCCGCGCCTTGCGTTGTGCGCGCACATCATTGCTGGCGCGACCCTTTCGACTGGCGCTTTCCATCAGCACAAGCATCAGCGCCACCAGGAAGAGAGCAGCCGCCAGTTGCATGGCGCCCTGCAAATCGCCGAGCCCATACCAGGTGCGGAAAATGCCGACGCTCAAAGTGGGCACGCCGAAGAAATCGGCGACGCCGTAATCGGCGGCGATTTCCATGAGCGCCAGCGCAAGGCCGCCGAAAAACGCCGGACGGCTCGCCGTCAACAAAACGCCGAGGGTCGCGCGGAAGGGATTTGCTCCAAGTGAGCGCGCCGCCTCCACCATCGCGCCGGAACGCTCGGCGAGCGAGGCGCGCATGGCAAGATAGACATAAGGATATGTCGTCAGCATCAGGACGAACGCCGCGCCCGGCAGGGACCTGATCTCGGGCAGCGCCTCGGCGCCGATAATGGCGGCGACCGGGCCGAAGGGACCGAAAAGATCGCCATAGGCATAGGCGGCCACATAGGCTGGAATGGCGAAAGGCAAGGCGAGCCCCACAGACAGCATTCGCCGTCCCGGAAACTCTGTCAGCGAAACCAGCATGGCCGTCACGGCGCCCACAATCCCCGCGCTCGCGCCGGCCGCGGCGCAGAGGAGCAATGTCGTCGACACATAGTTGAGACCCAGACGGCTTGTCAGAAGCGATAGAGCGCCGTCAGACCCGCCGGCGCCGGCCAGCATGGCGACGATGGGGGCGGCGGCGAAGACGGCGATCAGGATGATTGCCGCTGCGCCGCGCCATGCGTTCCTCTTTGTTCTCTTGTTGCTCATGGGCTTAGGGCCCTGCTCTTAATTCTCGTTATTAACTGGTGACATCTATGCGAAAGTGAGGCAATTCCCAATCCCTGATGGAAAGACCGGCGCCGAAAACCTCATGAGCCTCGACCTCGATCGCATTTCCCACCGCTATGGCGGCGGCGTCGCCGCCGTCGATAATGCGAGCCTTTCCGTCGAGGCGGGCGAGGTTGTCTGCCTTTTCGGTCCGTCCGGATGCGGCAAGACCACGCTTTTGCGCATTGCGGCGGGGCTGGAGGCGCTTCAGGCAGGCGAAGTGCGCCTGGACAAGGCGCTGCTCGCGGCGCCGGGCCGGGAGACGCCGCCCGAACAGCGGCCCATCGGTTTCGTTTTTCAGGATTATGTTCTTTTCCCGCATCTGACAGTCGAGAAAAATATCGCTTTTGGCCTGAAAGGCATGAGCGATGCAAAAACGCGCATCGCCGATCAGCTCGCGGCCTTCGGCATAGAGGATCTCGCGAAACGCTATCCCCATGAGCTTTCCGGCGGACAGCAGCAGCGCGTAGCGCTCGCGCGCGCCGTCGCCCGGAAACCGAAAGCGCTTTTGCTGGACGAGCCATTCGCCAGCATCGATGTGGCGCTGCGGCGGCGCTTGCGCGAGGAGTTGCGCCGTGTGCTGAAGGAACAAAAAGCGGCGGTCCTGCTCGTCACCCATGACGCCGATGAGGCTTTAGCGCTGGGGGACCGCATTGCGCTGATGGGCGCGGGGAAAATCATCGAGACCGCTGCGCCCGAAGATTTATATGAACGGCCCGCCACACCAGATGGCGCAAGCCTCTTTCCGGGCAGCCAGACCGTGCCAGGCGAGGTCCGTGGCGGCGTTTTTACTTGTATGTTGGGGGAGGCGGCGGCGCCGGGCCTCAAGGCCGGGCCTGCACGGGCTGTGTTGCGGGCGGACTGCCTGACAGCGTCAAAAGACGAGCTTTCTCACTTTAAAGTCGCCGACGTCCGGTTTGCAGGGCCGGGATGGCGCGTGCGGCTCGCGGGGCCTGATAATGCGCCGCTCTGGGTGAAGATGGCCGCTGCGCCGGAGGTCGGCGCGGGCGTGTCCGTCGCCGTGGATTGGTCTAAGGTCTTTGTTTTTTCTGGATAATTTTAGGGTCGGCGAATTCGGCCCTGGCGGCTTGCGTTTGTCATCGCATTTGATATTTTTGCTATTGAGAATTATTCGCAGAAAGGTTTCTGATATGCCCGGAATGATGGCGCGGATCGGCGTCGCTGTTTTCGTCTCGATGCTGGTCGCTTGCGGCGGGGAAAAGCAAGAGCGGCCGATCACCGGCGAGGTCAATGTCTATTCCGGACGTCATTACGATTCCGATATCGTGCTTTTTGAACGGTTTACGGATGAAACCGGCATTCGCGTCAATCTGATCGAGGCGGGCGGCGACGCCCTAATCGAACGCATCACGCAGGAAGCCGACGCGAGCCCGGCGGATATTTTCATGACGGCTGACGCCGGCATTTTATGGCGCGCCGATCAGCGCGATGTTTTTCGCACAATTGACAGCGAAGAATTGAAAGAGCGCATCCCCGCGCAATATCGTCATCCGGACGGAAAATGGTTCGGTCTGTCGAAGCGCGCGCGCATCGTCATCTACAATAAAGAGATGGGTTTGCCCGACGGGCTGGATACGTATGAAGATCTTGCCGATCCTGCCTATCGCGGCATGATCTGCGTGCGGTCTTCCTCGAACATTTACAACCAGTCGCTGCTTGCTTCGATTATCGCGCATAATGGGGCCGAAGCGGCCGAGGAGTGGGCTGAAGGCGTCGTTGCGAATTTCGCGCGCAAGCCCCAAGGCAATGACACGTCGCAGATCGAAGCTGTTGCAGCCGGTCTTTGCCGGCTCGCCATCGTCAATTCCTATTATACGGCGCGCTATAAAGGCGCTGACGATGCGAAGGCCGCCGAAATCGGCGAGAAATTCGAGCTGTTCTTTCCCAACCAGGATGGAAGAGGCGCCCATGTGAATATTTCCGGCGCCGGCGTCACAAAATATGCGCCCAATGCAGACAATGCCGAACGGCTGATTGCGTTTCTCCTGGGTGATGAAGCCCAGACCGCTTTCGCGCGCGGCAACAATGAATACCCGGTGGCGCCGGGCGTTGCCGCGCAAGGACCGATTGCGGCCTATGCCGATTTCAAGGCGGATGAGCTGCCGGTCTCGGCGCTTGGCGAGCATCAGGCCGAGGCGGTCCGCATATTCGATCGCGCAGGCTGGCCCTGATCGCAAAGCGAGTGTTAGCTTTGCGTCATGACAACGCCGAATGATTCTCTGGATGATGTGAGAATGCGCGCTGAGAAGGGGGACGCCCGCGCGCAATATTTTTTGGCTGCAAAACTGAGCGGTGCCGGAAAAAAAAAGGAAGCTGATCGTTGGCTTGCCGCTGCAGCGGAGCAAGGTTTCGGAGATGCGCTCTATACGCTGGCGACCCGCAGGCTAGATCATGACGGCTTAAACGAGGCGGCTGACATGCTGGCTCGCGCCAGCAAAAAAGGATCGTCGCCGGCGCAACGTCTCCTGGGCGTGCTAGCCGCCATGGGGCTCGGACGCGAGCGTGACTGGCGCGAAGCCATACGCCTCGTAATGAACTCGGCTAAGACGGGCGATCCTGCGGCCATGCGCGAGCTTGCGATGCTGCTCTTCGCCGCCGATCCGGAGGATCGGGACGGCGCCGGCCTCATCGCGGCAGCGGCTCCGCTGGACCCGGTCGCCGCCGCTGTCGCAGTGCGCCGGTATTGCGAAGGCCGCGCCTTCACAGATGCGCAGGCTGCGAACACGCAACTCAATTTTCTGGAACGAGCTCGGTACCCTCATGCAGCTTTCCTGAGGAAAGTTTTCGCTAAAGCCGGGGCGGCGGCGCCCCAAAGCCCTGCGGCGCCGGATTGGACTCGCATATCTGACAAGCTCTCCAATGAACCAGCAGTTCCCTCCCTTGCTGCAGAAAAATTGTGCGACACGCCGCCGGCCCGAGTTTTCCGCAGCGCCTACACGCCGGAAGAATGCGAATATGTGATCGCCGCATCGGCACGTCGTCTGGCGTCATCCACAATTGTCGATCCGCACACCGGCGCGACCATGCAGGATGCCTACAGGACGTCATTGACGGCGATTCTCGCGCTCGTGGATCTTGATCTCGCCCTTGTCATGCTCAATCGCCGTCTGGCGGCGCTGGCGCGCCGGCCCCCGGAAAAGGCCGAGTGTCTGGGCGTTCTCTATTACGCGCCTGGGAAGGAATATCGGCCCCATTGCGACTGGCTGCCGCCGGGGCCGGAGTTCGAACGCGGCGGCCAGCGCGCTGCGACCGGCCTCATTTATCTTAATGAAGATTATGAGGGTGGAGAAACGCGTTTTACGGTTCCCGACCTTGCCTTCAAAGGACGAATAGGGGACGTTCTCGTCTTTGAGAATCTTAACAAAAACGGGGATCCCGACCCGGCCTCACGGCATGAAGGGGTCGCGGTCAGGTCAGGGGAAAAATGGCTTGGATCGACCTGGTTTCGGGAAAAAAACTACCGGCATTAGGGTTTTCAGAATGATATAACAAAGCTATAACAATAATAGCGGATGAGGAGAAAAGTTGTGAGTGACAAGGGCCATGATCACGACGATGGGGGCTCCCGCAAAAGGCCGGCGGGGCTTTTGAAAAACGAGAAGCTGGTTTGGGACGTGCTCGCGGCAAGTCGGGACCCATTGAAAGCTTATGAAATTCTCGACCGCTTGAAGGAGCGGGGTGTTCGCGCGCCCATGACAGTTTACCGCGCGCTCGACGGTCTCGAAGCCAAGGGACATATCCACAAGCTGGACGGGTTGAACGCTTTTGTCGTCTGCAATCATGAAGGCCCTCATGTGGTCCAGACTTTTCTCGTGTGCGAAAGCTGTTCCACGGTGAAAGAACTTCAGGTGGTGGCGGTCGAGGCGGACATTGCGCCCGCCGTGCGCGCTGCGGCTTTTGACATGCATACGGCGCGGCTTGAGATCAAAGGCCATTGCCGCGAGTGCGCCGCTGCCATGGCGGCTGCGTAAGTTTTTCTGCAGGCTATTACCGAGACTAATTGACTCTCATAACGGCGCGCTTATGGTCGCGCCCATCGTCCGGCATATTCGCCGGACATGTAGCATGCGGGAGAGGCCGGTCGTCATTGCGCCGGCGCCGAAGGAGCAACCGCCCCGGAAACTCTCAGGCAAAAGGACCGCTTGCTGCGCTACAGGCTGGAAAGCGGGCGGCGCTCATTAAGCGCTGCTCCACCGACGGAGTAAGCGGAAACACTATGGGGTGTTCTGCGAAATCTCTCAGGTTCCCGTGACAGCCGGGGTCGCCGCAATGAAGCGGCGGTTTGTCATGGGAAAGCTGGATGCCGAATCAGGATTACAACGAGCTCAAGAAAACGCCTCTCTACGATTTGCATCTGTCGCTCGGCGCGAAGATGGTGGAGTTCGCTGGCTATGCCATGCCGGTGCAGTATCCTGCGGGCATCCTGAAAGAGCATCTGCACACGCGCGAAAAGGCCGGTCTTTTCGATGTCTCTCATATGGGACAGGCCTTCCTGCATTCTCTCGAAGTCGAGCGGGGCGCTCCGGGCGCGCATGAGGCGATTGCTGCTGCGCTTGAGACGTTGATGCCTGGCGAAATCTCAAAATTGAAAAAGGGGGCTGCGCGATACACGGTCCTTCTTTCCGAAGCAGGCGGCGTGCTTGATGATCTGATGGTTTCACGTCCCCTGAGGGATGACCTTCAGGGCATGATGTTCCTGGTCGTGAACGCGGCGCGCAAAAAAGAAGATTTTGCCCTCATTCAACAAAAGCTTGGCGATCGCGTGCGGCTCGATATCGCCCACGACCGGGCGCTTCTCGCCGTGCAGGGCCCGAAAGCGGCTGCGGTCGTAAGCCGGCTTATTCCCGGCGCCGCCGAACAGACGTTCATGACCATGCGCGGCTATTCCTGGCCGGCTGTAGATAATGGCGCTTATGTCGTGGTGAGCCGGCTTGGCTATACAGGCGAGGACGGGTTCGAAATTTCCGTTCCCAATTCCCATGCGGAGCTTCTGGCGAAGGCGCTGCTCGCCGCGCCGGAGGTGGAGCCGGTTGGGCTTGGCGCGCGCGACTCCCTCCGCCTCGAAGCGGGACTTTGCCTCTATGGGCATGATCTGACGCCGGAAACATCGCCCATTGAAGGCAATATCGCCTTCGCCGTCGGCAAACGCAGACGCGAAGAGGGCGGTTTTCCGGGCGCGGAACGTATTCAGCGCGAGCTCATAGAAGGGCCTAAGCGCCTTCGAATCGGCCTCAAGCCGGAAGGCCGCGCGCCCGCCCGTGAAGGTGCGGAAATACAATCCGTGGACGGACAGAAAATTGGCGAAGTCACCTCCGGCGGCTTCGGGCCGAGCGCCGGCGCGCCCGTCGCCATGGGGTATGTGGAGGCCGGATTTTCAAAAACCGGGACTCAAGTGAATCTGATTGTGCGTGGAAAACCGCTGCCGGCGATCGTCGCCGATATGCCCTTCGTTCCGCACCGTTATTACCGAGGTTAGGGAGAAAAAGATGACCGTGAAATACACCGAAGATCATGAATGGGTGAAAGCTGAAGGCGATGCTTACGTCATCGGCGTCAGTAAACATGCGGCCGAACAGCTCGGCGATGTCGTCTTCGTCGAATTGCCGGAAGTCGGCAAGACTTTCGCCAAGGGCGATGAAATGGCGGTGGTCGAATCGGTGAAGGCCGCCTCTGACGTCTACGCGCCGATCTCGGGCGATATTGTAGAAGTCAACAGCGCCATTGTCGACGAACCTGCGAAGGTGAATGAAGATCCGCAAGGCGCGGCCTGGTTCGTGAAGATCAAGCCGTCGAACCCCTCAGAGCTCGACGCGCTCATGGACGAGGGCGCCTACAAGGATTTCGCCGGCAATTCCTGAGGTCAATTCCAGGCGCGAAAAGGACTGAATGATGAGATATTTGCCCCATAATGAGGCCGAACGTCAGGCGATGCTGAAAGCTGTCGGCGTTTCCGATATCGACGCCTTGTTTTCGGACGTGCCGAAAGAGGCGCTCAACGCGGATTTCAATCTGCCCGATCACAAGGGTGAGATGGAGGTGGAGCGTTCGTTAGGGGCGATGGCCGCAAAGAATCGTGCGGCAGGCGCGGGGCCGTTCTTTATCGGCGCCGGCGCCTACAAGCACCACATCCCGGCGACGGTTGACCACATTATTCAGCGTTCGGAGTTTCTGACTGCCTACACGCCCTATCAGCCGGAAATCGCGCAAGGCACGCTGCAATATCTTTTTGAATTCCAGACCCAGGTCGCGGCGCTGACCGGCATGGAGGTCGCCAACGCCTCTATGTATGACGGCTCCACGGGCTGCGGCGAAGCGGCGCTCATGGCGCGGCGCATCACCAAGCGCGGCAAGGTGCTTCTGTCAGGCGGACTTCATCCTCATTACGGCGCGGTGACGCGCACCAATCTCGAACTGGTGAATGCGAAAGTCGTTCAGTCCCCCATGGATGTCGACGCGTCGGAAGACATCATCTCGCAAATCGACGACGACACAGCCTGCGTCGTCGTCCAGACGCCGGATGTTTTTGGCAATGTCCGCGACCTCACGCCCATCGCCGAAGCGGCGCACGCGAAAGGCGCGCTTCTGGTCGCGGTGGTGACGGAAGTGGTTTCCCTTGGCGCACTCAAAAGTCCCGGCGAGATGGGCGCCGACATCGTCGTCGGCGAGGGTCAGTCGCTCGGCAACGGGCTCAATTTCGGCGGGCCTTATGTGGGCCTTTTCGCCACGCGCCAGAAATATATCCGCCAGATGCCGGGACGCCTTTGCGGCGAGACCACGGACGCGGAAGGAAAGCGCGGCTTCGTGCTGACGCTCTCCACGCGCGAGCAGCATATCCGCCGCGACAAGGCGACCTCGAACATCTGCACCAATTCGGGGCTCTGCACCCTGGCCTTTACGATCCATATGACGCTTCTGGGTGAGGCGGGGCTCAGAAAGCTCGCCCTGCTGAACCATGAAGCGGCCTGCAGGACCGCAGACGCGTTGGCGAAAATCGACGGCGTCGAACTGCTCAACAAGAGCTATTTCAACGAATTCACGCTGCGTTTGTCGAAAGACGCCTCGGAGGTTGTCGAAAAACTCGCCGAAGGCGGCGTCCTCGCGGGCGTTCCCGGCGCGCGCCTGCTCCCGCACCGGAAAGACGCGCGCAATCTCCTCATCGTCGCGGCGACGGAATGCGTGACGGATGAGGATATCGAAATGTTTTCATCGAAACTCTCGGAGGCGCTGTCATGACCATGAATAATCAGGGCCGTCCCACAAAAGCGAGCGACGCGATGGAAACCAACGTCAACACCTTTACCGGCAACAAGGCGCTGATGATCGAGGAGGCGCTGTCCTTCGAGGTCGGCGATCTTTCGGGAAGCGGCGTGGATCTGCCCGAAGCGAAAAACAAGACCAACCGCCTCGGCGGGTTGGAGCGCAACACCGACATCGGATTGCCTGGCCTGTCCGAGCCCGAGGCTATGCGTCACTTCGTGCGTCTCTCACAAAAGAACTACGCCATCGACATGGGGCCGTTTCCGCTCGGCTCCTGCACCATGAAACACAATCCGCGCCTTAATGAAAAAGTCGCGCGGCTGCCCGGTTTCGCGGACCTTCACCCGCTGGCGCCGGAAAGCGCGGCGCAGGGCGCGCTCGAACTGATCGACACGCTCGCCTTTTGGCTGAAGGAACTCACCGGCATGCCCGCCGTCGCCATGTCGCCGAAAGCCGGCGCCCATGGCGAGCTGTGCGGCATGATGGCGATCAAGGCGGCGCTCGAAGCGCGCGGCGAGGCGGACAAACGCGTTCGCGTCCTGGCGCCGGAATCCGCACACGGAACGAACCCGGCGACAGCGGTGCAATGCGGCTTCAAGGTTGAGGCTATTCCCGGCGACAAGACGGGCCGCGTCGATTTGGAAGCCTTGAAAGCCAAGCTGGGCGACGATGTCGCCGGCATCATGGTGACGAACCCCAATACCTGCGGCCTCTTCGAGCGCGATATTCGCGCCATCGCCGATGCGGTGCATGAAGCGGGTGGGTACTTTTATTGCGACGGCGCCAATTTCAACGCCATCGCCGGCAAGGTGAAGCCCGGCGATCTCGGCGTCGACGCCATGCATATCAATCTTCACAAGACCTTCTCGACGCCCCATGGCGGCGGCGGTCCGGGCGCAGGGCCCACGGTCCTGTCAGATGCACTCGCGCCTTTCGCGCCGTTGCCTTATGTCTTTCTCGAAGATGGAAAATACAGGCTCGTTGAAACGCTGCACCACGCGGAAGCGGAAGATAGTGGCGAAACCCTCGGGCGCCTCACCGCTTTTCACGGCCAGATGGGCATGTTCGTGCGCGCGCTTTCCTACATGATGAGTCATGGACGCGACGGGCTGAAACAGGCGTCGGAAGATGCGGTGTTGAACGCCAATTATGTGCTGGCGCGCCTCAAGACGGAAATGACGCCGTCTTTCGATGGCCCTTGCATGCACGAAGCGTTGTTCGATGACCGTTTCCTGAAAGACACCGGCGTCGAGACCATCGATTTCGCGAAGGCGATGATCGACGAGGGCTATCATCCCATGACCATGTACTTTCCGCTGGTGGTGCATGGCGCCATGCTGATCGAGCCGACGGAATCGGAATCGAAGCGAGAGCTCGATCTTTTCTGCGACGCGCTCCTGTCCCTCGCCAAGCGCGCCAAGGCGGGCGACGACGTGGCGGCGTTCAAGGCCGCGCCGGTCTACGCCCCGCGCCGGCGGCTCGATGAAACTGCGGCAGCGCGCCATCCGGTGCTTCGCTGGACGCCGCCGCAACAGGCCGAAGCGGCCGAATAACCGCAACCCTAAAGGTCGCTTCCTCGCTTCACGGGCATGGGCGACGCGCTATAGGCTCCTCGCGGCTTCACGGGAGGAGCGTATATGGATTTCATTTCCGCCGTCACCATGCAGGGCATCGGCATTCTGGCGACGCTGTTCGTTTTGACCGTCGGTTTTGGGTTGCTCGCCGTCCTCGTGATGTTCGTCATTGACGCCAACCAGTCAAAGGACGCCATCCGCCACAATTTCCCGGTGCTCGGCCGGTTCCGGAACCTCTTCACGCGGCTCGGCGAGTTTTTCCGGCAATATTTTTTCGCCCTTGACCGGGAGGAAATGCCGTTCAACCGCGCCGAGCGCGACTGGATCTATAAATCCGCAAGGGGCGGCAACAACACCCTGCCTTTCGGCTCGACTCGCAATCTGACCCTGGTGGGCACGCCGATTTTCATCAATGGCGCATTCCCGCGCCTCGATGAAGAAGCGTCGGACCCGCCGGCGATTGAATTCGGTCCGTACACGCCCAACCCTTATCGCGCGCCGTCGGTGATCAATGTATCTGCGATGAGTTATGGATCGCTGTCGAAGCCTGCGGTGCAGGCGCTGTCGCATGGCGCCGCGCTCGCAGGCTGCTGGCTCAATACAGGGGAGGGCGGGCTCGCCCCCTATCATCTCGAAGGCGGCTGCGACGTGATTTTCCAGATGGGCACCGCGAAATATGGCTGCCGTGATGAAGCTGGTTTGCTGGATGATAGGAAGCTTGAGGCGATTGCGGCGCAGGCCAATGTTAAAATGATCGAGGTGAAGCTGGCGCAGGGCGCAAAGCCGGGCAAGGGCGGCATTCTCCCGGCGGCGAAAGTGACGGAAGAGATCGCACGAATTCGGCACATCCCTGTGGGCGAGCCGTCGATCTCTCCCAACCGGCACCCGGAAATCGACAATGTGGAAGAGCTTCTGGATTTCATCGCCCGTGTGCGCAGTGTTTCCAAATTGCCGACAGGATTCAAAACCGTACTGGGCGCCTATGGCTGGGTTGACGATCTTTGCGACGCTATCGACCGGCGCGGGATTGAGTCTGCACCGGATTTCATCACGCTGGACGGCGGCGACGGCGGCACGGGCGCGGCGCCGATGTCGTTGATGGATAATGTGGGCTTGCCCTTAAAACAGGCTTTGCCGATGCTGAGCGACATCCTCATACGCCGGGGCCTGCGCGAGCGGATCAAGATTATCGCTTCCGGAAAGCTTGTGACGCCCGCGGATGTCGCCTGGGCCTATTGCGCCGGCGCCGATGCGGTGAATACGGCGCGCGGCTTCATGTTTTCCATCGGCTGCATTCAGGCCATGCGCTGCAACACCAATAATTGCCCCACAGGCGTCACGACCCATAAAAGGCATCTGCAAAACGGTCTCGATCCGAAGGTGAAGGCGAAACACGTGGCGAATTATGTCGAAAAAATGCGCAAGGATGTCGCCATGATCGCCCATTCCTGCGGCGCGCCTCACGCCCGTGAACTGAAACCCCTCCATGTGCGCATCCAGCAAGCGGACGGGACGTCTGTCCCCTTGAATGAGTTGATGGAAAAGCGCCGTCCCAAAGCGCCCCACGAATACCGGGAGGCCTGACCTGCTTTCCGCGCTTTACGGGGACGGGGCGACGAGTAAAGTCGCGCCATGGCCTGGGAAAAAGAACTCGAAGACTTAAAACGCCGCGCGGCGCTCGCCGAAAAGATGGGCGGACCGGAGAAAGTCGCGCGCCAGCATGAGCGCGGCAAACTCGACGCGCGCGAACGCCTTCGCCGGTTGCTGGATGACAGTTCGTTCCGGGAAATCGGCAAGATTGCGGGGCGCGGGCGCTATGACGAGCAAGGCGAGCTGACGGATTTTTCAGCCAGCAATTTTATTTTCGGGCGTGGGCGCATTAACGGCGCGCCGGTGGTCGCGAGCGCAGATGATTTTACGGTTCGCGGCGGCGCGGCCGATGCGGCGATCCACCGGAAATTCGCAATGGCCGAACAGATGGCCCATGAGCTTCGCTTGCCGCTGATTCGCATGATCGACGGCACGGGCGGCGGCGGCTCCGTCAAGATGCTCGAAGAGATGGGCTTTACCTATGTGCCCTTCGTTCCCGGCTGGGAACATGTGGTGACAAACCTCAAAACCGTGCCGGTCGTTGCGCTGGCGCTGGGACCTACGGCGGGGCTGGGCGCCGCGCGCATGGTCGCTTCGCATTATTCAGTGATGGTGCGCGGGCTTTCGCAGATTTTCACCGCGGGCCCCGCGGTTGTTTCCGGCCTTGGAACGGGTGAAAATCTCGACAAGGAGCAATTGGGCGGCGCCGACATTCACACGCGCAATGGCGTCATAGACGATGAAGCTGAAAGCGAGGATCAGGCCTTCGCCATGGCGCGGGCGTTTCTCTCCTATCTCCCGTCGCATGCGGACGCGCGGGCGGAACGGCGTGAGACAGGCGACAGACCGGATCGGAAAGAACAGGCGCTTCTCTCCGCTGTCCCGGAAAACAAGCGCGAGGCATATTCCATGCGCAAAATTCTCGAGATGCTCGCCGACAGGGGCAGCGTTTTTGAAATGGGAAAGCGCTGGGGCCGCGCGGCGATCACCGCCTTTGCGCGCTTCGACGGCTGGCCGGTTGCGGTGCTCGCCTCCGATCCGACTTTTCTCGGCGGGTCATGGACGGCGGACACGGCGGAAAAGGTGCAGCGTTTCGTTCAGCTAGCGGAGCAGTTCCGCCTGCCGGTTATTCACCTCGTCGACAACCCTGGCTTCATGATCGGACTTGAGGCGGAGCGCGCGGCCACCATCCGCCGCGGCGTCGAAGCCATGAATGAAATTTACGACGCAACCGTGCCGTGGGCGACGGTGATCATCCGCAAGGCTTATGGGGTTGCGGGCGCCGCCATGTCTGATCATACGCGATTTCAATATCGCTTCGCCTGGCCGTCGGGCGACTGGGGCTCGCTGCCTATGGAGGGCGGGGTCGAGGTCGCCTATAAATCGGAACTCGAAAAAGCCGATAATCCGGCGGCGGCGCTCAAAGACATCAAGGAAAGACTTGCGCGCGTCACCTCGCCGTTCCGCACGGCGGAGCATTTTCTCGTTGAAGACATCATCGATCCGCGCGAGACCCGGCCCTTATTGTGCGAATTTGCAGAGCTCGCTTACCGTCAATAGCTCGCTGAGGTTACGCCTTGCGCGCCCGGATAGGGGCCATTGGCGGCGAGAAACGCTCGGTAATCGGCAAGCTCCTCATAAGCGACATCGATGTCACGGCGCAAAGGACCGAAAGAGCGTTTGACGCGCTGCTTTTCTTCATTGAGATTTTTCAAATCCGCGAGAATGTCGACGCGCTCCAGATGTGGCGTCGCCGGAGAAATCAGCGCGGCCTCCGCATGATCGATATTATGATTGATTTCCTGCAGCCGCTTTTCGGCGGCGGCGAAGGCGTGCTCTGCATGGGCGAGATCGTTTTCCAGAGCGAAAAGCTGATTGCCCTGTTGATAGGCGGTGACGAAGGCGCCTTCCTCGGGGCCGGTGCAGACGCCGTAATAGCGCCCGCCGCGCGCGCCGATAGAGAAGGCGTTTGAGACCTGGCAATATTCGCGAAGGCCCGCATCGCGGCCTGCGAGATAGGCATTCATGTCAGGCGTGACGCCGGCTTTCTTGGCGCAGGCCTGGCGGTGCGAGGACACAGCGCTCGCCGGCGCGCCACGCGCGCCGTCTTCATAACCGATGGCGCGCCAGTCGGCGTAAAGGCATTCGTCTTTCGACATGCCGCTCGCACAGCCGCCAAGCACCGAAAAGGCCAACAGGAAGGCAGTAATACGCATGGCTCAAATCCTCTTTTGGAGGCGAGCCTAGCGCCCTGAAACTTAACAGCCGCCTTTGCCGAAGCGCGGTATTGGTCGTCTGCGCGAAACAGCTTGTTAGGCAGTGGGGCGTCAAACCGGCGAAATTACGGCGGGATCGGGCCTTATTCCACCGTGAGGACAATCTTGCCCGTCGCCTTGCGCTCCTCGATCAGGGCGAGCGCCTTGGCCGCATCCTGCAACGGGAAATGCGCAGTGATCCGGGGACGGACTTTTCCTTCTTCATAAAACCGGAACAGCTCGCTGATATATTCGGCGTTCTTCGCCGGGTTGCGCATGGTGAACGCGCCCCAGAAGACACCGACAATCTGACAGGATTTGAGGAGCGTCAGATTCAAGGGAATGTTCGGAATGCCCGCGGGAAAACCGACAACGAGAAATCGCCCCTCCCAGGCAAGCGCGCGCAAAGCCGGTTCTGCGTAATCGCCGCCGACAGCGTCATAGACGACATTCGCGCCTTCGCCGCCGCAGAGTTTTTTGATTTCGCCCGACAGCGCTTTTTGCGAGTCGCGGTCAAGCTCGCGCGGATAGACAAGCGCCTCATCGGCGCCGAGTTCCTTACAGAATGCTGCTTTGTCTTCGGAGGAAACGCCGGCGACGACTTTCGCGCCGAACGCTTTGCCGAGCTCGATGGCCGCGGCGCCGACGCCGCCTGCCGCGCCGATGATGAATAGCGATTCTCCGGGCTGCAGATTGGCGCGATCTTTCAACGCATAATGCGAGGTGCCGTAGGTGAGGAGAAATGCTGCGGCTTCGTCGAAGGGCATCGCATCGGGAATTTTATGCACGCTCGCTGCATTGGCGATGAAATGGGTGGCGTAGCCCCCATTCACTCCGGCGGCGAGCACGCGATCGCCAGAGGCGAGACCGTCAACGCCGTCGCCTACAGCTTCAATGACGCCGGCGACTTCGCCGCCAGGCGCGAAGGGGCGCGGCGGCTTGAACTGGTAAAGATCGCGAATGATGAGCGTATCGGGAAAATTGACTCCGGCCGCTTTCACCGCAATGCGCACTTCTCCCTTGCCGGGCTCTGGTGTCGCAACCTCCGTCAGTTTGAGCGCATCCGGCCCGCCCGCTTCGTGACTCATCATGGCTTTCATGTGTCGTCCCTTTCTTGATCTCTAGTTGACGGCTGCAAATTTTCGGTCTTCGGCGCTCCAGGGTGCAGCGTTTTTGATTTTGTCCAGCACATCCTCAACATCGTCGGCCACGGACCACATCTCCAGATGCTTTTCATTCATGAAGCGCTCGCGCACGGCCTGTTCCAGAAGCGCGATGGCGTGCTTGTAATAATTACGGACATTCACAATGACGATGGGCTTGGCGAATAGCCCGAGGCGTTTCCAGGTGATGGCCTCGAACAGCTCTTCGAATGTCCCGCAGCCGCCGGGGAGGGCGATAACCGCGTCGGCGCGATCAATCATCAGCCTTTTGCGTTCATGCAGGTCATTGACAAGATGAAGGTCTGTCAGTCCCGGGTGGCCCCATTCAAGATCGTACATGAAACGCGGCAACACGCCTTCGACACGCCCGCCGCGGGATAGCGCGCCGTTGGCGACAGCGCCCATGGAGCCGATGGCGGCGCCGCCATAAACGGTCGTAGCTCCGGCTTCGCCCAAAATCTCGCCAAGGCGCGTCGCGGCCTTCAGATAATCCGGGTGCGTCTTGGGACTCGATGCGCAGTAAACCGTCACGCGTTCCATAGGCGCCCTTTATCCTTGCTCTTCCCCCGGTTCTTACGCATTCTTCGCCCTCAAAGAAACGGTCAATAACAGATGGAGGGAGGACGGAAATGCTGTACCGGCTCACTGGAGCGGCGCTGGCCGCGTTAATGCTCGCGGCATGCGCTACGGCGGCCCGCTATACGCTGCAGGATCGTTTTCGCGCCATCGGCATTCCCGGCGATACGGCGGACTGCATGGTGGGCGAGCTCGAAGACCGGCTTTCCAGCGACGATCTTCAGGACCTTGCGCGCTATACGCTGCAACTGACGCGCGCCGATTCCACATTCGCCGCGATCCGCTCGCTGATGCAGATCGATAACCCCCGCGCGGTAAAAGCCGTAGGCGCGTCGGGCGTCTCCTGCGTTACGGGCTTCCGGTTTTAGGCGGTGGATGTGAAAGAAAATACCGACGCGACAGCCGCGCCCGCCGCCGTTTCCCCAGAATCGAAAGGCCGCCTTTACCGCACTTATGTGCTGCTTCTTTTGACTGCGGTCTACACCTTCAACTTTATCGACCGCCAGATCATCGCCATCCTGTCTCCGGCGATCAAGGTCGATCTCGGTCTTGCCGACTGGCAATTGGGCGTGCTGAAAGGCTTCGCCTTTGCGGTCCTTTACACGACACTCGGCATACCCATCGCCCGGCTCGCCGACCGCACCAACAGGGTCAATATCATTTCCATCGCGCTCGCCCTGTGGTCCGGCTTCACGGCGCTCTCCGGCGTATGTCAGAATTTCGTGCAGCTTGCGCTGGCCCGCGTCGGCGTCGGCATTGGCGAGGCCGGCGGATCGCCCCCGGCGCATTCCCTGATTTCCGATTACTATCCGAAAGAAAAACGCGCCGGCGCGCTCGGCATATACGCCATGGGCATTCCCGTCGGCGTCGCTTTCGCTTATCTCGCCGGCGGCTGGATTACGCAGACTTTCTCCTGGCGGGTGGCGTTCGCCGTTGTCGGCCTTCCCGGGCTTATTCTTGCGCTGCTGTTAAAGCTGAC
The DNA here is from genome assembly GCA_002704915.1 of Parvularcula sp. GTDB lineage: Bacteria > Pseudomonadota > Alphaproteobacteria > Caulobacterales > Parvularculaceae > Hyphococcus. The sequence goes on from PAIP01000034.1 coordinate 69,063, forward strand.
CGTGCGCGAGCCCCCGCGCGGCGCAACGGAAGCAGCAAGCGCCAATACCTTCGGCGAGGAAGGCGGCGCGCGCAGTTTTCTGAGCGAAGTAGGCGTCATTTGGCGCGCCGCGAAACATCTTTTATCGATTCCCACCTACCGCGCTGTTGTATTCGGCACAACGGCGATTTCCTTTTCCGCCTACGCGAACGGCACCTGGGTCGTCGATTTCTACGCCCGGTCGCATTCAGATTTCAGCCTGCTGACTGTCTTGTTCGCGCTCGGTCTTATTTCGGGGACGGCCTATGCGCTGGGGACTTTTCTTGGCGGTTATCTTGTGGACAAGCTGGGACAGAAGAGCAAGCGCATGTATGGCTATGTGCCGGCGATTGCGCTGCTCATTAATGCGCCCTTGTTTCTGGTTGTGCTCTGGCACCCGAGCGCTGTCGTGTCGTTGATTTTCCAAATCCCGGTGCAGCTTACCATTGGCTTTTATCTGGGGCCGGCTTTCGCCCTGGCGCAGACGCTGGCGCCGGTCTCGGTGCGGGCGCTTTCGACCGCGATCTTCTTTTTCATCCTGAACATGATTGCGCTTGGATTCGGACCGACTACAGCGGGCGTCGTTTCCAGCATTTTATCCGGCGGCATGGGCGAGGAACAGGCCCTGCGCTGGTCGCTGACGATCGTCTCCGTCGCAGGCTTGATCGGCGCATGGTATTTCTACCTAGTGGCGAAGCGTGTTCCCGCCGATTGGGAAAAAGCTACCGGGGAGAAGGTGGAATGACAATAAAGCGGAAGGCGGCAAGCAAAAAGCTGAAGCCTGGTGCAATCATAAAATCAAAGAAAACGACAAAGAAGGCGCCGGCGAAAAAAGTCCCCGCCAAAAAAGCAACGAAGAAAGCCGGTCCTAAAACCAGACCCACATCGCAAAGCGTGACGGCGTTCATCAATGGCGTGAAGCATGAAACCCGCCGCAAAGACGCGAAAACGCTGCTTGCCATGATGAAAAAGGTGACGGGCGAAAAGGCCAAAATGTGGGGGCCGTCTATGATCGGCTTCGGCGAATACCATTATAAATATGAGAGCGGGCGCGAGGGGGATATGCTTGCGGTTGGGTTTTCGCCCCGCAGCGCAAATATGGCGCTTTATGTGCTGGGCTCTTTAGGCGAGGACGAGCCGCTCCTGAAAAAGCTTGGGCCTTATAAAAACGGCAAGAGCTGCCTTTACATCACCAGTCTGGACAAGGTCGATCTCGGCGTGCTCGAGAAAATCGTGGTGAAATCATACAAGGCGACCAAGGCGAAATGGGGCTAGCCGGCTGGCTGCGGGCAAGCCCAACCTTTTTCGCGATCGCTTGTGAGGGGCGCTAGACCTTCTCAAAATGCATCACACCCCAGGCGAGGTTGCCATGATCGGCGCCGTCGACCCAGTGCTGCAAACCGGCAAGCATGCGGTCGATATAGTCCGATGAGATCTTGCCTTCGAGCCCGTCCCGGCGCTCGGCAAGCTCTGCCCGCACCCGTGCATAGTGGTTGCGAAGCTGGTTCGTGAAATCTTCGATGGCGATTTCGCGAAAGCCTCGCTTTTCAAGCTCCCGCCGGTAAAACCCGAAAGAGGCGAGGCTCCACAGGTGTATGCGGTCGTAAATCGGCTGCAACACGGTGGTGTCGGTCAAGCCGTCGGCCTGCATGGGATCGGTGAAAATGAACTCCCCGCCCTTCTTCATCACCCGCGCGACTTCATCGAGCACCTTGCCGCGGTCGCCGGCATGAAGAATGGCGTCCTGCGACCAGACAATATCGAACGTATCGTCTTCTTCGGGGATGTCATCGAAGGAGCCTTCAATGACGGTGATCTTGTCGTCGAGACCCTGTTCTTTGGTGAGAGCGCGGTTCCGGTCATTTTCCTTTTCGGAGAGGTTGAGACAGGTGACCTCGGCTCCGAAATCGCCGGCCAGGACGCGCGCCGCGCCGCCATAGCCGGACCCGATGTCGAGCACCCGCGCGCCGGGTTTCAATCCGCGCAGCCGCTTCGCCATATGCAGGACCGTTTCCCGGCTCGCCTCCTTGATGGAGCGGCGATCGTCATAAAGGCCGATATGGATGTCTTCGCCGCCCCAGATGGCGGCGTAGAAATTGTCCGCATCCTCACTGTCGTAGTAATTGCGGGCCGTGTCGGTGATGGAAGAGGTCTTTTCGCTCATTACGATTGCTCGATGAATGTCTTGTCTGCGATGTGTACGAGAAAATCGGGATCATGCTCGTCGAATGTTTCCTGAAAGTCGCCATAAGTGTTGACGCGCTGGAACCCGACTTCCTTCATGAGATTGCGCATATAGGCTTTGCGCAAGGGGAACATATTGAGATAGTACTCAGAGCCGTCAGGGAAGGTGTAGCGGAACCGCGCCAGGGAGTCGTCCATATGGGCAGGCTCAGCCGTGACTTTGTCGCCGCAATAATAATATTTGTGTTTGCTGTCGAAGCCGACATCGAGAATAGCGTCGTAGTTGCGCTGATCGAGAATGAGAATGCCGTCATGTTTGAGGGCGGCGTAAAACTCGGCCAGGGCGCGCCGGCGGTCTTCTTCCTTGAAAAGGTGGGTGAAGGAATTGCCGAGACAAATAATAGCGTCGAATTTCCCGTGAATATCCCGGTTCAGCCAGCGCCAGTCGGAATGAACTGTTTTCAGCATCAAATCGCGGTCGCGGGCGTTTTCAAATGCTTTGGCGACCATTTCAGCAGAACCATCGACGCTGGTGACGTCAAAGCCGGCTTTCAGGAGCTGAACCGAATGGAAACCGGTGCCGCAGGCGACATCGAGCACGGTTTTCTTGCCGCGCGCTTTCAGCATGTCGATGAAGAACTGGCCTTCGCTTCTGGCCCGGGCCTCCCAATCGATCAAATCATCCCACTTTTCGACAAAGCCGCGGATATATTCTTCCTGATAGTGGTCGGTTTCACGCACCTCGATAGGATTGTCGCCGAAATCCTGTCGCAGAGCTTTGTCGTCCGGTTTCTTCACATCTGTGGTGGTGTCTTGATCTACAGTCATCAATCTCTCCCGTTCGGTACAAAACAAGGCGTTTTCGCGGATGGACAACCCGTATCCGCAGAATTGACGCAGCGATTTCTGATTTCGCACCTGCCATAACGCGATATCGGTGCGATTTGAACCGTAAATCTCGATTTTTTTCGATATTTCGCAAAAATCAGCTAATTTATGCGCATATTATAAGTTCTTTGTACGGATTGTAAAAACTGTTTGAAAATAGGCATTTGACGTGTTTGTTTTTTATTGCGGCGATTCAACCAAAAAATGAGAGTTGTGCGAGAACTTGTCTGCCATATAAAGTGTTATAAAAATGAATTGCGTCCGATGACCGGGTGTTCGGTAAATCACCAAGTTGAAAGCGACTGGCCCGAGGTCTGGGCGGTGCTTGAGCCTGCTTTCCGCGCCGGCCAATCCTATCCGCTGCCCCGCGATGTTTCGGAAGCGGACGCCAGAAAATACTGGATCAAGACGGACGGCTACAATGCTGTCGCACGCGATGATGCTGGCGCCGTGGCCGGCGTTTATTATCTGCGTCCCGATCAAGGCGGGCCGGGCGACCATATCTGCAATGCGGGCTATGTGATCGCAGAGGCTGCGCGCGGGCGCGGGCTCGCGACGAAGCTTTGCCTGCAATCGCAGGATCAGGCGCGCGCCATGGGGTTTCGCGGCATGAAGTTCAATCTCGTCGTTTCGACCAACGCCGCTGCAATCAAGGCGTGGAAAAAAGCGGGGATGAAAATCATCGCAACCGTGCCGGCGGCGTTTCGTCATCCGGCGCAAGGCTTCGTCGACGCGTATGTGATGTTCAAGAGCTTGTAGGAAATCACAAGGTGACCCAGCCTTACGATGTGGAATTCGCGTCAAAGCAATATCAGGAATGGCTTGTTGCGCTGAAAGGCAAGGCCATGCTCGCGACGCTGAACCAGGCGCAGGCGATGATGCGCGCGGTGATGGTGGAATTGCGCGACAGTCTGTCCGATGGCGACGCGCTGGCGATCGCCAATGCGCTGCCGCCGCTCGCCCGTGGCGTCATGCTGGAAGGGTGGGCCTTAGGCGCCCGGAAAAAAGACGCTGAGACGCCGGAAGCGTTTCATCGCCGCCTTGTCGCGCGGCTTGAACCGCATCAACCGCCGCCGGACGACCTCGCCGCAGCAGTCTTCGCCGTCTGGCGTGACGCGCTGTCCCCGGAAAAGGCGAAAGCGGTTTACGCGCATTTGCCGGCGGCGCTGCAGCCGCTCTGGCCCGCCTGAGGCCGGCCTGGCCATTCTTGTGGACCGCGCCCGCTTGCGGCTATAGACCGGGCCTCAGTTCAGGAAGGTCCGCAATGGCCCGCATACTCATCACTTCGGCGCTGCCCTATATCAATGGAATCAAGCATTTGGGGAATCTCGTGGGCTCCATGCTGCCGGCGGATGTCTATTCCCGCTTCAAGCGCCAACAGGGCCATGAGGTGCTCTATATCTGCGCCACGGACGAGCATGGCACGCCGGCGGAGCTTGCGGCCCGCGCCGCAGGGCAAGACGTCGCCAACTATTGCCGGGAGCAGCACGACATTCAGAAAAAGGCAGGCGCAGAGTTCGGGCTATCCTTCGATCATTTCGGACGATCATCCAATCCGCCGAACCATCGCCTGACGCAGCATTTCGCTCATGTGCTGGAACAGAATGGCTTGATCGAAGAGCGCACGGACAAACAGGTCTATTCCATCGACGATGAGCGCTTTTTACCCGACCGCTATGTGGAAGGCACATGCCCTCATTGCGCTTACGAAAAAGCGCGCGGCGATCAGTGCGACAATTGCGGGCGTCTTCTCGACCCGGTGGACCTCATCGATCCTTATTCGGCGATTTCCGGGTCGAAGAATGTTGAGGTGCGCGAAACCAAACACCTGCATCTGTTGCAGGCGCGGATGCAGGATCGCATCGCCGAGTGGATCAATTCCAAACCCGACTGGCCGCAACTGACGAAATCCATCGCCCAGAAATGGCTGAAGGAAGGATTGCGCGACCGGTCGATCACGCGCGACCTCAAATGGGGCATTCCCGTCGCCTATAAAGGCGAAGTTCGCCCCGGCTTTGAAAAAAAGGTCTTTTACGTCTGGTTCGACGCGCCAATTGAATATATCGGCGCGACGGAAGAATGGGCGCTCGCCAATGATAAAGGCGACGAATGGCAGCGCTGGTGGCGCACCGACAAAGGCGCCGATGACGTCACTTATGTGGAGTTCATGGGCAAGGATAATGTCGCCTTCCACACGGTGAGTTTCCCTGCGACGATCCTTGGCTCGGAAGAGCCATGGAAACTCGTCGACACGCTGAAGTCGCTCAATTGGCTGACGTGGTATGGGGGCAAGTTTTCAACGAGCCAGAACCGCGGCATCTTTATGGACCAGGCGCTTGAGCTTTTGCCCGCCGATTACTGGCGCTGGCATTTGATGGCGAATGCGCCTGAATCGGATGATGCGTCCTTCACGCTCGAACATTTTGCGAGCGTTGTGAACAAGGATCTCGCCGATGTTCTCGGCAATTTCGTCAACCGCATTACAAGGTTCTGCAAGGCGCGGTTCGGCGAGGAAGTTCCGTCCGAAGGCGCTTATGGCGAAGCGGAAGCCGCGCTCGAAAAAGAACTCGACGTTAAAATAAAGTCCTACACGGATAATCTGGAGCAGATGGAGTTCAGGAAGGCTTTTGTCGATCTGCGCGCTATCTGGGTCGCCGGCAATGAATATCTGCAAGTCGCCGCGCCCTGGACCGTCATCAAGGAAGACAAGGAGCGGGCGGCCGCCTCGGTGCGCTGCGCCCTGAACCTCATTGCGCTTTTCGCCGCGTTGTCCCGGCCGGTGATCCCATTCACTGCGGAACGGATGTTCGCTATATTCGGCCTCGATCCGGAAACGGCCGGGCGCTGGCCGTCTTCGGCACAGGAGGCATTGTCGCGGTTCAAGGGCAGTGAAGTCTTCACCCCGCCGGATGTGCTCTTCGCGAAGATCGAGGAGGAGCAAGTCGCCGAATGGCGCGAACGGTTCGGCGCGGAGTAAGGGAACGCCAATGCGACGCTTTGCGATTTTCTTTGTCTCGATTTTCATTCTCGCCGCCTGTTCTCCCGATGCGGAGCGCAATGGGCCGCCGCCCGCGGCCGGCGATAATGTCAATGTGGTGACCGGGCTGATGGCCGCGTTCAACGACCACGACGCCGACAGGATGCGCGATTACTGGCATCCGGACGTCACATGGATCGAGCTTTCCGGGGAACAGGCGAGCACCGTGACGACGAGCGCGCAGCAGCTTCATGACGAACTGGTCGCCTATTTCGAGGCCTATCCAACCGTCTCATCTAGCCTCGAAAACATTACCGTCAACGGCAATTACGTCACCGCCGTGGAGCGTCCCGTCTGGCAGGAAGCTGGCGAGCGCATGAGCCAGTCTTCAATCGTTGTGTATGAAATCATTGACGGCAAGGTGAAACGATTCTGGTATTACCCTCCGCAATAGGAGGCGTTTTCCATGATGAAAGACCTGTTTTCGCTTGAAGGCCGTACGGCGCTTGTCACCGGCGGTTCGCGCGGCATCGGCAAGATGATCGCGCAAGGGTTCCTCGAACAGGGCGCCAAGGTTTACATCACCGCGCGAAAAGCGCCCGCCTGCGATCAGGCCGCTGAAGAACTATCGCAATACGGAAAATGCGTGTCGCTGCCGCACGATCTCTCGACGGTCTCGGGCTGCGAGGCGCTGGCGGTGGAACTCGCCGGTCATGAGAAAAAACTCGACATTCTGGTCAACAATGCGGGCGCGGCCTGGGGCGCGGAGTTCGACGAATATCCCGAAAGCGGCTGGGACAAGACCATGGACCTCAATGTGAAGTCGCTTTTCTTCATGACCCAGAAAGTGCATGGCCTCATGAAAGCGGCGGCGAGCGCGGATGCGCCCGGCAAGGTCATCAACATCGCCTCCATCGACGGGATCAAGATCAATCCGTGGGAGACCTACGCCTATCAGGCGTCGAAAGCGGCGGTTATTCATCTGACCCGGCGCATGGCCGCGCGCCTTATCAAGGACAATATCTGCGTGTCGGGGATTGCGCCGGGCGCCTTCGCATCGGACATGAACCGCGCGGCGCGCGACGCCGAAGATGCGGTTGGCAAGATGATCCCGGCGAAACGCATCGGCCGCGACAGCGACATGGCGGGCGCCGCCGTGTTCCTCGCCTCGCGCGCCGGCGATTATGTGGTCGGCGACACGCTCGCCGTCGATGGCGGGGTCGCCTATTCCCAGATCGGCGAGGCGTGGGGTTAGGCTGCCAAAGCAGGCGTCAGCCCGTGCGCCGCGCAGCACGATAGTGATGCGCTGCAGACACGGGATTTCTTTCCCGATGCGTTACAGGTCCCGGATCTGCGAAGCAACATTGCATGTTGCATCGCGTCCGGGATGACGATGAAATCGACTAGGGATTAAATCCACCAGCCTTTAGAAACGCGATCTCCTCTGGCGTCGATTTCCGGCCGAGCGTCTTGTTCCGGTGTGGAAAGCGGCCGAAGCGTTTGACGATGTCGCGATGCTCGATGGCGAAGGGGAGGTTATTCGTCCTCGGCAACTGCGCCTTGAAGAGCGCGACGCATTCTTCCTGAACGTTTCTGTCTTCCGCGTGCATGAAGGGCATGTAGAAAAACGCCCGGCGCTGGTCGTTGACCAGATGATCGAACCGCCGTGTCAGCGCTTCGCGAGCGATAGCGAGGACCTGATCGTCTTGGGCAAAAGCCTTTGGTGTGTCGCGATACAGATTCCTCGAAAACTGATCGAGAATGAGGATCAGCGACAGCGAATAGACCGGATGCGCGCGCCAGACGTTAAGGCGCCCCTCCTTCGCCGCGTCATGCAGAGCGCCGAAGCGTGTCTTGATCGCCTTGTCGAACGCATCGTCCCGCCGGAACCATTGATAAGGCTTCGTCTCCTCGAACCAGAAATAAAGCACGGCGTCGCCATTGGCGTTGGTGGGGCGGATAAAGTTCTTAATCATAAAAGCATGTTAACCGGTATCTCAGACGAACAAAACTTATTTGCAGGAGAAATTCTGGACGCCACGGTCAAGTTTATCCTCGGGCCGCCCTTCGGGCGGACCCGGGGGCCGTGGCGAGTCGCCGGTTGTTGAGTTACGATCCGACCTCACCGATTCCCCACGCTTTAAGCGTGGGGTCCAGAAAAAATCATTCGCAACAGTTAGCCTTTTTCAACTGCCTTCACAGCCTTTTTCATCACGGTCGGCAGGCGCGCCTCATCGGGTCTGATCCATTGCTGGTCCGTCGACCTGCGAAAGCCTTTCGGCGCCGCGCCCGCATAAACATCGAGCGTCAGGTGAAAGTGGGTGAAAGTATGCGTCGCCTCGCCGGTCTTTTGCCATTTGGCTTTCGCAGGCGCGCTTTCGAAAACATCGCCGTTCAAGTTTTCTTTCCATTCCGTGCCGGGCAGGCCGAGCATGCCGCCTAGCAGTCCTTTTTCCGGGCGCCGCTCGAACAGCATTTCGCCCTTTGCATTAGTGAGCGCGAAGACGGCGCCGACACGGGTTGGCTTCGCTTTCCTGGCGACTTTGACCGGAAAGTTTTCCTGGCGGCTCGCTTTTTGCGCAGCGCAATTTTCGGAGACCGGGCACAACAAACACATGGGCGCCTTCGGGCGGCAGATGCCGGCGCCGAGATCTATCAAGCCTTGCGCGAAATCGCCGGAGCGTTTCGCCGGCCAAATCTCTTCGAGACGCACCTTGATTTCTTCTTTTGCGGCGGGCAGGGGCGTTGCGATTTCGTAAAGCCGCGAGACAACGCGTTCGATATTGCCGTCGATGACGATGGCGCGCCGGTCAAAGGCGATGGCGGCGATGGCCGCAGCCGTGTAAGCGCCAATGCCGGGCAGAGCGCGCAGATGTTCCTCCGTATCCGGAAAAACGCCGTCATGTTCTTCCGCGACCACGACCGCGCATTTATGCAGATTGCGCGCGCGCGCGTAATAGCCGAGACCCGCCCATTGCCCAAGAATATCGTCCAGAGGCGCCGCCGCCATGGCCTTGACGTCCGGCCAGCGCGCAAGGAACTCGGCGTAGCGGGGCGCGACAGTCGCCACCGTTGTCTGCTGCAACATGATTTCCGACAGCCACACGGCGTAAGGGTCGGGACGTTCGCCCGACTTTCTCGCCTTCGGCCCCACCCGCCAGGGCAACTCACGCGCATGGCGGTCATACCAGGCGAGCAATACGCCGGAGACAGAGCGGGAGGCTGGGGATTTCTTTTTCGCGGAGCTCGGCACGTTTTCGATCGGTTGCGTTTTACTGTGGTCGCGCGAGTGTTAGAATGACTGAACGCAAACGGCAAAGCCCTCATGACTGCATACAAGCCCACGCGCGCCGCCCGGTCCGGGCCGCCTTCCATCGCCCGCGCCAGCGCGGCGATTTTCCGCGATCTCGCCAAGCGCACCAAATATGTGGACCCGGTGCTTGCCGAGCGCTGGCCCCAGCTAGCCGGCGAAAAACTGGCGGGACTTTGCAGGCCGGGCAGGCTCACAGGGAGAGGTCCCGGACGCACGCTGGAGCTTTACGTCGCCAACGGCGCGGCGGCCTCGGCGGTGGAGATGGAGCGGGATGGGCTGATTTCCCGTCTCAATTCCTATCTGGGACCCGGCGCTGTGGCGCGCATTTCCCTGATCCAGACCGGGCGCCCGCCCGCCGGAACGGAAAAGCTCGAAGCAAGCGGGGCGGATGCCGAATTGGGCGCGGCGCTCGCCTCTTTCCGGGCCGCGGTCAGCCGCCGAAGCGGCGGGAAATAGGGCGTTTTTGATCGCCCCGCGCCCGGTTAAGACTTGCGCCGGCGGCCTCCATCGGCGATTTTGCCGGTAAATCAATCCGTGAAGCCCCGCGTCCCCGTGCTGCGGCTGGCATGAAAGGCTGTATTCCATGTCTCTATTTCGTTTTTCTTCGCATTCGGCTGCGCCGTCTTTGATCGCCGGCGCGCTGGCGCTGATTCTCGCGGCCTGCGGCGGCGCCAATTCGACCGATGGGGCGGAGACAGCGGCCTCGCAGAATGAAACCTCCTCAGTGGAGAAGGAGGGTGAGGGCGCGCTTGGAGACATGGCCATCGGGGACCCGGACGCGCCGGTGACCGTGATCGAATATGCTTCGGTCACCTGTCCGCACTGCGCCACGTTCCATTCCGAGATATTCCCGGAGATCAAGGAGAACTATATCGAGACCGGCAAGGTGCGGTTCATCTTCCGCGAGTTTCCCACCGCTCCGGCCAATCTTTCCGTCGCCGGCTCCATGCTGGCTCGATGCGCCGCTGAAAAAGGCGGAGACGACGCCTATTTTGTCGTCCTGAATGCGCTGTTCCAATCGCAGCGCACCTGGATTTACGGCGAGAGCCCGCGCGATGAACTCTTGAAAATCGCGTCCCAGGCCGGGATGGACGCGGCGGCGTTCGACGCCTGCGTCAAAAGGCAAGAATTGCTTGATTTAATTAATGAAAACATTAACGAAGGCAGCCAAAAATACGGTATCAACTCGACCCCGAGCTTTGTGGTCGAGGGCCAGACGCGCCATTTCTCGAACGCCGAGGATTTCTCGAATGCGCTCGATGAGGCGCTGGAGAAAAAAGCCGATGATGGCGGCGCGTCCGACGAATAGCGGGCTGGGGAATAAGTCTTGGGGCCTGCGCGCGCTCAAGGCCTTGGCCTCCTTTAAGAATCGCCGATCATTGGGCCTTTCGGAAACAGCGCCGCAGAAGTGGGCTGCGGCGTTGTCCTTATCGGGAAAAGACAAGTGAAATTCACCAATGTCCGCCTTGTCGGCTTCAAATCCTTTGTCGAGCCGACCGACTTTGAAATCCGCGAGGGCCTGACCGGCATCGTCGGGCCGAATGGCTGCGGCAAGTCGAACCTTCTGGAAGCCTTGCGCTGGGTTATGGGCGCGACCTCCGCCAAGGCGCTGCGGGGCGACGGCATGGAGGCGGTGATCTTCTCCGGCACCACCATGCGCCCGGCGCGCAACTGGGCGGAAGTGATTTTGACGCTCGACAATTCCGACCGCTCCGCGCCGGCGGAATATAACGAGCACGAGACCATCGAAATTTCGCGGCGCATTCTCCGCAAGGAAGAAGGCACGCAGTCGATCTACCGTATCAACCAGAAAGAAGTGCGCGCCAAAGACGTACAGCTTCTTTTCGCCGATGCGTCTAGCGGCGCCAATTCCCCCGCGCTGGTGCGTCAGGGGCAAATTTCCGAACTGATCAGCGCCAAGCCGCAGAACCGCCGCCGCCTGCTTGAAGAAGCGGCGGGCGTCACCGGGCTGCACAGCCGCCGCCATGAGGCGGAGCTGCGCCTGCGCGCCGCCGAGCAAAATCTCGAACGTCTCGATGACGTTATCGGCGAGCTTGAGACGCAGAAAACGGCGCTCGCCCGTCAGGCGCGTCAGGCGACGCGTTACCGCAATGTCTCGGGCGACATCCGCCGCACCGAGGCGATGCTGTCTTACCTGCGCTGGCGCGACGCCGTTGAAGCGCAGGAAAAGGCCGAGGCGGGCCTGAAGGAAATCAGTGAACTGATTGAAAACACGACCCGCGCCGCCGCCTCGGCGGCGACGGCGCAGTCGAACGCTCATGACGCTCTCGATCCCTTGCGCATGGCGGAAGCCGAAGCCGCCGCGGCGCTGCATCGCCTTACGGTCGCTCGCGAGGGGCTCGATGAAGAGGCGCGTCGCGCTGACGCCGAGCTTGCGCGGCTCGCGGGCGAGATTGAGCGCCTCAAAAACGACATGGCGCGCGAAAAAGACCTTCTTAGCGACGCCGATAACGCCGTCGAAGCGCTGGGCCGCGAGGAAGAAAGCCTGAAAGCGCGCGAAGCGTCCGAGGCCGAGCATGTGGCCGCGGCCGAAACGGCGATGAACGAAGCCGCCGAAGCGCTTGCCGCTGCGGAAACGCAATTCGACGAGAAATCGAAAGAAGCGGCCGATATCGAGGCGCGCCGCAAGGCCGTCGCCGGCAATCTTGCGGCCGCTGAGCGACGCCTTGAAAAAATCGCCGAGCAAATTCGTTCCTATACGGATGAGCGCGAGCTCGTGGAGCCGACGGCGGAGCAGGCGAGCGCGCTTGAGGAAGCGAAGGCGAAATTCGCCGCGGCGGAAGAAGCCGCCAACGCCGCTGAAGCGGCTTTCCATCGCGCCGAGGAAGAGCGCTCAGCGGCGGAAGAGCGTGAAACGGAATTGCGCGGCCCCTTGCGCAAGGCGGAACAGAGCCTCACGGAACTCGATGCGGAGCGTGAGGCCCTGCGTCGTGTCCTCGCCGCCAATGAAAGCGAAGACTGGACGCCCCTCATTGAAATGATCGAGGTCGACGCCGGTTATGAAAACGCGCTCGCCGCCGCGCTTGGCGACGATCTCGGCGCCGCGGTGGACGAAGACGCGCCGGCCCACTGGTCGCATCTCGGCGAGACGGCGGCGGAGATGTCTTTGCCGGAAGGCGTGTCGCCTTTGTCGCGTTTCGTGCGCGCGCCGGCCCCGCTGAACCGCCGTCTCTCTGCGATTGGCGTCATTACCCGCGATATGGCCGGCGACCTGCGCGCGCGACTAAAGCCCGGCCAGCGGCTCGTCTCCCGCGAAGGCGATCTGTGGCGCTGGGACGGATTCACCACGCATGCTGATGCGAAAACATCCGCCGCCATCCGTCTCGAACAGCGCAACCGCCTGCAGGTGCTCGACAATGATTTCGATGCGGCGCAATCGGCGGCCGACGCTGCGCGCCGCGATCATGCCGAGGCGGCGGAAACGCTGAAATCGAAACAGGCGAATGAACGCGAGGTGCGCTCGCTGTTCAATGATGCGCGCCGCGCGCTCGATTCCGCGCGGACGGGCCTCAATGAACTCGAACGCGGACATGAACGCGCCGCCGCGCGGCTGTCGTCTATTGACGAAAATCTTTCGCGCCTTGGCGAAGAAAAAACCGAGAGCGAACGCACGCTGGAAGCGCTAAGCGAGGAGCATGCGTCCTTCCCCGATGCGGCGCTGATTGCCGAGGGCGTCGAGGCGGCGCGCGAAGCCGTCGCGTCGGCCCGCGCCCGGGCGGCGGAAACCCGCACCGCGCATAACGATCTCGCCAATGACGCACGTCGGCGCGCCGAACGTCTCGCCGAAATCGAACGCGACAAAAATTCATGGAGCCAGCGCGGCGAAGCCGCCCGCGGCCGGCTCGTCGACATCGAAACCCATCTGAACGATGTGGTCACCGCGCATGAAGCGGCCGAGGGCGCGCCCGCCGTCATCGAAGAAAAGCGCAAGGGCCTGCTCGATCAGATCGCCGTTGCCGAGACCCGCCGCAATGAAGCGGCGGACGCGCTCGCCGAGGGCCAGCGCGTCGCCATGGAAGCGGCGAAGGTTGCGAAAGCCGCGGACACCGAAGCCGCCGAAGCGCGCGAGGCGCGCGCGCGTCTTGAAGCCCAGGCCGAAGCCGCCACAGAACGCGTGGAAGAAGCGAAACATCTCGCCCATGAAACCTGCGAGGCCGAGCCCGATCAGTTGCTTGCCATCGCTGAACACAAGGACGGCGCCGACCTGCCGAACCGCGATGATGTTGAGCGGCGTCTGGAACGCTACAAGCGCGAGCGGGAAAATCTCGGCGGCGTAAACTTGCGCGCCGATGAAGAGATGCAGGAAGTCTCGGCGCGTCTCGAAGAACTCGCCGTCGAACGCGAAGATTGCGACAGCGCCATTCGCAAATTGCGCACGGCGATCGGCAACTTAAACCGCGAAGCGCGCCAGCGCCTGCTCGAAGCTTTCGAGACCGTGAATGCGAATTTCTCGAGCCTCTTCACGCGCCTCTTCAATGGCGGCCAGGCGGAGTTGCGTCTCGTGGACGCCGACGATCCGCTCGAAGCCGGTCTCGAAATCTTCGCCTCGCCTCCCGGCAAGAAGCTTGCCTCCATGTCGCTCATGTCCGGCGGCGAACAGGCGCTCACCGCAACGGCGCTTATCTTCGCCGTCTTCATGGCGAACCCGGCGCCGGTCTGCGTGCTGGACGAGGTCGACGCCCCGCTCGACGACGCCAATGTCGAACGCTTCTGCCGCCTGCTTCATGAAATGGCGGCGGAGACCGAAACCCGTTTCATCATCATCACCCACCATGCGCTTACCATGTCGCGCATGAACCGCCTCTTCGGCGTGACCATGATCGAACGCGGCGTGTCGCAGCTTGTGTCCGTTGACCTCAACAAGGCCGAGGAACTCGTCGCGGCGGAGTAGGGGCGAGCTTCCAGTTAAGCCTTCATCCTGAGGAGAAATTATTCCTTCGTCCTTCGAGACGAGCCTTCGGCTCCCTCAGGATGAAGGAATAATTTCGTCTCGAAGGACGAAGGCGTGAGTGTGGCCACCCCCTTCCTCAGCGAAGCCCTGAAAGGCAATTCTCATAAGCCTACGGTCAGTAAACTTAGGTAATCGCCTAAATGTTCTTGACGGCCAGTGTAGGGTGTGATTAGTTAGGTCTATGCCTAACTATGAAGAACCCGAGAATCCCAAAGATCTGGACAATGTTTTCCAGGCCCTCGCGGACCCGACGCGCCGCGCGGTGCTCGCCCGTCTTACCGAAGGCCCCGCCACGGTGAGCGAACTCGCGGGGCCCTTTGAGATGGCGCTCCCGTCCTTCCTCCAGCATTTGAAGGTGCTGGAGGAGAGCGGGCTCGTGACCTCGAAAAAGGAGGGGCGGGTGCGGACCTGCGAGGCGCAGTTCAAGCGCCTTTCCGAAGCGGAAGAATGGATCGCCCATCAGCGCGCCGTCTGGGAAGGGCGCCTCGATCGCCTCGACGCTTATCTTAAAACCCTTCAGTCTACGGAGAAAGAATAATGCGCCTCGATGTCTATTTGACTTTTGACGGACAATGCGAAGAGGCAATGACTTTTTATCAGTCGGTGCTCGGCGGAAAAATCGAGACAATGATGAAAGTCGCCGGATCGCCTGCTGAGTCCCAGTATCCACCCGAAGCGAAAGACTATGTGCTTCACGCCCATCTGCAATTGCAAAACCTCAACATTATGGCTTCCGATGCGCCGCCGGCGCTTTATTCGAAACCCGCCGGAATGCAGATCGTCATTGAACCGGATGAAACCGGTGAGGCGGAGCGTATTTACGCGGCGTTGTCTGAAGGTGGTGCGATCGAGCATGAAATGACCGCAACGTTCTTCGCCAAGCGGTACGCGATGTTCGCGGACCGCTTTGGCGTGCGCTGGATGATAGTCTGCGGCGCGCCGGAACAAAACTAAACATCACTAAAATAGGGAGATGGCGACTTTATGACTGTGCCCGACATTATTCACGCCAGCCTCACTGTCACGCGCGATTATGATCATCCGCCGGAACGCGTCTTCGCAGCCTGGGCGAGCGCCGAGGCGAAACGTCAATGGTTTGGCGCTGAAAGCGATGGTTTCGAGATAGAAGAGTACCGTCTCGATTTCCGGCCCGGCGGCGCAGAACGCTGTCATGGCAGGAAACCGGGCGGCGGGACTTTCACCAATGACGGCGTCTATCACTACATCATAGAGAACGAGAAAATCGTTTTCACTTATTACATGACTATCGACGGCGCGCCTTACTCGGTTTCGATGACAATCATCGAATTGAAGCCGCACGGAACAGGAACGCGCCTTACCCTGATCGAAGACAATGCGTTCTTAACGGGTGTGGATGAAAATGCGGGACGCACCGAGGGGTGGGGCTGGGGTCTCGGCCGGCTGGATGATGCGCTGAAAGAGGAAAGGCTTTCCTGATGCCGATCATCCCCAATGAACTGAAGATGTCGCGGATCTACAACGCACCCCGCCCGCTCGTATGGAAAGTCTGGACCGATCCCGAGCACCTGAAACAATGGTGGGGGCCGTTCGGGCCGGAGCATACGAGCTGCATGATGGATTTCCGCGTCGGCGGTGAATTCAGCGTCATGATGAAGGCGACGAATGGTGAAACGGTTCCGGCGCGCGCGGAAATTCTTGAAATCGTCGAGCCGGAGCGCATTGTTTATGAGGGCGCCGCCGATGCGCCGACCGCTTGCGGCGCCGGACTTCCTCCGAAAGCGCGTGTTACGGTTCTGTTCGAAGCGCTGCAACAAAAGACAAGGCTGACGGTGGAAACCCTGTTTCCGGATCTGGACGCGCTCGAAGCCGCAAACGCCGCCGGCTACACGACAAGCTGGAACAAGACGCTCGACGATCTTGGCGCGCGCATCGAGGCTGGCGCCTTCGCGGATAGATAGGAGCAAGGCATGAACGAACAGCCAAAAGTCAGAACGTGTCTGTGGTTCGACACGAACGGAAAGGAAGCCGCTGACTTTTATATTTCCCTGTTGCCGGACAGTTATATTGAAAGCGCGTTCACACCCGATCAGGCGGGCCCGCCCTTGATCGTCGAGTTCATGCTCGCCGGCGCGCCCTACATGATTTTGAATGGCGGGCCCATGTTCAAGCACACGCCCGCCGCATCGATTTCGGTGCTGACGAAAGATCAGGAAGAAACGGATCGCTTGTGGAATGCGCTTGTCGCCGATGGTGGCAAGGAAAGCATGTGCGCGTGGTGCATCGACCGCTTCGGCGTCTCATGGCAGATCATTCCGGAACGCCTGCCCCAACTCTTGCAGGCGGACGACAAGGCGGCGGCCGGCCGGGCACGGGAGGCGATGATGAAGATGCAGAAGATCGATATCGCAACGCTCGAAGCGGCGTTCAATCGCTAGAAAAGGGAGAGAGCGATGACTTACGTGGACGGATTTTTACTGGCGGTGAAGACCGGAATGAAAGACGCCTATATTAAAATGGCGGAAGACTGCGGCCCGATCTTCCTGGAACACGGCGCCTTGAAAATGGTGGAGACTTGGGGCGACGATGTGCCGGAAGGCAAGGTCACGTCGTTTCCCATGGCCGTAAAGCTCGAACCCGACGAAACTGTTGTTTTTTCATGGATCATCTGGCCGTCGAAGGCGGCTCGCGATGAAGGCATGAAAAAAGTCATGGAAGATCCGCGCATGAAAGCGCCCGACCCTATGCCTTTCGACGGCAAGCGGATGATCTTCGGCGGCTTCGAAACGATCGTCGAAGTCTAGGCGGCGTTTTCTTTGACGAGCGCTTCGGCTTCGAGCTTCGGCTTCATCAGGTCCTGCGCCGCGGCTTGCGTCATCAGCGCGGCGAAGGGATTCGGCGGGCCCCGCGCGGGGCTTTCCCGTCAGGGTCTTGCGGCCAGACGCCGCGCCTCCATCATGCAAGGAAAAACAAGGGTTTAAGAACGCAATCCTTTGCTTGACGCTGCGATGCGGCGCCTATAGGGTCCGCGGCGATTTCAAGGGGCGCGAGCGGCCGTTCGCGCCTGTTTTCGGGCATGCTCATGAGTAATGACTCCGGCGCAGACAAGGCTGACGAAAACCAGCCAGGCTCGCTGGAAGAGTTCTCCGAGCGTCTGGATCGGATGCGCGGCGCGCCGGAAGAGCCGGAGCCCCAAAAAGGGGTTTCGGCGATGGGCCGGGCGATGCGGTTGTCCACGGAGCTTCTTGCCGGGCTCTTTGTCGGGTGCCTCATTGGTCTGGGCCTCGACAGATGGCTGGGTGTGTCGCCGCTGTTCCTGCTCATTGGGATTGGCGTCGGCTTTGCGGCGGGCGTGCTGAATGTCGCGCGCGCCATGAAGGAATAGACGGGGTTTGTCAGAACGCAAAAACGCATCGCGCTCTGACAAGCTTCGCCGGGAACGTCATTGAGGAAACCGCGGGGGCGCGATCGCGCTGCGCGGGACTTGAGAAGAAAAAGAGATGATTGATTTTCGCGCCGCGGGGCCGCTTGAGCAATTCGAAATCGTCAAGCTTGTGGATCTGCCTTTGGGCGGCATCGACATCTCGCTCACCAATTCGTCGCTGTGGATGCTGATCGGCACCGGCGCGATCATTTTGTTCTTTGTGTTTGCAACGCGCCGCGTCAGCCTCATTCCCGGTCGTCTGCAGGGCGCGGCCGAAGTGCTTTACGAATTCATCGCGGATCTCGTGCGCGACACCATCGGCTCCGACGGGCGCAAGTTTTTCCCTTATGTGTTCACGCTGTTTTTGTGGATTCTTGTCGCCAATCTGTTCGGCCTCTTGCCGACCTTTCCGGGCGCGCCGCACGGGCTGCATACCTTCACCACCACGAGCCATCTTATCGTGACGCTGGCGCTCGCCATGCTGACGATCCTGATCGTCATCGTTTACGGCTTTGCCAAAAACGGTCTGAAATTCTTCAAGCTGTTCGCGCCGTCGGGCGTGCCGGTCTGGCTGTTGCCGCTGATCGCGGTCATTGAGGTTGTGTCTTTCCTCTCGCGACCGATTTCGTTGTCCGTTCGTCTGTTCGCTAACATGTTTGCCGGCCACATCATTCTGAAGCTCTTTGCGGGCTTCATCATCTCGCTATTCGGCGCGGGCGGCGCTTTTGCGCTGCTCGGGATTTTCCCGTTTCTCGGCACGATTGCGGTGACCATGCTGGAATTCCTGGTCGCGGCCTTGCAGGCTTATGTGTTCGCGGTTCTCACCTGCATTTATCTCAGCGATGCGGCGCACGCGGCCGATCACTAAGGGACGACCAAAGGCTTTCCCGCGCGGCTTGATCGAGCCGGTCGCGGCAACGGGAACAAAAAGGCTCACACCAGTTCAACAGTTCTAAGAAGAAGACAGAACAACAGGAGACTAAAATGGAAGCAGATGCAGCGAAACTGATTGGCGCAGGCCTTGCGGCCCTTCCGCTCGCCGGCGCGGCGATCGGCCTTGGCCTCATCTTTTCGGCGTTCCTGTCGGGCGCGTTCCGCAATCCTTCGGCCAGCGCGCAGAACCAGCCGACCATGCTGCTCGCCTTCGCGCTTACCGAATTCACGGGGCTTCTGGGCTTCGTGATCGCGATGCTCCTCATCTACACCCAGTAAGGCGTAACCGAGGATCTAACGAAGGGAGAAGACCTTGTCCGTCTTTCTCATGATGTCTGCCGCGGCGGCGGAAACCGCGCATGGAGGGGAGGCCGCTTCCGCCTCCCTGCCGCAGCTCGATCCGACCTGGTGGCCGAGCCAGCTATTCTGGCTCGCGCTTACCTTTGGCGTTCTCTACTGGCTGATGGCGGGCAAGTTCCTGCCGACGCTGGGCGGCGCCATTGAGGAGCGGCGCGACCGCATTGCGGACGATCTCGACCAGGCGGCGGAATTCCGGCGCCAGGCCGAAGACGCCGAGGCCGCCTATAACAAGGCGCTCGCCGACGCCCGGGCCAAGGCGCAATCGATCGCAGCGGACACACGGGCCCAGATGGACGAGGAAATCGCCGGGTTGCAGGCGGAAACGGATGAGGCGCTCGCCAATCAACTGAGCGCCGCCGAAGCCCGCATCGCCTCCATGAAAGCCGACGCCTCCGCCAAGGTGCGCGAGGCGGCGGCGGACACCACCCGCGCTGTTGTCCAGACCCTGATCGACGAAGCGCCGACGGACGATGCGGTGGCGAAAGCCATCGACGCCGTTCGCGCCTAAAGGACGAAGACCGATGCTCACATTCGCCGCGCTCGCCGCCGCCGCAGCCCAGGACGCCGCCCATGGCGCGGCCGAAGCCGCCGACCATGCGTCGCCGGGAATTTTTCAGGACACGGCGATCTATGTCCTGATCGCCTTTGTCATTGTCATCGCCGTGTTCGCCCGCGCCGGCGTTCACAAGATGATGGTGTCCGGTCTCGACAAGCGCGCGGCGAAAATCGCCGATGAAATCAACGAAGTCCGCAAGATGCGCGAAGAGGCCCAGGAGCTTCTCGCCTCTTATCAACGCCGCCAGCGCGAAGCGGAAGAAGAAGCCGCCGGCATCATCGAACAGGCGAAAAAGGACGCGGCGCGCATGAGCGCCGAAGCGCGCGCCAAGATCGAGGAACAGACCGAGCGCCGCATCAAGGCCGCCGAAGACAAGATCGCCCGCGCCGAAGCGCAGGCCCTGTCGGAAGTGCGCGGCCAGACCGCCGATCTCGCCATCGATGCGGCGCGCCACATCATCCGTGAACGGATGGATGGCGGCGCGCAGGGGCCCTTTATCGACAAGGCGATTTCCGGCCTGCGCGACAAGCTGAACTAAGAAAAACTTTCCAGCGCCCCTTTCTTCCCCCCTGGCGGGGGAAGTCTCCGCGACGCGGGATGGGGCTTCTTTCTTTTCAAGACACCCCCTCCGTCGCTTCGCGACCCCTCCCCCGTAAACGGGGGAGGAGAGCTCTATGCTCGCTGATTTGCTTCAGGGGCGCATGGGGCGGCGGCCATTATACGGCCATTCCGGAACCCGTGGATAATTTTTCACGGACTTTCCGATGGGTGTATGCTGACCGGCAAACTGAGTTCTGAACGGGCTGCGCCTCTGCATTTGCGCGGCGCGCGCTCAAGGAAAAAGGCCGCCGCAATGCAAGAGCAGGATCGTCCAAATGGCGCCAGACTCGCCTGCAGCCAAGGAAACATGCGGGTAAAAACAAACGCCTCATTCCCGCTCGGCGCCGACCTTGTGGCCGTCGGGCGTCACCAGATACCACTCGCCGCCGAAGCTGACGACCTCGTTCCCCTTCGGATCGGCCGCGCCGCCGCCGTCGCGCGTATAATAATAAAGCGGCCAGCCATTATAGGTGACGAGCTGGTCGTCGCCATAGGAGGTCGCGCCAAGAAGGCTGCGGTCGATCCCGGCGCCGGCGACCGGATTGTTCACCGTCAGGGCCGGCGGCCAGGCATCAAGGCACTGGCCAGTGCAGGCGAGCCGGGGCTGCGCGCCGTCGGTGACGGTGTCGGCGGTAAACATGTAAAGCGGCCGCCCGGCGCCGTCGGTCAGATAGCGGCCATATTGCGGACTTTCCTGCGTCATGACGGTGATGGTCTGTTCGGCCTCGAGATCGGACTGACCGATCTCGTCAACGGCGGCCTCGGCGCGCTCGCCGGGCGTCGTTTCGGCCGTCACATCAGCCTCGCGAGCGACGACGGCGTCGTCCGCGTCGCCGCACGCCACGGTCACAAGCGCGGCCAGCGCGGGGCCCGCCCATTTCTTCCTGTTCATCATGGTCTCCCGGATTTATTTCTTGGTGGGAACACGGGGGCCCGCGTCGTTGTTCCCTTGGGCTGAGCCTGCTCCGGCTGCGTTGCCCGGCAGGATGAATGTGAAATAGGTTTCGCCGGTGGCGGCGAAAATCAGAAAAGGAGACTTCATGCGTCGCATCGTTCCGCTTCTTGCATTCTTGCTGGCGTCCTGCGGCCAGCCGCCTGTGAACCGCGACACCGCCATGCCGCTCGAGACCGTCGATTATGTGGATCTCGATCGTTATCTCGGCCTCTGGTATGAGATCGCGCGCTTCCCGAACGGTTTTGAAGAGAATTGCGAAGGCGTCACCGCGGAATATGGCCGGCGCGATGACGGGCTGATTTCCGTCACCAATACCTGCCGCAAAGGCTCTCCCGATGGCGAAAAAGATGTCGCTGAGGGGCGTGCGCGCATCGTCGATGAAGAGACCAATGCGAAGCTCGAAGTCAGTTTCTTCGGTCCCTTCTGGGGCGACTACTGGGTGATCGGATTGGCGGAGGATTATTCCCTCGCGCTCGTCGGCGAGCCTTCCGGGCGCTATCTCTGGATTTTAAGCCGTACGCCGACGATTTCGGATGAAACGCGCGACGCCGCGGTCAACGACCTCCGCCGCATGGGCTATTATACGGATGAGCTTTACTGGACGGAGCAGGCGACTTCGCGCTAACGACTAATCAGCTATGACTTCAGTGCCATCGCCATAAGTCACTGTGATTGAAGTTACGCCAGCGTCTCCAAGTGCATCGACTAGTTCCCAGAACGCACGCGGTTCGGATGACCCGAAGTCAATGGAAACGGAAGCGCCATCGATTAGAGCGGAATGGATAATGTTGCCGAAGGTTTTGGCGTCATCATATCTGACTTCTTCAACATCAAACCAATAGTTGAACCATGTATCAATGTCTTCATCCGCAATCGGCTTGTCTGCTTGGATGCGCACATCATCCCAACGCATCGTCGAAATCGTGATTTCAACTCCACTTCTCGCCCCACTTGTTTCGGGAAACCCTAAACCAGACTCTATCGCTAACTCTTTTACTACCGGTCCGTCGTCGTTTTGGACGAAATCGACACAATAAAGGTCACCATAAATGGGATTTTCGGCAGGCATTTGAAACTTAACTTCGGGGCTACACATTGTGCAAGCCGCAAGTTCTTGTTCCACAAATGACTCTAACTGCACGAAGTAGTGATCGCGAACATTTTCAACGATGAGCGTTAAATCGACCATGCAAAAGCCCCCAACAATATGGCCTTGCTATAAGCTTAATGCAAAATGTGTGGAGCGCCTACCCCGCCATCGATTTCCTGATCTTGTCGCGCAGGAAGTCGATGGGTTTAAGGCCGGTCTTTTCCTCGTAATGCCAATAAGTCCAGCCATTGCAGGCCTGTGCGTTCTGAACCGCGGCGCCGACTTTATGGATCGAGCCCTGAATTTCGACGTCGCCGTCCTTTACATAGAGCGAGCCGTCGGCGCGCACTTTCGCATGGTGATTTTTATTCCGCGAATACAGTTTGGCGCCGGGCTTGATGAGTTTGGTTTCGATCACCGCGCCGAAGGGAACGCGCGGCGCCGCCCGTGGCGACGGCTGTGTCGACAGATCTTCGCCTTGGAGCGGTTTCACCCGCGCAATGCGTTTTTTCGCGGCGGCTATATAGGTCTTGTCGCGCTCGACGCCGATGAAATGGCGGCCGAGATATTTCGCGGCCGCGCCCGTCGTGCCCGAACCGAAAAACGGATCGAGCACAACATCGCCCGGCTTCGTTGATCCGATCAGGATGCGATAGAGCAGGGACTCAGGTTTTTGCGTCGGGTGGGTCTTCGCGCCGTCCTCGCCCTTGATGCGTTCGCTCCCCGTGCAAATGGGAAATTCCCAGTCCGAGCGCATTTGCAGATCGTCATTGGCGGTTTTGAGCGCGCGGTAATTGAACGTGTATTTCGACTTTTCCGATTTCGCCGCCCAGATCAACGTTTCATGGGCATTGGTGAGGCGCGTGCCGCGGAAATTCGGCATGGGGTTCGACTTGCGCCAGATGACGTCGTTCAAAATCCAGAAACCTTCATCCTGAATCGCCGCGCCGACGCGAAAGATGTTGTGATAGGAGCCGATGACCCAGATCGCGCCGTCGGGCTTCAGGATGCGCCGCGCCTCTTTCAGCCAGCCGCGCGTGAATTTGTCGTATTCCTTAAAGCTTGCGAACTTGTCCCATTCATCGTCGACGCCGTCGACGCGGGAATTGTCGGGCCGCGTCAAGTCGCCGCCAAGCTGAAGATTGTAAGGCGGATCGGCGAAGACGAGATCGACGGAATTGTCGGGCAGCTTCTTCATGGCCGCGATGCAGTCGCCCATAAGGATCGTGTCGAGCGGCAGCCCGACCGGCTTTTTCGCTGCGTTTTTCTTTTTGGTTTTCTTCGCGGTTTTGCTGGCTGGCATGTCGCGCCCCTCTGCACTCGCCCGAAACAAGGAGCGGCACTTTGAGTCGGCGGGACTCGCGCGTCAAGCCTGGGAGATTCGAATTATAGGAACGGATTCAAAACGTTAACTTCTTAATAAGAGAGGTTAACCGCTGGTCAGGAGGCTTTGGACGTTTGCGGATACAAGATATTGTGGATCGGCGCGAAACTTCTGCGATGATGTGGTGTGACGCCATGGGTGTGCAAACCACGCTGATGTGCGGGCGCGCCATAGCCCTTGTTTTTCTCCCACTCGTAAAAAGGATGCTCGGCAGCGAGATCGCGCATCATCCGGTCGCGCACCGTCTTCGCGATAATCGATGCGGCGGCGATGGAAAGCGATTTGGCGTCGCCCTTCACCACCATATGGGTGCGCGCCGTCAGCTTCGGTTTTTGCGACCCGTCGACAATGCACACGCGGGGGCGCGTGTTAAGTCCCGCCTCGGCGCGGGCCATGGCGAGAAATGTCGCCTGAAGAATGTTGATTTTGTCGATCTCTTCGACGCTGGCCACGCCGACGCTCACCGTGGCGCATTCGCGGATCATCAGGGCGAGCTCATCGCGGCGGGATTCGGCCAGCATTTTCGAATCCGCAAGTCCGTCAGGGCAGTTCGACGGGTCGAGTATGACAGCCGCCGCCACGACCGGGCCGGCCCAGGGGCCGCGGCCCGCCTCGTCGATCCCCGCGACGGGGCCCGAATGGATGCGCTCAATATAGCGTTCGATATCGTAGGTCGGCGCGATCATCAGGAGCGTTCTTAGCCGCGTTCGCGCCTCGCGCAAAAGCGCTGATTTTGCACATGTTGCGCGGGCGCCGGCGGGCCGAAGCAATTGGCGCATCCGAAGGGGCTGTGCTATCCAGCCTGTCATGCCCCGCCAACGATTATACCCGCTTGCTGATCTTGAAGATATTCCAGGCACCAAGGTTTTCACCGCCCGCCGCAGCCGGCAGGGCTATTATCTGCACAAGTTCTGCATGAGCCTCATGCAGTCGGAAAACCGTGAGGAATTCAAGAAGAACGAACGCGCCTATCTCGACAAATTTCCCATGACTGAAGACCAGAAACAGGGCGTGCTCGCCCGCGACTTCAACAGGCTCATCGAACTCGGCGGCAATATGTATTTCCTCGTGAAAATCGCATCGACGGACGGATGGAGCGCGCAGAAGGCTGTGGGGTCCATGACCGGCATGACGCCTGAAGAATACGCCACAATGATGCGCGAAGGCGGGCGCAGCCCGGAGGGCCTGCGCTCCATCAGGGAGGGCAACTGATCCGTGGCCAGAATTTCCGCCGGCATCGCCACAAGCCATGTGCCTGCGATCGGGGCCGCGATCGATCTCGGCAAGACGCAGGATGAATACTGGGCGCCGATATTTCAGGGTTATGAATTCGTCAAGGAATGGATCAAGGACAACACGCCGGATGTCGTGATCCTTGTCTATAACGATCATGCATCGGCCTTGATGCTCGACATCGTGCCGACTTTTGCGATCGGCTTCGCCGAAGAATTCCAGTCGGCCGATGAAGGCTGGGGGCGCCGTCCCGTGCCGGTGGTTCAAAACCATATCGATCTCGCGGCGCATGTGGCCGAGCAGCTTGTGATCGACGAATTCGACATCACCATCATCAACGAGATGGATGTGGATCACGGCCTGACGGTGCCGCTCAGTCTCATGTTCGGTCAGACCGAGGAATGGCCGTGCAAAGTCATTCCGCTCGCCGTTAACGTCACCCAGTTTCCGACACCCTCAGGCGAGCGCTGCTGGAAGCTGGGCGAGGCGATCCGCAATGCGGTGAAGACCTTTCCCGAAGACCTAGACGTGCAGGTCTGGGGCACGGGCGGCATGAGCCACCAGTTGCAGGGAACACGCGCCGGATTGATCAACAAGGAATTCGATAATCAGTTTCTGGACCTTCTGGCGCACGAGCCGGAAGAGCTCGCCACCTGGACCCGGCTTAAATATCTGCGGGAAGCCGGCACGGAGGGCATTGAACTCATCATGTGGCTGATCATGCGCGCCGCGCTCGGCTATGGCGTTGAGGAACTGCACCGCTTTTATCATGTGCCCGCCAGCAACACGGCGGTAGGACATGTGGTCTACAAGGCGAAGTCGTGACAGTTCGAGGCTGTTTTTTTGTAAGAAATGGCGCACCCGTGAGGATTCGAACCTCAGACCCCCAGATTCGTAGTCTGGTGCTCTATCCAGCTGAGCTACGGGTGCCCGTGACGCCAATCCGGCGCGAGGCGCGGGTTTAACCCCAAGACGCCGGCAATTGCAAGCGCTCCGGGACTGCCAGTTCATCATTCTCTTACAGCACTGAGTTGCGGGGGTTTTCCGCCCCGCATGTTGCTCTCGCCGGCTCCGGCATGCCCCTGGAAAGGGCGAATCTGAAAATCACGCATGGGGCGGCCCGCGCCGATCGTCCGGGAAAAAGGGGTCGAAAGGCGGGGCGTCCTCGCGTAAGAATGTTGCAGCAGCGAAGATGAGACAGCGGGGCGGGCGACATGACAATCGGCAGAAAACGGTTTTGGGCGGCGGGCGCTGCGGTGCTGCTGGCGGCGGCCTGCGGGCGGGAGACGGTCACGGAGACCGTCGCGCCCGCACCTGAAGGGGCGGCGCAAGACCTCGCGGACCCTGAGGGCGCAAGCGCGGCCCCGGGCCGCTGGTTCATAGCCGCGGCGAACCCTTATGCGGTTGAGGCCGGGGCTGAGATCCTCAAAAAGGGCGGCTCGGCCGTTGACGCCGCCATCGCCACACAAGCCGTTCTGGGGCTCGTTGAGCCGCAATCCTCCGGGCTCGGCGGCGGCGCTTTCATGCTCCATTACGACGCTGAGGCCGATCTTCTCGAAACCTATAACGGACGGGAGATGGCGCCCGCATCCGCGACGCCGGACCGCTTTTTGACGGAAGACGGCGAGCCCATGAATTTCTACGACGCCGTGGCGGGCGGCCTTTCCATCGGCGTTCCGGGCGCCGTCGCCATGCTCGAGCTTGCGCATGAGGAACATGGGCGTCTGCCCTGGGCCGAGAATTTCGAAACGGCGATCGCGTTGTCCGAACAAGGTTTCGAGGTCTCGCCGCGGCTGAACGGATTGCTTGAGCGGATCCCGCGCCTGAAACAGATGCCGGCCGCTGCGGAATATTTTTATGACGCCGACGGCGCGCCCTGGCCGGTGGGGCATGTGCTGAAAAATCCGGCTTATGCGCAGACGCTGACTACCGTAGCGCAGGGCGGCGCCGATGCGTTTTACAAAGGACCCATCGCCGAAGCGATTGTCGAAGCGGTCAATGGGGCGCCCAATCCCGGCGGGATGACGCTTGCCGATCTTGAAAATTACACGGCGGAAAAACTCGATCCTGTTTGCGGTCCTTATCGCGCCTATCAGGTCTGTTCCATGGCGCCGCCGAGTTCCGGCGGCGTGACGCTTTTGCAGATTCTTGCGCTGCTTGAGAAGTTCGATATGGCGGGCGCGGGCGCCGGGTCCGTTGAAGCGCTGCACCTTTTGTTTGAGGCTTCGCGTCTGGCTTATGCCGACCGCAACGAATATCTCGCCGACAATGAAATGCTGGCCGATGAAGAAGAAGGGCTTTCTTCCGCTGCGGTCATCGCAGGGCTGTTGAATCCCGCCTATTTGCAGGCGCGCACAGAGCTGATCGATCCGATGAGGGCGGCCGACAGCGTGGAGGCCGGCGATCCCTCCGCCTATGAAATTGAAGAGGGCGCCGGAGAATGGAAGCGCTATGGCGCTGACGCCTCGCCGGAACCGCCTTCCACCAGCCATTTCGTTATTGTTGATGGCGCCGGGAATGTCGTTTCCATGACGACGACCGTGGAGTTTGCGTTCGGCAGCCACCAGATGGCCGCCGGCATGGTGCTCAACAATCAGCTTACGGACTTTTCCTTCCTCCCGGTGCGCGACGGCAAGCCTGTGGCGAATGCGGTCGCGCCGGGCAAACGCCCGCGCAGCTCCATGACGCCGGCGATTGTCTTTGACAGCGACGGGGATGTCTGGGCGGCTGCGGGATCGCCGGGCGGCCCCGCCATCATCGGTTACGTTGCGAAAACGCTGATCGCTATGATCGATTGGGGAATGACCACACAGGAGGCGGTCAACTTTCCCAACGCCGTCTACCCGCGCGGCGCGCCGCTTCTTGAGGAAGACAGATTCGACGCGCAGATCGTCGAAGGCCTCAAGGCGCGCGGCCATTCGGAATTGACGGTGCGGGCGCTCAACAGCGGCGTTCATGCGTTCAAGCGCCTCGATGACGGATCGTTCGAAGGCGGTGCCGATCTGCGCCGCGAAGGCGTCTTTCTGACGGGCGAGGTCGCGGCGGAGGCGGAATAAAGGAGAGCGGCGCGGCCCGTTGCGCCGGAATTTGCCGGATGTCGCGCCTCTTTTTACCCGCATATTTTCTGCCTTTCGGCCGAGTCTGGCGCCATTTGATATTTTCTGCTCCTGGCGTTTCACCTTTGGTCTTTCCACAGTCGTCGAGCCTGCGCCGCCCTGTGTTCGCAGAAGCGGCGTCTGCGATATGTCCGGATCTCGGATCGGCGCAGCGGCGGTTGTTCGCGCCGCCGGGTCCGCCCTTTGCCCGGAAGGACAGGGGAGACTTTAAAGCCTGGGCGGCGGTGGTGGATAACTATTCACCAACACTGGGAAATATTGAAGAATTCGCCCTCAAGCTGTATTTTTCCCGCCATAGGGGTGCGCGATTTTACGGGTGAAACGTCAATCTCAGGACGCAGGTCCCGGCAATGTAATGCGGAAGGTCGCGCCGGTGTCGTCGGATTTCTCAAGCGTCAGCAAACCGCCATGGGCGCGGATGATCTCGGCGGCGATGGCCGCGCCGAGGCCGGAGCCGCCGGGCTTTTGCGATCCTTTAAAGGGCTCGAAAAGATCGGCCTTGGCGTGATCGGGCAGGCCGGGTCCCGTATCGGCGATCAGAATGGCGACGGCGCCGTGTTCCACATAGGCATCGATGGTGACCGTTCCTTTCTGATCCTCTCCGCCTGTTTCCTGAAGGGCGTCGACTGCATTGCGCACAAGATTAAAGAGCGCGCGGTAAAGCTGTGTCCGGTCGGCGATGATGGTCAGGGATTCCGGCGCATTGTTTTCCGCCGTAACGCCCATGGCCGCCGTGTCGTCAAACACTTCGGCGACAAGCTCGCGCAAGGGAAAGGGTTGCTTTTCAAGCAGGCGCGTTTCCATTCTTCCGAAAGTGAGCGTGTCGCGGCTCAAGGCGATGGCGCGATCGAGGGCCGAGATCAGGCGCGGAGAAAGTTTGCGCACGCTCGGATCCTCGGATTTCGCCAGCCGGTCGGACATCAACTGCGCCGAGGCGAGGATGTTGCGCAAATCGTGGCTGATTTTCGATATGCCGGCGCCGAGCGCGGCGAGCCGGCGGCGCTCGCCTAAAAGGTCGCGCACGCTTTTCTCCATGGCCGCGAGACTTTCCTCGGCGGCGCCGATTTCGTCCTTCCGGCCGGAAGGCTGCAAAATGCCGTGAGCATTTTCGGGGTCGGCGTCGAAAGCGGTGATGTTTTCAGTGAGCCGCTTCACCGGCCGCACGATCATGCGGTTCAGCGCCCAGTAAACAAGTCCCGCCGTCAGGGTGGAAATGACCAGTGACAACAGAAAGATGTTGCGGGCGTAGGCGTATAAATCATCGCGCAAAGCCTTTTGCGAGACGATAATGTCCACGGTCTGGCCGATGGCGAATTCCGGCTGGCCTGTCGCCTGGATCAGATAATCGCCCCGAGAGAAAAAGGTGCCCCAGGCGTTTGCGATCATATCCATGCTGTTTTCCCGCGTGAAGTCGACCCGCACCATATTGGGCGCGCCATGGGGGTTAATCTCCGGCGCGAGGATCAGCATGCGCATGTCATCGCTGTTGATCGTGACGCCGAGAATATTCGCCGTTGAAAAAAGCTGACGCACCAGCCTTTCATCCGCGGCGCCCTCGCGCGGGCCTTCAAGCGCGAGGCTTGCAAGATAGGCTTCTTCAAAGCGCATCATGAACCAGTCGCGGCGCTGCTTCGCAATGGACGGCACCAGCACGACGAATTCCGCCACGAAGACGAAAATGATCGTCAGCAAAAGAAGTTTCGTTGAAAGGGAGCGGTTTGCGAAAACGGCTTTCATGGCGGTTACATCAATTTGCTCAACGAACGCTCTACCGCCTTCGATCCATCGAGACGCAAGATTCCCTTCATCCTGAGGGGCCGCGTGAAGCGCGGCTGTCTCGAAGGACGAAGGGAATTTTGCTCCTCGGGATGAAGGCTTCTGCTCATTATATACAAAGCGCCCTAATCGAAGACGGAAAGAAGGCGCACCAGAAATTTCGTGCGGTCTGAAAACAGGGTGTCGGAATACCATGCGCCCGCTGCGCGCTTGCTAGCCTCGCCGCGGGTGGGGTAGGGGGCGATCATATCGGTGAAAGCGCGAATCTTGAGGTTGGACGAAATCGCCAGCACCCATGGCTGAAGAAGGTCGCCGGCGCCGCGCCCTACGACGCCAGCGCCGAGAACATGACCTTTGTTGTCCGTGATGACTTTGACCAGTCCTTGCGTATCCCGCTCGGCTTCGGCGCGATCATTTTGCGAGAACGGCCAGCGGGCGATCTTGACCTCGCCATGCTGTTCGCGCGCTTCGCGCTCGGTAAGGCCGATCTGCGCAAGCTCCGGGTCGCAATAGGTGACGCGAGGCGCCAGATGTTCCTTGTTTTTCGAGGGCGCCTTGAACAGGATATTCCGTATAAGGATAGAGGCGTGATAACCGGCGACATGGGTGAATTGCCGTCCGCCCGCGACATCGCCGGCGGCGTAGACGCGCTTGTTCGTTGTGCGCAGGCGGTTGTCGGTTTTCAGCCCCTTGGCGTCATAGTCGACGCCCGCGGCTTCGAGATTGAGGCCGTCGACCGTGGGCTTGCGGCCCACGGCGATCAGGAGATGCGAGCCTTCGATGGCGCGCGCCCCCACAGTGACGCTGATCCCGGAAAGCGTTTTCTCGATCTTGTCGGCCTTGCCGCCTTCCACAAGGGCGACGCCTTCTTTCACCAATTGCGTGCGGACGATGTCTGCAAGTTCGGGGTCTTCGCGGCCCAAAATCTTGTCGCCCTCGATCACCGTCACCTTGGCGCCGAGACGCCGATGGGCCTGCGCCATTTCAATGCCGATGGGCCCGCCGCCAATGATGACCAGATGATCGGGCAGGGCGCGATTGTCGAACAGGGTTTCGTTGGTGAAATAGGGAACATCGTCAAGGCCGGGAATCGGCGGAACAAAGGGCCTCGATCCCGTCGCAATGACAAAATGCTTCGCTCTGACGGTCGTGTCGCCGGCCCTGATTTCGCGCGGACCTGTGAAAGAGGCAGGCTCGCGGATGACGGTGACGCCGAGGCCTTCGAAACGTTCCTGGCTGTCGATGGGCGCGATGCTTTCGATGACGCCGTGAACGTGTTTCATCACGGCGGCGAAATCGATTTTCGGCTCCGCGCTGGCGACGCCGAATTTTTCCGCCTCGCGCATGTCTTCGGCGCGCGCGGCTGCGGCGATCAGCGCCTTGGACGGCACGCAGCCTGTGTTGAGGCAGTCGCCGCCCATCTCGCCTTTTTCGATGAGCACGACTTTGCGTCCGAGCATGGCGGCGCCGGCGGCGACGGAGAGGCCGCCGGACCCTGCGCCTATGATGCAAAGATCCGCCTTGATTGTCTCGGTCATTTCTGTTGCGCTCCGGGCGTTGCTTTGCGTTTTAAAAAGACCGGGATCAGCGCCAGCACGATAAGGCCGATGATCGGCGTCAAGGTTTCGGGTTTCAGGAGCACCCCGGAAAGGGAAAGGTCTTCGCCCGCATCGAAGGCGGCGCCCGCCGCCGCGCCGATGCTCGCATAGACGAAGGAGCCGGGGATGATGCCAAAAAAAGTGCCGATGAGAAAATTCCGCAATGATACGCCGAGAAGCCCGGCGGCGATGTTGACGCCCCAAAAAGGAAAGACCGGCGCCAGCCTCAGAACGAACATGTAGGAAAGTTCGCCCTCGCGAAAACCCTTCTCCATGCGTTTCGCCAACCCGCCGGCCTTTTTGGACAGGATATCGCCAAGCGCCGTGCGGGCGGCGAGAAAGATGATGGTCGATCCAAGCGTTGCGGCCACAACGATGAGCGGTGCGCCGACCCAGAGGCCGAAGAGGTAACCGCCGAAAATGGTGAGGATGGAAGCCCCCGGAAAAGAGATGGCGACCGCCGCGGCGTAAACGGCCACAAAGATCGCCATGGCGCGCAACGGCTCATCCGTCACCCAGCCGCGCAGGAGCTCGCGGTTTTCCCGCAGCGAATCGAGGGTGAAATAGCGGTGCAGACCGAGGGCGAAAAACAGGGCAAGCGCGGCCCCGATCATCAGGAGCGGCGCAAGGCGCCGGATCGGGCCTTTGACGGCTGGCTGGCTGGCGGGGGGCTGAGTATCGGACAAGAAAAAAGCCTTTCGGGAATCGGGCGTGAGTATACCGGTCTTGCGGTGCGACGCCCGGCTTTCTAGAGGAAAACCTCGTGATTTCCCGCTCACAGCTTGGCCGGCCGCAGTCACAAGCGCGCGAAATGAGGCGCCGGGACACAGAAAACGCGATTTCAGCCAAAACCCGCCGGATTCCGCCCCTTCCGGTGTTGACGACAGAGCGGCCCCGGTTTATCTCCCCCGGCTCTTGATCAATGTACTTGTTTGACTGCTGATTGGCGGCGCGCGCCGCTCAGCGCCCGTCTTTTGAGGATCGACCGATGAAACGCACCTTTCAACCGAGCCGGCTGAAGCGCAAGCGCCGTCACGGCTTCCGCGCGCGCAAAGCGACCAAAGGCGGCCGCAAAGTGCTGGCTGCGCGTCGCTCCAAGGGCCGCAAGCGGCTCTCGGCATAATTGGCCGATTGAGCCCTGTCGAAGAAAACTCAGGCCAATCAACCCTCTAGCCTCGCGGTGGCGGGGACCCCCATGGATGTCATCAGGAAACGTCAGGATTTTCTGGCGATGCGTTCGGCCGACAAGGCCCAGAGCGCTTCATTTCTGATGCTCGCCCGGAAAAATCCTGAAAACGGGGCCTCGGCCCGCCTTGGCCTCACCGTCACCAAAAAACTCGGCTCCGCCGTGATCCGCAACCGCATCCGGCGGCGGCTCAGAGCTGCGGCGCGGGAGGTTTTTCCGGCCCATGCCCGCTCCGGCACCGACTATGTTCTCATCGCCAGGAAAGCGGCGTATGACCGCAATTTCACGGCGTTGCTTGACGATATGAAGCGCGCCCTTTTAAGGCTCTCCCGCAACCCTACATAACAACGGATTTAAACGGGGCAGTCCCCGCGATCTCCAGCAATACATCGGGATTTTTCATGGACCGCAATCTGATCTTGGCGATCGTCCTTTCCTTCGGCGTGTTCCTCCTCTGGGACTATATGGTCCTCGGTCCGCAGCGCGAGGCGCAGGAAGCGGCGCGCCAGGCGCAGGCGACCGAGCAGACCGAAACAGCGGCGGCTCAGGATATGGACCCGGATATTGGCGGTCTTGTCGGCGAGGCGGCGGCGCTGACGGTCAGCGATGCGATCGCCAAGGCCGATGCGCGCGTGCCGATCAAGACCCCGACGCTGGAAGGGTCGATCAACTTGAAGGGCGGCCGTTTCGACGACCTTGTTTTGTTGCAATATCACCAGACGGTCGACGAAAGCAGTCCGCCGATCCGTCTCTTGAGCCCCGCGGAAACCGAACACGGCCATTTCATGCAACAGGGCTGGGCCGTCGGCAAGGACACGCAGGCCGGCGCGCAATGGACGGCGCCGGAAGGGGCGGTGTTAACGCCGTCGACGCCCGTGACCCTGACGCGAACCAATGGCGATCTGACTTTCGAAAAAACCATTTCCGTCGATGACCGCTACATGTTCACGGTCACGCAAAGCGTCACCAACACTTCAGGTGAAACCAAAAATCTTCGCCCTTATTCGACGGTGACCCAGCGCAATACGCCGGAAGAATATCGCAACTTCATGATCCTTCACGAAGGCCCGCTCGGCGTCATCGGAACGAAGCTTTATGAGCGGAAATACAACAAGCTGAAAAAGAACAAGAACGCGAAGATCGAAGAAAGCGGCGTCGGCGGCTGGGTCGGCATCACCAACAAATTCTGGCTCGCCGCTTCCATTCCGCCGGCGGACGCCGAAATCGAAGCGACCCTCGCCAATCGCGGCACGACCGAAAAGCCCATATTCGAGGCGTTCTACGCCATGCCGGCGGTTTCGCTCGCGCCGGGCGAAACGCACAGCATGCAGTCATACATGTTCGGCGGGCCGAAAGATGTGGATCTTCTGCAATCTTATGAGGCCTCGTCCGAACAGGGCGGCCTCGGCGTTTATGATTTCGATAAGGCCGTCGACTGGGGGCATCTGTTCTTCCTGACGCGGCCGATTTTCTACACGCTCAATTTCTTCGGAGATCTTACCGGAAATTTCGGCATCGCCATTATCCTTCTGACCTTGATTATCAAGCTCATTTTGTTCCCGATTGCGAACAAGGGCTATGAGTCCATGTCGAAGATGAAAAAGCTGCAGCCTGAAGTGAAAAAGCTGCAGGAGCGATACGCCGACGACAAGATGAAACTCCAGCAGGAGATGATGGCGCTCTACAAAAAGGAAAAGATGAACCCGCTGGCGGGCTGTTTCCCGATTCTTTTGCAGATGCCGATTTTTTACGCGCTTTACAAAACGCTGTTCGTCACTATCGAACTGCGTCACCAGCCCTTTCTCTATATTAACGACCTGTCGGCGCCCGACCCGACGACCATTTTCAACCTGTTCGGCTTGTTACCGTTCGACCCCACGGTTTTGCCGGTTATCGGCGGTTTTCTCGGCATCGGCTTTTTGCCGGTTCTGATGGGCGTCGCCATGTGGTTCCAGACAAAGCTCAATCCGCCGCCGGCCGATCCGGTTCAGGCGCAGGTCTTCGCCTTCATGCCGTTTATTTTCGTATTCATCTTTGCGCCGTTCGCCGCTGGGCTCGTACTTTACTGGTTCTGGAACACGACCCTCGGCATTTTGCAGCAATGGTACATCATGAAAAAGAACGGCGTGAAAGTTGAGCTCGGCCAGCGGCTGAACCTGCCCTGGGCGAAAAAGAATGCTGACGCCGCCGGCGATGCGAAGTGACGAGAAGCGAAGAAGAGTTCACGCCGCAGCAGATTGAAGCGGGCCGGCTCATGTTCGCCAGGCGAGCCGAGTTCATGCTCGGCGTCGTCGATCTTGACGCCTTGCCTGATGAGGGACCAGCGGAGGTGGCTTTCGCCGGCCGCTCCAATGTGGGCAAGTCCACGCTTTTGAATGCGCTGACAGGTCAGAACGGCCTTGCACGCGCCTCCAACACGCCGGGCCGCACGCGGGAGATCAATTATTTCGATCTCGAAGGCGCCATGCGGCTCGTCGACCTGCCGGGCTATGGCTATGCGAAAGCCTCGCGCAAGGATGTGGAGCGGTGGACGGCGCTGACGCGGGATTTCCTGCGCGGCCGCTCGGTGCTGCGCCGTGTCTGCGTGCTTGTGGATTCCCGCCACGGTCTCAAACAAACGGACCGGGAGGTGATGGACCTCCTCGATGAAGCGGCGGTGAACTATCAGATCGTTCTGACGAAGACCGACAAGATCAAACCGACGGCGCTGGAAAAACTGATCGAGGCGACGGGACAGCAGATCATGAAACGTCCTGCGGCGCACCCCATTGTCCGCGCCACATCCTCCGAAAAAGGCGACGGCATTGCGGAACTTCGCGCCGATCTGGCGATGCTGGCGGTTCAGTAGCGCTTTTCCAAGAGTTTTGAAGGCAATGCGAGCCCCCCACCCAAAACTGCTGCGCAGTTTTGACCTCCCCTCGAGGGGGAGGTGAAGCAGCGGCAAGCTTGACATCCTACCTCCCCCTTGAGGGGAGGTCGAAAGGGCATAAGCCCTTTCGGGAGGGGGGCATCAACGCCAGTAAGTTTTTGTTAACCTTCTCCGGCGCGTGATGGTTTCATGGCGCAAAGCGAAATCAGCAGCGAAAACTCGCTCGCCCACTGGCGGGGCGCATTCGAGCGCTATCTGAAATCGGAAAAGCGGGCCAGCGCCTATACGCTGCGCAATTATGCGGCGACGTTGTCTCGGTTTGAGGTTTTTCTCAACGGTCACCTTGGCGGTTCTGCAACGCTGAACGACTTGTCCCGTCTCGAAACCAGGGATTTCCGCGCCTATCTCGCGGCGCGCCGTAATGAAGGGTTGGGGCCGCCGTCGCTGAAACTCGAACTCTCGGCGCTCAAGACGTTTTATAAGTTTCTCGGCAAGCGCGCTGATGTGGAGAATGACGCCATTTCCGCCATGCGCGGACCGAAAGCGAAGGAGCGCCTGCCGCGTCCGGTGACGGAAACGGATGCGGACGCTTTGATCGACGCGGCGGCGACGATGAAGACGTCGACGCGCAAGAAGACTTGGGAACAGGCGCGCGACGCCGCCTTGATTACGCTGCTCTATGGCGCGGGACTGCGCATCTCGGAGGCGCTTTCTCTGCGCTGGTCCGACACGCCCTTGGGCGAAACGCTGCGCATCAAGGGCAAAGGCGCAAAGACGCGTCTTGTGCCGGTGGTTCCTGCCGCGCGCGAAGCGGTGGCGGCTTACCAGAAACTCTGTCCCTATGGCGGCGAGGCCGATGACCCGCTGTTTTACTCAACCCGCGGCAAGCCTCTCTCGGCGACGCTCGCCCAGCGCACCATGGCGAAGCTGCGCGCGGCGCTTGGACTTCCGGACTCGGCGACGCCCCATGCTTTACGTCATGGATTTGCAACGCATCTGTTATCCGCGGGCGGCGATTTGCGCGCCATTCAGGAATTGCTCGGCCATTCTTCGCTCGCAGCTACCCAGCGCTATACGAAGATCGACAGGGAAAACCTTCTCAAGGTTTTCGACAAGGCGCACCCAAGGGCTTGAGAGCGGCTAGTATTTTCTCAACTCTTTTGCTGCTTATCGTTGTCATTTTTGGACGACAAAAAACGCCCTGACAGTCGGGTATGAAAGACGAGGATAGCTATCCACAAGCAGAAAATGAGAGCCTTTCCGGCACCTTCCTGTAACGTCAGACCAAATCGGCTCAAAATATTCTCCGCCAGAGGAGAAACAAGCAATACCGTGCATATGAGTAGCGATAAAGCAATTAGGGTTACTGCGAATATTCTCACTAATTGCCTCCTTCACAAGCCGCTATAACTCTAATTTGACGGGACAAGATCATTAAACCCCATATTTCGCCTTGTAGGTTTTTACATCGCGCTTCAGTTCCGGCAGCAGGATATAAAGCGCGATGATGTTCGGGATGCACATGCCGAACAGCATGGAGTCGATAAAGTCGATGATCGACCCCAGCGACACCGCAGCGCCGGTGGAAAGAACGAAACAAAGCGAGAGCTTGAAAAGAACGTCGACCTTTTTCGTATCGCCGAACAGATAGGCGGCGGCCTGCGCGCCATAAAACGCCCAACTCACCAGCGTCGTGAAGGCGAAGAGGACCGAGGCGACGAGGAGGATATAGGGAAACCAGGCAAACGCGCTGGCATAGGCGGCCGACGTGATTTCGATGCCCACGACATTTTCGCCATAGAGATAGGGTTCATAGGCGCCGGTGATGATCACGACGAGGGCGGTGATCATGCAGACCACAATCGTATCGATGAAGGGTTCGAGCAGCGCCACATAGCCTTCCGTCAGGGGTTCGTTGGTCTTGACGGCCGAGTGCGCGATGGCGGCCGAGCCGACGCCGGCTTCATTGGAATAGGTGGCGCGCCTGATGCCGTTGATCAGCGCGCCGACAAAGCCGCCGCCCGCCGCCTCGAGGCCGAAGGCGCCTTTGAAAATCGTTGCGAAGGCGTCCGGAAGATGGGCGATGTTCATCAAAATGATGATGAGCCCGGCGCCGAGATAGACAGCGCCCATCAAGGGCACGAGAAGCCCCGTCACCTTGCCGATGCGCTTGATGCCGCCGAGCACCACATAGGCGACGCCCGCCGCCATGATCACGCCGAAGGTGACGGGAATTTCGAGCCCCGTGACATTCGCGAATTGTGCGTGAGACTGATTGACCTGAAGCAGGCTGATGGATCCGCCGATGGCCATGATCGCGAAAAAGATCGCCGCCGCCTTGCCCAGCGTTTTCATGCCGAGCCGCCGGAAAGCGTCCTCGATGTAGAACATCGGCCCGCCCAGGGTCGATCCGTCGGGGCGCACCTTGCGATATTTCACCGCGAGGGCGCATTCGGCGAATTTCGAGGCCATGCCGAAGAAACCGGCGAACATCATCCAGAAGACGGCGCCCGGTCCGCCAATGGCGATGGCGACCGGCACCGAGGCGATATTGCCGAGGCCGACCGTGCCGGAGAGGGCGGAGGAGAGCGCCTGAAAATGCGAGATCTCGCCATGGGCGCCCTGCTGATCATGGGGATTGAGCACCAGCGACCAGGCGTGCCGAAAGCCGCGTAAATTGATGAAGCCGAGGGAGACGGAAATGATGATCGCCGCCGCCATCAGCCAGATCACCACCAGCGGGAGCGAGACCCCAAAGACGTCCACGGAATAAAAGACGATGGAGGAGACGAAATCGCTGAACGGCGTCAGCGCATTATCGATGCGTTCGGCGAGCGAGACGGTGTCGTCGAGAGGGGCGTCGGCCATGGAATATCCTGAATGGGCCGCGCGCCGCGGCGGGGAAAGCGCCGCAGTCTAGCAAGATCGTTCTTATTGTCACTTGCCGGCTTAAAGGCCAGCGAGGGCCTGCTCCAGATCGCTCTTTAGGTCTTTCTCGTCTTCGACGCCGATGGAAAGCCGCACCAGGGAATCGTCAAGCCCCATTTCCTTGCGCCGCTCCGGCGGGATCGAGGCGTGGGTCATGATCCCCGGATGCTCGATCAGGCTTTCGACGCCGCCGAGGCTTTCGGCGAGGGTGAAGAGTTCGACCCGTTCCAGCATGGTCTTGGCCGCGTCGAGACCGCCCTTTAGGAATATCGTCACCATGCCCCCAAAAGCGCTCATTTGGCGCTTGGCGACTTCATGCCCCGGATGGGATTTAAGGCCCGGATAGGTGACCCGGTCGACGGCGGGATGCGCTTCCAGCCATTGGCTGAGCGCCATCGCATTGGACGAAGACCGCTCAAGGCGCAGCGCCAGCGTCTTCAATCCACGCAGGGCAAGGAAGGAATCGAAGGGCCCCTGTATGCCGCCCACGGAATTTTGCAGAAAGGCGATGCGCTCGCCGAGCTCCTTGTCGTCGATGACAAGAACGCCGCCGATCACGTCGGAATGGCCGCCAAGATATTTCGTCGCCGAATGCATGACGATATCTGCGCCGTGATCGAGCGGGCGCTGGCAATAGGGCGAGGCGAAGGTGTTGTCGCAGCCGACAGTCACGCCATGTTTTTTTGCGATCTTCGCAATGGCTTCGATGTCGACGACTTTCAACAGCGGATTGGTCGGCGTTTCCAGCCAGACGAGTTTCGTTTGCGGCGTGATCGCCGCTTCGAATTTCGCGGGATCGGTCAGGTCCACATAGGTGAAGTCGAGATTGGCGGATGTCCGGCGCACCTTTTCAAACAGACGGAAGGTGCCGCCATAGACATCGTCCATGGCGATGACATGCGAGCCCGCCGGAAACAGCTCCAGCATGGTCGCAATCGCCGCCATGCCGGAAGCGAAAGCGAAACCGCGCGATCCGTTTTCGAGATCGGCGATGCAGCGCTCATAGGCGAAGCGCGTGGGGTTCGCCCCGCGGGCATAGACGAAACCCTTGTGAACGCCCGGGCTTTCCTGGGCGAAGGTCGACGTCTGATAGATCGGCTGCATCACCGCGCCGGTCGTCGGGTCGTGGCGCTGGCCCGCATGGATGACGCGGGTCGCGAACGCGCGGCGGTTTTTCTTGTCGTCGCTCATGGCTTTGTCCTTCACTCTTATGAGGGACTTAGCCCGCGCGAAGGAGGATTTCCAGCGGCCCGCGCGAAGGTTTGGGCGGGCCGCCGGAAAGACGCCATATTATCGCTCTCAGCCTTTCTGAACCGCGATTTTCTTCGTCCGGGCTTCAAGCTCCGGCGGTTTGGGAAGGGTCAGTTTCAAAACGCCATTCTTGAATTTCGCCTCAATGGCGTCGGGATCTGCGTCGAAGGGAAGCGACATGGAGCGCTGGAACGAGGCGTAGGAGCGGCGCGAGACGCCGTCTTTGTCCTCTTCGTCTTTCCGCTCGCCGCGGATGGTGAGCAGGTTGTCGTTCAGTTCGACGTCGATATTGTCCTCGTCGACGCCGGGAAGTTCGGCCTCGATCTCGATGGCCTTGCCGTTGTCTTTATAATCCATGCGGATGGCGCGGGCGCCATTGCCGCCGTCGCGACCGGCGATAAGCGAGGATGCGCCGAAGTCGGAGAAGAAGTCGTCGAACAGACGGTTCATCTCGCGATGGAGCTGGAAAAAGGGCGCGTCGGCGTCTTCGGCCAGGGCCGGCGCGTTTCGATGACGATTGAAAACGCTTAACGGTTTGAACATGACATTGTCTCCTCTCGGGTCAATTCGAAACAGACAACGTCAATCGGGAACGCCAACAAGACTTCGCTCCCGTTGACAATTTCGAGATAGAAACTGAGAGGCCTTCGTCAAGTGCGGCGTTTTTTTGCAAACGAGAGTGCGTCTTACGAGCGCTGTCAGGATTGGCGTTTCAGGCGCACCAGCGTCTCGTCGAGGGCCTGGAGAAAACGCGAGCGATCTGTTTTCTGGAACGGGGGCGGGCCGCCGCCAGCCCCTTCGGCCCCGGCGCGCAAATCCGCCATCAAGGCGCGGGCCGCAATGGCCCCGCCGATGGAGTCTTTCGTGAAAGGCTCGCCGCGCGGGTTCAGCACCGAAGCGTCTTTTTTAAGACAGCGCTCGGCGAGGAGAATATCGGCGGTGATGACGACGGCGAGGGGGTGGGCGAGCTCCGCCACATGATCGTCGGCGGCGTCATAGCCATCCGTCACCGTAACGCGCCGGATCAGCTCGTGCCGGGGCACGCGGATCGGCTGGTTCGCAACGACCGTCACCGGCGTTTCATAGCGAAAGGCGACCTTGTAGACCTCTTCTTTCACCGGACAGGCGTCGGCGTCGACCAGGATTTCAACGGGGCGTTTCATGGCCCGTTGTCGTGCCCCTAAAGACGGCGCCGGTCAACGTCCCCCAATTGTCGCTCAGTCGCTGGTGCGCCAGTAACCGGCCCAGCGCTTCGCCAGATTTTTGGGTTTTTCCGAGCAGACCAGCGCGCCTTTTGCAAAGGCCTTTTCCTCAAGCGTCGCCCGCCGCGTTTTTAACAGGCCCCTGAACAATTCCCCGTCGGGCCCTTCGGCTTTCAGCGCGCCGCTTTCGATCTCCACCTCGAAAACGACAATGTCATGATGGTCGCCAAGAATGTCGGACAAATCCCCGGCGGCGTCCGCTTCCTCATCGAGCAGGTCTTTTCGTCCGCGCTTCAACAGCCGCGCATGATACCAGTGATATTTCACGCGCTTGCGCCATTCGTGCAGCGCGTCGCCTGTGCGCTTGTCATGCGCCTCCGCCATGGCGTCGACGGCGCGGGCATAGGTTTTTTCAACGCCGCCCTCAAAGGTCTTCGGGCCGTCGCGATCCAGGGACCAGCCTTCCGCCCGCTCGCGCGCCTCCACCATGGCGGCGCGAAACCGCTCCAGCCGCTCCGTTTCGTCGTCGTCAGGATCTCTGCGCGCCGCGCCCAGTTGCTCGCGGATCGGCGCCAGCGCATGGGTGTCGATCTTGTCTTCGAAACGCACGGCAATGCGGTTGAATGCTTCGATCATGGCCGCGCGGTCGCGGATCGGGGACAACAGACGCGCCGCATCGCGGAAGGCCGCGTTTTCTTCTTTGTAATCGGGGAAATGCGGACGCACGAGGCGGAGAAGCCCGCGCAGCTTCTTGCAGCGCTTGCGAACCTGATGAACCGCCTCCGCCCGCCCGCGATTGTCGAATTCGTCAAGCGCCTTGTCGATCTGGGAGCCGGCGATGCGTTTAAGGCCCGCCTCGACGCATTTGTCGGAATGCCTGAATGAATAGGCCATGAGGAGAGAATGCCGGAAACAGCGCCGCGGTTCCAGCGCTCTGCGTTACAGCATCCAGAAGATGGGTTGGTTCACAAAGCCTTCACCCTGAGGAGCACAAATTCTTCGCCCTTCGAGACGACGCCTTCGGCGTCCCTCAGGATGAAGAAATTTGTGCGTC
The DNA here is from genome assembly GCA_002704915.1 of Parvularcula sp. GTDB lineage: Bacteria > Pseudomonadota > Alphaproteobacteria > Caulobacterales > Parvularculaceae > Hyphococcus. The sequence goes on from PAIP01000034.1 coordinate 110,909, forward strand.
TCGAAGGGCGAAGGCGTGAAACCCCCTGCAGATAAATCTGTTTTAATTCAGAACCTTGTCCTGAACCTCTTTCGACCAGCCCACAAAGACCTGCGTGGGGCCGTTTTCGATCACCGGGCGCTTGATGAGGGTCGGGTGCTCGGCCATGAGGGCGAGGGCTTTTTTCTCCGTCACGCCGTCCTTTTCGGCGTCGGAAAGCCCGCGCCAAGTGGTCGAGGATTTGTTGAGGAGTTTCTCCCAGCCCGCGGCCTTCGCCCAGCGGCCGATCTGCATCTTTGTCGGCGGCTCCTCGCGAACGTCATGAAACGCGTAACGCACATGCGCGCCGTCCAGCGCCTTCTTGGCTTTCCGGCATGTATCGCAGTTTTTCAGGCCGTAGAGGTTCATATTGCACCGTGATAAATTCATGGATCATCAAGACTGGCGGTGATATAAACTACCTATGCCCGATGATCCAGAATATGGCGGATTCGCCGAGGAGCTGAATTTTGAAGCGGACGAAGATCCCTTCGCGTGCAGCCCGGAGCATGAGGCTTATATCCGTCGCGAGGTGAGTGCTACGCTCGCGCGCAAGGCGAAGGGCGAGGTGAAATATACCTCCCTAGATGAAGCAGCGCGGAAATTCATTCCCGATGCATGTTAGGCTGACGGACGACGCCGTCGGCGATCTCGAAACTATTCGCGCCTATCTTGAGCCGAAAAGCCCGCAAGGGTTTATGCGAATCGCCACGGCGATTTTTACGACCATGGCGCAGCTTGAAACCTTTCCGCTACTTGGGCGAGAGGGACGCGTCGAAGGAACTTATGAACTCGCGGTCCCGCGCACGCCTTTTCTCTTGATTTATTCGATCAATGATCCGCTGTTCGTCGATATCGATAGGGTGTTGCATGGCAAACAGGAATACCCACCAGATAAATAGCGGGTTATAGGGTCGCTGTACTCCGATCGTATCTAAAGATTGTAGATGTCCACAGGCTTGCCTGAGTCGACATCAAACCATTCAATGTCTTTAGGGGCATAAGTCAGCGGATACATAATTATTTCTGAGTATGTTTCTTCCCAAGTATCCCATCCGGGACGCCATTCGCCATCTTCATTCTGAACATCATACTGAAAAGTCCAGCCACTGATCATTTGAGGCGGAGCATCATTAGGAAGCGGAAGATCTTGGCACAGATACAATCGTCGGCGCGGTGGTCCTTCCCACTCCGCCACAAAAGCCCTTGAATATTCCTTTGATGCGGTCACGCCACCTGCAATCGCAGATAGTTGAGCAAATCCGTCCGCGTAATCAGGCCCTCGAACTTCCCGTTATTCAACACAACCGCCACATGGCCTTTGGCGAAGATGGGGAGGAGGGACTGCATGTCCTGCTTGGCCTCAACCGTTTCCACGCGATAGGTCATGGCGGACTTCACCGGATCCTTGAACTTGTCGCGATTGCGCACAATGGCGAAGAGCAAATCCTCTTCGTCGAGAAGACCGACAACGCCGCCGTCCTCGTCAAGCACCGGCAATTGCGAGATGTCATAGAGCTTCATGCGGCCATAGGCCTGCATCAAGGTATCCTCCGGCGTCACCGTGATGGTCGCGTGCTCGGAATGGCGCCGCGTGATGAGATCGGTGAGATCGCCCTTGGGCGGGCGCTTCAAAAAGCCCTGATCATACATCCAGTAATCGTTGAACATCTTGGAGAGATATTTCTCGCCGCGGTCGCAAACGAAAGCGACGACGCGTTTTTTCTCCTTCTGCTCGCGGCAGTATTTCAGCGCCGCGGCGAGGATCGTGCCTGAGGACGAGCCGCCGAGAATGCCTTCTTTTTTCAGAAGGTCCCGCGCCGCCTCGAAGCTTTCCTTGTCGGTAATGTCATAGGCTTTTTTGACATAGGAAAGATCGGCGATGTCGGGAATGAAATCCTCGCCGATGCCTTCCACCAGCCAGGAGCCGACCTCATTCGGGGGCGCGCCTTTATTGACGTAATCGGTCAGGATCGAGCCCTCAGGGTCTGCGAGAATGATTTCGGTTTTCGGCGACTTTTCCTTGAAGAAATGCGACAGCCCGCTGATCGTGCCGCCGGACCCGACGCCGGCGATGATCGCGTCCACGTCGCCGTCAAGCTGGCCGTATATTTCCGGGCCCGTCATGTCTTCATGGGCCTTCGGGTTCTGCTCATTACAGAACTGGTTGACGTAAAAGGCGCCGGTTTCCTCGGCGAGGCGCGCGGCGACATCCTGATAATATTCCGGATGGCCCTTGCCCACATCGGAGCGAGTGAGGCGCACATCGGCGCCCAGCGCTTTCAGGTGAAAGATTTTTTCCTGCGCCATCTTGTCGGGCACGACGATGATGCTCTTATAGCCTTTTTGCGCGGCGACGAGCGCGAGCGCGAGGCCGGTATTGCCCGCCGTCGCCTCGACGATGGTGCCGCCGGGCTTCAGCTTTCCCTGCTCCTCCGCCGCCTCGATCATGGCGACGCCGATGCGGTCCTTGATGGAGCCGCCGGGGTTGGAGGATTCGAGCTTGAGATAGAGCTCGCAAGGGCCGGTATCGAGCGCCGAGACCTTCACCATCGGCGTCTTGCCGATGCCTTCGAGGATATTGTCATAGACGGGGCCGAAAGGCGTTTCGCGCATGGTGGGATTCCTCGTTCGTGCTTGCGGCGGGCTTACCCCAAAGGGCCGAGGCCCCGCAAGGAGCGGTATTATCGGGCGCCCGCGCGCTTTAAATCGCGGATAAAAAAGCGTGCGGGGTGAAGCGCTTGCAGGATTGTTGCGTCCCGCGGCGCGCCGGCGAGCTCTGCGGCGAGCAGCGCTGCGGCATAGGGCGCCGTGACGAGCCCGCGCGAGCCCAGTCCCGTGAGTATGAAAAGGCCCGGACGCGTCTCGCCCGGCGGATAGTCTTTTTTCTTGCCGGTTCGAAGGCCGTCATAGGCGCCGCTGTAAAAGCCCCAGTCGGGAAGGGGCCCGCAGAGGGGAAGGCGGTCCGGCGTTGTGCAGCGGACCGAGGCGCGCGGACGCGACGCATTCGGATCGAGCGTCGCGGCGAATTCCGGGAGCGTGCGGGCGACCGCGGCGATGTTTGATTGTGTGGCTTCCGGCGTGAAGCGCGCTTCGGCGCCGATGGCGATGGGCGCGTAGGTCGCGCCGATAATGGCGCCTCCATTTGGACAAGGCGCGGCATAGGGACCGAAGGCCAGCGCCTGGTCCGGCGGCGCAGCGTCCGGGAACCAGTCAATCTGGCCAGCCGAGCCGGAAAGGGGCAGGGTGCGCGCATCCGCAAAGCGCAGGGCGTCGAGGCTGTTGGCGATGATAACCGCGTCGACCTCATCCTCGCCCTTATCGGTGACGACGCGCCAGCCGTTTTCGGTTTGATGGAGGCGGTTGACGCAAGCGGGGATGACGGATGTTTCGCCGATGAGGGCGCGCACGAAGGCGGGCGGATCGATGACGCCGCCCTGCGGAAAGAAAACTCCTTGTCCGCAGGGCTCAATCCAGCCTTTCGGCAGCGCGCCTTGCGCCAGCAATTTGCTTTGCCGCTCGCGCTCGCGGTCATCCGTGGCGGCATGAATAACGCCGCAAGGATTGAAGATGTGGCCGCCGAGCGATGACAAAAGCTGTTGCGTATGAAGATAGGCGCCGGCGTGAAAGGCGCCCGCGGCCGTGTCCCCCACATCGAGCCGCGGCATCACAAGACCCGCCGGATTGCCCGAGGCGCCGCTTGCGGGCGCCGATGCTTCGTAAACGGAAGGATTAAACCCGGCGGCGGCGAGCGCATGGGCGGCGCTTGCGCCGGCAACCCCCGCGCCAATCACGGCGATGCGCGCCCCGGGGCTTAAAGGTTTACCGGCGGGCAGCCAGGGCGTGCGGTGCGTATCATTTGTCGGCGCCGCGATCGCGCCGGCGAGCATTTCTTTCTTGCGGCCGAAACCGGGACGTTTCTCCCATTGAAACCCGGCGGCTTCGAGGGCGCGGCGCACATGGCCCGCAACCGTGAAGGTTGAGAATGTGGCGCCCGGATTTGAAAGACGCGCCAGCGCCTTGAAGATATCTTCCGACCACAGGTCAGGATTTTTCGCCGGCGAGAACCCGTCGAGAAACCAGGCGTCCACCCCCCCTTCGGCTCGCGCAAGGCCTTCGCGCGCATCCCCATAAAAAAGCGTCAGGGCGACATCGCCGAAATCAAGATAATGAAAACCCGGATGAGGCGGCGGCAGTTTCGCGCGCAGCCGGGCCGAGAGCTCCGTGAGGTCAGGCCAAGCCATATGGGCCCGCCTCATATCGTCCGGAAATAGCGGAAAGGCTTCAAAGGAAAGAAAATTGAGCCGCGCGCCCTGCGGCTTCGCGGTTTTCGTCCATGCGTCCCAGAGGGCGAGAAAATTGAGCCCGGTGCCGAAGCCGAGCTCGCCCACATGAAAGCGCGATGCGTCAAGCCGCGCCGGCAAATTGTTTCCGGCGACAAAAACATGGCGCGTTTCCGAAAGGCCGTCGCCGGAAAAATAAACGTCGCCGAACGCCGCCGATCTGGGTGCAAAAGAAGAGGGCGCATCCTCGCCGGATGCGCCCCATTCGATCTTTGCTTCGTTTATGCGCTTGCCGTCGCTCATGACGCGAGATTTAGCGCAAGGCGAAGGGAAAGTCTTTAACGTGCTAGGCTTTCGCAGGGAAGGCGAAGAACTTTTCAAACGCTTTCATATTGGCGAAAGGCGTCTCCATGGGAGTCATGGTTTCGCGCGCCGTCTCGACAGAGCTTTCCGTGAGCGTGCGGGCGTGCGCCATGCGATTTTCGAGCACCTTCGTCCAGTATGACTGCTGAACGCTCAGCGCGTCAGCGAAGGTTTTCGCTTTGCCAAGGTCGGAGGCAAACTGAACCGCGCTGGTCATTTCTTCCTGCGCTGCTTCCATCAAACAGGCGTTGGTCTTGGCGGCGTGATCCTGAACGCGTTTCATGCGGGCCTGCGCGGTTTCAGCGAGATTTTCAGCCTGCGTACGCATGTCGTCAAAGTTGCCGGTGAAAGACGACATCATGGTTTCGAACTGCTCTTTCGCGCTTTCGGCCCAATCGGCTGCGGAAGAAAACGACATCACATCCGGCATTTCGACGGCCTTGATTTCCGTGTCGATTTCAGACGCGACTTTGGTCGCGGCATCGGCTGTTTTTTTCGCCGCGGTTTTCGTTGTGGTGGCCATAATGGCGCTCCTTATCCCTAGATCCTGTAAAGCTGCGCGCGAGAATTGTGCGGCGCAGCAATCTGCGGCGGGATATAGGCTCTTTTTTGCGGTGCAGCAACCCTTTTAGCGCAGATGCCAGGATCCGTTTCGGACCCGTTTAACGCAAGGCTTCCAACACTGTAGCCGAGGCATAGCCGTCAGCAGGGAGCCCGGCCTGTTTTTGCCACGCCCTCAGCGCCCGCTTTGTGCCTGCGCCGATGATGCCGTCTACGGGGCCCGGGTCAAAGCCGCGATCTTTCAGCGCCTGCTGCAGGGCCTTGCGCTCCTCCAGCGTGAGGGGCCGGTCATCCCTCGGCCATGAGGCGACAACCGCGCCGCTGCGCCCGGCGATTTCCTCAGACAGGAGCGAGACGGCGAGGGCGTAGGCTGTGGAGCGGTTGTATTTCAGGATCGCCCCGAAATTGTCGAAGACAATGAAAGCGGGGCCGCGGGCTCCGGCGGGAATGATCAGCCGTCCGCGCATATTGGGGTCGAAGCGCTCGATCAGGTTTGGACCGCGGATCGCCTCGACGCCGCCGGCGGCCCATTCGACAACCGCCTTTTTGATGTCGCTATCGGCGAGCGCGTAGTCGAAATCGGCCGGAAGCTTCACCTCTACGCCCCAGCGCTCATTAGCGCGATAGCCGGAAACGCTGAGATAATTCGCCGTTGACGCGAAGACGTCTCCGAGATTGCTCCAGATGTCGCGTTTGCCGTCCCCGTCATGGTCGACGGCGTAAGAAAGATACGTGGTCGGAATAAACTGGGTGTGTCCCATTGCGCCCGCCCAGGAGCCTTTCAGCTCATCGCGGCTTGCATAACCGTGCTGGATGATTTTGAGCGCGCCGATAAGCTGGCTGCGGCCATAGCCAGTGCGGCGGCCTTCGAAAGCGAGCGTCGCCAGCGCCTGGATGGCGTCATAGTCGCCCATGATCGCGCCATAGGAGGATTCAAGGCCCCATATGGCGGCGATGATCTCCGCGTCCACGCCATAGGCGTTTTCGATCAGCGTGAAGAGACGCTGGTTTTCGAGATAATTTGTCTTGCCGTTATTGATTCGGGTCGGCGAAACGGCGCTGTCGAGATAGTCCCAGATGCCGCGGGAGAATTCCGGCTGGTTGTCATTGAGCTCATAGACGCGCGGGTTGATGGAAAGACCGGTCAGCGCCTCATTGAGCACGCTCTCGGATATGCCGGCGGCGGAGGCTTCCGCGCGAAACCCTTGCAGCCAGCGGTCGAAATCGGCGGGCTCCGCTTTCGCCACCGAAAGGCTGGCGGCGACAGCCGCCCCCATAGCGATGAGCCAGTTTTTCATGCCGTTCCCTTCAGGTTCACGCGAATCATACAATCGGCCAAAATCATTACGGTCAAAGCAATATTCAAACCCTGGCACGCCCGCAAGGCCGGATTATGGCGGGCTTTGCCGCGGCGCTGAGGAGGGGCTAGATTGCGCGCAAAGGAGCGGCTCCCGCCGCTGGAATTGTTAAGGATTAGACATGCACGATCGCACCTTCACCCGATTGCTCGCCGTTTCCGCACTGGCCCTCGCCGCCGCCTGCTCAAATGAGGGCGCGTCTTCGTCCGAGAGCGCTGCGCCGGCGGATACCGGCTTGGAAGGCGAGGCGCCGGCAGATGGGGGCGAAATGGCTGCGTCTAAAGAAAAGCTCAAAACCATGCGCGCGCAGTTTGCGGTGGTGGATATGGATGCGGATACGTCTTTCCTCACCGAGGAGGAACGCCAGGTCATTAATAAACTCAATCAGGTCGGCGTGCTGATGTCGGAAATTTATCTGCGCCAGCGCAGCGAAATGAATCCGCAATGGCGGGCGGAGATTGAGGCGAGCGGCAATGAACTGCTGCTTGAAATGTTCGATCTTCATTTTGGCCCGTGGGACACGCTCGATCATAACAAGCCGTTTTATGGCGATATGGAGATGCCGGCCGGCGCTGCGTTCTATCCGGCCGATATGACCAAGGAAGAATTCGCGAAGTGGATTGTCGACCATCCGGAAGACGAGGAAGCGTTTACGAGCGGCTATACGGTGATCCGCCGCACCGAAGATGGCGGCCTTAAAGCCATTCCTTATTCAGAGCATTATCGCGAATGGCTGGAGCCCGCCGCCGAGCTCATGCGCGAGGCGGCCGAGATCACCACGAATGAAAGCCTCAAGGAATTTCTGACCCTGCGCGCGGAATCCTTCCTGACCGACGATTATTATGAATCGGAAATGGCCTGGATGGATCTCGAAGGTCCCATCGAAGCGGCCATCGGGCCCTACGAGGTCTATACGGACAATCTCTTCGGCTACAAAACAGCCTACGAGGCGTTCATCACCATCAAGAACCCGGAAGAGAGCGCGGCCCTCGCCAAATACAAGGATTACCTCCGCGACATGGAGGCGAATCTGCCGGTGGAGGAAAACTACAAGAACTTCAAGCGCGGTTTTGAATCGCCCATCGCCGTCACCTATCAGGTGCATGGCGGCGGCGATAATGTGCCGGGCGTTCAGACCATTGCGTTCAACCTGCCCAATGACGAGCGGGTGCGCGAGGCGAAAGGCGCTAAGAAAGTTCTTCTTAATAATGTGCTCGGCGCCAAGTTCGATCGCATTCTGGCGCCCATGGCCGATGAAGTGCTGGTCGAGGATCAGGCGGCGCTGCTCATGAAGAAATACATGTCCGGCGAAACGCTGTTTCACGAGCTCTCGCACAGCCTCGGGCCGGGCACGATCACCGTCGATGGCGAGGAAACCACCGTCAATGCGCAGTTGCAGGAGCTTTATTCGGCGATTGAGGAGGGCAAGGCGGATGTGATGGGCGCCTATAACATCCTCTATATGATGGAGCGGGGCGACATGCCCGAGGCGGAGAAGAATAATTTCCTCGCCACCTATTTCGTCGGGCTGTTCCGGGCCATGCGTTTCGGCATCAATGAAGCGCACGGGCAGGGCGCGGCCTTTCAATATTCCTATTTCAAGGATGCTGGCGCCTTCTCCTGGAATGGGGAGGAAGAACGCTTCGTGCTCGACTTTGTGAAACTCGAACAAGCAATCTCGGACCTGACCCGTGACGTCGTCATCGTTCAGGGGGACGGGAATTACGAGAAAGCGAAGGCGTTCCTGAAGAAATACGCCAGGCTCGACAAGAATGCGGAGAACATCATCGCATCGCTCACCGATTTGCCGGTGGACATTCAGCCGGTTTATGACGACGAACTTTAGGTATCGAACCATCCCGCTCATCCCCGCGTAGGCAGGGATCCAGCGAAAGCTGGGCGGCGCCAATTTTTTGGACCCCCGCCTGCGCGGGGATAAGCGGAGAGGATATGTTCCGATTAGTTGTCTCGTCTTTGAGCTTGGCGCTGCTCACAGGGTCGGTCTACGCCCAAACGTCTGACCCCGCTCATCTCTCGCTTGTCGCCGGTTACAAGGCGGCGTTCACCTGTTCGGCGCATTTCAATGCCGGGCGGTCGGTGGAACAGATCGCCGGGGATGAGCTGCACCGCATTTACGGTGACTATCGTGAGGCGATGGCCGGGCTGCCTGACGCTGTAATCGACGAGGAGAAGAAAACCGTTTCAGTGACCTATGACGGCGGTGCGCGTATTGCGGCCTGGCGGCCCTATCTCGGCTGCGCGCAATTGCCGAGCGGCGCCAGGAAAGACGCCGTCAGCAAGCTTCCTTATATCAAGTCCTTTTGGGACCGGGCTGCGCCGCAACCGTTGAAAGTGCGCCTCAGCAACGATCCTGACCTTGTGAGGATCGTTGAGGCCGCCTTCGATCGCGAAACCTACGGCGAGGGAACGGAGACGACGGCGGTGGTTGTGATGAAGGACGGCGCTGTTGTTGCTGAAAAATATCGCGAAGGTTTCGACGCCGAGACGCCGCAGCGGACATGGTCGGTGGCGAAGTCGATTGCGGCGACGGTGATTGGCGCGGCGGTGCATGACGGGTTTGTTGACGTCAACGACCCGACCGGTCTTGAGGTTTGGTCGTCGCCGGCCGATCCGCGCGGAAATATTACGCTTGAAAATCTGTTGCATATGTCTAGCGGGCTGACTTCGCCGACAGCCGGCAATCGCACGGACGATATTTATTTCGGCGGCGGCCGCGTCGTCGATCATGCCATTACCAACCGTCTCGTCGCGGCGCCGGGAACGCGCTGGCGCTATGCGAATAACGACACCATGGGGGCCATGCGCGCCTTGCGCGAGCATATGAACGACGATCAGCAATATATTGAGTATCCGTTCTGGCGCGTGCTCCTGCCGCTCGGCATGGAGCGGACTTTTCTCGAAACCGACTGGAACGGCGATTTCGTGATGTCGTCGCAGGTTTGGACAACGGCGCGGGATCTCGCCCGCATTGGAATGCTCTATCTCAATGACGGCGTCTGGGAAGGAGAGCGCATCCTGCCCAAAGGCTGGGCCGACTATGTGGCGACGCCGGCGCCGGCGCAGCCGCCGCAAACCCGCGCCGACGGCTCGCAAATTCCGGGCTATGGCGCGCAGTTCTGGCTTTTCGGCGAGCGCCACGGACTGCCCGAAGGAACCTATGCGGCGCAGGGCAATCGCGGCCAGTATCTCGTGATCATTCCGTCGCGCAATGTGCTTGTCGTGCGTCGCGGGTTTGACGATGGCGGCGGCTTCGACATCGAAGGTTTTACCGCAGATGTCCTGTCTGCGCTCGGCGACTGATCTTCCGCCTAAAGGCGTTTAGTCGTCCGTTTCGCGTATGAGCGCGACGATTGCGCGGATCGCCTCGCCATGAGATCCCACTGGATCGGCTTCGCTAAAGACGTCCAAGTGCTTTTGCGGCGGGATGCCTCTTCCGGCGAAGACTTCTCCGTCGGGCGCCGAAAAGGTTTCATTTGCTAGCTCGACGATCCAGCCATTTGGGAGGATTTTGGCGAGCGGAGTGGAAAAGGCTCCGCGTGTCGGCTGGCCGACCTGCGTGACATTCGGCAGTTGCCGCAGGGATAATGTGGCGATCTCGCCGCCGCTGACGGTCACATCGCTGGTTAGAAGATAGACAGGACCTGTGAACCGATGATCCGGTTCGGGCTCGATTTTTTTGGCGAGCGGTTCCAGGCCGTCTCCATCGGCGGAGAGGTTATAGGCGTGAAACGGAGCATCGGAAAAACGCGCCGCAAGACGGCGCGCGATTTCATCGTAGCCGCCGCGATTATTTGACAGATCGAGGATGACGGCCTTTGCGTTCGCAAACGCTGCGAAAGCTTCATCGAGTTCCTGGTCCAGAATACGAAGCTCACTCGCGGCCCAGTCGGGGTCGTCAATTTCCAGTCCGGCGAAACCGCCCATCTGAAAAATCTGCAGATAGCCAATTTCGCCGCCGATCGTTCCCCAAAGGATGCGGTCTTCGCCTACATGTCTTGCGCCCGGATCGAGAATCTCTCCGGTCAGTTGTTCGATAAGACCGATCAGCCATGCCGTCTCGCCATTCTCCTTTCTGATCCTCGGAAGGGTTTCGCCGAGGCCATATTGAATGCGTTGACGCCCTTCCTGCGTGAAAGCGATCAGTCGCGTATGAGAATCCTGTAAAACTTTCAGGAGATAGTCAGCGGCTTCGATAAAACCCTTCTCGGTTGGGTTGGCGTTGAAAATCACCTGCGCCTCATGGGCGAGTTTCGGCCAGTAGGCGCCGCGATCGCCGAAATGCGCATAATGCTCGTCAAACATGGACAGGAAAATTTCAAAGGACGTCTCGACCGAAGCTTTCGCCGGTTGAGCGCAAGCGTCAGGCAGAGCGGGCAGCCGTTCGAAGATGGGGCCGGTTGTATCCGGTCCATACATGAACATGGCGGTCTCGCCATTCGTGCTGAGGCGGTATTGTGAAAAGGGCAGGGACAGCATCGCTGTCTGACCTTCAGCGCCCTCGGGCCGGGCGTAGCAGCCAAAGCCGCCAGCCTCGTATTGCCTGATCGCGCCGTCTTCGACTCCCAGGATCCAGCCATAACCGCGGGAGCGCCAGACGCCGTTGATCAGCGGGTCTTTGGCGGCGATCGCCTTGCGCTCAACCGGCAAGTCCGGTCGCGGCTCTGTCTGGAGCACAGATCCGGATGTCGCGGCGCAGGCCGATAGGCAGGCAAGGAAAACAAAGAGAGTGATACGCATCGGGAATCCAAAAAATGACCACGGTCACTTTCTACAAGCCCGCGCCGTCATGTCAATCGCGCCTTATCCAGAAGCGTAAAAAGGGAATCCAGGCGCCGCCGCACCGTATCGGACAGAGGCTCTTTCTGGCCGCCGAGGCGCCATTCACGCGCGGCTCCAGTCAGGATGGCCACAATGAGCGAGGCGAGGTCGCTGGCTCCGACGGGGTAGGGCCCCTTTCGCGCCTCTTCCTGGCGCAGCGCTGCTTCGAGAATTTCAAACATGCGCCTGTCGACTTCCGCTTCGGCGCGCGCAATTGAACGGTTGTCATTTTCATGAGTAAATTTCGCCGCAAGCAATTCAGGCTCCGAAAGCAAAGCCTCAAACGGTTTGTAGACTGCGAGATCGAGCGCGTCCGACAGGTTGTCGATTTTGACCTCCGGCGCGGGCAGTGACGCCGTTTCATACCAGGCGGCGATAATATCCGCTTTCGTATGGAAATAGTTGAAGAAAGTGCCTTTGGCCGTTCCCGCCGCCTCGGTAATGTCGGCGATTGTGACGGCGTCATAGCCGCGCTTTCGAATGAGGCGCAGCCCCGCGCGATAAAGTTTTTCGCGTGTGGATTTCTTTTTCGATTCGCGCCGGGTCAAAGGTTTTGTCTCTGCCATGAAGCGACCATAGCAGACGGCGTGGTCTTAGCCATCGCCGCGCTGGTGATCAGGCAGGCTCTGTTCGATGCGCCTGCGTGACGGATTCAGTGATGAGCGCCGTCGCCTCATGGGGAAGGTGCGTCTCGCCATCTGTAAATATCGGATGGGCGGGGCCGGTTGACCAGAACACGCTGTGTCGCGTGTGATCGCCATTGCGGACTGGCGCCGGCACGCGAATTTCGCCGGTTCGGTCCGATGTCAGTCTCCTGAAATTGCGCCGATTATGAGTACGGTCCCATTCAACAAATATATCCGGCAGCAAGTCTCCTTCCTGTTCCGCGTGGACATCGCGGCTGAAATAGACTTCGGCGACGGCCGGCGCGCCCGTGTCGGCGTTCTTTAACGACAACAACCCTTTTTTGATTTCCTCTAACAGCGCGTCGGCCTCGGCGCCCGGTTTCACCACACCGTATTTTTCGCGGCCTTTGAGGTTGATGCGGATGCACCCGGCATTGTCATTGTGAGGGACTGAAAAAAACCGGCGGGATTTATACTCATTCTTCGCCAATAATCGACGAATCCTGCGGGCCAGGGGCGCAATGCGGTGGCGCACGGCATTGGGGACATAGGATTGATATGCACGCCTGGCATTGGCCTCGCCGCTGGGCGGCGCGCCTGCGCCGATATCCAGTTTGAGCGCGATTTCCGGCATCGCAGAGTTGGCGCTGATCATCGGCTCGATGCCGGGCCCGCCGAGCATCATGATGACAGCATCGTCTCCGGCCGCCTGTCGGATCTCGCCGAGCGCCTTGTCGGTCTCGATGTAACAGGCGCGCACAGGATCGCCGATGCTTTCCCGCAAGGCGGGATCGAAAAGCTCGTGATCCTCGCTTGTGAGCTGAAGATAGTAGTGTCCAAGATCGTGAAGCTCGGAAAAGCAGGGCGCAATCAAGTCCCATTCGCGCTCGTTCAGCAAATCCACAGACAGACGCACCTTGGCGCCGATACGTTTGCGCACGCCTTCGGCGAAGTTGAGATGATCTTCCACTGTGGCGATCTTCTGATTGGCGTAGCCTCCGGCGATTGGATCATGGCCGTATTTGCCGAACACCATGTCTGCTGTTGAGGGCGGCGACATGCGCGGCGGACTTGCGGCGTCATGAGCGAGCCAGTTGTCGATGAGAATGCCGTTCTTCATCTCGTTAAAAGGGCCGCGATGCCAGTCAATGACGGCGACTCGCTTTCCCTCGGCATCGAGCGTTTCCCAGAAAGCGGGCTTATGAAAAGCAAGTTCCTGTTCGAAGGTTTTGTAGTCATAGGTTTTCGGATCGAACTGCAGGTAGAAATAACGCCCGTGCCGAGCTGGCGTGTCGCCTGTCGCCGCCGACGTCCAGAAGGCGCCGGCGCCCAGCCCAGGGTAGTTATGCATTCTGACGCACTGCGATTGGCTGCGCAGCCGCTCGAAATTGGGCAACACGCCCTCGGCGATCAATTGATCCAGACGCTGATGGTCAAGCCCATCGAAACCAAACAGCAGCGTTTTGCACCCCATGACTTGTCTCGCCCGTTAACCATAAATGATAAGAAAGCCTATAGCACTGATCCAATGCAAGGCCCATTCCGTGAAGCTTTGTTACGAAAGAGCGGGACAATCTCCGCCCAGCTTGGCAGCTATCATTCCCCTGACGAAAGTCAGGTATTTTATGCTCCGTTCGCCAGTAAGGACGTTTCGGCCGGCTTCCTATCTCCCGTGTCTAAAATGAGAAGGAGAATACTCATGGGGAGTTACAGACTAAATCTGCCGCAGCTCGGGGAAGAAATATTCCTGACCGATAGCGGCATGGAGACCGACCTTGTGTTCAACAAGGGTTTCGATCTTCCGTGTTTCGCCTCGTTCATGCTGTTGAACGACCCGTCGGGACGGGCGGCCATGTATGACTACTGCCTAGAGCATGCCTTGCTGGCGAAGCGCAATGGCTTCGGGTTCATTTTCGAAAGCGCGACCTGGCGGGCGAGCCCCGACTGGGGCGACAGGCTTGGTTTAGACAAAAACACGCTCGAAGCGGCGAACCGCGATGCGATCGCTCTGGTTGAAGAAGTTCGCGACGAAGCGGCGCTTGAGACGCCATTTGTGATTTCAGGCAATGTCGGCCCGCGCGGAGATGGCTATCAGCCCGGCGCTCTGATGACGGCGCCCGAAGCGGAAGACTATCACTCTTTCCAGGCGGAAATCTTCGCCGGCACAGCGGCGGATCTTGTCACCGCGCTCACCATGAACAACACGCCTGAGGCCATCGGCGTCGCCAATGCTGCGGCGGCGGCAGGAATGCCATGCGTGATTTCGTTCACCGTTGAGACGGACGGGCGGTTGCCCACGGGCCAGCCGCTCGGCGAGGCGATCATGGAGACCGACTTCGAAGCGCGCAAACAACCCGCCTATTACATGATCAATTGCGCGCATCCGAGCCATTTCACATTGACGCTGGAACAAGGGGAGCATTGGTTGTCGCGTCTCAAGGGCGTGCGCGCCAACGCCTCGAAATGCTCTCATGCTGAGCTCGATGAGGCGGAGACGCTGGATGACGGCAATCCGGGCGAGCTTGGCTTGGAAAACGCAGCGCTTCGGCGCATGGTTCCGTCGCTGAATATTTTCGGCGGATGCTGCGGCACCGATCTGCGTCATGTGGGGGCGATCGCCGCTCAGCTTTTCCGCGCGTCGAAAGCGGCCTAAGCGCCCTTAAGGGCGAGCGTTGCTTTCGAACCGGGTTTGCGGCCGAGTATTTCCGAAATCCAGATGCTTGTTTCCATCAGGGCGTCGAGATTGACGCCGGTGTCGTAACCGGAGCGGGCGAGGGAATAGACCACATCCTCGCTCGCCACATTGCCGCTGGCGCCTTTCGCATAAGGACAGCCGCCGAGGCCTGAGACGGAGCAGTCGAAAACCGCAACGCCTTCCGTGATTGCCGCCCAGATATTGGCGAGCGCCTGTCCGTAGGTGTCATGGAAATGCCCGGCGAGCGCCGAAATGGGCACTTCCGTGGCGACGGCGCGGATCAGCGCTTTCGTCTCTTCCGGCGTCCCGACTCCGATCGTGTCGCCGAGGGAGATTTCGTAACAGCCCATCTCGTATAGCGCCTTGGCGACGGGAACGACCTGTTCCGGGGTGATCTTGCCTTCATAAGGACAGCCGAGGACGCAGGAGACATAGCCGCGCACTTTGATGCCATCGGCTTTCGCTGCGTCGACCACCGGGCGGAAGCGTTCAAGACTTTCAACGATGGAACAGTTGATGTTTTTCTGCGAAAAACTTTCCGACGCCGCGCCGAAAACCGCAATCGTGTCAGCTTTGGCGGCGCGGGCGCCCTCATAGCCTTTGAGGTTCGGCGTCAGAACGGGGTAGGAGACGTCGGGCTTGCGCTCGATTATCGCCATCACCTCATCGGTCGCCGCCATTTGCGGCACCCATTTCGGGGAGACGAAGGCCCCGGCCTCGACATTTTTCAGGCCGGCATTGGCGAGCCGTTCAATCAGTTCGACCTTCGTCGCCACGTCGACGATTTGCTTTTCGTTCTGAAGCCCGTCGCGCGGACCCATTTCAACGAGGGTGATGGGGTGGGGCATGAACGCGCTCCTACGCTAGTTAAGCATCAAGTTGACGGTTGTTATGAGCGCAAGAAAAGTCAGTAAGGAAATTAGCGAGAGACGATAGGCGTATGTAAATCGCCCGTTGAGACCGAGAAAACCAGCTATAGCATGCGACGTCAGCAAGCCTGGAATACCGATAAAATATGAAATGAAATACAGGCCGTGAAAGATATTTAGCATAATCCCGTTGTCCGGGCGATCTTGAAACCCTATGCCAAGTGGGGAGAAAACCCATGCAGCACTTAAGAGCAAAACCGGAATGGTTATAAAAATCCAATACCATAAGAAGCCAGAGGCTTTGTTAGACATGGATAATTCTCACTCTTACGCGCTTTCCTCGAACTCCACCAGCAGATCGCCGTCTTTCACCTGATCGCCGGGATTGAATTTGTACGCCTTGATGACGCCGTCAAAGGGCGCCTTGATGGCGTGCTCCATTTTCATGGCTTCCATGACGAGCAGCGGCTTGCCAGCCTCCACCGTATCGCCGGCTTTTGCGGACAGCACCGTGATGACGCCCGGCATGGGCGCGGTGAGGGAGCCTTCGCTCGAATGATGGGCGGAAATGCCGGCGAGGGGATCGGGGAAGGCGAGCTCCCAATGGTCGGCGCCGATCCAGACGCGGAGTTTGTCGTTATGGGGCGCGGCGAAAGCGGCGAAATCCTCGCCGTCGACGGAGAGGCGCATGTCCCCGTCTTCGGTAATTCCGGAAAAAGAAAACTGAATAGGTTCCTGCAGATCGCGGCCCTCCCGCCGCGCGGCGGCGGAAGCGTCCGGCTCCAGCGTTGCATTGAAAATGTCGCCTTCTTTTGAAAGCCGCAATAGCGATGGCGCGCCTTCATGGTCGATCCACATCACCTCATGGCGCGGACGGTTGAGACGGAAACCCGCAAGCGTGTCCCAAGGATCATTGTCATTGCTTGCATGAGTTCCGCGCTTCCACAGCGCCGCAGCGGCCCATTGTTTCGTGCCGGCGGGCGCCTTGGCAAAGAGGGCGTCTTCGTGCTCTTCGATGAATTTCGTCGAGACCTCGCCAGCGATGAAATCGCGCTCCGCCGCGATTGCGTGCAGGAACGCCGCATTGGTTTCGAGGCCGGCGACGCGGGTTTCGGCAAGCGCTGCGCGCATGGCGCCCAGCGCTTCTTCGCGGGTTTTCCCATGGGTGATGATCTTTGCGATCATCGGGTCATAGAAAGGCGTGATCGCCTGGCCTTCCTCGACGCCGGAATCGATGCGCGCGGTTGCCTCGGGAAGCGCCAAGGTCGTCAGCGTCCCGATGGAGGGCGCGAAATTCTGGTTCGGATTTTCCGCATAAAGCCTCGCCTCAAACGCATGACCTTTTTCGGTGATATTATCTTGCGTCAGCGGCAGGCCTTCGCCAGCGGCGATGCGTAACTGCCATTCGACAAAGTCCTGGCCGGTGATCAGTTCCGAAACCGGGTGCTCCACCTGAAGGCGCGTATTCATTTCCATGAAATAGACGGCGTCATTGTCGGCGTCGTAAAGAAACTCGACCGTCCCGGCGCCGCGATAATTGACGGCCTTGCCGGCGTCGACGCCTGCCTTTAACAGCGCTGCGCGCGTCTCAGCGGGGAGGTCAGGCGCCGGCGCCTCCTCGATCACCTTCTGGTGGCGGCGCTGCACCGAGCAATCGCGTTCGAACATGTGGACGACTTCGCCCTTGCCGTCGCCGAAAATCTGCACCTCCACATGGCGCGCACGCGTCACATATTTTTCAATGAGAAAGCGGTCGTCGCCAAAGGCGGATTTCGCCTCGCGCTGCGCGGATTTCAGCGCATCTTCCAATTCTTCCTCGCGCGCGACCATGCGCATGCCCTTACCGCCGCCGCCCGCCGTCGCTTTCAGGAGCACCGGATAGCCGATGCGTTTAGCTTCGCGTTTGAACGTCTCGACCGACTGGTCTTCGCCCTGATAGCCGGGCGTTGTCGGCACGTTGGCCGCTTCCATTAAATCTTTCGCCGCCGATTTCGAGCCCATGGCGCGGATCGTTTCCGCCGTGGGGCCGATAAAGACGATCCCGGCCTTGTCGAGCGCTTCGGCGAAAGCGGCGTTCTCCGACAGAAAGCCGTAGCCCGGATGCACCGCCTCGGCGCCCGTCTTTTTGCAGGCGTCGATGATTTTCTCGGCGACAAGATAACTTTCCGCAGCGGCGGGCGGACCGATATGAACCGCTTCATCGCAGGCTCTGACATGGGGCGCATTTTTGTCGGCGTCGGAATAGACCGCGACGGTGGCGACGCCGATTTTGCGCGCTGTTTTTGCAACGCGAACGGCGATTTCTCCGCGATTGGCGATCAGGATTTTCTTGAACATAGGTCAGCTCACCATGTCGAAAGCGGGATGATAACGAAGCGTGCGGATTTCCTCCGGATCGACGCCGTCGAAATCGTCGTCCTCCGGCGCGATGATGCGGAAGGCGTCGCCGGCGTCGAAACCCGCCCAGGTGAATTTGCGTTTCGCCGCCGGCTCGAAACCGAAGCGCTCATAATAATGCGGATCGCCGAGCACAGCGACCAATCGCGCATTGTTTTCGCGGCAGAGCTTGAGCCCTTCCTCGACAAGCGCGGCGCCCACGCCCTGTTTCTGATGGTCGGGCGCAACGGCCAGCGGCCCGAGGCCGAGCAGAAGGCCGGAAAGATCCGGCTTGCAGGTCACGGTGGTGAAGGCGCAATAGCCGACCGGCACGCCGCTAATTTCCGCCATGCGCTCGAACTTGATAGCGTGCTCCTCCCAGAGCCTTTCCACAAGCTCGGCTTCGTCCTTGCGCTCGAAAGCGCTGGCGATCAGCGCGTAAACAGCCTCGCGGTCTTCCTTCCTCACTTTTCGGATGAGAAGCCCTAAGGTCATTCGGTCTCTTTCAGCCAGCTCGGTTTGCGTTTTTCGAGGAACGCCGTGACGCCTTCCTTGCCTTCCTCGCTGGCGCGCGTCTTGGCGATCATGCCGGCGGTCTCTTCCATCACCGCATCCCCAAGGGGGCGGTAGGCGACCTTCCGGATCAACTCTTTCGCCAGCCCTTGCGAATGAGGACCGCAGACAAGAAGGCCGCCCAACATGTCCTCAAGCGCGTCGTTCAATTCATTGGCAGGCACGACTTTATGGAGGAGCCCGATGCGTTGCGCATCCGCCGCGTCGAAACGCTCGCCTGTGGTGAAATAACGGCGCGCCTGGCGCACCGTAATCGCCTGAATGACAAAGGGCGAGATAACGGCGGGAATCAGCCCCACGCGCACTTCCGAGAGCGCAAAGAAAGATGTATCGGCGCCGAGGGCGATGTCGCAGGCGGCGATAAGACCAAGCCCGCCGCCCATGGCCGGACCGTTGACAAGCGCCACTGTGGGTTTCGGCGAATGATAAATCGACGAAAGCATATGTGCGAGGCGGCGCGCATCGTCCTTGTTCTCCGCCGCGGAATATTTCGAAGCGCGTTGCATCATGTTGAGATCGGCGCCGGCGGAAAATGCTTTGCCGGCTCCGGTTAAAACGATAACGCGCACATTCGGGTCGGCGTTGAGGCGTCCCATGGCCTCGCAGATCTCGCTGATCAACTCTTCGTTGAAAGCGTTGCGGATATCTGGCCTGTTCATGGTGAGACGGGCGACGCCGCGCTGGTCGATAGTGGTGATGAGAACGTGATCGCTCATGAGGTAACGCGCCTCCCTGCCGTCGGCCTGAACTCTTTTATTTTCGAATTGTTAGCGTAGCTGAATTTCGAGCCGAACCCAAAGGACGACCCATGATCCTCGATCCAGACACCGCCTGCGCCTTGATTTTCAAAATTCGACGCCTTCACGGCAAGGAGGCGGCGGGGCCGGATGTGCTGGCTTCGAATGATGTCGATGAAGGCCAGCCAGCGGGCGCGAGCATGGACGACGCGCTTGTGGAAGGGCGGGACCGGGGCAATCTGGCCGAGATCAAGGGCCTCATCGAAGGACTTGAATCCGAACAAAAACAGGAATTGTCGGCGTTGTTCCTGTTGGGGCGGGACAGCGATCTTTTCGCCGGTTTTGACGACGCCAAGGAAGCCGCGAAAGACTGGCCGGAGAACTTGACAAATTACATTCAGAACGATCCCGCCGCGGCGGAGCATCTCGCCAGCGGGCTTGAAAGCTGCGGCATTCGCTGCGACGACCGGGAAGGCGCGCGTTGACATCGTCACATCCTCAATCGCGAGTCGAGTGTTCGAATTCCAGCTTTGACTTTAGTCGCTACAAAACCAAACACGTTCATTTGATCCTTTTGCACAAGTTATGAACATGGGGCCGTCAAAAGAAATCATACAATCACCGTTGTCTTTAACCCAATAATCGTATCGTGCTCCACGTAGGGCAGGTTTAGGAATACCGTCTTCAAATGCGCTCAGCATCTTCAATGATTGTGGGCATGCGCCGGCCTTGCTTTTGTAAGCTTTAATCGCGAGAAGTATTTCATCTCCGATTGCTTTGCTCTTTTTCTCGGCGACGAAATCGATGTGCATGCCCCAAGCAAGGCATGCGGTTAAAAAAGCAATTCCTGCGAGAGGCTGAATTTGTACTTTATAAAGTTGAGTTTCGGATAAGGTGAGGGACCGAATAAATTTGAATACGATGAATAGGATATGAACAAAAGCAACCGGTACAATAGTCATGACGACGATAAGCCTTAGGCTGACCATGCCTTCTGCAAATCCTGAAAACAAAACGAACAGGACGGCCGCGACTACGTAGGTAATCGTGAGTTTCATATTGAAGCTCTGTTGAGCCAAATTCACTTCCCTACATCCGGAACACGCCGAAGCGCGTTTCCTCGACGGGCGCATTCATCGATGCGGACAGACACAAACCCAACACATCGCGTGTCTGCGCCGGATCGATGATGCCGTCATCCCAGAGCCGCGCAGACGAATAATAGGGAGAGCCCTGTTCTTCATACCCTGCGCGAATCTTGTTTTTGAACGCCTCTTCGTCTTCAGCGCTCCAGCTTTCGCCTTCGCGCAATCCGTCGCGTTTGACAGTGGCGAGCACGCTCGCCGCCTGTTCGCCGCCCATGACTGAGATGCGGGCATTGGGCCACATGAACATGAAACGGGGAGAATACGCGCGCCCGCACATGCCGTAATTCCCGGCGCCGTAGGAGCCGCCGACGACGACGGTGAATTTCGGCACGGCGGCGGTCGCGACGGCGGTGACGAGCTTAGCGCCGTCTTTCGCAATACCGCCTTCTTCAGCGGCGCGGCCCACCATGAAGCCGGTGATGTTCTGCAGGAAAATCAGCGGAATTTTCCGCTGACAGCACAGCTCGATGAAATGGGCGCCTTTCTTGGCGCTTTCGGAGAAGAGAATGCCGTTATTGGCGAGAATGCCCACGGGAAATCCATGCAGCCGGGCAAAGCCGGTGACAAGTGTTGAGCCGTAAAGAGGCTTGAACTCATCGAAATCGGAACCGTCCACAAGACGCGCGATGATTTCGCGCGCATCATAGGGTTTGCGTCCCTCCGCTTCGACGACGCCGTAAAGTTCTTCCGGGTCGTAAAGAGGCGGATGCGGGTCCGCCATGACGATGTCACCGAGTTTCACCCAGTTGAGGCGGCCGACGATCTGGCGTGCGATGCCCAGCGCGTGGTCGTCGTCTTCGGCGAGATGGTCGGCGACGCCGGAAATCCGAGTATGGGTGTCGCCGCCGCCGAGATCTTCGGCCGAAACGACTTCGCCGGTCGCAGCTTTGACGAGCGGCGGGCCGCCGAGAAAAATCGTGCCCTGCTTCTTGACGATCACCGCTTCGTCCGACATCGCCGGGACATAGGCGCCGCCGGCCGTGCAGGAGCCGTGGACAACAGCGATCTGCGGGATGCCTTTCGACGACATCTGCGCCTGATTGTAAAAGATGCGGCCGAAATCGTCCTTGTCCGGAAAAACCTCGTCCTGCATGGGGAGGAACGCGCCGCCGCTCTCAACGAGATAGATGCAGGGCAGGCGGTTTTCGAGCGCGATCTCCTGCGCGCGCAAATGCTTCTTCACCGTCATGGGGTGATAGGTGCCGCCTTTCACCGTCGGGTCGTTGGCGACGATCATGCACTCGACATTAACGATGCGCCCGATGCCGGCGACGACGCCGGCGCTCATCACGTCGCCCGAATACATGTCCCAGGCGGCGAACTGGCCGATTTCGAGAAACGGCGACCCCTGATCGAGAAGCCTCGTGACCCGTTCTCTGGCGAGAAGCTTGCCGCGTGATTTGTGCCGCTCGGCGTAGCGCGCCCCGCCGCCCTCGGCCACGCGGTCCATATTGGCGCGGAGTTCGGAAACCAGGGCCCGCATGGCCTTATCATTGGCGGCAAAGCCCTCGGAACGGGGGTCGATTTTTGACTGTATGACCGCCATTGGCCTCTCCGGGACCTCCCTGTCTGTTCGCGTCATCCGCAGGACCAGCCTTTCAGGGCCCCGGACGGCGCTCAAATTCTTTCTTTCCCAGCCTTTTATCATGGGTTGTCCGACAATCTCAAGATATGATAATAGGAGGAAAGTCAAGAAATCATCACCGGCCCGAACTTGGGGGAGCCGGCGGAGGAGACATTCCATGGCTCGCTTGAACAGCCTTGCCTTCAATTTCGGTCTCGATGCGGAAATCGAGGAAATGCGCGACATGATCGCCCGCTGGGTCGATGATCGGCTCGCGCCGCGCGCGGCGGAGATCGACGAAAAGAATGAATTCCCGCGCGACCTCTGGCCGGAGCTTGGGGAGCTCGGACTTCTTGGCATCACCGCCGATCCGGATTTCGGCGGCACGGGGCTCGGCTATCTGGCGCATTGTGTCGCCATGGAGGAAATCTCGCGCGGTTCAGGTTCCGTGGGGCTTTCCTATGGCGCCCATTCCAATCTCTGCGTGAACCAGATCAGCCTCAACGCATCAAAGGAACAGAAAGAAAAATATTTGCCGAAACTGATCTCGGGGGACCATCTGGGCGCGCTTGCCATGTCCGAGCCGGGCGCCGGGTCCGATGTCGTCTCGATGAAGCTGAAGGCCGAGAAGAAGGGCGACCGCTACATCCTCAACGGCAACAAGATGTGGATCACCAACGGGCCCACGGGCGATGTTATCGTCGTCTACGCAAAGACCGACCCGGAAAAAGGCTCGCGCGGCATATCGGCGTTTATCGTCGAGAAAGGCTTCAAGGGGTTTTCGACCGCGCAGAAGCTCGACAAGCTCGGCATGCGCGGCTCCGACACGGGCGAGCTCGTTTTTGAAGACTGCGAAGTGCCGGCGGAAAATCTGATGGGCTCCGAAGGCGATGGCGTGCGCATCCTGATGAGCGGGCTCGACTACGAGCGTACAGTGCTTTCGGCGGGTTCGCTCGGCATCATGCAGGCCTGCATGGATGTCGTCGTTCCTTACATTCACGACCGTAAGCAGTTCGGAAAATCCATCGGCGAGTTCCAGCTCGTGCAGGGCAAGGTCGCCGACATGTACACCACCATGAACGCCTGCAAGGCCTATGTTTATGCGGTGGCGCAAGCCTGCGACCGCGGCGAGACCACGCGCCAGGATGCGGCGGGCTGCATTCTTTATGCGGCGGAAAAGGCGACCCAGGTGGCGCTCGACGCAATCCAGCTCCTCGGCGGCAATGGCTATATCAACGAATATCCGACGGGCCGCTTGCTTCGCGATGCGAAGCTCTATGAGATCGGCGCCGGCACCAGCGAGATCCGCCGTATGCTGATCGGCCGGGAAATTTTTCAAAAGAGCGCGTAACTTTTTATGAGCAGCCACAAATTCAAGACGCTCGACCGCGAACCCGTCTATGTGAAGGTGAGCCGCGCCATCGAGCAGGAGATCGTCTCCGGCGCGCTGCCCGAAGGCGCGCTGTTGCCGACGGAAGGCGAGCTTTGCGAACAGTTCGGGGTGACGCGGTCTTCCGTGCGCGAGGGCATAAGGCTGTTAGAGCAATCGGGCCTGGTGGAGCGCGGGCCCGCCAAGCGCCTTGTGGTGCGCGCGCCGAAAATTTCCGAAATCGCGGCGACGGCGAGCCGCAGCCTCGCCCATGGCGGCGCCACCTTCCGCGAGGTGTGGGAAACATTGGCGCTTTTCTATCCCCAGGCGGCGCGACTCGCTGCGACACGCCTTGCCCCCGATGCCATCGGTGAGCTTAAAGACATTAATCAGCGCCTGCGCGACAGTGAAAACGGCGATGTGACGGTCGACAGCGCCGTGGCGTTTTTCCAGACCATCGCCGCCGGTCTCGACAACCGGGTGATGCTCGCCATGCTGCAGTCGCTCAACATCATGATCGGGGCGAGCCTCGCGCATGTGATTGGCGAGACGCCGCGGGCGAAAACCCGCATCGTGGAAGCGCAGCAAAAAATCATCGCCGCCCTTGAGGCAGGCGATGAAGACAAGGCGGCGGAATGGATGTCCCGCCATATGGACGATCTCATGCGCGGCTATCAGGTGGCGAAGGCCGATCTTGACGCGCGCATTCTTTAGCAGTTCGCGCGCTTTTCCCACGCCCGCCCTCGTTTTATGATCGCGCCTCGCAACCGGCGAGGCGGTTTCCATGAAAGTCATCCCCACGGGAGAATCTTGCGGCGCGCTTGTCACCGGCGTCGACCTTACGCATCCGCTTTCAGACAGGGTTGTTTCGGATATCCGCGCGGCGTGGCTTGAGCATCATGTGCTCGCCTTTCCCGATCAGGCGATGAGCGACGACGATCTCGAACGCTTCACGCTGTATTTCGGCCCTTTCGGCGACGATCCGTTCATCGCACCGATCCCGGGGCGCAAACACATCATCGCCGTCAAACGCGAGGCGGACGAGACGTCGCCGATATTCGCCGAAAGCTGGCACACGGACTGGAGTTTTCAGGAGAAGCCGCCGGCGGGCACCTGTCTTTTCGGGATAACGATTCCGCCCCATGGCGGCGACACCCACTACGCGAACCAGCATCTGGCGCTTGAACGCATGCCGGATGAATTGCGCAAAAAACTCGAAGGTAAAATCGCCATTCACTCCGCGCGCATTCCTTATGCGAAAGGCGGCGTCTATGGCGACGAAGACAGGAAGACGCGGTCCATGGATATCCGTGCGTCGGATGACGCGCTGAAAGCGGAATCCCGCCACCCGATCGTGGCCAAACATCCCGAGACTGGCCGGGAGAGGATTTACGGCTGCATCGGCTACATCACCGGCTTCGCCGAGATGGAGCCGGACGCTTCCATGGCGCTCCTCGCCGAACTCTATCAGTGGCAGACGCGCGAGGAATTCATCTACAAACACAAATGGAAGCCGAACATGCTTGTGATGTGGGACAACCGATCGGTCCTTCACCGCGCGACCGGCGGTTATGAAGGCCATTCACGGCTGTTGCACCGTACGACCATCGGCGCGGGTTAGGTGGTGATTTTTTCGAGCGCCGTGCGAAGCGCCGGCGGCAGGCTTGCCGGCCGCCGTGTTTCCCGGTCTACATAAACATGCACGAAGTGACCCTCTGCAGCGGGCGCGTCTTCGCCTTTTTTGATAATCGCCAATTCGTAGCGCACCGATGAATTGCCAATCTTCGCGACGCGAAGCGCGCCGTCGAGTTTTTGCGGAAATTCCAGCGGCGCGAAATATTTGCAACCCGTCTCGACGACCAGGCCGATTACGGCTCCGTCATGAATATCGAGCGCGCCTTCCGCGATCAGATACTCGTTCACGATGGTGTCGAAATAACCATAATAGGCGACGTTGTTCACATGGCCGTAAATGTCGTTGTCGGCCCAGCGCGTTTGCAGCGGCAGGACATGTCTGTAATCGGCGCGGGTCGTTTGAGTTTTCATTTCTTTCTGTCTTTCACCGGAATCACCAGTTTCAGCCCCGACCATGTTTCGTCAACCGCGCATACCTTGACGTCGACGAGGCCGGTTTCGAGGGCGAGCCGCCGCACCGTGTCTTCGGTGACGGAGGAGGGAACGCCGGAGGATTTTTTCGGCCAGGAAACCCAGATCATGCCGTCCTGGGCGAGTTCGTCTTTCAGCTTGGGCAAGGTGTTGGCGAGTTGCGCTGCGCTGGAGGTGAAGAAATGCGCATAGTCGTAAGGCCCGCCATTGACGCCGCGGGTCGTTTTCGCCGTTTTGACCCGGCCCCAATTCTTGAAGCCTGCAAGCGCCGGGATGGCGTCGGGAATCGCAACGAGCAGCGCCGCCTGTCCGTCCTTGACGCCGAGTTTTTTGAGGAGCGGCGTTCCGGAATATCCGGCGGTCATCAAAGAACTTCCGTATAGAGGGCCAGCGCGTCGTCATAAGTGACGGGACGCGGATTGTTTTTCATGAGGCGCTCGATCTTCGCAGCGTCCTCGGCGAGTTTCGGCAGGACATTATGCGAGACGCCCACATCTGAAAGCCGGTTTTTGACGCCGGTCGCGGCGCAGATCTCGACCATCTTTGCGACAAAGCTTTCGGCGCGCATTTGGAAATCGCCGGTTCCGTCAGCGCCGACAATATCGCCAAGCTCGGCGTAAAGGGGCGCTGCGGCGGGAATGTTGAACTTCAACACTGGCGCCAGCATCAGCGAATTGGCGAGCCCATGGGGCACATGAAAATGCACGCCGAGCGGATAGGCCATGGCGTGAACAGCGGCGCAAGGCGCGTTCGCGAAGGCCTGCCCCGCCAGCATGGCGCCGAGCAGCATCGCCTCGCGCGCCTCAATGTCGTCGGGCGTATCGCAGGCGCGCTGAATATTGGCGGAAAGGAGCGCCAGCGCTTTTGTCGCCAGCGCGTCAGAGACCGGGTTTTTTTTCAGTTTCGTCGTATAGGCTTCGATGGCGTGGACCATGGCGTCAATGCCGGTGGCGCTTGTGACATGGCGCGGTTTCGACAGGGTCAGCGAGGCGTCGAGGATAGCGAGGTCTGCATAAAGCTGCGGCCCCAGCACGCCGACCTTTTGATCGTCTTCGGTGGTGATGACGGAGATATTGGTGACTTCGGAGCCGGTGCCGGCCGTGGTCGGGATCAGCGTCAGCGGAACGCGGTCCCCTTTCACTTGATCGATGCCGTATATCTCTTCGAGGCTTTGTGTTGAGTTGATGAGGCAGGCGATGACCTTGGCCGTATCCATGGAGGAGCCGCCGCCGAAACCGATGACGCCGTCGGCCTTGTGCGCCCGCGCCGCCTCGATGGCGCCCTTCACTACTTTCGCCGGCGGGTCCGCCTCGACCCCGTCGAATAGCGCGTAATCGAGACCCGCCTTTTCGAGGCCTTTCAAAGCGCCGTCGATCAGCCCCGCGCTGATGACGCCCTTATCCGTGACGACAAAGGGCCGCGTCATGCGCGATTTGACGATCTCGCCGAGCCGCGCCGCCGCGCCGGTTTCGAAAATGATGTTCGGGACGGTGTCGAAGGTGAAGTTCATTTCTTCTCCGCTCATCCCCGCGAAAGCGGGGATCCATAAAACCTTGACTGGATTCCCGCTTGCGCGGGAAGGATCGGCGGGCGGGGAGGCTTCAATGAAACCTCACTAGCCGACCTGGCCGGGCCTTTGTCACTTCATCATTGGCGACGACCTGTTCGCCATTAACGAAAGTGGCGCGGTAGCCGGAGACGGGTTGTAACAGGCGCTGGCCGCCGGCGGGGAGGTCTTTCACCATGCGCGGCGGCCCTAAACGCAGCTTCTCATGATCAATGATGTTGATGTCGGCTCGCATGCCCACCTTCAAACGCCCGCGATCTTTCAGACCCAGATAATCGGCGCCGTCGGCGGTGAGCATCTGGATCGCGCGGGACAGTGAAATCTTCCCGTGGTCACGATCGCGGCACCAATGCGTCAGCAGATAGGTTGGAAAACTCGCGTCGCAGATCGTGCCCACATGGGCGCCGCCGTCGGAAAGACCGGGCAGGGCCTTCGGATGGGTCAGCATGGCGTGGACATTGTCATAGTTGAACTCGGTATAGTTGTAGATGGGGAAATAGATGAGCTGCTTCCCGTCAAGCTCCAGAAGCGTGTCATAGAGTTTCTCCATCGCCGAAACGCCGTCGCGCCGGGCTTCGGCGCCTAAAGACTGATCCTGCGATTGTTCATAGTCAGGGTCTTCACCGAGGCGGAAGAATTTGTTGGCTACAAGCTCAATCGCCGCGATCATGGTGTCGGCGATGGGCGGCACGGAGGAGCCGGGCCCCGCGAGCTTTACCGGCGTTTCGGAAAGGCATTTCTTTTTGAACTCCGGATCCCGCATGATCGCGACCCGTTCTTCCAGCGGCTTGTCCTTGATGGCGATATAGCTCGGCTGCGCCATGATCGGGTGGAAGGTGCATTGCAGGCCCTGGAAGACGCCGATGGCCCGCGGCGCGACCTGCACGTTGAAATCGACGCCTTCCTTATTCAGACGGTCCGTTTCGTCGAGGATGCGTTTCCAGTCATTGGACGCCATGTCCCGCTGCATCAGGGAAATGGAGGCCGGCTTGCCATTCCCGGCGCGCACGAAACTCTCGACGATCTTGAACTCGTCGTGGAACTGGTCGCCCTCGCGCTCCAGATTGAAGTCGTTGACGATCTGAAGGACGCCGTGATCGAGATCGGCGAGGGCGCCGGCAAGCGCCGTCAGCTCTTTCTCGCTCGCTTCCGCGCTCGGCGTCCACTCTCCGTCCGCGGTGCGGTGGACGTCGGTGCGGCCGATGGAAAAGCCGGCGGCGCCCGCCTCCATGGCTTCGCGCACAATTTTCTGCATTTGCGCGATGTCCTCATCGGTCGCCTGTTCATAGGCGCTGGCGCGTTCGCCCATGGCATAGACGCGCACCGGGTCGTGACCGATCATCACGCCGAAATCGATGGTGTGCGGCGTTGCGTCGATGGCGTCCATATATTCGGGGAAGCTTTCCCAGTCCCAGGTGAGGCCTTCATGCAGGGCGGTGCCGGGGATGTCTTCAACGCCTTCCATCAGGCGCACAAGCCGGTCGTGGTCCGACTTTTTCACCGGCGCAAAACCGACGCCGCAATTGCCCATGATGATGGTGGTGACGCCGTGATTGACCGAGGGCTTTAATTCCTGATCCCACGAAATCTGACCGTCATAATGGGTATGCAGGTCGATAAAGCCCGGCGTGACGATGGCGCCGTCTGCGTCGATCACCTGTTTCGCGTCGCCCGAACAGGCCCCGATTTCCGCGATCTTGCCGTCCTTCACGCCGATATTGGCGTGGACGGGCGCGCCGCCGTCGCCGTCATAGATAAGACCGCCGGTGATTTTGAAATCAAAAGTCATGTGCGTTTCCTGTGAGCCTTTTGAGAGTCGATTGTTCTGTAGAGAAGGATCATAACGCCCCCGGAAAAGAAGTGCCAAACGCCCCATACAGCGGCGATGGCCGCCGCGCCGCCAAGCCCCTTTAGCTGCGCCAGCAGAAGAACGATGGCGAGGCCAGCATTCTGGATGCCGACTTCGAAGGCGAGACTGCGGCGCCTTGGCGCGCTGGCGCCCAGAAGCCGCCCGACGCCGGCGCCCAGCGCGAAAGCCGCGCCGTTATGCAGGGCTACGGGTATGAGAATAAGCGACCAGGCGGGGAGGAGAGCGCCCGTCAGCTTGATGAAGCCGTCAAGAATGACGACGGCGAGAATGGCGGCGCCGAAGAGCGCGAGCGGCTTGCGGACTTTTTCCGCCGCTGCGGAGTAATAGCGTGCGGCGATCATGCCGAGGGTCAGGGGCGCGGCGAGCATGACTGTCGTCTGGAGGACAAAGGAGAGCCGGTCGAAATTGATGGTGTCGAGAAGCTCCGCCGTGGGCGGGTAGAGTGCGGACCAGAAAAGAATGGCGGCCGGCGTCCATAGGGCGGCGACGACGCTCGACCCCGCCGTGAGAGAGACCGAATAGGCGGTGTCGCCGCGCGCGCTCCAGGTCATGAAATTCGATACATTGCCGCCGGGACAGGCGGCGACGACGATCATGCCGAGCGCGATGGAGGGATGGGGGGCGAGGGCTGTGACGAGCAAAAGCGTCATCAGCGGCAGGCCGATCAGTTGCGCGGCGAGCCCGCCCCAGAACAGTTTCGGATCGCTGCGCAGAAAAGAAAAGTGCTCGGTTTTAAGGCCGAGCGCGATGGCGAAGATCATGATGATGATCGCCGCCGCCAAGAGTGCTTGCGACGAAGGCGATAGCGCGATCGTCAATTGATCGAGTGAGTCGGGGTTCATAGCCGGATCAGTAATAACCCCAAAGCAGAAGCCGGCTCATAATTAATAGCAGTGAGATGACCGCCCAGAAAGTGAGACGCAGCCGCAGCGCGCCATACCATTTCGGAAAGACGCCCGCACTGACGGCTGCAAGGTCCCGCAGCAGAAGGTAGCCCAGCAAGATCGCAATGATGAAATGGCGCCATGCGTCGCCGAGATAAAAGACGCTGTCGGGAATGATCGCTGCGAAGCTTACGAGCGTGATCAATTGCCCCGGAATAAAGGATTCCTGCAATTTCTGTCCCGGATTGAGCGTCGCCCCTGCTCCGGCGCCGGCGAGATAAGCGACAATGACAGCGCCATAGACAAGCGCGATCTGTTGAAAATTAAGCGCGATATGTTGCGGAACGACGGCCGGGCTCAGCCACAGGGCCGAAGCGGCGAAAACGAAGGGCGCAAGGCCGTACAGGCCGAGCTGCGTCATCTCCGCTTTTTGCCGGTTCTTCGCCATTTGCCCCTCCCCAACGCCACTGACCCGGAGATCATAGACCAAAAAGCCTATTTGCGGAATGCAAGGCTTGCGGCCCAGCCCGCGATCAGCGACAGGGCGACGCAAAAAATCCCATAGGATACAGGCCTTTGGTGCGCGAAATCGTAGATGCGCCGTTCCAGCCCGACGCGGTTGACGGCGAGCGCTGTTTCGTCTGCGCCGATCAGCTCGCCATTACGGAACAGATAGACCGCAACGTCATATTCACCCACCGGCGTGTTGGCGGGGAGGCGCGCCGTGATGGTGAAGAGCGCGCCTTTCTTGAAATCAATGCCGCCGACATGGGTGCGATAAAGACCGAGCTCTTCGGCCTCGGTCAGAAAAGCGCTTCGGTAGAGGTTGATATTCTCCGCAGATGTCGGCGCATGCGGGTCGACCGCTATATCGAGATGGTCCGCATCGAGACGGTGCAGGTCCTGCAAGGGCAGCGGCGCAATATCGCCCACCGGTTTGGTGGCGTAGGTGAGATAGAGGCCCGGCGCGTTTTCAATGGCGTGGGCGGGACCCGGGGTCCAGATAAGATTTTTCTTCCTCATCTGCCTGACTTCGAATCGCGCCTCCGGCCCTTTGATAACGGAAACGATATCGACCGATGCCGGATCTTCGAGGCCGGTCACCGCGCCGAACAGGGTGAGGCGGGCGCCGGCGAATCCTGTGTCCACTTCGATCAGATCTTCCGTGAGCGCGACTTCGATTTCCGCGGCTTTAGCCGTGGCGCCCATCATGACGAGAATGACGAGGAGATGTTTGATCATCGCGCGCCGTCCACGATGAAAAGCGAGGCGGGCGGCAGAGCAAGGCCGATGAGAAGGCGCGCGCAAACGCCGAGCACCAAAAGCGCGAGCAGCGCGCGCAGATGTTCCGCTTTCAATCTGACGCCGGCGCGCACGCCAAGCTGCGCGCCCACGACGCCGCCCGAAAGCAGCAACAGGGCCAGCGCAATATCCACGGTCTGGTTGGCGGCCGCATGCAAGATGGTCGTGATGGCGGTGACGAAAATAATCTGAAAAAGCGATGTGCCGACCACCACATTGGTGGGCATATTGAGGATGTAGAGCATCGCCGGCACCATGATGAAGCCGCCGCCGACACCCAGCATCGAGGCGAGAATGCCGATCAGAAACCCCAGCACAATCGGCGCAAGCGGACTGATATAAAGGGAGGAGGCCCGAAACCGCATGGCGAAAGGCAGCGCCGCCAGCCATGCCGGGCTGCGACGTCTGCGGGCGCGTTTTTTTGTTTCCTCCGGCGAGCGCAACAGCGTGCGGATGCTCTCCCACAACATTAAAGCGCCGATGGCCCCGAGAAAAATCACATAGGAAACGGCGATCAACGTATCGACCTGACCCGTCTCAATGAGCCTCCGGAAAAGCAGAACGCCGATCACAGAGCCGACCGCGCCGCCTGCGACCAGAAAGCCGCCCATCTGGAAGTCGACCGTTTTTCGCTTCAAATGGGCGGCGACGCCCGAAACGGAGGAGGCCACGATCTGCGAGGCTTCCGTGCCCACGGCGACGGCGGGCGGAATGCCGTAAAAGATGAGGAGGGGCGTCATCAGAAAGCCGCCGCCAACGCCGAACATGCCGGATAAAAATCCGACGGCGGCGCCCATGGTGATCACGACAAACGGATCGACGGGCATCTCCGCAATGGGGAGATAAAGCTGCATGAAGGCCGGCGCGCCCCCTGAACGCACTGTTACGACGAGCGATTGCGCTGCGTTATAGGCGCGCAGACGCCTGTTGAACAAGCAAAGCCGGGCGGAGAAAGGGCGACCTTTTAACCGGCCTGAGTGTTGAGGTTGGCGTCTTCGTCGGCGGGGCGGGCCGTCCAGGCGGCGACCTCCTCGTCAATTTCGGCGCGCGTTTCCGGCGAGAGGGCGACGGCGACGCCGGCCGCAAGGGGTTGCGCTTGTTCATCGCCATTTCGCGCGGCGAGGGAATACCAGTAATAGGCTTTCCCCGCATCCTGAACGGACGATCCGCCTTCATCGCTTGGATGATAGATCGCGCCCAGATTGTACTGGGAGTCCACAAGGCCGAAATTCGCCGCCTGTTCGAACCAGGCGATGGCTTCCTGGCTGTCGGCGGGGCCGCCATCGCCGCGGGCGGTCATGACGCCGATGCGGTGCATGGCCAGCACGTTTCCGCCATTGGCCGCGCGGCGGAACCACAGACGCGCCTGACCCAGATCCTGTTCAACGCCCTGGCCTGTTTTGTAGAGTTCGCCAAGCTGGAGCTGCGCCGGCGGATAGCCGAGCGCCGCCGCGTCCTGCAACTGGGCGATGGCTGCGCCGGCTTCGGTTTCGCTGCTGGCGGCACCGAGCGCATCCATGCTTTGTGCGTAAAGAGCGGTTGGGTCGACCGCGGGCGCTTCCGGCACGCTCGGCAGGCTGGCGGTCTCATCGGGGGCCGTTTCCGGCTGCGGTGTTGAGGTTCTTTCAACCGCCGGCGTCGGGCTTTGCGTTTCGCCGTCGGGGCTAAACATGAAATCCTTCACAAGATAGACGAGCGCCGCGACGGCGAGAAGGATGGCGACCCCGAGCGCAATGGTCAGCGGCTTGGCGGATGTGGTTGACCGCAAGGTTTCCAGCGCTGCGCGGTCGCCATTGCGGCGGCGCTCCTCCGCCCTGTCCTCATCGGAAGGCGGCGTTCGATCCAGAAGAGTCGTATCGTTGTCTTCGCTCTCGTCATCCTTGTTGCGGCCAAGGCGCGACCGGGCGGCGGCGAGGGCGGCGGTGATCTTGCCAAAGCGGCCTTGCGGGCTTTCTTCTTCCAGGCCGGCGTCATCATCATCGACAAATGATTGCGCTGGCGCCTCGCTCCTGGGGGCCGGAGCATCCGGTTCGACCGGCCGTTCGTCTTGAGCGTCGTCGCCGGCTTCTTCTGCCGCGCGTTTCTGGCGCGCGCGCGCCGCAAGGATGGCGCGTTGTTTCGCCGTTAGCTGGCTGCGTCGCGGGCGCCGGCTTGCTGTGTCGCCTTCGGCTTCGCGGGCGGCTGCGGCGCGTGCGCGCTCGCGCGCAGCTTTCAGCATGTCTTCCTTGGTTGCGGGTTTTTCGGCAGGCGCAGGTTGGGGGCGCTGCGCCGGTGGTTCGTCCGTATCGACGGCCATGGCGGAGGCAAGCGACGCCGTGTTCGGCGCCTGCTCATCTTCTTCCTCATCATCGCCAATCGCGGACTCCGGTTCTTCCGTCTCCGCAGCGGCGCCGGCAAGCTCGTCTTCTTCCTCGTCGCTGTCGTCGGACAGACCCTCGCCGGTAAGGGCGCTTCTCACTTCGGCAAGCAGCGCCTCCGCGTCGTTCATCTCTTCGTCATCGCCGTTATCGTCATCGTCCGCGCTGACAGTGATGTCTTCGTCCCCAGGGTCTTGCGTTTCCTCTTGCGCGTCATCGTCGATCTGAAAACTGAAATCCTCGACCGGCTCTTCGTCGTCGGCCTGTTCGTCGAACGCTTCAGGCTCGTTATCGGCTTCAGCGGCGTCTTCCGCCTCATCGGCGAAGGCGAAGGGGTCTTCCTCAGCGCTGTCGTCTTCCGCTTCCATGGCGGCGACGGCTTCCTCGATTTCATCGACAACATCATCGAGGTCGTCGCTGTCAGGCGCGGCGGTGGGTGTCGCTGCTGCGGGGGCGGCGGCTCCGGTTACAGCGGGCCGGGGCGCCGGCTCCGCCGCCGTCTCGCTTGCCGCTTGGGTTTCGTGCGCAGCGCGGTCCAATTCTTCGAAGCGGCCTTGCATCTCTTCAAGCGAGCGTTGCAGCGCGTCGAGTTTTTCGTCGGTTTCCGACCGCGCCGAGGCGAGCAAGGCTTCCACATCCGGGCCGCTGCTGTTTTCATCGCTTGCAAGCTGCGCGCGCACTTCCGCAATGGTCTCGGTGACTTTTTCCACGCCGTCGGCGCTGCGCTTCTCCGCGGCCTCAATCTGGCCTGACAGTTTGGCGATGGTTCCTTCAAGGGCGCGGATCTGGTCTCCGCCGCGTTTGATTTCATCCCCGAGAACCCTGAGGCGCGCGCCGGTGCGTTCGACAAATTCCGGATCGGCGGATTCGGCCGCTTCATTTTTCAGCTCGGCGGCTTCTTGCGCAATGCGCTCAGCATTGGCGACGCGCTCGGCGAGATTTTCAATAGCCGATTTTAAAGGTTCGATCTCCGCAGGTTCGCTGGCCCCGCCGTCGCCAATCCTGTCAATGCGCTCTGCAAATTCCTGCAATTGCGCCTCGGCGGAGTCGAGCCGGTTGAGCGTTGTGCGCTGAGCGTTGTTGAACTGGATCGCGACTTGAGAAACGGCTTTTTCGAGCGCTTTTAAGGCGTCGATACGGCCGCGATCGCTTCCGGCGCGCTCCAGCTTGTCGAGACGCTGAACCACGTCCTGGTAGGAGCCTTCGGCCGGCTTCACCCGTTCCAGGCGTTGAACGCGTTCCACAAAGCCGCCCATATTTCGGGTCAGTTCGGTGACGGCGGCGGCGTTTTTCGATTCCGCTTCGACGACGCGATTGCGCAGATATTCGATTGCGGTGACGATGTCGCGAAGCTTCAGGCCCTCGACTTCGGTGTCGGAGAGGGCGCCTTCATCGCCGCCTTCCGCCTGGCTGTAGATCATCTGGTTCAGCCATTCGCCCACCGTCATGCCTTCGCGCCGGGCGGCTTCTTTTGCTGTCTCGCGCGCGTCGCGCTCAATGCCTTTGACGCTCCAGGGCGCGTTCGATTTCATGGCTGTCCACCGTCATTCGCTGGGGCGATCTCCCCTCCCACCCGGACTGAAAAGCGCGGTCCCCATGCGCTGGCTTCAGGCCGAACAGGTCACCGTTAAGCTGCTTCGCGGCAGGCGCAAAGCCTTAAAGGGACAGGAAAAAGCACCGATTATTAATGAAACGTTAACGCTGATTCGCAGGCCGTGAGGGCATGAAATGACCGGCGGTGGAAAACCGGCGCCGAGCCCGGGCCCGATAGGCCGCTTTCCAACGCTGCTGCGCATTTCCGGCGATCCGGGCGGGGAGCGATAGGACTGTCATGGCTCAGCCCCTTTCAGGGGGCGCTCCCATGGCGGAGAACCGCTCGCTCCCGTGGGGCTTTTAGGAGCGGCGTTCATAGCTCCCGTTCCATTGGCGGTCCGGAAAGATGCGTCAGGCTTTGACGCCGACCTGCCGAGCCGATTCTGGAATTTTTTAGCGTTTGCTTCAGGGCCGCTGTCGGACCTGATCTGTATTGGCTTTCCGCGTATCAAGAAAAGCGGATATGGCGCCGAAACAAATTATTTAGAGCATTTGACGCTCGTGGTTCCGCCTGCAACGCCGGGACAATGCAAGCTTATTTGGGCGACACGCGCTGCGTTGTCGTCCACTAAAATCACCTCCGCCGAAATGTCGAAAGCTTCATAGGGGTCAATCGGCGGGCCTGCGGATTGTGTGACCGTGACGGACGTTATCGCAACCCCTTCAGCGACGAATTCCGAATGGGGCATTAGCTGACAACTCTCCGCTCCATTATATGACAGTTTCCATTCCGAAAGCATATCAGGCATATAAACGAGGCA
Organism: Parvularcula sp.; assembly: GCA_002704915.1. Classification (GTDB taxonomy): domain Bacteria; phylum Pseudomonadota; class Alphaproteobacteria; order Caulobacterales; family Parvularculaceae; genus Hyphococcus. Next base: position 146,728 of record PAIP01000034.1, read on the forward strand.
AATGAGGGCTTGCCCATATTTTCCCGTGACGGGATTCTTCTCGCCCGTGGTTCCCAGCGCCACCACGAACCAATCCGCGGGATCCGCTTTCAGATTATACTGTCGAAAATCGTCACGAAAGCGAGCGAGGGAATCCATTCCGCGAATACCGTATGAAGTATAATTATTGTCTGTCGTGATCATCCGGTAAGTCGTCGAATATGCTCCCGGCGCAGGGTGCTGATCGCCGATATTGTTGTGGCCAAGAATCGGTCCGCGCATGCCGATCACAAATCCCGGTTTTGTTGAGCCAGAAGCCTCAAAATTTGTGTTTCCCGCAATAGCGATGCCTTCGACGTTTAATCCGCCTTCGGTTTCCGCCCTGCCATAGGGGCTTGTGCTGAACATATTCCAATTAGTCGTGCTGAGCACCCAGCTTTCCACATCTTTCGATGCGGGCGGTTTAACTATCGACATATTTACGGCTTTTGCGTTCTGAAAACTCAGCGGTAATGCCGGGTTCGATGCTTTCAACTGAAGACGGTACGCCTGTTTGCGATCGAGATATTCTCTGTCGGTGCCGGCTCTTTTATACCTCGACAAAGAGGATATGGCGTAAAACGCCATGTCTTCGGCACTGGCGTTGTAGGCGATGCCTTCCAGATCAAAAAGCGGAAAAGTTGCGCGCTGCTGGGCGTCCAGCAAGATGGGGTAAGCGACAATATTTCCTTTGCTGTCGCGGCCTTCGATGGCCGTGGGGTGAAATGCAAAAATCGCATAGGCTTTCAAACGGTCGTCGCCGAACCGAGTTTGGCTGATCTTGATCAGTTCATTGACGTTATCCGTGACGCCCAGAAAGATTTCGGCTTGACCAGACTTGGCGACCGTCACGCCGGACGGTTCGATTGGCATGTCATCATATTTAAAAGCAACAATCTTGGGACACGCATCCGCGACTGGACTCCTCCAGCAATAAAACAAGTCATTGCCAGACACCGCCGCTTCTTGTTGGGACGTCCCCGCTTCGCTTTCGTCGGAGCCTGTTTCGATGTTTTCGTTTGTCGATATGTTGGATTGGCAACTTGCAAGAAAAACCGTCAGCAGTATTGGAATAAAAAATTTGAAAATATTCATATTTTCTCCCCTATATTTTAAATCAGTTTAAACAATTTTGCTGGGGAACGGCAATCTTTTTAGGATTTATTTTGTCGATAACATGTATGGTAATGGAAATATTTGATTTTCGAGCTGTCGAGCCTAATCCCACCCTGCGGCATCCAAGACAGATTCCGGACCGGCCGGGGCGTTGCACGCAATTGCTGCGATCGCACATGGGTGTCGATGGGGCGCAGGGAGGCGCGGGCTGATCAGGCTGCGGCTTGCGCCGCGACGCGCATCCAGTGAGTGAGCCGTTCTTTCAGGCGCGCCGCGGAAAGTGGCTTGGAGATATAATCGTCCATGCCGGCGGCGAGGCATTTTTCCTTGTCGTCTTTGAGGGCGTGCGCGGTGATGGCGATGATCGGCGTGTGCCGGCCGCTTTCAGCCTCGGCTTCGCGAATCGCCCTTGCCGCATCGAAGCCGTTCATTTCCGGCATGGAAACATCCATCAGAATGACGGAGGGCTGTTGCTCGGCATAGAGCGCCAGCGCCTCGCGCCCGTTATGGGCGATTTTGAAGCTGACGCCTGCTTCCTTGAGAATATGGGTGATGACGAGCCGATTGACCTCATTATCCTCGGCCACAAGCACGTCGAGGCCGGAGGAAGGCGTCGCCGGTTCGGCTTTCTGAGACGGTTTGGGTTCTGGCGCGCCGGGTTCCGAGGAGGGCTCTTGCGTTGCCTGTTTCGGCTCCGCCGCAGCGTTCTGCGCGCCGGCTTTTTCCTGAAGCACGCGCACAACCGTTTCGAAGAGGCGAGAGGCCCGCGCCGGTTTCGTCAGATGCGCATTGACCCCCAGCGACATGAAGCCCGCCCCGCCCGTAGCCTCGTCGACGGAGGTCAGCATGACGATGGGAAGGTCTTTCAGCGTGGGATCGGCCCTTACGATCATGGCGAGATCGGCGCCGGTCATGCCCGGCATGTGATGGTCGAGAATGACAAGGTCCGGAAGGCCAGCATTCTCATCGCGCAAAGCGACAAGACCTTCCTGTGCGCTTTCATAGAGAGCGCTGTCGAAGCCCCAGCTTGTGAGCTGTTCCTTCAGAATCTGGCGGTTCACTGCATTGTCATCGATGACCGCGATGCGCGCGCCGGAAAGATCCACCGGCGCCAAAGCCGGTTTTTCTTCCTCTTCATGCACCGGCAAGGTGATGGAAAACCAGAAGGTCGATCCTTCGCCGGGCGTGCTTGTCACGCCGATTTCGCCGCCCATGAGGTGGACGAGCGAGGCGGAGATGGCGAGACCCAATCCCGTGCCTTCATGCTTGCGAGTCGCGGAATCGTCGACCTGGCTGAATTTGTCGAAGATGTTGGCGCATTTGTCTTCCGGAATCCCGATCCCGGTGTCCTCGATCTGGAAGGTCAACTTGTAGCCGCCTTCGGCAGGCTCCCCGGAAAGGTCGGCCAGGATGTGGCCTTCATCCGTGAATTTCGCCGCATTGCCCATGAGATTGGTGATGATCTGGCGCAGACGGCCCGCGTCGCCGACAAACATACCGGGTAAGTCCGGCTGGACGCGTACAGCAAGTTCGAGATCTTTCTCGACCACACGAGATGAAATCAGGAGCGCCACATCCTCGACGGCTTCGGCGATGGAGAACGGGGCCGGATGCAGTTTTAACTGACCGGCGTCGATTTTCGAAAAGTCGAGAATGTCGTTGATGATGGTCAAAAGCGCCTCGCCCGATTTCAAAATCGTCGAGGCGTAAGTCGCTTGCGTTTCATCGAGCGTTGTTAAGGACAGCAGCTCCGCCATTCCCATAACGCCGTTCATCGGGGTGCGGATTTCATGACTCATATTGGCGAGGAAGGCGGCCTTGGCTTTTTCGGCCGCTTCGGCCCGCCGCTGCGCATTTTTCAGAACGGAGATGTCGGAATAGGTCACGATGATGGCGCCGTCTTCGTCTTCGATCGCTTCAATCAAAAGATGGCGGTCATTTTCCAGCGACCATGAAATACGAAACTTTCCCTTTTCCCGGATTTGCCGGAGAGTTTCATTTTTCATTTCATCGACAAGGGAAGCCTTGCCGGGCAGATGCGTTTCCAGCATCGCCTTCATCATCACGTTCCATGGCGTGCCCGCGGCGGTGACCCCTTCCGGCAGGTCGTAAAATTCCGCAAGCTGCCGGTTGCAGAACAACAATTTGTCGTCCTTGACGATATAGAACATCTGCGGCATCGCATGCACGGCAGTCACGAGCATTTCGTGCTCATCGGCGAGCGCCGCGATCGCGTCTCGATCGCCAAGAAGACTGTCGATATCAATCTGCCGTTGCCTGGTCATAGCCGGCTTTCCCTGAGGCGCTTTCTCCCACGGCGACGGTCTTCCGCCGCTTCGCCGGGCCGATTATGCTTAGGAAATCCTTTACGGAGGGTAACGGCCGCGCCTTATGCGTTTTCCAATGCAGACGAGCCTTGAAGGTCGCGGGCTTCAACCATTAATAGAGCCTTAAGCCGGATCGCCTGCTGCCTTTCAGGGATGAAATTCCGCCCTGATGCGGGCAATATGCTCAGCAATTCGCTTTTTACGGCTAACCCGAGACCGAAGGACCAGTTATGACCACCTATAATGCGCCCCTCAAAGACATGCAGTTTGTCCTCAATGACGTTCTGCAGATCTCGAAATATTCGAACCTGCCCGGTTTTTCAGAGGCGAGCGAGGATGTGGTAGAGGCGATCCTGGAAGAGGGCGCGAAGATGGCGTCCAACGTCCTGCATCCGATCAATCATTCCGGCGACAAGGAAGGCTGCACCCGGCATGAGGACGGATCGGTGACGACGCCCAAAGGCTTCAAGGAAGCCTATGAGATCTACAAGCAAGGCGGCTGGCAGGGGCTGTCTTTCGATCCTGAATATGGCGGCCAGGGACTGCCTTACATTCTTGCGGTGGCGGTTTCGGAAATGGTCTCGGCGGCGAATATGGCGTTCGGCATGTATCCGGGGCTCGCCCGCGGCGCCGCAGATGCAATTTACGCCCATGGCACGGACGAGCAGAAACAGAAATACCTGCCCAATATGATCGCCGGCGAATGGGGCGGCACCATGAATCTGACCGAGCCCCATTGCGGCACGGATCTCGGCCTTCTGAAATCGAAAGCGGTTCCGCAAGGCGATGGCAGCTACAAGATTTCGGGCCAGAAGATTTTCATCTCCGCCGGCGAGCACGACCTCACCGAGCAGATTATTCACCTGGTGCTGGCGCGCATCGAAGGCGCGCCGGAAGGGGTCAAAGGCATCTCGCTGTTCATCGTGCCGAAATTCCTTGTGAACGAAGACGGATCGCTTGGCGAGCGCAATGGCGTGACCTGCGGCTCCATCGAAGAAAAGATGGGCATTCACGCAAACTCCACATGCGTGCTGAATTACGACGACGCAGTAGGCTATCTTCTCGGCGAGGAACATAAGGGCCTGCGCGCTATGTTCACCATGATGAACGAAGCGCGTCTCGGCGTCGGCCTTCAGGGCATGGCGATTTCCGAAGTCGCCTATCAGAATGGCGCCGCCTACGCCAAGGACCGGCTTCAGGGTCGCGCGCTGACTGGCGCAAAAGAGCCCGAGAAACCGGCCGACCCCATCATCGTACATCCGGATGTGCGCAGGATGCTCATGGATCACAAAGCCTTCACCGAAGGCGCGCGGGCCTGGATGTACTGGTCTGCGCTTTGGGGCGACCTCCACACCAAGGCGGAGGATGAAGGCACCCGTCAAAAGGCTGACGACTATATGGGCCTCATGACGCCGGTCCTGAAATCCTATCTCACCGACCGCGGGTACTGGCACGCCACGAACGCGCAGCAGGTGCTGGGCGGTCATGGCTACATTCAGGAATGGGGCATGGAACAATTTGTGCGCGATGCGCGCATCGCCATGATCTATGAAGGCGCGAACGGCATTCAGGCCCTCGACCTTGTGGGCCGCAAGCTGCCGAAAGACGGCGGCCGGGCGATGATGACGTTCTTCGCCGACATCGATGAATTCGTGAAAGACAATGAAGGCAATGAAGAGCTGAAGCCGTTCCTCGAAGGGCTTACCTCGGCGAAGGCCGATCTCACCGAAGCGACGCAATGGTTCATGGCGAACGCCATGCAGAACCCGAACAATGCAGGCGCCAGCTCCATGGATTATCTCTGCCTGACCGCACTGACCTGCCTCGCCTTTGCCTGGGCGATGTCGGCGAAGGCCGCCATGGAAAAAGCGGATTCGGGCGACGACTTTTATAAGAACAAGCTCATTACGGGGAGATATTTCCTCGATCGCGTGCTGCCGGAGAAGTCAGCGCATCTCGCGAAAATCAAATCGGGCTCTGAAACGATGATGGCGCTCGCCGCGGAGGCGTTTTAGTCTCCGGTGAAAATCCTTCTGTTCGATCTCGGCGGGGTCGTGGTGGATTACCGCGGCCCCGAACGTCTTGCGGCCCTGACAAAGGGCGCCATGTCGCTGGACGAAGCCCGCGAGGCGCTGTCAACATCCGTCAATCTTCACGCCTTTGAGCGCGGGGAAATCGCGCCGGCGCTTTTCGCGCACAACGCCGTTGCGGAATGGCGCCTTGAGGTGACGCCGGATTTTTTCATCGCCGATTTCGAAACCTGGCCCGAGCGTTTCCTGCCGGATGCGCCGGATATCATCCGTTCCCTGAATGACCGGTTCCGGCTCGCCTGCCTGTCGAATATCAACATTCCCCATTGGCGTCAGGCCAAGGCGCTTGGATTGCCGCCCCTGTTTGAGCAGGCGTTTCTCTCGCATGAGATGGGCGCGCGCAAACCGGAGCCGGATATTTATCAGCGGGTGATTAACAGGCTTGGCGTTGACGCCGATGACATTTGCTTTTTTGACGATTCCAGAAGCAATATCGATGCTGCGCTGGAACATGATTTGAAGGCGTTTCACGTCACGCCCGAAGGCGGAATCGAGCAAGCGTTGAAAGACGCCGGCGTGATTTGATGTTTGAGTGTTGCTAACGAATTTTTCATTCTTCGCAGCAGTAGCGTTTAAGGCTTCGTTAACGGGGCAACGGCATGACATTGCACCAAGCGGGGGGCGGTTTCGATCCGCCCGGCTGATTTACTTTCTGTTTACGAAAAATATCAGGATGCGGACGGAACGGCTCTCACAAAGGCGCTGTTGCGAGACTATTAACCATGTCCAAGCGTAAGGAGAAAGAGAAATGCGCAAACCCACTTATAATTTCGAAGTCATGGGCGACAATGGCAAGGTTCTGCGTCGCTGTACGCAGTCCTGTCACAATATTGGCGCGCAGGCGCGGACTTTCGACTTGTTGCGGAAAACGCCCGGCGCCGTCGCGGTATTCGGTTTCGAAAGAAGCGGCCGTCATGTCCACGCCGCCTATCGCGACTGAGCGGGAGACCGCGAAAGAGCCTTGATGCGAAGCTGAGCCCTTTTTTCCATCGTTTCGGCGCACGGCGATTGCCGCCTCCGCCGAAACCTATAGGATGCGCCGGATTTCTGGGCGCTTTCCGCCCGGGGCAATGGAAAAAGGGGCGCCAGATGCGTTTAGCTATCGGGTTATTAATGGGAGCGGCGATGCTTGCCGGCTGCGGCGAGCAGAATACGGCCGTGAAAGAGACACCGGCGGTTGGAACCGCGGCGGGGGAACAAACCGCAGCAAGCGCGGAGGAAATCCAGTCCGAAACCGCGCGGCTCAATCAGTGGTTTGACGAAAAATTTGAAGAACAACTCGACTTCAGCCCGATGCAACGCACGTTTCTGGGCGACAAGAAAGATTACGACAAGATCGACGATCTTTCCGAAGAGGCGCAGGACGAACAGCTTGAATGGCAACGCCAGACGGTCGAGGAGCTGAAAGCGAATTTCGACCGGTCGAAACTGACGCCGGAAGCGCAGACCTCCTACGATGTCTGGATCTATCAATATGAACGCGCCGCTTCGGCGGACAAGTTTCGCCGCAACCAATATGTGTTCACGCAGATGCAGGGGCCGCAGGCGTTTCTCGCCCAGTTCCTGATCGCCTTCCACAAGGTTGATGAGCCGTCCGACATGGAGGCTTACATTTCCCGGATCGGCGGCGGCGCCCGCGCGTTGGGCCAGCTTCTTGAAACGGCGAAACTGAATGCTGAGGCCGGTTCGCGCCCGCCGCTCTTTGCGTATGAGGGCGTGCTTGAGCAATCCCGCGCCCTGATTACCGGCGCGCCTTTCGAGGGCGAGGGCGACAGCCCGGTCTGGGCGGACGCCAAGTCGAAGATCGATGGGTTGTTGGAAGCTGGCAAAATCGACCAGGCGAAAGCGGATGAATTTAAAGAGGCCGCACGCACCGCGCTGATCGAAGAATGGAAACCGGCCTATCAGGAACTCATCGACTGGTTCGAAGAGGACAAGGTCAATGCCGATGAAATCGCCACCGGCGTCGGCAAAAACCCCAATGGCGTCGATTATTATGCGGACCGCCTCAAGGCGTCGACGACAACCGACATGACGGCGGACGAGATTCACGAGCTCGGCCTGTCGGAAGTCGCGCGCATCAAGGCTGAAATGGAAGCCATTAAGGAGCAGGTGGGTTTCGACGGCACGTTGCAGGAGTTTTTCGTCTTTGTGCGGGACGACCCGCAATTCTATTACCCGAACACCGATGAAGGGCGTCAGGCCTATATAGACGCCGCGACGGAGCATCTCGATTACATTGGCGGGAAACTCCCGGACTATTTCGGCATCCTGCCCAAGGCGGACCTTGTCGTGAAACGCGTGGAGCCTTTCCGCGAACAGGACGGCGCCGCGCAGCATTACTTCCCGGGGACGCCCGACGGCTCGCGTCCCGGTGTTTACTACGCGCACCTCTCCGACATGAGCGCCATGCCGAAGCCGCAGCTCGAAGTGATCGCCTATCACGAAGGCAATCCCGGCCATCACATGCAGATTTCCATCGCGCAGGAATTGACCAGCGTGCCGAAATTCAGAACCCAGGCCGGCTTTACGGCCTATTCCGAAGGCTGGGGGCTTTATTCGGAATTGCTGGCGAAAGAGATGGGCGCCTATGAGGACCCCTATTCCGACTTCGGACGTCTGACCACCGAAATCTGGCGCGCCATCCGTCTCGTTCTCGACACCGGCTTTCACTCAAAAGGCTGGACCGAGGAGGAAGGCGTTCAGTATTTCATGGAAAATTCGCCGGCGGCCGAAGGCCAGATCCGGTCGGAAGTTCAACGCTACCTCGTCTGGCCGGGCCAGGCGACGGCTTATAAAGTCGGTATGCTGAAAATTCTCGAACTCCGTGAGGAAGCCAAAGCCGAGCTTGGCGACAAGTTCGATATTCGCGGATTCCATGACACGGTGCTGGGCGGCGGCGCCTTACCGCTCGACATTCTGGAACGCCGGGTCGACGAGTGGGTCGCCGAACAAAAAGAGGGCTAAAGCCTTCGGGCGTCCTTACACGCGCAAGGACGCCCATTCCGGCCGCCGCTGGAAGAGCTTGTCCACATAAGGACATTTTGGATGGATGCGCAGATTGTACTCCTGCGCTTCGGCGACGGCGCGCTCAGTCAGGGTGCGGGCGATGTTTTTGCCACGCGCTTCCGGCGGCGTGTAGGTGTGGTCGATCACCATTGCATCGTCATCGCGCAGCCAATAGGTGAGTTCCGCTTCTCCGCCGTCAACCTTCGCCCAGAAACGGCCGACGCCGTCTTTTTGATAATGTTGGATTTCCAGTGTTTCGTCTGTCATGGCTGTGCTCCGCGAAAGGTTCAAAAAGCATACACAGTTAACAGACAGCGCGCGAGACGGTCCGGTTCCGGTTAAGATCGTTTGATGGGCAGGCTCGCGGGATCGAGGTCTTTTAATTCGCACTCCCATACAGTGATCACTCGCCAGCCAAGCTTTTCGAGTTCTTTTGCGTTCTTTTTATCCCGCGCTTTGTTGCGGGCGATTTTCTCTTTCCAGTAATCGGCGTTCTGTTTCGGCTGCCGGTTTCCGCGCTTGCACCGATGACCATGCCAGAAACAGCCATGGACAAAGACAACGGTTTTATGTTTCGGAAAAACGAGGTCCGGCTTTCCCGGCAAATCCTTCACATTCAGCCGGTAGCGAAAGCCGAGCGCATGCAGCTTTTTGCGTAAAGCCACTTCCGGCTTGGTGTCGCGCCCCTTGACGGGCCGCATGACTTCCGAGCGCTTTTCTTTCGTGAAAACGTCGGTGGACTTTGTTTTCGTCACGCCGCTCTGCGCGCTTTGGCGCCAGCAAGCGCAGGCTCGAACACCGTCTCGGCAAGCCAGCGCACCACGGGAACGGCGACGCCGTCGCCGCAGAGCTTCAGGGCCGCGTTCGTGCTTTGCGGGAGGATGTACTCTTCGGGCAATCCCATGAGCCGGGCCGCCTCGCGCGGCGAAAGAAGACGTGAGCGAACGTCGCTATTTTCGATGGCGAAGACGATCTGGCGCGACGAACCACCCGCAGGCGTTCTCAAACAGCCTGCAAGTCCGTCAAAGCGGGCCTCGACGCGCTGAACCGGTTCGCCGTTTTCAATGCGGGTTCTGCGAAAGGCCGCTCCGGCGCGGCGCGCGCCATGTTTGACGATATTGTCGAGGCGGGCGCGCTGATGCGGCGCCATCATCGCGATGAGCTTCTCGGTCTGTTCGCGAGAATGCCAGTCCGGCGCATCCCAGTCGATGATGTCGGAGAGGCGTGCATTGCGCGAAAGCCGCGGTGCGGCGCCGAGCCAGAACCATTGCGCTTTCGCTGTTTTCGAAAGTTGAGCTTGTGCGGCCGCCAGCGCGGTCGGCGCTGTATCTTCAGAGAACGGGGACGCAGCCTTCGGCGGCGTCAGGCCCGGCGCAAATCCCAGAATGAACAGCCGCGGCCGCGATTGCGGCGTGAAATGTTTCGCATCGAGCGTCGCTGCTGTGACGGCGTAACCGGCTTCCGCCATCAATTCGATCACACAGGCGAAATCGCGCCCGCCATTGGAGGTGAGCAGCCCTGAGACATTTTCGATGGCGATGATGCGCGGCGCGCGGCGTTCGGCGATCAGCGCTTCAATCAGCGACCAGAAAGGGAAAAACGCGCCGGAGCGCCGGGCGCTCATGCCGCCGCGCGCGCCGGCGAGGGACAGATCCTGACAGGGAAAGGAGCCCCAAACGAGGTCAACTCTCTCGCGCGGCAGATCGCTGCCGGAGATTTGCGCAATATCCCCCTCGATCAGATCGTCGCCGCCGAAATTGGTGCGATAGGATGCGCATTTTTGCGGGTCGAGATCATTGGCGAGAAGGCAGCGCCACGCGTCGCCTAATCCCAGACGCGCCATGCCGCCGCCGGCGAAGAATTCAAGAAAGGTTTTTTTCGAACTCATCTTGTGTGATGTTATCTTTATCCGCCGCATTCTCGCCATATTCCAACAGAGCTGCGCGAGACCGCCTTATTTGCGTCACGATTGCCGCGTTTCCGCCTCAATTCAAGCGACGAATATCAGTCTCGTGAACATCTTTACATTGACCCCACATGCCGCGTCACGCAAAGTATGAATGGGCGCTAAGGGGGCTCGCTTTCCAAAGGAGAGGCGAATGCCCTGGATGGGAATCAAACCGTTTCCGGTTTTAAAAACTGCGGCGGTCGTGATCGCCACGACTGTTGGGCTCGCTTTCGCGGCGCCTGCGTCCGCAGCGCAAAAAACAACAACAATCGCCGCCGGGGTTTCGCCGGCGCCGGTGCAACTCGCCATGCTTGAAGATCGTGACCGCAATCGCGGAGAACGGTCCGGCCGCCGCGGCGGCGAGCGTTCGCGCGGAGACCGTTCTTCAGAGCGGCGGGCGCGCGTCAGAGGCGATGAACGGCGCGAACAATATCGAAATCGCAGCAACGATCGGAGATCGGGCCAACGCAGCGGCGAGCGCCGCCGGTCCGCTAACGCCAATGACCGGCGCAGCGGAGAGCGCCGCAGCGGAGACCGTCGCGCCGGCAATAATGATCGTCAGCGCCGCGCCGGGGGCAATGACGGCAGCCGTCGCGCCGCAGGCAATGACAATCGACGCCGTGCAGCCGGAGACGACAGCCGTCGGGGCCGCAGTGACGGCGTGCAGCGCCGGCAGCGCACCGCGGACAATTCCGGCGGGCGGCGCGACGGCGCGCGGGACGGTCGGCGAGACGGCTCCCGGGACGGCGGACGCGATGGACGCCGGGACGGTTATCGCGACCGGCGCCGGGATAGCGATCATCGTTCAGGCCGGGGCGACCGCAGACATGACAGCGGCAGAAAATATCGGGACGGGCGCCGCGACGGCTATCGGGACGGCCGGCGGGACGGTCGCCGTGACGGCTATCGCAATGGCCGCCGCGACCAACGCTATGCGGACCGCCGTTATCGGGACCGCGGTCATGGCGCGCGCCGTTACAAACAGCGCCGTCACGGCTCATACCGCCATCCGTCAGTACGCTATGGCGGCAAACGCTATCGTCACGGACATGGGCCGCGCCGCGGGCACGGCTACTGGTGTTCCCACCACAATATTTTCCATTACCACAGAGGATACGATCCCTTTGGCTGGCTTTATGTGAGCTTCGGCTGGGATCTTTATTCCTGGGATTACATCGGCAATTGCGATGTGGTCTCACAGACCTTTTATCGCGGCCGCCGCCGCTATGAGGAGGTTGCGCTTCTTTGCTACGACGCCTGGGGCTTCGGCTATATCAAGCCCGGCAGCCGGCGGGTTTATCGAAGCTACTAACTTATCGATTCGGTCTGAAACGGGCGCTCTGTCAGGGGCGCCCGTTTCTTTATTGGCGGACCGCCACGCGGCTGATTCGTCCGCATTGACCGCGCGCCCCGACTCTGTGGACAAGAACCGGTCATTTAACCCTTTTCTTTTACGCGCTGCGCAAGACCGCCCGTCATGTTCAAAAACACCGCCATCGCCGCCGGGATAGCCATTTGGGCTTTATGCGCAACGGCGCTCGGCGCGCCGGGGCAGGGGCTCGACGATGTGCAGGTGGGCGAGAAGGGGCTGCAGACCCGCATTGCGCTTATCTGCGACGGACCTTGCGGGCTCGAAAAACGCGGCGACGGGATTTTCTTCCTGCGCGGCGTGACGGCGGATTTGTCCCTCGATCTTTCAACGCGCAGCCGCAACATCGCCGGGTTCACCATGACGCCGGATGCGGAGGGCAGTCTGCTCAATGTCGCTTCGCGGCGCATCCTGGAATACGCCAATACAAAATCCTGCACGATTGCCGGACGGCCGGCCACATGCGTCGATCTCTTTTACGCGGACGCCACGGCGCGCCAGGCCGAACTGGCGACGCCGAGCCTTGCGCAGAACAAGCCCGCAAAAGAGGCCGCTCCAGAACCGGCCCCCAAGCCTGCCCCCAAGCCTGCCCTTCGCGAAAGCGCGCCGGATCGGCTGTCGCGCTTCGCTTCGCTCGGGCCGCCGGAACGGTTGCAACCGCCAACGCCGGCGCGTCTAGCGAGCGTGAGGTCCGTGCAAAAGCCGGTGGAAGCGGACAAGCCCGTGATCCGCGAGGAAAAGCCCCTGCCGTCGCCGCGCCCGCAGAAGTTCGATTACGCCGGCCAGGTCGAGGCGCTCCTCGGCAAGACGCTCACGCCCGGCTATTGCGCCTCGGCGCGCGCGACCCTGCAAAGCGACCCCTGGGCCTTGGGCGCCATGGTCGACACCGGCCTGTGTCAGGCGGCGGCCGGGAAGTCCGAGGAAGCCGACGCCACGCTGGCGCGCATTCTCGAATATACGCCCGACAATTACGAAGCCTATGTGGGGCGCGCGCTGATTGCGCTGCAGGCGGGGGAGAAAAGCGTCGCCCGGCGGTATTTCCAGAACGCGCTCGACGCGCCGCCGCCCATGGAGGAATCCTCGCGCATCGTCGCCGCCATGCGCGGTCTTTAAGGCGGCGCATAAAGTTCCGGGCGTTTCATCAGCATCATCTCTTCATCCTGAGGAGCCCAACCTTCCTTCGTCCTTCGAGTCCCGCGCGCCCCGGCCGCGAAGGCGGCCATATTATGATTGCGCGCGTTTGCGCGCGAGGCGCGCCCTCAGGATGAAGGAGGGTTGAGCGTCTCGAAGGACCATGATGTTGATGAAACGCCAGCGCTTAGTTCCGTAACAGCTTGGTGAGGCTGCATTTGCGCGCCTTGACCGGTTGGAGGCCGGCGCATAGCGTTCCGGCCCCATGAAAAGGAGAGAAACCCATGGCCAATCCAATAAAAATCATCGGCGTTCCGTTTTCGCAGAATGTCAGAAAGCCTCTGGCCGTTGCGCATCATCTGGGGCTTGAGGTGGAAAACCCGCCGCTGGCGCCGAACGATCCGTCCTTCAAGGAGCTGCACGCGGCGGGCCGCATTCCCGTGCTGGACGATGACGGCTACCGGATCTGCGAATCGAACGCCATCATGATCTATCTTTGCTCCAAGACGAAGAATGATCTGTACCCGGAAGAGGCGAAAGCGCGCGGTCTCGTCAATCAGTTTCTGTTCTGGGACGTGGCGCACTGGACCCCGGCCTATCAGCCGATCCAGTTCGAGCGCCTTGTAAAAGGCATGCTCGGGCTCGGCGAGACCGATGAGGCGGTGGTCGAGGCGGCCCTGCAGCGTTTCGCGCGCGAGGCGGCCTATCTTGAGGGGGCGCTTGCGGGCAAGAGCTGGCTCGTGGGCGACGGGGCGACGCTCGCCGATTTCGCCGCCGGGGCGGGGCTCACTCATGCGGCCGCGATGGGCCTTCCCCTTGAGGACTTTCCCAATATCCGCGCCTGGAACGACCGCGTGCAGGGCCTTGAAGGCTTCAAGAAAACCGAAGTGAAGATGTAACGCTACTGAGCGGCCGCGCGGCTCTGGTTCAGCTCGAACAGGCGCTTCAGGATTTCGTCGTCGGTCAGCGTTCCGGCGTCGAAATCCGCCTCCCAGCCATAGCTGTAAGCGACCGCCCTGTCGAGCGCCTTATGCGCATGGTCGAGCCAGGCCGGGCGTTCATTATAGAGATTGGTGAGCGTGCGTTTCTTCAGGATTTTTTCCGCCTTTTCATCGACGGGCAGGATGCGGTCGGGATAGCCCTCAACGACTTCCGGCACGCGTTTCACAAGGTCCGGCGGATTGAGCCAGTTCTCGCGCAGCTCGTTCAGCTTCGCCGCCGCGTCCGCGATGCGGATGGCGCGCGGATCGTCGGCATAATCCGCGGCCGGAATGTCCGGCGTCAGTCCCTCGGGGAAGGGGAAGGTTTCGAAACAGTCACCAGGCGTATAGACAGGGTCGTTTCCGACGCCGTGAAACTGACATGTTGCTAAAGTCCACAGTTCATGGAATTTGCTTGAGAGAATTCCGAAATAGAGGTCTGTTTCATTATCGATAAGTATCACCCGCGTATCCGGTATGATGCCGCTTTCAGCCCAACGAAATAGGCGGTGTTTGATGACAAGACCGGTTACAAGGAGTCTTGATTTGTCTCTGATAACATCGCGCGCAGTATCTCCGGACCGGCGGAATAGCCACCAGTTTTCTTCAAGCCGTTTTTCGCGATTGTTTTCCCGGTTGATTTTAAGTCTGTCAGCGACCAACCTAAAAGGTAATTCAAAGAAAGACGCATTATCCTCGTCGAAGCCAAAAAAATCGATGATCCACTTTTCAGTTGGGCGGCCAATTAGATCGCGGACGGTATAATACGGTTTGACGACGCATTGATTTCGCTTTCCGTTTGGGTTGGTGGGGGCGGAAAGCAGTGACGAGGCAAGATCGCGCGATATATCAAACGGACCGCCTTTCTCTATTCCCCGTACAGCTTTTTTTTTGTTTGCAAGAAGAGCTTGCTTCATTGATAAATTGAAGCCTAGAGCTTTCAAATCAGGCGTGATAGCTGGGACGTTTGCCCCATCAAGCATCCTCTTTCTATCTTTATCAACATCGCATATGATCACGGAGACTCTCACGTCTGCGCCGTCAACAACCCAAGGTTCGTCACTCATTGCAAATACAATCGGGGCAAGAGTGTACAATGCTTCCGCAGCGTGTGAGTCTTTTGGGCTTCTAATCATATTTGTAGCCACGAAGCCTACCCGTATCGTATTTCTTGAGATGTGCTCGCTGGCTTTTAGGAACCAGTAAGTTACCAGATTAATCGCACTTCCTGTCCCTAGGATTATCGAGCGGAGCTTGTTGACATAATCTTCGCCCAGCCGGTTAAGCATCCACTTTGCACCCAAAAACGGCGGATTCCCGACAATCACATCCGCATCGGGCCATTGGGCCTCGCGCCATTCGCCGGTCGCCTGGTCCTGTTCGATCAGGGCGTCGCGGCATTCGATATTGTTGAGCGGTCTCAGGATCGGGTTGCGCGCCGCGTCGAAACCGTTGCGGCGCATCCACTGGATTTCGCCGATCCAGATGGAAACGCGGGCGAGCTCCGCCGCATACGGATTGATCTCGATGCCTTTCACCGCCTCCGGCCCGACGCGGGGGAAGCCGCGGGGCAAACCAAGCGCCTCGGCGTCGAGATTAACCTTGTGCTCAAGGTCTTTCAGCGCCGTCAGGGAAAGGTTCAGAAAATTGCCGGAGCCGCAGGCGGGGTCGAGCACGCGGAAATCGACGAGCTTTTCGATGAAATCCCGATGCAGCTTCACCGCCGCCTTGTGGGCCCGCGTCGCCGCCGACGCCGATTTCGCTTTCCCTTCCTTGGCGAGTTGTGCGGCGATCTTTTCCTTCGTCGCCTCCCATTCCGCCGTTAAGGGATCGACGATCACGGGATTGACGATCATCATGATCTTGTCGCGGTCGGTGTAATGGGCGCCGAGCTGCGACCGCTTTGACGGGTCGAGCCCGCGCTCGAACAGCGTGCCGAGGATCGACGGGTCGATATCCTGCCAGTCGAGCCGTGCGGCTTTCAGCGTCAGCTCGATATCGTCGGCGTCGAGGGGCAAAGCGAGATCGTCATCGAAGAGCCCGCCATTGAACCACTCGATCTTTTCAAAGCCGACGCGCCCGCCCTTGTCCTTCATGGCGGCGAAAAGCTGGCGTGCATTCTCCTCGAACTCCTGTGGCTTCCTCGCGCACATTTCCAGCATTCGGGTGAAGATCGCGTCGGGCAGGAGCCCCGCATCCTCCGCGAACATGCAGAAGACGAGGCGGTTGACGAAATGCGCCACCAGCTGCGGGTCATGCCCGCGCTCGCGCAGGCGCTGGGCCAGCGCCGAAAACTCGTTCGCCGCATCGGCGGTGAGCTGGGTGCGCGTCTTTTTGGGTTTCAGCTTTTCCGGATCGGCGAGGACCGCGCGCAGGATGTCGCGCTTGCCCGCGTCCCTTAAATCCTCAAGCTCCAGCGCATGGTTTTCCTGAACCGTGTTGGTCCAGTTGGTGCGGATGATGATTTTCTTGGTGTCGGAAACAACCAGCAGCGGCGGATTTTCAAGCGCGACGGAGTAGGTCAGTAATTGCCGATAGGCGCGGTCGAGGTCTTTGTGCGGGCCCTTATACTCCCAGCCGAAATGGCCGCGCCGCCAGACATCGGCGAAGCCCTGGCCGCCGGTCGCCTTGGTGGCGCCCTTCTCGAAGCAATATTCCTCGCCCTTCTGGTCGATATCCGTGGGCTTGGGCTCGCCAAGGAGATCGCAGAGATCGTTGAAATGCGACTGCGCGGCGGCGCTCTCCTTCAGCTCCGAGCGGGTCCATTTGCGGATGAAATCTTCTGGCGTCATGGGGGCGCGATCTTTCCCCGGTTTCCCGCCCCCGTCCATAGAGCGTTGCCGCCTGACTGCGCCCGCTTGACCGGGGCGGCGTTTTCCGGTGCAACCTCCGCAACACGCCCTCAACAGCAAGAGCCCGCCGGAGCCCCATGGCCGACCCGACCCAAAAGACCTTTCAGGACCTCATTCTGACGCTTCAGGATTACTGGGCGAAGAATGGCTGCGTCATTCTCCAGCCCTATGACATGGAGATGGGGGCGGGGACGTTTCACCCGGCGACGACCCTGCGCTCGCTGGGGCCCAAGCCCTGGAACGCGGCCTATGTTCAGCCCTGCCGGCGCCCCACCGACGGGCGCTATGGCGCCAACCCGAACCGGTTTCAGCATTATTTCCAGTTTCAGGTGGTCCTGAAGCCGAGCCCTGACAATATTCAGGAGCTCTATCTCGGGTCTTTGGACGCCATCGGCGTTGATCGCAGCGTGCATGACATCCGTTTCGTTGAGGACGACTGGGAAAGCCCGACGCTCGGCGCCTGGGGCCTCGGCTGGGAAGTCTGGTGCGACGGCATGGAGGTGACGCAGTTCACTTATTTCCAGCAGGTGGGCGGCTTCGACTGCAAGCCCGTGACGGGCGAGATTACCTATGGGCTCGAGCGTCTCGCCATGTATGTGCAAGGCGTCGATAACGGGTTCGATCTTGTTTATGGCGGCGCAAAGCCGGACGGTTCGCCCTTCACCTATGGCGATGTCTTCCACCAGAACGAAGTCGAACAGTCGGCCTATAATTTCGAACTCGCCAACACGGAAATTCTTTTCCGCCAGTTTAAAGAGGCGGAGGAAAACTGTCAGGCGATCATCGAGGCCGGCAAAAAAGACGGCAAGGCCTATCCGCTGCCCGCCTATGAGCAGTGCATCAAGGCGTCTCATCTGTTCAACCTGCTCGATGCGCGGGGCGTCATCTCCGCGACCGAACGCCAGTCTTACATCCTGCGCGTCAGGACGCTCGCGAAAGCTTGCTGCGAGGCGTGGCTCGATAGCCCGCAAGGGCGCAGCGAAGGCGCGGGCGTCGTGGATTATGCGGAGGCTTGAGCGATGACCGTTGCGCTTCCCCTCGAAGGCGGATGCCAGTGCGGCGAGTTACGCTACGAACTTTCCGCCGCGCCCATGACCCTTTACGCCTGTCATTGCACGAACTGTCAGAAACAGACGGGCAGCGCCTTCGTGCTGTCGACCATTATTCCTGAAGCCGCTTTCAAATTCACGCATGGCAAGCCCGGTAAAACGACGTGGAAATCCGACGCCGGCAATCCGCGCTATGGCTATTACTGCAAGGATTGCGGCAGCCGCATCGCCAACGGCCAGGAGGGCGGCCCGCCTTTTTTAAGCCTTCGCGCCGGCACATTCGACGATACGTCCTGGGTGCGTCCCGCCGGGCATATCTGGGTGAAAAGCGCGCAAAGCTGGATCAAATTCGACAAGGACGATCTCCTTTGCGATACGCAGCCTACGGATTACGGGCCTTATCTGGAGCGATTCCGCAGTTTCGGACTTTTCGCCGCCTAGCGCCGGGCGAAAAAGTGGATGCCGGTTTTTCGCATTACCGGCGCGGCTACTAAAATTTAAGTCGCATCCGGATTATTCGCACTCGCAGCATTGAATTGTGCGGCGCACGGATGAATTCATCATTGCCCGCTTCCTGCGCGGCGCGGTAAACTCCCTCTCAGACTAACAGAGGGAGGGTTTCATGCCCAAAATTCTCGGTTTGAATATTGTCGCAGTGATCGTGGCGTCGGTGGCGTTCTTTCTCGTCGGCTGGCTGTGGTACGGCATTTTGTTCATGGACGCCTATATGGAATATATGGGCATCTCGCCTGACGAGGCGGGCGGGTCTTTCGATATCTGGATGGCCGGCGGCTTTCTCATCACCATCATGCAGGTGATCGGTTTCGGCCTCGTCCTGAAATGGAAGGGCGACGCGAGCCCCATGGCCGGGGCGATGACGGCGGCGGTGTTGTGGTTCTTCCTCGCGCTGCCGTTCTCCATGTACGCCTATCTCTACGGGCCGGCGCATGACTCGACCATGCTGATGATCGACGCCTCGCATTTGCTCGTAGGTTGGGTCGTCTCGGCGGTGGTGCTGCGCTTGATTAAGTAAGGCCGGGTTGTCATTTTATGGAGAAGGGGCGGCGGCCGCGCCGCCCTTTTCTTGTTTAGGGGTTTGACATGGCGTTGACGGCGCCGAAACGAAAACGCCGCAAGGGGCGCAAAAAGAAAAAGCAGAAGCCGCAGAATCGCCTGCGGCTTATTCTGCGCGCGAGCGGGTTTGCGGCGCTGGCGCTTGTCGGCGGCTCGGTCCTGTGGGCGGGGCTTTACGCAATCGCTTCGCCGCCGGGCACTTTGCTCATGCTCCAGCGGAAGCTGTCGGGCGATGTGATCCAACACCCCTGGACGCCGCTTGAGGAAATCTCGCCGCATCTCGTGACGGCGGTCATCGCGGCGGAGGATACGCGCTTTTGTCTTCACAACGGCATCGACTTCGAGGCCATCGACAAGGCGCTGGAAGAAAAGAAAAAGGGAAAGCGCCTGCGCGGGGCCTCGACGATATCGCAGCAGACGGCGAAAAACGCCTTTTTCTGGAATGGGGGCGGCTGGCTCAGGAAGGGCGGCGAGGCCTGGATGACGGTCCTTATTGAAAGCATCTGGCCGAAACACCGGGTGATGGAAGTCTATCTGAACATCGCCGAGTGGGGCGACGGCAATTTTGGCGCCGAAGCGGCGGCGCAGGCGCGGTTCGGGAAGAGCGCCAAGGATTTAACGTCATATGAGGCGGCCCTCCTTGCGAGCGTTCTGCCGAACCCGCATAAATGGCGCGTCGACCCGCCGGGGCCTTATGTGCGCTCGCGCAGCCATACGATCCGCTCACGGATGGATCAGGTGCGGCGCGACGGGCTCGATGCGTGTGTGCTGAACGCAAGATAGGAGGCCTGTATGAGCATCATGGTGATCGCCTGTTACAGGCCGAAATTTGGAAAAGAAGCGGAGCTTCATGATCTGATGAAAATCCATCTGCCGGTCTTGCGCGCAGAAGGGCTGGTTGACGAGGGTCCGTCGCTTTGCGGGCGCGCGGATGACGGAACCTATGTGGAAGTCTTTTGCTGGGTATCCCAGGACGCCATCGACGCAGCCCATGAAAATCTCAATGTGCTCGCCATGTGGGAGAAATTCGCAGAAGCCTGCGACTATGTGACAATCGGGGACCTGCCCGAAGCGAAACAGATGTTTTCGGCTTTTGCACCTGTCGATCTCTCGTCATAAGGTGCCCCCGCAGCCGCTATGTGAAAGACAATGATGCGATTATTGCAGCTTTTTCTGATGGCCGCCTTCATGGCGGCCTGCGCGCCAAAGGGCTACACGCCCTATTATGCGACGCCGGGCGATCCGGCCGGTCAACCGGATTACGATGAGTTTACGCTGAAGCGCACGGCCTGTTTCGGCTTTTGCCCGGTCTATGATGTGACGGTCTATGAAAACGACGTCCTGATTTTTCACGGCGAGGGCTTCGTCGCTGAAACCGGCGGCGCGGTAAGCAAGCGCCTGCCGAAAGGCTCCTTCAAAAAACTGATCGACATCGCCAAGACACATGAATTTTCAGAGTACGACGCAAGCTATCCCAATGAGGCGGGCGACAATTGCGGCCCCATTCCGACAGACATGCCGAGCATTATTATCTCGTTCGACGCCAAGCGCCTCAATCATGAAGTGAGCCTCTATCAGGGTTGCAGTTTCGATGGTCGCGAAAACTTCGACGAGATGGTTCTGGAGATGGATGCTGTGCTCGGCATAGAGGACTGGATCGGCCCGCGCGAGGATTTTACGGCGCGGAAGAATAGAGAGACCTATGCCTAAGGTTTATCTCTATCTCGCCATCGCCATTGTGGCCGAAGTCATCGCCACAAGCGCGCTGAAAGCGTCGGATAATTTCTCAAAAATGCTGCCGTCGATCCTCGTCATCGGCGGCTATGGCGTTGCGTTCAACTATCTGTCGCTGGTCGTGAAAGAGCTCCCTGTGGGCATGACCTACGCCATCTGGTCGGGAGCCGGAATCGTCCTTGTCGCTCTGGTAAGCATGGCGGTTTATCGTCAGATCCCCGATCTCGCCGCCTGGGCCGGCATGGGGCTCATCATTGCCGGCATTATCGTTCTCAATCTCTTTTCGAATATGGGAGGTCATTGATGGCGAGACTCTTTTGGCTTCGTGTGGCGGGCGCCGCAACCGGTGTGGCGACGGCGGCGAATGTGCTTGCAGGCCTGATGGAGGTTCCCGAATTCGTCGTTCCCGATCTGCTCATCGGGGCATTTCTTGTATCTGCGGCGTTTCTTCCTTCCCCGGTGCGCGCCCGTCTTAGCTTGATTTCGGCGAACGCATTTGCCCTTGGTGTATTTTCCGTCGCTTTGGCGCAACAAACCGCGCCGGGCGAAACCCCCAATCCCGGACTCGTTATCGTGATGATTGTCGCCGCCGCATCCATGGTCCTTTTGGCGGTGTCTCCGCAATCGAAAGCGCGCGCATGACCTTTACGACTTCCGAACGCCATACCGACATCCTGAACGGCTATAAGGCCGGCGGGTCGCGCTTCAACGACTGGGCGCAGGAAAAGCTTGGTCATTTCGTTCTGACCGACTGGTCCTGGGGGCGCATCGCCATGCGCTGGGATATCGACGACCGCTTCATCATGCCGGACGGCGTAATGTTCGGCGGGCATGTGGCGTCGGTGGCTGACCATGTGGCGGGGCTGACGGCCATGACCGTGCTGACCGACAATCGCGAGCGGTTTCGCACCTCGCGGCTTGAAACCAACTATTTTCGCCCCCTGACGGCGCCTCTTGCCAGGATTGAAGGGCGGGTCACCAATGCGTCCGCCAGTCTTATTCATGTGGAAGCGGATTTTCTGAATGGCGACGAAAAGCTTGCGGCGCGCATCTACGCAGTGCAGGTGCGGCGGATGACGGGCTAACCGTCCCCGTTCAAGGCAGCGATGTTTTTGTCCTGCATTTTCACCAGTAATTGCTCCCGCGAGGCAAGTTCGGAAAATGCAACCGCGAGCGGTTGCAGGGTGGGCGCCTGATTTTCCGCGACAAACATTTCCGGTCTGATCATCAGTTCCGAGACGCGCTCATAAAGATCGAACACGCTCGCCTGCTGGTGATCGTATGTTGTCGCCAGCGCCTTCGCCGTGGCGTAGTCGAACCGGCCGACAATGCCCCGGTCTTTTGCAAGCTGCCAGGAGACGCTCTGGGGCAAACGGTCGATGATGATCGAGCCTCGCAGCACGTCGAGCTCGCTGAAGATTTCCATGGGCGTTCGGGGATCGTCCGGCGCCACGTCTTCAATGGCGGCTGAGAGCGCTGTGCTGACGTCACGATGATAGGCGGGAATGCCCTCCAGAAGCTCGCGGTTTTCTATCAGTTCCGCGCTGATATCGGCGATCGCCTTGCGCTCGTCAGCGGCCTCGCCCGATCGCACGCGCCATTCATTGACGCCAAGGGCCAATAGGATCGAGAAGACGATTAAAAGCCCTTCTCCGAGGAAATAGCTGATCGGTTTCTTCATGCCGCCCCTCCGGTTTTGACGGGAAGACTAACTAATTTCGCCCTCTATTGCACAGGCCCAAAACCCCGCTTAGAACCCCCGCCCATGTCAGAATTGCTTCTCGAACTGTTCTCCGAAGAGATCCCTGCGCGCATGCAGGGACGCGCCGCCGCCGACCTTGAAAAGGCGGTGGGCAAGGCGCTGATGGACGCCGGCTTCATGCCCGAAGGGGTGAAGGGCTTCGCCGGGCCCCGGCGCCTGACGGTCGCAGCAGCGGGCATCCCCGCGCGCCAGCCGGACCGGCGCGAGGAGAAAAAGGGCCCGCGCGTGGGCGCCCCCGACAAGGCGGTCGAGGGCTTCCTGAAATCGGCGGGGCTGACCTCGCTCGATCAATGCGAACAGCGCGAGGACAAAAAGGGCGCCTATTGGGTCGCGGTGATCGACCAAAAGGGCCGCGACACGGGCGAGCTCATCGCCGAGTTTATTCCGCAAATCGTGCGCGGTTTTTCCTGGCCGAAGTCCATGCGCTGGGGCGACGGCGAGTTGCGCTGGGTGCGCCCGTTGCATTCCATTCTCTGCGTCTTCGATGGCGAGGTGGTGAATTTCGAAATCGACGGAATCAAGTCGGGCGACAAGACGCAAGGTCATCGCTTCCTGGCGCCGGGTGAGATTCAGGCGCGGTCTTTCGAATCTTATGCGGCGGCGTTGAAAAAAGCCAAGGTCATTCTCGACGCTGAAGAGCGCAAGGAGATGATCGCCGGCGACGCCGCGACCTTGTGCAGGGCGCAGGGGCTCGAGCTTGTGGACGATCCGGGCTTGCTGAATGAAGTCTCAGGCCTTGCCGAATGGCCGGTCCCCATGATGGGCTCTTTCGACGAAAAATTCCTGAGCGTGCCTGATGAAGTGCTCACCGCCTCCATGCGCGGGCACCAGAAATATTTTTCGGTGAAGGACCCGGAGATCGGGCGGCTCGCGAACAAGTTCGTCTACGTCGCGAATATCGAGGCGCCGGACGGCGGCGCCGCCATGCGCGAAGGTTATGAGCGCGTCCTGACCGCGCGTCTTTCCGATGCGTGGTTCCTTTACAATCAGGATTTGAAGCGCTCGCTCGAAAGCCGCGTCGACGACCTGAATAACGTGACCTTCTTTGAAGGGCTGGGCAGCATCGGCGACAAGGCGCGCCGCATCGCTGCGCTGGCGAAAGAGATCGCGCCATCCGTGGGCGCCGATCCGGCCGCGGCGGAACGCGCCGCGCTGCTCGCCAAGGCAGACCTTGTTACGGGCATGGTCTATGAGTTTCCGGAACTGCAAGGGGTGATGGGCCGGTATTATTACCTGGCGCAGCACAGTTACTCCTCCCCCGTTCACGGGGGAGGTGTCGAGGCCAAAGGCCGAGACGGAGGGGGCGATAGCGCAAAAGCCCCCTCAGTCACGCCGGATAAATCCGGCGCGACAGCTCCCCCGCAGGCGGGGGAGCAGGAAGCCCAAGCAATCGCCGACGCCATCCGCGATCATTACAAGCCCGCGGGTCAGGATGATGAGGTGCCGACCGCACCGATCAGCGTCGCTGTCGCGCTCGCCGACAAGATCGACACGCTGACGGCGTTCTGGGCCATCGATAAAAAACCGACGGGCTCGAGCGATCCGTTTGCGCTGCGAAGGGCTGCGTTGGGTGTGATAGGGATTGCAATTGAAAACAGCATCCGTCTTCAGTTGACAGCAATCATTGATAATACGGCTTGGCATTCAATGCCGGGAACAGGTGCAATAGGCGCTCAAGCAATCGGTGCGGCATCTATTGGTGGGGAAGAATCTGTTCATGCAAGCTCAAGTGATCTTCTCTCATTCTTCCACGACCGCCTAAAAGTCTACCTCCGCGACAAGGGCTTCAAGCACGACCAGATCGATGCGGTGCTGACCGATGCGGATGGCAATCTGCAGGATGATCTGGTTCTGATTGTCGCGAAACTCGAAGCGCTGGCCGACTTCCTCAAAACCGATGACGGCGCCAATCTCGCGGCGGCCTACAAACGCGCGGGCAACATTCTCAAGGCCGAGGAAAAGAAAGACAAGAAACCCGCTGATCCGGACGCCGTCGATGAAAAGCTGTTGAAAGACGCGGAAGAAAAGGCGCTTTACGCCGCCATGAAAGACGCGGAAGGCGCCGTCGAAAAAGCCGTCGCAGCGGAAGATTTCGAGGCCGCCATGTCCGCGCTCGCGAAACTGCGCAAGCCGCTCGACGCGTTCTTCGAAAAAGTCACGGTCAACGCCGATGACGCAAAACTCCGCGCCAATCGCCTGTCGCTTCTTGCGCGTCTGACCGCCGCCACGGCAAGAGTCGCCGATTTCTCGAAGCTGGAAGGCTAAACGCGCTGCGGGGCGCCGATTTGCTTATTTCAGCACCGTATGGTTTTCGAATTTCGCGGCCATCACTTGGCTGTATTCAGAATTGAAAGCAAAGTTTGCAAGCGCCCAGCCTTCTGAGGTCTTCACGTAATCCAGTCGCCAGAAGAACCACGCGTTTCCTCCGAAATGAGTATAAGCATAAACTTGGCGCATAACTCCCGCATTATCGATTTCTTCAATGATTTCCACCATGGGTTTTCCTTCCTTGTTCAGGAATGAATCCATCATGGACAGGGTTTGTTCTATTTGCAGGTTGCTATAGCCGAAATCATTTAAGAACTTTCGTAAAGGCTTAGTGCCATCTTTGGCGATTGCTTCAAGCAAGTCTTCAACGCTTTCCCGCGGGTTTTGTGTAATTTGCACCTTCACATCTGCTTGCGCGAATGCAGTAGGTGCCAGTACGCCTGAAAACAAAATGGCCAGCATGCCAATAATAGCGTTTCTGCTTCTCATTCTATGATCCCTCATGTTTGAGATTTAACAATCGCTTTTAATCCTAATCCTTATACCCCGCCGCGCGTTCGGCGCTCGGGAAAAACAGAAACGCCAGCATCAGAATATAGGGCGCATAGTCCCATGAGATCGCGAGCGCCCAGACATCGGAAAAGATGCTGGCGTTTTTCAATACGGCGTCGCGCGGCGTAATCGTGGAAAGGCCGGGAACGAACTCCGCATCGACGACCGACTGCCGGCGCGAAACCTTTTCCGGTTCTTCCGGCGGCGGCGGCGGATTGAAGAGCTCCTTGAAAATATCGAGCCCGCGGGCGGGCGACAGTTCCGCCGCCGATTTCAACGGCACCGGCGGCTTTTGCAGTTTCTGCGACCGGATTAGCGATTCCAGTGCGCCTTCGACTTGCTCGGCATATTCATTGATCGCGCGCGACTGCGCGGCGGTGACGCGCGTCGGTTTCGGATTGGCGCGGTCGAAACTGTCGAGTTGCTGGTCGAGAAAGCGCTCGATGCGCTTGTCATGGCGCCAGCGATTGAGGACGCTCGCAAAATCGTTGAAGGCGCTCTCGAATTGACGGTTCCAGCGGTCCACATTGTCATAGGCGTTGCGCGACAGCATGCGCTTTAATTCGTCGGTTTTCGTGGCGCAGATCTCCGGATCGTAAGGATTGAGCCCGGACGGATCGGGCGCGGCGAGCATCGCGGCGACGCTTTCTTCAAGGCCGCGATACCAGTCGGCGAGCCCCAGGTAATAATCGGTGACGGGACCGGCGCCCGCGGCGCCCGACTGCGCGCCGCCATCGCGTTCGCCGCCGGCGACGCGCGTCACGTCGCGAACCGAGAGACGCAGATCTTCAAGGAAGAGATAATCGTTCTGGCGGTAACTCGTGATGCCGGCGCATTCGCCGGCGAGCCGGTCGATCTCGAAAGTGTAGGTGTGGCGCACCGCGTCGACGCCGCCAATGCCGACCACCGTGGTCCAAGTGGAGACGAAAAACAGAATTGTCGCCAAAAGGGGAACGACCAGAAAGAGTTTGATGGCGCGTTCGATGAAAAAAAGGATGTCGCCGACAAAGCCGCCCTTGAGGCCGCGAAACCAGTCGCGATGCCTTACGAAATCCGCGCCGCCGACCCAGATGGCGACGGCAAGGCAAAAGACGAAGACGCCGAAGGCCGGCGGCAGGATCGAATTGCGGAAGATGTCGGCGGATTCCTGTGAGGTGATGAGGCCGAAACCGATGGCGGAGCTGATGGCGCTGAAAAAGCCGGCGGTGATCGCGACCACCACGAATAGACGGTTGAAGAGGGAGGAGCCTTTGAGCCGGGGCGAGGCGAGGGCCCCGATGAGGACGAGCCCGATCACCGCGATCACGGCGCTTGCGCCGGCGGCGGCGGTAATGGAGACGCCGCCAATGGCGCCTGAATCCTGCGCCATCGCCCCGGAAAAACCGGCGGCGCCCGCCATCAGCGTGATTGCAAGGCCGGCGCGCGCGCTCATGCGGCTGCGACCGCTCGTGTCACCGTGTCTCCGCCCCATCGAATTCCCCTCATGCCCCTGCCTGGACGGGGGCTGGCGGCCCAGCCTAACACGGAAAAAAAAGTGGTGAATAGTTATCCACGACTTTGGGAGGGGGCTTATAGTACGGTGTTGAAAGAAATGACCAAACCGGCGCTATGCGGCAATTTCCGGCTTGGATGTTGCACTGCGGCGCCCTAAGGCACACACTGGTCCCCGAAGCGGACCGCGGGACTGATAAAGACAGGCGGAGACCCGATGAACAACAAAACAAAATGGGTTTATTCATTCGGCGGGGGATCGGCGGAAGGCGACGCCTCCCTGCGCAATCTGTTGGGCGGCAAGGGCGCCAATCTCGCCGAAATGGCGAGCCTTGGCCTGCCGGTGCCGCCGGGTTTCACGCTGACGACCGATGTCTGCACCGCCTTTTACGCAAACGACCGCACCTATCCGGAAGGCCTGAAAGCGGATGTCGACGCCGCCCTCGCCAAAGTGGGCGAAGAAGTGGGCATGACTTTTGGCGACACGTCGAAGCCGCTTCTGGTTTCCGTGCGCTCCGGCGCTCGCGCCTCCATGCCGGGCATGATGGATACGGTTTTGAACCTCGGCCTCAATGACGAGACGGTGAAGGGCCTCGCGAAACTCTCCGGCGACGAGCGCTTCGCCTATGACAGCTATCGCCGTTTCATCCAGATGTATTCCGACGTGGTTCTCGAGGTCGATCACCATTCCTTCGAGGAGCTCCTCGAGAGTTACAAGGAAGAGCACGATTATTTCCTCGACACGGAAATGACCGCCGACGATTGGAAAACGGTGATTGAGGGCTACAAAAAAGTCGTCAGCGATGAGCTCGGCAAACCCTTTCCGCAGAACCCGGAAGAGCAATTATGGGGCGCCATCGACGCGGTCTTCGGGTCCTGGCGCAATGAGCGCGCGAACACCTATCGCCGTCTGCACAATATCCCCGAAAGCTGGGGCACCGCGGTCAATGTCCAGGCCATGGTGTTCGGCAATATGGGCGACACCTCGGCGACGGGCGTCGCCTTCACGCGCGATCCGTCCACGGGCGACAATCATTATTACGGCGAGTTCCTGATCAACGCCCAGGGCGAAGACGTCGTCGCCGGCATCAGAACGCCCCAAACGCTCACCAAACGCGCGCGCGAGGCGCAGGGCGAAGATGCGCCGTCCATGGAAGAGGCGATGCCCGAGGCTTATAAGGAGCTGGTGAATGTTTTCCAGACATTGGAAAACCATTATCGCGACATGCAGGACATCGAGTTCACCATTCAGGACAAGAAACTCTGGATGCTCCAGACCCGCAATGGCAAGCGCACGGCGAAAGCGTCGCTCAAAATCGCCGTAGACATGTGCGAGGAAAAACTGATCACGCAGGAAGAGGCGGTGATGCGCGTCGACCCTCATTCGCTCGACCAGCTTCTCCATCCCTCGCTCGATCCGGACGCGCCGCGCGATCAGGTGCTGACCGGCTTGCCGGCGTCGCCCGGCGCGGCCGCGGGCGAAGTGGTGTTCAATTCCGATGAGGCGGAACGTCTTGCCCAGGAAGGCAAGCCGGTCATTCTCGTGCGCGTTGAGACCAGTCCCGAAGACATTCACGGCATGCACGCCGCGAAGGGCATTGTCACCGCGCGCGGCGGCATGACCTCGCACGCCGCCGTCGTGGCGCGCGGCATGGGCCGGCCATGCGTATGCGGGGCGGGCGATTTGAAAATCGACAAGAGCGAAGAGTTCTTCACGGTCGCCGGCCGCAAGATTTCCAAGGGCGAGGTCATCACGATCGATGGCGGCGAGGGGCGGGTCTATGCCGGCGCTGTGCCCACCGTGCAGCCGGAGCTTTCCGGCGATTTCGCGACGCTGATGGGGTGGGCTGACGGCTTGCGCCGCATGAAAGTGCGCGCCAACGCCGAAACGCCCAATGACGCCCGCGTCGCGCGCGATTTCGGCGCCGAAGGGATCGGGCTTTGCCGCACGGAACATATGTTCTTCGAGGCGGACCGCATCATCGCCGTGCGTGAAATGATCCTCGCCGAAGACAAGAAGGGTCGTGAGGCCGCGCTCGCCAAGTTGCTGCCCATGCAGCGGTCGGATTTCGAAGAACTGTTCCGGGTGATGAGCGGCCTGCCGGTGACAATCCGCCTGCTCGACCCGCCGCTGCACGAATTCCTTCCGCATTCAGACGAAGAGATCGGAGAGGTTGCGAAGTCGCTGGGCGTGGACGCGGCGAAGCTGAAAGATCGCGCTCAAAAGCTGCATGAGTTCAATCCGATGCTCGGTCATCGCGGCTGCCGGCTCGGCGTTTCCTACCCGGAGATTTACGAGATGCAGGTGCGCGCGGTTATGGAAGCGGCCTGTACGGTTGCCAAAGAGACGGGAGAGAAAGTAACCCCGGAAATCATGATCCCGCTCGTCGCCAAGCGCGAGGAGCTGTCTATCCTTAAAGAGCGCGTCGACGCCGTCGCCCTCGCCGTGCTCAAGGAAAATAGCACCAGGCTCGATTATCTTGTGGGTACGATGATCGAACTGCCGCGCGCCGCCTTGACGGCGGATGAAATTGCGAAAGATGCGGAGTTTTTCTCTTTCGGCACGAACGACCTGACGCAGACGACGTTTGGCCTGTCGCGCGACGACTCAGCGGCGTTCCTGCCCGATTATCTGCGCCAGGGGATCTTCGAACGCGATCCGTTCGTCACGCTTGATCCGGACGGCGTCGGCGCGCTCATCAAAATCGCCGCCGAAAAGGGCCGGTCGACACGCCCTGACATCAAGCTCGGCATCTGCGGCGAGCATGGCGGCGACCCCGATTCTATCCGTTTCGTGGAGGGGGCGGGCCTCGATTACGTGTCCTGTTCGCCCTATCGCGCGCCCATCGCCCGTCTTGCTGCAGCGCAAGCAAAACTTGAAAAAAGTCAGGACGATTCAACCGCCTAAAGCGTTAACAAGCTCGTGACCGTATAAAAAGTCATTTAAAAACAATGTGTTACTGAGTCAGTCTTGGGGTTAATAAAAGGTTAACGCACGCGCTTTTCGTTTGTAAAACCTCTTTGCGGGCGCCATATTCCGCCTCACGAGGGCGCGCCACGGGCGCGTTTTTTGCGTCTTACGAGATTGGCAAGACTTTTAGGGCGAGCTTTGTCGTTGAGCATCGGCCCGGGTAAGGCGCTCGCCATAGTGACGTGAACTGAAAGACGAATTGAATTGAAAGACGGACACGAACATCACGGATTTGAGGTCAACTGGACTCTCAGAAGCCTTGCGGCAGCGGGTCTGTTGTCGATATGCGCCGTGGCGAGCGCCATGAGCGCGACGGTGAATGCAAACCGCGCGGAAGAAGAGCGCAGGCGTCAGGCTTCCATCGAGCAGGAAGCCGAACTGGTCGCGGATCTCGCCACCTACCTCGCCGCGGAAACCGCCGCTGCACGAGAAGCCATGGAAGGCCCGCGCCTCAAGCCGGCGAAACCGACCCCGGCGGTTCTGGATGCTGAAGATCCGATCGAAGCGTTGACGTCGTTCGATTTTACCGAACTGACCATGGCCAAGCTTGACGCCGAAGAACGTAAATGTCTTGCGCAGGCGATTTATTATGAAGCCCGGTCCGAGCCCCGCATCGGTCAGCTCGCCGTCGCCGATGTCGTGCTGAATCGCGTGGCTAGCCGCGTTTATCCGAATTCGATCTGTGAAGTTGTTTTTCAGGGGTCGGAACGCCGCACAGGCTGTCAGTTTTCCTTCACCTGCGACGGCTCCATGCATGCGCGCCTTAACAAGCGCAAATGGAAAGAATCCGAAGACCTCGCCGGCGCCATTCTCGCCGGACTGCGCAGTCCGATCAGCCGTAATGCGACCCACTATCACGCGAATTACGTGACGCCCCACTGGGCCGACACATTGACGCCGACGGCGACCATCGGCACGCATAAATTCTACAAATTCCCGAGCCGTCGCACCGTCGCCGCGGCGCCGGCCGCGATGTAATCAGCCGGAGACTTTCTCCTCAGCTTGCTCTTAAGCGGGCGCCAGGACAGAGAATGCCGACAGCGCAAACACCAAAGGTCGTCGCGCTTCTGCCAGCCTGGAACGCAGGAGATTTCATTACTGAAACTCTGCAATCGCTTGCGGCGCAATCCTGGCCGAATTTCGAAGTGCTGGTTTCCGTCGATCAATCAACGGATGAAACCGCTGATATATGCAAGCGTTTTGCAACGGATGATGACCGGTTTAAGATAATCGAACAGAAAGAACGCCTTGGCTGGATCGGCAATGTGAATGCGTTGTTGGATGCAGCGGAGGGCGATTATTATCTCATCGCCTATCATGATGACGTTTTGGATCCGGCGCATGTTCAATCCTTGGCGCCGTTATTAGATTCGCGTCCTGAGGCTGTCGTCGCCTATGGCGACATTCGCGCTCATTATCTGACAGGCGATGTGATAGAGCGCGCCTATTACGAGATTGACGGCGTGCGCGATCCCGCGCAAAGGGCAGGGTCTATCATTCGCCGGAAGGGCTACTGGTCAACGCCCAATCACGGCCTCTTCCGCGCTTCGGCCGTTGAGGCGACGGGTGGTTTTCGCCGCCACAGCGGGGGCGAATTCAGCGCCGATTGGCCATGGCTTCTGAA
The DNA here is from genome assembly GCA_002704915.1 of Parvularcula sp. GTDB lineage: Bacteria > Pseudomonadota > Alphaproteobacteria > Caulobacterales > Parvularculaceae > Hyphococcus. Next base: position 178,093 of record PAIP01000034.1, read on the forward strand.
GATGGCGCTGCTGGGCGAATTCGTGCGTGCGCCGTATTTTCTCTGCGACAAATATTATAAGTCAGCCAGCCTTTCGCATAATTGGAGCTGGGACTTCAGAGAGTTTGCAGGCGTGTTTGAAGAGTGCGCGCGCGTCATCAGGGCTTCGGCGCTCCCGGTACCCGTCAAGGCGCGGCTGTCAGCATTGCTCGCGGCGGAATTTTTGAAAGAGCAGGGGCGCAAAGGTTTTGCAAATCTCAAGCGATGATAAGCGTGGGCGCCGGGACGCTCCTCAAAGGCACATTTCATCGCCTTCTTCGGCGACGTTAAATCCAGCTTGCCTGACCTTTTTCCGTGCGGGCGAACCTGGCGTCAGCAAGGGGTTCGTGTGGTTCAAATGGATGAAATGAACTTTTTCCTTTTCTTCCAAAGGCAAAGGTTCAAATCGCGCCATGGAGTGACTGACAGTCGGGTGCGGAATTTGCGACATGTCGCGGCCCGGCAATTCATCGCCTGAATAAAAGGTTGCGTCGAGAAAGGCGAAATCCACGTCGGCGATCATATCCTCGATGCGTGGTCCTTTTTCGTCCCATTCCTCCCAGCTATCGATATCGGGAAGATAAATTGCGGACTTTTCCGGCCCCTCAATGCGAAACCCGATTACTTCGGAAAATTCCTGACGGTGCGGGACGAGAAAGGGCGTTACGGAAATTCCTTGCGCGAGCGTTTCCGCCTCGCCATCTTCCATGATCGCCGCAAAAATATTGTGATAGGCGAGAAGCTGCGACCAGGGGCCGTTTTGCGCAAGGAAGTCCGCCATGCGCGGCATGGCGAAAACCTGAATGTTTTGCGCGCCCGCCGCTTCATGTCCGAACATCATCAACCCCGCATAATGGCCGATATGCGCGTGCGTCAGAAACACGCCGTTCAGATGCGTTGGCCTTTCTGTCGGCGCCGCTTCATTCAAGGCATGAAGCTGAAACTTTATGTCGGGCGTGGCGTCGAACAGCCAGCGTTTCGGTTTTTCTCCGCGTCGGTCGATGAGCGCCAGCGATGTCGCATAGCGCTGAAGCGATGGATCGGTCCACGCTGGATCGTCCGGATTGCCGATCTGCGGTTTTCCGGCGTCCTGCGCGACGCCGAGGACCAGCAGAGAGACATCGCATTGTCTTGCCTGCCGGGATGCTTCTTCCGGGGCGCAGGCGGCGGCAAGAAATAGCGCAGAAAGAGCCAGGAGCCTCTTCATGGGCCAAGATTAAAGGAAATCGAGCCCCAGATCGAGATTGGGCGCGGAATGGGTGATCCAGCCGGAGGAAATGACATCGACGCCGGTTTCGGCAATGGCGCGCACGGTCTCTATGGTGACATTGCCTGAGGCTTCCAGCACGGCGCGGCCTTTATTGATCTCGACGGCGCGCTTCAAATCGGCGGGGGCCATATTGTCGAGCAGGACCACATCGGCGCCGTTCGCCAATGCTTCTTCAAGCTGGCCGAGGCTGTCGACTTCAATCTCGATCTTGACCATATGGCCCACAGCTTCGCGTGCATCGGCGAGGGCCTTTGCAATGCCGCCGGATGCAGCGATGTGATTGTCCTTGATCATCACGGCGTCATAAAGCCCGAAGCGATGGTTATGCCCGCCGCCGCAACGGACGGCGTGTTTTTCGAAGGCGCGCAGGCCGGGCGTTGTCTTTCGCGTGCAGACAATCTTTGCTTTTGTTCCTTTGACGGCGTCCACAAGCGCCGCGGTCGCGGTGGCGACGCCCGAGAGATGTCCCATGAAGTTCAAGGCGACGCGCTCCCCGGAAAGAACGCCGCGCGCAGGCCCTTCAATAGAAAGAATGACATCGCCTTTTTGAACGCCCGCGCCATCGTCTTTCTCAATTGCCGTTTCTATTGCGGGATCGGCCAAACGGAATGCTGTGAGCGCCGCGTCGACGCCAGCGATCACGCCGGGCTTGCGGGCGGCAATGACGGCTTTGGCGTTTGCATCCGTCGGGATGGTTGCGTTCGTCGTAATGTCGCCCGCGTCGCCGAAATCTTCTTTCAGCGCGTGGGCTACGGCGTCTTCGACGACCAGCGGCGATAACCGGGCGATCATGCTCATGCTTCGTCTTCGTAAAGGTGAGTGGCGGCGATTTCCGTGTGAAAGGCTTCGTCGTCTTTTCCCGGAAAATCGCTGCGGAAATGGCCGCCGCGCGATTCCTCACGGGCGAGGGCTCCTTGCGCGATCAGTTCCGCGGTGACGAGCGCGCTTTTCAGGCCGCTGGTCATGTTTTCGCTTTCGTGCATTTTGTGGATCAGTTCAAGGAGGTCGGCGAGCCCTTCGCCCTCGCGGATAAGCGCGCAGTGTTCGGTCATCGCCTTTCTGAGTTTCATCATCTCACCAGCGGGCGCGGGCAGGGGCGATATTTCCATGCGGTCGCCGGGCGCGCCTGCTTCTTCCGAGAGTTCAATGGGCGCCTCGCGCAATTGGTCTGCGATACGTGCGCCGAAAACGATGGCTTCGAGCAGGGAATTGGAAGCGAGGCGGTTGGCGCCGTGAACGCCGGTGGAGGCGACTTCGCCCACAGCCCAGAGCCCGAGGATGCTGGTCCGCCCGTCGAGATCTGTTTCGACGCCCCCCATATGGTAATGCGCCGCCGGGGCGACCGGCATGAACTCCGTACGCGGATCGATCTTCGCCGCCTGGCACGCTGAAAAAACAGTGGGGAAAGCGTTGGGGAATTTGGCGCCGATGGCGTCGCGTGCATCCAGAAAAGCGCCGCGTCCGGCCTTGATTTCCGCTTCCACGGCGCGGGCGACAATATCCCGCGGCGCAAGGTCCCCGTCGCGGTGGTAAGTCGCCATGAACGGCTTGCCGTCCTTGTTGACGAGGACGGCGCCATCGCCGCGCAGGGCTTCGGTAGCAAGCGGCGCCGGGTCGAGCCCGATGTCGAGCGCCGTCGGGTGAAACTGTACGAATTCCGGATCGCGGATCATGGCGCCCGCGCGCGCCGCAAAGGCGAGCCCGTGTCCTTGCGCCGGCTTCGGATTGGTAGTGACGGCGTAAAGCCCGCCGAGCCCGCCGGTCGCGAGCACGGTTTCCCCCGCCTCAAAGGCTTCGCGTTCGCCGGCTTCGACATCATAGACGAGAGCGCCGCCGACCACATTGTGATCGTCGATCAGCAAATCTTCGACGACGATGCGTTCGAGAATGGTAATATGTTCTGAGCGCCTCGCGGCGGCGATCAGCGCTTTCATGATCGCGGCGCCCGCCTGATCGCCGGTAGCGTGAACGATGCGGTCGCGGCAATGGGCGGCCTCGCGCCCAAGTTTCAGGGCGCCGTTTTCATCGCGGTCGAATTCAACGCCGAGGCGCAACAAGTCTTCCACCGCTACCGGTCCGGCAGTGGCGAGAATATGCGCCGCTTCCGGATCGACAAGTCCTGCGCCCGCCTGCATCGTGTCGGCAAAATGGAGGTTCGGCGTATCGTCCGGGCCGACGGCGGCGGCGAGCCCGCCCTGCGCCCAGGGCGTGGCGCCGCCCTCGCCGAGCGGGCGAGCCGTGACGATGGTCACCGGGCGCGGCGCCAGCTTCAGCGCCGTATAAAGCCCCGCAACGCCCGCGCCGATGATGAGGATGTCGGAACTCATTTAGTTTTGTGGCGCCTCTGCAATTTTCCGAGCTCTTTGAACAAGCGCTACATGCCGTTTCCACAAGAAGTGTAATCCGAAAAGTGGTATCATGTAGGAAGCTGCTACACTTGGAAGATCGGCATTGTACATATTTAAGCTGCGCTCTGACCTGATTAGCGCGCTGGTGACTAATATCGAAAGAGCCAAGTAGCCAACAGAATAGATAGCCCCTGCGAATTGAAACACAAATTCAATATCGGCGTAGGCTGGCTCGTCGGCTTCGGTTGGTATGAAGCCAACCAGAGTGCCCAACATATAAATCAAACCAATAATACAGCAGGCAATGATTATACCGGTCAGGACATCATATTTGCGTAATGCGAATACGGAAACGTCCAGAAAATTTTTCGATAGCCACCTATGGGAAATCCACATCCACACAATTTGGATAAGGATGGCTGCACTCACAGTGATAAAACACAAGGCGAATGCTACCCGTGCTGGCGCCAAGAAAAATGCGGTTATGGCGGTTGCCGAGAAGCCAACCAGAAGTGGCCAAAAAGGCAACGGCTTCGAGAGAAGCAATTTTTCCGATGCCTGATCGATAAAGGGTTCGGAAAAAAAGTTATCTGTGTGACTTAGCAGGTGCTAACTCCGCGCCTCGACCGCCGCGACTTCCGGCGCATGCTGATGATTATACATGGATTGCCGTTTGAGCGGCAGGGCGATCATCCGTTCGATGGGGCGGCGCGCCTTTTCGATGATCTCCGGATCGATGGTCACCTCATGCTCCATGGTCTGGAGCGAGCGCAGAATCTTCGGCAGGCTGATCATCTTCATGTAAGGACAAAGATTGCAGGGCCGGACGAAATTCACATTCGGATTTTCGAGCGCCACATTGTCCGACATCGAACATTCGGTGATCAGCACCACATTGTTCGGCTGGTTTTCTTTCACGTAATTCGACATGCCACTGGTGGAGCCGGCGAAGTCGGCCTCGGCCAGAACATCCGGCGGGCATTCGGGGTGGGCGAGCACGATGACGCCCGGATTGCCTTCGCGGATTTCGCGAATGTCTTCGGCGGTGAACCGCTCATGCACTTCGCAGGCCCCGGCCCAGGTGACGATCTTGATGTCGGTCATGGCCGCGACATTGCGCGCCAGGAACTGGTCAGGGATCAGGATCACCGTGTCCGTGCCGAATTCCTTCGCGGCGTGTTCAACGACTTCGACCGCGTTGGACGAGGTGCAGCAGATATCGGTCTCGGCTTTGACGTCCGCCGTCGTGTTCACATAGGTTACGACCGGCACGCCCGGATATTTCTGTTTCAACAGCCGCACATCGGCGCCGGTGATCGACGAGGCCAGCGAACAGCCGGCCTTCGGGTCGGGGATCAGCACCGTCTTGTCCGGGCATAGGATTTTCGACGTCTCCGCCATGAAGTGAACGCCCGCTTGAACGATGACGTCCGCATCCGACTTCGCCGCTTCCTTGGCGAGCTGGAGCGAGTCGCCCGCGAAATCGCCGACGCAGTAAAAAATCTCAGGCGTCATATAGTTATGCGCCAGGATGACCGCGTTCTTTTCTTTTTTGAGATCGTTAATGGCGGCGATATAGGGCGCCATCACGCGCCATTCGATTTCCGGGATCGATTTGGCGACGCGCGGGTAGAGGTGATCGGTCTTCGCCTTCACCTCATCGGTGTAAGGCAGCGCCGGTGTTTTCAACTCGGGTCCAGAAGCGTCAGGCATGTTATCGCCTCCCTTGGTCGCCTGAATTTACGCCCAGGCTTGGCTTGAATAAGCAATTATGCTCAACTAGAGCATATATAGGCCGAAAAAATCAGCCCGCAAGGGCTGAAGGGCGGCAACCTAGTGGAAAACTCATCGCCGTCAACAAATCGGTGCGCTATCGTTCGCAACACCGGACAAACAGGCGACAACGGCTTCCTTTTCCTGCAACGCCAGTCGAATTTGTAAGCCTTGACTTACCAATAATTGGTCTTTATTGGTTAGTGATGGCTTACGAAAGTAAATTCGAAGCGCTGGCGGTCCCGACGCGGCGAGCCGTTTTCGAAAGGCTGAAAGGGGGACCGGCTTCGGTCGGCGCCTTGGCGGCGGACCTTCCCGTATCGCGCCCTGCGGTTTCCCAGCATTTGAAGGTCCTGAAAGACGCGGGGCTCGTGACCGAACAGCGCGAGGGCGTGAAACGCATCTATCGCGTCGATCATGATGGCTTGCGTGAGATGCGCGATTATTTCGACCGCTTCTGGGGCGAAGCGCTGGATGCCTACAAGCGCTCACTGGAAACAAAAGATGGGTAAGGGAGGGACATGACCGTCATGGAAAATATCGAACCGGTTGTAAAAAAACTGTCGCTCAATGTCTCGGCGGAAAAAGCATTCCATCATTTTACGGCGAACATTCATCTGTGGTGGCCGCTCTCCGGTCATTCTCTCTCGCTGGCTGACGCCGAAAGCGTTGTCTTTGAGGCGTATGATGGCGGACGCATTTACGAAGTCGAAAAGTCGGGACGCGAACGCGAGTGGGGGCGCGTGCATCATTGCGATGCGCCGCATCGCCTGATTTTTTCCTGGGTGCTGGAGGCGCCGGAAAAAGCAACGGAAGTCGAGATCGAATTCGCCGATCAGGGCGATGGAAAATCAACGCTGACGCTTATTCACCGCGGTTGGGATAATCGTGAGGACGGCGCCGAGTGGCGCGGCAATTACGATACGGGCTGGGAAGGGGTGCTTTCGCTTTTCGTCACGTCGTTCTGAACGCCTAGTCCCCGGGCCTGCGCAGGCGCGGAATGGCGAGGCCCGCAGCGGCGCGATCCTTGAGGCCCGCCCGGTCGACGCGGAAGAGGGCGGCGGGCCGTCCGCCGGTTTCGCCGGTGCTTTCGCCGGTGGGTTCGACAAAGCCGGACTTCTCGACGCTGCGGCGGAAGTTCTGTTTGTGGAATTCAAAGCCGACAATGGCTTCCACCGTGCGCTGAAGTTGTAAGAGGGTGAAAGACGCCCCCATCATTTCGAAAATCACGGGCCGGTATTTGAGTTTGCCGCGCAAGCGCCCGATGGCGGTCGCCAGAATGCGGCGGTGGTCGGAAATCATGGGAACGCCGACATCGCCTTTGCCGGGAATATCCCCTTGCGGCGGTTCCAGCCCGGCCGTCTCGCGATCGCGCCACGCCTCGATGACGATTCCCGCCTCATACATCAACTCATAGCGGTCGAGCGTGCGTTCTTCCTCCCAGCCGAAGCCGCCGCAGCCGAAGGACAGATTCACGCGCATCTTCCGCGCTTCGCGCACATCGGCTGTTTTTCCGCGCCGGGCCCAGATGTCGAGCGCCGGCATGATCCGATCCCGGAGGATTGGCGGCTCGCCGCCGCGCCAGTCTTCCCAAGGAAAATAGGAGTACCAGTCGGCCCACAATGCGTCGGCCGTCAAAAGTTCCGCCGGAGAGGGGGCCAGCGCCAGATAGCCGACTGAGACAACGCGCTCCCCCTTGCCGCCGGCAAGGGCGGCCGCCGGCGCCTCGCGGCCCTTGTCCCCGAAGGTGTAAAGTTGCTCCACATAGCCAAGTGTGACTTGCGTCTGACGCTCCACCCATTCGCGCATGCCGATTTCGAAGGTGCGATGGCGCTCCGGGTCGAAGGGGCCATAGGGAAGGGCAAGGTCGCGCTTTTCCCCCTCAAGCGGCGCGCGCACGCACAAGACTTCGGGGTGGTCTCCGTCCACCACCGCGATCACCGCATTCAGCGCGATGGCGACATTGGAAATCAGCGGCGGCGAGGGGGCGTTCTCCATGCCGCTGTCTATGCGGATTTACGGGGCCGCAGGCAAGGTCACAACTGGCGCGCAAACGGTGGAGCAGCAGGGACAAAGGTCCAGAATCGCGCCGACCATGCGGTCGTCGCGCTCGAGCAGCCTGTCGGCTTCCGAGACGAGACGCAGATTGGGGTCGGCATGGGGCGCGGCTGCGCGCAGGCGCGCCGCGATTTTCTCCTCGCACTCCCCGGCGTTGCGAGCGCATAACAGGACATAAGCGATGGCCATGGAGCGCGCGACGCCCCGATGACAATGAATGAGAATGTTCTCGTCGCTTGTCGTCCAGTTTTTTGCAAATTCCAGAATGGAGGCGGCAATGTCCTTTTCGCAGGCGGCGGGGTCGAGCCTTAGATGCCGCTCCTTTGGAAGTTGACGGAAAGGCTCTGGCACGGCGTCGTCGCTGTCGAGAATAGAAATGACATAGCCCGGCTTACAGCGCGCATGGGCGTCTGCGGCGGCGGCGAGCGAGCTGACAATCACTGACGGCATTTTACAGCAAGAACGGTTTTCCTGACGGATCCAGTTTCATGGCGCCGGACATTAGACTACCCGGACCATATTTTCGATGTCCTAATTAGGCGTTTCAATGGCTTGGGAGAATAGAGGACCCGCTCACAGGCGCTTGAGGCGCAAAAATGTGACCGTGCAATCGGAGCTTCAGGCGGCGGGGCGGGCTTCCGACAGCTCGGCGAAACGCTTCAGATAGGCGTCCTGCGCCTCCAGCGTGGTCATGGCCGTCAGGGTGACGGGGGTGACGCCTTTCGGCTCGCCGAAAAATTTGCGCGCTTCCTGCGGATCGAAGCCGGCGAGCTGCACCGCCTCGAAATAGGCGCAGGCCTGATCGGCGCGCTTGATCAGCCTTTCGACGGTTTCCGGCAAATGCGCCGGAATCCCGAAGCGCAGATGAATCGCCTGCATCAGCCGGCTCTCAATGATTTTATATTGTCCCCCGAGCTGCGCCTTGAAGGGCGAAATCATGTCGCCGATGACGAATTCCGGCGCATCGTGAAGCAGCGCGGCGAGGCGCCATTTCACCGGCCAGCCTGGTTTCAGCTCGCCGCAGAAGGTTTCGACGATCAGCGAATGCTGCGCGACGTTGAACGGAATGGCGCCTTTGGTTTGTCCGTTCCACCGGGCGACCCGCGCAAGTCCGTGCGCGATGTCCTCAATCTCAACGTCCACAGGCGAAGGATCGAGAAGATCGAGCCGGCGGCCTGAAAGCATGCGCTGCCAGGCGCGGGGCGGTGTTGAGTTTGCGGACAAGGATCAAAATTCCTGCAGCGACTGGACAGCCGCCCTAGCAAACGGCTCCTGGCCCGGCAAGGGCCGCTCCGCGGCTGCCTTGCCTTGTTCAACTCATACTGTGATCTAAGACCGGTAGCCTAAGTTGATTTACGGTCTTCCTCGTCCTTCAGGTGTTCGGCTTCTTGCTCGAACGCCTCGCGCTCATGCGCTTTATATTCCTTCGGGTGTTTATACATCTCATGTGTCGCATTCTCGCTGAGATTGCGCATGCGCTGCGAGCGCTTTTTGCTTTTCAGAACACCCCATGCGATGGCGGCGGCGAGCAGCACAGTCGCGACGCCATAGAGAATTTCCCATGAAAGTTCCATGTCATGCTCCTTTCGGCGGACAATGGACAGAACATGGGGAATGCTCCGGAAGTTCCTGTTTTCGCGGTTTTCCGGCCTTCTGATCGATAAACTGGGCCTTTCCTGCGCCGAAGCGGCTTGAGACCGGCGCACCGGGGCGCCAATATTTAGATGAGTACAGCGTATCCAAATCAACAAAGAAAAGGCGAGCGGTGGGCCGCTCGAAAGGGGTGCGATTATGGCGAATGAATATTCGGAAACTCAGCGTTCGGGCGGTCTCGCCTGGCTTTATGCGCCAGTTATCTTGATCCTGTTTCTGGGCGGCGCCTTGTCCGTGGGCGCTTATCTTTACGGCGATCCGCAACTGACCATTGTGGAGTCGATCGCCGCCGGTTTCGGCGGTCTGGCGGGCATTATCATCGGGCTTTTCGCGGCGCTTTTCGGCGTCATTCTCGGTCTGATCGGCGCGTTAATTGGCGTTGTCGCTGCGGGTGGCGCAGTCGCCATGACCTTGTTCATTATCGGATCGCCGATTTTGGCGATTATCCTGCTCTTCCTGCTTATGCGGAAGTCAAAATCCGACTGTCCCGATCCTGCGGCTCATCGATAATACAAATAACCGGCCGCCCAGTTTCCGTAAGGAAACGCAGCGCAAAAATCTTCCGTAAGGAAACGCAGCGCGAAAAAGTTTCCGGGAGGAAACGAAAAAGCCCCCGCAAGAGCGGGGGCTTTTTTTATTGAGATGTTTTGCGATTGAAGGTCGCCGTTATTGCTGCGGCTCTTCCTCTTTCGTCTCTTCAGCCGGCGGGGCTTTCTTCTTGCCGAAGATCGCGTTGAGACCTTCATTGATCAGGGTTTCTTCGGTCGACCGGGCGCTGGTTTCGCTATCGCCCTGTTGCTGATCGTCGCTTTGCTCTTTCGGCTTTTTCTGTCCGCCGATGATGCCTTCGATGATCGACCGGGCCGGGTCCTGCTCCTCGCCTTCACCCTCTTCACCGTCGGCGGATTCGTCGCCTCCTCTGGAAAACACATCCTGGAGCGTGCGTTGCAGCCCGGTGCGCGCCAGCGTTTCGGCGTCGACCCCCATGGTCGGCTTGGAAAATGTGCCGCCCACGCGTACGGGGATCGTGATGGTCCGCCCGCCTTCCTGCCCTTCGAGAGTGGTGGAGCCTTTGGGCAGGAGCCTCAGATCGATGGTCTGTTCGGCGAGATTGATCGTGCCTTGTCCGGTCATGGAAAGATAAGGTCCTTCCAGCCGGATCGTCGGCGCGGAGACGAGACCGTTAGCGATGGAGAAATCGGAAAGAAACTCCGAGAAATCCGTTTGTTGCGCCGGTCCGCGCGCTTCGGCGACAGCGCGCTGCAGGGCCGCCGGATTGAAGCCCTCGGAAAACTCCCCGACCGCACGCACCAGCCCGGCGATGTTCACGCCTTTCAGGGCGCCGTCGGAAAGGTCGAACCCGCCGGAGCCGTCGACAGTGCGCATGATCGCCGCCTGACTGGCGCCGGTTGCGGTGAAGTTCAGCTTGAACGAACCCAACCCCAGAAGGTTGTCGTGTTTCATCAGATCCTTCGAGAAGGGTTGCGCCTGCACCGCGCCCACATCGAAATTGCCGGCGAAGGAGGGCGTTGCGCCGCGGGCGTTCACCACCATCCGGCCCGAGCCCTGTCCGCCATACATGGAGAGTTCCGGGATCTCGGCAGTGAGCCGGCCGGCGTCGACGATCAGCTTGATGCGGCTTTCGCCGAATTCTAGATCGTTGATGTAAATCGCATTTGTCGAAATGTCGAAATCAGCATCGATATTGTTGAGGCTGGCGAAGTCCATCTTGTCTTCGGACCATTCGGGAAAGCCTTCCGCATTTTCCGCCGGCGGCGGCATATAGGGGCGCAGGTCCAGTTTGTCCGTAGACAGAACGCCGCTGGCCTTCGGCCTGGCGCCCGCCCAGTTGAGGGTCATGGCGCCTTGCGCCGCGATCTCGTCGAAATTGATCGTCGCGTTTTGCAGCCTGACGGAAGTCTCGCCGCCATCCACATCGCCCTTGAGCGAGAGCTTGTCGAAACCGGGGGCCTCGGCGAGTTCGGTACCCGCAAGCGCTGCGAAAGCGGGAAGGTCCGGCGCGGAAAGGCTTGCCGGGCCTGAATAGCTGAGACCGTCTTTCATGGAGAGGGAAAGATCGGCGCCGATTTTCGCCTCGCCCACTTCAAGATCGAGTTTCAGATTGCCCGGCTCTTCGTCCATGATGTTCTGAAGGGTCGTCAGCACCATGTCGATGCGCGCCGGTTCGCCCTGAAACTGCATCTCGCCATTGACCTCAAGCGGCTCGGAAAGGCTTTTCAGGACCACCGTCATATCGATGTCCTCGGCGACATAGCTTTGTCCCGCGGCGAGATCTTCATAGCGGGCGGCGCCGTCGACAATGCGCACATCGCCAAGTTTCAATTCGCGCGCGCTGTTGTCATCGTCTTCAACCTGGGACGCCGCCTCAGTTTCCGATTGGGCGAGGTTCCAGTTGACCGAGCCGTCCTGTGCGCGGATGAGCCTGATGTCCGGACGCGTCAGTACGAAGCGGTCGATCTCCACGCTGTCCGACAGAAGCGGCAACAGCTTTACGCCGATGTCGGCCTCTTCCACGCGGGCGAGATAGTCGCCGGAAAATCCGTCGGCATTGGCGATCACAAGATCGGTGACGTGAAACGCCGTGCGCGGAAAAATCCGGAAAGAAAGATCGTCGCCAAATGTCACCTCTCGTCCCAGCGCATTCGAGGCTTGCGTTTCGATGCGTCCCTTGAAAGCGGCGACAGGAATAAGCCCCGGCAGGAATAGGATGATCGCAAGCGCAAGGGCGACGAGGGCGGCGAGAATAAACAGGATGCGGTTCATAAAACCTTCGCATTAACCATGATGTGGAAAGCAGTCTCCTCATACCGCATTCACGCGGGCGCGAGAACCGGTTTCAGCGTTAATTCGGCGTGGTGCAGACCTGCCCGCTGCGGCCGCACACAATATGTAAATAGTTGTTTCGCCATGTGGTTCCAAGCTAGGCTGGACTAAGGCGTCTCGCGCGGCCCCGCGGATGACAACGGGTGGGGCGGCGAAGCGCCGCAAAAGAGGGGCGACCTATGAAACTTCCTGTGTTCACGGCTTTCGGGGCGGCAATCGCTTATGTCACCAGTCATTTCCTCACACTGCTGCGCATTGTCTGGCTGCCGGCGCTTTTGCTGACGGGCGTCACCTTTTATCTGATGCCCGCTGCGATTGAGGCGCAGATGAGCATTGCGATGACCGAGCCCGGCGCGCCCCCGGACGCGGCGGTGTTTGCGGCGATCGCCGAAAGCTTCAAATGGACCGGCGTCATTTATCTCGCTTCGGCGATTTTTTATCCCATGCTGATCGCGGGCGTTCTGAAACATCTTTTGCGCGGCGCCGCGCCGCGGCTGCCCTTTTACCTTCAATTCGGCGCCGGGTCGTCGGCGTTATCGGCGCGATCCTGTCCGAGGCGGCAGGCGGTCTTGTCGTCTTGCTTCTGATGATCGCTTTTGTCGTCGCAATGATCTGGTTCTCGCTGCGGCTGTCGCTCATCTTTCCCGCCTCCGTCTCCGAGCGCACCGTTGGTGTCGTGCAGTCGTGGAACGCGACAAAGGGAGCGGCCTGGTCGCTCTTTTTCTACTGGTTCCTGTGGATGATGGTGCTGGCCTTTCTGGGCGGCGCCTATGCGGTCTTTAGCGCGGGCGACATGTTCAGCTACATCCCGGAGATGATCGCCGCCGGCGGCGACGAAGCGGCCATCGCGGAAATCGAACAGCGCATGCTGGAGGCGCAGATGGGCATGTTCGACCGCTCGCGCCCGGGCTTCTGGGTCCATGCGGGCGCAACTTACATCTATATGATGTTGAACATGGTCTTGTGGTCGGCCGCGGCAGGCGTTGCCTGGCGTTATCTCGCGGGCGAGGAGCGGGCGTAAGACAAGCGCTTATTCCGCCGCGTCCGCGGTCTCCTCGGCCGGGCACCCGAGCCCGTTTTCAACGCCGTCCATCAGGAGTTCGGCGCCGCTTTGCTCCCACAGGGGATCGATCTTGTGGCCTTCCCGGCGATATGTCTTGGCGTAAACCGGATGCCCCGCTTTTTTCAGGCGCCTCACCACCGTCTTGTGGCGCGCAAGGAACGAGGCGTCTTTCTCGCCCACATACATGACGACGCAAGTCTTGTTGAGGCCGCTCAGAAGTTCGTATTTCCCGTTGCGCAGATAGCCGGGATAGGTCGTGATCGAGGCGACCCATTCGGGATGTCTTGTGCCGATATGTAAGGACGACCGCCCGCCATTGGAAAATCCCATGAGGTGAAACCGTTCCTCCGACATGGGCAGTCGCGCCGCCAGCGTTTCAAAGAGGGCGGGGAAATGATCTTCGCCCCGCGCCACGAAGGTGCAGGAATAACAGGGCGCGACCGGCGACACGAAAATGAACCCGCGTTTAACCGCCTCGCGCGCAAGGTTGGAGGTCAGCATGCTGGCGACGTCGCGGTCTTCCTGTCCGCCGCCGACGAAATAAAGCAGCACCTTGTGTCCCGCCGGCTCGAGTTCCGCGGGCCGTAGAATATAGACGGTGAGATCGTCGAGCCCGTCGAAAGAAAAGACGACGCGATGGGCGATGGGCCCGGCGCCGTCTTGAGCAGCGCCAGGCGCGGCGTCTTGCGCTTCAGGCTGTTGCGCCGCCGCCGCCGGAAAAAACGCGCCCGGAAAGACCAGGCCAAGCGCCCATGCCGCCATGGCGGTCGCAAGACTCGCTCGAATTTTGTTGCAGTCTCGTCTCATGCCGCCCCAAAGATTGTTTTCGCCGGAGAGTGTGGCCTGTTCATAACGAAAGCACAAAAGCGCCGAGACGATGATGCGCAAAAACGACAGAGCCCATGCTTCCCCGAAGCGCACGCCTTCGCCCGACTTATTTCAAGGGGTATACGCGATCAGATTCGCAATCAGTAGCCTCAATGGGTCACAAATCTCCAGATTGCAGGGAGTCGCCTTATGCAGATGTGATCTGCAGATGTTGGGAGCCCCCAATAGCTATCGGATCGCCGGCGGCGTTCAGGCAACTTGGCGCGAAAACAATCGAGACCATCGCCTAGTCGATAGGCGTGAGGGATTTTCCAAAACTGCCATTTAGTATGGCGAGGGTGAGGTAAGCCCGTTCGGCGGCGACGCGATAGTCGACAAGCGCCTGCTCGGTCATTGTCAGGGTGCGCCGCGTTGCTGTCAGGTCGCCCAGATTGACGGCGCCCATGGCGTAGCCCTTTTTGAGACGATCCATGGCGTCGCGCGCCGTGCGTACCGATGCTTCCGCATTGCTGAGATTTCTGGCGGCGATTTCGGCCGCGCGCTTCGCCTGACCGAAGCGGCGCTCGGCGTCGAGTTCTGCGGCTCTTAACCGCGCCACAGCGGCGACCGCCTGGCTGCCCGCTTCGGCGGCGGCGGCGCGGCGCGCCCGTCCGCCCAGGGGAATGGACACAGTGGCCATGAGGCTTGTTTCATTGCCGCCAAATTCATTGGCCACCTGAACGCCGAATGTAGGGTCGGGCAGCCGGTCGAGCCGGGCGCGTTTGGCTGTGGTTTGCATCTGGTCCAGCGCGAGCTGCGCTTCGCGCACGGCGGCCGATTCGAAGCCATTTGCATCCAGCAAAGCCGTAATGCGGGTCGCATCCCAGCCGAGTGCGTCGGGCGTTGCCGGCAGGACGAGGGCCGGAAAAGCAGCGGCGAGATTCGCCTTTGCATTCTCGGCCTCGTTCGCTTTCCGGTCGGCTTCAAGGCCCAACAGACCGGCTTCCGCGCGTAGCTGATCCACATAGATCCTGCGGCTGGCGCCCAGTTCAACCGCTTTTTCTTCCGCCCCGGCAAGTTGACGCGCATCATCGGCGAGGCGTCTCGCTGTCCGGGAAGCTTCGTCGGCGGCGCGCCAGTCAGTCCAGAATGACACGAATTCCAGCAAAGCGTTCCGGCGCGCTCTCTCGTAAGCGGCGCCGGCCTTTTCAATTTCCAGCGACGCCAGCTCCCTGTCGGCGCCGCGTTTGCCAGGCAGGCGGACTGTGCGGCTAAGCCCGGCGCTCCACTCCGTGTATTCGCTGTCGCCCATGGCGGGATCGTCGACTGTCCGGCGGCCGCCGCTTCCCGACACGATGACTTCATAGTCGCCAACGCGCAATCTCTTTGCCGTTGCGCGCGCACGGTCGAGATCCGCTTTCGCCGCCATGACCATGGGCGATGCGTCGACCGCCTCTGCGATGAGCGTTTCAGGCGGCATGGCGGCGGCCGGCGCGCTAAACGCCGCGATCACAAAGGCATTTGTCAAAATAATCAGCTTACGCATCAATCAACCGTCCAAAATCTTCGACAGGCTCCATCCAGTAGGAGATCTGCGGCCGGGGACAGGCGATGCGCACGGCCTCGGTCACGCTCTCGATGCGGTCCTGCGCCAGAACGAGGATGAACATCGATGTTCGAAGCGCGCCGCGAACGCGCTCGACCGCAGACGCCGGCTGTAAGGCGCCGCCGCGGCCATGGGCTTCGATAATCGTGTAGCCGGGCAGCGGCGGCTCGACGGCGTCCAGTGCGTCGGCGAGCGCCGCCTCGATTTCACGCGGGCAGACGATTGTCAGCTTGCGAAGGGGCGGGCCCATACGACCTCCGTATGTAGAGCGGCGGCGTCGCGCTCGGCGCCGAAGCGGCGATACAACAACGGCAACAGGAACAAGGTGAGGATGGTGGAGGAAACGAGCCCCCCAATGACGACAATCGCGAGCGGGCGCTGGATTTCCGATCCGGGCCCCGAAGCGAAGAGCAGCGGGACGAGACCGAAGGCGGCGGTGGTGGCGGTCATCAGAACCGGACGCAGCCGGCGCACGCCGCCCTGCTTCACCGCCTCGTCGACGCCAAGGCCGAGGGCGCGCAAATCGTTGAAGTAGGTGACGAGAACAAGTCCGTTCAGAACCGCGATGCCGAGCAGTGCGATAAACCCGACCGAGGCGGGAACAGACAGATATTGCCCGGACAGGCTCAGCGCGATGATGCCGCCTACCAGCGCAAACGGAATATTGAAGAGAATAAGGACGGCCTGGCGGAGCGAGCGCAACGTTGCGAACAGGACGACAAAGATCAGCGCCAGCGACAGCGGCACCATGACCGAAAGCTGTGCGGCGGCGCGCTGCTGATTCTCGAACTCGCCGCCCCAGGTCAGCCGGTATCCGGCGGGCAGGGGGCCCATGGCGGCGACGGCGGCCTTCGCATCCTCGACAAAGCTTACAAGATCGCGGCCCGAAACGAATGCCTGCACGACCGCATAGCGCGAGCCGTTTTCGCGATCCACAGCCGCGAGCCCTTCGGCGCGTTCGACGCGCGCCACTTCAGAGAGAGGCGCCGTGCCGCCATTGGGTGTTACGAGTCTGGCGTCCTCAAATCCGTAGACGTCTGATGCTGTATCCGCGTCGGCGCGGATGATGATCGGCGTGCGCCGGCCGGGTTCGATCACTTCCCCGGCGCGCACGCCTTCGAGGCGCGCACGCAATTCGTCCTGTATGGAAACGATGTCGAGGCCCAGACGTCCGGCGCGTTCCGGGTCGATATCGATCTGGAGATATTCCGCGACATCGTTGGATGTGGTGAAGACATCGGCGGCGCCGCGAACGTCGGTCAGCGCCGTCTCGATTCGACCGGCAAGATCGGCGAGCGTGGCGCCGTCGGGCCCGAATATCTTCACGGCGACATCGCCGCGCGAGCCGGTGAGCATTTCCGAAACGCGCATTTCAATCGGTTGGGTGAAGGAGGTTTCGATGCCCCGGAACTCCTCCATGACGGCGCGCATTTCGCCGACAAGCCATTCGGTGTCGGCGCCACGCCATTCCGACCGCGGGGCGAGCTCCAGGAACATGTCGCTTTCATTAAGGCTCATGGGATCGAGACCAAGCTCGTCGGAGCCGACCCGGGCGATGACATGCTTCACCTCGGGCACGCGCTCGATCAGCGCCTGCTGAATGCGCATGTCGTCAGCCTGGCTCTGGTCGAGATTGATGGATGGCAGCGACGCCGCCTGCATCACGACGGCGCCTTCATTCATGGTCGGCATAAATGTCTTGCCGACCGAGAGGTAGCTGATGATAGCCAGAACAATCGCGCCGCCGGCTGCGGCGTAAACCGGCCAGGAGCGGCGCATGGCCGCGCCCAATAAACCTTCATAGGCAGGCGTGATGAAATGCATAACCGGCGCTTCCTTGACCCGCGCCCGCTTCAACAAAAAGGCGGCGAGCACGGGGATCAGCGTCAGCGCAAGAATAAGCGCGGAGCCGAGCGCGAAAATGATGGAAAGCGCGACGGGCGCGAACAGTTTCCCTTCAAGTCCCTGCAAGGTGAGGAGCGGCATGAATACGAGACAGATGATCAGCGTGCCAGCCGCCGTCGGCGCCGCGACTTCTCCCGCGGCGCGATAAATGACATGCAGCTTGTCGGCGCGGCCGCCTTCGTTCAGACGTTCAACCGCATTTTCAGTGACGACGATGGCGCCGTCGACGATCATGCCGATGGCGATGGCGAGACCGCCGAGACTCATGAGATTGGCCGACATGCCAAAGCTGCGCATCAGAAAAAAGCAAGCAAGGGCGGAGAAAGGCAGGATCAGCGTAACGACAAGCGCCGCCCGCAAATTGTTCAAAAAGAGAAGCAGCAATCCAATGACCAGCACCGTCGCGAGAATGAGCGCTTCGGTGACGGTGCTGACGGCTTTTTCGATAAGATCGGAACGGTTATAGAAAACCTTGACCTCCACCCCGTCGGGAAAGCTCGCGGCGAGCTCTTCAAGCCGCGCCTCGACGCCGGCGACCACCTTGCGGGCGTCCGCCCCGCGCAAGGCGACGACAATGCCTTCAACGGCTTCGCCTTTGCCGTCCTTGGTCACCGAGCCGTAGCGCGTAAGCGAATCGGTCGTGACATTCGCCACATCGCCGACACGG
Organism: Parvularcula sp.; assembly: GCA_002704915.1. Lineage (GTDB taxonomy): Bacteria > Pseudomonadota > Alphaproteobacteria > Caulobacterales > Parvularculaceae > Hyphococcus. The sequence continues at coordinate 196,105 of PAIP01000034.1, forward strand.
ACAACGCCGGTAGCTGCGTGACGTACGACCAGCTTTTCGATGTCGCCGACGGTGACGACGGCGCCGAGACTGCGCACCACGAGCGCTTCCTCGCCGTCAGCAAGGCGGCCGGCGCCGTCATTGCGATTATTCTGTTCGAGCGCGGTGCGAAGGTTGTCGAGGCTGACGCCAGCAGAGGCCATGGCGGCCTCGTCGGGCGCGACATTGAAGGTCCGCACCCGTCCGCCCAGCGAGTTCACGTCGGCGACGCCGGGCAAGGTGCGAAGCGATGGACGGATAACCCAGTCGAGAAGCGAGCGGCGTTCCTCCAGGGAGAGATCGCCGCCTTCGATTGTGAACATGAAGAGCTCGGACAGCGCCGTTGAAATCGGCGCAAGGCCGCCCGAGACTGTCGACGGCAGATCGGGCAGGACGGCGGCGAGGCGTTCGCTGACTTGCTGGCGCGCCCAGTAAACGTCGGCGCCGTCTTCGAAGTCGATGGTGATGTCGGCGATGGCGTATTTCGTTTTCGCCCGCATGATTTTCTGGCGGGGGATGCCGAGAAGCTCCATCTCCAGCGGACGGACGACGCGCGCTTCGACCTCTTCGGGCGTCATGCCGGGCGCCTTCATAATGATCTTGACTTGCGTCGGCGCGATTTCAGGAAACGCATCGATGGGAAGACGCAAAGCCGCCATCGCCCCGGCCGCCGCGAGAACCGCGGCGAGGCCGAGAATGAACATGCGCTGCGTCAGCGAGAAAGCGATCAGCCGGTCGAGCATCGCCTAGACCCCGCTTGCGATATTTTTAAGCGCCGCGAGACCGGCGATGGCGACTTTCTCTCCCGGCGCAAGGCTGTCGCTGCGAATGAGCGCGTCCTGACGAGAGCGGGAAACGATTTCGACTGCAACCATGCGGAAACCCGTCGGCGTTTCCACGAACACAACATCGGCGCCGCCAAGCCTGACGATCGCTTTCGCCGGGGCGCGCAACGCATCTTCGCCCGGAACGGTTTCGAAGGAGAGCGTCAGCATCGCGCCGAGACGCCAGACGCGGGCGGCCGGCAGTTCGACGACAACATCGAGCGAGCGCGTCGCCGGATCGATTTCCGGATCGATGGAAACGATCTCGCCTTTCTCCGGAAGGTTGTCGACGATGACGGGAGCGCCGGCGAGGAGCGCCGAGGCGTGTCGTTCGGACAGTTGCGCACGCGCCCAGAAAACGCCGCCGGTGAAAAGGGAGACAACAGGCTCGCCGGCGCGAAGCGGTTCGCCGGGACCGGGACGGACATGCGTGACCGTTCCCGCGGCAGGCGCCGTCAGCATAAACTGACCCGGCTGATCGCCTTCCCGCACATATTCAAGTTGCGTTTTCAGCGCTTCAAAGGAAAGCCGGGCGGAGATCGCGTCGTGATGCGCCTCATCCGACTCCTGTTCCGACCGCAATCCCAGTTTCAGAAGTTCGTCGGCGCGGGCGGCGAGATGGGCCATATGCGACATGGTGAGGAGGCGGGCTTCGAGCTCTGCGGCTGCGTCGGCGTAAGACGTGCTGTAGATTAGTGCGACCGGCTCGCCGGCGGCGACCTGGCTTCCCGGTGTTTTCAAGGCGTCGACCATCACGCCGTCAAACGGGGAGGAGGCGGTCTGCAAGGCGCCGTTCGGCGCAATCACGATGGCCGGGACGCTGACCCCTTCTGAAGCTGCGGCTGTTGTAACCGCGGCGGTTTCGACGCCGAGGGCCATGCGCGCGGCAGGGGAAATCGCGATCTCGTCCTGCGCGGCGGCGGGAGCATGCAAGATCCATGTCGCGAGAATGAGAATTCCCGCCCGAAGAAAGTTATGCGCCGTCATCCCAAAGAACCCCACGATTGTTCTCATGCCTCGTGGGTATGCTTTTTATGTCGGCCTCACTGACATTAACCTGACGGCGCTTTCTGGTTGCAGGCGGCCGCGAAACACAGCCGCACGCCGGCGCGATCGGGCATGGCGGTCTGTAATTCGCCGCCATGAGCTTCGGCGATACGGTCCGCGATTGCGAGGCCAAGTCCTGCCGCGCCGCCGGGCGCGCGATCCGCGCGCACCCCGCGCGCCTTCAAGGCGTCGAGGGCGTCCGAACTCAGCCCGTCGCCGCCGTCATAGACGCTGACGACAGGGCCCGGTCCGGCCTCGATGATGACTTCGCCGCCTTCCGGGGTGGCGCGAATGGCGTTGACGGCGAGCGTGCGCACCGCCGCCGCGATGGCTTCCGCAAGCCCTGTGATCCTGCCCGGCGTTCCTTCCTGCTGGAAGGCGATGGTCTTGCCGTCAGCGACCGCCGCGGGCGCCAGCTCGGCGGCGACCCTGCGCGCGACGGCGTGAAGATCCACGGGCGGCTGTTTGGCCAGCGATTCTTCCGATTGGCTGCGCGCCAACAGCAAGAACTGCTCGACCATGCCGGTCATGGCGTTCAATTGTTTGCGAAGGCGCGCGGCGTCTTGTTCGGGCAGCTTGTCGAGTTCGAGGGCAAGCACGGCGAGCGGTGTTTTCAGTTCGTGTGCGGCGTCCACGGCGAAAGCTTCCTGCCGGCGCGCATAGGCTTCGAGTTTCGTCGTCAGTTGCGAGACGGCTTTTGCAAAAGGTTCGATTTCCGTCGGCAGGGGATTGGCGCCGGCATCGTAACTTTCAAGCCTTTCCGCGGCCGCAACCACTTCGCCCGTCGCTGCTTTCAGTCTGCGCGCAACATGTCTGAGGACCAGGAACGCGCCGAGGCCAAAAAGCAGCAGAAACACTGAAAGGGGGATCAGGACATGGTCGACGATTTCGACCCAGGTCGCCGCCGCGGGCGGCGGATGCTCGCTGAAAAAACCGTATTGATGCCCCACAAGCGCGACAAGCACGCCGGCGCTGACGGTTCCGGCGACGGCGAGGCCGATGGCGATCTGTCCGCTGATCGATCGCGTCAAGCTGCATCTCCCCTGATGAAATAACAGACGCCCCGCACGGTGTGCAGAATATTGTCTGCGCCGGCTTCGGCAAGACGGCGACGCACCCGTGACGCGAGCGCCTCCAGGGCGTTCGGCGTAACCGCTTCATCCAATCCGTAAAGCACGGATTCGATGGATTCCCGGGGCGCGACTTTTCCCGCGCGGCGCATCAGGAGTTCGAGAAACTCTGTTTCCTTGCGTCCGAACGGGATCGGCTGGTCCCGATATTTCACCTCCCGGGTGACCGTGTCATAGGTGAGCGCGCCGGCATTCAGAATGACCGGATCGCGTGAGCCGGGACGGCGGAGAAGAGCGCGGAGGCGGGCCGCGATTTCATCCACTTCAGCCGGTTTGACTAGATAGTCGTCGGCGCCGGAATCGAGGCCGAGAACGCGTTCGGTCAGCGCGCCGCGTGCGGACAGAATCAGGACCGGCGGGCGACTTTGCGGCAGCGCGTTCAACCAATCGACGCCGTCTCCGTCCGGCAGGCCGAGATCCAAAATGATCGCGTCATAAGCGTTCGAGGCAAGAAACAGATCGGCGTCGCGCAGGGTTGCTGCGTGCTCTGAGGATATAGACCGTTTGGTTAGCCCCTCAGTCAGCAAGGATGCAAAATCGGCATTGTCTTCGATCAACAGGACGCGCATGACGACGAAACTATATTAAACCACGGATTAAGGGCAGAAAAAGCTGACAACATGCTGACGCATTTCGCGTTTCGCCTGCGTAATCTATGGGTGTCGGTTTTGGCGTCAAAGACGTTCAAGGTCGGATGGGGCGTCAATGTCGAGAAAATCCCCGGCGGCGATGCATACTGCGCAGGCCGCATCGGCGGCTTTCAAAAGCTCGCCGGCGCCGCGGTCGCCTTCAAGCGCCGCGAGGCGCGGAAACCAGGATTCCAGGAACGCCGCCGGCGCCGAGCGCACATCACCGCTAAGACTATAACTCAAACCTGCCGGAGCGGCGCAGGCGGTTTCCATAAGGGCATTGAAATGAGCGGACGGGATAAAGGGCATATCGGCGAGCGCGATGACAACGCCGCCGGCCCCCAGGTCTTGGGCGTGCTGTATGCCGCGCGCGATTGAGGCGGCGATCCCGGCGTCGGCGTTGTCATTTGCTATGAGCGAATATCCGCGCTCGCTCAGAATGTCGGCGCGGTCTGGCGCGTCGGGTCGCGTCACGGCGATGTTCCACCGGCAGCCCGCGGCGGCGAGGGCCGCTGCTGAACGATCAAGCAGGCTGCGCCCGTCAAGCTGCGCCAGTAATTTGTCCCGGCCGAAGCGGCGGGATGCGCCCGCGGCGAGCAGCACAGATGCGAAGTTCACGTCGGGCAGGGTCACAAGGCTCTCGATTGCGCGACAATTTCCGCAAGGATCGAGACGGCGAGCGCGGCGGGGTCGCGAGTCATGGGAACAAGGCCGATGGGCGCTGCAAGCCGGTCGATTTCGCTGGGCGCAAGCCCTTCGGCGATCAGCATCTCGCGGCGTGCGGCGGCGGTTTTCCGTCCGCCCACGGCGCCGACATAAAAGGCGGGCGAGCGAAGAAACCGGGGCGCCAGCGCGCGCTCCCACTCGCGATCATGAAAAAGAAGGACGCAGGCGCTGCGCGCATCGATCGATATCTGTTGGATCTGTGAAGATGACGCAAGATGGATTGTTTGCGATGACGCGCAGTCGCGCAGCGCGAAGTCATCCGGCGAGAGGGCGCAGAAATCAAACCCGGCGGCATGGGCGAGCGAGGCCAGCACGGTCAGTTCGGGCCCGAACCCCGCCGCGACAATGCGAATTGCCGGCTCGTAATGGCGTGTAAACGCATCAGGCGTTTTCGCTTTTTCCGAAACGTCGCCCGCTCTAAAGGCGAGCGAAACCGGTTTCCTTTCTTCTAACGCTTTGAGAGCCGCTGCGAGCGCATTCCGGTCCGGATTGACGCTGAACAGAATATCGACGCCGGAACCGCAGGGAAGGGCCACATCGACAAAAGGCGAGCCCTTTCCATAACGGATGACGCCGCCTGCGCCGCGGGCCATGGCCTGGCGCGCTTCATCGATGATGGCGCGTTCGAGGCATCCTGACGAAATGGAGCCGGCATGACCGCCGTCTTCTGAAATCGCCATCTGCGCGCCGGTCGCGCGCGGCGACGAACCGTCAATATAGATCAGCGTTGCGAACGCAACTTGCGCGCCACGCTCCATCCTCTCCAATGCGAAGGAGAGAACGTCGCCGCCAGATGGATCGAAACGCAAGGCCCGCGCCTCAGCTATTCAACTGGTCGGCGATGGGCAGACTACGGATCCGCTTGCCCGTCGCTTCGAAGATCGCATTGGCGAGCGCCGGCGCCAACGGCGGCAGACCCATCTCGCCCATGCCCGAAGGCGTCTCGCCATTGTCGATGATATGAGTTTCGACCACAGGCGGCGCATCGGCGATCTTCATCAATTGATAGGTGTCGAAATTGGCGTTGGTCACGCGTCCGCCGTCGATATTGATGGCGAGGCGCAGCGCCGTCGAAAGGCCGTCATTGACGCCGGATTCAAGCTGGGCCGCGACGCCGTTAGGATTGATCACTGTGCCGATATCGACGGCGGCGACGACTTTCGTCACGCGCAAGCCGCCTTGGTCATCGGTTTCGACATCCACGACCTGGGCGCAATAACCGCCAAAGGTGAAATGTCCGGCGATGCCGCGCCCGCGCCCGGCCGGCATCTTTTCGCCATAGCCGCCTTTTTCGGCAGCGACGCGCAGACATTCCGCCAGCCTGCCGGGATTGAATACCGGTCCGCCATGCTGCTCGTAAGGCAGCTCGCGCGCTTCCCCCAAAAGACGCAAACGCAGCGCGAGCGGATCTTCGCCGCGGCCTTCAGCAATCTCATCGAGAAAGCTCTGCACCACAAAGGCGTTCGCCGTATGCGCCGGGGCGCGCCACGATCCGCGCGGCGCGCCGGACCGGGCTGAGAAATATTCGAGCCTGACATTGTTCACGAACTGTGAAGGGAAATCGTCGGGGTAAAGTTCCGCCTGCCAGTAATCGCTTTCGGGCAGATTAGGCCGGCGATAATATTTGGAGGCGCTGGCGAGACGATGGGTCCAGGCGACCAGATTTCCGTCGGCGTCAAAACCTGCCTTTAGCTGGTGCATGCCCGAGGGTCGGTAAAAATCGTGCTGAAGATCGTCATCGCGGGTCCATATCAGCTTTACAGGCGCTTTTACGGCTTTGCTGATCAGCGCCGCCTCCGCCACATAGTCGTTGGAAAGCCGCCGTCCGAAACCGCCGCCCAACCTGGTGGGCAGGATTTTGATCTTTTCCCGATCGACGCCGAGGGCCGCGGCGACAATGCGACTCGCGCCGGAGGGCATTTGCGTCGGTGCAATGATTTCGACGCCGTCCTCGGTCACATCTGCAAGACAATTCTGCGGTTCGAGCGGCGCATGGCTCACATAAGGCTGCCAGTAGGTCGCTTCATAGGTTTCGGCGGCGTTTGCGAATGCGGCGTCGAAATCGCCGTCATCACGAACGATCTGACCGGTTCCTTCAAGCAGTTCGGCGCACTGGCGTTTGAAGCTTCCGGATGATTCCTCCGCATACGGACCTGTATTCCATTCGATTTGAAGCGCGCGCCGGCCTTTCATCGCCGCCCACAACGAAGTGGCGACCACGGCATAGCCTTCCGCCTGCACGTCGTATGGCCCGGTCGGACCCGGTCCTTCAATTTTGACAATGTCGACTACGCCTGAAACCTTGCGCGCCGCACTGTCGTCGACGGATTTCGCAGTCCCGTCGAAATAGGGGCAGCGCGACATGACGGCGTACAGCATGCCGGGCTTTTCCGCGTCGATGCCGAATGTCGCCTCTCCCGTGACGATGGCGCGCGCATTCTTCATTTTCTGCGGCGTGCCGATCAGGCGGAACTCGCTTTGCGGCTTCAATGCCGGCGCTTCCGCTGGCGGTTCGATGCTTGCAGCGGCCGCGGCAAGTTCGCCATAGGAGGCTTTCTTTCCGGACGCTTCATGGCGGACGACGCCTCTCGCCGCGACAAGCTCGGACGCCGGCACGCCGAACTGAGCTGCGGCGGCCGAGATCAAGAGCGTGCGGGCCAGTGCGCCCGCCTGGCGCAAGCCTTCGTAATGCCCGGGGATCGAATAGCTGCCGCCTGATCCCTGCGGCGCATATTTCCACGTCATTTCGCCGTCTTCGCCGCGCATGATTTCGAGCGGCATCTGCACCGTCGAGACGCGATCGAAGTCGACTTCCAATTCCTCGGCGAGCAGCATCGGCAGCGAGGTGTCGACGCCCTGTCCCATTTCCGGATTTGGAAAGGCGATCGTGACGGTTTCATCCGGGTTGATCGCTACGAACCCGCCGACGGGGCCTTCAAACCATGGCGTTGGGAAAGGAGATCCATCGCGTTGCGCGCGTACGCGAGAAGCGATGGGCGCAGCGATGACGAGTGCGCCGCCCGCAGCCGCATAGCGAAGAATATCGCGGCGATTGTGGATGACCGGCGCGTTCATGACGCTCTCCCTGACTTGAGTTCGGCGGCGCGGTGAACCGCTTTGCGCAGACGGTAATAAGTTCCGCAGCGGCAGATATTGGTCAGGCTTTCGTCGATATCGCCGTCGCTCGGATTTGCATTTGTCTCCAGCAGCGCCGCGACGGCCATGATCTGACCGGTCTGGCAATAGCCGCATTGCGCAACATCCTCGGCGAGCCACGCCTCCTGGACCGGGTGCAGCGTTTCACCGTCCGACAGACCCTCGATGGTGGTGACGCTCGCGCCTTCGAGAGCGGCCATGGGCGTGACGCAGGAGCGTCTCGCCTCGCCATTAACATGAACCGTGCAGGCGCCGCACAAACCTGCGCCGCAGCCGAATTTCGCGCCTTTGAGACCTTGTTCGTCGCGCAGATACCATAAAAGCGGCATCCCGGGGTCGCCTGAATAGTCAACGGTTTGGCCGTTTATGGTCAGTTTCGGCATGGGGCGCCTCCGGGTGAGCTGCGAAAGGAAAAGACAGTCTACAGGAATGATGCCCCGGAACGCCAACGGTCCGTCCCGCGACTGGCTCGGTTCGTCGACACGAAGCAGATTTCGCTGAGCGCCTTAAGGCGGCCGCCTGAAGCGCCGATGTCCAGGACGGAAATCCCGCCTTCACCAGCGCCGCCCATAGCTCCCCTTTGTCATTTCTCATCAGTTCAGCCGCGCTTCTGACTCCTGGTCAATAATGCCGATCGCGGTTCTGCCATTTCGCATGCAAATTAAGGCCTTCCAGAGAAACATGAGACCATGCGTTAAGTTCGCGCTATCCTATTGACCCTGATCAACCGGGAAGGCCGGACATGGGGATATCCATGACGCTTGCGGAGAGAGTAGATGCCGCAGAAGCCGATTTTTTCGTTCTGCGGAGAAGCATCTGCGGAAAGGTGGTATCGATCCGGTCCGCCGATGCGGTCAACCATCCATCCAACGCCATAGAGGTCGCGCCTTTGTTTGTTGCGGCCCTGGAAGGAGAGCGGAATTAGATGTCACTGCGCATGAAATTTTGCGGCGCCGCAGGCACTGTCACGGGTTCTTGCTACTGGATCGAGCATGACAAGGGCGCGTTTCTTGTGGATTGCGGCATGTTTCAGGGATCGAAAACCCTGAAAGAGCTCAATTACGGCGAGTTTCCCTTTCCGGCTGATAAAGCGGACTTCCTTCTCATCACCCACGCCCATATCGATCATAGCGGCCTCACGCCGAAACTTATGGGCGCCGGTTTTCGCGGCAAGGTCTTCGCGACCGAAGGAACGCGCGACTTGCTGCAATTCATGCTGCCTGACAGCGGTTATATTCAGGAGATGGAGGTTTCTTTCCTGAACCGGCGCAACGCGCAGCGGGGACGAAAGCCTGTGGAGCCGATCTATACGAGCGAGGACGGCGAAGCGGCGGCGGAAAAAATTATCGCCCGGGATTACCAGCGCTGGTTCGAACCGGGCCCCGGCGTGCGCGCGCGTTTCTGGAATGCAGGCCATATTCTCGGCTCGGCGTCCATCGAAATTGAAATAGAAACAGGCGACGACGATGAGCGCATTATGCGCCTTTTGTTTTCCGGCGATATCGGCCCTGACCACAAGCTTTTCCATCCTGATCCGGAGGGGCCGAGCAATCTTGATTACGTTATTTGCGAAGCGACCTACGGGGCGCGTAAGCGTCCGGTGCTGAAGCCCGATGCCCGGCGTAAGGTGCTTGCCGATATTGTGCGCAAGGCTATGGGCCGGGGCGGCGTGCTCGTCATTCCCGCTTTCAGTGTTGAGCGCACGCAGGAGCTGCTCTCCGATCTCAGCCTTCTTATGACAAAAGGCGAGATTGAAGAACGCCTCGTGTTTCTCGACTCGCCGCTCGCCATCAAGGCGACAGAAGCGTTCAAGCGCCATGCTGACGAGCTTGAGGATACGGGCGAAGACGGCGAGATTTTCGCCAATCCGTCATTCCATTTCACCCGCACGGTTGAGGAAAGCAAGGCGATCAACAATTACGAAAACGGTGTCATCATCCTGGCCGCCAGCGGCATGTGCGAAGCGGGCCGCATTCGTCACCATCTGAAACGCCGGCTATGGGATGAGAAGAATACGGTCCTGCTCACCGGCTATCAGGCGCCCGGCACGCTGGGTTCGATTCTGGAAAACGGCGCGAAGACGGTCCGCATTCAGGGCGAAGATATCCGGGTGAAGGCGCACCTTCAGTCCATCGATATCTATTCGGGTCATGTGGATGCCGACGGCGTGATGGACTGGATGACGGCGCGCAAGCCCGTGACCCGCGCCGTCTTTCTGACCCATGGCCAAGCCGAGGGGCTGAACGCGCTGCATGACCGTCTCATCGAGGCGGGGTTTGAGAAAGACCGGATTATTATTCCGCATCTCGACGACGAGGTCGATCTTCTTGGCGAGGGCAGGATCGGCAAGCGTATGGGACCGCGCCGTCTCGGCCATGAGGCGGTGGTGGACCTCGACTGGCATAACGATCTTGCCGAGCTTTCTCTGGATATCCGCGAAGCGCTTGAAGAGGCGGCGGACGAGCGCGCGCGCAAGGTGATCCTGCGCCGTTTGCGCCGGGCCCTTGAAGAGCGTTAAATTGCCGGTGACGAGCGGATCTTGACCGCGATCAATAAAGGCGGCCGCGCCTGCGGTTATTCTTGTCGCCACAGGAGAGTTCAAATGGCGCTGAAATCTATATTCGTCCCGTTCTGCGAGGAGAAGTCGGCGGAAACGGCGTTTCGCGCCGCCGCTCTGATGGCGAGGGGCGACAATGCGCATATCAGCGTCGTGCATCTGCGCGCCCGGCCGGCGCCGCCCGCCAATGTCTATTTTCCGCTGGGCGGCGTTTCCACTGAGTTCACGGAAAATTTCCAGAAGGCCGAAGACCGGCTCGCGGATAATCTGAAAGCGCTTTTTACGAAACTTTGCGAGGAAACCGGCGTCTCCATGGCGAGTCTTGAAGAGCGCACCGATGCTCATGGGGGCACGGCGTCCTGGGCGGATAGAGAGGGCGATCCGCTCGCCGATTACGCCCGTCAGGCGACGGCGTTCGACCTTTCGGTGCTCGCCGCCGCGGGAGACGATGCGACGCCAATGGAGGAGAATATCGCCGAGAGTTTGCTCTTCCAGTCGGGACGGCCGGTCTTGTTATGCCCGGCCAGCGGGCTTGAAGCCGCGCCGTCGAAGATTGTGGTTGCGTGGAATGGCGCGGAGGAGGCGGCGCGCGCGGTGGGCGCGACGCTGGCGCTTTTGAAAAGCGCAAAAGACGTCAATGTCGTCAGCGTTCGTAAACCGGAAGCGCCGTTTATCAACACCGATGACATCACCGCTTATCTGCGCCTTCACGGCGTTGCGGCGTCTGCGACCGAGATAGAGGTGACGGGCGAGGAGAGCGTCAATGCGCGTCTCGATGCGGAGATCCGCGCGGCGGCGCCCGACCTTCTTGTCATGGGCGCCTATTCCCACAGCCGCTGGCGCCAGGCGGTGCTCGGCGGCTTCACCCGCCACATGATTCACGAAGCGAAAATGCCCGTTTTGATGATGCACTAGGCTTTAAGGATACATAAGGGCGCACTATTCCAGCGCCCGTTGCTTGACGCGCGCGCCATCGCTCACCCGGTTTCCGGGATAGAGGATGATCTCGTCGCCCTCGGAGAGGCCGCTGATCACTTGCGTGACAATGCCGTTATTACGGCCCGCTTCGATCGCGCGCATCTGCGCGCGATCGCGGTCCACGGCGAACACCGCCCAGTCCTCGCCGCTGCGGAAGACGGCGCTCGACGGAATGGTCAGCGCATTGTCGTCCTCCCAGATGGCGATCCGCACTTCCACCCTAAACCCGTGGCCGAGCCGTTCGCGCGCATCTTCGGGTCCGTCGAACTGGATGACCGCGTTCACGCGTTGCTCTTCAACGCCGAGCGCGGAATATTTGGTGAAGCCCCAGGGTTCGATTTTTTCAACGCGGCCTTCGAGCGGCGGCTCGCCGCCCCATTTTTCGATGATGACGCGGTCGCCAGGGGAGACTTTGACGGCGTCCGTCGACAAGAGCTCGGCGACGATTTCGAGATCGCCGAGGGGGTCGCCGATTTCGAGGATCGGTGCGCCGGCCGGCAGCACCGTTTCGCTTTCCTGCATGACCCGCAAGATCCGGCCCGAGATTGGCGCGCGCAACGGGATCGAGGTCTGTGGGTGCGGATTCGTGCCGGCGGCTTTTTGTTCCGCTTCAAAGGGCGTCATCAGCATGGCGCGCGCATTGTCGAGATCGGCTTCGCGCATGGACACGGCCGCGCGTGCTGTGTCGAGGGCCGCATCGGCGGCGCGCGCCGCGCGCTTGGCGCGGTCGAGCGCAGCCTCGGACACCGTATCGGTTTCGCGCAATTTCCGTGTGCGGCCCAATTCGGCTTCCGCTAAATCGGCGTCGGCGGCGGCGCGCCGCATTTCCGCTTTGGCCAATGTCAAGGCGGCTTCTGCGGCCTCAACGGCGGCGCGCGCCTGTTCTTCGGTGCGCACGTCGAGGACCGCAGGGTTGGTCGGCGTCATCCGGGCGATGACGGTTTCGCTTTCGACGACTTCGTCGCCCGGCTCCACATCGACCCGCAACAGCCGGCCGCTTACCGGCGCCGAGACGACATAGGCGTCGCGAACACGGGTCTTTGCTTCTTCGTCAATCGTGACGAGCATCGGCGCGCGCGTCGCTTCGCCGATATCGACAGCCATGGGCCGCGGCCAGAACGCATAAAGCATAAAGGCCGCCACCACAGCGACGGCTGCGGCTATGACCGTGGTGCGAGATTTCAGACCTTTTATCGACATGCTCAATCCCGGGTTTTCAGCGCGGTGGCCATCTCGATTTTCGAGACGTCGTTCTGCACAAAAGCGCTGGCGACGGCTGTCGCCAGAAAAACGATAATCGCCGCAAAACCGAGCCCATTTTCCTTATAGATCGTGGGGATTTGGTAAAGCTCTGTGGACATGGCTGTGGCGATATAGGACCAGATCAGATAGCCGAGCGCGGAGCCGATGGGCAGGGCGAGGATCGTCAGGAGCGCCAGCTCCCCCAGCAGCACATAGCCGGTCTCGATCTTCGTGAAGCCGAGGACGCGCAGGCTCGCAAGGTCATGCTGTCGCTCGATATAGGCGATGCGCGCGCTGTTATAGACGACCCCCGCCGCGATCACGATGGAAAACACCGTCATGATGTGGCGAAAGACGCCCGGGCCTTCCTCGATCATCTTGTCGAAATTTTCATACGCCTCGCGCCGCAGGCTGACCCCGGCGACGAGCGGGATCGCCTTGATGCGGTCATAGACGGCGTCGCGCCGGGTCCAGTCGATTTTCATATAGGCGCCGGAGACGCGGTTCGGTTCTTTGAGGCGCCGGTTGAGCGCGCTCATGTCCATATAGGCGGGCGTGCCGATCAGGGACTCCACGAGACCGGTTATGGGAATTTCCAGCGTCGGGCGGCGCCCTTCGCGTACTTCCACGGTGAGAACATCGCCGACCGAGACGCCGAGAATCTCCGCCAGTTTTTCAGAAAGAACGATGCCATCGCCCGAGACCGCCACGTCCTGCAAGTTCGAATCGACGGCGCGGTTCAGGGTCGGATTGTCAGGCAGGCCGGTGATGGCGCCGAGGTATTGTTCGCGCTCGTGCCGGAACATGACCGGCGTCGAGCGGAAGGCTTCGACCAGCGTCACGCCTTCCATGCCTTGAAGCTCCAGGATGGTCTTGTCCGAGAGCGGCTCCACAAAGGTGACCAGCACATCGCTGCGGTCGATGACATTGAAACTGACATCCAGCATGTAGTCTGTGGCGTTGACATTGAAGCGCATCATCACCGACAGCCCCATGGCGGCGCCGATGCCGAAGGTGGTGAGGATAGCGCGCACGGGCTGGCGCGCGAGACGGCGCAGGATCATCCGGCTCGGCTGATCGAGAAGCCGGCTGACGGCTCTGAAAAAACCGTCGCCGCTTTTGAATTTGGGCGGCGCCGGCGGGCGCATGGCGACGGCGGGGGTGAGGTTGATGGCCGAGCGCACGGCGACCCAGGCGCCGGCTGCGGCGGCGAAGGCGCTGATGGCAAGCACCAGCCCAAGCGTCGAGAAATCGGCGACGAAAACCAGAAAGGGAAAGTGAAAATAGGCCTGATAAATCTCGCCGATCATCCGCCCGAGCCAGAAACCGCCGGCCCAGCCCACAAGCGCGCCGCCAAGCGCGATCGCCATCACGAATTTCAGATAGTGCCAGCCCACATCGCCGTTGGAATAGCCGAAGGCCTTGATGAGGCCGATCTGTTCTCGTTCGGTCTGGACGAGCCTCGTGATGACGACATTCAGGAGAAAGATCGACACCGCAAGGAAGATCGGCGGCATGACCCGGCCCATGGTTTTGAGCTGCGCCAGCTCCTCCACCAGAAACTTGTTCGAGATTTGGTCAGCGCGCGCGTAAGCGCCGACGGCGCCATAAGGCGCAAGAAGGCGATCCAGTTCGTCGATGAGAAACTGTTCATTGGCGCCGGGTGCGAAAGTGAGGATCGCTTCATTAAAGGCGCCGTCAAGATCATAGGCCGCCTCCATGGTTTCCTTGTTCGCCCAGATCGCGGCGAAGCGGCCGGGATCGGGCACGAAATCCCCGGGCGGCAGCGCATAGATGAATTCCGGCGAGAGAACGAGACCGGCGATCATGAATTCATGGCGCACGCCATTCATGGTGATCGACAAGGGGTCGCCTGGCCCCAGCCCTTGGGCGTCGGCGAAAGATTTCAGCAGCAGGATTTCGTCGCTGCGCGTCGGCGACATCATTCTTCCCGATGAAAGATGAACATTATTGATCGGCGAGCGCGCTTCCGGGTCGAAAGAGAGAACGCGCGCGCTGATGGGCGCGGACACATCCGGCAAGGCCACAAGGCCGCCGCCACTGATGCGGCCCTCCACATCATTGACGCCGGGCAGGGCGCGCAATTGCTCGATGAGGTGGTCCGGCGCGCGTTTCGCCGGCGCATACATGTCCGCAAAGCGGTAGCGCTCGTAATAGGCGCGCATGGTTTCATCAAGCGAAACCATCATGCCGTGCGACATGACGAAGAGAGAAATGCCCGCAGCGATGACAAAAATAATCGCCGCGGCCTGGCCCTTGATGCGCCAGAGATCGCGCAGAAGTTTCCGGTCAAGGGTGCTGAGGAAGTCAAACATGGCGCTCACCAACTGATGTCTTCAGGGGAGGCTTTGTGGTCATTGACGATGACTTCGCGAATCTGTCCGTCGGCGAAATGAATGACGCGGTCGGCCATGGCCGCGGTGGCTGCGGCGTGGGTGATGATCAGCGTCGTGGTGCCGAGACGGGTGTTCACATCCTGTAACGCTTTCAGAACGCTGACGCCGGTTTGGCTGTCGAGCGCGCCGGTGGGTTCATCGCAGAATAGCACGGTCGGATTCTTTGCAATGGCGCGGGCGATGGCGACGCGCTGCTGCTCGCCGCCAGACAATTCCGACGGAAAATGCGTCGCCCGGTTTTTAAGGCCCACCATGTCGAGCGCGTCGATGGCGTCCATGGGGCTCGGGGCGATTTCCGCGACAAGATCGACATTTTCGTGGGCTGTGAGGCTTGGCATCAGATTGTAGAACTGAAAAACGAAACCCACATGGCGGCGGCGATAAGCGGTGAGCTGACGATCGTTCATCGCCGTCAGCTCCTCTTTCAGGAAAAACGCCTGACCGCTCGTAGCACGGTCGATCCCGCCGAGAATATTGAGAAGAGTGGATTTTCCGCTGCCTGACGGGCCGAGCAGCACAACGAGTTCGCCTTCCGGGATTTCCAGATCAACGCCGCGCAATGCATGCACCGCCGCTGGCCCCTCGCCATATACTTTCGAGAGGTCCCTGGTGAGAAATGCGAGGTTGCGACCGTCCGCGGACGGCGATGAGTGCAGCATAAACAAGCCAAGACTGACGCATCCCCTTCTCCCCCGAGGATTGCGCCACGCGCAATGAATAATGTCTTCTAGATGAAAAGTGTCCGGTTTAATATGAGCGAGGTCAAGGCGCGCCGGCTGCGCGTGTTCGTCGCGAGTCGAGGCTTGGCGACAACAGGGTTAACTTTCCTCTTCGCCCTGAATATGCAGATCGTCGCCGAACTCGTCTTCGATATAGAGTTTCTGAATGAGCACATAGGCGGCGACGGTGATCGGCGTCGCGAGCAGCGCGCCGAGGCCGCCGAACAACATGCCGAAACCGATAATCGAAAAGACGGTCAACGCCATGGGAATGGACGCGGTCTGGCGCATGACAAAGGGTGTGATGAAATTGCTTTCCAGTTGCTGCACGCCCACATAGACGAGAAGCGCATGCAAAAGCATGGTCGCGTCTATGGAGGCGGCGAGAATAAGTCCCGGGAGAGCGGAAAGGATCGGTCCCACCACGGGCACGAATTGCGCCAGTCCGGCCACCAGGCCGAGTGCCAGCCAGGAGGGCAGGCCGATCAGCATCAGACCCAGGCTCGTCAGCGTGCCGATGATCGCCATGGCGATCAACTGACCCACAAGCCAGCCCTTCAAGGATTGTCCGCTCAGATTGACGGCCTCGCGCACGCGCGGACGCAGACGCGGCGGAAGAAGCTTCAGGGCGCCATCGCGATAATGTTCGGGATACATGGCGAGGATGACGCCCACCGTCGCCGTTGAAATGAGATACACAAGAGAGGTCAGAACGCCGCCGATCATGCCTCGCACAAAGCCGGCGATATCGACGGCGCTGGCGCCGCCATTGCCGGTTATGGCGTTTGCGACCGCCTCGCCGAACGGGCCGCTCGACAGCGTGCTCTGAAGTTTGCTCACGGCCTCGGGCAGGTTTTCCGCCAGCCGGTCGAACTGGTCGGCGCCTTTTGCCCCGAACAAATAGCTGGCGCCCGCCAGGACAAGGATAAGGAAAATAACCGCGATAAAGACGCCGAGCTTGGGCGGGACTTTGAGATGTTTCCGCAAGGGGTCGGCGATCAGATGGATGATGACGGCGATAACGATGGCGCCGGCGATCAAGAACAAAAGCGTCGACAATTTGAAGAGCGCAAAGGCGATCGCCGCTATCGCGAACACGAAAAGGACGCGGAAAGCAAAACTGTCGCGGCGCGGCCGATCTTCGCGTTTTGCCCGATCGGCGCCGCTCGAACGGCTCGGTGCATGAGGCATGCAAAAGCGAACACCGGGCGGCTGCGGCGGTTCCGAAATGTTGGATTCGCAGGCTCCAGGCCGCTTTAGGCTTGGCCTTTCGCCGCCGCGCGTTCGGCGGAGGCGACAGTGTTTTCCAGCAGCATCGTCACCGTCATGGGACCGACGCCGCCCGGCACCGGGGTGATATAGGACGCTTTTTTCGAAACGCCTTCGAAATCGACATCGCCCACTAGGCGCCCGTCCGGCAGGCGGTTGATGCCCACATCGATGACGACGGCCCCGGTTTTCACCATGGGCGACACGATCAGATTGGGCACGCCCGCCGCGACGACGAGAATGTCAGCGAGGATGGTGAACTGCGCGAGGTCGCGTGTCTTGGCGTGACAGATCGCGACTGTCGCGTCCTTCGCCATCAGCATGAGCGCCATGGGTTTGCCGACAATGTTGGAGGCGCCGACCACCACGACATTCTGACCTTCAACGTCGATATTCTCGCTTTCGAGCATTTTGACGACCCCATAAGGGGTGCAGGGCGGAAAGGAATCGCCCTTGCCGAGAATGAGCCCGCCCACATTATAGAGGTGAAAACCGTCCACATCCTTTTCCGGCGAGATCGTCTCAAGCACGCGCTCCATATCGATGTGTTTCGGCAAGGGAAGCTGAACGAGGATGCCGTGAACGCCCGCATCCGCATTCAACTGATGAATGAGGACCACAAGGTCTTCCGTTTTGATGTCGGTGTCGAGCCGGTGGGTGTAGGACTTGATCCCCACGGCGTCGCAGGCGCGAATCTTGTTGCGCACATAAACCGCAGAGGCGGGGTCTTCGCCCACGAGGATAACGGCGAGGCCGGGCGTCACGCCGGTTTTTTCTTTCAGCGTATCGACGCGCTCCTTGCATTCGGCGCGGATCGACGCCGCCACCTTGTTGCCGTCAATGACCTTGGCCATGGGGTTCCTCTGAATCCGGGCTGTCCCGCCCTTTGCGACAGTAATTGTATGTTACACTAACAATCTCGGGCGGGGCCTGCTACCGCATCGGGGGATTTTTTTTCAAACCCGGTCGCCGCCGCGGGCCTCGACCATGTCCTGTCGGTTCTTTTCGAAGTCGCTGGCGTCATGGCGCTCGCGAAGCTGCGTTTCGGGCCCGCCAAAGGTCCGGTTCACCATGAAACCGCGTTTTACGGCGTCGCGCTCGCCGACCCTCTCCACCCAGCGGTCGAGATTTTTATATTCGTGGACGGACAGGAATTCCTGCGAATTATAGGCCGAGCGCATGATGGAGCCGTACCAAGGCCAGATCGCCATGTCGGCGATGGTGTATTCGTCACCTGCCATATAGTCTTTGTCGGCGAGATGGGTGTCGAGCACATGGAGTTGACGCTTGGTCTCCATGGCGTAGCGGTTGATCGCGTATTCGATCTTGAAGGGGGCATAGTTGTAGAAATGGCCGAAGCCGCCGCCGACGAAAGGCGCGGACCCCATCTGCCACATGAGCCAGTTCATGGTTTCGGTGCGTTTGCGGATCTCGCGCGGGAAAAACGCATTGAATTTTTCGGCGAGGTAAAACAGCATTGAGCCGCTTTCGAAAAGATGGATGGGCGGATCGAAGGAATGATCGGCCATGGCGGGAATTTTCGAGTTCGGATTGATGTCCACAAAACCGCTGGAGAACTGGTCGCCCTTGCCGATCTCAATCAGCCATGCGTCATATTCGGCGCCTTTATGTCCCGCGGCGAGCAGCTCCTCCAGCATGATGGTGACTTTCACCCCGTTGGGCGTGCCCATGGAATAGAGCTGGATCGGGTGCTTGCCCACGGGCAGCTCCTTGTCGTGCGTCGCGCCGGAAACCGGGCGGTTGATGCTGGCGAACGCGCCGCCATTCTCTGCATCCCAGGTCCACACTTTGGGCGGCGTATAGCCGGGCGGCTGGTTTTTGGCCGGATCGTTCGTTTCGCTCATGGGAACCTCGCATTTTCAAAGGACTTTTGCGTTTTACGGGCAATGCCGTCTTAGGCGAAGACACAAGCGCTTGAGCGACTATTCTGGAAGCATTTGCGTGCATCGGCGGAGACGGCGCGGGGCTGATCAGACGTTCTGATCGTCTGTTGAGCGCTGCTGACAGGACGACGGCTTTTTGCGGTGAAACGAGACGCGGCTCGCGCGGGTCATGCTAGGCTCCGGCTATCGTTACCGGAGGGAGCCATGGCGAAAAACATTCTCGACATTCACAAGGACCGGGATCCGGAGGGCGAACGCCTGCCGGTTCGCATCGATACGACATCGAATGGCGAGTTCGAACCTGTGCCGCTGGAGACGCGCAACCGCGCCGCCAATGCGCTCGCCCATGATTGGGTGAATGAAAATGCACGCCGCAGCGGGCGCTCGCGCCGGAATTTTCTCGTCTCGGCTTGCGGTGCGGCGACGACCTTGCTCGCCGTCAATCATGCGAACGCCATGGCGTCGAAGAAAGGCGCATCATTCAACCTGCCGCCGGAAACCGCGCTCGACCCGGAAGCGGCGATGGAAGCGCTCGGCGGCGACGAGTTCATTTTCGACGTGCAGGGACATTATGTGAATCCCGATGGCGCATGGGTGTCGCGCGCGCCTGAGATGGCGCAGAACATGTTTCGCTTCGTTCAAAAGGAATGCGTGCAGGAAGCGCCGAAAGACAATCTCGATTATCTTCAATGCCTGCGCTCGGAAGAGTTCATCAAGGATGTGTTTCTCGATTCCGACACCGACATGATGGTTCTGTCCTTCGTGCCATCCTTGCGCGAGGCGGAGCCGGTGACCATTGAAGAGGCGGACGCGACGCGGCGCATTGTTGATGCGATGGAGGGCGATCACCGGTTGATGCTGCATGGCCGGGTCAACCCGAACCAGCCGGGCGACCTCGAAGACATGGACCGGCTTGCGGAAAACTTCGAGATTTCGGCGTGGAAGACCTACACGCAATGGGGACCGGACGGCAAAGGCTTCTTCATGACCGACGATGTGGGCGAGGCGATGATCGCGAAAGCGAAAAAGCTCGGCATCAGGAATATCGCCATTCACAAGGGCCTTTCTTTCGGTCCGCAGTCTTTCGAACATTCAACCTGCGCCGATATCGGCGAGGCGGCGAAACGCCATCCCGACATCAATTTCATTCTTTATCATTCAGGCTACGATCTCTCGACGCCGGAAGCGGCGTTTACGCCTGGCGCCGGCAAGGAGGCCGGGATCGACGTCTTGTGCCAGTCGCTGATCGACGCCGGCGTTGCGCCGAATTCGAATGTTTACGCGGAACTGGGATCGACCTGGCGCTTTCTCATGCGCGATATGGATCAGGCGGCGCACTCTCTTGGCAAGCTCGTCAAATATTGCGGCCCAGACAATGTGCTGTGGGGAACGGATTCGATCTGGTACGGCTCGCCGCAGGATCAGATACAGGCGTTTCGCGCATTCCAGATTTCCGACGAGTTTCAGGAGCGCTACGGCTATGCGCCCATGACGAAAGAGCTGAAAGCGAAAATCTTCGGTCTCAACGCCATGGTTCCCTACAAGATCCCCATGGCCGAGGCGGTGAAGCGCGCATCGACGGATGCGTTGTCACAGCGCAAACACGCCTATCTCGAACGGCCCAATCCCGGCTTTGCGACCTATGGCCCGAAAGACCGGCGCGAATTTCTGACGCTGAAATCGCTTGGCGGCTGATCTTATTGGCGTCCAGGCGTCAGCTACAGACGCTGCCGACTTTTTCCGCGATGTCGCTGGTTTCGTCTGCGTCGGCGCCCAGTGCGAGGCCCCAGAGGCGGCAACCGGCGGTGACTTCATCGCGCAAGCTATTGTCGAAGGAGGAGAGCGGCACGAAAGCGCCTTGTTTGACGATGTTCTCCAGTTTGCCGACCACCTCGGCGAGCGGCGCTTCGAAATTGAAGGCGCAATTCCGGCTGACGGCGGCGTTCACGCGCGCGCAGGCGTTTTCGTGATAGAGGATTTGCGATGTGCAGGCCGTCATGCGGAAGTTGAGATCGAAGGCAAGCAGCTTGCCGTCTTCAGTAATCCCCATGTCGATGCCGGCGATGCCGCGATATCCGGCGTCGAAAGCGATCTCCGCAATGGCGAGGGCGGCGTCGCGCACCGCGTCTGGCGCAGTGAAGGCGCCGCCATTGAGGCTGCCGGTCTGCTTGCGCGCATCATCAAGGACCTGCTGCGCCGCGCCGAAATAAATGCGGCCTTTTTCATAAACGCCAATATTGGCGCACCATGTTTGGGTGAACGGATAGAAGGTTTCAATTACGAATGAAGCATCAGGATCTTTGACATCAAGAAAGGTCTTCACGGTCGCGCGCGCTTCGTCGGGCGTTGCGCAGACGCAGGCGGCCATGGCGCCGCCGCTGCTCAAGGGCGTACCTGCCTTCAAGGCGAAGGGGGTCTTTTCTTTCTCAATTTCCTCAAGCAAGGCCGCGCGCGCCACAATGCGACGTTTCGGCGTGAGGTCTTGCGGAACATAGTCAGCAAGCTTCGCTTTGTTATTAAGGTCGGCGAGAAGGGAAGGCGGCGTGCGCCAGCGGATGTCATAATCAGGCCAGTGCGGCAGATAGTGCTGGCAGGTCAGCACGGCGCCTTCGCGGCTGAGTTTTTCCGCCTCGCCGAGACAGTCGCTGCTGGCGGTGTAAAAAACATGCCGCGTTTCATCCGTCAGCCCAGTCCATTCGATAAGCTGAGCGCCGACCGGCGTTGTCGCGGCTGGAAGCACAAACCGGCCCAGCGTCCCCAGCATGGTGCGCGGCCCGCAGGCCATCCAGTCAATGGCGCAAGGGACCTGGGGAAGCCACATCGCCGCGTCCGGATCTGCGCGCGTCACATATACGCAGTTTTCCGGTTCGAAATCCGACAGGAACCAGCGCGGTTTCAGCGGCGCAAGCTTTGTCATGACGTCGCTCCGTCTGCGGAGGGCTTGAGAGCGAAGCCGGCAAGCCCGCCTGCAAAATAGCTGAGCAGCTCCATATGCCGGGGCGCGCGGCCCGCCATAGTCGGCGTCTTGTTGGCGTCGAACAGGATGGCGCGCCCGTCGCGCTCCACATAGTCGAATTTGCCGTAATCGAAACCGAGCTTGCGCCTGATCGCCCGAAGATCTTCTGGCGGCCCGTCGAGGGCCTCGTGGCTTACCGTGTTTTCCGCCTTGACGATGGGCGAGTGTGACCGGCTGATGCGCGTGTGATCGCGGTCGCCGAAGAAAATCCAGCTTCGCGTAACGTAAAGGTCGCCGTCGCGCTCGGGCAGGAAGCGTTCGACCACATAGCCTGGATGGGTCCAGAGCCAAGCGGGCAGCTCCGCTTTGCTGTCATAAATAGGGTAGCGATAATGAAGGTTTTCGCGCGTCCAGCCCTTGGGCAACATTGTTTTGGTATTGCGCCATAGCGCATCGGCAATGCGCACGGGCAGCGCGCGGGCCCTGCGCTCCGCCGCGCCGTGAAAATTGAGATTGGATTTGACCATCACCGCGCCGTCATAGGCGTCATCTGGCGTAACGAGAGCGGTGGAGATGGTGCGTTTGGAAATGTCCGTGACGGCGCCGTTGATGACCGGCGCGGCTTCGCGCTCGCGCGCCAGAAGCGCTTCGTCCACATAGGTGCGATCAACATGGGCGATGGTGACGTCGGGCGTGCGCGACAGCCGCCCGAGCGGCCGGATGAGAAGGTCATGGCCCGCGGCGCGCCACAGGCCGAGCATGCCCTCTATCATGTAATTTGGCGGGATCGCGTTCTCGCCCGCCGTCACGATGTCGATCTTCACTCAAAGTCCCCCTTCGGCTTTCGCCGGACAAAGCCAATGG
This sequence comes from Parvularcula sp., assembly GCA_002704915.1. Taxonomy (GTDB): domain Bacteria; phylum Pseudomonadota; class Alphaproteobacteria; order Caulobacterales; family Parvularculaceae; genus Hyphococcus. The sequence goes on from PAIP01000034.1 coordinate 218,541, forward strand.
CATGCTGCGGGGAAGCAGTGCAATAAAGGCGCCTCTTTTTCGGGGGAGCGCCGCGAAGGCGTTACGCGAAAAGCGCTGAAGCGCCAGGCGGTTTTATGGTTTATGAATTGTTAACAGCGCCCGGAGCCGGCATAGCGACGCGGAACAACCTCACCCGAACAGATCCATCTGGCCCGATACCTCTTCCGGCACGCGGAAGAGGGAGAGGTCGATGGGCGCGTTTTCGCGGTCGAAACCGAGCCGGGCGCGGGCGGCGCGATTGCGTTCGCGGATAAGCTGGGCGTAGGGCGTCGAGATTTCGCGCCCGCGCGACCAGTTGGGGTCGTAATCCTTGCCCCCATTCATCTCGCGGATATGACGCATGATGCGCTTGGCGCGGTTCGGCGCATAGGCCTCGAGCCATTCCTGAAACAGGGGCGAGACCTCAAGCGGCAGGCGCAGAATGGTCATGGCGGAGAATGTCGCGCCGAGGTCGGCGGCTTTCTCCATGATCGCCTCCATCTCGTCATCGTTAAGGCCGGGGATCATGGGGCCGGTCATGATGCCTGTTGAAACGCCGGCGTCCACAAGCCGGCGGATCGCTTCGAACCGCCATTTCGGCGCCGAGGCGCGCGGCTCCATGGAGCGGGCGAGGAGCTTGTCCTGCGTGGTGATGGAGATCATGGCGCGCGTCAGTTTCTTTTCCGCCATGGGACCCAGAATATCGAGATCGCGCGTGATCAATTGCGACTTGGTGAGGATCGTCACCGGATGGTTGAATCGCGAGAACACCGTGAGGATGCCGCGCATGATCTGAAAGCGCCGCTCCACAGGCTGGTAGGGATCGGTGTTCGTTCCCATGGCGATGACTTTGGGCCGGTAGTTTTTGTGGGAGAGTTCTTTCTCCAACAGTTTGGGGGCGGACGGTTTGGCGAACAGCTTGGTTTCGAAATCGAGCCCCGCGGAGAGCCCCATATAAGCGTGCGAGGGCCGCGCAAAACAATAGATGCAGCCATGCTCGCAGCCGCGATAGGGATTGATGGAGCGATCGAAGCCCACATAGGGCGAGTTCACGAAATTAATGATCGTGCGCGGGTTTTCATAGGTGACTTCAGTCTTCAAGGGCGCGAGATCTTCCTCCAGATCCCAGCCGTCATCCATCTCCTCGCGTTGTTCTTTTTCGTAACGCCCCGAAGCGTTGGACCGCGCGCCGCGCCCCTTTCCCCTGGCGGTCATCCGGGCGGGGCTCTCCTGGGCGGCGGAGGGATCTGCCCCATTTCCCCCTGAGGCGCCTTCCCCCTGGGCGGCTCCATTTTTGGAAGGGGGGCGGCGGTTCGGATGAAAGGAAAGATGCGCGGCGCGGGCCATGGCGAAAAGCTATCACCTCAAAAGAACAAAGCAAGAACATTTTTTCAACATAGAAAATTTGACAAGTGTGCTAGACATTATTCACTTGACATACCAAGGCTGATTTCCTATCTTTCGGTCATTGGAGAGAGACAATGACCAAGAAACTCACAGACGCGATTTTCCACGATGAAGAAGCCGCCCGGGCCCACTATGAGGCGCTGCGCTGGCCCGATGGCCGGGTGTGCCCGCATTGTGGCGTCGTCGGCGACGAATTTTCGACCCTGATGAAAGGCAAGTCGCACCGCCCCGGCCTGTACAAGTGCAAGGTCAAGGAGTGCCGCAAGCCTTTCTCGGTGACTATCGGCACGATCTACGAGCGCTCTCATATCCCGCTGCACAAGTGGTTACTGGCCACGCACCTGATGTGCTCTTCCAAGAAAGGCATCAGCGCCGCCCAGCTTCACCGCAATCTTGGTTTTGGCTCCTACCGGACGGCTTGGTTCATGGCACACCGTATCCGCGAGGCCATGCGCCCGGAAGATTTCGAGCCTTCCATGGGCTCCGGCGGCGGCATGGTTGAGGCGGACGAAACATTTCTGGGGCGGGACCCGGATGCGCCTAAGAGCCGGACGCCTGTGCACAACATGTGCAAGATCGTTGCGCTTGTTGACCGCAATTCAGGCCGCGCTCGTAGCTATATCGTCGATAATATCAGTGCAAAGACCATTAAGCCGATCCTAGAAGAAAATCTTGCGCGCGAAGCCCGCCTTATGACGGACGAGGCGCATCATTACAAGCCGCTCGGCAAAGGCTATGCTAAGCATTACAGCGTCAGCCATGCGCAAGACGAATACGTGAATCGCGAGGATAACACCATTCATACGCAGACGATTGAAGGCTATTTCGCCATTTTCAAACGCGGAATGCGCGGCGTGTATCAGCACTGCGATAAGAAGCACCTGCACCGCTATCTTTCGGAATTTGATTTCCGCTATTCGAACCGTGCAGCGCTCGGCATTGACGATACGCAGCGCACGGAGACGGCCATCAAGGCCACTGTCGGCAAGCGTCTTTTATATCAAGCAACTTCTGGACGGGACGCCGCGTAAGCTTAAGGGGCCTAATCGGAAGTTCCGTTGGCGGACGAAGATGAAATAGGTCGCCCCGGCTTTCTGCCAGGTTCCGGCTTGGGATGCTGTTTTGGGGCAGTATTCAACATACGTTTTACCACCGCGTCTCGCCTCAATGCAGTCTTATCACTCGCATCTAATTTCTCTGTCTTAGTATTCTTAACCATAGTAGGGTTTCCCTAATGCTGGGCGCTCGCCTAAATATAGGCGGGCAATTTCGTTTATTCTACAATAGGTTGTGGCCAAGCTAGGCAGAAAAAAGTTGACTTTTAACGCAACTTTCACATATGATAGGCAAGTTAAGGAGGCGGGCTTCGTTGAAAAGCGCCCCCTTCGGAGTAGGAGTCACGGAGTTGCTCGTCGCCTTTTTGTACCCCCCAAAGTCGTGGAACTCATTGATGGAAAATGGGCTCCACCTCAAGGGTTCCCAACTGCGGAAGCTGACGTTGTAATTGGTCGTTACTGTGCTGGGCACGCGATAACGATTTCTGAGAAGTCGGTAAAACGGGTCGATTTAGAAAAGTTGGAAGAGTTAGACGAGGCGTGGGCGCTTTGCTTTCGAAAACCGAGACCGGGATGGAGAATCCTTGGACGATTTATTGAGAAGGACGTCTTCGTTGGCATGGTAGCGTATGTCCGTCATGAGTTGGGATCGGTCTCAAACTACACTGCGCTAGCCAACAAGATGATTGCAGACTGGGAAAAGACATTTTCTGGGATAGACCCGGTCAGAGGTGACTTTCCTGATGATTATCTTAGCGGAGTCTTGAGCAATGCAGATGGATGAGAACAAGAGACTTAGAAATTATGACCGCGGAATGCTTCGTAGCATGTTCGTAAGCCTTTTTGCTTCTATCGTTCAAAATAGAAAAAAGTCGGAAGGCCTGACCTTTTCTAAGCTGGCTGATGCTCTTGAGATTAACAAGTCGGCCGTATCACGTTGGTTTAGTAAAGCGCCAAACTGGCGCCTGAATACAATTTCGGACCTTGCTAACGTACTTGACGTAGAAATCACGATTGAAGCGCGCGACCGGAAAACTGGTGTGATCTATACCCCATATGGTATTAAAGTAGACTCCAATGAAGGACAGGAAACATTTCTTGCAACCGGTATAATTACCGCTGGCCCAACCGTTTCGCGGAGTAGCTACCCGCCCGCGAAAACCTTCACTAACGATCAGCATCAACCTCTCGCCGCATGAATAAGGTCCCAACTCCATTCGGTTATGTGATTTTTTGCGATGATGTCCGTAATGAAACTACGGGCAAAGAGATTTTCGTAGGCGTCTACAAGGAAAAAATCGTCGTTTCGGAGTTGCCTGCCACACTGCCGAGATTGTTCGCGGTGGTGCATTACATTGAAACGGCCGGCGAGAATGATGAGCCGGTATTTATAGAGATCACGACGCCTGATAGTGATCCCGATAAACCCATTATAGTTCAAGAATTGCCCGCCGGCATTTTAAGAGAACGCGTGGCGAAGGGTGCAATCCCCAAAGACGCGCGCCTGACTATTAGAGGCCACTTCGAATTTCCTTTCCTTGCCCTAACCAAGGAGGGCGACTTGGTCGTAACAGCCAAGACCGCCGGAAAAGAACTAGAGTTAGGTCGCCTTGGTGTAAAATTAGCACCCACCACCGATTAAGCATAAAGCTCAAGCTCCTTAGGACTCGTTGGCGCAATCAGTGCGCCATAGCATACCCTATTGCGGTATCTCAAGTGCATAATATCCAGGGTGCTTGACATCAGGGCGTCCGCAAATGTAAAGCATACTTGTCGTCAAGTTTGCTTGTCATTTATCGGAGGTATGAAATGGGCGTGAAGAAAATGATTGTCGCCGGGGTCTGGGTCGCCGCGGCGGCTGTGTGGGCCGGTATCGCGGTTTTCTATTATGCCGCGGACCCGGACAAGAAAGAATGGACCATGGCGGTGGTGGCGGGCGCAATTGCGGTGGAAGTCGCCTTCTGGACGACCGCCGCCATGCTCGGCCTGACGCTGATCGAAAGCCGCAAGGCGGTGTTCCGCTTCCTTGCGAAGCCGTTCCGCCGCAACGCCTGAGCCCTCAGAGAAAAAAGAAAGGAGCGCACCCATGTCGGAGCGCATTAAAAAAGCCAAGCGGCGTTACACGATCGAGATGTTCGCAGCCATGATGCTTTATCTCGTGGTTCTGTTCGTGGCGCTCACCGTTGCAAAGTCCGTAGAACCGGGGCTGCTGCTTGTCGTCCTGGCGCTTGCGCCGCTTGTCCCGCTCATCATTGCCGGGTTTTCGTTTTTCCGGTTTTACCGGCACATGGACGAGATGCAGAAAAGAGTGACCGCCGATGCGGCGGCGCTCACGCTCGTTATCGGTTTTCTCGCAGCGACCATGCTTGGTTTCCTGAAACGGTTCGGCGTTCTCGATCTCGAAGACGACATTATGCTGTTCGGGCCTTTCCTGATCATCGTCTGGGGCCTTGTGCGCTTCATGATCGGCGGGCGGGATTGCTGAGATGCAAAACCGGTTGAAGGAATTGCGCGCAGAGCGCGGCTGGTCGCAGGCCGATCTCGCCGAAAAGCTGGACGTGTCGCGCCAGACGGTGAACTCGCTGGAACGCGGCAAATACGATCCGTCCCTGCCGCTGGCGTTCAGGATCGCCGGCGTCTTCGCGCTGCCCATAGAACAGATTTTTTCGCCCGGCGAAGGCGACGCCGCATAACCGGCCGCGCGCGCCGTTTGTCGAAACAGAACCAGAAGAAACGTTTACACAAAAAGGAGAAACCCATGACTGACGAAAGAAGCGGGCGCGCAAACGCAAGCTTTTTGCTCGGCCACGCCCTTGTCTGGGCGGCGGCGATGATCGGCGCCGCGCTGATCTTCAAAAACGAGCCCTGGATGAAAACCGCCATTCCCTTTCTGGCCCTCGCCTTTGTCCTCGTGAACGGCGTTCTTGTCTGCGCGTTGCGGCGGCGCGAGTCCTGAAGCGGGAGAGGGTATGGCGCATATGAAGGGAACATTGCTTGCCTGTCTCGGCGCGGCGCTTGTGGCCTTCGCCGCGGCGGGTATGGCCGGAAAGGAGCCTCGCGCCTGCGCCATGCCGGCGGCGAAACTTGATCACGCCAGCGTCCCGCGCCTGCTGCTGATTTTTTAGGGCTCACGCAGTTTCTATTAAGGTTCCGGCGACAAATGCTGAGCCGGCGTTTATAGCGTCTCCCCATGATTTCCGTTGTCATTCCCACCTTGAACGCAGATGCGCGGCTGGGCGAGTGCCTCGACGCACTGGTGGCGCCGGCGCTCGACGGCGTCGTCAAGGAAGTGATCGTCGTCGATGGCGGCTCAGCCGACGCCACCTTGCCTATGGCCGACAGTTTCGGAACGCGCATCCTGACCGCGCCGCCGGGCCGGGGCGGACAGTTGAGGCGCGGCGCTGAGGCGGCGCGGGGGGAGTGGCTATTGTTCCTGCACGCCGACACCGTGCTCGAAGAGGGATGGGCGGAAGAAGTATTGCAGTTCATCAAAACTCATCCGGATAAGGCGGCGGTTTTCACGCTTCAGTTTGACGCCAAAGGCCTCGCGCCAAAGCTGGTCGCCGGCGGCGCCATGCTGCGCACGAAGTTTATAAAAACGCCCTATGGCGATCAGGGGCTGCTCATCTCCAAAGCACTTTACGAAGACAGTGGCGGCTATGCGGAGATGCCGCTGATGGAAGATGTGGAGTTCATCCGCCGCCTGACGAAACGGAAGGGCGCGCAAGCGCTGTGCGTGTTGAAGGCGCAGGCCGTCACTTCCGCTGAGCGTTACGAACGCGATGGTTATGTGCGCCGCGTGATGAAGAATCTCACCACCTTAACGCGGTATTTTCTGGGCGTTGCGCCGGAAAAATTGGCGCAATCATACTCCCGCCCTGTGAACCGCAGTTAAGTTTATGACCGCCAAACAGAACAATTTCATCCTGAGGAGTTTAAATTCCTTCATCCTTCGAGACGCAGCCTGTGTCTGCCCTCAGGATGAAGGAATTTAAACGTCTCGAAGGATGCGCGGAACTGTCGTCATTTTCGTGAAAACGCCGGTCGCGGGGCGGGTGAAAACCCGGCTTGGCGCCGAGATTGGCTATGGCCGTGCGGCGGCGCTGTTTCGCATCATGACGCAAAGAACGATTTCGGAAAGCCTCAAAGGCGCGTGGCGAACCGTGCTTGCGGTCGACCCGCCGAACGCTGCGCATATCTCGGCGCGATTCTGGCCGCAAGACATTGCGCGCGTCCCCCAAGGAGGCGGCGATCTCGGCGACCGCATGGGGCGGGTGTTCGCCAATGCGCCGCATGGTCCCGTGGTCATCATCGGCGCCGATGCGCCGGGCCTGCGCGTGCGGCATCTGCGTCAAGCGTTCGACGCCTTGAAAGGCGCCGATGCGGTGTTGGGTCCGGCGGAGGACGGCGGCTATTGGCTGGTCGGGTTGAACCGCCGGCGCGCCGCGCCGAATCTTTTCAGGGGCGTGCGCTGGTCGACCAAACACGCGCTCGCCGACACGCTGAAAACATTGCCTGCTTCATTCTATGTGGGGATGCTGGAAAGGCTCGCCGATGTGGACGAAGCGAAAGACTTGTCTCTTATGGGTCCCGCTGCCGCTGCGCGTTGACGGCGCATCGGTCCCGCGCCAGTCTCATTTGTAAAAAAGGGGGAGGCCATTATGAAATGGGTCGGAATTATTCTGGCGATTATCATCGCCATCGGTCTTTTTATCTTTTACGGCGTCCTGCCGCAGCGTTTTGATGCAAACAATAATGTCGTCCTGCCCTATGAGCCTTACGAAGTCAGCGATGCGGCGCGCGAACTGCACGGAACCATTCCCGTCGCCGATCTTCACGCCGACACATTGCTCTGGAAACGCAATCCGGCAAAGCGCCAGTCGCGCGGCCATACGGATCTCGTGCGTCTCAGGGAAGGGGGCGTCGCGTTGCAGGTCTTCACTGCAGTGACGAAAGTGCCGCCGGACATGAATCTCGATGAGAATGCGAGCGATAAGGACAGCCTCACTTTGCTCATGGTCGCGCAAGCCTGGCCGCCGCGCACATGGGGCTCGATCTATGAACGGGCCGCATATCAGGCGGAACGTTTGCAAAAACTCGAACGCAATGCGCCGAATGAATTTGTTTTCGCCCGATCCGCCGGCGATGTTCAGCGCGCGCTAGATGAGGGAAAGCTCGCGGGCGTTTACGGCATAGAAGGCGCGCATCCCCTCGAAGGCGATCTCGACAATATTGCGCGGCTCTATGACAAAGGGCTTCGCGTCATGGGGCTGCAGCATTTCTTCGACAATGAACTCGGCGGTTCCTTGCATGGCCAATCGGGGGCCGGGCTTACCCCGTTCGGCAAGCAAGCGGTGGATGCGGCCGTGCGCCAGGGCATGATCATCGATGTCGCTCATTCGTCCGAAGCGGTTGTGCGCGACGTGCTGGCGCGCACGGAAAAGCCGGTGATCGTCTCGCACACAGGGCTCAAGGGCCATTGCGACACGGCGCGCAACATTCCCGACGATCTGATGCAAGCGATCGCCGATCATGGCGGGCTTGTCGGCGTCGGCTATTGGGAGGCGGCGGCCTGTTCCACGACGCCGGAAGGGATCGCGGCGCAAATCGTCTACGCCATCGATCTACTGGGTCTTGAGCATGTGGCGCTTGGTTCCGATTATGACGGCGCCGTAACCACAGGCTTCGACGCCTCGGAGCTGCCGGCGTTGACTGAGGCGCTGATCAATGCAGGACTTACGGAAGACCAGATCCGCGCCGTCATGGGCGGCAACGCCGTGCGTTTTTTCCTCGAGCACCTGCCGCAATAAAGCGGCAGGCGGTCTTTGCCTTTCGGACGAATGTGCTAGCTTGCCCGCCACATCGTTTCGTGACGCGGGGGGCGCATCATGAACTCTAAAAAGAACAGCGCGCCGAAGCTGAAAAAGCCGAAGGCGAAGAAAAAGCCTGAGGACCCGATTCCGCCGGACGGGGCCTGCAAGAATTGCGGGACGGTCCTCACGGGCGCCTATTGCCATCAATGCGGCCAGCGCGCTGATGAACCGCGGCGCGTCGTTGTCGGGCTGGTTCAGGATTTTCTTGTCGACACGCTCGCCATTGACGGCAAGCTGGCGCGCTCCATCGGTCTATTGCTCTGGCGTCCGGGGCGTCTGGCGCGGCGCTATCTCGACGGCAAGCGCGTCACCTATTCTCCGCCCTTCCGGCTTTATCTCTTCGCCAGCGTGTTTTTCTTTCTGCTCGCCTTCGCGCTCATCGGCGCGCCCAAGCCTCTGGGCGATTCAGTCGCCATCAACGGCGATGGCGAGGTCACGCTGAATGAACAGGCCATCGAAGAGGTGGAGGCTGTCGACCCTGAGGCGGCGGCGCGCCTGCGCGAGGCCAATGCAGCGCTTAAAGACAAGGCGCAAGCGGAGGAAAATGAGGGCGAAGACGCGCCGAAAAAAGAGAGCGTTCCTTATACGGAACGCAAATGGGACAATCAGGATTATACCGGCCCCGCCTGGCTTGAACCGCATCTCAGACGCATGTTCGAAGCCTCGCAGCGGGCGGTGAAGGATCCGCGTCTTTTCTTTGCCCAATCGAAGGAAAACCTGCCCCGGGTGATGCTTCTGGCGCCGGTTTTTTACGCGCTGATATTGCTGCTGCTCTATTTTTACCGGCGCAAGTTTTTCGTCTACGACCATTTCGTGGTGAGCCTTTACATGCACGCCGCGCTTTATTCCTATCTCCTGCTGGCGCTGCTTTTGAGTTTCATTCCGGGGATCGGGCCCTTGCTCGCGGCGGTCCCGCTCATCTGGGGCTGGCTCCAGCCTTTCGCCGTTTTGCGTCAGGCTTACGGCTCGAACTGGTTTTCGGCCTTTGTGAAATGGGCGATTTCGATCATCGTCTATTTTGCGCTGCTCGTGATCATCATCACCCTCGGCTTTTCCGTCAGTCTCTATCAGAGCTGATCCCTTAAAAAGCGAACGCCGCCCGAAAAGGGCGGCGTCTCGGTTTTTCAAATGTGGGCGGCTGTCTCGCCGCGCTGGTCTTAATAGGGCTGGCCGAAGCTCATGATCGCCGCCGGGATCGCGATGCCCATCGCGACGATGCCGACAAAGAGATAGAACGCGACCATTTTGGCTTTCGGGCCGGCCTTGTAGGCAGGGGCGGCAAAGTCCGCCGGATTGGTTGTAATCGCCATAATATGTACTCCTTGGGCCACGTGTTCTGGGCGATATCGCCTGTTGTTTTAGGGCCCGTCATAAAACTGTCATCATACTTGCGCACTGAATGCGCAAAGTCAAGGGAGAAAGCGCAAATTATGCGCTTTTGACATAAAAGTGTAACGGTTTAAGGGGCCGCAAACCCAGCAAATCCGCCACTTTCAGGCGATCCGCCTCAATAATTGAAGGGGTTTATGACAGCCGCGCGGGAGGCCCTGTGGAGGCTTTCTTACCACCCGGAAGCGTCACATAACGGCTGTCAGACCAGCGCCGGGGCCGCTTTCTTTCGCGCCGGCGTTTTCGGCGCAGGTTGGGGCCGGGAAAACACCCAGAGGTCCTCCGAGGAATCGCCGGGCTGGAACCGGTAGCCGTCGGCATCGAAGGCTTTCAGCTCTTCGGCGTGGGCGATCCGGTGCTCGGCGGCCCAGCGGGCCATCGCGCCCCGGGCCCGCTTGGCGAAGAAGCTGACGATTTTCGCGCTTCCGTCTTTCACTTCCCTGAAGACCGGCGTGACGAGGGGCGCCTTCAGCGCTTTGAGATCGACCGCACCGAAATATTCGTTGGAGGCGAGATTGACGACGGTCGGGTCATCATGGCCCTTCACCGTCTTGTCGATTTCCTTCGCGATTCTGTCGCCCCAGAACTCATAAAGATTGTTTCCGCGCGGATTTTTCAGCTTCGAGCCCATTTCGAGGCGATAGGGCTGGATCGCGTCGAGGGGGCGCAAAAGGCCATAGAGGCCGGAAAGAATGCGGATGTGATCCTGTGCGAAGTTGAGGTCCTCTTTCGACAGCGTGTTCGCATCGAGGCCTAGATAAACATCCCCATTAAAGGCGAGGGCCGCCTGTTTCGCGCTTGCCGATTTGCCGCCCGTCGCGAAGGCCTGAAAGCGCTCATAGTTCAGATCCGCCAGCTTTTCGGAAATCCCCATTAGCGATTTGATTTTCGAGCGGGTCAGCTTGCGCGTGGTTTCCGATAAGTCGTCCGCGTCTTTCAAAAACACGGGCTTGGTCGCGCGCGGCGCGTCGGGCGCCGGGTCGAAATTCAGATTTTTGGCGGGGGAGAGAAGAATGAGCATGGTGGATTTGTTTCAAAAAGAGTGATCCGGTCGCGGCGGAAAGTCAGCGACTCGGGCCTCAAAAGCAACCGAACCGAGCCTGTCGGGGCGTGGCTTTTTCCCCAAATCCGGTGAATGGCTTTTTTGCCGGACCTTATTGCAATTGATTCTCAAGTGCGATTAAGTGCGAATAATTCGCAATAGCAATAAGACAGGAGTTCGGGTTCATGAGGGGTACGGTTTGGGCGAGCGGCGTTTCGATGCTCGCGATGATGGGGGCCGCCGCGGCGCAAGGAGTTGAAGAAGGCGCTTATGAAGACAGGGAGGAGATCGTCGTCACCGCGACGCGGACGACGCTTCCGGCCTCGGCCCTGCCCAACACAATTCAGGTCATTGATGACGCGGCGGTCAGCCTGCAATCGCAGCTTTCCGGCTCCACAGTTGAAATCGTCTCGACGCTGGTGCCATCCTTCTCGCCGACGCGCGAAAAACTGTCCGGGGCGGGGGAGTCCCTTCGCGGGCGCAGCCCGCTCTTTCTGATCGACGGCGTGCCGCAATCGAACCCCTTACGCGACGGCAGCCGCGACGGTTACACCATCGATCCGTTCTTCCTCGAACGGGTGGAGGTGATCTTCGGATCCAACGCCATTCAGGGCGTCGGCGCCACGGGCGGCGTCGTCAATTATGTGACCGCCTCCGCGCCGGGGGAAGGCGAAGGCTGGACGGGCAAGATCCTCGCGCAGATTTCCGCCGCCAATGATTTCCAGCATGACGGCACGGGCTATCGCGCCGGCGCGCTGGCCGGCCGCGATTTCGGCGTGTTCGATTTGACATTGGGCGCAGCGTTGCAAAAACGCGGCGCGTTTTATTCCGGCGATGAGCGGCGCATCGGCGTCGACGGCACGCAAGGCGAAGTGCAGGACTCGTTCAGCTTCTCCTTCTTCGGCAAGGCCGGGTTCGATCTCGGCCCCGACCAGCGTCTTGAGCTGATGGCGCAGCGTTTCGAGCTCGAAGGCGACGGCGATTATGTGCAGGTTCCGGGCTCGCGCGCGGACAACCTGCCGTCGACATCCATTCCCGGCGACCCGGACGGCGTCATCCCCACCAATGAAGTGAAAACGATTTCGCTCACCTATACCGACGGCGACCTTTTCGGCGGCGTTCTCACTGGACAGCTTTATTATCAGAATTTCGAGGCCGTTTTCGGCGGCGGCGTTTTCGGCACCTTCCAGGACCCGGCCATCGATCCGACGCTGATGCTGTTCGATCAGTCTGCGAACAATTCGGAGAAGAAGGGCCTGCGCTTTTCTTATGAGCGCGACGTCGCCGCTGTGCCGGGCCTGCGCTTCACCGCCGGTTTCGACGCGCTTCAGGATGAAACCTATCAGGAACTCGTCGCCACGGGCCGCAACTGGGTGCCGGAAACGAAATTCACCTCGCTTGCGCCGTTCCTGCAGCTCAATCAGTCGCTGTTTGACGGCCGGGCGCATCTTTCCGGCGGGGTGCGTCAGGAATTCGCCAGTTTCAAAGTCGATGATTTCACCTCGCTTTATTCTTACGGCGCGCAGCAAGTCGATGGCGGCAAGCCCAAATTCGAAGAAACGCTGTTCAATATCGGCGGCACAGTCGACGTCGTCAGCGGGCTGACGGCCTACGCCTCTTATGCGCAAGGCTTCACCATGCCGGATGTGGGCCGTATCTTGCGGGCTGTGGATACGCCCGGTCAGGACGTCGACAATTTCCTCGATGTGGAGCCGGTCGTTTCCGACAACACGGAAGTGGGTCTTGAATGGCGCGGCGGACCTCTTTCTGCGTCGGCGGCGTATTTCTGGTCGAGCTCCGAAAACGGCGCGCGGCTGGTTTTCGTGAACGATGTGTTCGAAGTCGAGCGCCAGCCGACGAAAATCGACGGGCTTGAGCTTTCAGCCGAGTGGGAGACGCCGCTTGAAGGCTTCACGTTGTCCGGCGCCTACGCCATGCTTAACGGGCGCACGGACACGGACGGGGACGATATTATCGACAGCGATCTTGATGGCGCCAATATCAGTCCGGACCGGGTCAATCTCGCGGCGGATTATGTGACCGGTCCCTGGTTGTTCCGGGCGCAAAGTCAGTTCTATCTCGACCGGGAGTTCGATCTCGCGACGCCGGAGAATTTCGACGGCTATGCGCTGGTGGATGCGTTCATTCGTTATGCGGCGCCGTTCGGGGACGTAACGCTGTCGGCGTCGAACCTCTTCGACGAGCAATATGTCACCTATAACAGCCAGACGACGCGCACTACCGACGATGCGCGTTTCTTCGCGGGCCGCGGGCGGGTGATCACGCTCGGCTATGAGAAGCGGTTTTAGATGATGCGGGTGTTGAGGACGGCGCATGCCTGGGCGGGCGCCGTCCTTTGTCTGCTCCTTGCCGTTCTCGGGCTTTCCGGTTCGCTCCTGGTGTTCGAAGACGCTTATCTGCGTCTTGTCATGCCGCAGGGGCGCGCGGCGCCGTCGCTCGCGCCGGATGATCTCGGACAGGCGCTGGATCAGATCGAGACGCGGTTCGCCGAGGAGGGGCTGCGCTATGTGGCGATCGGCGACGAGGGGTTCGGTTTGCACAAGGCCGTTTTTCACGATGGCGGCGCGGCCTATGTGACCGGCGACGGCGAGGTTGCAGCGCGCTGGGCGAAGAACGGGCGCATCGAAGATTGGCTCTTCGATCTCCATCATCACCTGCTGGCCGGTCACACGGGCGAGGTAGTTTCGGGCACGGCGGGAATTGCGGCGATTGTGCTTGTCGTCACAGGGCTGGTGATTGTCTGGCCCTCGCTGAAGAACTTCGCCTGGCGGTTGTGGCCGCGCTCCGCGGCGCGGCGCGACCTTGTGGCGAGCCACCGCGACCTCGGCGTTCTCTTCGCCATACCGATCCTAGTGCTGAGCTTTACCGGAGTGGCCATGGTTTATTCGGGGCCGGTGAAATCGATGCTCTATGCGGCGACGGCCTCTGGCCCGTCGCCGGCGTCTGAACGGCCTGCTGCGGGCGAGGGCGATGTGGACTGGGCGGACGCGCTGGCCAGGGCCTATGCAGCCTATCCGGAGGCGGCGCCGCGCATTGCAAGCTGGCCTTCAAGGGCGGACGCACCCGCTTCCTTACGTTTGCGCCAGCCCATGGAATGGCATCAGAACGGACGCACCTATGTTTACATCGATCCGGCGACGAGCGGCGTCCTCTCCACCTCCGACGCGCAAGGCTTGAGCCGCGGCGACCGCGCGTTCAATGCGCTTTACCCGCTTCATTCCTCGGGCGTCGGCGGATTTGTCTATAAGTTGTTGACGTTTCTCACGGGGCTTGCGCTGACCTTGCTCGGCTTTGTTGGCGTGTGGAGCTTTGCGATACGCGAAGCCCGCGCGCAAAAAAGACGCGCGCAAAAGCGCAGCGTCGCTACGACCTCTTTTCAGGGTTGATAAAATCCTTGGCGCGAAACGAGCCCGTGCTGCGATTACGATGCGCGGAAGCGAGGGGGGAGAGGGTCGCTTCCGCGCCACGGCATTTTACATGCCGCGATGATATTGACTGAGTTCCTTTTCGCTCACCATGCCGTCGTCATTGCGGTCAGCTTCGAGATAATAAAGATTGCCGAATTTCATGAATTCGGTTCGGGTGACGACGCCGTCGCCGTCGCCGTCCATCACGCGGAACCGTTCGGTTTTGCGCAAATCGGCGCGGTCGCGCATTTGCTGCTGGCGCGCCGTGTTTGAAGAGCCTTGCGGGCCGGGGCCAAGACGGACAGCAAGATATTGCTGCAGGGTGAAGCCGTTTCCGCCGGGCGAGATGACGTCGAAGGCGCCGCTGCGCCATTCATTGAATTCGCCCTGATTGAGTTTCCCGTCGCCGTCACGGTCATGGAGCCGGATCCGGTCCTTCGCGCCGAGATAAAGACGGTCCCGGTCCATGTCTTTCAGGCGGTCGCGATCGCGATCCATATCGCGGTCGAAATCCTTGTCGCGGTCCTGATCTCTCATCCGGTCGCGGTCAGGTTGGGACATGGCCGGGGCGCTGCGCGGAGCGCCGCCGCCCCCGCCGCCGCCGCCTCCACCTCCACCTCCGCCCCCCTGGGCAAAGGCGGGCGATAGGGAAAGAAGGAAAGCCGAACCGGCGAGCGCGGTCAGTCTGAACAGTGAGTTTCGCATGCCAATTTCTCCTGCGGTTTGCTGCGATAAACAGACGCAATGCGATGGAGAAATAGGAGCGCTAGCTGAGATCAAGCTGACATGTACGCCAGCGCAAGATGACAATTATATGAGGAAAGGCGACGCCTGCCGCACGCTGTGCCGGGATTCAAATTATAGGCGGAAAAGAGAAAGATAGGCATGTCAAACCCAAATGCACGTTTGACATGAGAACTCGGCGCCGGTGAGGCGAACAGCAAAAGCGCCCAGAAAAGAGCGATTTTGCTCCGTTCAATTACATGCCGCGATGATACTCGACGAATTCTTTTTCACTGAGCTTGCCGTCGCCATTGCTGTCGGCCTCACCGAAAACCTTGGTTTCGAATTCGGTGAATTCTTCCCGCGTGACGACTTCGTCGCCATCGCTATCCATTTTTTCAAAGCGCCTGGCTTTGCGCTCCATCGCCTTTTCCTGCATTTCCTTTTGACGGTCGGGATTTAATCCCCGTTTGGGCCCCGGGCCCATGCGCATGGCGATAAAATCCTCCAGCGAGAAGCCATCTCCGTCGGGGTCCAGAGCGGCGTAGATCGTGTCATGCCAGGCGTCGAACTCATCCTTGCTGAGCATGTTGTCGCCATCCTGATCGTGGAGACGAATTTTTTCCTTCATGCCGAGATGCATGGGCTTTGGAGATTGCGCGTTTGCGCCGGGGCCGTAGCCGCCGCCCTGGGCGAATGCTGACGGCAAGGAAAGGACGAGGGCGGAACCGATAAGGGCGGTCCAATTTTTAAGGGGCATGCGCATGACGGCGTCTCCTGAGCGTATGTTGCAAAAGCTGCTGTTGACTATCCTAGATCGAGCCAAGCCTGTGTTGACTGAGATCAATCTGACATGAGTAAAAATTGTTTCCGTAATGACAGGTTTGTGTGAAAGGGGCCCTACAGCGCCCGCCCGCAATTTATTCTCATTACGCCTGGAAGGGGGCGAATGCTTACAGCATCTTCCCCGGGTTCATGATGCCTTTCGGGTCGAGCGCTTTCTTGATCGCCCGCATCATGTCGAGTTCGACCGCGCTCTTGCGCTTGGCGAGCGTGTCGCGGCGGTGGCGCCCGACGCCGTGCTCGGCGGAGATAGAGCCGGAAAACGTGTCGATGACATCATAAACGGCGGATTCGATCTGCGGTCGCACAGGTTCGAGCACGTCCTGCGCAGACCCCTCCGGGCCGACAATATCGTAATGCACATTGCCGTCGCCGATATGACCGAAGGCGACGAAGCGCGCCCCCGGCGCAATCTTGAGAACCGCCGCATCGGCTTTTTCCAGAAAGGCTGGAATGTCGCTCGTCGCCACAGAGACGTCGTGACGCGCGCCCAGCCCCTCGCCATTGATGGCTTCGGAGATGGAATGACGGATGCGCCAGAAGTCATGGGCGTGGCTTTCGTTTTCGGCGATCGCCGCATCGACAATGAGCCCTTGGTCCAGCGCCTCGCCGAGCATCGCCTCGACCGTGTCGCGCAAGCCGGATTTTTGTCCCGATGAAAACTCCGCCAGCACATACCAGGGATGTTTTTCGCCAAGCGGGTCGCGGCTTTGCGAAATGTGTTTCAAGACGAGATCGATGCAAAGCCGCGCCATCAATTCAAAGCTCGACGTCATGCCGCCGGTCCGCTCCTGCGCCAGCGACAACAGTTTGACGGCGTCATCGGCGCTGTTGAGACCGGCGCAAATAGTGACTTTCTCCGCAGGCCGCGGGAACAGTTTCAACACGGCGCCGGTAACGATCCCAAGCGTGCCTTCACCGCCGATCAGGAGCTGTTTGAGGTCGTAGCCGGTATTGTCTTTCCTGAGACGTTTGAGGCCATGCCAGATATCGCCCGACGGCGTCACCGCTTCGAGCCCGAGAACCAGATCGCGCGTATTGCCGAAGCGCAGCACGTTGACGCCGCCTGCATTGGTGGAAATGACCCCGCCGATCTGGCACGTCCCTTCCGAGCCGATGGAAAGAGGAAAGAGACGGCCGGCCTCTTTCGCCGCTTCCTGCGCTTCGGCCAGCGTCACGCCGGCGTCGACGGTCATGGTGTTGTTCAAGGGCTCGATTGCACGAATTTTGCGCATGCGTTTCAGGGACAACAGGATCTCGTCGCCAAAAGGAATCTGTCCGCCCACAAGGCCGGTATTGCCGCCTTGGGGCGTCACCGCGATATCGTTGTCGCTGCAATATTTGACGATCTTCGCGACTTCCTCAGTGGAGGCCGGCGCGACGATCAGCGCCGCTTCGCCGGGCCAGCGCCCGCGCCATTCGGAGAGAAAGGGCGCCGCATCCTCGCCTTCGAAGACGCCCTTCGGCCCAACAATGGCGCGGATCGCGTCAAGCTTGTCTTTCGAAAGCGGCGTGCGTCTTTGAGTTGTCATGAAAAATGTCCGACGTTGCTCGCATTCTCTCTAGTGATGCGGGGCCATGTGTTCAAGCAGCAGGCGGGCGCCTGCACAGCGCTTTTGCCTTCGGATCGGAACCGGCGTATCACTTAAGGCCAAGACGGGGCTGTATCCGGCGGACCGATTTTAAGCGCCGCCGGACGGCGTGGGAGATGCGTTCATGGGCAGGTTCAGAGCAATTGACGCCGCGCTGATTGGCGCGATGGCGGCGCTTCTCGCCGCATGCGCGGAGGGCGCGCCGGAAGATGCGCTTACGGCTGCGGGCGACGACCCGGCGGCACGGGCGCAGGCGGTTCTGTCTCTGCATTCGCGGCCGGCCGAAGACCATGCCGATGACGAGCTCAGAAAGCCGGCTAATGTTCTCGCCTTTATCGATGTAAAGCCGGGCATGAAGGTTTTCGAAATGGAGGCGGGCGCCGGTTACTATACGGAGCTTTTATCGCCGCTCGTGGGTCCCAAGGGCGAAGTGGTGATGCACAATCCCGAACCCTTCGATGCGTTTCTCGGCGACGCCGTGGCGAAGCGGGTGGAAGGGCTCGATAATGTGCGCGTCTTGAAGTCGGATTTCGACGAGCTCGAAGCCGGCGACGCCTCCATGGATGTGGTCACCTGGATTCTGGGCCCCCATGATCTTTATTACGAACCGGGCGGCGAATCCCTGGGCGATGCCG
Organism: Parvularcula sp.; assembly: GCA_002704915.1. Lineage (GTDB taxonomy): Bacteria > Pseudomonadota > Alphaproteobacteria > Caulobacterales > Parvularculaceae > Hyphococcus. Next base: position 236,528 of record PAIP01000034.1, read on the forward strand.
ATGCGGCGTTTGCGGAAGTCATGCGCATTCTAAAACCCGGCGGCGTCTTCGTCGTGCTCGACCATGCCGCGACGCCGGGCTCGCCGCCGTCAACGGGCGGCACGGTTCACCGCATCGATCCGGGGCTGGTGCTGGAATGGGCGAGCGAGGCCGGTTTCATGCTGGCCGGCGAGAGCGATGTCTTGCGCAATCCGCAGGACAATTACGACGCCAATATTTTCGAACCGGAAGTGCGGCGGAAAACGGATCGCTTTCTTTACAAGTTCAAAAAGCCGGAATGATGTTTACTCTCTAGGCGCCGCCGCGCGGGCAAGGCGGTCGTTTATGGCTTCGCCCAAACCTTCCTTGGGAATGGGGGCGACGGCAATGGTCGTCAGACCATGCGTGGCGGCCATGCGGTCAGCCGCGCGCAGATGAGCGAAGAGATTGGCCGCGGCCTCGGCGATGTCGCCGGACTTGCTCAGATTCAACGCGGCGAGACCGGCGCCTTCGACCTCACCGAAGCCGAGAAAGGCTTCACCCTCTCTTTGTTCATGTGCGTTGAGACGGATCCTTGCGTCGGGGGCATAGTGACTCGTCATCATGCCCGGCGCCTCGATCTTTCCGTGTGCGGATGAGATAGGTTTGCCCGTCGCGCGCTCTATGGCGTCGCGCGGGATTCCGCCGGGGCGGAGCAGGGTGAGCGTATCGCCAGCGACTTTCACAATGGTTGATTCAACGCCGACAGGGCAGGGGCCGCCATCGAGGATCATGTCGACCCGTTCCCCAAGAGATTCCTTTACATGGTCCGGGCGCGTCGGGCTGATGGTCCCCGACCGGTTGGCGCTCGGCGCCGCAAGCGGACAGTCGACAGCCTGGATCAAGGCCTGGGCGAGATCATGACCGGGCATGCGCACGGCGATGGTGTCGAGACCTGCGGAAACGAGAAGCGAGACATCGCTTCCTTCTTTTCGCGGCAGCACCAGCGTGAGCGGTCCCGGCCAGAATTCCTTCATCAGGCGTTCCGCGAGCGGCGAAACTTCCACATAACGCTTCGCCATGTCAGGCGAGGCCACATGAGTAATGAGCGGATTGAACTGGGGCCGGCCCTTGGCCTCGAAGATCCGTGCAACAGCCTTGTCGTTCGTTGCATCGGCGGCAAGACCGTAGACCGTTTCGGTGGGCATGGCCACAAGCCCGCCTTCGCGGATGATGCGGGCGGCGTCATTGATGTCTTTATGATCGAGCGTCGTCATGGCGGCCCTATAGCAGGCGCCGCGCCCTTCGTCTCGTCTGTGAACGCCGCAAAGAGGGGGCGGCGTTCACGGGAACAAAGCATTTAGAAGCTACGTTTCAGAACCAGATTGACGCTGTGAGCGTCATATTCGGTGTCCAGCACCGCGGGTCCGCCTTCAAGCGTTGAACGCCCCGCATCGAAATAGCGGTATTCAACGCCGGCCGACATTTTTTCGGTGATGTTCCGGCTGACGCCGCCGAAAGCCTGCCAGGCGAAGACGAGGTCATGATCGCCGCCGCCGCCAACCCGGGCGGGACCGGCTCCGGCGCCCGCGTAAGGCGCGAATCCGGCAAGCGACGGCGCCGTAACGACGGCGTTCGCCATGAAGCTCAAGGCGTTTATGTCGCCGTCTCCGTCGAGCGGCACATCTTCGATGACGCCGCTGTTTACGTTATTGGAACGATAGGCAAGCTCGCCTTCGAGGCTGATGACTTCCGAAAGATTGAAGCCATAGGCGCCGCCGACGACGAAGCCTGTGTCTGTGTCATACTCGCCGGCGACAGGCTCGAAGCCGTCGATATTGAGGACAACATCATGGTCGGAGCCGAGAACGGCGCCGCCGAAGATTTTGCCATAGGTTTCCGCATGAGCGGAGGTCGCCGCAGTTGCGCCCAAACCGAGGGCTGCTGCGATCATTATCATACGCATTTGGGTTTCTCATAAAAAGGGCGAACCGTTTCGCCCAGGCGCACGCTTCTGCTTGAAGCCGGAAATGCGCACAAGCGGCCAAGCGACAAACCGATGAAGCTTCACGCCCAATTGATTTATGCGATCACGACGGCGTGACTTTAGATAGTTCCCTTACTGATTATTAAGATTTTGCGCAGCTCTGGAGGCCTGTTCTTTGTGATCACACCCAAAGATGGGGTGAGACAAAATCACATGGACGCGACCAGGCGCGCCTTTGGGTGCAATTCCGGCCTTTTGGAAGTTTTGTGAAAGAAAGAGCCCGCAGCGCACAGGAAAGATGCAAATTTCGTAATTTGATCCATGTTAATATTCCCAGCCGCCGTTTCGTGCTATTCAACGCAGATGACTTATCCCTCGCATCATGCAGGCTTGATATAGAACAGCGCTCTCAACTCAGAAAGGTAAGCGACTTCGATGTCGCAGACCATTTCTCCGACATCGCGCCGCCCCTCCTTTCTCAAATCCTGTTTGGCGTCGCCTGCACGCTTGCGGCGATCGGGGCGCGGGCGCTGGTGGATTTTGTCGCTCATGCCGCGGGCCCCTTTTCCCTGATCTATCCGGCGATTTTGATCGCCACCTTATTCGGGCGCTGGCAGGCGGGACTGGTCGCCTGGCTCACCTCGTTTCTATACGCCTGGTATTTCGTTTTGCCGGCCGAGGGCTCCTTCGCCTTTGAAGTCGCCGGAGACGGGGCCCGCACCATGGTCAACGGGCTCGCTGCGCTGGTGATTGCGGTTTTCGCCGAGATCTTCCGGCGCGCCGTGCGTCAGGCGGTCAAGGAACGAGAGAAGGAAATCGAAGCCCGCGGCCTTCTGCTTCGGGAAATCGATCACCGCATGCGCAACAATTTCGCCATTGTCGAAAGCTTTCTCAATATTCAGCTTCGCGGCACGGACAATGAAGAGGCGCGCCGCGCGCTCGGCATCGCCGCCGGACGCATGCATAGCTTCGCGGCCGCGCATCAATCGCTTTATCGCAGCTATCGCGAGGCGGAGGAGACAAGCCTCATCGACATGCGCGGCTATCTCGCCGACATTACCGCGCATCTTGCGCAGGCGCTCTTCCCCAAAGAAGAAGTCAAGGTCCGGCTTGAGGTTCATGACACGCAACTGCCCAGCGACAAGGCGGCGGCCATCGGTCTTGTATTAAACGAGCTTGTCACCAACGCCGCCAAACATGCTTTCGACGGGCGAGATAACGGCGAGGTCGCCATTAGTTTCGATGAGGATGGCGAGAGCTGGCGTCTGACGGTTGCTGACAATGGCAACGGTTTCGCTGACGGGCCCGATAATGACGGCAAACCGGGGGCGACGGGGCTCGGTTCCGACCTTGTGGACGCCTTCGCCCAGAAGGCGGGCGGCGTCATTTCCCGGGAAAGCAACGGCGCGGGCGCGCGCTTTGTCGTAACCGGCCATATTCATGAGCCGCCCGGCGTCCCGCAATAAGACAGGCGGGACCCTTTCTGCATTCGACGCTGGTCCGCGCGGCCGCAACGTCCTAAATACCGGAAGCAACGTTCCTGACGATTTCCGGAGTTTTTCATGACTTATCGAACGCCGATCCGCGACATGCGCTTTATTCTGGACCACGCCGCCGGTTTCGGCGCGCTGGAGAAAGCGGGCGCCTATCCGGAGCTGTCCGACGATCTCGTTGCGGCGATCCTCGAAGAGATCGGCAAATTCTGCGACGGCGTGGTCGCCCCCCTGAACGAGGCGAGCGACAAGGACGGCGCAAAGCTCGAAAACGGCGTCGTCAGAACAACCCCCGGCTTCAAGGAAGCCTACGCCCAATATGTGGAAGGCGGCTGGTCGTCGCTGGCGTTCCCGGAGGAAGCGGGCGGGCAGGGCCTGCCTTCGACGCTCGCCGTTGCGCTTGTCGATGCGCTGAACGCCGCCTGCATGTCCTTCGCCATCGGCACGACCCTGACCACGGGCGCCGTCAAGGCGATCATGCACGCTGCGACGGATGAGCAGAAAAGGCTCTATCTTGAAAAAATGGTCACCGGCGAATGGACCGGCACCATGAATTTGACCGAGCCGCAGGCAGGCTCTGATCTCTCCGCCGTGCGCACCAAGGCCGAGCCGGTCGGCGACGGGCGCTACAAGATCACCGGCCAGAAAATCTACATTACCTATGGCGATCACGACATGACGGACAACATCGTCCATCTCGTGCTCGCGCGCCTGCCCGACGCGCCGGAAGGAACCGCCGGCATCTCCATGTTCATCGTGCCCAAGGTGCATGTGAAGGAGGACGGCTCGCTCGGCGAACGCAATGACGTTCAGTGCATCAAGCTCGAAGAAAAGATGGGGCTTCACGGCAGCCCCACCTGCGTCATGTCCTATGGCGATAATGGCGAATGCTACGGCACGCTTCTCGGCGAGGAGAACAAGGGCCTTCGCAATATGTTCGTGATGATGAACGCCGCGCGTCTCGATGTGGGCGTGCAAGGGGTGGGCGTCGCCGAGCGCGCCTATCAGCGCGCGCTCGCCTATGCGCTCGACAGGAAACAGGGCCGGGCGCCGGGCGTCAAATCCGGCGACATGGTTGCGATCTACGAACACCCCGATGTGCGCCGCATGCTTTACTCCATGAAATCGCTCACCGATGCGTCCCGCGCCATCTGTTACGCCAACGCCGTCGCTTACGATCTTGCGCGCCATGCGCCGGATGAAGAAACGCGCAAGGAAGCGAAGGCGTTGGAGGAATTGCTGACGCCGATCTCGAAAGCCTGGGCCACCGACCGCGCCAATGACGTGACGTCCCTCGGCATACAGATCCATGGCGGCATGGGCTATATCGAGGAAACCGGCGCCGCCCAGCATCTGCGCGATGCGCGCATCGCCGCGATTTATGAAGGCACCAACGGCATACAGGCCATCGACCTCGTGGGCCGCAAGCTGCAAGGCGACGGCGGCGCCGCGGCGAAAAAATTCATCAGCGAAATCCATTCCGAGGCGATGATGCTGAAAGCCGCGAAACGCGAAGACCTCGCCCATATCGGCGAGCGGCTCCTCGAAGCGGCGGATGCGCTTCTTCAGTCCACGGAATGGCTGCTCGACGCGGCGCAAAAGGATCAGGAGCATGCGCTCGCCGCGGCGACGCCCTATCTCAAACAGTTCGGCAACGCCGCCGGCGGATACTATCTGGCCCATGGCGCCAAAGCCGCGGCGATCGCCTCAAAGGAAGGGCAGGACCCCGCCTATCACGAAGCGAAAATCGCGCTCGCGACATTCTACGCCGACAATTATCTTACCGAGGCCGTCTCGCTCACCGACGCCGTAACCGCCGGCGCCGATGCGCTCGCGCGGATCGAACCGGATGTAATGAGCGCGTGACTATATCTATGGGCGCCGGAAAATGGTCGGAGTGGCGTGATTCGAACACGCGGCCCCTGCCTCCCGAAGACAGTGCTCTACCAGGCTGAGCTACACTCCGATATATGGCGGCGGCGATGACGCCCCGCCTGCGGGAGCGCCTCTATAGCGATGGATTTTCGCGGGCGCAATGTCGATTTCGCGGGCCCGCGCAGCGGGCGGTTTTCAGGCGCTGAGCGCCCCGATCCGGCGCTGGCCGTCGGACCGTCGCCGGGGCTTGTGCGAGGGGGCGGCATTTTTCGCATCCGGGCCATTGCAAGCGATGAGGGAAAGCGCTATCTCGCCCGCTCCGCAAGGCTCGCGGGCCGCCGAAAGGCGCGCGCCGCCAGCATGTTGGGGCGTCGCCAAGTGGTAAGGCATCGGTTTTTGGTACCGACATTCCCAGGTTCGAATCCTGGCGCCCCAGCCAATTTTCCGGGATCAGCATCTCCCGCCGCGCAAGTCCGGCGGTCATTGTGCGTGCCGGCTGAAAAAACCGACCGCGCTACAATATCATCTACGGTTAATTTGACCTTAGCGGCGCCATTTTTTCGTCGTTATTATTGACTATACTATATAAGTGTCGCCCTCGCGGCGTCTGCACAGGAACGCTTGCGTGTCAATCCCTCGCAAAAATGCGAGTCGCGCGATTGCACGCTCCGCACCGTGATTTTGCGCAATTCTAGCGATTGCCAGCGCTGAGAAGTGTTGTTACAAACTAACGGGGTATGTTCAGCGGCCGTTAAGGGAACGGGGCGGGCGACAGGCTGTTCCGCAGCAGGCCGCGAAAAACAGGGTGACACGAATTTTGCAGTAATCGGCTATGGGCGGCTCGAATGGGAGGGCGTTTGATCAGTTGTCAAAACGCCGTTGCAATTCTGCTGCAAATATACGATTGCTTTGAAGTCTTGCATGGGGAACAGGGGACAGTTCTGGGTGAAGAGTATCATGCACAGTTTTCTTGAGGCGCGGAAAAGCGTTTCAAATTGGCGCAAGGCGCCACAGCTCCGCGGCCCAATTTCCGGCGCCGTATCAGTCAGCCGCAACAATCCGGTAGGTGAGGCATTTATGAAAAGATCAGCGATTTTGGGTTCAGCGGCGGTGCTCGCTGTGTTGAGCGCGCCGGCCCAGGCGCAGTTTCAGTCGGCGCTTCAGGAAGCTGAAGCGACGGCGCGGGAAACCGCTTCGGCGCAACAGCAGATCGATCAGCTCGACGACCAGACGGCGTCGCTCCTGAACGATTACCGCGCCAATCTGAAACAGCTCGAAGCGGCGCGCCGTTACAACGCATCGCTCAATCGCAATATCGAAGCGCAGGAGCGCCAGATCGTTCAGCTTCGCGAAGATATTGAAAATGTCGAAGGCCTGCAGCGCGCCATGCAGCCGCTGATGGAAGACATGGTTGCGCGCTTTGGCGATCTCGTCGATGCGGACCTGCCGTTCCTCGCCACCGAGCGTTCCGAGCGCGCCGCCCGTCTTGAGGGCGTGCTGGCGAACCCCGAAATGTCGGCGGCGCAGCGCTATCGTCTCATCGTCGAGGCCTATCAGATCGAAGGCGAATACGGCCGCACCATCGGTTCCTATAACGGCACGGTGAATTTCGACGGCCAGGAGCTCACGGGCGAATTCCTGCGCATCGGCCGCATCGCGCTGATGTTCAAGACGCCGGACGATTCGACGCTTCTGATCTACGATCCGGCCGCACGCGACTGGACCAATCTCAACCGTTCTTATCTGCAAGACGTCAAATACGCCCTGCGGATGGCCAAAGAACAAACCGCGCCGGACCTCTTCTTTGTTCCGGTCAAGCCGCCGGTTGCGGCCCAGTAACGGCGAAAACGGGTAATAAGGAATTACAAGTCATGAAACTCCTCAAACTTGCATCGATTTCCCTGATCGCCGGCGTCGCCGCCATCAGTGTGGATATGTCAGCCAAGGCGCAGGTCACGCTGGACCAGGTTCTGAACTCGGTCCGTCAGGAACGCCGCGAAGTGAGCGCGGAAAACCGCCAGCGTCTCGAGCGCTTCCGCGCCGAGCGCAACCAGCAGCAGGCGCTTCTTAATCAGGTCCGCCAGCAGGTCGCTGCGGCGGAAGCCGAATCCACCCGCCTCGAAGGCGTGATGGAAGCCAATAAAGAAGTGATCGCCGAGCTCGACCAGGAGCTGGCGTCGAAACAGGGCGAATTCCAGGAACTCTTCGGCGCCGCGCGCACAGCCGCCGCCGACCTCAACGCCCAGGTCGAGCGCTCGATCATTTCCGCTCAATTCCCCGGCCGCGGCCAGACTCTCAACGAACTGGCGCGCACGGAAAAACTGCCGACCGAGGAACAGCTTCGCGATCTCTGGGAAATCATGATCCAGCAGATGGCCGAGCAGGGCAAAGTCGCCACCTTCGACGCGCGCATCGTTCAGGCGAATGGCGAGTCGGCGGAAGCCAATGTCACGCGGATCGGTCCGTTCGTGGCGTTCTCCAACGGCAAATATCTCACCTATAACAATGGCACGCTCGAGTTTCTCGCCAAGCAGCCTCCGTCGGACATCACCAGCGCCGCGAGCCGCGTCGCCAATGCGACTGGCGACGATTTCGTCAAAGGCGCGATCGACCCGTCGCTCGGCACGCTGCTTGACCTTCAGGTCGCCGCGCCGGACCTTCGCCAGCGCATCGATCAGGGCCGTTTCATCGGTAAGGTGATCATCGCCGCCGCGATCCTCGGCGTGATCCTCGGCATCTACAAGTGGGTGACGCTCACCATGACCGCCGGCGCCGTGCGCTCTCAGGTCCGCCGCAAGAAGGCGTCGAAAGCCAACCCGCTTGGCCGCGTCATGCTGGCTTACGAGAACACGACCTCCAACGATGTTGAGACCGTGGCGCTCAAGCTTGACGATGCGATCCTCAAAGAGGTGCCGAAGCTCGAAAGCGGCCTCAACCTCATCAAGGTGCTCGCCGCCGTGGCGCCGCTCCTTGGCCTCCTCGGCACGGTTATCGGCATGATCAACACCTTCCAGGCGATCACGCTCTTCGGCACCGGCGACCCGCAGATCATGGCGTCGGGCATCTCCGAGGCGCTCGTCACCACGGTGCTTGGTCTTGTTGCGGCGATCCCGCTGCTTCTCCTCCACGCTTTTGCTTCTGGCGCCTCCAAGCGCGTGTCGCAGATCCTGGAAGAGCAGGCCGCCGGCATCATCGCGGAACATGCGGAAAGCGGCCGGGCGTAACGCGCCCGGTCCCTTCAACCCCGGAAAAGGGAAAGGGTCACTACACGTGGAGCTTTTAAACCCTACGATCGCCTACTCAGCGCTCATGGATTTTCTGGGCGCCGGCGGCAACGTTCTTGTCGCGATCATGGTGGTCACCTTCTTTATGTGGGCGCTGATCATCGAGCGTCTCATGTACTGGTCCGGCGCCCATACGGGCGTCGCCAAACGGGCGCAGCGCGCCTGGGCCGCGCGCTCCGACCATAAATCCTGGTATGCGCACGCCATTCGCGACCGGTTGATCTCGGAAACCACGCAGGAAGCGTCGCGCTTCAACAATGTGATCCGCGCGCTTGTGGCGGTCACCCCGCTTCTGGGTCTCCTTGGCACGGTGACCGGCATGGTCGAAGTGTTCGACGTGATGGCGGTGTCCGGTTCATCCAATGCGCGCTTGATGGCGGCGGGCATTTCCAAAGCGACGATCCCGACAATGGCGGGTCTTGTCGCCTCACTCTCAGGTCTGATCTTCATTAACGCTTTCGACCGCAGCGTGCAGAAGGCCACGAATCAGATCTCAGACGATTTGTTGATCGAGTAGCGCTCATGAGAAAAAAAGCACAACATGCAAGCGACGCGGCAGACGTCAACATTACGCCGCTGCTCGACATCGTCTTCATCCTGCTGATCTTCTTTATCGTGACGGCGACCTTCCTTCGCGAGAAGGGCATCGACGTGAACACGCCGGAAGACAGCGAAGACCAGCCGGATACAGTGCCGCCGCCAGCGCTTCTGCTGGCCGTGCAGGAAGACGGCTTCGTGCGCGTCAACAATGTGCGCGTCATCGACCCCGGTTCAGTGAAGCCGGTGGTGCAGGAATTCATCGCGCGCGAACCCCAGGGCGTGATCCTCGTCAGCGCCGCGCCGGAATCGGAATCCGGCGTTGCGGTTGAGGTCATGGACCAGGCCCAGGATGGCTGCAGCGGCACATGCCCTGTGTCCCTCGCGTTGCAGAAAGAAGTTCAATAGCCCTTAGCGCCCCTCGCGCGACAGGCGTTTAGTTCGTAGGCGGATTGAATTATGGCGAGACGTAATATCAGATCGGCGGCCGAGGAAGAAGAAGACGTCAATGTGACGCCGCTTCTCGACATCGTCTTCATCATGCTGATCTTCTTCATCGTGACGTCGACATTCGTGAAAGAACCCGGCATCGAGGTCGACCGGCCGGAGGCGGTGTCCGCGACAGATCGCAAGCTCGCCGCCATTATTGTGGCGATCTCGGCCAATGACGAGATCTGGATCAACAAGGAACGTGTCGAGCTCGAGGAAGTGCGCGCCGTTGTCGAACAGTTGCGTCGTGAAAATCCCCGGGGCACGGCGGTCGTCCAGGCCGACGCGGAATCGAAAACCCGGCTTCTCGTGGAAGTCGTGACCCAAATCCGGTCCACCGGCGTTGCGGATGTCGCAGTGTCCACGGAAGACGTTTAAGGAGAACAGCAGATGGGCTCTCTCATTCGCTTGATCATCGGCGTGCCGGGCGCGATTATCGTGACCGGCGGGCTGTTTCTCTTCATGGCTGCGATGATCCGTCAGGAAACGCGCCTCAATGAGGAAGAATCGGCGATCAACATCAATATCACGGCGCAGATTGAGGATACGGATATCGCGAACGCCAATCGCGACATCAAGCGGCCGACGCTCGATGCCCCGCCGCCGCCGCCGCCGGCGGTGAACGACCCGTCCAACCGTCCGGCGATGGACGGCGTTCGGGCTCAGATCCCGGAAATCAACGCCAATCTTAATATCGGCTCGGGCTTCAATCCGGACCGCGACGCGCAGCCGCTGGTGCGGATTCCGCCGCAATATCCGGAACGCTGCATGAGCCGGGCGGGCGCGCAGGAATCGGTGCTGTTGCAGTTCGACGTGACGCCGGACGGCCAGACCACCAATATTGAAGTGGTTGACAGCACGAATAGCTGCCTCAACCGCGCCGCGATGCGTTCCGTCGAGCGCTGGAAATATCAGCCGAAGATCGTCGACAACCAGGCCGAATGGCGCCGCGGCGTGCAGACGGTCGTCACCTTCGTGCTGGAAGGGTAAGCGGCGAACGCCGCGTCGCGCCCCGCGAATAGCGCTCCCTGCGTTTTCGCGGCGCTGCGAAGAAACAGAGGTCGAGACCGCAGGATGAAAAACATGCGTGGGAACTATCGTAAGCTTTGTTTGACGGCCGCCGCCTCCGCCCTTGCCGCGGTGATGACGGCGGCGGCGCCGACCGCAGCGCTGGCGCAGCCGGCGCAGTGCGGCGACGACGAAGGCGGGCCGTCAAAAACCCTGTCGCCGCGGATCGGCCAGGAAATTCAAGGCCTCTACGAATTAATGCAGAACGATCAGTATAATGAGGCCCTGGCGGGCTTCAACAATCTGATCGGCAGCCGCGGCGACTCGATGAGCGCCTATGAAAAATCGACGGTCTATGAGCTTCGCGCCAACGTCAAAATCAACCTGGAAGATTTCAACGGCGCCTTGCGCGATCTTCAGACGGCGCTCAGCACCAATGGCCTGCCGCCGGCGCGCAACAATCAGTTGCGCTATTATATCGCCCAGCTTCAATTCCAGAATGAGCAATATCAGACCGCGATCACGGGTCTGAACCAGTGGATCCAGCTTGCGCGCACTTGCGGCGTGGCGGTCGATCCCAACGCCTATTACCTGCTCGCCGCCGCCTACACCCAGATCTCGCCGCCGAATTACCGGCAGGCGGTGGGCCCGGCGGAGCAAGCGGTCGCCGGCATCGATGAGCCGCGCAAGGGTTATTACGATCTCCTGAACCTCATCTATTCGGAGCTTGGCAATAATCAGAAGCGCACGCCGCTGCTTGAGCGCATGGTCAATTACTGGCCGGAGAACAAGAGCTATTGGACGCAGCTTTCCGGCGCCTATTCGACCATGGGTCAGGACCGCGATGCGTTTTCCGTTCTCGAAGTCGCCTATCGGGCGGGCCTGATTGAAACCGAGAACGAAATTATCACGCTCGTTCAGTATTATTCCTTCTTCGAAAACCCCTATCGCGGCGCGAAGCTGCTTGAGCGGGAGATGAACGCCGGCAATGTGGAGCGCGATCAGGACAATTTGATCCTGCTTTCCCAGCTCTGGAGCCAGGCGCGCGAGCACAAGAAATCGATTCCCATCCTCAGCGAGGCGGCGCGGAATTCGTCCAAGGGCGAACTTTCCTATCGTCTCGGCATGGTGTTGCTCGCGGACGAACAATATGCGGCGTCCGCGCGTGCGCTCGAGGCCGCGTTGAACAAAGGCGGCATGGACCGCAAGGACACGGGCGACGCATGGCTGCTTCTCGGCACCGCGCGTTTCAGCCAGGCCGGCCCCAGCGATACGGAAATCTGGGCGAGCGCCCGTCAGGCTTTCGTGCGGGCGCAGGCTTATGACAATGCCCGCCGCCGCGCGAGCGACTGGATCACCTATATCGACGCGGTGGTCGACACCTACTGGACGCAATTGCGGCAGGAATACAGAGCCAATGTGGCCGCCTGTGAGGACGATTTCGCCCGCTTCGAACGCGATGCGCGCATTCGCGAACTGCAAAACCGCGCTCCGGACCCGGAAGAGCTGGAGCGCCAGGCGGAGCGCCGCGCAGAATGCGAAGCGTTGATTGCACGCGGAGAGCCGAGCCGGTCGAACCCGCCGGGCCGCGGCGGCTCCAATACGGAATCAGCGCCGGCCGAACCGGAAGCGCCCGCCGAGCCGGAAGCGCCGGAAGCCGAAGACACGTCGACCAACGAATAGGCCGGATGAAACAATCCGGATGCTAAAAAAGGCGCTCTTTCAGGAGCGCCTTTTTCATGCTCTTTTCCCAATCGCATTTTTCAGGCGCGCCGCGCAGGCCGCGCCGTTCAGCTTTCGTTAATATTCGTTGCGCTCGCCGAGAATGCGCCCGCCGTCTTTGGCTTCTGGAGACTGGGTGGAGCATTCGAGATAGCCCTGACGCCAGCCCGCGCGATAGGCCTCGTCATTTTTAAAGGCGTAGGCGTCGCGCTCCTGCTTGGTGGAGAAACTCTTGTCTTCCTCCGTCGCCGTGGTGCAGCCGTCGCCATAGCCCGCCGCATAGCCGGGCGCCTCGCGCAGGGCCGCCATATCCGCCGAGGAGGCGCAGGACGCAGCGCCGAGCCCGGCCAGCGCGAGAACAGTCGCTTTGCCGCCGGCTTTGAAAAAAGGGCGGAACATCAAGATATTGGGACAAGTCACAGGGATTTTGTTTCCTTCCGGCTTCAGGGCTGGACCTTAGCATCCTGAACCGGCGAGGTCTTCGAAAACCGCCGATAAATGTGCAATCACCCGTTAACGGTGTTCCGGTTACAACGGTTTTCGCACGAGAAAGGCGAAACCCGCATCCATGACCGACTTTGACGCCGCCGATGAGACCAGCGCCGGCGCCCGGCCAACCCCGGACGCGGGCGCGATGCTGACCCCGTTGTCGCCGTCCGGCCCCAGCGTGCGCGCGCTGATGGTCCGCAAACTCACGGATATCGTGGTGCTGCCCAATGGGCGGATTTCATCCAACGAACGCTCGCTGGTTGCGGATATTCTGCTGCATGTGCTCGACAAGGTGGAGGAGCCGATCCGGGCGGAGGTCGCCGAGCGCGTGGCGCGGGTGTCGGAATGTCCGCCGGCGCTTGTGCGCATGCTGCTCCTCGACGAACCGACGGTCGCCGAGAAAATCATCGCCAAAGCGGAAACCCTGCCCGAAGCGCTCCTGATCGAGGCGGCGCGCGAGGGGACCATGGCGCACCGGATGATGATTGCGCGCCGCATCGATCTTACGACCTCGGTCGCCGACGCCTGCCTCGCCAATGACGAGATCGATGTCTGCAAGCTTGTGCTGAAGCGTGAGGAGTGTCTTCTCTCGCCCAACGCCGTGAACAAGATCGTGGCGCTCAGCGCGACGAACAAGGAGGTGCAGGCGCTGCTCCTGCGCCGCCGCGAGCTCGAACCCGCACATGGCTTCATTATGTTCTGGTGGGTCGACGGGGAGCGCCGCCGCCGCATTCTCACACGCTTCGCCCTCGATCGCGGGGTCGTTCAGGATGCGCTCGCCGATCTTTATCCGAAGGTGTTTCGCGGCGGCGATCCCGATACGGTCGTCAAGGATATTCTCCTCCTTTCCGAACGCCGCCATCGTCCGCGCGGCGTCAATGGCGAGCCCGTCTCCATGGAGGTCGTGCGCAAGACCCTGGCGGCGGCCTGCAAATATCCCGCACAGGAAATCATCGATGCGGTCTCAATGATCGGCGGCATCAGCCGCGATCTCGCGGGCCGCATTCTGCGCGATGGCGGCGGCGAACCTTTCGCCGTCTTGTGCAAGAGCCTTGGCGTGCCGCGCGACGATTTTTACGCCTTCTTAAGGGATGCGGCCGAAGGGCCGGAGGCGGAGGCGCGGGCGGAACAATTGCTTGCGGTGTTCGACACCATGGCGCGCGATTTTGCGCGCGCGGTCCTGCGTTACTGGGACTGGGACACCAATCCCCGCATTGCGCATATCACCCGTTTGATGTCGCTCTTGCAGAGCGATCTCAACATCGCCGAGCTCAGCGAGCTGTCCGCGACATTCGGTTAAAACAGGCGTTCCGGTTTTAAGACCGCGCATGAGGGTGCGGAGCGGAAAACGACGTTTCTCTTAAGTCTCGTTTAAGGCCTTTACCATATAACCCTCTTGCTGGCGGCGGCCTTGCGTATCTAGGTTGCTGCCGGCTTTCCTATCGGCTTCATGCTGAACGCTCCCCGCACAATTTGAAGAAAATTATCCTCGCTGTTCACGCGCGGCGTTAACGCGCTTCAGGCATGCTCCACCTTGCGTCGAAATGTTCGTGACAGGTGGAGGGCGCGGTTTGTCTTCAATGCGTGTAATCGTCTTCGCATCGCAAAAGGGCGGGTCCGGCAAGACTACCTTGTCCGGTCATATTGCGGTGGAAGCAGAGCGTCAGGGCGCGGGACCCGTTGCGTTGATCGATACCGATCCGCAGGGCTCGCTGGCGAAATGGTGGAATGTGCGGAAAGATCCGTCGCCCGCCTTTATCCAGTCCGTTTTTTCAAATCTCTTTTACGATCTCGACAGCGCCCGCGAGGAGGGGTTCAAGCTTGTCGTCATCGATACGCCTCCCGCGGTGACCCGCGCCATTTCCGAAGTCGTCAGTTTCGCCGACATTGTCGTGGCGCCGACGCGGCCGAGCCCCCATGACCTTCGCGCCGTCGGCCCCACGGTCGACATCGCCGAAGCGCGCGGCAAGCCGCTGATCTTCGTTATTAACGGCGCGACCCAGCGCGCGCGCATCACGTCCGAAGCCGCCGTCGCCCTGTCACAGCACGGCACCGTGGCGCCCGTCACCATTCACCATCGCGTCGATTTCGCCGCCTCCATGATCGACGGGCGCACGGTGATGGAAATCGACCCCTTCTGTCAGTCGTCGCAGGAAATCTCGTCCCTGTGGTCTTACCTCCATGAGCGCCTTCAGCGCGCCGATGGCGGTTACCGCCAGGACGACCACGGATCGGCCCCGAGCAACCGCGTCTTTGGGCGCAGGGCGGCGCAATGAACGCATACGCGCCCAACAACTCCTCCGGCGGCGGCGGTGGTTTCGCCTCCCTCACATCGAGCCTTCTGGCGCGCAAGGGCGAAGCCTTGCCTGCGGTCGACGCGGTCGCCCATGAAGGCGTCGACATCGACATGCGTCCCATGCGGCCGGCCAATGCGCCGGGCGGCCCCGCCAATGTGAGCGAGGAGGCGATCAACCGGATGTATCCCTCCGCTGACCGCGAGCGCGAGCGGGAACAGGCGCGGATGACCGCCGAGGCCCATGGCAATGTGGAGGTGTTGCGGCCGGGCGCGCCGCGCCGGCGTCCTGCCCATGACGAGGCGCCGAAAACATGGACGCTTCCACCTCAGCAGGACCGGCATCAAGACCGGCCGCAGCGCCAGCGCCGCCTGCGCGGACCTTCCCCGGAAGCGCCTACGGGCATTCTCGCCCGCAAGGCGATTGTCACCCTGAAAATGCCGGCGCGCGATCTCGTCCGCCTGCGCCTCGCCGCGCGCGATCTCGAGATGTCGTGCCAGGCGATCATTCTCGACGCGCTCGAATGCTATCTCGACGCCAATGACGTGCCTTCCGCGGAGGACGACGACGCCATCATGCGCGAGGTCGAGCGCCTCGTCAGCAAGGCCAAGGCGAAACGGGGCGCGTAACGGATAGCTGCGTTTTAGAGCTTTCTGAAATCAGGAAAACTTCTGTGCGTCATTCCGTCTACCCAGCTTGTATACATTCCATTATAGCCGACAAGTAGAAAGATGAGGCGGACTAGAAGTTCGTTCATTGTTATAATGTGTTGCCATAGCGGGTCTTGCTCGTCACTTTTTGCAGTATAATAGACTCCACGGTGGACGATATCATTTCTAGCATTGATTGCGGCGCGTATTTTTTCGTTTGAAAGTCCATCTAAAGGGATTTGGTATTTTTGAATGAGGTTTTGAACCTTATCTCTCAAGCTTAGTTTGTTTAGGTTTCCGAGTGCAGTTTTGAGTTCTTCTTTGTCATTTTCGTCAATATCCTCTGTATCAACCGCACTTAGCAAGCGGTCACGAACATTTCGAAATTCTGTCTTCGCAAAGCGCCGGGTTTTTTCGGTTTCATCCAAGAGGTTCTCAACGACATTTTCCAATGCCATCATCCTTACCATCAAGCGCAGCTCATTATAATGTTGAGGCTCGTTAAGCCAATCAATCGCATACTTGATTTTGTTTATTTCTTTTGCGGATCTAAAGTATGTGTCTATGCAGCAATCAAAAAAACTTTGTGCGTTTAAAAAGTGAATTGGTGAAAGAAAGGGTTTTTCATTCTTCCGTGGGTTATAGAAAACTTTAATGGCCTCTGCTCCCCGAAAAGCTTCACAGTAGGATATCGATAGGGGGCAACATCGACCAAAAGTTGCTACTCTGTGAAGGTAATCTAGAAATTCCCTTGCGTAATACTCCCAGCTCAAGCTGATGGCACGTCCACGAAACGATCTTACGATTCCGATATATCCACCAACATTGTTATAATCAGTGTACTTTGTGCTACCTGCGATACGTACTGTTCCAAGAGGTGTTTTCTTTTTGTAAGGCCCGAAATTCTCAAACCCACGCATCCAATAAGATACACCTTGACCGTCTCGCGGGTTATCAATAGTGGCTTCCCGTACTAGATTGCCAAAAAAGCCTCGCAGCTGGGTATAGGTTTTTCCTTCGCGAACAGGGGTCGAGGCCGAATTTAAAATTAGCCTATTTGTGTGGAATCGCGCCCCATCTGCTGAGATTCCTTCAAAAGTAAAATTTGATAGCGTTTCCTCAAATTTTGAAAATCCTTCGAGAACAAAGTCGAAAGTGCCATCATATAGTTTCTCTGGAAAATGTGGGCGAACTTCCCCACTTGGTAGAAATTCAAGTACTGCGCTTGTATGATAACTTTTAGAGTTGAGAGAGATTTTCGCCTCAACCGCTTTCTTTTCTGATTTTGCCACCTTTAATACTTTTCTAAATAGCTAATTTTACTGACGTCCCACAGCCGACGGGGCGCAGCCGTGAACCTTGCGGAAGGCGCGGAAGAAGGCTGTGCGGTCGGTATAGCCGACGGCGTTTGCGATCTCGGCGGTGGGCAGCTTCGTGTCTTTCAACAGGCGCAGCGCCGCATCCATGCGGATCATGGTGAGGAACTGCATGGGCGTAACGCCGGTCACGGTTTTGAAGACGCGGATCAGGTGATATTGCGACAGCCGCGCCTCGCGGGCGATGGTCGTCAGACTAAGGCCGGGGTCGGCGAAGCGTTGCAGCATGGTTTCTTTTGCGAGACCGCAACGCCGCGCAAGCTCCGCGCGGGTCGAGGCCTTCACCGCTGAGATCTCGTCGCCCGCCGCGGCGCGCGCATCCTGCGCATCGAGCAGCCTTGCATAAAGCAGCGCGCATTTCTCTGCGTGCCATTGGGCGTCGCTCAGGCCGGCGCGCACCTGAAAAGCGATCTCGTCCATCAGGGCCTGCAAGTCTGCGCCCGGTCGGATCAGTCTTGTTTCGAGGCGGCGTCCTTCGCCATGGGCGCCGTCCAGCGTCACTTGCGCCGCGCCTTCCGTGATCCAGTGTGGGAAGGTGATCATGCTGGAGCGAAACGGCGCGTCGCCCAGCGCCGCATAGGCATAGCGCGCCCCGCGGGCAAGGGTGAGGGCGCCCGCAGACAAAAGCGTTACCGGGCGCCGCGCGCCTGAAAGCGCATATTCCTCCGCGCCGCCGGAAAGCCAGGTGATCGACGCGCAGGACCAGTTTTCGTTGTAATCGCTGGCGATGTCGAAGCGTTCGCGGCGCATGAGCCCTGAAAAGAACATGCCTTCATGGGGCGCGCGCGCATAGATGGCGTTCAGCGCATCGGAGTCTCTGGGCGGCGCGGTCAGAATCTGCATGAAGGGTTGCCGGTCTTGCGTATTTGCATTGCAGCGGAGCTTAAGGCTTCATTCGCGGCGGCGCCAGCCTATGATCTCTCCTGAAAATCAGGGAGAGGCTCATGAAACGCGCTTTCCAGCTTGTATTATTATACGGCGTCGTTGCCGCCTGCGCTTCATCGCCGGAACCGAACGGTATAGAGCCGGGTAGTAAGGAAGCACGCAGTTGGGCGGATGCGCTGGGCTCGCAAATCACCGCGCCTTACCATGCGCCGGAACATCGCGCCTTCGATTTCTGGATCGGCGAGTGGGAAGCGAACTGGCGGCCGCCGCAAGAGGGCGCCTTTGAACATCAAAAGGAAGGAAGCTTTACGCGCCAGCGCGTTTTTCCCGTGCTGGGCGGCAAGGCGATCATTGAACTCGCCTGGGCCCGCGACAATCCGCAAGACCCGAGCCAGCGCGGCTTTTCCATCCGCTATTTCGATCCTGCGCGAGCGCGCTGGGTGATGGCGCAGAACTGGCCCAATGAAAATAATACAGGCGGCGCTTTTACAGACCAGTTGATCGGTAACGAACATCTCGGACGCCTCACCATGTATTCGGCGGCAAGGCGTCCGAAACCCGACGGGAGCTTTGCCGATGAACACCGGCGTTACAACTTCACCGACATTCGCCCGGGCGTCAGCTTCCGCTGGGACGGATCGAATAGCGGCGACAAGGGCGCGACCTGGTTCACTTGGTATGTGGTGGATTTTCTGCGCCAGCGCGACCTTGATCCGTTTGGCGCCGCGGGAACGGATTTTCCGGGCGTTCACGACAAAGCATTGTGTACGGAGGAACCGCATGGCGCCATGAATGCGCTTCGCGGCGAATGGGAGGGCGTGCGCGTCGATGCAGGCGGGAAGGAAAGCCCGGCGCGTCTTTCGGCAGGGCTCGTCCTTGACGGGTGCGGCGTTCTCGCCGCGCTTGAGACCGATGACAGACGAGAAATTCTCGCCGTGGGCTATGATGAGCGTTTTTCAAGCTGGGCGATCTTCCGCCTCGACGACCGGCCGGGAACGACGCATGCCTATTATATCTCAGAGGAAGCCGGGGAGGGCGCGGCGTTCGCCGAGGCGCCGATGCTCGCCATTAAGGATGAGGTCTCGCCCTATCGCGAGGCCGCCTCATTCTCGTCAGCTTCGGCGGAGCGAAGGCTGATCTTTTCCTCCCTGAGCAATGACGGGCTGGTCCTGCGCGATGAGGCCCGCCAGCCTGGAAGCGGTTGGACCCTTATCGCGGAATATCGCCTGACCCGGCGTTAAAGACGGCGGAACGAAAAAGGGCGCGCCCGGCTTGTGGCCGAACGCGCCCTTGTCCCGCCAGTCTCTCCCAAACTTCGGGGACATGCCAGCGGCTGGGGACTACTCAAGACCGCTGACAAGAAGATTCATTTACCGCCCGTTGCCGGGCTGCGGCTCAGGGAGAGCGCCCCGCGGCGGGCGGCGGAGCCCCCCAACTGGACGCCGCCCGCCGGCGGGACATGCGCATCCCCACGAAACGGCCTGAACAAGGCCCGGGACTCGCACATCTCCCCCTATTGAAAGAAAGCGTAATCGGGCCGGAAAACGGGTCACGGGGCCGGCAAAAAAGATTATTTGGCGACAAAGGGGGTCCCGAGGCGGTAAATTTATGTTTAAGATCAGGTCGGTAGCGTTTTGAGGGACCCCCGCCCCCCGGTTGAGCAAATCTCAAATTTGACTCGAGCTTTCGGCTTGGTTCTTGCTCGAATGTCAAATTGAAGAACGCCACTGGCGCAATAACTCACTAGTGGTCCTTATCCTTCCCGCGTTTGTTCGGGAGCGTGTTGTACAGGTAGGTAAATGTCGGAAGCGGACCGCTAGTGGCAAAGGAGCCGGAAGACATTGTATCGCTGTTGACGGCCAGCCGCGAAGGCGATGAGGCTGCGCGCGCGCGCCTCGATGAGGCGGTCTATGCGGAGCTGTCCACGATCGCCTCCATGTTGTTGCGGCGCGAAGGCCGGGCGATCTCCATGGCGACCCATGACCTTGTGAACGAGGCGGCGTTGCGGCTGCTTCAGTCGGCGGACGCGCCGCCCGAAGAGCGGGCGCATTTCTTTGCGCTGTCCTCGCGGATCATGCGCAATGTCCTTGTGGATGCGGCGCGCCGGCGGGCTGCTGAAAAACGCCGCAAGATCACCGTTACGCTGAATACGGATCATGGCGCCCCCCAGGACAATCCCATGGAAATCGTCGCGCTTGAAACCGCGTTGATGCGCCTCAAAGCCATCGACCCGGACCGCGCGGAAATCGTCGTCCTGCGCTATTATGGCGGCATGACGACGGAGGACATTGCGCTCTTGCTCGGCATGTCGGAATCGACCGTCAAACGGTCCTGGCGCGCCGCCTGCGCATGGCTCAAAGAGGCGATGGAAAATGACGAGCTCTGACGATCGCCTGGAAGCAAGGGCGCTGCGCCTTTTTGACGATGCGCTCGATCAGCCCTCGGAAGAGCGCGAACAATGGATCATGGAGCAGACGGCGCGCGATCCTGAGTTGCGCAAGCGCGTCATGTCTCTCCTCTGGGCCGATGAAACCGACAGTTCTCTGGTCACCGGCGGGGCGCTCGACTGGTTCGATGAGGCTGAGGACAAGAGCCCTGAACGGGTGGGGCGGTATCGCATCACGCGACTGCTGGGCCGAGGCGGCATGGGCGCGGTCTGGCTTGGCGAACGCGAGGCGGGCGATTTCGATCACCGCGTGGCGGTCAAGGTGGTGCGCGGCCTTGCGCGTTCGCCGAAGCTTGCTGAGCGCCTGCGTTACGAGCGTCAGACCCTCGCCGCGCTTCAGCATCCGAATATCGCGCAGCTTTTCGATGGCGGCGAAACGGAAAAGGGCGAGCCTTATTTCGTCATGGAATATGTGGACGGCGCGCCGCTCGGCGACGCGCTTGAAAAAGCGCCGGACAAGAAAGAGCGCCTGCGTATCTTCCGCGATATCTGCGAAGCGGTGGAATACGCCCATCAGCAATTGATTGTGCATCGCGATCTTTCGCCGGCGAATATTCTCATCACCGAGGACGGCCGGGTGAAGCTGATCGATTTCGGCATTTCACGCTCCTTCGGGGAGACGAGCGCCGGGCCGCAAATGACCATGACCAAGGGCTTTGCCGCGCCGGAGCGCCTCAAAGGCGAGCCCGCCACGACCTTGAGCGACATTTATTCCCTCGGCGTCATCCTGAACGACATGCTGGAAGCAAAGCCGGCGATCGGGGACGCCGATCTCGCCGCCATTGCCGAAAAAGCGTCCGCCGACGATCCGCAGGCGCGCTACCAGTCGGTGACCGCAATCCTCGCCGATCTGGACAGATATGAGGCGGGCCGCGCGGTGGAGGCGAAAGGAACGCGTGGGCTCTACGTTCTCGGCAAATTCGTCCGTAGGCGTCGTTTTGCGGTCGGCGCTTCGGTGCTGGGCCTTGTCGCGGTGATCGCCGCGCTGGTGGTCACGTCGACCCTCTATGCGCGCGCAGAAGCGGAACGGCGCGAAGCCGATGCAAGATTTCAACAGGTGCGTGAGCTTGCCAACTTCATGCTGTTCGATCTTTACGATCAGTTGGAGGTCATTCCGGGAACAACCCAGGCGCTTTCCGATATTGCCGACAAGTCGCGCGATTATCTCGATGCGTTGAAAGACAATGAGCGCGCATCGCCGGCGCTGAAGCTTGAAACGGCGATCGGCTACAAGCGCCTCGGCGACGTTACCGGCAATCCCATCGGCGCCAATCTCGGCCGGCGCGAGGAAGCAGGGGAGCATCTGGCGACAGCGATTGCAGAACTTGAAGCGCTGCACGCCGCAAATCCGGACGATCCCGATATCGCCCGCGGGCTCGCCGAAGCGTCCTTCTCCATGGCGGTCTATCAGTTCATCGCCATCGACGATAATGACGCGGCCATCGCCCATGCGCAGCGGGCGGAGGAGCTCTATGCGGGCGTCATCGCCTCGGGAAAAGGAACGGACAAGGACGAACAGGCGCGCATCGAGGCTTTGTCGCAATCGGGAAAGCCGCTTGTATGGATGGGCGAGGGCGCTGACGGCGTGGAGGTCATCGCCCGCGCGCGGGAAGCCGCCGAAAAATTTCTTGCCGATCATCCGGACGAGCCTTCGGCCAAGTCGCTGGCCGCCTCGACCAATACGGCGCTCGCCGAAACCATGATGCGCCATTTCGATATGGAGGGCGGCGGCGATTACGCCAGCGCCATCGACTATGCGGACCGCGCAATCGGGCTTTATCGCGAACTCGACGCCGCCGATCCCAACGACATGACAGCGCGGCGCAACCTGATCGCGACCTATTTCAAGCGCTCGCTCATCAATTACAGCCTTGAAGACGACGAAGCCGCGCTTTCCGATCTTGTCGCGGCCGAGCGCTTGGCGGAGGACTTTCTGGCGAAAGATCCGGACGATCTCGGGATCAAGCGCATCCTTACGCCGGTTCAGGAACAAAAGGCGGTGACGCTGTCCTATCTTGGCCGTCATGACGAGGCGATCGAGGCCGGGGAGAAAATGCTGGGCGACAAAAAGGATCTGCTGGCGGGCGAACCGGACAATCCGGCGCGGCTGCGCGAAGTGATCGGCGCTCTATTCACCTTGGGCGAGATTTATATGCGCGCGGAACGGATGACTGAGGCCTGCGCGACGCTTGCCGAGTCGCGGGGGGGCTATCAGCGTCTGGAGAAGGAGTTCACCCTCTCTGACTTCGACCGCGAAACCGGACTGGAGCGCGTCGAGGCACTGATGAAAGACTGTCCGGCCTGAGTATGCGACAACGGGCGCGCGCGTTTTCCCCAGTCAAGCCGTTGATTTCTCCGTCAAATCTGCGACATTTCCGCTTCCGACGCTCGGGGGCGCCGATTCCGGACTGTCCCGGGCTTTCCTTTGTATGCAGCGCTGGTTTAAGGAAGCGCGGGGTTAATCGAGGTTCCTCAAAGAGGGCTGATGGGGCGATTTATCATCCTCGTTCTGGCGCTGGCCGCGCTCTGGCTCCTTTTGTCGGGCTATTTCGACAAGGCGCTGCTGCTCGGTTTCGGGGTCGTGTCGGTGCTGTTCTCCGCCTGGCTGGCGAAACGCGCCGGCGTCCTTGACGGCGACAGCGTGCCCACGGGGCTTTTGCCGCGCATTCTCGGCTATTGGGTCTGGCTCGGCGGCGAAATCGGCAAGGCCAATCTCATGGTCATGCGCCAGGCGCTGGCGGTGCAGCCGAAACTGTCGCCGAAATTCTTCACCGTGCCGTGCCCGCCGCGCAGTTCTGTGGGCAAGGCGACCTTCGCCAATTCCATCACCCTGACGCCGGGCACCGTGTCGGTGAATCTCAGTGAAAACGAGATTCTCATTCACGGGCTGACGGAAGAATTTTGCGACGTCGCCGCCATTACCGATATGGGCGAGCGGGTGGCGCGGGCCGAATCGAAATCGGCGGGAGCAGCCTCATGATGTTCGCCGCCGTGACCGCCGCCGTCATCGCCGCCATGGTGCTCACCCTGGTGCGCGCGTTTGCCGGCCCCTCGCTTTACGACCGCATCCTCGCCGGCAACTCTTTCGGCACCAAGACGGTCATCCTGATCGGGCTCATGGGGTTCGTCACCGGGCGGCCCGATTTCCTCGATATTGCGCTGCTTTATGCGCTCCTTAATTTCGCGTCGACCATCGCGATCCTGCGGTTCTTCTCCTATCGCCGATCGCGGGAGGAGGCGGCGTGATCGACCTCATTGGAAACATCTGGTCGGAGCTTGAGCTCGCCCGCGATATTTTGAGCTGGGCCTGCTTTATTTTCGGTGGGCTGGCGGTGGTTTCCGGCGCGCTCGGTATTGTGCGCTTTCCCGATTTTTACACGCGCCTTCATGCGGCGGGCGTGACGGACACCGGCGGCGCGGAGATGATCCTCATCGGCATGCTGTTGCAATCGCCGACCTGGATCGTTGCGGTGAAGCTGTTCTTCATCGGTACTTTCCTGTTCTTCACTTCGCCCGTGGCGACCCACGCCATCGCCCATTCCGCCTGGATGGTCGGCTTTAAGCCGCTGGAAGGCCCGGAGCTGAAATACCGGGAGAACGGCGAATGACGGGGTATGCGCCGAGCCTGTCGCCGGTCTTTCTCATCGACCTGGCGCTTCTCACCATGCTCATGCTGGTGGCGATCGCCATGCTGCGCTCGCGCCATCTTTTTGCGGTGGTGATGCTGTCGGGCATTTATTCGCTCCTGTCCGCCGCCTTTTTCGTTTCGCTCGATGCGGTCGACGTCGCCTTTACAGAAGCGGCGGTGGGCGCGGGCATTTCAACGGTTTTGATGCTGGGCGGCATGCTGCTCACGGCGCGGCGGGAAAAGCCGAAACGGCCCGGCCGCGCGCCGGTGGCGCTCGCCGCCGTGATCGTTGTCGGCGCGGCGCTTTTTTACGCGACCATCGACATGCCGGCCTTCGGCGACGCCAGCGCGCCGGCCAACGCCGATGTGGGCCAGCAATATGTGGAGCGCACGGCGTCGGAAATTCCCATGCCCAATATCGTGACCGCCGTTCTGGCGAGCTATCGCGGTTTCGACACCATGGGCGAGACCATGGTGATCTTCACGGCGGGCGTTGCAGTCATGCTGTTGCTCGGCGCCGGGTCGGCGCGGGGCGGGCGCGATGTCAGCGACGTCGAGAACAAGGATGAGGAGGCGTAATGGATCATCTCATTCTCCGCGTAACGTCTAAGCTTCTCTTTGCGCCGATCATCCTGTTCGCGCTCTATGTTCAGTTTCACGGCGATTACGGGCCCGGCGGCGGCTTTCAGGCGGGCGTTATTTTCGCGGTCGCATTCATTCTCCACGCCTTCTGCTTCGGGCTGGAGGAGACACGGAAAGTCCTGCCGCAAAAGGCGCTGACCATCGCCATGGTGATCGGCTTTCTGCTCTATTCCGGCACGGGGCTTGTCACCATGCTGCTCGGCGCGAACTTTCTCGACTATGACGCGCTGGTTCCCAACTCCACGCACCATGCGGGTCAGCATTACGGCATCATCATCGTCGAGCTGGGCGTCGGCACGGCGGTGGCCGCCACGATGCTGACGATTTTCTATCACTTCACGGGCCGCGAGCCGGACATCGATCAGGAAGACTGGTAAGCGATGGACTGGTTCGACTTCATCCTGGCGCGCTACAACTACTGGATCTTCATCCTGTTGATGATGATCGGGCTCTATGTGGTCTTTGCGCGCGGCAATCTCGTAAAAAAGATCGTCGGTCTCAATATCTTCCAGACGTCGGTTTTCATTTATTACATCTCCATCGGCAAGATTTTCGGCGGCACAGCGCCGATCTATATGGGTGACGAGCTCGACGCCGCCGCGCATCATGGGCCCGACTCTGGCGAAGGGGCCGGACATGGAGCCGAAGCGGCGGCGCATGGCGCAACCGCTCATGCGGGCGCCGAAGAGATGCAGTCGAAAATCGACAACGCCGCGCCGGGTGAGGAGACGCTCGCCAAGGAAACGCTGCATTCCAAGATCGACAATTCGGCCCTCGATCACGGAAACGATCTGAAAGACGCGCTGAAAACCGCGCCGCGCCCGGAAGAGGCGGACTCGCTTCACTCACTCCCCGACACAGGCGACAAGATCGCCAACACCCTGTCCCATGTCGACAAGACGCCGCCCAAAGCGGGCCTTCAGTTCACGCCGGACGGGCTGACCGATGCGGCGGGCGATGCTGCCCATTCTGCGGCGGTCGCGGCTCATGGCGCCGTGGAAGCCATCGTCTACACCAACCCGCTGCCCCATGTCTTGATCCTCACCGCCATCGTCGTCGGCGTCGCCACGACCGCCGTGGGTCTTGCGCTCGCCGTGCGCATTCGCGAGGCTTATGGCACCATTGAGGAAGACGAACTCGAAGCGGCCGACGACATCGCCGAATTCGGACATCAGCCCGGCGCACCGGCGCAACAGGCGGCGGAGGGCGCGGCCTGATGAGCATTGTCGCCCAGCTTCCGGTCCTGCCCATCGTCATGCCGATCATGGCGGCGCCGATTACGTTGCTTCTGCCGCGGGGCCGCGCGCCGCATCTATGGGCGTGTCTTTTCACCTGGCTTACTTTCGCCGCGTGCATTGCGCTCTTCCGCGAGGTTGCCGCGACGGGACCCATTTCTTACGCGCTTGGCGACTGGGCGCCGCCCATCGGCATCGAATATCGCATCGACCTCGCCAATGCGCTGGTGCTGTTGCTGGTCTCGGGGATCGCGTCGGTTGTCTTTCCCTTCGCCTATCGCTCGGTGCAGCTTGAAGTGGACCAGCGCCAGACGCCGCTTTTTTACGGCGCGCTCCTGATCTGCATGACGGGGCTCCTCGGCGTCACCATCACCGGCGACGCTTTTAACGTCTTCGTCTTTCTCGAGATTTCGTCGCTGTCGACCTATGCGCTGATCGCCATGGGCGCGCGCCGCGACCGCCGGGCGCTGACCGCCGCCTTCAACTATCTCGTTATGGGCACGATCGGCGCCACCTTCTTCGTCATCGGCATCGGGCTTTTGTATCAGTCCACCGGCACGCTCAATATGGCGGACCTCGCGCAACAGCTCATCGGCCAGGACAACCGCATGGTGCAGGCGGGCTTCGCCTTCATTCTGGTGGGCATGGGGCTGAAGCTCGCCATGTTCCCCATGCATCTGTGGCTTCCCAACGCCTACACCTACGCCCCGTCGGCGGTGACGGCGTTTCTCGCGGCGACGGCGACCAAGGTCGCGGTCTATGTCATCATCCGCTTCTTCTTCTCGGTCTTTAATTTCGACTTCGCCTTTATCGGCGCCGCCTTTACCTATGTGCTCTTGCCGCTCGGGCTTGCGGGCATGTTCGTTGCGTCTTTCGTGGCGGTCTTCCAGGAAGACGTGAAGCGGATGCTCGCTTATTCGTCGGTGGCGCAGATCGGCTATATGTTGCTGGGGCTTTCCTTCGCGACGGTTGAGGGCCTCACCGCCAGCCTCGTTCACATCTTCAATCACGCGCTGATGAAAGCTGCGCTCTTCATGGCCGTCGCCTGCGTCGTCTTGCGGTCCGGCTCCCATTCCATTCACGCCTTTGCGGGGCTGTCGAAGCGCATGCCGGTCACGACCTGGGCCTTCATCATTTCCGGCCTGTCGCTGATCGGCGTGCCGCTCACTGTCGGCTTCATCTCTAAATGGTATCTGTTGAACGCCGCCTTCGCCGCCGGCCACTGGTATGCGGGCTTTCTCATCGTCGCATCGTCGCTGATCGCGCTCGCCTATATCGGCCGCGTCGCCGAAGTGATGCTCCTGAAAGAACCGGCGGATGACGGCAAATTCGTCCTCCCGAAAGAAGAGGCGCCGCTTTCCATGCTGGTTCCCATGTGGATTCTCGTCGCCGCGAATATCTATTTCGGCGTCCGCACCGATCTCACCGGCGACATCGCGACCCGCGCCGCCGAGGCTCTGATGATGATGGCGGGAGGGGCGCCGTGATAGAAGTCAATCGTCATCCCGTGCGCCCCGCCGGCGAACGCCGGCAAATCTTAAGTAAGCGCGCATTCGCGCGCGGCGCTGCGCAGAGCGCTGCGTTGCAGACACGGGATCTTCATCGGCGGATCCCGGCTCTGCGCAGCAGTATTTCATGCCGCAACCCGTCCGGGATGACGGTGGCGCGGGCAGGGGAGATGCAAAAATGATCTCTCCTGCATTCGCCATCCCTCTTTCTCTGGCGCTGCCGATCGCCGGCTGCTTCGCCATCTGGCTTCTCGACAAGCAACCGAACCTGCGCGAGGCGGCGACGCTGATTACTGGCGCGCTCCTGTTCCTGCTCGCGCTGATTGTGTTCGGCGCCGTGGGAAGCGGGGCGCAGCCGGGCTTCATCCTGTTCGAGGTGATCGACGGCCTGCCGATCTCGTTCAAGGCCGAACCTCTGGGCGCCATGTTTGGCGTCATCGCGAGCGGTTTGTGGTTCGTCGATAGCGTTTATTCCATCGGCTATATGCGCGGGAATAACGAGAAACATCAGACGCGCTTTTACATGTCTTTCGCCGTGGCGATTTCCGCGGCCATGGGCGTCGCCTATGCGGCGAACCTCTTCACGCTATTCATCTTCTATGAAGTGCTGACGCTGTCGACCTTCCCGCTGGTGACGCATAAGGGCGATGAAAAGGCCGCCAAGGGCGGGCGCATCTATCTCGGCGTTCTGATGGCGACGTCGATCGGGCTGTTGCTCCCCGCCATCGTCTGGACCTACGCCATCACCGGCACGACGGAATTTACCGATGGCGGCATTATGGCCGCTCATTCCGAAGCGGTGGGCCCCATCGCCGGCGTGCTCCTTGGGCTTTACGCCTTCGGCATCGGCAAGGCGGCGCTGATGCCCGTCCATCCCTGGCTTCCCAACGCCATGGTGGCCCCGACGCCGGTGTCGGCCTTCCTGCACGCGGTGGCGGTGGTGAAAGCGGGCGTCTTCTCGATCCTCAAGGTCGCGGTCTATGTGTTCGGAATCGACTTCCTGCGCGATACGGGCGCCAGCATTCCCTTCATGTGGATTGCGGCGGGTTCGATCCTCCTCGCGTCGGCCATCGCCATGCACAAGGATAATCTGAAAGCGCGGCTCGCTTATTCGACGGTGTCGCAGCTTTCCTATGTGACGCTCGGCGCCATGCTGGCGACCTCCATGGGCGTCATGGGCGGGGCGATGCAGATCGCGGCCCACGCGCTCGGCAAGATGACGCTCTTCATGTGCGCGGGCGCCATCTACACCGCCCATCACAAGACGCTGGTCTCCGAAATGCGCGGGCTGGGGCGCGTCATGCCCTTCACCTTCGGCGCGTTCTTCCTCGGCGCCATGTCGATCATCGGCCTGCCGCCCATGGCCGGGTCCTGGCCGAAATTCTTCCTGATGCTGGGCGCCGCGGATGCTGGACAGCTTGCGATCATCGCGGTGCTGATGATCTCGTCGATTTTGAATGTGATCTATCTTCTGTCGATCCCGGTGCAGGCGTTCTATATGAACCCGGCGGTTGGCGACGCCAAACCGCAAGGGGCGGGCGGGGCCTCGATCCAGTGGGGCGCCTTGAAAGAAGCGCCGATCCTGACGCTCGCGCCGCCGCTCTTCACCGCGACGGGCGCTTTCCTCCTCTTCTTCTTTGCGGACCCGCTCTACAATTATCTCTCGCCGCTGATCGGGGGACAGTGATGAGGTTTTTCTTGAACACCCCCTCCGTCACCCCGGATCAAGTCCGGGGCGACACCTCCCCCGCAAGCGGGGGAGGAGAATCGCTGTGCTTTAGGCAAGCTCCCTCTTCCCCCGTTTACGGGGGAAGTACCGGCGAAGCCGGGGATGGGGGCGAAGTATGAAAAACACTTTGGAGCGTTTTTTTGCGGCCATAAGCCCTTCGGCTCAATTGATAATAGCTTCAATTGCTACAGGCTTCACAGGATATATCCTTGAAGCTCATGCTGATCATTTTTTTCAAAACCTGAAACGGTCATTCCCGTTTATTCTCGGTTTTCCTCTCTTCTTAATTGTTGGGGGCTTTGCATGGGCGGCAATATGCGGACCTAGAATTGGAGCCGTCGCATCCTTAGCAATCTATTTGATTTTGAGTTTTGTGATGTTTCTCGTCATGCGCGCAGTCAATTTTTAGAGTGGAGCCGAATATGAGCAGCGACCACCACAATCACCACGACGAAGGCTGGGCCGACAAGAAAGCATTTCGCAACGCGTTTTTGGGCGTCCTCATCATCGCCTCCATCGCCGCGGCGATCGCCGGTTTCATTCCGGCCTTTCAAAAAGAGCATCCTCACTTCGCCGTCGAAGGCTGGGGCGTTTTCTTCGCCGTCTGGGGCTTCGCCGCGTTCATGTTCATCGTCCTCGCGGGACAACATCTGCGCAAGCTCGTGGGCCGCAAGGAAGGCTATTATGAGGAGCGCGAATAGATGACCGGCGCCCTCGATCTCTTCATCAACAATCCGGCGGTGATCCTCACCGTGGGCGCGCTCATGTGCCTGGCGATCCCGCGCCATTTGGCGTCGCCGATTCTTCTCATCGCGACGGCGATTTCGGCGGTGAAGCTCTACACGCTGGGGCTCGGCAATTACGGCGCTGTGTCGCTGTTCGGCGAGACGCTGACGACCGTGCGCCTCGACCCGTTGTCGCGCATCTTTGCGGTGGTGTTTCACATCGCGGCGGCGCTGAACATCATCTATGCCTGGGGCCAGCGCGACCGGGCGCAGAATTTCGCGACGCTCGCCTATCCGGCGGCGGCGCTTGGCGGCGTCCTTGCCGGCGACATGATCACGCTTTTCTTCTGGTGGGAGATGGCGGCGATCACCTCGGTCTTCCTAGTCTGGGCGCCGGGCACCCGCGTCACATACCTTTCGGGCATGCGCTATCTTTCGATCCAGATCCTCTCGGGCGTTCTCTTGCTTGGCGGGATCGTGCTGACCTTTCGCGAAACGGGCACGCTTGACTTCAACTTCATCGGCCTGCGCGACGACAATGGCGCGATCAAGTTTTCCGCGCTCGTCATGTTCCTCGCTTTCGGCATCAAGTCGGCGTTCCCCTTGCTCCATAACTGGGTGCAGGACGCCTATCCGAAATCCACCATCACCGGCGCGATCATCCTTTCGATTTTCACTACCAAGCTGGCGGTCTATTCGCTGGCGCGCGCCTTTCCGGGGACGATCGAGCTTGTCTATATCGGCGCGGTGATGACGATCTTCCCGATCTTCTTCGCCCTCATCGAAAACGATCTCCGGAAAGTTCTCACCTATTCCATCAACAACCAGGTGGGCTTCATGGTGGTCGCCATCGGTTTCGGCGCGATCAACGGCGCGGCGGGCTACGCCTTCGGCAATATCATTTTCGAGGGGCTTTTGTTCATGGCGCTGGGCGCGGCCATGTACCGGACGGGCACGTCGAAAGCGACCGAGCTTGGCGGGCTCTACAAGACCATGCCGCTCACCATGGGGCTCTGCATCGTCGGCGCGCTTTCGATTTCCGCCTTCCCGGGAACGCTCGGCTTCGTCACCAAAGGCCTCATCATCGATGCGGCTGGCGAGGCGCATATGTTCTGGATCTGGCTGACGCTTCTGTTCGCTTCCGCCGGCGTTCTCGAACATGCAGGGATCAAGATCCCGTATTTCACCTTCTTCGCCCATGACAGTGGCAAACGCCCGAAAGAGGCGCCCATCGGCATGATGATCGCCATGGGGGCGTCGGCGGCCATGTGTCTTGGTCTCGGGTTCTTCCCGGAGCCGCTTTACGCGCTGATGCCCGACCAGGCGGCTATCGCCGGTTATCATCCCTATTCGGCCTATCACATCGTCGAACAGTTGCAGCTTCTGCTCTGGGCGGTGCTCGCCTTCGCCGTGCTCATTCTCCTGAAATGGTACCCGGCCGAAGTGCCCTCGACCAATCTTGATACGGATTGGTTCTGGCGCATCCCCGGCCGCGAGCTTCTCGGCTGGGTCACTGGTGCGTCGCGCGCAACATGGATCGCCCTATGGGGGATTTTCTCCGGCCGCGTGCAAGCATTGATGGAGCGAATTTATGCGGTGCATGGACCGGAAGGGCAGATGGCGCGGTCATGGCCCATCGGCTTTATGGCCTTGTGGACCGCGATTTTGTTGGGGCTGGTCCTGTTCCTGTCGTTCCTCGCCTGACATTTTCGCGATTGCAAAAACATAACGGCGCGCCTTCGCACTGTCCTAAAACGTAAACGCGCATCCACCTCTTTCCCGCCGCTTTTATCCTTTCCGAAAAGGGCCCGTTTCTTGCGCTGGGCCGGGATGGGAGGCGGCATGTCGAAGACAACGGATCGTTTTTCGCAACTGGCGGTCAGGCTCGTCGCGCGCATGGCGAAAGAGGTTGTGTGCGAGGCTTACGGGCTGCCGCACGCCGCCTTGATGATCACGGAACGGCGCGGCGCCGCGCTCGCCCGCGCGCGCCAGACCGCGATGTATCTCGCCCATGTGGTGGGGCAGTTGTCGCTCAATGAAGTCGCGGGCGAGTTCAATCGCGACCGGTCGACGGTCTCCCACGCCTGCATCAATGTCGAAGACAGCCGCGACAGTCCGATCCACGAAGTTCAACTGGAATATATGGAGCGCTTGTTGCGCGAGCGCATACGGCAGGCGGAAGCCGACGGGCTGTTCCTGCGCGGCGCGCCTCTGGAACACAAAAACATAGGCTATTCGGCCTAGGCGTCCTGCGCGGCGATTTCTCGGATGCGCTTGATCATGGAGGCGAGGCCGTTGGAACGCTGCGGCGTCAGATGTCCTTCAAGGTCGAAGGGCGCGAGGGCGGCTTGCGGATCAACTGCCATGATCTCTTGGCTGCTTTTGCCGGAATAAAGCGCGATCAACAGCGCCACGAGGCCCTTGACGATATGGGCGTCGCTGTCGCCCTTGAGAACAATCGCATCGCCGTCCTCGCTTGCATGAAGCCAGACCTGGCTCGCGCAGCCGCGCACCTTGTGGGCCTCGTCGCGATGCTCCTCCGGATAGGGCTCGAGATTGCGGCCGAGATCGATGAGATATTTGTAGCGGTCGTCCCATTCGTCGAGGAACGCGAAGTCGCCGGCGATATCGTCAAAGCTTGTCATGGCCGGGAGATAGGGCCTCCCGCGCTCCGCCGCAACCGGCCCGGCATGAGACGAAACGAAGCCCGGCGGCGACGAACCGAGCCCGCGGCGTCTGAAACGCGCCCTATAATAGCGGCCTTGCAGACGGGGAAACGTCCATGCGCATCATCTTCCTGACGGCGATTGCTGTCTTTGTCGCTTTCGGTCCGGCGGCGGCCGAAACCTACGGATCGCACAAGCGCACCAGCGAATATAAAATTGCTTCCGACTCGCTTGGCGAAAAACGCATGATCTATGTGCGCACGCCGCCCGCCTATGACCCCTCGAAAACTTACCCGGTCGTCTATGTGCTCGATGGCGAATGGAACTTCGAATATGTGGCGAGCTATCTCGACTACATGGCCGATAATGAGATCTATCCGGATCTCATCGTCACCGGCGTCAGGAACGTCAATCGCAATCGCGATTATGTGCCGCGCGCCGATCCCTACTTCGCCGACACCGGCGAGGCGGGCGCCTTTCTCGATTTCGTCGGCAATGAATGGATTTCGTTGATTGAAGAGAAATACCCGGCGAGCGGCGAGCGCATTCTCATCGGCCATTCCTTTGGCGGCGTCTTCACGCTGCACACATTGTTTACGCAGCCCGCGCTCTTCGACGCCTATATCGCGCTCGGCGCCAGCGCGTGGATCGGCGACCGCGTCTTGTTTGAAGAGGCCGCGCACTATTTCGCCGACCCGCAGAATGCTGACGCCTTCGTCTATATGGCGGTGGGGGAGGGCGACGGCGGTCCGACGGTTCCGTCAGGCGAGGCGCTTGCCGCGCTCTTTCAGGAAGAGGCCCCGGAGACGCTGGAATGGACGTTTGCCATTACGCCAAAGACCGATCACTTCAAGAACGTGGCCTCGGGCATCCATGACGCGTTCATGGCGCTGTTTCCGGCCTGGGGGTTCGATGAAGAGGTCATGGCCGCCGCGAAGGAGAACGGTGTCGCCGGCGTCGATCAATGGTTTGCGGAAAAGGAAGCGACGCTTGGCTGGCGTTTCAAACCCGCCTGGTTCGATATGGGCGTCGCCGCCCTCGCAATGACAAGCAGGGGCGACGGCGCGGCGGCGATGCGGCTGATGGCGCATATGACCCGGCATTATCCTGACAATGCGCAGGTCGCCGCGTTCGCTGGAAATGTCTTTGAACAGAATGAACGCTTTGCGGACGCCGCTGCGGAATATGAACGCGCCATAAGGATCGCCCGCGAGCATGATCTCCATCCGAACGCCATTCATCTCGACCGGCTTGAGGAGAGCGCCGCGCGCAACCGTGCGGCGGCGGAGAATGACGCGCCCTGAATTCGGCTGCTTGTGATTGCACGATATCTTGGGCTAAATGCCGCCCATGAACGCCGCCTCGCTCACGGAAAAACTTTTCGACGCCTTCGCGCGCCGCGACGCCGCCGCCGCGGCGGCGATGATCGCCGATGATGCGGTGTGGCGGTTTCCCGGAAAGAAGGGCGCGCTCGCCGGGGACCATCAGGGCCGCGAGGCGATCTTCGCGTTTCTCTTCAAGGTAATCGAACTGACGGGCGGAACTTTCGCATCGGAACGCGTCGCCCTCGCCGGGGATGAGCACAGAGCGTTCCTGCATTTCATCGGCCGGGCGGAGCGGGGCGGCAAGCAACTCGACAATCCCACCTGCCTCATGCTTGTCTTCTCTGGCGGCAAGCTGGTCGAGGCCCGCGAATGGGTCTGGGACCTCGACCATGTAGAGGACTTCTGGTCCTAGCCGTCAGCGCCTGAAACCTGTCGACGGTAGTCCGCGACCGGCAAGCCGCCGACGCCCCAATCCTCCATCTCCACTTCGTCGATCACGACAAAGGTTGTCGCGGGGCTTTTGTCGAGCACGCGAACCAAGAGGTCCGTCGCGCCTTTGATCAGTTCGGCTTTCTGATCCGCTGTCGTTCCACCCTCGCGGGTGATCTTGATGTTGACGTAGGGCATGTCATTCCTCGCTGATAAGATCGTAATGAAAAACTTTTGCGGCGATGCGCCATTCGCCGTCGATGCGTGTGAAAGAGAGAAAGTCGGTGAAACGCTTGCCCATCATGGCGCAGGTCAGAACGGCAAGCGCCGTGTCGCCGCCGGCGAAACGGATGCTTTCCACATTGAAGCGATAGGCGTCGCCTCGCTGCGCCGGGCTTTGCCGGTTGCGCACGACGTCCATATAGGCCGGCATGTTGTAAGTCAGGGGCGCCCCGCCCGAGGCGGTGTGATAAATCGCCTGCGGGTGAAACACGCTTTCAAGCAGCGCAATGTCGCCGCGATAAAGCCCGTCATAATAGCGCTTCAGCGCGTTGAGAATATCGTTGAAGGCATTTGTCATGGGCATTTCCGCCGTAGGGGAGGGGGTGAGACCCGGAAGGGCGTTCCGGGTCTCGGTGAGCAGCGCAAGCGGCGGGAGATGGCGCTTACGCCGCTTTTGCAAGAAGACCCTCAGCGGCGAGGGCCTTTTTGACGGCGGGGCGTTCGGCGACGCGGGCGACGAAGGCGGCCGTTTTCGGCCATTTCGCAAGATCGATATTCACGAAGTTGGTCCAGTTCGCGACGACGAAAAGATAGGCGTCGGCGATGGTGAATTGGTCGCCGGTCAGATGCGCGCGTCCGTCGGCGAGCACGCTTTCGATATAATCGAACCGTTTCGCCACATTGGCTTCATGCGTTTCGCGTGCGGCCCCTTCCGGCGCAGGGCTTGCGAAGAACGGCGTGAACGCCTTGTGCAGCTCCGAGCCGACGAAATTGAGATAGGCGTTGACGCGGGCGCGTTCGACCGTGCCGTTCTCCGGCGCCAGCTTCGCCGCTTTATTGGTGTCGGCGATGAATTGCAGGATTGCGGGACCTTCATTCAGAATATCGCCGCTATCGAGTTTGAGCGCCGGAACGTAGCCATTGGGGCTTATGTTGAGAAAATCTTCGCCGCTTTCGGTCTTCTTCGTCTTGGTGTCTGTTTTTTCAATCTGGAAAGCCGCGCCGGCTTCGGTGAGCGCAATATGGGACGCCAGCGAGCAGGCCCCGGGTTTGTAATAAAGCTTCATTCTGTTTCTCCTTTTTTGATCTTTGTCCCTTAGCGGGGGCGGGACCGATCTAGGCGGGAGAGGTTACCTTTGTAAACTTCATAAACTCGTGATACTAAAAAACTAAGTTTCCAATCGGTGACTCACAAATAGGAGATCCGGCGTCCAATGGCCTTGAAGATACGGAAAAATCAGAGCCCGCCCGCGCCCTACGACTGTCCCCTGTCGGAATGCCTGTCGATCATCGGCGGCGCGTGGACGCCGAATATTCTGTGGAATCTCAGCGCCGGGGCGAGACGGTTTTCGGAGCTGCGCCACGACATGCCGAAAATTTCGGCGAAGATGCTGACCACGCGGCTGAAGGAGCTTGAGGAAAAGGGGATCGTTGAGCGGTCTGTGCTGCCCACATCGCCGCCTTCGGTGGAATACGCCCTGACGCGCGAAGGCCGCGAATTGCTGCCTGCTATCGAAGCGATCGCTGCTGTCGGGCGAAAACTGAAACGCAAGCGCAAAAAAGCCGCCTGAGGCGCAGTCATACGCCGAAAGGAAATGTCTCCGGCGCGCCTTCTATCGGGTCATCGGCATGCGCGTCGACGTGACGGGTCTCGTTGAACCAGATCCACGCGTCGAACTGGCGCGCCGGCGCGGCGTCGAAATAATGCGATGCAATCTCCGTTTCCGGACGATAGATGACGCCGATGGCCCGCTCGAGCATGTCTTCGGACAGGGCGGCCCGGGCCCGCGCCGCATCCTCTTTCGTGAAGTCGAGCAGAAAGCGCGATATATCCGTATCGCCGCAATGGCCTTCGAAAGAACCGGGGCGGGCGGGCCGGATGGTCTTGATCTCCATCTTGCCGCCCCAGTCGCTGGCGGCGGCGACTGAACCAGTGCTGGAGCCGAACCCCACCAGCGCAGCGTCATCGCCGAATTTTTCGCGCACAAGCTGGCCGATATTCCATTCTTCACGGCGCTGTCCCATCTCGGTCGCGCGCGCGTCTCCGATATGGGAATTATGCGCCCAGACAACGGCCTTCGCGCCCGGTCCTTCATGCGCCAACAGCCGCATCAGGGTGTCGAACATATGGCGGTCGCGCAGATTCCAGGAGGCGGCGCCGCCATAATACATAGCGCGGTAATATTCCTCCGCCCGCGCGACAATGTGGGCGTTCTGCGTCGCATCGAACAGCGCGTCGCCATCTGCGCCGAATTCGTCCGTCCGTGATCGCAGCATGTCGGCGAGAACGCGAAGAACTTCGTATTCGCAATCTTCAAATTCCCCGCTCAGCGCCATACGGCCGTAATCGGCCGGGTTTTTGCACCATGGCGTAAGACAGCCATAGCGTTCGCGCGCGGTTTTTGCCGCTTGCGGGTCATGCGCGTCGAGATAATCGATCACCGCTTCGATCGAAGCGTAGAGGCTGTACACATCGAGGCCGTAAAAACCGGCCTTTTCGCCTTCGCCTTTTGTTTCATTCATCGCCTTCAGGCGGTGGAGAAAATCATAGACCTGATGATTGCGCCACATCCACCGGGGAAAGCGCCGGAACGCGTTCGCCGCGTCCGTCTTTTGCGGCTCGCCTCGGACATACCGGTGAAACGCTGCCGCATCGGGCCAGTCGGCTTCGACCGCGACAATGGTGAAGCCGTGTTTGCCGACGAGCCGTTCGGTGATGCGCGCCCGCACGTCATAAAATTCCGCCGTGCCGTGGGTGCATTCGCCGAGCATGACCACGCGCCGGTCCGCGAAACGTTCGGCCAGGCGGCCAAGATCCTCGAGATCGTCAAACGGCTCCGCCGCGTCGGCGATCAGCGCCGATGTGGTTCGCGGTTCTTTGGCGGAGGGCGCGATAGCGCGGTTACTGTCGGCGTCCGCGGCGCCTGTATTTGGTCCATCGCCACCTTGCGTTTCGCCGGCGATCAGCGGCACGAATTGCACAAGGTCGAAACTCTCTTCTTCGTAGTCCGTCTCGCTCGTGCGCCGGATGCGTTTCAGCACCTGCCTGTCCGGCGGGCCCACAGGGATGATGAGCCGGCCGCCAATGGCGAGTTGGGCGCGCAGCGCCTTTGGAATCTCGGCGCCGCCGGCGGAAACGATAATGACGTTGAAAGGCGCCTTTTCGGGCAGTCCGCGCGCGCCGTCTCCGTGAAAGATGGAGACATTGTCGTAGCCGAGGCGCGCCAGTCTTTCGCGCGCCGCATCCGCCAGACTTTTATGTCGTTCAATCGCATAGACATCCGAGCACAGGCGGGCGAGGACGGCGACCGCATAGCCGCTGCCCGCGCCCACTTCGAGCGCGCGGTCGCGGGGGCCGGGATCGGCGAGGGAGAGCATTTTCGCAACGATATAGGGCTGCGAAATGGTTTGGCCCTCGTCGATCGGAAGCGCCGTGTCTTCATAGGCGAATTCGCGAAGATTTTCCGGCACGAATTCTTCGCGCGGGGTTTCGCGCATTGCCTCGATTACCGCCCGGCTGTTAATCGCCCGGGCGGCGAGATGGCGCTCCGCCATGCGCTCTCTTTCTCTGTAAAGCGCTTCGCCGACGGCCATGATGTCAGGCCGCCGGTCGGGAAATATCCGTCAGCGCGTCGCCGGCGGCGTTGGTGCGCGGGCCTTCTGTCGCGAGATCGCCCAGCGAAACAATGCCCACAAGCTTTTTGTTGCGATCGACGACCGGCAGACGCCGCACCTGCATGTCGCCCATATTGTCGGCGACTTCTTCAACATCCTGATCGTCATAACAATAATAGAGCTTGTCGGACATCAGTTCGCCGACGGTCATCGTGGTTGCGTCGCAGCCATTGGCGACGCCGCGAATGACAATGTCCCGGTCAGTCAACATGCCGACAAGACGATTGTCTTCGGCGACAGGAACGGAGCCGAAATTCTCACGCGCCATAAGCTGCCCGGCTGTGGCGATGGAATCGCCCGGCCCGCAGGTCAGGCAGTCCGGACTCATGGCTTCTCTGATTTTCATGATGTGCCTCCTTTGATGGGGCGCCGGCACGTTATGGATCAAATCCGGCGCCGCTATCAAGACAACAGACATACCTGCGCCCATGTTCCTGAGAACTTGAGCTCCGGGCCGAAAATTTTTCAGCGGGAGATTAGACCACGTCTTCCCAGCGCGGGCTGAGGCGTGCGGCGGCGTTGATGATGCCGGCCATGGAATAGGTCTGCGGGAAATTTCCCCACAATTCGCCTTTGGAGACGTCGATATCTTCGGACAGGATGCCGAGACGGTTGCGGTGCGCAAGAACGTCCTCGAACATGGCGCGCGCTTCGTCCTGGCGGCCGATGCGGGCGAGGGCGTCGATATGCCAGAAGGTGCAGGCGGTGAAGGCGGTCTGCGGCTTGCCGAAATCGTCCTCGGCGCGATAGCGATAGACGTGATAGCCCTCGCGCAATTCATCGTCGATGCGTTCGACCGTGGCGATGAATTTCGGGTCCGTCGGGTCGATAAAGCCAATTTCGGCCATGAGGAGAACCGACGCGTCGAGATCCTCGCCGCCAAAGGCGCCGGTGAAGGCCTGGCGGGTTTCGTTCCACGCTTCTTTCAAAATCACTGCGCGCATGGCGTCGGCGCGGCCGCGCCAGTAGGTCGCCCGTTCGTCGCGTTTCAGATGCGCGGCGATGCGCGAAAGCCGGTCGCAGGCGGCCCAGCACATGATCGCAGAGGAGGTATGCACATTGGCGCGGCCGCGATATTCCCAGATGCCCGCGTCCGGCGTGTTGTAAACAGCGTAAGCGCGTTCGCCCACAAGCTCGAACTGTTCGAATTCAAGCTCGCCCGCCTGCGCTAAAAGCCGCTCGTCGAAAAACGCCTGCGACGCGCCAAGCACCACATGGCCGTAAACATCGTGCTGAATGTGCTCGGCGGCCTGATTGCCAAAACGCACCGGACCCATGCCGCGATAACCTTCAAGATAAGGTGCGATTTCCTCCTTCAAATCCTCTTCGAGGGAAATGCCGTAGACGGGCTGGATGTGACCGCCCTTGGTGTGCGCCACCGTGTTCCTGAGATAAGCGAGATAGTGTTCCAGCGTGCCCACCGCGGCGAGGCGGTTCAAGGCGTTCACCGTGAAATAGGCGTCGCGCAGCCAGCAATAGCGATAGTCCCAATTGCGCTCTGAGCCGCCATGTTCGGGAATCGATGTCGTCAGCGCCGCGACAATGCCGCCGGTTTCTTCGTAGACGCACAGCTTCAGCGTGATAGCCGCGCGGATCACCGCGTCCTGCCAGACCGGCGGCGCGGCGAGACGGCGGGACCAGGCGCGCCAGCCTTCGGTGGTGCGCGTTTCCCATTCGGCGGCGATGACCGCTGGGTTATCGGAAAGGGATTCATCCGGACCCAGAATAAAATTGATCTCGCGGTCCAGAACGAATTCGCGTTCGGCGATGATGTAAGACACCGGCGCGTCCGTCGTGACGCGAAAGCCCGCATGATCGTTTTTATACCGGATATGAGAAACGCCGCGCACGGGATCGATGTTGGTTGCGCCGCGATCGCTCTGGGCTTTCAGGCAGACGGAGATTTTCGGCATGCCCGATACGGGGCGGATGCGGCGCACGATGGAGGCGGGGCGGAAGGTGCGGCCCTTGTCGAAAAAGCGCGGCGCGAAATCGGTGATGGCGATGGCCGAGCCATCCTCGGCCTCGATGATCGTCTCGATGACGGCGGTGTTTTTCAGATAGCGCTGGCGCGTCTCGCACTGGCCTGCAAGCTTGATGGAAAAAGCGCCGTCGCCACCCACAAGTGTGTTGAGGACGGGTTCGCCGTCAAGGCGCGGCAGGCATAGCCAGACGACGCTCGCCGCGTCGTCGATGAGCGCCGCGATGGTGCCGTTGCCGATAATGCCGAGCTCCAGATTCGGCTTTGGAAGTTTTTTTTCGACTGTCATTGCGCCGCCGCCTCCAGCCATCGCCACACCGCCGCAGGATTTTTGAGACCGTAGGCCGCGTGGCTGTCTCCGGGTCCCACTTTCACGCCATAGCCGCCGAGAGCGATGGCTTCCTCCATGGCGTCCTCGTCGGTTGCATCGTCACCCGCCATGACCGGCGTCAGCCCGGCGAAAGGCGGCCGGTCAAGAAGGCGCGTCAGGGTGATCCCTTTATTCGCGTGAACGGGTTTGGCTTCAAGGACCATTTTGCCGGGCTGCAGGATATAGCCGTCAACGCCGGCGATGAGTTTTTCCATGGCAGCCTGCAGGGCGGGGCCCGCCTCCGGCGCCGCGCGATAATGCAGCGCCAGCACTTCGCCTTTGGGTTCTACGCGCGCGCCCTCGACGCTGTCGGCAATGGCGTTGACGGCGTCGGCGAGCGTCTGCGGCGCCGCGACGGCCTGCGCTTCCGGTTTCTCGCCGGGCGCGCAGATCTCAAGGCCGTGACCCCCGGCGCGCCAGACATCCGCCGGCACGCGCGCCGACAGGTCGCGCACGTCGCGTCCGCTAATGAGCGCCAGGGCGCCGCCGAGCTTCGCCGACAGGGCGCGCAGGATTTCCGCGCCGCCTTCGGGGAGGAAGACGGCGTCGGGATCGGCGGCGATGGGCGCCAGCGTCCCGTCAAAGTCGAGAAACAGCGCGACGCCTGAAAGCGGCAGGGGCGGCGGAGGCAAACTCATGAACAGCAAAAGACCATGAAAATGTAAGGAAATGACCAACAGCCGCCTAGTTGAGGCCGCCGGGGGCGAGATCGTTGAGGAATTGTTCGCGCCACCAGCCGATATCCTGCTCTCGGGTGACCTCGCTGAGCCGGCGCCAGCGGTTCTGGCGTTCCTCCAGCGGCATGTTGAGCGCCGTGTGGATCGCTTCCGCGACATTATCCGTATCGTGAGGATTGACGATCAACGCGGCCTGAAGCTGCTCGGCGGCGCCGGCGAATTCCGAGAGGATCAGGACGCCGGGATCTTCTTCGTCCTGCGCCATCACGAATTCCTTGCAGACGAGGTTCATGCCGTCGCGCAGGGGCGTCACCAGTCCCACGCGGGCGATGCGGAACAGGCCGGCCAGTTCTTCGCGCTGATAGGAGCGCGCGAGATAACGCAGGGGTATCCAGTCGAGATCGCCATAGT
Source organism: Parvularcula sp. (assembly GCA_002704915.1). GTDB lineage: Bacteria > Pseudomonadota > Alphaproteobacteria > Caulobacterales > Parvularculaceae > Hyphococcus. The sequence continues at coordinate 278,244 of PAIP01000034.1, forward strand.
CGCCATTGATGCGCCCGGCGAGGCGGTCGAGCTCCACGCGCAGCTCCTGATACTCTTCCACCTTGGAGCGCGAGGGCGGCGTAATCTGGGTTACGGAAACGCGTCCGCGCGTATCGGGATAGTTGTCGAAGAGCCGTCCCACCGCCTCGAAGCGTTCGGGCAGGCCTTTCGAATAATCCATGCGGTCAACGCCGATGACGAGTTCGCGGCCGCCGCCCAGAAAACGGCCAATGCGTTCGGCGGCCGTGTCCGCCAGTTCACTGTGGCTCGCTTCGTGAAACCCTTCGGCGTCGATGCCGATGGGATAGGCTTTCACCGTTGTCGTGCGGTCGAAGACTTTGACCCGTCCGTCGCCAAGGTCCTCGCCGCCGCAATCGTCGATCAGATATTGCACGAAGTTGTAGCGGTCGCGCTCGGCCTGAAAGCCGATGACGTCGTAAGCGCACAACGCGCGCGCGATCCAGTGATGTTCGGGCAGGGCGCGAAACACTTCCGGCGCGGGAAACGGAATGTGCAGGAAAAATCCCGTGGGTCCCTGCCAGCCCGCGTGGCGCAGGGCGTCCGCCATCAGCATGAAGTGATAATCATGCACCCAGACAACGTCGCCTTTCTGAAGGCGCGGCGCGATCTGGCGCGCGAAACGCTGATTGACTGCGGCGTAAACCGTGAAGGCTTCGCGGTTAAACCAGGCGAGATCAATGCGATAGTGAAAGACGGGCCAGATCACGCGGTTCGCGTAATTCAGATAATAGCCGTCATGCTCTTCTTCGGTCAGGTCGGTGAGGAGGAATTCAACGCCGTCATCATAATGGCCGTGGAGCACATGATGTTCGCTTTCGACGATATCGCCGCTCCAGCCGAACCATACGCCGCCCGTGGCTTTCAGCGATTCCCAGACAGCGACGGCGAGCCCGCCGGCCCGGGCCTTGGGGTCTACGGCGGTCCGGTTTGAGATGGCGATGAGGCGGCTCATGTCTTTCCACTCTGGCGTGCGGCGCTCGTCTTTAACGCGACCCACGGGCGAAAGTTCGGTTGCGCCGCACAATAGGCTATTTGGCTGCCGAGATCAAAATGGTGAAAACATCGCTCTAAAGACCCGGTTTTCGGCTGAGGCCCGCTTCGCCTGAGGAATCCCCCTCACTCGCTGAAAATCATGAAATACCCCGGCTCCTCGCCGATATAGAGCGGCTCGCCATTATCGAACGCGACCGGCAGGCTGCGGGAGAAAAACGGATCGCTTCCGGCGTTTAGCTGAAAGTGAAGATGGGTCAGCGTGGAGTCGCCGGTATTGCCGACGGAGGCCATAACATCACCTTTCCTGACTTTATCTCCCAGTTTTACCGCGATGCTTTCTTCTTTCAGATGTCCATAGGAAGAGTACTCCACGGAACCGCCGGCCTCATGGCGCAGGACAATCAAATTGCCCGTGGCCGCCGCGCGGAAATCTTCCGCGAATCGCTGGAATTGATATTGCGTGATCCGCGCTCTCGCATCTTCTACGGATTCGCCTTCGCGCCGCGACAGCGCATCGGGATCTTGCGTCTGGCCATCGATAATAAAAACGACTTCCCCATCCGCAGCGGCGAGAACCGGCGCGCCATAGCCGTAATCGTCCGACGGGTCGCGCTTTGCGCCCTGATCCAGGACCCCGCCCGGACCGGTGCTAAAAAAATCGAGCGCAAACTCGTTGCTGGGGATAAAGCGGTGATGAGAGCGAAGATTGGGAAAACCGCTGATGCGCCACGCCCCTTTTAGCGGCGCGCTGTAGACGATAGGACTCGCATGCATTCGCACCGGCAGGGTAAGGCGCGCCGTTTTCGCGGCGCCGCTCTCGCCGTAATAGCTGACGGTAATCGCCACAGAGGCCGGATGAAAGTCCGTCGCAAAATAATGCGAAGTTGACAGCGCGGCTTCACCGGGCGCCAGCGTCGTTCCGTCGGCGAGCTCGGCGCCGGCGCCAGCGATTCCCGCCAGCCCCTCGACGTTCAGCAATTGCGCATTGAGGAAGACGCGAAGCCCCTGCGCCGCCATGCCGGCGAATTTGCGCGTCTGACGTGCGGCGGCGTCTGGCTTCACGGTCTTGGAAAGGACTTCGCCAGTGTCGCCCATCACGTCGATCTGCAACGCGCCTAGCGTTACCGGCGCGTTTTCGTCATTGTGGATGACGATCGTCTGCGCCATGAGGTCGAAATAGCCTTTGCCCGGATTTGCTTCATGGGCCAGCACATAGCCTGAGGGCGCCGTTTTTATCTCCATTGCGGCCGCCGGGCCGGGAACGGTGAATAACAGGGCTGCGCCAGCCGCCAGGAAGTTTCTCATCGATTGCTCCAAAGTGTTGCTCTGGCCGAGAGAAATAAGCGCGGCGCTATCCGGCGTCGTCCGGATGCGCGTTTCAGGACGTCTCCGGAGCGGGATTTTCGGCGGATCGACCGGTTTTTTGCGACGAGTCGCGGCCTCGCCGGAATTCGCTTGGCGTTACGCCTGCGCTTTTCTTGAAGGTTTCGTTGAAGGCGCTTTTGGAATTGAAGCCGGAGCGGAAGGCGATGTCGAGAATGCGCGTTTGAGGCTCGCGGAGAAGCAAGGCCTGCGCATGGGCCACGCGGGCGAGATTGACGAATTCGAAGAAGGATTGCGCGCCGGCGCCATTGACGGCTTCTGAGACATCGCGCGGCGGCGCGCCTATCGCGGCGGCGAGATCGCGCAGGGTCAGATCCGGCTGAAGATAGAGCGCTTTTTCATGTAGCGCTTCGCGCGCCCGGTCGTAAAGGGCGGCGCGGTCGGCCGTGGTGAGACCGGAAGCCGCGTATTTCTTTGTCTCCTGCGGCGCCGAGACCGATCTGGGGAAAGCCTCCAGCCCGGCAAGGCGGCGTTCCAGGTCGGCCGCGCCCATAAGCGCCAGCACATTGGCGATCAGCAGATGCGCCAGATCGAGCGCGCTCACGATAATGATTGCCGCGGCACGCATCGCGGGGGCTGCGGCAGTCACGGTAAAGGCGGCGTGAATCAGAAATATTGCACACCATGCGGTGAGCAGACGTTTCAGCCAGACAAGGTTGCGGTTTTCAACGCGGGCGAACCATTCTTTCAGCGACACGCCGAACTGTTCGAGGCGTCGATAGGCGGCGATGAGATAGGCGAGCTGCACGCCATCGCCGATGAGGGGGACGATCAGCCGGTTGGCGACGGTGTTGAGACCGCCGCTTTCCACAAGCGCGATCTTGTCGCTTAAATCGAGGCGGTAGTAAGTCGCCGTCAGGTAGACGGTGACAAGCAGCGCCGGCGTCAAATGCCAGAGGTGGCGCCGTCGCAGTTTGAAACCCTCTGTAGTGCGCGCGACAACGAACAGGTAGAGAGCCTGCGTCATGGCCGCCTGCACCGGCGTCAAGACAAATCCATATTGCGGATAAGCGCGAAATCCGCCGAGCCCCTGATAAATCTGATCTGCTTTGACGGTGGCGAGGATCAGGAACGAGGCAATCAGAAACCAGGTTGAAATTTCCGTCTGCGCGGGCCGTCCCCAAAAAAAGCCGGCGAAGATCAGGCATTGCGTCAGGGTGACGACATTGATCACCTGATCGAGCGGCAGGGTGAAGGCGGCGGCGGGCATGCCCCCTTATAACAAAAGGCCGCGCGGGAAGCGCGGCCTTTCAATCTTGCAGGAATGTGGAGAAAGTTGTTCCGGCGTTTAGCTCGACCCCGCGCCTGCGACCCAGCCGGTGCAGGTGGCGACGTCTTTCAGGCCATGCTCGCCGAGGCAGAACGCTTCTTCATAAGGCGTCCGGGTCGCGGCGATGCACTGGTCGAGCGTGAGCTTCGCCATGGACAGGCACCGCTCCGATTTGGTGTTCTGCGCGTAAACCTCGACGATTTTCGGGTTCAGCTTGTTGGTGGAATAGCGCGCGGCGAGGTTGAGGATGCGGTCGATCACGACTTCCGCATTTTTCTCGGTCATCTTGCCTTCGTCGGCGCCGGCGCCCCAATCGGCCGCCCATTCGCCGCGAGCGCTCGCAAGCGCCGGGGCGAGAACGCCGTTATTCTCCGCGCGAACGAAAACGGGCGCGGCCGGGGCCCCGCGCGAGCGGCCATAGGTCGCCGCTTCGTCAAGGCGCTTCTGGCTCGGAGAGATCTTGGCCTTGCCCCAGGCGGTTTTCTGCATGGCGTAGGCCTGGGTCTTGTAGGCTTCGCCAAGCTCGGTGATGCGCGCGCCATCCTGAACGGTCATGGCGAGCACGGCCCGCACGGCTTCATCGGCGCCCGGCAGGTTGCGCAGATAGGCGGGGTCCTGGGCGACTTTCGACATCAGCCCGTCAACGCCGCCAAGCTCGCCCTTGCGCCGGTTCGGGCGTTTTTTGAGCTCTTCTTCGAGCGCTTCTGCAAAGCCGGGCTGATCGGCGGCGACAAGCGCCGCGTAAGCGACCCAGCCCGAAGACAGATCGGCCGCGTCATGAGCGGCGAGACGGCGATGCGCCTCGCGGGTGACGTCGGCATTGGTGAAAGGCATCGCCTCAATCGCGGCGACGTCTTCGCGGAAGCGGATATAGGTCGCCGCCTGACGCTCAAGAGCGTTGTCTTTCGGCTGAGCGAGCGTATCCGCTGAGACTGTGGTGACGGCGAGGCCCGCGGCGAGGCCCGCAAGGGCCAGATGAGGGCGCAAACCCCTGCGCCGGGCGCGTCCAACTCCCCGCAACCCGTTAAACATACGCGACATAGAGTAGTTCTCCCAAATGACGGTCTTTATCGGCAGCCGCCACGATATCGCCCCATAATTTAAGACAGCGCTCACCATCCTAGCTGAATTATTATCAAATTCGACAGGTCTCACCTGCATAATTCAAATTTTAATGTCTTCGGGGCGGCCGGAACCGAGAAGACCGCCAGACTCCAGGCGTTTCGCGGTTTTTTCGATTTATCATTTGTTAACGCTGGCTGACGCATGGTGAAGGAGCGTTAACGAATCGGCTGCGCCCGCGAAGGCTGTCCGGTTCGGAAAAATCTGGTCGGGAAGCCCATGGCGTTCAGCCTTTCAGCCCTTTTCAGCCCCGCCCGCCGGCGTCCGCAATGGCGCTCCGGCGATGGCGACGCCGTCTTGGCGGTGGCCGGGGATGGGGAAATTCTCGCCGCCACGCCGGGCGCCGAAGCGCTGATCGGCGCCGAAGGCGGGCTTTTAGGCCGTTCGCTCCTCGATTTTACCGCGCGCGAAGACAGGGCAGGTTTGAAAGAGGCTCTCGACCGCGCCGGGGCCGCGCCGAAAGACGCCCCCGCCGGACGGGTTTTCCTGCGCCTGCAGCGGCCCGGCAGGGCCTCGCAATTCGCCGAGCTTTCCCTTGCCCGCGACGGCGCGCGAATCAACATCCTCCTGCGCGAGGCCGCGCCGGCCGCAATCCGCGCCGCGGCGAGCGAGGAGACCCCTGCGGTCAAGCCGGGACAGGCAGGCGCTCAGGCCGGCGTCTCCCCGGAACTCCTCGCCGATCTCGGCCATGAGCTGAAAACGCCCCTGAACGCGATTCTCGGTTTCGCCGACGCCATGAAGGAGGAATCCTTCGGGCCCCTCGGCCATGACAAATACCGGGAATATGCCGGACACATTAAATCCTCCGGCGCCCATCTCGCCGATCTCATCGTCACAATCCTCGACCGGGCGAAGATTGACGCCGGGCGCTACAAGCTGACGCCTGCGCTCACGGAGCCGGGCGCGCTGGCGCGCGAATGCGCGGAAATGGTGCGCGGGGAAGCCGAAAAGGCGGGGCTCGCCTTGCGCGTCGATATTGCGCCGGGTCTTTCCGAAACCATGCTCGACGCGCGCGCCGTCAAACAGATCCTGATTAACCTGCTGACCAACGCCGTGAAATTCACCGCCGCCGGCGAGATCGCGCTCAAGGTCAGCGAGAAGGATCGTGTACTGACATTTGACGTGGCAGACACCGGCGTCGGGATGAGCCAGATGGCGCTGGCGCGGCTCGGCGAACGCTTTACGGGCCTGCATAAAAACGGCGTGCGCGGAACATCCGGCGCCGGGCTCGGTCTGTCGCTCGCCTTTTCGCTCGCCAAGCTGCATGGCGGCGCCCTGGACCTGTCCTCCGCGCCGGGCGAGGGGACGACGGCCAGCTTGCGCCTGCCGGTGACGAAGACCCTCGGCGAGATGGGCCGCGCCGGGCTTGAAGCCTCCGGCGACATTCAAAGCCAGCTAGACCGCGTCGCCCAGTTCCGGCGCGAGCGGATCGGCGACAAAGAGACCGCCGGGAACGGCCTCAGCGCCGCCTGATCCGTCTTTAACGATCGGTTAACGCTGCCGCCGGCGCTTTCATCTTATTTTTAGGGGTCTCGGCTCTAAACTGCGCCCGCCATTGCGGCGGGAGAGCACTATCGCGATGAAAGGCTGGGCGAACGCTTACGAGCGTTTTTTGCGCATTCCGGAGATCGACCGTCCGGAAAAGGCCGCGCGCATGCGCGCTGTCTGGATCATCGGGTTGATGGTCGTCGCCACGCAGATCGTCAATCACGCGATCATGTGGGGCAATTACGGCCGCTGGACCTACGACCACACTGTCTCGGCGATCGCCGTCGCTATTGTCCTCGCTTCGATGCAGCTTGTGCGGTGGTACAAGAACGAAGTTTTCTACGCCTGGTTCTACACCATTCTCATGATCGCGTCGGTGCTCGGCTCCGCCGTTCCCGATCACGCAGGCATTAATTCCGCCATCGTTCCGTTTCTCTCCCTCGGGCCGGTGATGACCGGCTACATGGCCGGGCGGCGCGTGGCGCTCGCCAATTGCGCTGTCGTCATCGCGACGCTTGCTGTGCTTTACTGGATTTCGCTGAGCCATCCGGCGGCGATGTCGCCCTTCGATTACACGCGCGAGACCAATCGCTTCGGTCAAGGGATGTTTGCAGTCTTCATCTCGACGGGCATCGCGGTGCTGATTACCGAAAACCTCTATGAAATGCTCGGCGCCATGCGCGAAAATGTGCATCGCGCGAAACGCGCCGAAGCGGTGAAGTCTGAATTTCTCGCAACCATGAGTCATGAACTGAGAACGCCGCTCAACGGCGTCATCGGCCTGACGGATGCGCTGCTGGCGGGCTCGCTTCCCGCACATGAACGCAAGCTCACCGACACGATCCGCAAATCGGGCGAGTCGCTCCTGCTTATTCTCAACGACCTTCTCGATCTGTCGAAGATCGAGGCGGGCAAGCTCGCCATTGAGGCGCGGTCGACGGACCTGCGCGAACTGGTGCGGTTCGTCGCCGATAGCTGGCGCGAGACAGGCGTTTCCAAGGGGCTCGCCATCAGCGCCAATGTCACCGGCGAAATTCCAGGCGCGGCGCTGGTCGACGATTTGCGCCTGCGTCAGATTTTGCAGAACTTCATGTCGAACGCCGTGAAGTTCACGACCGAAGGCCATGTCAGCCTGCATTTGCATGGCGTCAATCGCGGCGGCGGGCGCTATGCGCTGGAATTTCGCGTCAGCGACACGGGCAAGGGCATTCCCGAAGAGCAAGTGGCGCGCATCTTCGACAAATTCGAACAGGGCGAACGCGGCACCACGCGGCAATTCGGCGGCACGGGGCTGGGGCTTCCCATCTGCCGCATGCTGGCGCAACTCATGGGCGGCGCCATCGGCGTCGAACGCACCGGCCCAGCCGGCACCACTTTCCTTCTTTCTCTCAATGTGAACGAAGCGGAGGAGACCGAAGAGGAGGGCGATAGCGTCTCCGACGCGGCCAGCGACCTTAGAGGCTTGCGCGTTCTCGTCGCCGAAGACAATGACGTGAACCGTCTTGTGGTCAACGAATTCCTGAAAGCCTGGGGCGTTGAGGCGGATTACGCCCATGACGGCGACGCCTGTCTCGAACGGCTCGCCGCGCGGGACTACGATCTTGTCCTTATGGACAAGCACATGCCCGGCATGAGCGGCATGGAGACGGCGCGGGCCGTGCGCAAGATGAACGGCCGCATGTCCAGCGTGCCGATCATCGCCGTCACCGCCGACGCCATGCCCGGCGAGCGTGAGGCGATGCTGGCCTCCGGCATGAACGAATTCATCACCAAGCCCTTGCGCGCCGAAGCCCTGAAAGCGGTGATCCTGAAAACCCTGAAGTCCCGCGCCGCGGCGTAAGGCCGCTTGACGGGCGCCGCCGCGCAAGCCAGCAATGACTAGATGACCGAGCCGCGCGTCAAAACCGGAATCCGCGTCTCCGCGCAACTGCGCCGCGCGCAAAGCGCCGGCGCCTTCGCGACCATAGTCCGGCGCGGCGACGCCGATGCGGGCGCGGTCGCCGTGAAACTCTATCAGGGGCCGGGCGCGGTGAAGCTCTTCATCCAGAGCCGCGACCTCGACGGCAAGCCGGTCTGGCGAGAGCCCTTCGAAGACGAAGAGAGCGGGGACATCGAAGCCAAGATCGACCGCTGGCTGGAAAAGGAAACATCCATCGACCCCGATCTCTGGATCGTTGAGATCGAAGACCGTGAAGGGCGGACATTTCTGGACTGAAAGAAAGTATTGAAGCCACAGAGCACAAGCGGCGCCTTCCCACGGCTTGACCGTGGGAACCAGTTCCGGAATCATCTATGCAAAAAGATGGGATAGAAACATTGGCGCGTTTCGACTTCATCGCAACTTACATGCTGGCGAACCGCAAGAATGGGGCGATCTACACCGGTTCGACTTCAGATCTCGGCGCGCGCATGGATCAGCACAAAGCGGGGCGCGGCTCTTGGTTCACAGCAAAATATGGTTGCACCCGTCTTGTCTGGTTTGAAAGTTTTGAAGAAATGGCGCCGGCCATAGCGCGGGAAAAAAGACTGAAAAGCTGGCCGCGGCAGTGGAAAATCGCACTCATTGAAGACTGCAATCCGTACTGGAATGATTTGCCGCTGTTTTGACGAAACCTGTCGTGATGGTTCCCACGGTCAAGCCGTGGGAAGGCGGGAGTTGCTGCCCGCCTGAGAAAAAACCCCTCACCACCCCTTGGCGCGGGTCGTCAGGGTCAAGGGATCGTCATCGCTGTCCTCGATAAAGCGTGACAGGCGCGCGGCGCTCGCAGCGGCTTCCGTGCGCATGCGCCAGAACCGCATCACCCGTTCGGCGGCGTCTGTTGGCACTTTCACATAGACATCCAGAATTTTCAGCGCCCTCGCTTCATCGCCGTCGCCCTTGCGGAAGAAGAAGACCATTTTCGCAAAAGTCTGCTGCGCGAGATTTGAGGCGCGGCAGGCGATGGCGAGCGCCTCGAAGGTGCGGTCGTCCATGATGATGCGCGCCGTCGCCAGATCGACGCCGGCGAGATGCGCAAAGGCGAAGGGAAAGGCCGCATCGTATTTTTCCGCGATGAGCGTGCGCAACAGGGCTTCGTCGACGGCGTTGTTTTCGATTTTTTCGGCGATGACGCGCAAGGCGACCGCGTTGGCGTCATCGGCGTCCATGTTCTCCGCTGTCTGCGACGCCTCGTCATAGACATTGCGCCGGTTTGCTTTCACCGCCTGTTCGACGAGAGTGGGATCGAGCATGTCGGAGCGTTTAAGGATGGCCTTCTTCAACGCCGAGGGCACATGGAAATATAATTGCGTCAGAAACAGCGGCGGCAAGTCATAACGCTCTGTCATGGGCGCTTGCAGCGCCGGGAATGCGCGCGCCTTTGCGGTCATTGCGCCCATGCCGGAAAAACTGAACACGGCGCCCTGGTTTCGCGCGAGGATCAAGAGCGTTTCCTCGCCGCCACGATCGGCAAGAGCGCCGGCGATCTCCGGCGCAATCTCGCGGCGCCGTGCGATGGCGGCGAGATGCTTCTCGCCCTGGCTGTGGATGAGAGCGAGGAGATCTTCCTGGCTCAGAACCGTGGAGCGGCGAAGGATGGGGTCCGCAATCGATATGTCATCGCGCGCCAGCGCTTTCAGGAGGCCTTTCGGCGCGCGTTGCGCATCGGCGAAGCGCCGGGCGAGATCGCGTTTCAGCGCCGGCGCCGCTTCGCCTGAGAGTTGTGTGAGGATGGCGTCCAGATGCTGTTGCGCTGTTGCCGAGATGCGGTCCGATTCGGTCAGCAACAGCTCGGCGAGCGCATGCAACAGCTTGCCCCGCGTCTCGGGGGAACCGGCGCGCGCAAGCTCTAATAGCTGATTTAGCCGCGATGCCGAAGCGGTCACGTCCAGTCCCTCCACAAGCGCGCGAGAGTGTGCAACAAAGGTAAAGAATGTGTCGCTGGAAACGGCGCGGCGAGGAGATAAAAATCATGGCGCTACAAAAGTTTCGTACAATCCGTTTGCCGGCGTTAAGCATAATCGGCGCGGCTTTCCTGAGCGCGTGTTCAAGCATGGGCTCGCTCGATCCGTTTGCCGGCGACAGCGTTAATTTCGCATCGGGAACGCCCGTCGCCGATCAGTTGAACAGCGCTGACCAGGAAGCGCTCGCAAACGCCGTCTCCGAGGCGATGGAAACGGGAACGGCGCAAAACTGGCGCGGGCGGCGCGCTGTCGGCGTTGTCAATCCGGACGGTTATGCGCTCGCAAATCTGAAGGCCGATCCGGCGGAGCGCATCGACGCCGCGCGCGGCGATCTCAGTCTTGCGCATATCGTCGAAACCGATCTTGGGCTTTATGTTTTGACGCGCAACTCGAACATTCGCACCGGGCCCGGCACGGATCACAAGGCGGTGGAAGTCCTGCCGTCGGGATCGGGCGTCGAGGTGGTCGGCCGGGTGCGCGACAAGAACTGGATGCTGGTGTCGGCGAACGGTTCGGTGCGCGGTTATGTCTTTGGCGATCTCCTCATCAAGGCGCCGGGCTCCGAGCTGGAGCTTGCCGGCGGGCCCATGAGAAAGCCGATCCTTTGCAGAAAATTTACCCAGCGGATCAATATTTACTCGACGCGCTATGAAGGCGACGGCGCGGCCTGTAATGACGGGACCGGATGGCGCCCTGCGCGCGAGCCGGCGCCGGATGAAAACGCGCCGGCAGAGCTGATAGAATTCTGAGTGAGGCGCGCGGGAGTTTATCGGGCGAGCGCGATGCGCCCTTCGTTGAGGTGCTGGACAAAAGCGTCGAGCGACAGCGTGAAGGCGCGCTTGTCCTGACAGTGACAGAAACCGACGCAACCTTCGCGGTGATCGATTTCATATTCTCCTCGGGGAGGAGCCTCCCCGGACGGCGCGGCCCCCAGATGGATCGCGTCCTTTACGATGGCTTTCGCCTTGCCGATGGCTTTCGCCTTGGCGATGGCTTTCGAATGTGAGGCCATTGAACTCCGCCTTCTTGATCGACGCCTGATATAGACAACCCTTATGGCGCCCTATGGTTCAAATTGCGTTCGTATTTTGGCGTCAAGTTTCATGATTTTCATAAACAACTGTCCGTGCGGCGCTGTGACCCCGAACACACAGCCGGCGAGACGAGGTGCGCGGGACCGGTGAGGGAGCCGTCAAAAGCGTTACGCGGCCGCACGGTTTTTTCGGAGGCCGGCCGGTGTTGCGGCCGCCGTCCCGCCAGAGCGATGAGCACGCAGCCGGCAAGTCCCGAGGCGAGGGAGCCGGCGAGGACGCCAAGTCGCACATGGTTCAGCATGTCCGCATCGCTGAAAGCGAGACCGCCGATGAAAAGGCTCATGGTGAAGCCGATGCCGGTAAAGGCTGCGGCGCCGGCGAGATGAAGCCAGTTGGCGCCGTCGGGGAGCTTCGCCCAGCCAAGCCGCACCGCGCCCGCGCTGGCCGCAAGCACGCCGAGCGGCTTGCCGATAAAAAGGCCCAGCGCGACACCGAGCGTCACCGGCGAAGCCATGCCCGAACCCGTGAAGCTGGAAAGAGAAAGCCCGGCATTGGCGAAGGCAAAGAGCGGCAGCACCAGAAAGATCACCCAGGGGTGCAGCCCGTGCTCAAGCGTCTTCAATGGCGACGGGCTTTGCGCATCTTTGCCGTCCATGGGGATCATCAGCGCCGTGATGACGCCGGCCAGCGTCGCATGGACGCCGGATTTCAAAACGAACGCCCAGATCGCGGCGCCGATGAGAATATAGGGCGAGGCGCGCTTTACTCCCGCGCGGTTCAAAATGGCGAGCAGGGCGACGCCCGCGACAGCGAAGGCGAGCATCTGAACCGACAAATCCGCCGTGTAGAAAAGGGCGATAATGGCGATGGCGCCGAGATCGTCGATGATCGCGACCGCGAGCAGGAAAATCTTCAGGCTCGCCGGGGCGCCCATGCTGACCAGCGCCAGAAACCCCAAAGCAAAAGCGATATCGGTCGCCGCCGGGATCGCCCAGCCGCGCAAGGCCATGGGATCGGCCCAGTTAAACGCCGCATAGATGAGCGCCGGAACGGCCATGCCGCCTATGGCCGCAAAGATGGGCAGCGCCGCCTTATCAAAGGACGACAATTCTCCGCGCAGGATTTCGCGTTTGACTTCGAGGCCCACAAGAAAAAAGAAGACGGCCATCAGCCCGTCATTGATCCACAAAAGAAGCGGCTTCTCGATGGCGAAACCGCCGATCTCGATCGCCGCCGGCGTCGACAGGAACATGTCGTAGAACCTGCCAAGGGCGCCGTTGCTGGCGATCATGGCGAGCATCGCCGTTGCAATGAGGATAAGGCCGACAAGCGCGTCGCCGCGAAACAGCCGGGCAAGGGTCTTGGTTGTCATGAAAGAGTTTCCGAATGAGGGGCGTCCATAAGTTTTGCGCGCGGCGCTTCCTTCCAGTCGGTCACAGCGGCAAGGCGCCGGCGCAGGTCTTTTTCGAAAGGCGCGCGGGCGTCGGCTTCGCCGTGAAAGACGAAACGGCATAGAATGCGACGCAGGCCGTAAACGTCGTAAAAGGCCGGCGTCATTTCCACGAGTTCAAACGGCCCCCAGTCGGTCTGATCCTCGATGGCGCGGCGCAGATCTGCGCACTCCCCATCCCACAAGGCCAGAAGATCGAGCACTTTGGCGGCGTCATCATCGCCGCGCGTCTTGTCGTGCGACGGCGAGGCCGGGTTGCTTGAGGCGCGATTGTCCATGGCGGCATCCTCGTGTGGCTACAGGGAATAAGGTGGGCGCCGGTTTGCTATTGAAAATATCATCGATAATGATATTTCGATAGAAAGTTTCTATTACAGAAATGGAGCGCCGCCTCGTGATCACCCTGAAACAGATGCAATGCCTCCTGGCGATTGAGGAAACCTCCCATTTTCGCCGCGCGGCCGAGCGTCTCGGCATGACACAGCCCTCTTTAAGCGTTCAGGTGCAAAATCTCGAAACCGAGCTGGGATTGCGCCTTGCCGAGCGCAGCCGCTCCGGCGTGGTGCTGACGCCGGCCGGGCGCGAAGTCGCCGATCGCGCGCGGCGCATCATGAACGAGGTGCAAGGGGTCGCCGATTTCGCCGCAGGCGCGCAAGGCGGGCTGGCGGGCGTGTTGCGGCTCGGCTCGAAGCCGACGCTCGGGCCGTATCTGTTGCCGCATGTGGTGGCGGCGCTGCACCGTTCGCACAAGGACCTTCGCCTTTATGTGCGCGAAAGCGAGCCGCGTTTTCTAGAGGACGAACTCGGGCGCGGCGTTCATGATCTTGTGCTGACGCAATTGCCCGCCGTCAGCAAGGAGCATGTGGCGGAAAAACTTTTCGCCGAGCCGCTTTATCTGGCGCTGGCGCGCGATCATCCGCTGGCGAAGGAAGACTCCGTGTCAGTATCGCAATTGCGCGATCTCGATATCCTGGCTTTGAGCCAGAGTTATCATCTCTATGACCAGATCTCCTCGCTTTGCGATTCCTTCGGCGCGCGCCTTGTGCGCGATTATGAAGGCACCAGCCTTGACGCCTTGCGCGTCATGGTGGGCATGGGCATGGGCGCGGCGTTTTTGCCGGCGCTTTATGTCCACTCCGAATTGACAGCCCGCAGCGAAGTGATTGTCAGAAAACTGAAAGGCCGGACCATCACCCGCAGCGTCGGCCTTGTCTGGCGCAAAAGCGCGGGGCGCGGCGACTCCTACCGCGCCATCGCCGGGGTCATTCGCGATGTCGCCTCGCGCCGGTTCAAGGATCTGTCGGTCTCCTAGGGCGTTTTCAAACGATAGAAAAAAACGATCAGTGAAAAGCGTTTCAATCGCTTGTTCTTCACGAAAACCGCACATCATGCGCGCAACAACGATAATCGTGGAAGGAGACGCCCAATATTTCGTGCGACGGCCGCCGGTCCCGTCACCCTCCTGCTCGCCGGTCATGTAAGCGCCATCGCGGCGTTTCTCTGATCCTTGCGCCACCCGCACTCCCAGCAGAGAAACGCTTTATGCGGCTCCGCCATCGTCCCCAGGCGGAGCCGCATTTTTATTCGAAGGGTCGAAAACCATCGCCCGCCAGACCGGTCACTGCGCATGCCGGCCCAGGCGGGCGATGGGGCGCGGCGCTTACGGGAAGAACACCGGCCGCGCCTTTTCTATGGCTTTTCTGTTGAGCGGCGTCAGTCCGTTCCGGCGAGGCGGGCCTGGAGCGGCGCCGGACGCGTGGTGAGGAAAGACGCAATCACCGCGCGGGCTTCTTCGGCCGCTTCCGCTGACGTCTTTTCACCATCCTCAACCGCTTCGGCGAGATCGAGGATCGGCATGTAAACCGCTTCCGGCTCGCCCTGCACGGTGAGGCCGAAGCGCGGATTCTCTGATTCAATGCGGGTCCATTCATCGCGGACCGCCGCCCAGAAGTCTTGCGTCGCGGCCCAGTAATCGTCGCCCACGGCGATCTCGAAATCGTCGAACTTCTTATAGGTGTTGACGCCGATCTCGCGCACCAGCGCATGGGGCTCGCCGCCTTTGAGGACCAGTTTCGTATTGTCCTGTTCATGCACCCAGCCATCGGGCGTGATCGCGTGGCGATTGATCGCATCGACGGCCTGATAATCGTCGCGGGTCGTGGCGTCGCGGCGGGGCAGGGGGCGCCATTCGCGCGGCGGCGTCCAGGCGGAGACGCCGTCCTCATGCGCCCATTCGCCAAGCGCGCCGTAACGCGGCGCATCATCGACCTGATATACGACCTGCGACCACTTTCCGGCCGATTCCGAATCGGAAAGCGCGCGCGTCTCCCAGGTGTTGGCGCCGATAAAGGTGAGGACGCTGTCCGGTTCGTAGCGCCAGTCCTGGCGCCAGTGCTTCACCGGAAATTTTTCATCGCCGCCGACCACGAGAATATGCTGCAGGCTGATGAAATCGCCTTCATCGGCGATGACGCGCACGATTTCATTGCCGCCGGACAGCTTGCGGTCTTTCAGCTCATAGCCTTCTTCGAACGCCACGGTTTCGATAAAATCGAAAGTGACGTGATAGTTCCCCGCCATGGCGAGAATGGCTTGCCTGTCTTTCTTGAAGTTGGCCGCTTCAATGTCGGCGTCCCGATGGCTGGCGGTTTGTGTTTTCGATGCCGTGGGGGCGGCGGTGGCGCAGCCGCTGAGCGGCAGGACGGCGAGCGCCAGGGCCCCCGCGGCGGCGATAATTCTGATGGTCATGACGGTCTTCCCTCTGATTCGTTAAGCGGAAGGGAGAGCGGCGCGAACATGGGATGAACCGCTCTCCCTTCCTTCCCCCTTCGCCCGGGCTGGCCGGACCAAGGTCTCCGCCTTTTTTCTTAATGCGAATGATTCTGAGTTGCAATCGCAAATGATGTCCCTTATGAAACGCAAATGAGAGTCATTCGCAATTAGATTTGTCGGGAGTTTGGGGATCATGATGAAAAGACAAGACGCAATGCGGGGGCTGGGGGGCGAGCGCGCCTTTTTCAAGGCGGCGCTCTTCAGGGCTGCAGGGGCGGCCGCGCTGGCCACGGTTTCGACCGTCGGGCCGGCGCAGGCGGATATGGCCGCCGGCGATCTCGACGAGGTTACGGTCTACGCGACCCGCAACCCGATCGAGGCCTTCGATTACGCCGGTCAGGTGTCGGTCATTCCGAAAGACGTGATCGACGATTTCAACCCGTCTTCGCTGTCTGACATTTTCGACGCCGTGCCGGGGGCGGCGATTGGCGGCGGGCCGCGGCGAAACGGCATGACGCCGGATGTGCGCGGGCTGTCCGGCGAGGGCGTGCTCATTCTTTTCGACGGCGCGCGCCAGAGCTATCTCTCCGGTCATGACGGGCGCTTCTTTGTGGACCCCGAACTTGTCCGCGCGGTTGAGGTGGTGCGGGGGCCCACATCCGCGCTTTACGGCTCCGGCGCGCTTGGCGGCGTGATCGCTGTACGGACGATTACGGCGCAGGATTTCCTCGATGAGGGGCAGCGCGCCGGAGTCAAGGTGTCCTCCGGCTATCAGAGCGTCAATGACGAATGGCGCGTGGGCGCCACGGGCGTCTGGCGCAGCGAAGACGATAAAGTCGACGTGGTCGGCAATTTTACGCTCAGAAATTCAGGCGATATCGAGCTTGGCAGCGGCCTCGATCTGGAAGCCGATGACGAAATTCTCTCCTCGCTATTGAAAACGACCTTCCGCCCCAGCGAGGAATGGACCCTGTCTGCGTCATGGATGCGCTATGGCGGGAACAGCGTCGATCCGAACAACCCGCAAGGCAATAATCCGGCGGGGCCGGGCAACGAAAATGTGGATCGCGATATTGATTCGAACACTCTTCAAGGGAACGTGAATTACAATCCGGCGACGAACCTCATCGACGCCAATCTCGTCGGCTATTTCACCAAGAACACCGTCACGGAAGACGAGATCGACACGACGCGCACGGTCAGCCGCGAGGTCGAAACCTTCGGCGTTGCGCTGGACAATCGCTCGCGGTTCGAAGCGGGCCCTGCGTCGCTTGTCTTCACTTATGGCGGCGAGTTTTATCGCGACGAACAGGTCGGCCGGGACAATATGACGGCGGACATGACCCGCGGCGGCGTGCCTGACGCCACGGCGAAATTCTACGGCGCCTTTGCGCAGGCCGAGCTGTCCGTGAAAGGTCCTGTGGGCGTCTTTACGCTCGTACCCGGCGTCAGGTGGGACCGGTTCGAAAATGATGCGGTGGGCGAACCGTCGACCAGGGACGAGGCCGTGTCGCCGAAAGTCGGCGCGACCTGGAAACCGGTTCCGCAATTGCTGGTCTTCGGCAACTGGGGGCAGGCGTTCCGCGCGCCGTCCTTCAATGAGATTTACGCGGACAATGTTCACTTCCAGATTCCCAATCTTTCCGTGCCGGGACCGTTGGGCCCGTTCGGTCCGCCGGCTTTCGTGACGAACTTTTTCATCCCGAACCCGGATCTCGTGCCGGAAGAATCGGAAACCTGGGAAGTCGGCGCCGGGGTCGATTTCGAAAACATCCTGTTCGATGGTGACAGCTTCATTGCCAAGGGGTCCTATTATCAGTCGGACGTCACCAATCTCATCGATCTCGAAGTGAACATTCCCTTCACCTGTTTCCTGACCCCGGATCTATTGTTCCCCGGCGCGCCGCCCTGCGGTTCCGGCGAGGCGTTCGGCAATTATTCGCGCAATGTGAATGTGACGAATGCTGAACTCGATGGCGTCGAGGTGGAGGCGCAATATGACAGCGACTATTTCTGGCTGCGCGGGAATTTCGCGACCATTGACGGGCGCGATGTTGCGAATGACGATTATGTGGGCGTCCTTTCGCCGGACATTGTCTTCCTTGACGGGGGGCTGAAATTTTTCAGCGGCGATCTGCGTCTTGGCGCGCGCGTGTCCATCGCGTCTGACTTCAACAAGGTGAACGATCCGGCAAACGCCCGGGACGGTTATACGGTGGGCGATGTCTACGCTGTGTGGCAGCCCATGTCCGGTAAGTTGAAAGGGCTTCGCGTCGATCTCGGCGCGGACAATGTCACCGACGCCGATTACGACGTCGTCGCCGCGGGCGTCAGCCAGCCGGGCCGCAATTTCAAGGCGACGGTGAGCTGGCGTCAGGGGTTCTAAAGAAATAATCTCCTCCCCCGCTTGCGGGGGAGGTGTCCGCGCAGCGGACGGAGGGGGCTGCGTGATTTCGCCCCCTCCTTCGTCCCGGACGAAGGCCGGTCCGACACCTCCCCCATAAATGGGGGAGGAGGAAACCAGGGAGAAAAGGATGATCCGTACACATAGCGAAGACAGAAGCCTCATTTCCTGGCTCATCATGCAGGAGCGGGTCCTGAGGCTCTGGATCGAGGAGGCGCTCGCCGCCGCGCCGGCGGACGGGCGTTTTATCGCCGAGCTTGAAAATCATCATCACTGGCTCGCCGGTCAGATCGCCCGCCTTCAGCAAAGGAACGCGGCGTGAAAACGGCGAACACGATTTCCCTCGCGGCGCCGCTGTCGCTCCTTCTGTTCCTCGCAGGGCTCGCGGCTCTTTTCTGGGCGTTCATGACCGGCACGGCCATTGATCCGGAAAAGGGCCGCGATGCGATGATCGCGGCCATCTGGAATCATGTGGGCTGGGGCGTCCTCGCCGCGCCGACGCTGCTCATTTATATGAGCTGGCGGCTGTTTGCAGGAAATTCTTCGCGAGCAACGCTGATGGAAAAGTTCGGCATTGCGCTTTTGCTGGCGCTTGTCGCCGCGGTCATCTTCCTGATCGTCACGGGACCGATCACGGTCTGGACCTATGGGTCGGCGCTGAAAGTTTTCGACTGGTTTGCAATCCCGTCGCCCACGGGCAAGGCGCCGGCGCTGCATTCTTTCGTGGAGCAGGCGCATGTTTATGTGGCGCGTGTCACGCCCTGGCTCGCCGGCGCGGAGCTGGCGCTGTTCGCTTTTTCGAACGTTCAACGCAAATAAAAAAGGGCCGCATCCCCCGATGCGGCCCTTTTCTCTCCCCCGAAACGCCTGTCAAACGATTTGCAGGCGATCCTTAATGCGCACCGGTCGCGCGATGTTGTGATAGTTGGCCGATGTCTTCATCACGGCCTCGTGGATCTCGGCGAATTGCTGCGGCGTGGCGTCGCCGGAAATCCGCACCACGGCGATCAGGCTTTCATGACCCGGGGCGACCTTGTCCGAGAGGCCGAAAAAACCGCGCAGATCGATATCGCCCGTGGTTTCGATTTCGAGACTGTCGATGCGGATGCCCTGCAGCGAACAAAGCGCGACATAGCCGACCATGAGACAGGAATTGAGCGCCGCCAGCATATATTCCTGCGGATTGGCGAAGGCGTTGGCGCCGCCAAGTTCTTCGGGTTCGTCGATGTCGATGGTGAAGTCGCGGCGGATTTCCTCGCCCCCGAGCGTGCAGGATTTGACTTTGGAGCGGTTATGCGTGCGTCCGCGCCACTCCGATGAAACTGTCCAGCGCGAGGCGCCGGCGGCGGCATTGTCTTCAACGGCGCCGATAAGTTCTTTTATTTCCGTCACATGAAGACCGTTGAGGGTCTCCGTCTTCGGGGTTTCCAGCATGGATAGGGAGCTCCTTTCGAGGGGGACCGGATCAGCAAAAAGAAAGAGCGGTTGCGGCGGCTGCGTCCGCACCGGCCGGCGACATTTTTTCCAGCATGGCGCGCATGGTCGGATGGGAAAGTCCGGAGCCGATAAAACTCCAGCGCATGGCCTGGTGCTGCACGCGCAGGAAATCCGCACGGTCCTCGCCATTCAGCGCGCGGCCCGCGGCGCGTTCGAACGTGGCGAGATCGAAAACCGTCTGTTGTTTCAGCTTGCCGTCGAGAAAGGCGCAGATCTGAAGGTAGTCTCCGATGGCCGCCTCCAGCGCTTCGGCGTCGCGCCCGGCGACGAGCCTGTCCGCAATCGCCCGGCGGCGCGCGTTATGCTGCATGACTTCCATCCAGCGATGCTGGAGCAGGTTTTTGAAATGCGGATAAAGACTGGCGTCGTCGCGAACGCTTTCGGCGTAGTGGCGCTGGCTCATCCAGCCGAAGGCGAGGCTCGTTAGGCTCGCCGCCAGCGGGTCGCGCCCTGCGATATGCGCCGCAATGTCTTCAGCGGGTCCGATGACCTCGCAGTCTGTTCCAAGGCGTTCGGCGATCTCGTCGCGAAAATGATTGAACAGGCGGATATGCGTTGCGCCCCGGGGGCCGGCGCGATCATCCGTAAGGGGGGCGATGACCGCTTCTGCAAGCCCCATCAGAGAAAGATAGCCATGCCCGCGAATCTGGTTGAGCAGGCGCTGCTCCCGGTTCGACAGGAAAAACAGGCCGCGAATGCGCGCGAGACTTTCCGGCAGGAACGGTTTGGAAAAGCTGGCCGGCCGGTCATTGCCGAACGGACAGGCGAGCAGGGAGTTCGGAACCG
Organism: Parvularcula sp.; assembly: GCA_002704915.1. Taxonomy (GTDB): domain Bacteria; phylum Pseudomonadota; class Alphaproteobacteria; order Caulobacterales; family Parvularculaceae; genus Hyphococcus. The sequence continues at coordinate 298,406 of PAIP01000034.1, forward strand.
TGGCGGGCCGGGCGGCGGCGATGAGGGCGTTCAAGGGTCTCTCTCCATTTACGCTGAACTGCGGCGCCCGCGATTTCTCCTGCGCGGGCGCCTGATCGGGGCATGGCCCGGCCTCAGGCGATCGGATTGATCGCCAGCCAGGATACGATGCTCGCCAGGACCAACAGGACGAGGTTGGCGATCGCTTCATGGTGGAATTTCATGGGTCTCTCCTTTGTTAGCTTCGCGGCGCCCGTTTTTTTGACTGGGGTCTATCCGCCGTTGTCGCCTTTTTGCCGGCCTTTCATTTGCGCGAGCGTTGAAAGCCCCGTCGAAATTTGCGACCGACCGTGGTAATTGAGAAAAGATTTCAATTTTCACGTCAGCCAGCCGGGGAAAAGTCATGGGCGCGCCGCCGCTCGCCATCGACCTTGTGGGCCCGATCGCCGTTCGCCGGAACGGCGAGCCCGTGACGCTGCCCCAGTCGAAAAAGACCCGGGCCCTGCTGGCCTTTCTGGTGCTGAACCGGGGGCCGCAGCGGCGCGAGCGGCTATGCGAGATATTCTGGCAGGTCCCGGACGACCCCCGTGGCTCCCTGCGCTGGGCGCTCTCGAAACTGCGCGGCGTCGTCAATGACGATGCGGCCGAGCGGATCAAGGCCGACCGGGAATATGTGTCGTTCGACGATGCGGATGTCTCCGTCGACCTCGCAAAATTGCATGAGGCGGCGGAGCGGGCCCTGCGCACGGGCGACGCCGACGAGATCGAACGCGTCGCCGCGGCGCTCGGCGGCGACCTCATGGGCGATCTGGCGCTCTCCGACCAGCCGGACTTCGAACAGTTTCGTCTCGGCGAGCGTGAAAAGGCCCGCGCCGCACGGGTCGCGCTTCTGCGCGCGCTTGAGGGCAAGCTCGTCAGCGATCATGCGCGCCGCGCCAACCGGCTTTATGAACTCGTGGAAATCGAGCCCTATGATGTGGACGCGCATGTCAGCCTTGTGGCCGCGCTGGCGCAGGCCGGTCGCAAAACCGAAGCCGAGCGGCAAAAGGCGCTGAGCGAAAAAGCCCTGCAGGGCGTGGAGGGCGCGGACCTGTCGCGGCTCAACATGGCGCTGTCTGCAAAACCGGTGCAAAAGACGTCATCTTCTGCGTCGCAGCTGGCCGTCATCCGACAGAATGTGAGGTTCTGCCGCGGCAAGGACGGCGTCAGGATCGCCTACGCCACGGCGGGGGCGGGGTCGCCCGTGGTCAAGGCTGCAAACTGGCTCAACCATCTGGAATATGACTGGGAAAGCCCGGTCTGGACCCATGTCTTCCGTTCACTGACGGAAAGGACGAAGCTTGTGCGTTACGATGCGCGCGGCAACGGCCTTTCCGATTGGGACGTTAGTGATTTTTCTTTCGAGCATCATGTGGACGATCTCGAAGCGGTGGTGGAGGCGGCGAAGCTCGAACGGTTTCCCCTGATCGGCATTTCGGGCGGCTGCGCCACCTGCATCGCCTATGCCGTGCGCCATCCGGAAAAAGTGTCGAAACTGGTCTTGGTTGGCGGCTATGCGCGCGGCTGGCGCGCGGGCGGCACGGACGAGCGCATCAAGCAGAACGAAGCCATGGTGACCCTGACCCGCGGCGGCTGGGGACAGGACAATCCCGCCTTCCGGCAGCTTTTCACCTCGCTCTTCATGCCGGACGCGCCGCCGGTGAACCAGCACTGGTTCAACGAGCTTCAGCGCAAGACCACCTCGCCGGAAAATGCAGCCGATCTTTTAAGCGCGCTTGGCGATGTGGACGTCACGGATCGTTTGCAGGAAGTGCAGGCGCCGACCCTGGTCATTCATGCGCGCGGCGATCTGCGCGTGCCGTTGAGCGCAGGCCGCGACCTTGCGGCGAGCATTCCCGATGCGCGCTTTTTGATGCTTGAAACCAATAATCACCTGATGCCGGAAAACGATCCCGCCTGGCCCGTCTGCCGCGACGCCATCGACGCGTTTCTGGGGGAGTAGATTTCCGCCGTTTTTATTCCTGTCTCGGACGAGCGGAATAATCGCATTCCGCCACATCAATAATGCCGTCGGTTGAAAAGATGACGGCATATCCAGCAGATTTTACGGCGAATGTTTCATCATGAATGCGCTTGGCGTCATAAGCCGCGCCCGGAAAGCGTACGACTTCTTGAATGGTCCATTCGCCGGATGCTTTTCGCGACGCCAGTGTTGCGTAACCGTGAGAAAAAGTCAGATGCGACAATCCGTGGATTGATAAAAAACCATCTTTCACCCGAAAGATCTTACTCGTATTATCCGGCACGAGTGTGACTGGTTCGCCTCTATCCGGTCGCCATTCGAAACTTCCGCCGAATTCGCCTTTATCTATTGCAACGAGTTTGCCGTCGGCAAGGTGGACCTCTTTTTCCGGCTGGTAGGGTGATCTTTCGAAAGTTATTTTTCGCCCATTATAAGTCCAAGCATTCCAATTGCAGGTTTCGTCACGAAAGACCTCATTATAATCACCAAAATCTTTTCTCGGGGAATAATTATTTCCAGCGCCGTCATAAGGTTGGTGGCGAATAATTTTTAACACGGCAATTTCAGAAAACCTGCGCAACCCGGGGAGCCAGTGATCAAGCGTTGCTTTTTCGATTGCCGGTACGGACTCATATGCCTGCAACCGGCCAAGCGCCCGCACCGCCGCATAGACAAGCCGCCAGTCAGATGAGGTGAGAAACGGTTCAATTTGCGGAATTGCTTCACGATAGCCGATAAGCCCTAAAGTCTCGATGCCATATGCCTGTTCAAGGGCGTTTTCGGATGAGAGAAATGGGATAACATCTTCGCCGGCCGCACTCGCATTGCCGCCAAAGTCAGAAAGCACAAACAGGCAATGAAAGGGGTCCCCAGCGTCACCACCCTGCTTGTTTGATGGCGCGCAGGTTTTGGCCAACTTTCTCGCAACAAAAGGATCGTGAGCCGCTACAAGCGTTCCATAGGCCGCGCCTGAAATAGCCTCATCCCGGTTTCGCAGGAGCGGGCGTAACTCGAAAGCGCGTTCGCCAAGATATCCGTTCATTGCGGCAAGCCCCGTGAGGGCTGCTATTCGGCGACTTTTTCTCTCGCGCCGATCACGCGAAATTGCAATCCACTCATCAGCGACGGCCAAGGCGGAAGATCGCATCTGACCAATCAGCCACTGAGCTGCGAACACGGTGCGGTCGCGCACGCGCCGCGGCTCTGTTTCATTATTTGCTGATGTCGGCTCAAGCATCGACAACACATAGGGCAACACATCTGTGCCTAATTTTGCTAAGGCCCAGCCTGTCTGGCTATGAATTCCGGCATAAGGCAAATCTTCGATTAGAACCTCTATGGCGGCGGGAGAACCAATGTCGCCCAGTGCGCGAGCGATCCAGCCGCCGTGATCGCGCTGCAAAAGCTCTCTCAAAACCGGAATATGCTTTTCTTCCCAGCCGCCCCATTCGGCGAGAAGAGCGGTGGCGAAGTTATTCCAGCCGTCATGGCCCGTACGGGCTTTTTCGATCAAGGCGTTTCTTGCATCCTCGCCAAACTGGTTTTTTAGGATGACCCTGACAGCGTCTATTTCAGCAGAATAAATGCCGATTTCGTGTTCGGGTATGGCGGGGTCAAGTGCGCTGAGACACGCTTCTATCGTGGCGCAATCAGCAACGAGTTTGTCTCGGTTTTCAGCATGTGCTGCCGCTGTAAGAACAGCCATGGCTACTGCGCAAAAGGAAATCAATGATTTCAATGTCGCCTCCGCTCGTAGAGAGTTGAGCGCAGCGTAGCTCAAAGACAAGTAAAGGGGTAGTTAGTTCAAAGAGCGCACCGTCATCGCCAGCGCAGCATGTCGCGATTAAGCGCGGCGATGTTTTTGACACCGGCGAGTTTCATGTCGCGTTCGATTTCGGTCCTCAGATTGAAGAGCGCGCGCTCGACGCCGGGCTGGCCGGCTGCGGCGAGAGCGTAAAGGTACATGCGCCCGCCGGAACAGGCTTTCGCCCCGGCGGCGATGGCTTTCAGCACATGGGTGCCGCGGCGGATGCCGCCGTCGCAGATGATGTCGATCCTGTCGCCGACCGCATCGGCGAGTTCGGCGATCTGGTCGAAGGGCGCACGCGATCCGTCAAGCTGGCGCCCGCCATGGTTCGAGACCATGATCGCATCGGCGCCGATATCGACGGCGCGGCGCGCATCCTCAACGCTCATCACGCCTTTAAGACAAAACGGCCCGCCCCATTTCGCGCGCAAATCCTCCGCGTCTTTCCAGTTCATGGACTGGTCGAGCATCGTTGCGAAATAATCGCCGATGGAGATCGAGACGTTTGAGCCTTCCTTGATGTAGTCTTTGAGCTCCGACAGCTCGAACCCGCCGCTGGCGAAATAATTCACCGCCCATGACGGATGCACGGCGAAACTCGCAAGACTTTTTAAGGTGAGGCGCGGCGGCGAGGTGAAGCCGGTGCGAAGGTCGCGTTCGCGATTGCCGCCGGTGATGGTGTCGACGGTCAGCGCGAGCGCATCGAATTTCGAGGCTTGCGCCTTTTGCGCCATGGCGTCGTTGAGGCCGCGGTCTTTATGAAAATAAAACTGGAACAGTTTCGGGGTGGAGATGAGCTCGCCGATTTCCTTCAGTGTGACGGTGCCGAGGGATGACACGCCGAACATGGTCCCGAATTTTTGCGCGGCGAGCGCCACGGCGCGTTCGCCGTCCGGGTGAAACAGGCGCTGCAGCGCTGTCGGCGAACAGAAGACAGGCATCGCCAGTTTCTGGCCCATCACCGTCACTGACATGTCGACGTCTTCCACGCCCGCCAGGACGTTGGGGACAAGGTCACATTCCTCAAACGCCTGCGTATTGCGGCGATAGGTGACTTCGTCGTCCGCCGCGCCGTCGATATAGTTGAAGATCGGGCCGGGAAGGCGCTGTTTCGCCAGCAAACGGAAGTCACCGACATTCGAGCAGGATTTCAGGGGGCGGAACATGTTTCTCTTCGTTTAATGTTCCCGCCGTCATAGCAGTCTTCGTCAAGGGTTGCGAATGCGTCATACCGGGCGGCGCAGCGATTTATCGGTGCGCCGCAGAACCGGGATCTTTATCCTGTTGCATTTGTCCTGAAGGTCCCGGATCTGCGCAGCAGCATTTCATGCTGCGGCGCGTCCGGGATGACGGAGACTAAACGGGCTCCGCCTAACGCCGATACCGCCGCGCATTGCCGTCGCGGCGCACGCTGGCGAGGCCGCGGGAAACCTCGCGGTAAAAATCGAGCAGCACCGGCTCCGCCGCGTAGGAGACGGCGGGATAGGCGCCGTCGAGCGACAGCACCGGCAGACCCTGATGCGCCGAGATCATGAACTCTTTCCAGATCGAGGCGGGGATCGTGCCGCCCGTCACTTTTTCCATGGGCGTGTAGTCGTCATTGCCGACCCAGACGCCGGCGATGAGCTGCGGCGTGTAGCCGACGAACCAGGCGTCGCGCCAGTCATTGGTGGTGCCGGTTTTGCCCGCCGCCTCGCGCCGGCCGAGGCGCGCCCGTCCGCCCGTGCCGTTCAGCATCACCTGATAGAGCAGGTGGTTCATTTTCTTCGAGACATCGGCGGTCATCACCCGTTTCGGATTGTCGTCCGAATGAAGATAAAGAATTTCGCCGTCGCGGGTTTCGATGGAGTCAATGGCGTAGGGCTCGGGTGCGAGGCCGCCGCGCGCGAAGGGGATATAGGCGCTCACCAGTTCCTCGAGCGTCACATCGACGGCGCCGAGCGCGATGGAGCGATGCGGCGCGATCTCCGATTTGATGCCGAGGCGCTTTGCCGCTTCGACGACCTTGCCGCGGCCGATGCGCTCGGTCACCTGCACGGCGACGGTGTTGATGGATTTCGCGACGGCTTCGGTGAGGCGCACGGGACCGGCGAAACCGGGCGTATAATTCGTCGGCTGCCATCCGGCGATGTCGATGGGCTGATCGACGAAGCGCGAATTCGGCGTCAGGCCGGATTCCATGGCGGCGACATAAACAAAGGGCTTGAAGGCCGAGCCGGGCTGGCGTTTTGCCTGCACCGCCCGGTTGAACTGGCTTTCCTTGTAGTCGCGCCCGCCCACCATGGCGCGAAGGGCGCCCGATTGGTCATAGGCGACGAGCGCCGCCTGATCGGCGCCCTTGATCCGCGCTTCCACGGTCATGGCGGCGGCGACGGCGGCTTCCGCGTCGCGCTGGAGCTTCTGGTCGATGGTGGTGCGCACAATGATGTCGCCGGTCGCATTGGGCGCAAGTTCCTTCGCCTTCGCCGCGGCATAGTCGAAGAAATAGCCGAGGCCGGAATCGATATTCTGTTTGCTGATCACCGGCGGGTTCAATCGCGCTTCGCGCGCCTCGAACGGCGCCACGGCGCCGGTTTCGAGAAGGTTTTGGAGCACGTCATTGGCCCGGCGCTGCGCCCCTTCGGGGTTCTGCGTCGGCGCATAAGTCGACGGCGCTTTCGGAAGGCCCGCCAGCATCGCCGCTTCGGCGAGCGTCACATCCCGCGCCGATTTTCCGAAATAGGTTTGCGCGGCGCTTTCCACGCCATAGGCGCCGGCGCCGAGATAAATGCGGTTGAGATAAAGCGAGAGGATTTCGTTTTTGGTGTAGTGACCTTCGATCCACAGGGCGAGGAGGGCCTCGCGCGCCTTCCTCTCATAGGTCTGGCGCGGCGACAGGAAGAGGTTCTTCGCAAGCTGCTGCGTGATGGTGGAGCCGCCTTCAACCACGGTTCCCGCTTTCGTATTGGCGACGGCCGCGCGCAGGGTCCCGCGCAGATCGACGCCGCCATGATCGTAAAAACGCCGGTCCTCGGTGGAGAGGATCGCCTTGATCAGATGGTCGGGCAGCTCGCCCGGGTCCACATGCTCGCCATAGCGGGCGCCGCGCGCGGCGATCTCCTCGCCATTGCGGTCGAGAACGATGATCGCCGCCTGGCGGTTGACGTTCCAGAGGTCGGCGTTTTCCGGCACCTGCGGCGCGAGATAGATGAAGGCGAGGCCCAGCGCGACGGCGGCGCCGAGAAAGCCGAGCGAGACCACCGACAAGGCGAGCGAGCCCCAGAGATTTCGCCAGGCCTTACCGTCGCCGGGCGTCTTCGGATATTTCGATTTTTCGGGATAGGGTTCTTTTTTCGGCGGTTTGGCCGAAAACCCGAAGAGCCGCAGGAAGTCGCGGTGAAACGCCTCCGCGCCGCGCTTCATATCGGCGAGGAGATCGGCGATCACGGCGGAAAGCCCGCTCCGGTCGTATTGCTTTTTCGCCATGCCCGTCCGCTACCCGTCCCGACTCATGACCCTTCCGGGGTCCTGCAAAACTCATGCTGGCGGCCTTATACCGGCCTGCGCCCTTATCTTGCAAACGGCGGTTTCATGGCCGGCAAAGAGGGCGAAACAAAGTCGCGAATTGGGCATGGCAGGGCAGGGTCAGGGGCTTGGCCGTGCGGTTCATGACAATGCCGTAAGGCAAAGTTCACGACGCATTCAGTATCTAAAAAAGGCCGCATGATTGCGATCATGCGGCCTCATAAACGATGCAACTATCTGAGGATTACTTGACCATTTTGTCGGTCAGATAGAACGACTGGGTCGAGAAGCCGATGCGCGTGCATTCGCCGTCTTCGTTCCAGGCAAAGGTGATGAAGCTGAAATCGGCCGTGGACGCCGTGGCCGCGAGCAGCTCGGGGTCCTGTGTGAAACAGGTGAACTGTTCTTCGTCAGCATCGCCCGCCTGGCAGAACCCGGTGGAAACAATGCCGGCGCCCGTGTCGATCTTGCGGATGCCGCAACCGATGAAGGTCACGTCGTCTTTCGCCTGTTGCGCCGAGACCATGTCGCCTTGGGCGAAACGGTTGACGAGATCGACATCGACCGGCGCCGGCTGTTTGAACCCGGCGATCGCGGCTGTGGACATAAAGGCCGCGGCGACCCCCGTCGCGATGATTTTATGTTTCATTTTCATTCCTGCTCTCCCTCCAAGGATTAAGCGTTTCCGGTGTTAGAATTGGCCCTTGATCTCACCGCTGTTGATCGCCTTGGTCAGACGTATCAACGCTGCGCGCCGGGCCTCTGGCGGCAGTTCGGCAATCTTTGCATGGAGTTGGTCCATTTCGAGCGCTGAAATGGCGCCGCGCTTGGCATAGCGATCGAGATCCTGATCGATTGCGGCTTGTGTCATCAGGGTTTGCGTTTTGTCATAGGCGGGCGCTGGCGCCGCCGCCGATTGGGGCGAGCCTTGCGCCGTCGCCGCCGGGCGCGCGCTGTTTTGCAAGGCGCCATCAGCGGCGATCCGTTCCAGTTCCTCACGGATAATGGCGCGAATATTGTCAGCGTCGACATTGGCGGATGAGCTTTGCGTCCATTGCGCGGGCGCGGCGTCGGGGGCCGCCGCCATTTGCATGTCTAAGCGCTTCACGCTGTCGGCGATGTCATCGGCGCGCATGTCGAGTTTCAGCGCGTGCAGGCCAAGCATGGCGAGCAGCACTGTTTGAATAGCAGAAAGGGTGAGAAGCCACTTCATGAGCGGCGTCTGTCTGGCGGAACGCACGCTGATGGAGCGCAAGGCGTCGTTTTGAACAATATATTGAAAAAACTTGTGCTGCGTCGCAACACGACCTCCCCCGTCGCGTAACATACTGCATTTAGAAGTTTCGCAAGCAGGCTGTCAATCCGGACGCCAAGGGCGCCGCAACGGAAAACGCCGGACGGGGGGCTCTGCCGTCCGGCGCAATACGCAACTAACGCAACGTATTTTAAAGATTGCTGCCCACTTTCGGCGGGACATAGAAAGACTGGTTCGAAAAACCGATGCGCGTGCATTGCCCGGTTTTTTCATCCCAGGTGAAAGTGACGTAACCGTAATCGGCGCTGGCTTCGATGGCGTCGAGCAGGTCTTCATTATCCGTGTTGCAGAACGCGCGTTCGCCATCCGCGTCTTCGGCCTGGCAGAAGCCGAACGCGATTGCGCCGCCGGCGCCATCGTCGAATTTTCTGACGCCGCAGCCGATGAATTCATTCTTGTTGGGCGCATAGCGCGCGCTCAACATGTCGCCGCCGGCGAAAAAGGTGGTGAGATCGACGTCGACCGGCGCCGGCTGCACCATGCCGGCGACAGCGGCGGTGGAAGCGAAAGCGGCGGCGAAGCCGGCCAACAAGGTTTTACGTTTGATCGTCATGATGAGTTCTCCCTCTCTCGGTTAAGTTTGGTAGGCATCACATCCAGCCGTCGATTTCACCTTTGCTCATGGCTTTGGTGAGGGTCGACAGAGCGGCGCGCCGCTCGGCCAGAGGCAATTTTGCGATTTTCGATTGCAGGGTCGCCATCTCTGCTTCGTTGATGGCGCCGCGGCTTCTGAAAAGACTGATGTCGCGGTCAATAGCGCTGACCGCGTGTTTGACCTGTTCCGGCGATGGCTGCGGCCGTGCGGGCTGCGCCGGTGTTGAAGCCTGGTTGCGCGGCGTCGCGTCGAGCGCAGCGAGTTCCTCGCGAATGACAAGACGCATGTCTTCGACGCTGACGGAGGGCGCGCGCGCCGTCTCCCAGGAGAGCGCCGCCGGATCGGACTGGCGCTCAGCCTGCGCGGCGTGCGGCGTCGCGCCGGCGGACAGATCGTCGATCTGCATGTCAATGGAAAAGACTTTCAACCCGAGCGCCGCCAGAAGGACGGTCTGGGCTGCGGAAAGCGAAACAAGCAATTTCATTGGATGCCCCTCCTTGTTGCGTCCAGCCTAGGCCGGCTGCGGCAAGGCCATGAGTGACGCAGATCACAGGAGGAGGGCGGAAAGCAGCGCGGCGTGAAATTCAGGCCGGATGCGCAAAACGCGCGCATGGTGCGACGGCGGTCGGCCATCATGTTCTCTCCCCCATGAAAGGCGCGGGCAAGCGCCTCAACCGGGAGCAAACATCGTTTTGGATTGCGGCGCTTTCCGGACGGAAAAAAGGTAATTGCGGGCGGGCCCGCGATTTCAGACCGCGGCGATCTCTTTCGCAAAGTTCCGCGCGGCGAGCCTGTCTTCATCGCTCAACTCGCCTGAGCCGCGCCGATAGAGCATCCCGCCCCAGCGCATGTTGAAATAGCCAGCCGTATCCTCGAATGGATGAATGAACGAATCGGGCGCTTCGGGAACGCCGCCGGTGGCGACGGTGAAAAGCGTTTTGCCTGCAAGCTGTTTGCCGATGGTTTTATAGGGCGGGTCGGTAATGTCCGTGAGACGGTCGAAGAAGGTCTTCATCTGTGCGCTCATGGAATACCAATAGACGGGGCTCGCCAACACGATCGCCCTTGCTTTCAACATGGCCCGCGCGAGCGGCAGGAAGTCGTCGTCCTTATGGGCATGTTCATAGGAATAGGGCCCGATGCGCAGTGAGGAAAGATCGACACGCTCTGTATCCGGAAGATGTGTGAGCACGGCGTCGAGGAGCCGCGCCGTTTCTCCGTCGGCGCGGCTCGAGCCGAGAATGGCGACGGCGCTCATTTGCGTCGCTCCATGATCCGGCGCAAGGCCTCGGCGAGATCGCCGCCGTCATGCATGTGACGTGTCATTTTATTCACCTGTTTTAAATGCTCTGCAGCGCCTTCATTCTGAGGAGAAAATTTTCCTTCGTCCTTCGAGACGCGGCCTAAAGTCCGCCCTCAGGATGAAGGAAAATTTTCGTCTCGAAGGATCGCCGCCTCCTATTGATAAAGATTTTTCTCGGTCGGAACGCTGCTCGAATATTCGACGAACTCGAACTCCAGCCCTTCCTCATTGACGTAATAGAGATTGCGGCGATGCGGATGGTCTTCGCCGAGATGATGGGGTTCGTAACCGGCCTTTTTCAGACGTTCGACGACCGCGCCGAGATCGGTGACTTCAAAACCGATATGGGCAAGGCCCGGTTCGGCGCTTTGCAAGTCGCGATGACGCCCTCGTGCGGCCTCAGGCAACAGGAACTCATTCAAGGTGATGTAATTGTCGTCATCGCCCATATGCACCCAGCGGCGCGGCACGCCCGCCCATGCGCCGCCGCCTTCGCCGCGAATGTCCCAGTGCGGGAAGGCCGCCTTCAGGAAATGCACCGTCGGGTCGATAGCGGTCACGATGAGATTCACATGCTCGATGCGGGGGCGGGCGCTGTCTTGCCGGTCTTGGGCGGGTTTCTCCGTTTCTTTCGTCATTTTTCCGTCTCCTTTATTTATGAAAGAATATACTTTCGATAATCCGGCTTGTTTTTGAAAGCAAGAACTTTTATAAATAGCGTATGAGCAAAATATTGAAGACCCCCATCGACGAAGTCGATAAACCCAAAAAACGCGGCAAAACCGATAAGCCGAAAAGAAAAGGGAAAAACGCCGCGTCCGGAACCGAAGCGGGCGCGACGCGCGCCGCCGTCCTCGACATGCTGAAGCGGGAGGGTGAGCGCACGGCGGCCGAGATCGGAACCGCGCTTGGCGTCACGTCCATGGCCGCGCGGCTGCAACTTTATGCGCTGGAAGAAGAGGGCCTCGTTCACGCACGGTCAGAGCCGCAAGGCCGGGGTCGTCCGCAAAAGATCTGGTCGCTGACCGAGGCGTCGTCGCGGGTTTTTCCAGACGCGCATCAATCGCTCGCCGTCGAGATGATCCAGTCCGTGGAGGAGCTCTTCGGCGCTGAAGGACTGGCGAAATTCGTCAAGAAACATGGAGACATGCAGCGCAAGGCCTATGGCGAGAAACTGTCGAAAGCGAAAACGCTCGGCGAGCGCGTCAAAGGTCTCGCCAAAGCGCGCAGCGACGAAGGCTATATGGCCGAAGCCAAAAAAGACGGGCGCGACTGGCTGTTGATCGAGAACCATTGCCCGATCTGTTCGGCGGCCAAGGCCTGCACCGGGCTTTGCGCCGGCGAGCTGAAAGTTTTTTCCGATGTTCTCGGCAAGGACGCGAAGGTGACGCGCGAGGAGCACATCCTCGCCGGCGCGAGACGATGTGCGTATCGGGTGACGAGCGGCTAATCGCGGCGTAAATTGCGCTCGGCTCTATTCAGTCGCTCTGCGATTTGCGGAACCTTTTCTCTCGCCAGATTCAGCAGTGTTGTTGCGTGGTCGAGTTCGGCTGCGACGTCTTCACCGCACCCGCCTCTCGAGATGGAATGCGCACGCTCCGCGACACCCGCATCTATAACGAAGTAGGGGCCTTCGCAGATGGTGATGTAACCGTCTTCGTCGGGACCGATGTCGAACGGTTCATCGACAGGCTCCGACCAAAACGCCCTCTTTTCCAAATCTTCGACAACGGAAGAAAAGTCCTGATCAGAAATTTTTATCCGATAGATGTCGGTCACATATCGGTCGTGACGAAGCTCGCCATCATCGCCATAATCCTCATTCGACCTTGATTGGACGCTCGCTTCCAAATATGCGTTCTGTACGGAAACACCCTCCCTATCTGTTAACCCCGGCCGGTTAATGATTGTCACGCCGATCGTCGCGTCCATGAACCAATCGTAGAAGAGGGTTATCTGATCGTATTCGGGATCGTCTTTGAAGTCCGTCAACAGCAACCACGCATATAAGTTCTGCACGCGCCGGTCATAATCGTAGTCATCTGATGTCGCCGCGTTCTGTTCGGCGGCGGTTTCGGCGCGAATTGGCGTCGCCAACATTGATAGCGCAATCAAGGCGAAGAAAAACGGTTTCATCAAAGGTCTCCAAAGAGGAAAACGTCTAATCGTCCTTCATCGCAACGAACAGCATCACGATGCCGCTCGTCAGCACGTATTGAAGCGAGCCGTCGAGGGAAGCGTCGCCGAGCTGGGTCTGCCACATGCCGAACAGCGCGCCGCCGATCACGGTGAAGAGGCCGAGCCAGACAATCAGCGCCATGCCGCAGCCGAGAATGGCGAATTTCTTTGACGCTTCGAATGCCGGTTGAGGCTTGCCTGCAGCGGCGACCATGTTGAACGCACCGATGAGCGATAGCGCGCCCACGAGAAATTCGCCGGTTACGATGACGACAAGCGCCAGCGTCACCAGCGCCGGGCTGGTGATCGGCGGCAGGAGCGGATTGGGATAGGCTTCGTGGCCTTCCATGGAAAAAACGTAAGAGACAAATCCCTTCGCAGCTTCCCAGTTGGCGATGTTCTCGGCGAAATAGAAAAAGCCCTGAAGCCCGACAAAGATGACGAGAATGATTTTGAGATAACGGATCATGGAAGCCCCCTTCGATTATCGGAGAGACTAATGCGATTATTTCGCAATGAACAGGCAAGGGCGGAGCGGGCCTGCGCGATGGCCTTCGCAGGCGCAATAGGATAGAAGCCCGCCATGGCCCGTGAAAAACCCTTCTGGAAAACCAAGAGACTCTCCGAGATGACGGATGCGGAGTGGGAGTCGCTTTGCGACGGCTGCGGGCGCTGCTGCATCTATGTCTTGCATAATGAAGACACCGACGAGGTGTTCGAGACTGACATCGCCTGCACGCTGTTCGACATCAAGCGCCGCCGCTGCACCGATTATGCGAACCGCATGAAACAGGTGAAAGACTGCGTGCAGCTAACGCCGGAAAATGTGGGCGCCCTCAAATGGATGCCCCCCACCTGCGCCTATCGCCGTCTCGCCGAGGGCAAGGGCCTGCCTAAATGGCATCCCTTGCGCACCGGCGACAAAGCCTCCGTCGTCAAGGCGAAGATTGCGGTCTCGCCCGACCTTGTGTCGGAAAACGATCTTGAGATTACGGATGAGCTTCTGGAATCGCGCATCACGCGCTCGCGGTAGATCTTAAGTGAGGAAGGAGAATATGTTCAGCAAGCTTTTCCCTCTTTTAACGCTACTGCTTACTGCATGTGTCGCCGTTCCGCCAGAGGATAATAGCGAGGAGGTTTTGTTAAGGCCATCAATAATTCCTGCAATTCAGACATCATATAACTATTTGCAGGCGGACAAATATGAGGAAGCGCTTACTATCCTCGATAAATTGATCGCTGACAATCAGGATAACCTTACGCCGTACGAACTCGCTACGCTTCTCGAATTAAGAGCGAATGCTCTAATTAATCTAGATGATCAAGCTGGCGCGAAATCTGATCTGGAGGAAGCCTTTTCTTTGAATGCTTTTCCACCGGAGAGGCGGGCGCAATTGGGACGCTACATCGAGGAGATCGACGACGAAAAACCCCTATATCGTCAGCCATGTTTGCGAATACCGCCAAAGATGCCAGCGGAATGCATAGGTGTTGGCAGCAAACCGGACGCTGATGGAAGCGTCAGTGACGTTGTAGAGGTTGTATATGACATCGACATATATGGTGCGCCAGATAACGTTAGAGTCTTGAGTTCGACGAATGAATGTTTGAATGAACCTACTCTTGTCGCGGTTCGGCGTTGGCGCTTCGAGCCAGTTGTCAAAAATAAACAGCCTGTGCGGCTTGAAGGCCAAACAACACAGATAACATTCGCATATTCAATTGACGGTTAGACGCCTAGCGCACCACCATCACGGAACAGGGCGCGTGCAGCGCAATGTGGCTCGCATGGGAGCCGAAGAGATGATCCGTCAGTTTCGGATCGTGGGTTCCCATAACGATAAGATCGGCGCCCGTTTCTTCAGCAGCTTCGAGGATCATTTTCTCCGCCGACTCATGGTGACGGAACATGGACTCTACGGCCACGTCATGGCGGTCGGCCGCCGCTTTGATGTATTTTTCGAATTCCGGTTTGTGATGTTCGGGATATTCGGCGATGTCGTCGCCGAGGGGATGGGCCGAGGTCATCACGTAAAGTTTCGCGTCGCACGCCTTGGCGAGTTGCGCGGCGGCGTCGAGTGCGCGCGCCGATTGCTCCTTGTGGTCCATGTCGACGGGCAGAATGATTTTTTTAACGGCGAAGGGCGCGTCCTGCGGCAATTGAAATCTCCATATTCGATCGCTTTCGCGCACTCTACGCGATGGCCCCGGCGAGATCAAAAATCGCACCCCAATAAGTAGAAAAACACCTCAAAAATGTTGAATTCTTCAATATTTCCCAGTGTTGGTGAATAGTTATCCACCACCTCCGGAGCGGCCTTATGCTTCGCTCCATGATGAAAAACCCGATCGACATCGCTGACACGAATGCGGACGGACCGCGGCCAACCGACGAGGAAGACCGCAGTTGGGAGGCGCTCGCCGCGCGCATCCAGAAGCTCGCCTTTCGACGCTCGCGTTCGCTCATGGCGGAAGCCTTCGACGAGGATTTCGACCGCGGCGCGCGAAGCCTGCGCCTCCTGATGGGTGCGGCCGAAATCTCAAACCGCATGAAACGCGAGGAAGAAAAGGAACAGCAATCGCATGACCGACGCGCCAGCGGACAAGGGCTCACGGAAGCAGATATCGAAGCCACTTACCGGAAAATCTTCAACACCGTCGAGCGCGTCGAACGTGAAGACGCTGGAACAGGAAGCGGAAACGCTGCGCAAGGTGATGGTGCTGATGCGCCATCTGGAAGCGGAGGCGGCGCAAAAGCTGTGGCGGGAGAACGCTCATGAGCACCAGAAACAACCGGATGGCGACTGGACCACTTGGCTCATCCTTGGCGGCCGCGGCGCCGGCAAAACCCGCGCCGGCGCCGAATGGGTGCGCCACATCGCCAACGACAACAAAGGCGGCGCCATTGCACCCCCTTCAATTGCACTCGTCGCGGAAACTTACGCCGATGCGAGGGAAGTCATGATTGAGGGACCGTCGGGCATTCGCGCCGTCTCGCCGTCTGGGGAGACGCCCCGCTACGAGGCCTCGCGCCGGCGTCTTGTCTGGCCCGATGGCGCGGTCGCTTATGCGTTCTCGGCGGAAGACCCGGACGGCATACGCGGTTATCAATTCACCGCCGCATGGTCCGACGAATTCGCAAAATGGCGGTATGCGGAGGAAACCTGGTCGAACCTGCAGCTTGCATTGCGCCTGGGCGACAAGCCGCGCCAGATCGTCACCACAACCCCGCGTCCCATGGCGCTGTTGAAGCGCCTCATTGCCTCGCCGACGACGGAAACCGTGCGCGCCTCCACCTATGACAACCGCGCGCATTTGTCGGAAGCGTTCTTCACGGAGATCGCCGCGCTCTATGAAGGCACGGCGCTGGGGCGTCAGGAGCTCATGGGCGAGATCGTCGACGATATCGCGGGCGCGCTCTGGTCCTGGAATATGATCGAGGCGGCGCGGATTTCCGCCGCGCCTGCGCTCGACAGAGTTGTCGTCGCCGTCGATCCCCCAGCGACGGGCGGCGAAAACGCGGACGAATGCGGGATTGTCGTCGCCGGCGTTGCTTATTGCGGCGATGTCAAAACCGCTTTCGTCATCGCGGACTGGTCGGCGGCGGGGCTTTCCCCCCGGCAATGGGCGGAAAAAACCGCCGTCGCCTATCACGAATTTTCCGCCGACCGCATCGTTGTCGAAGTCAATCAGGGCGGCGACATGGCGAAGGCCGTGATCGCGCAAGTCGAGCCGCAAGCGCCGGTGCGCGGCGTTCACGCGACGCGGGGCAAGAAGCTGCGCGCGGAACCCGTGGCCGCGCTCTACGAACAGGGGCGCGTCCGCCATGTGGGCGCGTTCCCGAAACTCGAAGACCAGATGACGACTTATACAGGCCAAAGTTCTGGAAATTGGGGCGGCAAGAGCCCGGACCGTTTGGATGCGCTCGTCTGGGCGATCACCGAACTGATGTTGCAGACGCCGGCGCCACAGCCGGGCGTGAAGAAGTTGACTTAGCGAGGAGTGTTAGTTGTGTTGAAGAAAACCCCCATCGCCTCGCCCCTTAGGGCTCGGCTCTTCCCCCGTAAACGGGGGAAGAGGGAGCTCAATCTTGAAGTTCTTTTCTCCTCCCCCGCTCGCGGGGGAGGTGTCCGCGAAGCGGACGGAGGGGGTGTGTAATGAAGTTTCCTTTTTTCCCTAACAAACCGCCAGAAGCCAAAGCCTCCGCCGCGAAAGCGCTGATCGCGCTGCATCGTTTGGGCGCGCCGGCCTGGACGCCGCGTGATTATCTCTCGCTTGCCCGCGCCGGATACGAACGCAATGTCATCGCCTATCGCTGCGTGCGGCTGGTGGCGGAGGCGGCGGCCTCGGCGCCGTTGCGTGTCGCGGATGCGGGCGCGGTGATGGCGGACCATCCGCTGCTCGAATTGCTTGCAAAACCCAATCCGGAACAGTCGGGCGCTGAGCTTTTCGAAAGTTTTTACGGCTTTCTCCAGACAGCGGGCAACGCCTATCTCGAGGGTGTCGCGCTCGACGGGATCCTGCGCGAGTTATATGTGCTGCGCCCCGACCGCATGAAAGCTCGGCCCGGCAAGTCCGGCTGGGCCGAGGCGTACGACTATTCCGTGGGCGGACGCTCGGTGACATTCAGGAAACCCGATGACGGATCTCTCTCGCCGATCCTGCATCTGAAGCTCTTTCACCCGACCAACGATCATTACGGGCTGTCGCCGCTAGAGGCCGCGAGCGCGTCGGTCGATCTGCACAACGCCGCATCGGCCTGGAACAAGTCGCTGCTCGACAATGCGGCGCGGCCTTCCGGCGCGCTGGTCTATAAAGGCCCCGAAGGCGCCGAGAACCTCACTGGCGAGCAATTCGACCGGCTGAAATCGGAACTCGAAGACGCCTATCAGGGCTCGGCGAATGCGGGGCGCCCGCTGGTATTGGATGGCGGGCTTGAATGGCGGTCCATGTCGCTCTCGCCCGCCGACATGGATTTCATCGAAGCCAAACACGCCGCCGCGCGCGAGATTGCGCTGGCCTTTGGCGTGCCGCCCATGCTGCTCGGCATTCCCGGCGACAACACCTATTCCAATTATAAAGAAGCCAATCTGGCTTTCTGGAAACAGACCGTCCTGCCGCTGGTGAAGAAGACCGCGGCGGCCTTGACCAACTGGGTCGCGCCGGTCTGGCCCGACCTGCAGGTCGTTTGTCACACGAGCGAAATCGATGCGCTCTCCGCCGAACGCGACGCGCTCTGGGCCCGCGTATCCCGCGCGGATTTTCTTTCCGAAGACGAAAAGCGCAGCGCGCTCGGGCTCGCGCCGCGAGAGGAGGGGAGCCATGCATAGTGTTTCCTTCCCGAAAGCGCCGCTGGAAAAACCTTATGAGCTGCGCGTCACGGTGGCGATTGGCGCTGCGGTGATCGTGCAGACGGGACTCGGCCTCATCTGGGCCGGCGCCGCGTCGGAGCGTCTCGCGCAACTCGAACGCCGCGCCGATGACAACACGCAAATCATCGAACGCACGGCGCGCCTTGAAGAACAGGTGCGCTTCGTCTCTGCGACGCTGATCCGCATCGAGGAAAAGATCGATGTGAAGCGGGGGGAAGAGTGATGGTCAGACCTCAGTATTGTGCGCCATTACCCTCTCCCGCTGGCGGGAGAGGGTGGCAACTGGACCTCAAAGAGGGCCGGTTGCCGGGTGAGGGTGAGAAACAAAATTGCTTTCGCCGTTTTCTATCCCACCCTCACCCCCGACCCCTCTCCCGCCAGCGGGAGAGGGGTGAGGCTCCTTTACAGAAAAGGAGTCTCTCATGACCCAGGCCCTCATCGCCGAAATCGAAGGCTACGCCTCCGTCTTCGATGTGCCGGATCTCAATGGCGACATCGTCGCGCCGGGCGCCTTCGCAAAGTCGCTGAAAAAAAATCCGAAGCCAGCTTTGCTCTATCAACACGCCGCCGAAGCGCCCATCGGCCGCTGGCTTTCCTTGCGCGAAGATGCGCGCGGGCTTTTTGTCAAGGGCGAGCTCATTTTGTCTTCGCCGCGCGCCCGCGAGGTGCATGCACTCCTGGAAGGCGGCGCCATGGACGGGCTTTCCATCGGCTATCGGACCGTGCGGTCGAGCCGCGTCGCCTCCGGACGGCGCATCCTGGAGGCCGATCTCTGGGAAGTCTCCATCGTCACCTTTCCCATGGCGCCCGGCGCGCGCATCACCCGCATCGGTCCTCCGCGGCCCGAACGCGCGCCGCAGGACTACGCAAAGATTTTTTCTGAATCGGTTCGCATTCCATCCTCCCCCACGCCGCCCGGAATGCGAGCCACCCGCGCGCGACTGCGCGCAAACCAAGACCCGGCCGCTCTTTCGGCCGGCCGGCGGGCGTCCGCGCCGCTGCCCCTCTCCCCCGGAGCGGGCGCCCGTCACTTCGCAGAGGCCGTCGAACATGCGGCGCAAAAGCTCACAGCACAGGAGTAACGAGTATCATGAGTATCGAAACCAAAGCGGAAGCGCCGAACGCGGAAATTCGCGGCGCCATGCGCGAATTTCTGAGCGCCTTCGAGGCGTTCAAGCACGCCAATGACGAACGTCTCGCCGCGCTTGAAGCGAAAAGCGCGGAGGACGTCGTCCTCAATGAAAAGATCGAGCGCATCAATGATGCGGTGACGGAACAGAAAGCCGCCGTCGACCGGCTGGCGCTGAAACAGGGGCGCCCGCAGATCGGCTCAGCGGCTCGTGTCGAGCCCGACGAACGCAAGGCCGCGTTTTTCCGCTATATGCGCGTGGGCGATGCGACGGCGGTCGCCTCTCTCGAAGCGAAATCGGTCAACACCGGCGCCGACAGCGAAGGCGGCTATCTCGCGCCCAATGAAGTGGAGCGCATGATCACCGCCGCGGTGAAAGACATCTCGCCGATCCGCCAGATCGCGAGCGTGCGCGAAATCGGCGGCAATGTGTTCCGCAAGCCCGTCTCGAACGGCGACGCAGCCGCGGGCTGGGTCGCGGAAACGACCGCGCGCGATACGGAAACGACCGCGCCGACGCTCACCGCCATCGACTTCCCGACCATGGAGCTTTACGCCATGCCGGCGGCGACGCAGACGCTGCTTGATGACGCAATTGTCGACATCGAACAATGGCTCGCCGACGAGGTGCAGACGGAATTCGCGGTTCAGGAATCCGCCGCTTTCATTTCCGGCAACGGAACGACGGCGCCGAAGGGTATTCTTTCCTACACCATCGCCGCGGACGCGTCGAAAACCGCGACGCAACTCGGCTACATCGCCTCCGGGGCCGACGGCGCCTTTGCGGCGTCGAATCCGTCCGATGCGCTGCTCGATCTTATCTATGCGCCGAAACAGGCCTATCGCGCCAATGGGCGTTTCCTCATGAACCGGTCGGTTGTCGGCGCGCTTCGCAAATTCAAGGATAGCGAAGGCAATTATCTCTGGCAGCCCAATAACGAGCCGGGCGAGCCCGCGCGTCTCATGGGCTATCCGGTGACGGAAGCCGAGGACATGCCGGATATTGCGTCGGATTCGCACTCGATTGCGTTTGGCGATTTCCGCCGCGGTTATCTCATTGTCGATCGCGTCGGCGTGCGCGTGTTGCGCGATCCTTATTCGTCGAAGCCTTACGTCTTGTTCTACACGACCAAGCGCGTCGGCGGCGGCATCCAGGATTTCGACGCCATCAAGTTCCTGAAGTTCGCAGCGAGCTAAGCGTGTTCGACTGCTCATCCCCGCGTCCTTCGAGACGCTCAAATTCCTTCATCCTGAGGGTGGCCGATAGGCCACGTCTCGAAGGACGAAGGAATTTGAGCTCCTCAGGATGAAGGGCGGGGATGAGCAGAAGCTGAAACAAACAAACGGACGAGTTGCGTAATGTCCCTCACACTTCTTTCCCCGCCGGCGGCGGAGCCCGTGACGCTGGCCGAAATGAAAGATCATCTGCGCGTCACGCATTCCGATGAAGACGCGCTGATTACCGGCCTTCTCGTCGCCGCGGTGCGCGCCGTCGAAGCGCGCGGCCGCCTCGCGCTGATGCCGCAGTCTTGGCGGCTGACGCTTGACGCCGCGCCTGCAGAGACCTTGTTCCTGCCCCTGTCGCCGGTCGCGTCTCTCAATGCGGTGGCGGTGATCGATGGAGCGGGCGATCCGCAGGCCGTCTCCGTGTCTTTATATGATGCGGTGTTGGGCAAGGCGCCGCGCATCCGTCCCGCCGGGCCCTGGCCTTTGCCGTCGCCAAAGCTGGGCGGCGTTCGGATCGATTTCACCGCGGGTTATGCGGACGCCGGCGCGGTTCCCGAAGAGCTGAAGCTCGCGGTGAAAATTCTCGCCGCCGCGTTTTACGAAAATCGCGAGGCGGCCGGCGAGACGCGCGTCTATGCCGTGCCCCAGACTGTCGATGCGCTGATCGCGCCGTTCAGGGAGGTGAGGCTGTGATCGGCGCCCTTCGTCACAAAATCATATGGCTCGACGTCTCGCGCGAGAGTGACGAGGCGGGCGGCGCCAGCCTCTCATGGGTTCCCGGTTCGGAAGTCTGGGCCTCGGTGGAGCGGCTCGCCTCGACGCGCGACTTCGCCGGCGACCGCAAAAACCGGCTGAAGCGCATCGCGGTGTCGATCCGGTTCAGCACGGACGCAGCGCTGGGCCAGCGCCTCAGCTTCGAAGGCGAGACCTATGAAACCGTCAGTATCGAGAGCGATGACGGGCGCGACAAACGCCTGACGCTCATCTGCGAGGAGGTGCTTTCATGACCAATGCCCAGTGGGAATTGCAGAAGGCGGTTTACCAGACGCTTTCTGCCGACGCCGCCATCAAGGCGGCGGTGGGCGACCCGGCGCGCATCTTCGACGACCCGCCGCCCGATGCGTTGTTTCCCTATCTGACGCTGGGTGAAGCGCGCGCGAGCGACTGGAAAGGCGTCGAAGGCGGGCTCGAACACGATTTGCGCCTTTATGTTTTCTCCCGTTACGCCGGGCGGCGCGAAGTGAAGCGCATTCTCTCCGCTGTTTACGACGCGCTGCATGAGGCGGCGCTGACGCTTTCCGGTCACGACCTCATCAATATTCGTTTCGTTTTCGCCGACGCGTTCCGGCGCACCGACGGCGAAACCTATCAGGGCGTCGCGCGCTTTCGCGCGGTGACGATGGCGCAGTGAGTATGTGCGGCGCTTCCAAAATATCCCCGCTCATTCCCGCGAAAGCGGGAATCCAGAATGTGAGCAATAGGCTTTCATGGGTCCCCGCTTTCGCGGGGATGAGCGGAGGAGAGTTTCGTCTATCTAAAAAGGATTCTCATAATGACAGCTCAACGCGGTAAAGACCTCCTCCTCAAACTCGGCGACGGCGAAGTCTCCGAAACATTTTCCGTCATCGGCGGCTTGCGCACAAAGACGCTTTCTTTGAACGCGCAAACCGTCGATGTGACGCACTCGCAATCCGCCGGGGGCTGGCGCGAATTGCTCGCGGGCGCCGGCGTCCGCCAGGCGTCGATCTCCGGCGCCGGTGTTTTTCTGAACGACGCCGCGGCGGAAGAGGCGAGGGCCGTTTTCTTCGCTAACGAGCTGCGCAACTGGCAAATCGTCGTGCCGGGCTTTGGAACCATCGAAGGTCCGTTCCTGATCGCCAATCTCGATTACGCGGGCGAGCATGACCGCGAAGCTTCCATGGCGCTGGCGCTTGAGAGCGCTGGCGCGCTGACCTTTACCGTGGAGGGGTGAGGATGGAACGCAAAATAAAATTGCGTGCTTTCTCTTCCCCCGTTTACGGGGGAAGTACCCGCCCAGCCGCGAAGGCGGCTTATGATAATAAGCGCGCGTTCGCGCGCGGGGCGGGGGATGGGGGCTCTTGCCGACTCGCCCCCTCCGTCCGCCCGCATCGCTTCGCGATGCGTTCGGCCACCTCCCCCGTAAACGGGAGAGGAGAAGAGTCGCCTTTGAGCGGGAGCACATCATGACTCACCCCCGTGGCGACGTTTCGATCACCATCAACGGCGAAGATAAAACCCTGCGCCTCACCCTCGGCGCGCTCGCCGATATAGAAGACAAGCTCGGCGGCGGCGATCTCGCCGCGTTGCAGGCGCGGCTCAAAAACCCGCGCGTCTCCGACATCATCCTGATTCTCCATGCGCTCCTCGCCGGCGGCGGCGCTGCGCTGACGCTCGAAGCCTTGAAAGCGAGCGATCTCGATCTGGCGGAAGCGACGCGCGCGATTGCAAAAGCGTTCGAAGTCTTGGGAGGAGAGGAAACGCCGGGAAAGCCCCAAGCCGATTTTGCATCGGGGGAGGGCTAGAAACATGGCGCGCCATGTTCGTCTTTGCGGTGTTGCGTCTTGGCCTGGCTCCGGACGCCTTCTGGGCGCTGTCCGTTTGCGAATGGCGGGCGATCATGGGCGCCGCTGCGCCGCAAGGCGAAATGATGACTCGCCAGGCGCTTCTGAATCTCATCGACAATCACGGGAAAACCAATGCCTGAACATGTAAATGTCACCGTCTCGACGCTGGGAGTTGAAGAGGCCGCAGCCGAAATCGAAAACATCGCGCAGACGCGCATTGCGCCTGCCGCCGCGTTGATCGATGAAGCCTTTGCGACCGCCGCGAACTCGATCCAGTCCAATCTCGCCCGCGCGGCGGAGCGCGGCGAGATCTCCATGAAGAAACTGACGCAAGCCTTGCTACGGGATTTGCGCCGCTTCGCCATCGACGGGCTTGTGCGCCAGCCGGTGCAGAATCTTTTCACCAATCTTTTTGCGAGCGCCTTTGGAGGCGCGCGCGCCGGCGGCGGGCCGGTGGCGCCGGGCGCGTCCTATCTTGTGGGCGAACGCGGGCCCGAACTCTTCACGCCAGGAAGCGCCGGAACGGTCCGGCCTTTGGGCGCGGCAGGTGTGACCGTCAACATCTCGCTGCCGGGCGTCACGGACGTTCAGAGTTTCAAACGTTCCGAAACGCAAGTCGCCGCCGCGCTCGCAAGAGCGGTGGGGCGGGGCCAGCGGAACTTATAGTCATGCCTCCTTCATTCGCCTCGACCCCCTCCGTCAGCTTCGCTGACACCTCCCCCGTAAACGGGGGAGGAGAAGTGCCATACGTTTTGAGCGGGTGTTCACTTCCCCCGCTGGCGGGGGAAGTGGCCCGAAGGGCCGATGGGGGTGAGAAAAGAAACAATCGTCTAGTTGAGTAACAACCCATGTCCTTCCACGAAATCCTCTTCCCCGTCGACATTGCGCTGAACTCCGAAGGCGGGCCCACGCGCAAGACCGACATTGTCGCGCTCGTTTCCGGCCATGAGGAGCGCAACTCGCCCTGGGCCGGGTCGCGCCGCGCGTTCAACGCCGGTTATGGCGTCAAAACCATCGCCGATATTGAAAATGTCATCGCATTTTTCGAAGCGCGCCACGGAAGGCTTTACGGCTTCCGCTTTCGCGATCCGTTCGATTTCAAGAGCTGCCGGATCGCCGAAAGTCCGGCGCCGGACGATCAGACCATCGGAACCGGCGACGGCAGCGAAACAGCGTTTCAGCTCGTGAAGCGCTACGCCTCCGGCGCGGCCTCCTATGTGCGGCCGGTGAAGAAACCGGTCGCCGGTTCGGCGCGTGTCGCCGTCGACGGCGTTGAACAAGCGCAAGGCGCCGATTTCACGCTTGATGAAACAACCGGCGTGGTGACGTTTTCTTCGCCGCCGGGCGAAGGGCTTTCGGTGACGGCGGGGTTCACCTTCGACACGGCCGTCCGCTTCGATACGGATGAGTTGCGCATCAATCTCGCGGCGTTTCAGGCGGGGGACATTCCCTCCATTCCCCTGATAGAGGTCCTCGTCTGATGCGCAGCGTTGATTCCAATCTCCTGGCGCATCTCGATACGGGCGCGACGACGCTCGCGACCTGCTGGCGGATCGCGCGGCGCGACGGGGTCGTGCTCGGCTTCACAGATCACGACCGCGCGTTGACCTTCGACGAGACAACATTCCTGCCGGAGACCGGCGCCGTCGGCTCGGCCTTGTCTTCCTCCGCCGATCTCGCCGCCGACAATGCGGAGATCGAGGGCGCGTTGTCGGCCTCGGCCTTGTCCGGCGAAGACCTTGCAGCGGGCAAGTATGACGGCGCGGAAGTTGAAATCTTTCGCGTCAACTGGGCGGCGCCGGACCAGCGATTGCTTTTGAAAAAAGGCGTCATCGGCGAGGTGACGCGCGTAGGCGAAGCCTTCCGCGCGGAATTGCGCGGGCTTTCGCACAAACTCGAACAGCCCATCGGTCGCGTTTATCAGCGCCTGTGCGATGTGAATGTGGGCTCGGCGAAATGCGGCGTCGATCTGGATCAGGCGGCGTTCAAGACCTCCGGCGCGGTCACTGCGCTCCGCGATGCGCAGAGTTTCACCGCCAGCGGGTTCTCTTCATTCGAGGACGGCTGGTTCGCCCATGGGCTTTTGACCTGGACCGCCGGCGCCAATGTCGGTCTTTCCGCGCATGTGAAAACGCAGACGCAATCGGGCGCCATCTCCTTGTGGCTGCCTGCAGGCGCGGCGATTGAAGTGGGCGATGCGTTCACCGTCACGGCGGGCTGCGACAAGCGCTTCGAGACATGCCGCGCGAAATTTTCCAACGCGGCGAACTTCCGCGGCTTTCCGTTCATGCCGGGCAACGACTTCGCCGTCTCCTATCCGCTGAAAGGCGAGAAGAACACGGGAGGGAAGTTGAAGTGAGTGAAGAAAAGAACCCGGAAGGCCGACCTTTATTGCTTCAGGCCCCGAATAAAATCGACGAGCCAAAAATTCGAGAAGAGGGCAAGCACGATGACAAGCACAGCGGCGTAGAAAGCTGTGACAACAGGTCTCCAGCTGAACACCCATGGCAGCAATGCGAAGATGCCCATGAAGATGCCTGTTGCTCCCATGACCTGCATGGCGATGAAGCCGAATTCGCCAGCGACGCTTTCGATGGCGCTAAGCGAAGAGACAACCGTCACGGCGCAAGCGACAAGCCACAACATAAAGATCAGAAAGAGGTCGCGAATTCTGATCGGCATGGTCATCCCATCACGTCTGATCTCTCGAACAGCCTACAGCGTGCAGGCCCCACCATCAACAGCGACGACATCCTCACCGCCACAGCAAGCTGGCTCGGCACGCCTTATGTGCATCAGGCGAGCGCGAAGGGCGCGGGCTGCGACTGTCTCGGTCTTGTTCGTGGAGTCTGGCGTGATCTTTATGGGGCGGAGCCGGAACTGCCGCCACCCTACACGCCTGACTGGGCCGAGCGCGCCTTCGCGCGAAAAACTCAAGAAGAGCGAAAGAAAGACGAACCTTTGCTTTCCGCTGCGCGCCGCAATCTCATCGAAAAACAGTCCGGCGAGATCGACCCGGGCGACGTCATCGTCTTTCGCGTGGTCGCGGACGGGCCCGCCAAACATTGCGGCATCGCGACCTCGCCCAACGCCTTCATCCACGCCTATGCCGGCCGCGCGGTCATTGAGAGCTGGATGAACCGCTGGTGGCGCCAGCGCATCGCCGGCGTTTTTCACTTTCCGGGGGTGACGCAATGACTGGATTTCCTGGCCGTTCATCCCGGCGTCCTTCGAGACGCCAAAATTCCTTCATCCTGAGGGCGCGCATGAAAATGCGCGCGTCTCGAAGGGCGAAGGAATTTTGGCTCCCCAGGATGAAGGGCCGGGATGAACGGCGCAAAATCGGAGTTCTCTAATGGCCCAGCTTCTTCTCACCGCGGCGCAAGGCGTCGGCGGCGCCGCTGCGAAAGGCGGCATCGGCGCCTTTCTCGCGCGCACCGTGGCGACGACCGCCGCGTCCTACGCCGCCGGCTATGCGGACCGCCTCATCTTCGGGCCACGCAAGCGCAAGGTCGAAGGTCCGCGTCTCGATGGTTTTCAGGTGCAGGCGTCGCAGGAGGGTGCGCCTGTCTTGCGCGTTTACGGCCGGGCGCGCGTCGCCGGGCAACTGATCTGGGCGGCGAATTTCAAGGAGACGTCATCGCAGACGACGGAAAGCTCCGGCGCCAAGGGCGGGCGCCCCGCCGCGCAAACAACCTATACGGAATATCTCTACTCCATCTCCTTCGCTGTGGGGCTGTGCGAAGGCGTTATCGGCCGGGTGGGCCGCGTCTGGGCCGATGGCAAGCCCTTCGATCTCTCGAAACACAATGTGCGGATCTATCGCGGGACGGAGACGCAAAATCCCGACGCGCTGATCCTCGCCACGCAAGGGGCGCCAGAATCAGGTTTTGGGGCGCCGGGCTTTCGCGGTCTCGCCTATATCGTCTTTGAGGATCTGCCGCTGAAGGATTTCGGCAACCGCATCCCGCAGCTATCCTTCGAAATCGAAAAGAGCCTCAAAACCACCGACGCGAATGCGCTTGAGAACAAACTGACGGCCGTCTCGCTGATCCCCGGCTCGGGCGAGTTCGTTTACGGCACGACAGGCGTCAATCGCGTGCTCGACGAAGGCGTCACCCAGAGCGAAAACATTCACAATACCCAAGGCGTGACGGATTTCCGCGCCTCCATCGACGCGCTGATCGACGCGGCGCCGAACCTTGAACATGTCTCGCTGGTTTCCGCATGGTTCGGGAACTCGCTCGATGTCGCGAGCTGTACGATCCGGCCCGGCGTCGAAACGACGGACAAGGAAACCGCGCCTTATGACTGGAAGGCCGGCGGCGTGACGCGCGGGGGCGCGCATCTGATTTCCACCCATGAAGGCGGTTCAGCCTATGGCGGGACGCCCGCCGATAAAAACATCATTGAGACAATACAGGCGCTTAACGCAAAAGGTCTCAAGGTGATGTTCCACCCCTTCATCCTGATGGACGCGTCCGGCTATCCTTGGCGGGGGCGCATCGATGCGGGGGCGGCGGACAAGACGGCGGGCGCGACAAGCGCCATCGCAAGTTTTTTCGGCGCAGCGAGCGCCGCGGATTTCTCCATCGCCAATGGCGAGGTTGTTTATGCCGGCCCCGCCGAATGGTCGTTCCGGCGGTTTATCTTGCATTACGCGAAACTCTGCGCGCTCGCGGGCGGGGTGGATGCGTTTTTGCTGGGCTCGGAATTGCGGGGGATCACCACAACACGCGATGACGCCGGCAACTACCTCGCGGTTTCGCAAATGATTTCGCTGGCGACGGAAGTGCGCGCGATCTTGGGACCGTCGGTAAAACTTTCCTACGCCGCCGACTGGTCGGAATATTTCGGCCATCACCCGGCCGACGGCAGCGGCGATGTCTTCTTTCATCTTGATCCTTTATGGGCCAATGCTGAAATCGACTTCATCGGCGTCGACAATTACATGCCCACGGCGGACTGGCGCGACGGTTATGCGCATACGGACGCGCTCTCTGGCGCGAAAAGCCAGTATGATCTCGATTATCTGCAAGCGAACATAGACGGCGGCGAGGGCTATGACTGGTATTATGCCTCCGACGCCGACCGCGCGACGCAGACGCGCACGCCCATCGCCGACGGCGCCTATGGCGAGCCATGGGTCTTCCGCTACAAGGATTTCTGGAGCTGGTGGAGCAACCAACATTACAATCGTCCCGGCGGCGTGAAAGCGGGATCGCCAACGGCCTGGGTTCCCGAGTCAAAACCCATCTGGTTCACCGAGACAGGCGCCCCGGCGGCCGACAAGGCGGCGAACGAGCCCAATGTCTTTGTGGATACAAAAAGTTCGGAGAGCGACCTCCCGCATTTCTCCTCCGGCCATCGCGACGACATGGCGCAACGGCGCTTTCTGGAGGCGCAGGCGCGGTTCTGGGCGAAATCCTCGAACAACCCAATATCCTCTGTCTACGGAGGGAGGATGGTGGATGCGGACCGGCGCTATGTGTGGGCGTGGGATGCGCGTCCCTTTCCGGATTTTCCCGCGCGCTCCGATATCTGGGGCGACACGGCGAACTGGGAGAAGGGGCACTGGCTCAATGGCCGTCTCGGCCGGGCGCCGCTCGATTTGCTTGTGGCCGCGCTCGCAAAGGAAGCGGATTTCACCGATGTGGAGGCGTCCGGCCTCGACGGCGTCGTCACCGGCTATGTCGTGGACCGGCCCATGTCCGTGCGGGAGATGATCGACCCGCTCGCCGATGTCTATCAGTTCGACATTGTGGAGTCCGGCGACGTCTTGCGGTTCCAGCCGCGCACCGCCGCGCCGGCGATGACATTGAGCGCGTCGGACCTCGCGGAAAGACGCGACGGCGCCTTCACCTTGAGCCTCGCGCAGGAGGCGGATCTGCCCGCCGCGTTTCGGCTCGGCTTCTTTGACGAGCAGGACGGTTTCGCCGCCGCCGTCGCCGAAGCGCGCGATCCCGGCGCAAGGCCCCATCGCGAGGCGGGCGCCGACATCGCCGCGGCGATCCCCGCATCGGAGGCCGAAGCGCGGGCGCGCTCCATTCTCGCCGACGCCTGGGTGATGCGCGACGGGCTTTCCTTTTCCCTGCCGCCGTCGGCCGCCGCGCTGGAGCCCGGCGACGCAATTATCCTCGACGATCTGGGGACGGAGCGTCTCTATCGGGTAACGGAGATCGAGGATGGGTTCGCGCGCGAGGTTTCGCTCGTGCGCGTCGCGCCGGCGGTTTACGACTCGCCGGTGTCGACGGCGTCTTATGCGGCTTCTGGCGATATTCTCGTTTACGCCGCGCCCTTGTGGGAGCTGATGGACCTGCCGCTGTTCCGCAGCGGCGACGACGCGGCGGCGCCTTGGTTAGCAGCGTTTTCCGATCCGTGGCCCGGCGGCGCCGCGCTCTACCGCAGCGCGGGCGAGGGCGCGCCCACATTGGTGGGCCTTGCCTCGTCGCGCGCGGTGATGGGGCGTCTCAAAACCGCGCTGCCGCCGGCCGGGTCGGGACGGCGCGTCTGGCGCAGCATTGAGGTGAGACTGCATTTCGGAAGCCTGTCGTCGAAAGCCGAAGAGGACGTTTTCGCCGGCGTCAACGCCTTTGCGGTGAAAGCCGACAATGGGGCGTGGGAAATCTGCCAGTTCGAAACGGCGACGCTCCTTGAAAACGGAAACTGGTGCCTGTCGGGACTTCTGCGCGGACAGGCGGGGACGGAGGCTGAAAGCTTGGCCGGCGCGTCCTTCGATGCGCGCTTCGTCTTGCTGAACAGCGCCGTGACGCAGATCGCGTTTTCCGTGAACCACCGGGGCCTTGCCTATGAGTGGCAGGCGGGACCGGAGAACGATCTTCCCGATACGGAGACATTCCGGCTGAAGAGCCTGACCATGAATGCGCGCGGGCTGACGCCGCTCTCGCCCGTTCATTTGCGCGCGGCGTGGTCGGGAAGCGACATTCGCCTGAGCTGGATCCGCCGCACGCGCGAGGGCGGCGATTCATGGGAAGGCGAGGTTCCGCTTGGCGAATATGACGAGCGTTATCGCGTGACGATCTATGACGGGCTGACCCCCGTACGCACGGTCGAGACGACAACAAGCGCCTACGCCTACGCCGCCGCGGACATTCTCGCCGATTTCGGCTCGTCCGATCCCGGCGAGACGATCACCTTCGCTGTCGCGCAGATTTCCGATGCGGTCGGCGAGGGGGCGGAGGCGTGGGGTTCGCTATGATACAGAAAATTGTGCCATTCTGGTCTTTTTCAAGTCGCAAAGCACTGTATCTAGTAGTTGCCTCAAATGGACCTTTTGTTAAGATTTGGTGTTGACATTTGGGGGACTCGGCCAGTACGACGCTGCGCCCTCGACTATGGGTAAAGGATGCCGAAGATGTCAGAAGTAGAAAAGCTAAGAGTCGTAATCTTCCGAGATGGCGATGGCTGGGCCGCGCAATGCTTGGAACACGATATCTGTGCGTATGCGGATGATTTAGGCGAACTTCAGCGCCGTTTCGAGGCTACGTTTGCTCTAGAGTGCCAAATTAGCCAGGAAATTCATGGAGAACCCCTGAAAGGTATTTCTCCTGCTCCAGAAAATTTTCAGCGAATGTGGGATGAATGCCCGGGAAAGTATGAGCCCGGGAGCGAAAACAAGTTGAGTCAGCGTAATATCGACTTTGCTATGTGCGCTTAGGCTTAGGCGACATGGCTGCTCCCTTTGGCGGACATCCAAATTTAGCAACATATATCGCGTGGGCCCGTAAACAGGGCTGCGAATGTAAAAGCGGTTACATAGATGACGGTGAGGGAAACATGATGGTTACCCGCGTCATCTACGCCCCCTGCGGTAAAAAGTATGCACCGTTGGCAGGTTTTAACGATGGGGACCGGTTGCCGCCGACGATGGTCCGGATGTTGGATAACCGTCTCGGATTAGATTCGCCTTTTCCAAAGCTTTAATTTTGGCGCCAAGCTTTTAATAGTCTACTCGTTCTCCTCAATCCACTCCTCCACATGGCTTCTCATGGTGACAAGGGGGACGGCACCGTTTTCAAGAATGCGCTCGTGGAATTCGCGAATATCGAATTTAGCGCCGAGGCGGGTTTCAACTTCCTCGCGCACCCCGCTGATTTTTTTAATCTGATCGTCGATTTGAAGCCTCGCATAGCTGGCGGCAACCAACGTAATGGCCACAACACCAAGGACCAGCCATGGCGGCGGCTTTTTGATGACATTGAATAACAAGCCGCCAAGCAAAAACGCCAGCGCGACCCACAATAACAACGTCCCTAAAAATGCGGCGGCGTGATAAGAAAGATTGAGCATACCGTTTGAGAAAACGGGATGCTCCGCTCCCAAGAACAGTATGATTAGAAATGAAACTGCGAGAAGAAGGAGCTTACCCTCACGTTGCGCTGCAATGCGATTGGCGCCGTCACGCACGGCGTTTTCGAGCTGCTTCAGAAAGCGCCGCCGCGCATTTTTATTTTCCGGGTTCGTCATCACCGTCAACCTTACCCCGTCAGCCAGAACCGATAGGCGTAAAGAATTCCGACCATCACAACGATCCCGAAGAGCATGGCGAATACGACTTTGGCGCGCAACAACCAGCTTGGATTGTCGATGGCCTCATCGTCGTCAATTTCCTTTCCAACTAAAAGACCGATCAGGGCGATGATGCCGACAAGACCGGCGATGAACACTGCGCTATACACCGCCAGATCAAGGAGCGGCGCGGACCGCGAGGAATCGGTGGCGACTTCAAACAAGAAAACGCCGACCGACGCCACGGAAAAAGCGGCCATCGCCCACGTCAAAACACCGGGTTTGTCTTCGTCTTGATCGTCCAGGACTCGCCCCCCCGAATTTTCTGCCTAGTCGCTTTCCACTTCCTCAATCCATTCCTCCACATGGCTTCGCATGGCGCCAAGAGGCACCGCGCCGTTTTCGAGGATGCGGTTGTGGAATTCGCGGATGTCGAATTTTTCGCCGAGGCGTTCCTCCGCTTCCTCGCGCAGGGCGAAGATTTCAAGACCGCCGGTGTCGTACGCCGTCAGTTGGCCCGGAATGACGGCGATGCGGTCGAGGAGAACCTCCGCGCTTTTTTCGTCGAAGCGGCCGCTTTCCATGGCGAAGTCTTTCACCTGTTGTTCGGACCATCCGTAGACGTGCAATCCGGGGTCCATCACCATGCCGCGCGCGGGCCAGGCGCGGCGCGTGATCTCGCCATAGCGCGTGTCGTAAATCCCGGCTTCCTCGGCGAGCGCTTCGGAATAGCGCGCCCAGCCCTCCACATAGGCCGTCGAACTCAAAAGCTGCACGATGGGGTGCAAGCCTTCGACGGCGTAGGCGGTGGCGATTTGCATATGGTGGCCCGGCCAGCCTTCATGCACGGCGACGATCTGCGCATGGCCTTTGGTGTCCGTTTCCCAGTCATCGGTATTGATGCGATAGGTGGCGGGGCCTTCCGAAGGCGGCGTTGTTTCATAGCGCGAGGACTGGCCCGTGCCTTTCAGATAATCGGCATAGGGCTCGACGACCATCTCTTGCGCCGGAAGCTTCGAAAAGAACGGCGCGGATTTTTCCCTGGTGACCGGCACGAGCGCGCGGGTGAAATCGATCAGTTCCTGTTCGCTGTCGAAGCGGTTGCCCGGCGCGGTTTTCGTGCGCTCGAGAATTTCCGCGAAGTTTTCAACGCTGAACAATTCGCGCCCGCGCTTGATGACGGCCTCGGTGTTTGCGGCGACTGTTTCCTGACCGCGCTCATAGGTTTTCTTCGAGCCGATGGGCGCGCCGTGATGAACGCGCAGGAGCGCCTCGTAGCATTCAGCGCCGTCCGGGTTTGCGGTGATGGCGAGTTCGTCGCGCGCGGCGGGGATGTAAACATCGTTCAGAAAGGCGCGGTAATCCGCAATCGCCGGATTGATCTTTTCCGTTACAAGCGCCGTCGCGGCGGCCTTGAACGCGTCATCGCCTTTCTCAGCGAAGGCAATAAACGGCGAGTTTTCCGGCGCGGTCTCAAGCAGCGAATCGAGCTGGCCGACAACGCGGGCGGCGACGCGCTTGGGCACGGTGTAGCCTTCCGCAAGGCCCTTTTCGAGATTGGCCTTGTCCTGCGCAATATAGGCGGGCAGCTTTTCCCAGCGGGCGAGTGCGTCGGTGCGCTCTTCTTCCGTCTCTACCGGCTGCATGGAGGCGATGATCGGCAAGCCGTTCTGCCAGCCGAACATGTGATTGACGCTTTGCCATGGCTGTTTGCAGATCCGCGCGCCGCGGCTCGAGGCGATATTTTCTTTCACCGTTTCATAAGTGACCCAGTCGGCGCCGCTCAGTGCGCTCCCGTCGATCTGATCAAGGCGCGCGGCGAGGGCGTCTTCCGTCGCCTCGAAAGCGGCATAGGCCTCGGGCGAGATGTCGTCGAAGGCGTCATTGGCGATTTCCACATCGGCGCCGAGACCGGAGTAAAGAAAGGCGAAAGGCGCGATCTCCCGGATCGACGCCATATAGGCGTCCGCAACGGCGTTCACCTCTTGCGAGGGCGAAGGCGCCGGCGCGCCCGTTTCAGTCTGGCATGCCGACAGCAAGACAAGCGGGGCGAGCCATGCAGCGAGCTGTTTCTTCATCAGGAAAACTCCGTTCATCAGCGTTTTT
Organism: Parvularcula sp.; assembly: GCA_002704915.1. Classification (GTDB taxonomy): domain Bacteria; phylum Pseudomonadota; class Alphaproteobacteria; order Caulobacterales; family Parvularculaceae; genus Hyphococcus. The sequence continues at coordinate 332,058 of PAIP01000034.1, forward strand.
CCGTCTATCGTATATTTGTTCGAAATCCAAAGAGCCGCCAGCATCGGCCCGGCTTCTTGTCCTCACTGGCGCCCGCAAAGTCTTTAGCTTCGCGCAGGAGCGCTGGCGCCGGCGTTCCACTGCAGCCCGATTTCGCAGACAAAGAAAGGCACGATCCAGGAGAGCCAGACAGCCGCCGAACCGTCGCCGAGTGCGCCCGTGGCCGGCTGTGTTGCGAGAAGGCGGCAAAGCACAAAGGCCCAGGCGAGAACGTAACTTCGAATCATCCATGCACGGTGTTGCTCGAACTTTTTGTTGCGCGCCGCGCGCCACGCCATTGCCGCCGCTGCGAGCCACGCCGCACCGAGCGCGGCGAGCGACCAACCGATATCGGTGCCGTCGAGAAGGGCGAGGCCGATCCGGCCGGCCCGTTCATGCGTCGGCGCCATGGCGAGATAAATGGCGCTCGCCGCCGCCAGCGTCCCGCCGCCGAGATAGAGATAACCGGCGGCCCTGTGCCATTGGAAAAACCGCCGCGCGGCGCCGATATAAAGATTGGCCGCGCCCAGAAACAGCATCAACGTGCCGCCGACCATATGTGCGTAAACAATGGGAAAATGCGCCGGGTGATTGGCTTTGGCCGCGAAGGTCGCAACCGGCAAGGCGATCAAGATCCAGGCCAGAGCGCCTGTCAGAACGGCGATGATCAGCAGGACGCCCATCATGGAAACCGCCGATTTGCGGCGAACGCCCGGCATTACGCGATCCATGGAAGCGCTCCAGTGAAGGACGGGAATCTCTACACCGGCGCGCGGACCCGCGCCAGACGGTCCTTGACCGCTAAATTCTCCTCGCCAAAGTTAACGCTAAACTCTTCATTTTCGGGGAAAATCACCTATCTCTATGCACGAAGGCGGGACTCCGCCCATAAGGCAAGGATTAACAAGGATCTAACGGGCAGTGGCGCGGAACCCTTATATTGTGCTGGGGCTTTCCCCCAAGGCGACGGATGCGGAAATCCGCTCCGCCTTCCGTCAGCTCGCGAAAAAGTATCATCCGGACCGCAATCCGGACGACAAAAAGTCCGAAGAAAAGTTCAAGGAAGTTTCAGCGGCTTTCGACATTCTCGGCGATTCCGAACGGCGCAAGAAATACGACCGCGGCGAGATCGACGACGAAGGCCGGGAACGGCCGAACCCGTTTCATCAGTGGACGCAGCGAGAAGGCGCGGGCGGCGGGCGGACTTATTCTTCCGGCCCCGGCGGCGGTCCGGGGGGAGGGCCCGGCGCAGGCGCGTCCTTCGAAGATCTGTCCGACATCTTCTCCGATATATTCGGCGCCCGTCAGGCGCGCGCGCAACACGCCGCCCAGTCGCGCGGCCGCGATGTGCGCTATCGGCTTGAAGTCGATTTTCTCGACGCCCTTAACGGCGCGAAGAAACGCGTCACCATGCCTGACGGCAAGACCCTCGATCTGTCGATTCCTGCAGGTCTTGAAGACGGCCAGACCCTGCGTTTGAAAGGCCAGGGCGAAAAGGGCCCCGGCGGCGCCGGCGACGTCTATGTGGAAGTCAAGGTGAAGCCGCATCCGCTGTTCGAGCGCAAGGGCGACGACATTTATATCGAGACGCCGATCACGCTGAAAGAAGCAGTGCTCGGCGGCAAGATCACCGCGCCCACCATCGCCGGCGACGTGTCGGTGAACGTGCCGAAGAATTCGAGTTCGGGCACAGTGTTGCGCCTTAAAGGCCGCGGCGCGCCGAAAAAATCCGGCGGCGCAGGGGACCAGTATGTAAAGCTCAAAATCGTCCTGCCCGAAGGCGGCGACAAGGAGCTTGAGGAATTCGTCAAGACATGGAAGGGCGCGGACCAGAAAAACCGCAAGGATTTCGCCGGCGCGTAAAGGCGCCGCTCTTCAGATCATCATTTGACCCGATAGGCGTTCAATCGTACGAGTAAGGACGATTGCAGACGAAACGGCCCCTGCCGGGGCGAATGAGAGACATGGCCCTCACGCAACGCAAACGTCAGCGCCTCAGCGCATTTCTGGGCGAGCTTCCCGTTGCGGCGGCGGTCAAACTGTTCGCTGCGCTTGAAGCCGATCGCGAGGCGGGCGGCAAAGGCCTTCCCCATGATGCGCTCCTGGACGATTTGCGGCGCAAGCTGCGCGAGCGCGGCGCGGCGCCGAAGCGCCGTCCCAGCGCCAAGCGCACCTTCTTTGAACCCTTTGAAGACTTCTTCGTCAGTGTAAGGAGCGGCCGGAAGCGCCGTGCGCAAATCGCGCGCACCTCGCTCGATCCCATCTGGCGGGTCATGATGACCGATCCGGCGCTCACCGAAGCCGCCATGGCCGCTGCGGCGCTTGATGACGCATACAACGCCGGGGAGGATGTGAAACAGCTTGAGCGGTCGCTGTTTCTTTCGGCGGAAGCGGGGCTTTCGCGTCTCATCGCCCGGGTGAAGGAAAGCGAAGATGCGCGGTCGAGCCTGAAAGAGGCGGTGGGCGGCGAAGACGCGCTAGCCGATTTCGAGGAGATCTGCCGCCTGATCGAAGGCGCCGAAGCCCTGCGGACCCTGCGCACCGTCGCGCCGTCCCATTCGCCCTCCTTGAGCGAGGAGCAGATTTACGATCTACGCCAGCTTTTTCTTTCCGTCTACGAACAGTCGCCGGCGATCGCAGGCTATCTCCTGCTGGCGCTGAAAGGCCGGCTCGAGGCGCCCTGGCGAGCCCTCGGCGTCTATTACCATCTTGCGCGCAGCGCCGATGACAAGCTGATGCCCGCGCGCGAGACCGTCATGATGCTGCCGGAAAGCCTGTTCGAGGATCTCGAGGCGCTCGCCCGCGCGCTCGAAAAGGCGGGCGGCGGCGATCTTGACGTGCAGTCGGCGAAGGCGCGACTCGGCTATTTTATCGATTACGCCGACGGCCTGGCGCGCCATGCGCAAAAAGCCGGCGACAATGTCTTTTTGAACCGCATCGAAGCCTGCCGCGACATCGCCGGGGAGGCCCATGCAAGGTTTGTGGAGCAGGCGCTCAGCGCCATGCGCGCAGCCCTGCCCGTGCGCGAGGCGCGCGGATCGAGCCGGATGGCCGCGCCGCGTCCCGATTATGCAAAACCGGTGGCACCTGGCGTGATCGCCGATGCGAAAACGGCGGTGGCGCTTCTGGTGGAAGCCCCGGCGGGCGCCAAGCGTCTCGGCGCCGATCCGGGCCTCAGCGAAAAAGTGCTTGAGGATGCGTGCAAACACGCGCTCACCTACGCCAACGATCTCGTCGCCGAAATCCGCGCCGCCGAAGGCGCCGACCGGGCGGCGGCGAGAACCCTCCTTGAACAAACCCTGTCGGTGGTCGAGCCCTTGCTAAAAAGTGATGAGGCCGGGCTGATCCGTGACCGCGCCGCCGCTGCGGCGGTGACTGTTTAATAGTAAGAAACTGATATGCGAACATTTTTGCTTTTGATTGCAGTATGGGTTCTGGCGCCTGTGTCGATGTTTTTGCTTTTTATCGCCATTGTTTCAATCGTGTCAGGAAATGCAGGCTTTGAAGAATATGCCTCGGCAATAACTGCTATTGGCTTTCTATTTCTTTGTGCTGCGAGTATTCGAGACACCCCATCTCAAGATTTTTCAAGAGGTGATCCAAACGCTTATTAAATATGGGCATTATTAATAGGCATTGGGATATTTCATGACAGGCGAAACCAGGAAAACCGAGTTCAAGGGCGCAGGCGGCGAAGCGCTGGCGGCGGCGCTCGACCTGCCTGAAAAGCCCCGCGCTTATGCGCTTTTTGCGCACTGTTTTTCCTGCACCAAAGACATCAAGGCGGCGCGGGAGATCGCGCGGGCCCTGCGCGCTGAAGGCTTCGCCGTCATGCGTTTCGATTTCACCGGGCTCGGCGCATCGGAAGGCGAATTCGCCAACACCAATTTTTCGTCCAATGTGGACGACCTTGTCGCCGCGGCGGATTATCTGCGCGAGACATATGAAGCGCCGTCGATCCTTATCGGTCATTCCCTCGGCGGCGCGGCGGCGATTGTCGCCGCTGGCCGCATTCCGGAAGTGAAAGGCGTCGCCACCATCGGCGCGCCGGCCGAGGCCGATCATGTGGCCATGCAGATCGCAGAGCATCGCGATGAGATCGAGGCGAAAGGCAAGGCGACCGTGTCGCTCGCCGGCCGGCCCTTCACCATCAAGAAGCAGTTTCTCGACGATCTTGAAAAACAGGATGTGCTCGCCTGCGCGGAAAAACTGAAAAAGCCGCTGCTCCTCATGCACGCGCCGCTCGACAAGACCGTGGGCGTCGAAAACGCCACGCGTATCTTCGTCGCGGCCAAACATCCGAAAAGTTTCATCAGTCTCGATACGGCGGATCATCTCCTGTCGAACCCCGACGATGCGCGCTACGCCGCCTTGGTGCTCGCCGCATGGGCGGGTCGTTACATCGGCGCCGCGCCCCATGCGCTGGCGACCTCCCTGGCGCCGCCCTTTGCGGGCGGGGCGCTCGCCAGCACGGTGGAGGGCGAGCCATTTGCCGTGGCGCTCTCGATCGACGGCCATCCCATGCTGATCGATGCGGGGACTGAGGATGGAGGCCACGATCTCGGCCCCAACCCCACTCGCACGGTGGAAGGGGCGCTCGCCGCGTGCGGCGTGATGACCATCAGGATGTATGCGCGGCGCAAGAAATGGGACGTCAAATCCGTGGAGATTCGCATCCGCCCGGGCAAGGCGGAAGGCGAGGCGGGCGACTCTCATGCGCCAAAGGTGCTGGAAAAGGAGCTTCGGCTGAAGGGGGATCTCGATGAGGCCCAGCGGGGCCGGCTGCTCGAAATCGCGGATAAATGCCCGGTTCATCGGATGCTGACGGGCGGCGTGACCGTAAACTCCCGAATCGCTTGATATTTTTAACAATTTTTAATGTCGCTGGAACGCTTTCGCCGCGCCGCCGTCATTATTAATTACATAATTGTCAAATGAAGCGGGGCGCGCTTCCGTTGAAAAGACAAAGAAGGAATCTGACCTCGATGCTGTATCACTCACCCAAGTCAAAACTTCGCCGTGCGGGGCTTCTCGCCGCCGGTGTCGCCGCAACGGCCCTGACCGCCGCCAGCCTCGGTTTCTCTACCGCGGATGCGCAGGCGCCGCGTCTCATGGCGCCGCCGCTCGCCGCTGACGGCACCTTGTCTTTCGCCGATCTTGTGGAGCGCGTCAGCCCGGCCGTGGTGAGCGTCCTTGTTGAGCGCGAAGTCGACATGCGCCGCCAAATGCCGAGCGGGCTTGAAGAGTTTTTCAATTTCCGTTTCGGCGCGCCCGACGATCGCGGCTCCGATGGGTTTGGCGACGAAGGCGTGCGCCGCATGGAGGCGCAGGGCTCCGGTTTTTTCATTGATGATGAAGGCCATATCGTCACCAACAACCATGTGGTGGAAGACGCTGACAGCGTGCGCGTGCGTCTCGCCAATGGCGATGAGGTCTCGGCCGAAGTCGTCGGCGCCGATCCGTTGACGGATCTTGCTGTGTTGAAAGTCGAACCGCAAAAAAGCCAGGCTTTCGTGGAATTCGCCGATGACGTGAATTTGCGCGTGGGCGACTGGGTCGTCGCCGTGGGCAATCCCTTTGGTCTCGGCGGCACGGTGACGAGCGGCATTGTTTCGGCCATTGGCGGCCAGAACCGCGAGAACCAGTATCTCGACTTCATCCAGATCGACGCGCCCATCAATCGCGGCAATTCCGGCGGCCCCACCTTTGATCTCAAAGGTCGCGTCGTCGGCGTCAATACCGCAATCTATTCGCCGACCGGCGCCAGCGTCGGCATCGGCTTTGCGATTCCGGCGCGCGTTGCGAAAGAAACCGTGGCGCAACTGATCGCCAGCGGCTCCGTCACCCGGGGGTGGCTCGGCATCCAGCTTCAGGAAGTGACGACGGAAATCGCGGCGGCGCTCGGGCTCGACAAAAAAGGCGGCGTGCTCGTCGCGGATGTGATTGACGGCACCCCGGCGCAGAAGGCGGGCCTTGAAGACGGCGACGTCATTCTCGGCATCGCCGGCGCCGATGTGGAAAGCGCCAATGAACTATCGCGCCGCGTTGCGTCCTATCCGCCGGGCGAGAAGGTGAATCTGAAAGTCCAGCGCGACGGCAAGATCCGGAACATCAAAGTGACGCTCGGTCAGCGCGATGGGGATGATGCGGTCGCCGCGAACGATGTTCCGTCCAATGACAATGACAGCCTCGCCGCCGATATCGGCGTGCGCGTCGCTGAGCTGAACGATATGCTGCGCCAGCAATTCCGCGTGCCGGATAATGTGGACGGCGTTGTCGTCACCGCAGTGCGGCCCGGCAGCCCGGCGGAAGATGCGGGGCTCGCCCCCGGCGTCGTCATTCTGCAGCTTGACGGCGAGCCGGTCCGGTCCGGCGACGATCTGCGTTCGAAGATTTCGAATGCGAAGAAAGATGGCAAGGACGCCGTCCTGTTGCGCATGCAATTGGGGCAGAATCGCCAGTTCGGGGCCCTGTCGCTCGACGACTAGAGGCGTCCCCGCAAAGGAACGACCCCGGCGGCGCTCCGCGATATGGGCGCCGCCGTTTTGCATCAGGTGAAAAAAGGCTAAGGTGGCCCCATGCGAATTTTACTGGTTGAAGACGATGCGGAGGCGGCGGCCTATGTCGCCAAGGGCCTGCGCGAAGCGGGACATGTGGTGGACCACGCCCTCGATGGCGAGAGCGGTCTCAACATGGCGACCTCGGGCGGGTACGACGCCTATGTTATCGACCGCATGCTGCCCAAGATGGACGGTCTTGCGCTTCTTTCCAGCCGGCGGACCGAAGGCGACGTCACGCCGGCGCTGTTTCTCTCTGCGCTCGGTGAAGTCGACGACCGGGTCTCCGGCCTGAAAGCCGGGGGCGACGATTATCTTGTCAAACCCTACGCCTTTTCCGAACTTCTCGCGCGCATCGAAGCGCTTGGACGGCGTCGCGCCACCGGGCCTGCGGAAGTGACGACGCGTTTCAAGGTCGGCGATCTCGAACTCGACGTGCTGACCCGAACCGTGCGGCGCGCCGAGCGCAAGATCGACCTTCAGCCCCGCGAGTTTCGCCTGCTGGAATATCTGATGCGGCATGCGGGCCAGGTCGTGACGCGCACCATGCTGCTCGAAAATGTCTGGGAATATCACTTCGATCCCCAGACCAATGTCATCGACGTGCATATCTCCCGGCTGCGCGCGAAGATCGATAAGGATTTCGACAAGCCGCTCTTGAAAACCATCCGCGGCGCGGGATACCGCCTGTCCGACGCCGACTAGGACTTCCATGCTCCGCATTCTCCGCACGACATCCTTCCGCTTCACGCTGATCTATGTCGTGCTGTTTGCGGGCGCGGTGGCGCTGCTTGGCGCCTATCTCTACAGCGCCACTTTCGGCGAGGCGGCGAAACAGACCGACAATGTGATCGACAGTGAGATCGGCGTTCTCGCCGATCTTTTTTCGTCGAGCGGGTCGGGCATGCTGACGCGCGTCATTCGCCAGCGCACGGCCTGGTCGGACGATGCGATCTATATGCTCATTGGCGCGCCGTCCGGCGCCGTGCTGGCGGGCAATCTTACGGCGCTGCCGCCTGAAGCGCTGACGGCGGAAGGCGACTTTTTTAATTTTAAGTTCGAAAAGCCGCTGCTCGATGCGGCGGGTCGCGAGGTCGGCATCCAACAGCGCGAGGCGCGCGGCAAGATGATGCGTTTTCGCGCGTCGCCCGATGCGGAGCAGTCCTATCTCGTTGTCGTCGCCCGCGATGTGGCGAGCCGCGAATTCTTGCGCGAACGCTCGCAAAGCGTCGTCATGCGCGCCGCCATGGTGACGATCGCGCTCGGGGTCGTGATCGGGCTTATCTTTTCGCGTTCGCTCCTGCGCCGGGTTGAAGTGGTCAACAAAACGGCGCGCGCGATCCGCGGCGGCGATCTCTCTCAACGTGTTCCCACAAAAGGCTCGGGCGACGAGCTTGACGATCTCGGCGAAAATCTGAACTCCATGCTCGATCAGATTGAACGGCTCATGGCTGGCATGCGCGAGGTCTCCGACAATATCGCCCATGATTTGCGCTCGCCTCTGACCCGCATTCGCAACCGGTTAAACGATGCGCTCGAGGGTGATGGCGAGGCGAAGGACGAGGCCTTGCGCGCCACCATCGACGACTCGGAAAAAGTGCTGGCGACGTTTAATGCGCTCCTTTCCATTGCGCGCATTCAGTCAGGCGAGGGCGCCGGCGCCATGGCGCCCGTGGACATCGTCGCCATCGCCGAAGAAATGGCCGAGCTTTACGAACCGGCGGCGCAGGACGCCGGCTTTGAATTCACCTTCATCACCGCGCCGACCCCGCCTGTGAAAGGCTCGCGCGAACTGGTCAGCCAGGCGCTCGCCAATTTTCTCGACAACGCCCTGAAATACGCCGAGGGCGGAACGCGCATCGAATTGAAGGTGGGACCGACAAAAAATGGCGGCGCCGTTTTGTCCGTCGCCGATGACGGACCGGGCGTGGCGCCGGAAAACCGCGAACGCGTGTTGGAACGCTTCGTGCGTCTTGAACAAAGCCGGTCAACGCCGGGATCCGGTCTCGGCCTCTCTCTTGTCTCGGCCATCGCCCGCGCCCACGGCGCCACCCTTGAGCTGCAGGACGGGCTGAGCCACCAGAATGACGATGGCTGCGGTTTGCGAATCGTCATGACTTTCGCGCCGGCGGACTGAGCGTGACGCATCATCACAAGCTGAAAGGAGACTCATGAGCAAAGCGGAATTCATCGCCCATGTGGCCCAGGCGGGCGACCTTACCAATGCCGAAGCCAAGCGCATGGTGGAGCTTGTCTTCGGCGAGATCGAAAACGGGCTGAAGCGCGCGCGCAAGGACGGCAAATACACGATTGGCACCTTCGGCACCTTCACCATTTCAAAACGGCCTGCGCGCACCGGGCGCAATCCGCGCACCGGCGAGCCAATCCAGATTAAGGCGTCAAAATCCCTGCGGTTCCGGCCGTCTTCGGCGTTAAAGGATGCGGCGGGCTGTTAGCGGCTGGTTTCGCGCGCATCCTTTCTTCGCAGCGCCGGCTTTTCGGGTCTTTATGCTGGATTTTTTAACCGCCCCGATGGCACTTTGCGTATGATGAAAAGCCTTGCGGATATGATCGCCGTGGCGCCCGATGCGTTTGACCGGGATGCGGCGGCGCGTTTTGCCGAAGAGGCCGGAACGGAATTTTCAGCACTTCCGGAAGCTGCGCGGGACCTGTTGTGCGGCGTCGCCGGCTGTTCGCCCTATTTGCGCCGGCTGGCTTTGAAGCGAAAAGACGATCTCCCCGCGCTTTTTGAAACGCCGCCGGAAGAAACTTTGGCGCGTGTGGTGAAGCAGGCGCAAAACGCGAGTGAAGCGGAAATCCATGACGACCAGATCAAGGCGTTGCGCCTCGCCAAGCAGGAAGCGGCGTTGCTCATTGCGTTAAGCGATATTGGCGGGGCCTGGGGCGTCTTGCAGACGACAAGGGCGCTGTCGGAATTCGCCGATGCGGCCATTGAGGGCGCGCTCGCCGCTGCGCTCGGGCGCTCGCCGCTGGAGAGTACTGAGGGACTTGTCATTCTCGCCATGGGCAAGCATGGCGCCTTCGAGCTCAATTATTCGAGCGACGTGGATCTCGTAGTTCTGTTCGATCCGGAACGCATGGGCTTTGACGAGCGGCACATCGCGCAAAAACATGCGGTGGCCGTCACTCGCGATGTCATCAATCTGATGCAGACGCAGACGGCGGACGGCTATGTCTTTCGCACCGATCTTCGATTGCGCCCCGACCCCGGCGTGACAGCGCTGGCGGTGACGGTGAGCGCCGCGGAAGCCTATTACGAAGCCTATGGTCAGAACTGGGAGCGCATGGCCTTCATCAAGGCCCGGCCCTGCGCCGGGGACATTGCGCTCGGCGAGCAGTTTTTGAAAACCCTGCGGCCCTTTATCTGGCGCAAATATCTCGACTTTGCCGCGATCGAGGATGTGCATGCCGTCAAGCGCCAGATGCACAGCGCAAAAGGCGGCGGGGAGATTGCGTTTGAAGGCCATGACATCAAGGTCGGCCGCGGCGGGATTCGCGAAGTCGAATTCTACGCCCAGACGCAACAGCTCATCCTTGGCGGCAAGAACGAAAAACTGCGCCAGCGCGAGACGCTGCCTGCGCTGGCCGCGCTTGCCGATGCGGGCGCCATCGAACCCGAAGACCGCGACGTCTTGAGCGAGGCCTATCTTTATCTGCGCCATGTGGAGCATCGCCTGCAAATGGTGAACGACGAACAGACCCATCGCGTCCCCATGATCGCCGAAGACATCGACCGGGTTGCGATTTTTACCGGCGCGAAGAACACGGACGGTTTCCGCGCCAAGCTTCTTTCCACGCTTGAAGCAGTGGGCGCGCGCTATGACGGGCTTTTCGAGACCGAAGACGTGCCGGAGTCGCGTCTGGGTCCGCTCGTCTTCACTGGTGTCGAGCCGCATCCCGCGACATTGAAGACCCTCGAAAAACTCGGCTTCAAACGCGCGCCGGAGGTTAGCGCGGCGATCATGCGCTGGCACAAGGGCGGGCTTCGCGCCACGCGCACCGAGCGCTCGCGCGCGCTCCTCACCAAGCTCATTCCGCCGCTTCTTGAAGCGCTCTCAAAGGCCGGGGATGCGGCGGATGAAGCCTTTTTCGCGTTCGAGGATTTCGTGGCGCGGTTGCCGGCGGGCGTGCAGGTTTTTTCCCTGCTCCTGAACAACCTTGAAATCTTCGATGCGCTTATTCGCATCATGACCATCTCGCCTTATCTCGGCCGCGAGTTTTCAAAACATCTCAATCTCGTGGAGAGGCTGCTCGATAATCGCTGGTCGGAGCCGCCGCCGGAAATCGAGACTTATGAACCGGCCTGCTGCGAGGTTGTGGCGCGCGCGCCGGATTATGAAGGCGCGCTCAACGCCGTGCGCCGCTGGGCGAGCGAACAGCAATTTCAAATCACGGCGCAGCTCGCGGTGGGGATGCTAGGCGCCTATGAGGCGGGCCGTCATTTCACGGCGATCGCCGACGCCTCGATCCGCGCGCTGATCGATGCGGCGCTTGAGGAAATGCGAATGCAGCACGGCGACATTGACGGCGAATTTGTCGTGGTCGGCCTTGGCCGCCTTGGCGCCGGCGAGATGACGGCGACGTCTGATATCGATCTCATGTTCATTTACGACGCCCCCTCCGATGCGCAATCCGACGGCGCCCGGTCTCTTGGCGCAGTCGAGTATTTCACGCGGCTGGTGCGCCGCTGCGTCACCGCGCTTTCCGCCGCGACTGAGGAGGGCGCGCTTTACGAGGTCGACATGCAGCTTCGTCCGTCAGGCAAGGCTGGGCCGGCGGCTGTGAGTCTGGCCGCCTTCCGCCGTTACTATGTGGAAGAGGCGTGGACATGGGAGGCGATGGCGCTTGTGAAGGCGCGGGTCATCGGGCCGGAATGCGCGCTCGCCAAAACCGTCGAGGATGAGATCGCGGCAATTCTCGCACGGCCTCGCGACCGGGCCGAGATCGGCGCCGACGCAGCGGCCATGCGGGTGCGCCTTGATGAGGCCAAACGCCCCCAAGGCGCCTGGGACGTTAAGAATATTGTCGGCGGCCTGACCGACATCGCGTTTATCTGTCAGGTCCTGACCCTCGCCGGCGCGAAAGAGCGTGGACGCCCGCCGCGCGCCGTGGCCGAGGCGCTGGCCTGGTTTGCGAATGGCGGCGAACTGGCGCAGGAAGATGCGGAAAAGTTAATGGCGGCGCATGACGTGTTTGAGGCGGTTTTACAGGGCAGCCGCGCCGCATTGGGCGGCGTATTCTTGCCAGACAAGGCGGGGGAGGCGTTAAGCGCGCGGATGGCCTCCGTGTGCGGAGAGGCGTCAATTGTAAACGCGGAACGGAAATTGCTGCATTTGGCCGCGCAGACGTCCGACCTGTTTACTATGATTGTCGGCGAACGGCGCGCCCGGTCAGCGTGAGTCGCCGGGAAGAATACGGGAAGGTCCGCGCGGGAGCATGAACGGACAGTTTGACTTTCTGGTTGTCGGCGACGACGAGCCAAGCCTTGCGGCCGCAGCAGCGGCGGCGAAGGCTGGCGCTCGCATTGCCTTGCTCTTCTCGGCCGAAAGGAAAAAACGTGCAGCCGCGGCGTCTCCCGCCATCGCTAATTTTGTCTGGCGCCGTCTCGATCTTCAGGACTACGACCTGACGCTTGAGCCCGTCAGCGCCCGGATCACCCTTCTGAAAGAAGGCGCGCCGGTGGCGACATATGCGAGCGCGCGCGAGACATCCGATGCGCTCGCTCAAAGCGGCTCGCCCGACCATCTTCTCTGGCGCGATTTTCTGGACGAGATGACGGCCCTCGCGCCGCCGCCGCCCTACGCCCCGGCCGGATATGCAAACTCCTGCCCGCCCAATATCAAGGCGTTTGCCGCGCTTTTATCCGATCCGGCGAAACTTGAACGTGCGGCGCGGGTTTTCGGGACCTCGAGCGACTTGCTCGGAGATTATTTCGCAGACGAGCGCCTGCGCGCTCATCTCTCCGCCCATGCTTTGGCCCCCGGTGGCTGGGGCGACAAGGAAGCCGGCTCGGCCCGGGCGCTCATGGAATTCGCCGATCCCGATGCGTGGCGAGTGCGCGCCTCCGGGCGTGACGTTGCGCTGCGCGCCGTTCTCGAACAGGTCTGTCAGGACGCCGGCGTTGAAACGACGCACAAGAAGCCGGTCGAAGCGTTGGTCAACGGCAAGTTCGCGCATGTCGCTTTTGACGATGATGAAAAGATAAAAGTCAGGCATCTGTTTTTTGCAACTCCCTCAGCGGCGCAGCAATGGGGCGTTGGCTCAGGCAGCGGCAATGCGCGCGGCGCCCTGGGGCAGGGCGCCCATGCGGAATTTACGGTAAGGTTCAAGTTAAGCGACGGCGCCGAGCCGCCTTTGGGCGATCCAGGCGCCATCTTTCAGATAATTGACGACAAGAGCGATATTCAGGCGGCGCGCGATGCGGCGATCCAGGGCCGTCTGTGCGATCGCCTGCCGGTGGAGTTCGAGTTTTCAGGAAAAGGCGAAGTGATCGCCCGTTCCGCTTATTTCCCTGCGGCGTTTTATGAAGATGGCGAGTGGCGCGGCTGGACCGGTCAGGACCGTCAGGCCGCCGCATCGATCATCAAGGAAAGATTGTCGAGCCGCATGCCGGGTTTCGCTTCGCTGATCCGCCGGGCGGAAACGGAGTTGTCGGCGCCGCCGGCGGGCGCCTCGCCTTTCGCTGAATGCGGACGCGTCATAGTTCAACCCCATCGCCACAATGCGATAAGCGCGGCGGTGAGGCTCATCGATCAGGTGATGGCGGGCGATGACTAATCCACTTGACGGCAATGACGAGAACAAGGGCGGCCATCGCATTGAGGGCGGCATCGACGCTGTCGTCATCGGCGCGGGCGCCGACGGTCTTGCTGCAAGCGCCTATCTCGGCAAGGCCGGCTTGCGCACGGTGCTTGTCGGCGCGGGGCCGGAGATCGGCGGGCGCATCGCCGCGCGGGAAATCGCGCCGGGGGTTCAGGGCGTCGACGGCGAACATTTGATCACCATCCTCGATCCTGACGTGATCGCCGAACTTGACCTCTATCGTCACGGCGTCGAATTCGCGGCGCGCCGTCTCGACACCACTTATTTTTTCGAAAGCGGCGAGGTTTTGCGGTTCGACGGCGATCTCACCCAGGCGGCGCTGCTCAATCTCGAAGACGACAGCGACCGCGAAGCGCTCGAAGCCTTTATGGGCGACGTTCTCGAAACGGCGGCGTTTTTGCGTCCGGTTTTTGCGGGCGGCGGCTATGCGGGACCCGGCGGCAATCACCAGCGCCAGCTTGAAAAAGTCGTCAACCAGGCGCCGCCGGAAATGGCCGCGCGCGTCCAGCGCTATCTTTATGCAACTGCAGAGGATGTCTTGCGGGCGCGCTTCGATGACGAACAATTGCGCACCTTGCTTTTGGCTGAGGCTTCCTTTCGCTCCGCCTCGCCGCCTCATGAACCTTTCAGCTTCATGTCGCTGCTTCGCCGTTATGCCGGCGAAGCCGCCGGGCTCCAGGGCGCGGCGGCCTATCCCAAAGGCGGGACCGTCTCGGTCATTGATGCGCTTCGCCGGGCGGCCCAGGCCGCGAAAGTCGATGTTCGCGCCGCAACGCCTGTGAAGTCCATCCTGATTGAAGGCGACCGCGTCGCCGGCGTGACGCTGGCCGATGGCGGCCAGTTGCGTTCTTCCATTGTCATCGCAGCCATCGATGCACAACAAGCCTTTCAGGACATGATCGGTCCGGAAATGATCGATATCGGGCTGCAACGCATTCTCACGACGCGTCGCCCGGAGATTTCAACGGCGCGCATGCAGATCATTCTGAAAGGCGTCGCCCAGGATGAGGCGACGCGCCGCAATATGATGCGGCGCCTTGTTTATGCACCGCCGCCGGAAGCTTTGACCAAGGCGTTCATCGATGCGCGCGCAGGCCGTGTTCCCGAACGTGTGATTGTGGAGGCGATGTTTCCGGCGGCGCTCGACGAAGGCGCGGCGCTCGATAAACGTCAGGTGATGTCGGTAATGGCGCATCCGCTTCCCTTTGACGAAGCGCCGGACGATGAACGGCGCGAGGCGATCCGAAGCGTTATTCTCGATTCCATCGAAATTTTCGCCGCGGGTTTTGCCGGCCGCATTGAGGTCGACGATCTTCGCCTCGCCAGCGACGAAGCTGCCGCGGCGCGCGCCAGCGCCGGCGCCTATGCCGCAAAACCCGATGTCATGCAGCAATGGGCGCTCGCCGCTGCGGTCACAAAGGGCGCTCGCATAAGCGGGTTTTATTTCTGCGGACCGGAAGCGCAAATCGGTGCGGGGCTTTCCTGTGCGTCGGGCCGGGCCGCTGCGAAAGCAGCGCTTCGCGCCTATAAAAAGGGGGCGGCATGATTTTTCCGGCGGAAGATTTTTTCACCGATGCGCCGCGCCCGACGCCGCTTTTTTCGGCGGTCGCCTCGCAAAGCGACGCCAATCTGTGGACCACGGTGAATGGCTGGACGGCGGCGCGCGTCTATTCATCCGTGTCCGGCGAATATGAAACGGCGAAATCGGGCGCGGCGCTCGCCGATCTCGGGCCGCTGGCGCGCTATTCCGTGAGAGGCGCGCAGGCGGCGGAGTTTCTCGGCCGGGTCACGACGGCGCCGGCCGTCTCGTTGCATGTGGGCGAAAGCGCGCGCGGTCTCATGCTGAATGACGCCGGCTATGTGATCGATCTCGCCGAGGTTTCGCGGCTTTCCGACGATCTTTTTTTATTGACCTTGCCGGCGCCGCACGCCCGTCACATCGCGCTCGCCTCGCGCGGCATGAAAGTGGAGGCCAATGACATATCCGCCGATGTGGCGGCGCTTGGGGTCTTCGGGCCGCAAACGGCTGGCGTTCTTTCCGCGGCGGGGCTCAAGTCGGTAAACGAAATGACGGCGGCGTCGGGCGTTCTGCGCGGTGTCGAAACCGCGGCCCGTCCGATCCAGTTCGGCGCCATGCCGGGCATGGAGCTTATCTTCCCGAAAGAGGAAGCCCTGACCATCTGGGAGCGGATCATGCGCCGCGGCGCAGGAGCGCCGATCGGGCTCGACGCCCTTGAGGTCTTGCGGCTTGAGGCGGGCGTGCCGCGTCCCGGTCTCGATTTCATGCCGGCGGGCAAAGCCGGGGCCGAACCCCGGACGCCCGAAGAGCTCGGTCTTGCCCATCTCGCCCCCCTCGACAAGGGCTGGTTCAACGGCCGCCGGGCCCTGCGCGAACTGGCGGGCAAACCCCGCCGGCGGCTCCGCGCCTTCGCCATCGATGCCGAGGAGGCCTCGCCGGGCGCGGCCGTCTTCTGTGACGGCAAGGCGCTGGGCCGGGTGACGAGCTGCGCTTGGTCGCCGGCCCGCAAACGGGTCATCGCGCTCGCCGATATGGATGCGGCAAGCGCCGGAAATATTTACGAAATTTCCGCTCCGGACCAGTCCGGCGGACGGCTCGCCGCGTCCCGGCTCGAAACCGTGGAAAGCGCGCTCGCCAAGGCCTTCGCCGGGGAGCAGGGCGATGCGCAGCGGCTGGCGACGGATTTCCGCCGCTGAGCCGTTAAAGGGGTGCTGGACGGCGATAAACCTGGAAAAGGAAACCCCTATGAAAAAATTGATGATTGGCTCCGTCGCCGCCGCAGGCGCGGCCCTGATTGCGGCAAGCGCGCTTGCGGGCGAGGGCAAAGGCGAGGGCCGCTGGGGCGGTCATTTCGACCGCATGGATACGAATGGCGATGGCGTCGTCACCGCCGACGAAATGTCCGAGAAACACGCCCAATTCATCGAAGACGCAGACGCCAACGGAGATGGCGGCGTTTCGAAAGAAGAGATGCAGGCCTTCCATCAAGCCAAGCGCGAAGAATGGCGCGCCAAGCGCAATCCGGACAAGAACGGCGACGGCGTGGTCGACAGGACGGAATATCTGAACGCCGCACAGGAGCGTTTCGACAGAATGGACAAGGACGGTAATGGCGTCCTCAGCGAAGACGAGCAGCGTCACCGTCGCGGCCATCACGGCCGTCGTGGTAAGAAAGACTAATCGTCCTTCACTTCCCGGCGCCCGCGCGGCAGAGTTTGCGCAGGCGCCGGGCAAACCCGGCCGGCGCTTTGTTGAAGCAGGAAACCGATAGCGATGAAGCGCTGGTCAGGCGCGCTGGTCTCGGCGACAGGGCCGCGGCTGCGCAGCTTGTGGAAAGGCATACGCGCATGATTTACGCCGCAAGCTATCGCATGCTGGGCTCCAAAGCCGCCGCGGAAGACGCGGTGCAGGAGACGTTTATGCGGCTCTGGCGGCATGCGGCGAAATGGAAGCCGCAAGGCGCGAAATTCGAAACCTGGCTTTATCGTGTCGCCATGAACATTTGCCTCGATCAGTTGCGGAAGACAAAACGCGAGGCGCCGGAAGACGCAGCGCCCGAAAGGGCCGACAGCGCCGACCGGCAGGACCAGAAGATTTTTGCAGCCGAACGGCGCTTTGCGATCGATGAAGCGCTGGACAAGCTGCCCGAACGGCAAAGGCTGGCGATCACGCTCTGTCACTATCAGGAGCTGAGCAATATCGAAGCCGCCGAAATTATGGAGATCAGCGTCGAGGCGCTGGAATCGCTGCTGGCGCGCGGACGGCGCGCCCTACGGCAAAGACTTGCGCCCATGCGCGAGCATTTGATGGGAAAGATGGATGATGGCGAAACTTCCCACCTTAACTGAACGTCTCAACGCGTTGCGCGATTGCGCCGATGCTTATGGCGCGGATATCGCGCGCTGGCCGGCGGCGCGCCGCGAGGCGTTCTTCGATCTTCTTGACACGGACGAAGCCGCTTTGATTCTGGATGAAGCGCGCGGTCTCGACGGATTTCTCAACGCCGCGACGGCGCCACGCATGAGCGAGGATCTGACGAACCGGATCATGGCCGGTTACGCCGCGCCGAAACAGCAAGCAGGATTGTTCGATTTTCTGCGCGGTCTGGCGCCGGTTGTGCGGCTGGCGCCGGCGGGCGTTCTCGCGGGGCTCGGCGCGCTCGGGATCGCTTCCGGCCTGATGAGCGCCTCTGCGCAGGATCCGCTGACGCCGGAATATGAAGCGCTTGCCTATGTGGATGACTTGTCGCCGGTGGCGATCGATGAAGATGGAGGCCTTGAATGGGACGCGGAGTAATCATCGGGCTCGCGGCCCTGTTGTTCGTATCGCTTGGGCTCAACATCTTCGCGCTGGGGCATATGTCGGGCCGGATGATCGCCGGCGGACCGGCGCCGGAACATCATGACGGTCGGCGCCACGGGCCGCGCGGCGGGTTTGAAGATCCGTTCAAGATCATGCGCTATGCGGAGGAGTTGTCGCCGGAGCTGCGGGCCGAATTCCGGGGCGCCTTCCGTGAGCAATTACCGTCCATGCGTCAGACCCATCGCGAGATGGGGGGCTTGCGCCGCGAGCTCGGCGTGTTGATGAGCGCCGAAGAATGGGACGATGCGGCGATCGACGCCAAGCTCGATGAAATTCGCAGCGTGCAGGACCGTCAATATGATGCGTTCAATGACGCCTTCATCAGCGCCTTTAAAGATCTCCCCGCAGCGGAGCGAAAGCGGCTCATCGACACGGCGAATGAACGCCGCGCCGAGCGCCGCAAACGCTGGAAAGAACGCCATGGCGAGCGCCGCGGCCCGCCGCCCGAGGATGTTCCGCCGCCGCCGGAAGACTAAACCGCTAAGCTTTCATCCTGAGGAGCGAAAAATTTCTTCTTCCTTCGAGACGCTCGCCTATTCGGCGCGCCCTCAGGATGAAGAAATTTCATGCGTCTTGAAGGACGAAGGCGTGAACAGACGACACGCCTATTTCGCGGGCTCCTTGTCCCATTCGGTCTTGCCTTCGTCGGTTCCGGCGACCGAATACATGATCTGCGCATTGCGGGTCTTCTGGAAGTCCTCCAGCGTCTGGCCGCGCATCGCGGCGTAGATGTGCAGGTTCGACACGCCCACAACGGCGCCGAGTTTCTCCAGCATGAAGAAGATCACCCCGTAATGGATGAGGCCGCGCCAGTCGCGCTCGCGGACAAGGCGCTTTTCTTCTTCGGTCAGCCCCGCCTGGTCGAAGCTTTTCTCGGGGTCTTCGAGGAAAAGCTTGCGATGTTTGGGAACGACAAGGTTGTGCAGATAATTGTTGAGGCGGAACGCCTTCACCCCGCGGCCGATGGTGAAAGGATAAGTGCCGTCTAGTTTTTCAATGCCCTCTGTCTGCTGGTTGATGCGTTTCATATAGGCTTCGTCGGACTCTTCCGGTTTGTCCTCTGAGCGTTCCTCGATCACCATATTGGCGATGGCGCACATGGACGGCAGGTAATAGGCCTTGTGCGTCGTCTCGACTTTATCGGAGAGGGCGCCGCGCATGATCATCCACATTACGACTTCCGCGCCCTCAAGGCCGCCGAGTTCGGCGAGTTCGGCGTGCGTCATATCGAGGAGGCCTTCAGGGTCTTTTTCGAGATGGTCCATGAACTCCATGTCCCAGTCCGTATTATTGAAGCCGCAGCGTTCCCCATGGACCTGATGCGACAGCCCGCCCGTGCCGGCGATCGCCACCTTGATGTCTTGCGGGTAGTGCTGGATCGCGCGGCGGATCGCCCGGCCGATCTTGTAGCAGCGGCGCATGGTCGGCGCCGGAAACTGCAACACGCCGATCTGGAACGGAATGAGCTTTAACGGCCATCCGTTTTTGTGATCGGGCAGGATCAGCGACAGGGGCGAAAAACAGCCATGATCGAGACCCTTGTTCTGGAAGGTTGAAATATCGAATTCATCGGCGACAAGGCCCTTGGCGATATGTTCTGCGAGGTCCGGGCAGCCTTCAATCGCGGGTATCGCGCGCGGCCCGCCGCCTTCATCCGCAGGCGGAAAAAGATCGCCGACCCCCAATGCGAAATGCGAATAATGGTCGATGAAAAACGACGTCATATGGTCGTTGTAGATATAGAACAAGACATCCGGCTTGTTCTCGGCGAGCCAGTCCTGGACCGGTTCATAGCCTTTGAAGATCGGCGCCCAGACGGGGTCGTCATGCTTTTTCGCGTCGAGCGCAAAGGAGATGGTGGGCGTGTGCGAAGTGGCGATTCCGCCGACGATCCTGGCCATGATAATCCTCCCTGTTTTGGTCACGATACCGCACGGGACGTTGCGCCGGAAATGCGGCATGGCGTGCTGGTAGTCGCGGCGCCACCTTCACAGGGCCTGCAACGGCCCTTACATGAAGGTCGGGAAAATTCGAGGATGGGGCAATCCCGGCAGGGAAGGAATAAACGATGATTTGGCGGCGGGGGCTGTTGTCGCTTGGCGCGCTGGTTTTACTTGCAGCAATCTGGCTCGGGGTTTCAGCGACAGGCTATCCGCGCGCGCTGAAACCGGCGCCAGTATCGCCGGCGGTGCTGATCGATAATGTGCGCCTCGTTTCCATGGCGCCGGACGCGCCCGAGGCGGAGGAGGCGATGGCTGTTCTCGTCGTCAACGGCCTCATTGAGGATATCGGCGCCGCCGGATCGCTGGCGTCCTCGGCGGAAGATGTTGTTGTCATCGACGGCGCCGGCAAGACGCTGATGCCCGGTCTCATCGACGCCCATGTCCATGTCTGGGATGAGGCGGAGCTGGCCGGCTATCTCGCCCATGGCGTCACGGGCGTTCGCAATATGTCCGGCATGCCGTTCCATCTTCCCTTGCAGCAACGGATCGAAGAAGGCCGCATTCTTGGGCCGGATTTCGTCACGACCGGGCCGATCCTCAACAGCCCCGGCGCGAACCAGCAGGATAATCACCAGATCGTTGTCACGGGCGAAGAAGCGCGCGCGGCCGTCGCAAAGCAATATGATGAGGGCTATCGCGCGCTTAAAGTCTACTCCAATTTAAGGCGCGACGCATATAGCGCCATCATGGACGAAGCGTCAAAACGCGGCATGAGCGTTTCCGGTCATACGCCGGAGGGGGTGCGCGAAGACGGCATGCCTTACGACAAGCCATTCGACATCGCTTTTGAGGAAACGCTGGGTCGCGGTTTCACAACGATAGAACATGTGGAATCGATTGTCTGGCACGGGCTCCGCGACGAACTGGATGATGAGGCCATGCGCGCGCTTGCCGAAAAGATAGCGGCGTCAGGAGAGGCGGTGACGCCCACCTTGATCGCCCACGCCAATCTCGTGCGGGTGGCGGAATCGAAAGGCGTATATCTCAATCGTCCGGGGGCGGAGACGGTTAATCCGCTTTACAGGATGCTCGACAAAGGAACCTTCGACTTTTGGAGCCGGATGGATCCGGCCCCGCGCGAGGCGCCGCGGGCTGCGTTTTATCTGAAAGCAACGAAGGCGCTGTACGACGCAGGCGTTCCCCTCGTTGCGGGAACCGACGCCGGCATCTTTACCAATATTCCGGGCTCGGCCATGACGCGCGAACTGGAATTGCTGGTGGAGGCGGGGTTGAGCCCCTACGAAGCGCTGCAGACTGCGACGGTGAACAGCGCCAAGGTGTTAGGTTTTGACAAGACCGGCGTCATTGCGCCCGGCTATCGCGCGAACCTTGTTCTCCTTGACGGCAATCCGTTGAGCGATGTCGGCGCCGTTGAAAATCCCTCGGCCGTTATGATCCGCGGCGTGTGGCTCGATGAAAATAGACTCGCTGCATTGAGAGAAGGCGCCGCGCAAACGTCAGTCCCGCGCACGGCCAAGCGCGCCGTCGCCATGCTGCGCGATCTTTAAAGGTTACTCCGCGGCGTTTATTCGCTTTTTGGGAGGCTCGGTCGCGGCGGCGGCCTCGGCTTTTGCTTTTTGCCGTGCTTTTGCGTCGAGCTGCGCCGCCTTTTTCAAGGCGGAGTTCAGGATCGCCGCGGTTTCCGAAGCCGGTTTGGCTGCAGGTTTCTTTGCCGCTTGCGGTTTCGGCGCAGGCGCGTCGTTCGGCGGCTTTTTCACTGCGGCAGGCTGCGGCTGTCGCGCGCGTTTCTCCGGCTCTGGTTTGGGCGCGGGTTTCAATTGGGCTGGCTTGCCTGGCGCCTGTTTGACCTGCGCTGGGGCGGCTTTAGGCGATGGCCCGGCGGATTTCGCGGCGCGCGCTTCAGCTATCTGCGTAATCTGAGCCGGCGCTGCCGGAGCTTGGGAGGCCCGGGCCGGCAGTTTCGGTTGCGCGTTGCTCTGTTCTGCGGGTCTTCCAGACGCCGGCTTTTGCGCCGCTGTGTTATTGCCGAAGGACCGGGTCAGGCGCCCGCGCTCCGCCTCGGCTCTTTCCTGTTTTGCCTGGCTCATGCTGCGTTTGGCGAAAGCCGTAAAGTCTTCGAAATGCGCCTTGCTGAGAAAAGCGCGCTTGGGGAGTGGAATCGCATGTTTCGGCGCCACGACGAGAAAACCGGACAGCTTTGATTCCATGTAATATGATACCGCCGCCCAGCGAATGAAATCCGTGGCCCCATGGCGCGTATGCAACACGCCGTCTTTCGCCAGGGTGACGGTGGCAAGGTCGGTCTGCGCATAAGGCCATGCGGCGTTCTTGCGGAACGGGTGGGCGGCCCCGCGAAAATAGCCGCCATTCATCACGAAAATTGCGCCCGCCATCCCGGCGCAGGCGAGAGCCGCCCCCGCATGGATGAGACTGTAAGTGTTGAACGCCGCATAGCCGAGGAAAGCGGCAAGCATGGTCATGACGAAAAACAAAAGCGGCGTCCAGGGCCGCCATTGAGCCAGTCGGCGCAGCGCATGGAATTTGCCGTCGCGTTTTTTGAAATAGTGTGCGTAATAGTCGTCGTAATCGGCGCGCGAAGCCTCGAATGTGACCTTTAAGGGTTTTGCGAGATTGGCCTCTTCATAGGAACAGGACTTGTTGATGCGCGGTCCGTGCTTCACTGTCATCAGGTCGAAAAAATTGTCGTTGGGCACGACGTTTTTTGGGATGAATTCAAAGCCGCCGTCTTTCAGATGAAAGACAATCGTCGACTTCCTGTTTTCCAGTTTAGCAATGTTCTGCCAGGCGATTTTCTTTACCGAGAGCGGCCCCATAATGGTCAGCCTGTCGGCGGAGAAAATATATTCGAACCGGCCGGCGGTTAAGGGATGGCCCAGCGCTTCTGCTTTGCGCGCTGCGGCGCGCTTGCGGCGCGCCTTCAGAATGGCGAGACCCGTCACGACCGCGATAATCGCCAGTGCAAGACAGCCGCCCGCCAGATAAAACGGTTCGGGCTCCGTCTCGAAAGCGAAGCGCAACCCGGCGAGGGAAGGCGCAGGCGCCGCCGACAGGATCGTGGAGATCGCGCGCGAGAGGCCGAACCCGGCGGCGATGAAAAGCCCCGCCGTCACGGAAAGGGAAACGATCAGCCCCGCCGTCGCGCGGTCGAATTTCTTCCGCGTGTCGGCGAGAGCGTTCAGAATATCCTGTTTGTCGATGTCAACGCGCATGGGAACGGCGCCTATGTTACGAGCGCGCAATATTCGCCGTGCGCCCGTAACGCTCCCGTAAAACCGCGTGTTACATTTTCAGTATAAACTGGTTCAACTTGCGCGGATTATTCCGCGGCTTGCGTCGCCACTACATTCGCCGGCTGCGCGTCGCGGCCGGTCAGGATATGCGCTTCCTTGCGGATGAATTGCGGCAGGCGGACTTTAGCGGCCTGACGGCGCGGGAAAGTGGCGCAGGCGACGGTGCCTTTGCCGGGCTGGGAGGCGAGGGCCAGAATGCCCCCTTGCATGTCCATCAAGGATTTCGACAGGGCGAGGCCGATGCCGGAACCTGAACCAGAGCGCGAGAAATGGCTTTCGGTGAGTTCGAAAGGCGCGCCGAGTTTTTGGAGTTTGGCGCGGTCGATGCCGGACCCGGAGTCGGCGACGATCACCGTGACGCCGTCGAGATCGGCTTCGGCGGTGAGCGTCACTTCGCCGCCTTTGGGCGTAAATTTCAGTGCATTGGACAAAAGATTCAGGACGACCTGTTTCACCGCGCGCGCATCGGCCCAGACGGCCGGGGCATGGCCCACGGAAGCGGTCAATTTGACGCCCGCATCCGCCGCGCGCTTCGCCACCAGCCGCGTCGACTCATTGAGGATTTTTTCAAGCTCGATGCGTTTCGGCTCCAGAGTCAGGCGCCCGGCTTCAATCTTCGACATGTCTAGAATGTCGTCGATGAGCTCGAGAAGATGGCGCCCGCTCGACAGGATGTCCGTCACATATTCCTTGTATTTGATATCGCCCAGCGGCCCGTAGAGCTCCGACTGCATGACTTCCGAAAAGCCGTTGATGGCGTTGAGCGGCGTCCTCAACTCATGGCTCATATTGGCGAGGAATTCCGACTTCGACCGGTTGGCTTCCTCGGCGCGGTATTTTTCATATTCATATTTGCGCAGGGCCTCGGAAAGCTCCTTGCGGGATTTTTCGAGATCCTCGACCGTTTGCTGGAGCTCGCGTTCTTTTTTCTTTTGCGCCCAGGCGCGGCGCTTCAGATCGGTGACATTGGTGGCGACGCAGACATTGCCGCCTTCCGCTGTCTTGCGGCGCGAGACATGGGCCCAGCGCGAGCCGGGCAGGGCGACTTCCACATTTTCCTGCTGCTTGTCGTCAAGCGGCCCGAAATGCGCGGCGAGGATGTCCCCGGCGACGCCGGCGCAGGTGACGACTTCTTCAAGGCTCAGGCCCGGCTTCAACACTTTCGCCGGAATGCGGAAGATCGCGGCGAAGCGCTTGTTCCAGATGGCGAGCCGGCCTTGCGCATCCCAGAGGACGAAGGCTTCGGGAATGCTTTCGATAGCGTCTTTCAGGCGCGTTTCGGCGATCGCCGCGCCCGGCGACAAGGTCGCGGCGCCCGCAAGATCGAAGGCGACGCCCGCGCGATGAAACCGCGTCGCTTCCGATGAGGTCCGGAAATAGGCGCGAGCCCAGCCGCCGCCCGGTTCGCGCATTCTGACCACCCCTTCGGAAATTCCTGAGGGTTCGCCGGAGATCACGGCAAGCGCGGTGCGCAAATCCTGCGGATGCACAAGGGCCGAAATTTCGCGCATGGAGAATTTGCGGTCGCGCGAGGAGAGGCCCAGCGGCTGCAGGAACGCCTTGGTGAGATGCACCATGCGTTCCTTGTGATCGTAGAACCACGGGGAGCAGCGCCCGCCGGCGAGCGCGGCGTTGAACTCCGTCAGAGTCGACAGCGCATGGGCGGCGTTGGCCGCGGCGCGGGACTGGCGAATGAACGCGGCCATGAGGGATGCGATGGCCAGCGTGATGGCGCCGAAAATGATCGCGAACAACACCCACACGCGCGAGCGGTCGAACATGTCCCGCGCGGGCGCCGCCACCATGATCGCATCGCCATTATCGAGCCGGCGCCAGGCGACCGCGATGTCGCCGCCGGAAAGATCGAGCCGCGCGGCATTGTCATTATCGAAATCGAGGGCGCGCAGCGTGCCCGCCGGAATGTCGATCACATCGGTTGCGCCGATGGCCGTCAGAATGTCGCCAGACGGCGAAAGGTGAAACAGCGCCGTGAGGCCGCCTGGCCGGACGCTCGCCATGGTGTCGCGTACGGGCGCGCCGGTCATGATGGAAATATTGAGCGCCGCGGCGCCGTCGCTCGCCGCCTGGGCAAGGCGCAGTTGTGTTTCGATCTCGCGCAGCTTCGCCTTTTCATTGAGCTCGAACATGAAAAGAACGGCGAGGGCGAGGAGAAAGGCGCCGGTCAGGGCGGCGAGGCGGCGGGGCGAGAGCGCATTGATGCGCGCGGCAAGCCGGTCTCCCTCCAGATGCTGCTTTTGATCCGCCATCTTGCGTCCCGCCGCCGGGCCCGGCCATGGGCCCCTCAAAGCCCGTAAGGGCGCCAAGCGCGCGTCCTTCGCGCTCCAGTTGTCAAAAATACCATTCTCGCGCGCCAGAAGCCAATCGACGCGCCCGTCCCTGCACCCGCCATTCCGCCGGTTAAGGAATTGGAAACTATTCTGTTTCGCGCTGCGCTGTCACCTGCGAATCGGCGAGGGGAGCCGCCGCGATTTTCCCCAAAACAGGAAATGGAGGGGGGCGCTTGGTTTCAGCCTCTCGCGCCGCTAAACAGCGGGAATGAAACACTTTCTCAATACCGCCGATTGGACCCGCCCCGACCTTCAGGCCATGCTCGATGAGGCCAAGGCCATGAAAGCCTCGCCTTTCGGCGATGCTTTGAAGGGCAAAACGGTCGCCCTCCTGTTTCTCAATAACTCCTTGAGAACGCGGACCTCTTTCGATGTGGGCGCGCGCGAGCTCGGCGGCCATGCGGTGGTCCTCTCCCCCTCGGGCGGCATGTGGCCGCTCGAATTCGAGGACGGCGTCGTCATGGACGGCGAGGCGGAGGAGCATGTGAAGGAGGCGGCCAAGGTTCTCTCGCGCTATTGCGATATGATCGGCATCCGCGCCTTCCCGAAGTTTCAGAACTGGGAGGAGGACCGCAAGGACAAGATCTTGCAAGCCTTCGCCAAATACGCTGACGTGCCGGTGATCAACATGGAGACCATCACCCATCCCTGTCAGGAGATGGCCCATGTGATGGCGCTGCAGGAACGGTTTGAAAAGGATGGCCGCGGCGCCCTCGACGGCAAGAAATTCGTCCTCACCTGGACCTATCACCCGAAGCCGCTGAACACCGCCGTCGCCAATTCCGCGCTGATGATCGCCGCGAAATTCGGCATGGATGTGACGCTGCTCTGTCCGCAGTCGGAATATCTCCTCGATATGCGCTATATGGCCCAAGCGGAACAGGACGCCAAAGCCAATGGCCGGCATGTCACTGTCACGCATGACATTGACGAAGCTTATAAGGGAGCCGATGTCGTCTACGCCAAAAGCTGGGGCGCCATTCCGTTCTTCGGCAACTGGGAAGAGGAAAAACCGATCCGCGACCAGTACCGTCACTTCATCGTCGATGAAGAGAAAATGGCGAAGACCAACAACGCGCTAGTTTCCCACTGCCTACCCATGCGCCGCAATGTGAAAATGACCGACGGGGTTTTCGATTCAGCGAACTGCATTGCTTACGAAGAAGCCGAAAACCGCCTGCATGTGCAAAAGGCGATCATGAAGGCGCTGGCGGGGTGAAGCCATAGCGATGGACCCAGACCTTTATTTATCCGCTGTTTTTTATGGCGTACTGTTTCGCTATAATTTAGCGATGACATCTGCATGTCGCTTCGTTGGACAAAAACTTGGGGATGCGGATGGCCTACAAGTTGTCCAAGACGCTATAACTCCAAAATGGCATACACTTTTGACTGTAGCCGTTTTTTTCGCAACATTTGCGTCGGCGATATTCGGTTTCATGTCAGGTGGATTTTTGGGGTTGGGATTATTTGTATTTATTTGGAGTTTATCGTCCCTCTTGATTGGCCTTCTCTTATTTAAGCGCGTCGACTCGGCACATTTTCTCAGCAAAATATATCGTTCAATGGTAAGACGAAAAGCGTCTTATGAACGCAAGAAAGATAATGCACGCGCCAGGCTGATGAGCGAGCTAATTACGAAATTCAAGTTCGAATTTGGTTCTCCCGAAACGGCGCAAAATTGAAATTCAATGAAACTCACCCGCGTCTCGTCCTTCAAATCTGACCGTCCATGGGGCAGCGAACTCATCGCCCTCTTCAGCGACACCAGCGTCAAAGCGCACTGGACCGACCAGCGTTATCGCTGGCACAAGAACACCGGCCGCGAGGTCTTCATGGTCGTTGATGGGACTGTCGACATGCATTACCGCGAAGACGGCGCGGAAAAAGTCCTGACCCTTCATCCCGGCGATGCGCTCACCGTGGAAGACGGCGAGGAACATGTTGCCCATCCCCGCGGCGAGGCGCGCATTCTCGTTATTGAAAATGTGGATTCTGAATGATGCAAAAAATCCCTTCATCCTGAGGAGAAAAATCCTTCGTCCTTCGAGACGTTCGCTATGCTCGCCCTCAGGATGAAGGATTTTTTTAGCGCTCCTCGCTACCAAGGATTTTTCGTCTCGAAGGACGAAGGGATTTTGATACAAAGAGAAAGAGACAGGAGTGAGTGACGATCAGGTCACGGTCTTTGTCTACATGCTGCGCTGTGCGGACGGCTCCTATTATATTGGCAAGTATCAGGGCGCAGATCTTGAAACTCGTGTCTCTGAACACAACAACCGTATTTATCCCGATAGCTACACCGCTAAACGCCTGCCGGTAACGCTCGTCTGGTCCGAGTGGTTCTCGCGTTACGATGAAGCGGTCTCCTGCGAGCGGCAGTTGAAAGGCTGGAGCCGGGCGAAGAAAGAAGCCCTTATCCGCGGCGATTGGGATATGGTTCAAACCCTGTCGAAACGGGGCGTTCGCCCGTCTGAGTTGAAGCGCGAAAAGAAATTTCCTTCCTCCTGAGGGCCCGGGCAGCCTTCAAGGCTGGCCGGACGTCTCGCCCTTCGGCGCCGCCTTTGGCGTCGCTCAGGATGATGAGACGAAGGAATTTTCGAGTGTTGGGCCGGCGCGGCCTTGCGAGCAGCGGGCAAATCCGCCATCAAAATCTCAGTTTTCCCGAAGGCCGATCCTTCGTCCTTCGAGACGGCGCTAAAGCGCCTCCTCAGGATGAAGGATCGGGCCCGAAGGCTGGCCGCTAGTTCGAACCGGAATCATGACCGCAACCTTCACCCGCCAGACCATCGTCCAGCTCTTATCCAATATGAGCGACGGCAAGGAGATTCGCGCCTATCTCCAGCGCTTCTCCGAGGTCGACCAGTCGCGATTCGCGGTGATCAAGATCGGCGGCGCGATCCTCAACGAGCAGCTTGAGGAGACGGCTTCGGCGCTCGCCTTTCTGCACACCGTCGGGCTGACGCCTATCGTCTTGCATGGCGGCGGGCCGCAGCTCGACGTGGCGATGAAAGAGCGCGGCGTCGAGATCAAAAAACATGAAGGGCTTCGCGTCACCGACGCCGACACGCTCGATGTCGCACGCGATGTTTTCATTGGCGAGAACATCAAGCTCGTCGAAGCGGTGAGGAAACAGGGCGTCGAGGCGGAGGGCCTCATCGCCGGCGTCATCGAGGCCGATTATCTCGATCGCGACAGGCTCGGCTATGTGGGCGAGCCGTCGACCATCCGCCAGGGGCTGATCAATTCCGTGGTGCGCTCCGGCGCCATGCCGATCCTCACCTGTCTCGGCATTGCACCGGGCGGTCAGCTCGTCAATGTCAATGGCGATAGCGCGACGCGCGCGCTTGTCGAGGCGCTGCAGCCCATGAAGATCGTCTTCCTCACCGGCGTCGGCGGACTGTTGGACAAGCACGGCCAGATCATGCACTCCATCAACCTTGCGTCGGATTTCGACAAGCTGATGGGCGCAAGCTGGGTCGAAGGCGGGATGCGCCTCAAACTCACCGAGATCAAGCGCCTGCTCGAAGCCTCGCCGCTCTCAACCTCCGTCTCCATTACGACGCCGCAGGGGCTTATCCGCGAGCTTTTCACCCATGGCGGCTCCGGCACGCTGGTCAGGATGGGCGAAACCATCCGGAGCGAGACCGACAAGTCGAACCTCGACCGCGAGCGCACCGAGGCGCTCGTTGAAAACGCCTTTGGCCGCAAGCTGAAAAGCAGCTGGTGGGACGGGCTCGATCTCCATCAGGTGCTGATGTCGGCAAGCTATCGCGCCGGCGCGATCCTCACCAAGATCGACGACTTCGTCTATCTCGATAAATTTGCGGTGGTGGAGGATGCGCGCGGGGAGGGCTTGTCGCGCACGGTCTGGCGCGGGCTCGTGAAAGAGAACCCGGTCTTCTTCTGGCGCTCGCGCACGGCGAACGGGTTCAACGCCTTTTATCACGACAACGCCGACGGTTCGGTGAAGGCCGGGCCCTGGACGGTGTTCTGGAAAGGTGAGAAAGACTGGGCGCGGATTTCGCGCATCGCCGAGCGCGTCGCCGCCATGCCGGCCTCCTTTATCGGGGATGATGCATCATGAGCACGCCGTTTCTTGTGGGTCTTGTGGGCGCCCGCGGCCATACGGGCCGCGAACTCATTCGGTTGATCGCCGGCCACCCGGAACTGATGCTCGCTTATGCGGTGAGCCGCGAGTTCGCCGGCCGCCCGGTCTCCGATGTGGCGCCGGAAGATAAGGACGAATGCGTTTTCGAGGCGCTCTCGCCAGAAGAGGTCGCCAAGCGCCGGGCGGATGTCGTCATTCTCGCTGCGCCGGATGGCGCCGCCGCCCCTTATGTCGAGGCGATCGAAACCCATGCGCCGGGGCGTGTCATCATCGACCTTTCCGCCGATTACCGGTTTTCCGACGACTGGGCCTATGGCCTGCCGGAACTTCACCGCCGGTCCATTGCGGGGTCAAAACGCATCGCCAATCCGGGCTGTTACGCCACGGCGATGCAACTCGCCATTGCGCCGCTCCTGCCTATGCTTTCGGGCGTTCCATCGGTGTTCGGGGTTTCCGGCTATTCCGGCGCGGGCACGAAGCCGAGCCCGAAAAACGACCAGGAGCGGCTTAAAGACAACCTCATGCCTTATGCGCTGACAGGCCATAATCATGAGCGGGAAGCGACGCGCCATCTCGGAACGAAGGTCCGCTTCACGCCGCATGTGCATCCCGCTTTTCGCGGCCTCGTCATCACCGCGCATATTCCGCTTGCGGAGAAAATCGACTCCTCGACGCTCGCCAGGATTTTTGAAGAAAAATACGAGCAGGAGCCGCTCATCGCCTTGCGCAATGCGCCGCCGGAACTTAAAGATGGGACAAACCGCAAGGGGGTTCTCATTGGCGGTTTCACCATGAGCGAAGACGGGGAACACGCGGTGGTCGTCGCGGCGGAGGACAATCTCCTCAAGGGCGCGGCGGTGCAGGCGATCCAGAACGTCAATATTGCGCTTGGTCTCGAAGAGCTGAAAGGCATTCTTTAGCGAAAGGATCTGAACGAACTTATGGCGGCGACGGAAAGCGACTTCCTCATTCAGTCTGCAACTTATCTAGGCGCCGCCGCTGTCGCCGTTCCGGTCTTTAATCGTTTGAAACTCGGTTCGATCCTCGGTTTTCTCGCCGCCGGCGTCGCCGTCGGCCCCTTCGGGCTCGATCTCCTGCATCAGCCGGAAGGCGTTTTTCACGTCGCCGAGCTTGGCGTCGTGCTTTTCCTCTTTGTCATCGGCCTTGAACTGTCGCTGTCGCGATTATGGTCCATGCGCAAACAGATTTTCGGCCTCGGCGCAGCGCAGATGGCGGTCACCGGCGCCGTGATCGCCGCCATTTTCGTCATGGTCGGCGTCATGCCGGCGCCGGCGGCGGCGATCGCCGGTTTTTCGCTCGCCTTCTCATCCACCGCTTTCGCCCTGCAATGGATGAAAGACCGGGGCGAGCTCAACACCCCCTACGGCACGCAGTCCTTTTCGGTGCTGTTGTTTCAGGATATTGCAGTGATCCCGCTGCTGGCTGCGGTGCCGATTGTCGCCGGCATCGGCGCGGAGGAGAGCGGCACGGTCGCCGCCGCGAAAGCGGTTGGCGTTGTGGCGCTGGTTATTCTGGTCGGCAAATTCGGGCTCGACCGCATTTTCCGCATGGTTGCTTCCTCGGGATCGCGTGAAGCCTTCGCGGCGACGGCGCTTTTCATCGTTGCGCTGGTTTCCCTTGCGGTTGCCTGGGCCGGTCTTTCCATGGCGCTCGGCGCGTTTCTGGCCGGCGCACTGCTCGCCGAATCCTCCTTCAAGCACCAGATCGAAACGGATATCGAGCCGTTTCGCGGTCTGTTGCTCGGGCTCTTCTTCATCTCCATCGGCATGCGCCTCGATCTCGGCGTCATCATGCGCAACTGGGCGCTGGTGATCGGCAGTGCGGCGGGCCTGTTGGCGCTGAAATCGATCATTCTCTACGGGCTCTCGCGGGCCATGGGCGCAGGGCGCGATGTCGCTGTAAAAAGCGCGGCGACCCTGTCGCAGGGCGGCGAGTTTTCTTTCGTCGTTTTTACGCTCGGGATCAGCGCGGCGCTGTTCACAGATGCGCAGGCAAGTTTGATGGCGGCGATCGTGACGCTGTCCATGATGGCGACCCCGGCGATGTATTTCGCCGCCAACCGCATGATCCGGGAACAAACGGATAATGGCGAGGGGCTGGCTGGGCCGGAGGCGCGGCGCGATCACGCCATTATCGCCGGCTTCGGCCGGGTGGGACAGATCGTCTCCCAGGTGCTTCAGAATTCCGGGGTCGACATCATCGCCATCGACCGCAACCCTGCGCATATTCGCAACGCCGAGCGTTTCGGGTTCAAGGTCTATTACGGGGACGGGTCCAGGCTGGACATCCTTCTCGCCGCCGGCGCGGCCGACGCGAAGGCGATCATTTTGTGCATGGACGATCCCAAAGCGGTCAACGCGGCCGTCATCGCGCTGCGGGAACGGTTCCCCAATGCGACGATCATCGCCTGCGCCCATGACCGGATGCATGAAATCGAGCTCAGGAAACTCGAACCCGATGTCATCGTTCGCGAGACGCTGGAATCGAGCATTCTTCTGGCGCGCGAAGCTTTATCGCGCATGGGATTTGAGAACCATGTCATTGAGGATTACACGCAGCAATTCCGGGCGCTGGATCGTGAACGTCTGCTGGCCCAGATCGACGCCGGTCCCGAAGCGGGCAAGCACTTCATTCACCGGCCGTTCAAGGATACGAAGACGTCGGCTTAAGCCGCAACTTCGCAGACGGCGTTGCAGATATAGTCCACTTGATCGGGCGTCAGGTAGGGATGCATGGGCAGGGAGAAAATCTGCGACGCGACCTTTTCCGTCGCAGGCAGGCCGTTCGCCGGCGCATAGTCTGCGAAAGCCGGCATCAGATGCAGCGGCGTCGTGTAATAGATCGCCGTCGGAACGCCCATCGCCTTCAGTTTTTTCACGACCTGATCGCGGTTTTCCATGCACAGGGAATAATAGCCGTAACCGGATTGGGAGCCGGCGATCTGCGCCTGCGGGCGCGCGATATTCGAAAGGGCGCGGTCGTAATCGGCGGCGATGCGCCGCCGCGCTTCGCGTTCATCGTCAAAAATCGCCAGTTTTTCAAGAAGAATAGCGGCCTGAAACGTATCCATCCGGCCATTGAAGCCGACCCGGACGGATTCCTTGCGCGCCTCATCCGTGCCATGCCAGCGAATTGACGCCCAGCGCTCGCGGTCGAGGCTGTTCATGGAGAAAATGGCGCCCGCGTCGCCATAGGCGCCCAGCGCCTTGCCGGGGAAGAAGCTCGTGGCCGTCGCCGGCGCGAGGCCGCCCACCTCCTTGCCGTCGAGCTGGCCGCCAAAGCTCTGGGCGCCGTCGGAAAGGAGAAACAGATCCTCACGCGCCGCAATGGCCGAAATTGCGCGATAGTCAGCCGGCGAACCGAACAGGTCGACAGGAATGACGGCGCGCGGCTGAAGCTTGCCTTCTTTGCGGACGGCGGCGATTCGATGTTCGAGATCCGCAGGATCGATATTGAAGGTCGCCGCGTCGATATCCACGAATACCGGCGTCGCCCCGGCGAGGAGGATCGCATTGGCGGTGGCGTTATATGTAAAGGCCGGAACGAAAACTGCATCGCCTTCGCCAACGCCCCGCGCGAGCAGGGGAATGATCAGCGCCGCCGTGCCGCTGGCGCAGCTTATCACACTCGATGCGCCGCTTCGTTCCGCGAGCGTTTCTTCAAGTTCGTCGATTTCCGGCCCGGCGATATAACGGCCGTGATCGAGAACTGCCTGCAGGCGTTTCTCAATCTTGGGGCGGATGCGTTTTTGCTGCGCCTTGAGATCAATAAAGGCGATGTCGCCTACCGAAGATTTTCCGGCAATAGAGAGGTTCACCACGCTGTTCATGCTCGCCGCCTTTCCGGGGTCTTGTATTGTTGATCGTAGGATGCGCCTATGCCGGCGGCTTCCTCGATGCTCAGGGCCCATTGCAGGGCCTGGCGACCGTCCGCGCCGGTCACCGAGGGCGTTTTTCCTTCCCTGATCGCAGTGACGAAGATTTCCGTTCCAAAAGCGAGAGGATCGCGGAAGGAGAGCGGCGCATCTTCGCCATCAAAACAGGCATGAAGCGGGGATGGCGTTGTGTTCGCCGCCTTGCGGTTGACGAAATCAAATTCGATGATGCCGTCGTCATAGACCAGCGTCATGCGCCGCTCCGGCGTTCCGGCGCGGCGGGATGCGGCCAGGCTCACCGTCGAGCCATTATCCAGCATGAGCTCCGCCTCAGCTGCATGGTTTTCGCCGCGGGCCGATACGGATTCGATCTCTGCGCCAGTCAGTTTCCGGATCAGGTCGATATCATGGATCATCAAATCGAGAACGACCGAAACGTCCTCGCAACGGCCTGTGGCGGCCGTATGGCGAACGCAATCGACCTTGACCGGCGCTCTCTTGCGGTCGAACAATCCTGCGGCCTCGGCGACATACCGTTCCTGATGGCCGACCTGAAGAATGAGCCCGCGCGTCATTGATAACGCTATAAGTTCGTCGGCTTCTTCAAGGGAAAGGGCGACGGGCTTTTCCACGAAGACATGTCGTCCCGCCCGCAGCGCCTCCAGGGCGAGTTCGTAATGCGCTATCGCAGGGGCTGCAATAATCACCGCATCAGCCCGCTCGAGCAGATCGGCAAAGTTTTTTTCCGCAGGAACATTGTGTTTGCGGGCCTGGAGAAGGGCCCGGTCGTGATCAATGTCGTAAACACCGGAAAGGGCGGCGTCCTCACGTCCGGCGATCTTCCCGCAATGGTGCCCGCCAAACACCCCGGCGCCGGCGACGCCGATGTTAATACGCTCTGTCACAAGAATACTGCTCCGCCAGTTGCGCCCCTGATGACCGGCAGGAGCCCAAGCCCCCCTGAGAAAAGCCCGGCCCCTTATTCTGTTTTTATACTAACCTGCGTTGCATTGCAGGAAAGTGCTCAAGGAGTTTAGGGCGTTCACACTATATTTCCACCTGTTTCGCGGCGGATGTTAAGGGGAAATATTAGCTTCAGATTAGGACCCGGCGGCCCGCCTGGCTTTGAAGCGATCAGCCAGAATGAAAGCAAGATCAAGGGATTGGCTGGCGTTGAGTCGGGGATCGCAGTGAGTGTGGTAGCGCGAGTGAAGGTCTGCCTCGGAAATCTCCCGTGAGCCGCCAAGGCACTCGGTCACATTCTGGCCGGTCATTTCGAAATGAACGCCGCCGGGGATGGCGCCTTCGGCGTAACAGACGTCGAAAAACGAGCTGACTTCCGAAAGGATTGCGTCAACATGCCGGGTCTTATAGCCGGCGCCCGACTTCACCGTGTTGCCGTGCATGGGGTCGCAGGACCAGACCACCTTGCGGCCTTCGCGCTGAATGGCGCGGACCAACGAAGGCAGGCCGTCTTCGACCTTGCCGGCGCCGAAGCGCGAGATGAGAACGATGCGGCCTTCTTCATTCTCTGGATTAAGGAGATCGAGAAGGCGGACGAGTTCGTCGGGGTCGAGACTGGGCCCGCATTTCATGCCGATGGGATTTTCGATGCCGCGGCAGAACTCCACATGGGCGCCGTCCGGCTGGCGCGTGCGGTCGCCGATCCAGACCATATGGGCGGAAGTGTCGTACCACTTTCCAGTGGTTGAATCGATGCGCGTCATGGCGCTCTCAAAGCCAAGCAGCAAGGCTTCGTGGCTGGTGTAGAAATCGACTTCCCGGATCGAACGCACAGTTGATCCGTCTATGCCGCAGGCTTCCATGAAGGTGATCGCTTCGGAAATCTTGTCGGCGATCTCCCGGTAGCGGTCTTCCTGCGGATTGCCGGAAACGAATTCAAGATTCCATTTCTGGACGTTTCTGAGATCGGCGTATCCGCCATAGGCGAAAGCGCGCAGGAGATTGAGCGTCGCCGCCGCCTGTCCATAGGCGCGCAAGAGGCGCTGCGGATCGGGCGCGCGCGAGTCCTCATCGAACGGCATAGCGTTGATATTGTCGCCGCGATAGCTCGGCAGAGTTTCGTCGCCAATCGTTTCCGTCGGCGAGGAGCGCGGCTTGGCGTATTGGCCGGCGATGCGGCCCACCTTGATCACCGGCATGGCGGCGCCGAATGTCATGATCACCGCCATTTGCAGCAACACCCGGAAAGTGTCGCGAATATTATTCGGATGGAATTCCTTGAAACTCTCGGCGCAGTCCCCGCCCTGGAGCAGAAAAGCCTCGCCCCGTCCGACGCGCGCAAGAGATTGCTTCAAGGTCCGGGCCTCGCCGGCGAACACCAGCGGCGGATAGCTCGAAAGCTCCTTTTCCACAGCGCTGAGCGCTTCCGGGTCGGGATAATCCGTGGGGATGTGCAGGGCGGTCTTTTCGCGCCAGCTTTGAGGCGTCCAGGTCATTTCAAAAACTCCTTACAGAAAGGGTCTTTAGCCTGTGGAAGAGAAGCCCGCAACATGGCGGGCCGGACGGCGCCCTCTGACGGGCATGTCATTTCTGATTTGCAAGGCATGCTGGTAGGGTCCTAGCCGAATAAACAAATTCAAGGGAGCCTTGCCCAATGCGTCACGCCCTCTCCGCGCTCGCTATTATCGCCATGTCCGGGACATCCGCCTTCGCCCAGCGCGATTTCGATCAGGTTGAAATCAAGACCACGGAGGTCGCCGAGGGCGTCTATATGCTGGAGGGCGCCGGCGGGAATATAGGCCTCTCTGTGGGTGCGGACGGCGCCTTTGTCATTGATGATCAGTTCGCGCCCCTGAGCGGCAAAATCATGGCGGCGATCGCGGAGGTGACCGACAAGCCAGTCGAGTTTGTCATCAACACGCATTATCACGGCGATCATACGGGCGGCAACGAAGCCTTCGGCGAGGCGGGAGCGCATATCGTCGCCCACGACAATGTCCGCAAGCGGATGAAGGAACCGAATATCCTTCCCGACGGTTCAACGGCGCCGCCGTCGCCTGATGGCGCACTTCCCATCATCACATTCTCCGAAGCCATGTCGTTCCACTGGAACGGCCAGGATATCCATGTCTGGCATCAGTCGGCGGCGCATACGGACGGGGACGCCGTCATCTATTTCAAAGACGCCAATGTCGTTCACATGGGCGATCTCATGATCAATGGCGGCTATCCCTTCGTCGACATCAACTCTGGCGGCGTTCTTTCCGGATATGTGGCATACTATGAAAAGGTGCTGTCGAAAGTTGATGAAGATGTGAAGATCATTCCAGGCCATGGCGCGCTGGCGTCAAAGGCCGATCTTGAATCGTACATGGCGATGCTGAATGAGGTGCGCTCGCGCATTCAGGCGGAAATCGACGCCGGCAAAACCGAAGACGAAGCCGTCGCCGCCGATCCGTTGAGCGGTCTTAATGAGAAATGGGGGCAGGGCTTTATCAGCGGGGAGGCGATGACGCGCGCGGCCTATAAGTCTCTCACCGCGGAGCATCAGGCCGATCACGATCACTGACCGGCGGTCACCGACAGGCCGTCAATGAAAAACGCGCCCGCAACTCGGGCGCGTCAGTTTTCAGGGATCTATTTATCAGGGTTTTTGCCTGCGCCCGGGCCGGGCAGGGTGGAAACAGGGACCCCGGCCCGGCGCAGGATTCGTCGAGTCAGACCTTGATGGTCAGCTCTTTGACTGTGCCGCGTTTCACTTTGCATTCGGCCTTGATGGGCTCGCCCGCATTCGGCTGGAACTCCAGTGAGATGCGCTTCATGGAACCGCCGGAGGCCGTGACGAATTTCGTCTCATATTCACCGGCGGTGACGATGCCCTGGGCTTCGGCGGCGGCGGCGCAGGCGTCCAGATGGGCGTTCCAGTCTTCCGCCTGGGCGGGGGCCGCGATGGCGGCGGCGAAAGCGAATGCGGCAGGGGCCAGCTTGGCTAAGGTATTGATACGCATAGGGTCTCTCCATTTTTCATGCGCCCGGCGTAGCGCTGTTTTTTATTCACCGATTGAAAACAATATCTACTTTACTATATAAAAATGAAGTGTCAAATATATTTTATGCCTAGCACACGATTTTGTTACAGGCACGACAAATTAATGACGCTCGTAGTAGGTTTAGGAAAAAAAGCCCCATAGGGGCTTCGGGAGGACGCCGAATGGCGCGGACATATAATCAGGACTGTATTCTGGCCCATGCGCTGGACCTTTTGGGCGAGCGCTGGACCCTGCTCATTATCCGGGATCTGTTTCTCGGTCCGCAGCGTTTCGGGGACCTTCAGGCCGGCCTGCCGGGCATCGGGGCAAATCTGCTTTCAAAAAGGCTGAAAGAGCTGGAGGAAGCCGGTCTCGTGGAGGCCGTGACATCTGGCGATGCGCGCGGACGGTATCGCTTGAGCGAAACGGGAGAGGCTTTGCGTCCGGCGGTCCGCACCATGATGAAATGGTCGATCATGTATTTCTTCGAGCGGCCCGACTCCTCGCCTGCGGTCGAATGCATCTATACGGACAATCTGCAGCCGGACTCTGTTGCGCTCGCTATTGAGATCTTCGCCGATTATTGTCCCGATCCGGACAATAACTATGTCGCGCACCTTTTGATCGATGATTTTCCGTACACCGTTTATAACATGAACGGGAGAATGACCGTGCGCCGAGGGGCCGATGGCCCCGCTGTGGCGACAATCATTTCCGATGTCGCAACCTTGATGCAGTCATTCAGAATGGAGCTGACTCTTGAAGAGGCCAAGAAGCGCATGAAGGTGAGCGGCGATCAAAAGGCGCTGTCTCACCTGCTTCGTTGCATCGTCCATAAAGAAGCGCATGAGCACGCAAGAACCGTAACGCCCATGGCGGCTGCGTTTTAGACAGCAACCTCGAAATCCGCTTCCGTCGACGCTTTTACGTCTTCCACGGTGACATCCGGCGCAAGTTCGGTGAGCTTCATGCCCGTCTCGTCGATTTCAAAAACGCCGAGATTGGTAATCACCATGTCGACGACGCCCTGGCCCGTGAGCGGCAGGGAGCATTCATGGAGAAGCTTGGGGTCGCCGTTTTTCGAGGTGTGATCCATCACCACAACAACGCGCTTGACGCCCGCGACGAGATCCATGGCGCCGCCCATGCCCTTGACCATCTTGCCGGGGATCATCCAGTTGGCGAGGTCGCCCTTTTCGGAGACTTCCATGGCGCCGAGGATCGAAAGATCGATATGTCCGCCGCGGATCATGCCGAAACTGTCGGCGCTTGAGAAATAAGACGTGCGGCGAAGCTCGGTGATGGTCTGTTTGCCCGCATTGATGAGGTCGGGGTCGACTTCATCCTCATAAGGGAAGGGGCCCATGCCGAGCATGCCGTTTTCCGACTGCAGCGTCACGTCGATATCTTCGCCGATATAATTGGCGACCAGGGTCGGAATGCCGATGCCGAGATTGACGTAAAACCCGTCTTCAAGCTCCTTGGCCGCGCGTTCGGCCATCTGATTGCGATCCCACGGCATTATGCATTCTCCCGTTGGCGAACAGTGCGCTGTTCGATGCGCTTTTCATGATCGCCTTTTATCATGCGTTGCACAAAAATACCCGGCGTGTGAATGCAATCGGGATCGAGACTGCCGAGCGGCACGATTTCCTCCACCTCCGCGACCGTAACCTTGCCCGCCGTCGCCATCATCGGGTTGAAATTGCGCGCCGTCTTGCGAAAGACGAGATTGCCCTGTTCATCGCCCTTCCACGCTTTGACGATGGAGAGGTCGGCGATAAGGCCTGTCTCCATAATATAGGTCTCGCCATTAAACTCTTTGTGTTCCTTGCCTTCGGCGATCATCGTGCCGACGCCCGTCTTGGTGTAAAAGGCTGGAATGCCGGCGCCGCCCGCACGGCAGCGTTCGGCAAGCGTTCCTTGCGGATTGAATTCAAGCTCAAGTTCGTTTGACAGATACTGGCGTTCGAATTCCTTATTCTCACCCACATAGGACGAGATCATCTTTTTGATCTGGCGCGTTTGAAGCAAAAGACCGAGACCGAAATCGTCCACGCCTGCATTGTTGGAAATGACCGTGAGGTCTTTG
This sequence comes from Parvularcula sp., assembly GCA_002704915.1. GTDB lineage: Bacteria > Pseudomonadota > Alphaproteobacteria > Caulobacterales > Parvularculaceae > Hyphococcus. Next base: position 371,570 of record PAIP01000034.1, read on the forward strand.
GCGCCGGTGTCGCGCAAGGCGGCGATCAGATTTTCGGGGATTCCGCAAAGGCCGAAACCGCCTGACATGACGGTCATTCCGTCGAAACAAAGCCCGTCCAGCGCGGCCCGGGCGTCGGGGTAGATTTTTTTCATGGGCAAGCTCCAAATGCGGTTTTTGCACTAGCGTAAAAGCCCTGTTAAGTCCACAAGGAGGACGATGACGACGGCCACGAATTCCGCAACAAATGATGTGGGCGCGCTTGCACGCGACCCGAGCTGGTTTCCGCATGCGCTTGACGCCAATCGCGGCATAGTGACCCTGGCGCGCATTGACCGCGATGGTTTGTCAAGCCAGCCTTTTCTTGACCAGCGGATGGAGAAATCCGTCACCGGTTCCATGACGGCGCCATTCGGCGCGCTAGCTTCCGCCGCGGCGAAAGAGCGGCCGCCATCTTTTATTTTTCACACTGCCTTTTGCTGTTCCACGCTTTTGGCGAAAGCGCTTGACTCAAACGGCTCAGTACTCGCTCTGAAAGAACCGAACATTTTGATGGATGCCGCGAATGTCTTGCGTATGGCGGAGAACAGGAACGCCGCAGAGAAAACCGTTGCGCAAGCCGTCAATCTTCTGGCGCGCCCGCATGCGCCGGGCGAGCAAAACCTGATCAAGCCCACCAATACGGCAAACAACATCGCGCCGCTGATCGCCGCATCCGGCGCGCCGGTGATCTTGCTTTACGGCGATCTGCGCGGCTTTCTTTTGTCGGTGCTGAAGAAGGGCGAAGCCTGCAAGGCGTTTACGCGCAAGCAATACACGATTTTCGCGCTCGATAAGGAAGGCGTGGCGGCGATCCCTGAGCGTCAGGCGCTTGGCTTCACCGATCTTCAAATTGCAGCGCTGGTCTGGCGCCATCAGATGGAGCTTTTCACGCGCATTCTCTCTTCCGGCGCGCCCAATATCCGCTCGCTCTATTTTCGCGACCTTCTGAACGATCCCGAAGGCGTCTTGAAAGCTGCCGCTTTACATCTTCAGCTTGGCCTTTCCGATGACGTTCTGGCGGAAAATGTGAAATCGGTGTTTTCCAGGAATTCCAAATTCGCCGACCAGGAATACACGCCGCAAGAACGCTCCCGCGATGAAACCTCACTGGAAGAGGCGCATCGCGCTGAAATCGATCTCATCGAAGGCTGGGCGCGGCAATTGAAACTCGCCGTCGATCTTGGCGAGCGTCTCCCCAATCCCTTGCTTGGGTAAATGGCGGACCTGCCAGCCCCCGCTGACAGGGAGAGGCGAAATCGGTAAACTCTCCATTCGGATCAAGCGGAACACGGCGACTTATGTCTTTGCGAAACACCCTTTTTATCGCTGCAGGGGCCATTGCGGCGGCGGTTCTCATTTATGCGGGCTTTAAGGCGGACCGGATGGCGCGCATCGGCGCCGGCTACAAGGCGAAAGTCGCCTGTTCGGAAATCTTTGTCGCCGGCCGCGAAAAAAAAGACGTCATTCCTCAAGAGTTCGCCGGCATGCCGGGCGCGATGAAGCAGATATCCGTGGTCGTCGATGAAGACGCCAAGGTTGTGCGCGCAAAGGGGCCGGTCGGTTTTGGCGGCGCCCGTGCGATTTACCGCGAAGGCTATGGCTGCACGCTTGCAAATGCCGGGCGCGTGGCGCCCTTGCCGCCGGCGCCGGCGGAAGTCGCGGCCGAGCCCTGGCCCGAGGCGCCGCCGGCATCAGGCAAGGCTTTGATGCGCGTTGATTATGGCGCGCTCGATTTCGCGCTGACCCGGGCTTTTGAAAACAATACGCCAAATCATCGCGCGGTCGTTGTGGCCGTCGACGGCAAGATCGTCGATGAGCGCTATGCGGACGGTTTTACGGCCAAGACGCCTTTCCTTTCCTGGTCAATGGCGAAGAGCGTAACGGCGACGCTGGTCGGCGCTGCGGTGAAACGCGGTCTTCTCGATATCAACGATGCGGCGCCGGTTCCGGAATGGGAAGGCGACGACCAAAAATCGCGCATCACCTGGAACGATTTGTTGCAGATGCAATCGGGGCTCGCTTTCGGCGAACAATATGATGTCATCCGGTCGGATGTGAACCGCATGCTGTTCGAGCGCGCCGATGCAGGCGGGGTGGCGGCGCGCAGCCCCGTCGAGCAGGCCCCGGGGGAGGCCTGGTATTATTCGAGCGGCACGACCAACCTGATCGCCCGCACCCTGAAACAGACACTAGAAAGACAGGGCATCGATCTGCACGCCTTCGCGCAAGAAGTGATATTCGAGCCGCTCGGCGCCGCCAGCTTCACGCTGGAGCCGGATGCTTCCGGCACGGTCATCGGCTCTTCTTTCGTTTACGCCACGGCGCGAGACTGGGCGCGGCTCGGTCAGCTTTATCTTCAGGACGGCGTCTGGGAAGGCGAGCGTTTGTTGCCCGAAGGCTGGGCGGACTATGTGAAGACGCCTGCCAGCGCGTCCGATGGTCAGTATGGAGCGCAATTCTGGCTGAACCGGGAAGGAGAAGAGGGGAGGGAGCGGTTCTTTCCGGGCGTTCCCGAAGAGATGTATTTCTTCGCCGGCCATGAAGGCCAATATGTCTTCGTCATTCCCGACAAGCGCATGGTGGTCGTCAGGACCGGGATGACGCGCGGCCGCCCCGCCATGCCCGAGGTCGCGCCGCTGTTGAAAGAAATCTATGACGCCGTCGGTTTCCCCGAAGACAGGGCGCCGAATGAGGCGGCCGGGTGAACGAGCCCGATCTTGAAACCTTCGACCGGCTGGTGCGCGCCGCCTATGCGGGCCTGCCGGCGGAGTTTCGCGCGCTCTGCGGCAATGTGGTGATCCATGTTGCGGAAGAAGCCGAACGCGAAATCCTCGATGAGATGGGGATCGGCGATCCGCTGGAGCTGTCCGGTCTTTTCGAAGGCGTCGATTTCGCCGAGGCCGCCGAAGCGCCGCCGAACCACGTCCATCTCTACCGGCGATCGATTCTGGCCGAACACCGGGAAAATAGGGAGATCGGTCTGGAGACCCTCGTTACTCATGTGCTGGTCCATGAAATCGGCCATCATTTCGGTCTTTCGGATGAGGATATGCACGCCATCGAGGACGCCGCAGAATGAAAGCCTTCACATGTGCTCAAAAAGAGCATAAATAAACGCCCATGACCGATACCCTCGCCATCGCCCTGTGTCAGATCGCGCCCGTCGTCGGCGATATCGACGGCAATATCGCCCGCATCCTGAAGGCGCGCGCCGAGGCGGCCGAGAAGGGCGCCGATCTCGCGGTTTTCTGCGAGCTCGTTGTCGCCGGCTATCCGCCGGAGGATTTGGTTTTGAAGCCGTCTTTTCAGCGCGCCTGCATGCACGCCGTGGAGCGGCTCGCCGCGGAGACCGCCGATGGCGGCCCGGCAATGATCGTCGGCGCGCCCTGGAAGGAAGGGGACGGGCTTTACAACGGCGCGTTTCTCTTGGCGGACCGTAAGATCGCGGCGAAGCGCTTCAAGGTGCGGCTTCCGAATTACGGCGTCTTTGACGAGCCGCGGGTGTTCGCGCCCGCCGAGCATTATCCCGAGCCCACAGAGCTCAAGGGCGTCAAACTCGGCCTGATGATCTGCGAGGATATGTGGCTCCCCGGCGCCGGCGAACATCTGGCCGCCGAAGGCGCGGAGATTTTCATCGTGCCGCACGGGTCGCCCTTCCGCAAAACTGCGCTTGAAGAACGCACCATGGCGGCGCGGGCGCGCGTCGCGGCGACCGACAGGCCGCTCATCTTCGTCAACCAGCTCGCGGGCCAGGACGAGGTTTTGTTCGAAGGCGCAGGCTTTGTGATGGATTCGGCCGGCGTCGTTCAATATCGCGCGCCGCAATTCGAGGAATGCGTCGCCGTCACACGCTGGAAAAAAGACGTTGCGGGCTGGGCCTGCATCGAAGGGCCAGAGGCCGAATGGGTTCGTGATGAAGAAATGATCTATCGCGCGGTGACGCTCGCCGTGCATGACTATGTCACCAAGAACAAATTCAAGGGCGTCGTCATCGGGCTGTCGGGCGGGGTCGATAGTGCGCTCACCGCCGCCATCGCCGTCGACGCGCTGGGGCCGGACGCCGTTCACTGCGTGATGATGCCCTCGCGCTATACGTCGAAAGAAAGCCTGGAAGACGCGGAAGCCTGCGCCAAGGCGCTTGGCGTAACCTATCGCTCCATCGGGATTGAGCCGGGCGTCGAGGCCTTTGACAAGATGCTGGCGCCAACCTTCGACAATCTGCCGAAGGACGTGACGGAAGAAAACATCCAGTCGCGTCTCAGGGGCGTCATCCTCATGGCGCTTTCCAACAAGTTCGGCGACATGGTGCTGACCACCGGCAACAAGTCGGAAATGTCCGTGGGTTACGCGACGCTCTATGGCGATATGAATGGCGGCTTCAATCCGCTGAAGGATCTCTACAAGCTGGAGGTCTTCGCGCTCTGCCGCTGGCGCAACGCTCATCACACGCCGGAGCTGAAAGGGCCGAAGGGGGAAGTCATCCCGGAACGGATCATTACGAAGCCGCCTTCGGCGGAATTGCGCGAGGATCAGAAGGACGAAGACAGCCTGCCGCCCTATGACGTCCTCGACCCGATCCTTGAAATGCTGGTGGAAAAGGAAATGGCCGTGCGCGACATCGTCGCCGAAGGCTATGACGAGAAGGACGTGCGCCGCGTCGAGCATCTCCTTTACGTCGCGGAATACAAGCGCCGCCAGCCCCCGCCCGGCCCGAAAGTCGCGAGCGTCAATTTCGGGAGGGACCGGCGCTATCCGATTACGAATGGCTGGCGGGATCGTTAGATATTGACCATTCGCGCCGCCGCCCAAGCGCTTCATCCTGAGGAGCAAAATCCTTCATGCCCTTCGAGACGTCGCACAAGAGTGCGACTCCTCAGGATGAAGGATTTTGCGTCTCGAAGGACGAAGCGCGGTTTGTTGCAATTCCCCTAACCGCAAATCACCCTCAACGCTTTCACCAGCGCCATCACATCATCCGGCGAATTGTAAAGCGACGGCGTGACGCGCACGCAGGCGCCCGCCGCGACGCCGACGCGATGCACAGTGAAGATGTTGAACTCTTCGAACAGCCGTTTCGAGAGGGCGATGTTGTCCTCCGGCGTCGTCTTGCCCTCCATGCGGATCGAGGTGATCGCGGCATGCAGGCGCGGATCGTCCGGCGTCAGGATTTGCAGGCCCGGAAGCCCGCGCGTTTCTTTCACCCAGAGATCGCGGAGATAGGAAAACCGCGCGGCCTTCGCCGCCGGGCCGACCTCATTGTGAAATTTTAAAGCGTCGGGGAGGGTCAGGACCGCCGCGAAATCCACCGTGCCCGTATGAATGCGGCCCGCAACGCGGCCCTGATCATAGTCCGGCGCGCCGGGATCGGGACTGATGTCGTCGAGACGGCCTTTGCGGATATAGATCATGCCGGCGCCAATGGGCGCGCCGATCCATTTGTGCAGATTATAGCCGACGAAATCCGCGCCGATGTCGTCCGCTATGAAATCCATCTGCCCCCATGAATGGGCTGCATCGACGATGCAGTCGACGCCTTTCGCCCGCGCCATGGCGACGATCTCCTTCACGGGGATCGCAAGGCCGGTGCGGTTGCTGATATGGGTGAGGAGGAGTAGCTTTACAGACGGATTGTCGATGAGCGCCTTTTTGTAGAAGGCGATGAGACCGTCATGGGTTGAGGGCTCGGGGATCGAGATTTTGACGATTTCGCAGCCGCTTTTCGCGGCGCGCCATTCCATCATCGCGATCATTTCGGGATAATCGAGATCGGCGACCATCACCGCTTGCCCGGCTTCGAGCTTGTTGTAACCCGCGATGAGCCCCTTCAGCGCTTCCGTCGCGCCGCGGGTGATGGCGATTTCATCCTCACGCGCGCCGAGCGCCGCCGCGAGTTGCGCAATCGCAGACCGGTAGTCATCGCCCCAGGACCTGCGCGCGTAAAACGAGTTGTCGTGATTGACGCGTTTGACATTCTCCAGATAGCGCTCGGCGACAGGCCTCGCCATGACGCCCCAATAGCCGTTTTCGAGATTGATGATGTCTGTCTTGACGTCATAGGCCCTCGCGACCTCGCGCCAATAGGCTTCGTCATCAGCGCCGGCGGAAGAGGGGGAAGGGGCCGCGAGCGCGGCTCCGGCGAAAGAAGGCGCCGCCAATGCGGCGGCGCCTTTCAGTAATGTGCGTCGTGATGCTTTCATTTCGTGAAGGCTATCACAGTTTCACGTCGAACCGAACGTAATAGAAGCCGCCGTCCGTGTCGTAAGGCGCGTTGCGCGAATAGATGAGGCCGCGATTCGCCTGGAACTCGGCTTCGTCCGGATAAGTGTCGAAAACATTCTCCGCCCCGGCGCGGATGGAGAATTGATCGGTCAGGCGATAAGTCGCTGCGAGATCGAAGAACACTTCGCCGCCGAACTCCTGGAAGATGTCGCCCATGGCGTTGAAGGAAAAGTCGGTCCAGGAGCCGTAATAACGCACGCGTCCCAAAAGCTCCACCGGCCCGACCGCGTAGTTTGCGGAGGCCGTCGCCGTGTGGTTCGGCAGGTTTTCCTCGAAGCGGACGCGATTGGTTTCGTCGAGAGAAAGATCGCCGCCGGTGACTTTCGTCGTGTTGTAGTTATAGGCGCCGGTGAGGGTGATGTCGCCCGGTCCCGCCGCCATGGAATAGGTGGTGACCACATCGACGCCGCGGGTGCGCGTGTCGAAATCGTTCTGGAAGAAATTGACCCGCGTGATGCCTTCGCCGCCGGGGACGCCGAGCGCCACGAACTCCGCCTGTTCTTCCGGGGTCGGATTATAAGTCTGCGACGTGCCGAAGCGGTCGGAGATGTTGATCTGATAGACATCGACCGTGGCGGTGAGGCCGCCCTGACGGAAGGTGAAGCCGGCGGTGTAGTTTTCTGACTCTTCGGCTTCGAGCGGGCGGATGTCGGCGTCGGCGCGCTGGTTGATGACGTCCGCCACCGGCCCTTGCGGGCTGAACCGGCCGGCGGTGAAGATGTTGAGCGTCACCGTGTCGAGCCCTTGCGAGGTGCGCTCTGAGAAGAGCTGGCCCGGCGTCGGCGCGCGGAAGCCCGTGGAGGCGGTGGCGCGGAGCGCGAAGTTCGGCGTCAGCTCGACGCGCGTTGAGATCTTGCCGTCGAGCGAGTCGCCATATTCGCTATAGTCTTCGTAACGGCCCGCAAGACCGATGGTCCAGATATCCGTCAACGGGATTTCAATGTCGATATACCCGGCATAGCTCGTCTGGTCGAATTCGCCGGCCTGCGCTTCGCTGTAACCCGGGAAGCCGTTGGAGCCGGAGGGAAGGCCGTCCGCTGCGCCCGGTCCGATGGCGTAGGACGCGGGGTCGCCGGCGACGATTTCATAGGTTTCCTCGCGCCGTTCGCCGCCCCAGGCGATGTTGACGGGTCCCGCGAAAACGCCCGCGTCCCATTCATAACCGAAGCCGATATTGATGTTGAATTCGCTCTGAATGAGATTGCCCGGATCGAAAGAGGTCGGGCTGTCCGGTCCCAGCGACGCGTTGATCGTGTCGTAAATAAAGTAATCGATCTCGTTGCGGCCATAGCTGGCGCTGACATCATAAGTGAACGGGCCTTCGCCATTGCTGCGCAGGCCGCCATTGATCGAATAGTCTTCATCGTCCTGACCGAATTGCGGCGTGAAGCCGGTCGGGAAAATGTCGTTGAGATCGAAATCCGGAAACGCTGTGCTCGGATTGTAAGCGCTGGTGGTGGCCGGATTGCGCCAGTTGAAATCTGACACGCCCGTCCCCCAGCCATAGGTTCCGAAAGCGTAGAGCTCGGTGAAGCCTGCATCGAGGGCGCTGTTCACGGCGAAGCGGTAGGACGTGCGTTCCGGCTGGCCCCAGTTCTGTACCGGGTTCGGCACGTCGAGATCGGGATTGGCCGCCTGCAGGTCGATGGCGTCCTGGCGCTGGCGCGTGCGCGAGGTGCGCGCGGAATCCGAATACTCGAAGGTCGCATTGACGAAGCCGAACTCACCGGCGAGGCCGCCCTGAATACCGGCGCGATACTGGTCGCCGTCATTCTCGTAATACTGGCCGTACTGGCCGAAGGCGCTGAGCCCCGGCTCGTCATCGAGGATGATGTTGATGACGCCGGCGATGGCGTCGGAGCCGTATTGCGCCGAGGCGCCGTCGCGCAGCACTTCGATGCGCTTCACCGCGAAAGACGGGATCTGCGCGAGGTCTGGCGATTGCGCGCCGTTGGAGCCGAGGAGGGCGGAGCGGTGGCGGCGCTTGCCGTTGACCAGCACCAGCGTGTGGTCGGGCGACAGATTGCGCAGTCGCGCCGGGCGCACAAAGATCAGACCGTCATTCAAGGGAAGGCGCTGAACGTTGAAAGACGGCGTCAATTGCGCCAGCGAATCCATGATTTCATCGGACGCGGTCAGATTGAGCGCCTCGTCGGAAATGACGTCGACCGGCGCGAGGCTGTCGAACGCCGTGCGCCCTTCGACGCGGGTGCCGGTAACGATGACTGTGTCCGCTTCGGCGGCGGCTTCCGTTTGCGTTTGCGCATAGGCTTGCGCGCCTGCGCCGATCATAAGCGCAAGCGTGCTGACTGACAGTTTCTTAAACATACCCCAACCTTTTTTTGAGAGGGATTCTATCCCCGGCGGCGATAAAGCAGATTGGGATGACGCTTTTGTTTTAGAATTGTGAGAGTTTGGTGATGAGTGAACGAAGGGGCTGAAAAATGCACGGGCGCACAACAACTGAATGCCGCCTTACGGATTGGGCGTTTGCCGCTTTCGAAGCTACTTTAGATTGCGCAACGAATGCGCGTTGAAGATTAGAAATCAAACGCCTTGCAAAACAAAAAGGCCGGGCTGAACCCGGCCTTTTCTTTCCCCCGAAAGCGCCCCCACAAGGCGCACCCCAGACTTTCCCTTTCGGGAAAACTCTTTACGCGGCTTCTGTTGCGCGTTTTTGCCGGCGGCTCGCAAAGCCGAGACCGGCGAGGCCTGAGAACAGAAGCGGCAGCGCGCCCGGCACCGGCACACTCGATGTGAGGAGGTCCTGCGTGCGCACGGCGGCGAAGACATCGACGGATGTCGACAGGAAATCGCCGGAAATGATCAAGGCCCAGAGCGCATTGGCTTCGGCGAGCACATCTGTCGTGAAGAGTTTGAAATCGCCCGCAGCAAGATCGAAGCTGTCGGCGCCGTCTTCGGTGATTTCCCAAACGATAGACTGTGCGGCGGCGGCCGTGTTGGCGTTTTTGAAAACGTAATCCGTTGTCATCAGCGAGCCGTAAAGAACGCCAAGCGCATTCATGTCGTCGCCGGAGGCGAAATAATCGCCGCCGGAAACGCGCTCATGATCGCGCGGCAGGGAGAGATATTCGGAAAGCTGAAGACAGAAAGTGTAAAAATCGACCCAGCCGTCGCCTTCGTCATATTGCAGGGAGAAGACGCCCGCCTGAACGTTGCGGTTCGCGCCCTCATACTGGATCGAGATCGAGCGGTTGAAGCCTGTCGCAAAGACCGAGCCGCCATTGTCCGGATTGTCGCGGATCGGGATGGTCGCGGCCTCGGCCAGGCCAGGCGCGGCGATGCTGAGGGCGAGGGCGGCGAAAATTGTCTTGATGCGGGACACGTGAAGGCTCCTGATGGGGTTGGCTGATGCTTCTTGCCTGAGCCTTTCAAGTTCGGGGCCGGTCCGGCGGGGGCCGTTTGACCGGGCTGCGGCGAAGGGCTAAGCCGTCGCTTTTTCAGCCGATGGATTATCCATGACCGTCAAAGTCCGTTTCGCGCCGTCCCCCACCGGGAAACTCCATGTGGGCAATGTGCGCGCCGCCTTGTGGAACTGGCTTTTCGCCCGCAAATCCGGCGGGACCTTCGTGCTGCGGATCGACGACACCGATCTGGAGCGGTCCACCAAGGCGTTTGAAGACGGCATTCGCGCGGACCTCGCCTGGCTCGGTCTCGATTACGACGAAACCTTCAGCCAGTCGGCGCGCTTCGCCCAATATGATGCGGCGCGCGACAAGCTGATTGCCGAAGACCTTCTCTATCCCTGTTACGAGACGGCGGAAGAACTCGACCGCAAGCGCAAGATCCAGCGCGCCCGCGGCTTGCCGCCGGTCTATGACCGCGCAGCGCTGGCGCTGACCGACGCGCAGAAAGCCGAATATGAGGCGGAGGGCCGCAAACCCCATTGGCGGTTCAAGCTCTCGCAAAGCCCCGTGAAATGGAACGATCTTATCCGCGGCGAGACAACGGTGGACACCGCGAGCGTTTCCGACCCTGTGCTCATCCGCGAAGACGGCATGTATCTCTATACGCTGCCGAGCTGCGTCGACGACATCGATTCAAAGATCACGCATGTCATGCGCGGCGAAGACCATGTCACCAATACGGGCGTGCAGATCGAGATCATTAAGGCGCTGGGCGGCGAACCGCCGGCCTTTGCGCACCACTCGCTGCTGGTGGGCGCCGACGGGCAGGGACTTTCAAAACGTCTCGGCTCGCTTTCCATCGAAGCAATGCGCGAGGATGGGCTGGAACCCGCCGCGATTACGAGCTTGCTGGCGAAACTCGGCACCGCCGACCCGGTCTTGCCGCAGACCGATCTGATGGCGCTTGCCGAAAGCTTCGACTTCGACCGGGTCGGCCGCGCCCCGGCGCGTTTCGATATGGCCGAACTCGATGCGCTGAATGCGAAAATCCTTCACGAAACGCCCTATGAAAAAGTCGCCGACCGCCTGCGGCCGCTCGGCGTCGGTGAAGCCTTGTGGGAAGCGGTGAAAGGCAACATCACGCGGCTGAAAGACGCCGCGGAATGGGTTGGGGTCGTCGATGGGGAAGTCGATCCGGTGATCGAAAACGCCGACTTCGCCAGCGCCGCGTCGGAACTCGTTCCCGATGTGCTGGATCAAAATAGCTGGGAGGCTTTCACAAACGCCGTGAAGGAAAAGACAGGCGCCAAAGGCAGGAACCTCTTCATGCCGCTGCGTCTCGCCCTGACCGGCCGTCAGCGTGGGCCGGAAATGGCGGCGATCTTTCCGTTGATCGGGTCGAAGAAAGCGCGCGCTCGCCTGTTGGGCAAACGCGCTTGATGCTCAGGCGCGTTCGCGAACAGCGCTTCTTTCCGCCGCTGCAAAAACCTCTTCCACGCTGTCGACGAATTTCAGATCGTTGACCAGCTCTCTATCGGCAAGCCCTTTTTCCACGAAGTGGTTGAGCAACTCTTTCAGGGGCGACCAGAAGCCGTTGATATTCAGCACAATGAGCGGTTTGCGGTGAAGGCCGAGCCGCGCCCAGGACAAAACCTCGATCAGTTCTTCGAGCGTGCCGATGCCGCCGGGCAGCGTCAGGAACGCGTCGGACTCTTCGTACATGAGCATTTTGCGTTCATGCATATTGGCGACGATCTTGTGATCGACGCCTTCAAGAACGCCCTCAAGCTCCACGAGAAAATCGGGGATGACGCCGAAAACCCGGCCGCCCGCATCGCGCGCCGCGCCCGCTGTGGCGCCCATCAGGCCGAGCTTGCCGCCTCCATAAACGATGCGGCAGTCGCGCTTTGCGGCCTCTTGTCCGACGGCGATTGCGGCTTCTTTAAAAGCGGGATCGGCGCCGGGCCGGGACCCACAATAAACACATAATGATTTCATGAGCTTGCACGTTTCTTTTTGTTGGGGTGGCATTGTACGCCGATTTACCTATGGGTAAAGTATCATCTAAGCTGGCGCCAAAGCGTTAAGGAGCGGTCTTTCATGCGTGTGATCATCATAATCGTGTTACTGATCGTTCTGGGCTTTATCGGCTGGAAGGCCGCAGAGCGTTTCAAGATTATCGAGAGCCCCAGCGAAGAAACCGTCGAGACGACACCATCCGATGCGCAGGCGCCTGCCGAGGCCGAAGCGCCCGCGGAGCCCGCTTTGCCGAGTTTCGATATCGTGCGCGTCGATCGCACTGGCTACGCCGTGATTGCCGGGCGCGCCAAGCCGGGCTCGGAGGTGACGATTTACGCAAACGAGGCGGAGCTTGCAAAAGTTCCCGCCGAACCTGACGGCTCCTGGGTGATCGCAACGGACACGCCGCTCGACGCCGGACCCGTGGAGCTCAGTCTTTCCATGCGCACTGAGGACGGCACGGTGATCCGGTCCGAGGACACGATCGTGATCTATGTGCCCGAGCGGGAGGGCGACTTGCCGCTTGTCCTGCGCACCACGCCGGGCGGCGCGACCGAAGTGCTGCAGGATCCGGCCGAACGGCCCGAAGGGCTGGGCCCGTTATCGCTCGACGTTATCGATTATGACGACGCGGGGGCCGTGATCTTTTCAGGTCGCGCAACGCCGGGCCGTGTGGTGGAACTTTACATCAACCGGCGTCTGATCGGCCGGGTCGCCGCCGATGATGAAGGCCGTTGGATGATCGCGCCGGAGGCGCAGATTGCGCCGGGCGTTTATGACTTGCTCGTCATTCAACTCGATGAATCCGGCCGCCCGGAATACGCCATTGAGTTGCCGTTCGAACGCGCCAGCATGGACGATATCCAATTGCGCGACGGCAAGGTAATCGTGCAGCCCGGCAACAGTCTGTGGCGCATCGCGAGGCGGGCTTATGGCCGCGGCGCCCAGTACACGATTATCTATGCGGCGAATGCGGCGCAGATCCGCAATCCCGATCTCATCTATCCCGGCCAGATTTTCGACGTTCCCGACGCCGAGCAAGCCGAAGAGACTGAAGAAGAAGGCGCAAACTGAGGCGTTGTCTCTATTCCGCGGCGCGCGGAACGTCCCGGTCTTCTGGGGTTGGCGGTGGTGACAGCGCCGGAGCTGTTCTTTTTCGGCCCAATTTCGCCTTGATCCAATCTATCGCGGCCGGCGTCCGGTTGCGCAGGATTGTCGGCGCCGCCAGCATCACCGGCGTCAGCACCAGCGTCAGCACGGTTGAAAAGGCGAGGCCGTAAACGACGGCGGAGGATAGCAGGACCCACCAGTCCGAAGTCGTGGACCCGTGGGTGACGGTTCCGGCCGCGAAATTCACATTGAGTTCGAACACCATGGGCAGAAGGCCGAGAATGGTTGTTGCGGTGGTCAACAAGACGGGCCGCGCGCGTTGCGCCGCCGTCCGCACGACCGCATCCTCCACGGAAAGACCCTTTCGGCGCAGATATTGATAGGTGTCGATCAGAACGATGTTGTTGTTCACGACGATGCCGGCGAGCGCGACGATGCCTGTGCCGGTCATGATGACAGAGATATATTGTCCGGTGATCGCGATGGATAAAAGCACGCCAAAGACCGAAAGAATGACGGCGCTGAGCGTCAGCGCGGCGTGATAGAAGCTGTTGAACTCGAGCAACAGGATCATGGCGATCATGAAGAGCGCCGCGAGCATGGCGTTCTGAAAGAAGCTCGCCGCCGCTGCCGTTTCCTCGTCCGCGCCGCGCATCACCCAGGTGACGTTGGGGCCAAGCGCGCCGGATTCGAGCCATTCTTTCATATGGCTGATGGCGCGATCCTGACTGACTTCATGACCTTCAAAACGGGTGTTGCCGTTCGCTTTCACTTCGATAATGCGCGCCCCGTCGCGGCGAATGATGCGGTCGACCTGTGGCTTCGGCACGCGCGAGACGAAATTGGAGAGCGGGACGGAGCCTTGCGGCGTTTGCACGCGAACCTGATCGAGCGCGAAGATGTTGCGATTTTCTTCCGGATAGCGCACGCGGATGTCGACCTCGTCGTCGGCGTCCTGCGGACGGTATTTGTCCACCAGCAAGCCGTCCGTCACGAGCTGGAGAACTGCGCCCGCCTGCTGGACCGTAAGGCCATAACGGCCGGCCAGCGCACGGTCGATTTCGATGTTCCAGTCGATGCCGGGCAGGGGAAGCGTGTCTTCCTGATCCATATAGGCGGGCACTTCCTGTCCATCGACCACCATGGTGGTCGTGTCGATGAATTCGCGCGTCTTTTTGGCTGCGGCGACCATCGCCTCGAAATCGGGCGATGAGATCTCCACCTGTGCGTCCTTGCCGACATCGGGGCCGGGCGCGCGCTGGCGCACTTCCACATGAACGCCCGGCACGCCCCGAACGCGATCGCGCAACTGATCAAGCACCACATAGGAATGTTCGCGCTCAGTGTAGTCTTTCAGCGTCAGGCTGATCTGGCCGATGGTCTCCACCGGCGTTTCCCGGCCGCGGGCGAGTTCCGGCCCGGTCTGAATGTAAATATGTTTGATCGCGGGATGATCCTCGATGCGGGCGGACACATCCTGAACGATGTCGATCTTCTGCTCCGAGGAAAGGTTGCCGCGCGCCATCACCAGAACATTAGCCTGGTCGTCGTCATTGCGGATGAAGAACTCTACTTCCGGGGCGGCGGCGATGAAAGACGAAATACAGATGAAGACGACAGCGACAGCCACCACGCCCACGAGAAGCGGGCGTTGAACCAGCTCTTTCAACAAACGGGCGTAAGCCGCAATCGGACCATCCAGCTTCGTCGGGTCGATCTCGTCGACTTCGTATTTCTTTTCCGGCGCCTCGGTTTTTCCTTTCATATGGAATTTTTTCTTCATCCAATCCGGGATTCCGAAAAGCGATCCGATAACAGGGAGAAAGACCAGCGCGACGAGAAGCGATGACGTGAGAACGAAAATCATCGTGAGCGGCAGAAATTTCATGAACTGGCCGACCATGTCCTTCCAGAAAAGGAAAGGCACGAAGGCGGCGAGCGTGGTCGCGGTGGAGGTGATCACCGGCCAGAACATGCGCTTCGACGCTTCGAGATAGGCTTCGCGCCGCGGGGCGCCTTCCGCCATGCGCCGGTCTGCATATTCGACAATGACGATGGCGCCGTCGACCAGCATCCCGACAGCGAGGAGCAGGCCAAACATCACCATCATGTTCAGCGTGTAGCCGAAAGAGGCGAGCAGCAGGAAACCCATGAGAAACGTCGACGGGATGGCGATGCCCACCATCAGGGCCGAACGCAGTCCCAGCGCGGCGACCACGACGATCATCACGAGCAGGATCGCCGTCATAACGGAGGAAGTCAGATTTCCGAGGCTGTCCTTGACGAAAATGGACTGGTCGCTCGTGTATTCATAATGGATTGTGGCGGGCCAGCTTTTCGATTCTTCTTCAATAACGCGGCGGGCTTCCTCAATAGTTTCCACGATATTGAAATCGCTCCGCTTGGAGATCTCGACGCCAATGGCGAGATCGCCATTGAAGATCGCGTAGCCATCGCGGTCTTTGAAGGTGCGCCGGACAGAAGCGATATCGCCAATGGTCACCACATTGTCGCCGCTGACGCGCACAGGCGTCGAGGCGAGATCGGCGGCGTTGCGCACAAGGCCCGGCGCCTTCACGGTGAAGCGCCCATCGCCGAGATCCACCGATCCTGCGGTGACGAGCTGGTTATTGGCGGTTACGGCGTTGATGACTTCGAGTTCGGTCAGGCCGTAAGACTCAAGCGTCTCCGGTTTGACGATGACTTCCAGCAGTTCCTCTCGGGCGCCGGTGAGCTTGGCTTCGAGAACGCCGGAGATGCCTTCGAGCTTGTCTTCCAGACGTTGCGCGACCTGCAAGAGTGCGCGTTCCGGCGCATTGCCGTAGATGATCGTCGTCAGGATCGGGAATTGCGTCTGGGCGTTGAATTCCTGAACGATGGGCTCCTCGGCGTCGTCAGGAAATTCGGATTTCGCGCGGTCGATCGCTTCGCGCACATCGAGAACGGCCTGATCGATATCGACAGTCGCTTGGAACTCGAGAATGAACTGCGCCGCGCTGTCATAGGCGAATGCGTCAATCTGTTTTAAGCCCTCGACATTTTGAAGCTCCAGCTCCGCCGGACGCACCAGAAGACGCTCCCCGTCTTCGGGAGAGATGCCGGGCAGAGGAATGGTGACGCCCACAAACGGCGCCGGGACGTCAGGGTCGGCTTCGCGCGGAATGGTGCGGTAGGCGAGGAGACCGAAGATCACCATGACGACTAACGCCGTCATGACCACGCGCGTGCGTGAAAAGGCGGCGTCGATCAATCGGGTCATGATCCGGCCTCGCTTGCGGGGACGGCGTTCACGGTCTGGCCGGCCGTGACATATTCCTGGCCGCTGACAATGAGCTGCAATTGGCCAGATAGCCCTGAGACCCAGACGCCGGATGGGGTTTCCCCGATCAGGCGCACCGGTTTGAAGGCGACAACATCATCCGGACCGAGCGTGCGCAGTCCGATCTCGCCTTCATCATTGAGAACGAGGGCCGCGCGGGGAACGCGATGGGCGCTTCGCTCCTGTGCAAAGACTGTGAACTCGGCGGTGACGCCGTCGCGCAAGGCGCCCTCTTCGTTGGGAACCTCCAGCTCGATATCGAAGGTCCGCGTTGCCGGGTCGGCGCTCGACGCCACAAAGCGCACGACGCCATCTATGGTTTCGCCGGTGGCGAGGCGCGCGCGTCCCCTGTCTCCCTGGCTTACTTTTGCGACGTCGCGCTCTGAGACGGCGCCGACCACTAGAAAAGGCGAACGCTTGATCACCGTGGCGCAAGGGTCGCCTACATTTAAAAACGCGCCAACTTCTGCATGGCGCTCGTCATAGACGCCATCGAAGGGCGCCTTGATATTTGTTTTGGCGAGCTCGACTTTCGCGCGCTCCAGCGCCGCGGCGGCTTGGTCGCGCACGGCCCTGGCCGAAGCGACGGCGGTTTCGGACCGGAAGCCGTCTTCGCTCAGCTTTGCCGCGGCGTCGTAATCGAGTTTCGCTTTGGCGAATGCAGCGCGCGCTTCGGCAAGCTGCGCCTGCCTGGCGTCGACGCTCAGCCGGCACAGGACGTCGCCCTTGGAGACAAGTGAGCCAAGCTCCGCCGGCGTGTCGGCGATGACGCCGCTGGTCTCGGCGCGAACTGTCACTTTGCGCTCGGCTTTCGTGCGTCCGCGCACGACGACCTCGTCGCGCCATTCCTGAGGTTCGATCATATCCACCACCACGGTGAACTCGTCCGCGGCGACAGCTTCGGGCGCGCTTTCGGGCCCCCCGCCGAACAGGCCGCGCACCAGAAAATAGAGGACAATCAGGGCGACGAAAATGCCGGCGAGTTTGACGGATTGAGACACATTCATAAAGCCGGCTCTGGGCAAAGATGGATAACAGTCAGTTAAAGGCCTATTCCATGAATAAATCCTTCACGGTTCACTATACTGGTGAGTTTACGGCCAGGCTTCAAGCGCGCACTGCTGTGGGCGGCTGTCTTTTCCAGCTTTTTGGAACGTCCCGAGCGCCGGTCAGTAATACTGGTTCGGCATAAAGGCGGCGGGCGCCTTATTGAGAACTGTGCCGAGGATATTGGTCTTGCCCAGAATTCGCTTGGCCTCTTTGAGGTCTTCCACTCTGGTGTCGCCGCTGGCGGCTACAAGCAGGGCGCAGTCAACCTTAGGTAGAAAAGCAAGGGTGTCGTCACAGCCAAGCAGCGGGGACATGTCGAATATGACCACGCGGGAGCCGAAATCATGGATTGCGGTGTCGATCAGTTCGTCTGCTTTCGGCGAGGTCAGATGCTCGGCGCCGCGCCGCGTCACCCGTTCATTGGCCACCAAAACGACGTCAGACAGGCCTGGCCGCACCGCGACGTCCCGCGCTGTGCATTTGCCTTCGAAAAAATCCAGCGAAGACGGCGCATCCTGTACGCCTAAATAGCGCGCTACGCTGGGCCGGTAGAAGTCGAGGTCAACAAGGGTCGCCCGTGAACCGGGTTTTGAACTGATGGCGATGGCGAGATTAATGGCGGTTACGGTTTTGCCCGCGCCCGAGCCGGGGGAGACCACGGCGATTGTTCTCCATCCTTCCGCGTCGAGCTTTTGCAGCGCGCGGGTGCGCAAGACCCGATAGGCGTTCAACACCGGGTCCTGCTCATTGGCGATGATCCGGTTGCGGCCGAAGCTGTCGACGTTGCATTGAACGGACGGCAGGTTGAGCGGATCCTGGCCGGCGGGTGCGGCCTCGGGCTCCGGCGCGGCGCGCACGGGCCGGACAGCCGCAGGCGCTTCCGCCGCCTTGGGCGCATCCTGCACGACGCCGTCGCGCGTGTGCCGGGCTCTTGTAACTGCGTTACGAATTCGGTCCATGGAACTTCGCCTTACCTGGAAACTCTTTTCAAAAGATCACAACGCGGGCTCTGGCGCCGGCTCGGGCGACAGGGAGCGCTTTTTGTTTTTGCGTTTGCCCCGCCGCCATGATGGCGGCCTGATGGCCGGGAAACGGCCGCCCTTGTCGCCTTCGCTATAAATATAGGGAATGACCGCGATCGGCGCGGCTTCCATCACGGATGAGAGGTGATTGCGTCCGCGAATGCGCCCCTGGAGAAGCTCAAGCCCGACTGCGACAAGCCCGCCGAAGCCGAGGGCGCCGAACACGGCCATGACAAGAAGTTTGGGCCGGTCGGGGCTTGACGGTTTGTCAGGCTGCAGCGCCGGCTCGAGAATGGAGAATTTTTCCGCTTGCTGATTTTCTTCAAGATTTTCAGCAATCTGCGCATCGCCGCGTTTGGCGAGCACGTCCTGATATTCCTGGAATAGATTGTCATAGTCGCGGGTCAGCCCGGTGATGCCGCGCTCAACTTCCGGCGTGCGCGCTATGCGTTCTTCCAGATCAGCGATCTGCGCCATGGCGGCGTCCGCCTGTTTCGTCAGCATGCGGATGCGATTTTCGATGACCGCGATCCGGCCTTCCATCTGGACGCCGGCGATATCCTGACTTCCTCTGCGGGTCTCTTCCGATATCCGGTCCGATAGGGCGTTGCGGGCGGCTTCAACATTTGCTTCCGCGGCGGCGATGGCGTCCTCGTCGGGCGTTTCAGCGGCTTCGAGGTCGTTCAGCTTCTCTTCGGCCGCGCCCAATGCCTCGCGAAGCTGGCGAATTTCTTCGCTGGGCGCCATGCGCGCCTTGATGGACGCGATCTCTTCGCGCTTGGCGATGACTTCGGGATAATTGTCGCGATAGGTCGCGCGCAGTCGGGCAAGTTCAGCCTCAAGCCGCGCAAGTTCTGTGGTCAGGCTCGAATCGCCGCCAGTGCCGCTGATCAGTTGGGTTTCCAGAAACCGCTTTTCTTCCTCAAGCTGCGTAATCGACGACTCGGCGTTGCTCAGCGTGTTGCGCGCGCGCTCAAGCATATTGAGGTGCATATCGAGATGTTCAGGAAGAGCGTTAGCGTTCGCCGCTTTATACTGGGAGACACGTTCTTCCATACTCGCGACTTCCTCACGCAGCCGCGCTGCTTCGCGTTCGAAGAATTCCGTTGTGTTGGACGCGCCGGCGGTGCGGGTTCGCACGTCTTCATCAAGGAACAGGGTGATGAACTTGTTGGCGACGAGATAGGCCTTGTTCGGATCCTGATCCGTATAGGAGACGGTGAAGGCAATGGTGTTGTCGCGGCCCGCGCTGCGCGCTTGCGAGGATGTGGTGATAAGATCCACACGAAGGCGATTGCGCATCAGATTGACGCGTTCGCTTTCCGACAGGCCAAGTGAGCGCGGGAAAAGATCGTATTCATCGGCGACTTCCAGCAGCCGGTTGCGCGTCATCACACGCTGGCGAATGGTCGAGATCCGTTCCTGCGCATAGGAGTTGATCGTGGACCGGACATATTCGGTCGGGATCTGCTGGGATTCGACGAGGATCGTGCCCTGGGCCGTATATTTGGCCGGCAACAGCATGACCGCGAGGATGCCGAGCGGGGCGAGCACAATCACCGGAAGGATGAAGGCCAGAAAACGGCGCTTCAGAATAATCAGGATGTCTTCTAATGAGAATTCTTCACCCATGGGGTCCTTGCTCTGTTTCGGCCGGGCGGAGCCCCGTACACGCTCCTGACCCTGTCTTTAACCCAATATATTGTAACCCAATTTGCAAATATTGCGCCGTTTTCAAGGCGCTCGGCCGGTTTTAGCCTGTCTTCAACGCCGCCGCCGCTGGGCGGGCTTCGCCATAGGCCCGATATTCCGGCGTATTTTATCCGGATTTTCTGAAGCGGAGCTTAGCAAGCGCAGCAAAAAGAAAAAACCTAAAAAAAACCGCCCCTTGCCGGATTTTCGTTTAAGGGGCGGCTTCTGGAAGATAGTTGCGCGCGATCTAATCGTTGGGATCGAATTCCTGCGTTGCGGGCGCGTCGGCGGCCGGGATGTAGGGATCCAGCATGGGGTCCAGCGTTCGCAGGAAACCCTGAAGACGCTCATCGGCATCGCCGATGAATTCATCTTGCCCCACCGGGGTCATGATCCGGATCATCGCCCCGTCGGTCCGGCGCAGCTTTACGGCGTCGAGAATAAGAAAGGACTTCATCACAAATTCATTCGCTAGGCGCCGTCCGCGCTGGTCATACCAGTAATATACAAGCTGACGCACGCCGCGATTCTCGATGATGATCCGGTTGTAACGGAATGTTTCGCCATTCTCGAGCGTCGCAGTCGCATAGTCATGTTCGGCGATCTGCCAGCCGCCGCCAGGAATGCACTGGCGCGGAGAGTGCCAGCTATGGCCGTGACGCTGCATGTTCAGATAGGCGATATAGAGATTGAAGAGTTCGCCGTCAGGGTTTTGCAGATTGGTGATAACATAATCGTCGGCGCCGAGAACGTTCAACGTGTCGGCATCGACTTCCTGAATTTCGCTGCGCCATCCTTCGAGCTCGTAAGGCAGCCCGGACAGGTCAGCCCGATCCGGAACGCGCAATATGTTCGATGTGCCGAAATGCACATAGGCGCCGGCGGCCACAAGAATGACAAGCGATATCAGCGCATGCAGCGTAAACCGGCTCTCGCTCCAGGCGCTTTCGGCGGGCTGTGCTTTAATGTCAGGCAGGCCGAGTAGATCCGTCATGGATTTGCGGCCGGAAAGCCTGGAAAGAAGCGCAATCACCGCAAACAGGAGAGCCAGGCAAAGGAGAAAAACAACCCAGCCTTCGAACATGTGGATAAAGCCTTCGGCATGCTCGGGTCCGAAGCGTTGTACCAGAATGCCGGTCACAGCAATCCGGAAGGAGTTCATGACGATGGTGATGGGGATCGTCGACAGGAACACGATTGCCCGCTGCCAGAGCGGAGCGTGAAAGAGATACGCTGCGAGGAAGCCAAGGCTCAAAAAAGGAAACAGGTATCGCAAACCGGAGCAGGCTTCGGCGACCTGGAGTTTATAGTCGCCGAGATCGATGATGTTGCCTGAAAGGTAAACAGGAATGCTCAGCAGTTCGATCATCCACACGCCAAGCTGCGATGACCAGAGCTGAAAATGCTGCGACAGGATGGTGATGAACCAATAGGGCGGCGGGACCATGAACAGCATGAAGCCGATGGGCAAAAGCGTCAGCCAGAAAATCTTCCAGCCGCCCAGCGCCAGCGCCAGTGACGAAAAAAGCAGGATCATGGCGAGATGCTGGAAAATCATCAGCGATGTGACGGTGAGTTCGGACAAGATCAGCACCAGCGCCGAAATGGCGACGCCGGCAAGGCCCAGCGCCACTGGCTTGCCCAGGCTGCCTTTCAGGGCGTCTCGCCGCGACCACAGGATCCAGCCGGCGATCACCGGCAGGAAATAGCCATGGCTGAGTTCCTGCTGCTCGCCCCAGCGCATGAAAAGGTTCTCGATTCCATTGAAAAAGGCGAACGCCGTCGCAATCGCCAAAGCGCCCGCCAGATAAAGCGGAGGAAGCGAAAAGCTCGCCCCGGATGGGGAAGATTGCGCGGTGCTGGTGTCGGACATAACGGGAGGGTGTTTCCTGAATTTTCGTTAGGGCTCGTCCCTGTGACCGGCCCTCATTTACGCCGCCGCGTTCTTTGCGCAGCTTTTTTCAGACGGGATTTGAGCAAGAATGGCGCCGATCATTCGCGTCGCCGGGGCTCAAAGTAAAGGCCCGGATGGGGACTATCGGCTGGACGCATTAACCTTTCCTGGCCCGGATTAAGCTTGATATTCTCTAAAAACATTAATCATAACAATTTCTTACAATATTGTTGATTGGCGGTTCCCGGCTTTCGGATTTAGCGCAACCCCATGATTTTCACGGTATTGTGGGGTAAAAAAACTCTGAAGGACACGCAAGGGGTGAATCTGGCCCGCGGTTTGCTGTCAGGAGACCGAAGCGTGCAAACGCATCGTGGTTTACACAAACCCCGGTTTCGAACCGAAACGTCCTTAAGGCGTTAACTCTGGAACAGTCTTTTTGATGAGCATGAGCGATCCCCTTCCAAACCAGTCAGCGCAGGTCAGCGACGTCGAGTCGGCGGTGGCGCCGCTGCGGCGCGATGATTTCGACCGCGATGTCTGGTGCCTGATGGGGTTGGCTGTGGACGCGGCGGACATTACCCGCGCCGTCGCCGCCATTGATGACGCCGTGCGCACACGCCGCAAGCTCTCTTTCGTGACGCCCAACGTGAATTTTCTGGCCAGAGCCATGAAAGACGAAGGCGCGCGCCGGGATATTCTGAACGCCGATCTCAGCCTGGCCGATGGCGCGCCGCTCGTCGCCATGGCCAAGATGCTGGGCGTGCCCTTGAAATCGCGGGTTGCCGGTTCAGATCTTTTCGAAGCGTTGCGCCGCCGTCCGGCTTTTGCCGGCCGTCCGTTGAAAGTCTTCTTTTTCGGGGGGCGCCCGGGCGCTGCCGAGGCAGCTTTCTCAGCAATAAATCGCGAGAAGGGTGGGGTTGAGGCTGTGGGCTGGCATAATCCCGGTTTCGGCGACGTGGAAAGCATGAGCTCCGATGAGGTGCTGGCCAAGATCAATGCGACGGAACCTGACTTTGTGATGGTGGCGCTCGGCGCCGCCAAGGGGCAGGCCTGGATTGAGCGCAACAAGGATCGCCTGACCGCGCCTGTGACGGCGCATCTCGGCGCGGTGGTCGACTTCACGGCCGGGGGCGTCGCGCGCGCCCCGGTTTGGGTCCAGAGATCGGGTTTTGAGTGGTTGTGGCGCATCAAGGAAGAGCCGTCCCTGTGGCGGCGTTATTTCAGTGACGGGATCGCGCTGGCCGGACTGGCGCTAACGGGTCTTGCGCCCCAGTTGGGCAAGGGCCGCGCCCCGGGCGGCAAGGCTGATGCTGCGCTGACGCCGGCGGCGGGCGAGAGCATCATTCGCCTTTCCGGCGTGCTCGGACAGGGCGCGCTTCAGCCGGTCCGTGAGGCGTTCCGCGCGGCGGCCGCCCGCGGTCTCCCGGTCCGGCTCGACCTTGCCGGCGCGACCGCGGTCGACTGCGCCTTTCTGGGACAGGTCCTGATGCTGGAAAAACACCTTGCACAAAGAGGAGCGGAGATTTCGCTTACAGGCGCCAACCGTCGCATAGGCTCCCTTTTCCGCGCGAATAGAATGAATTACGCCCGCCTGGCGGATGGCGAACAGGCCGTGAGCCAGGAGCCGGGCCTGCGTAAAGCGGCGCTTTAGGACGGGCGTTGTAACCAAGTTCCAACAGTGGCAAACCCAAAAGCCTTAGTAAGAAGGGCGGAGATGATGACGGCGATGACAACAAAGAAACAGCAAGCGGGCCGGAACAGGCGTTCCAGAATTTCACAACTTCTCGCAGTCTCGGCGCTGGCGCTGGTCGCCGCCTGTGCATCGCCTGAAGAGAAGGTGGCGCGCTATTCGAGCGAGGCTGCTGAGTTTCTTGAAGAGGGCGATCTCAACAAGGCCTACATTCAGTATCAAAACGCGCTCAAGATCAATGAAGAGCATGTGCCATCTCTCCTCGGCCTCGCGGAAATCGCTGAAGAGCGCCAGGACTTTCAGTCGATGTTCGGCCTTTTACAGCGCGCCGTGCGCCTCGATGCCACGCTCGTCGATCCCCATGTGAAGCTCGGAAAGCTTTATCTGATCGGCAGCGACGAAACGACCGCTCTCGAAGAAGCGGAAAAAGCGCTGGAGCTGGACCCCGACAATATCGGGGCGCGGAGTCTTAAAGCAGGGGTTCTTCTGAAAATCGGCGACAGTGCCGGCGCTTTGGAGCTTGCCGATGAAGTGATTGCGGAGGACCCCGCAAACCCGGAAGCGGTGACAGTGCGGGTTACGGAATACGCCTCAAATGGCGGCTGGGAAAAGGCGCTTGACGAGCTGAACCGTGCGCTTGAGATCAATCCGCAAGTTGCGATGCTGCAGCTATTGCGTATCCACGCCCTTAAAACGCTCGATCGCGGCGAGGACATGCGCAACGCCTATGCGGAGCTGATTGAATTGTTTCCCGATCAGCCGGCCTATCGTCGCGTCTATGCAAATGAGCTGTTGAAGGAAAACGATTACGCCGCCGCCCGCGAACAGCTTGAGGCGATTGTGGATCTGGAGCCGGCCAATCTGAGCGCAAAGCTTGATGTGATCCGCCTTGCGAACGCCGCCAAGGGCGCTGACGCCGCCGAAGCGAAGTTGCGCGCTTATGTGGATGCCGAGCCGGACAATGCGGATCTCAAATTTGCGCTGGCGGATTTTTATACGGAGTCGGAGCAATCGGAAAAGGCGCGGGAGATTCTCGATCGGCTTGCTGAAAGCGACGATCTCGATGTTGCGTTGAAAGCCAAGAACAAGATTGCGTCGATCCTGTTTGGGAATGGCGAACGGGAACAGGCAGCGGCGCTTATCGACGACGTGCTCGAGGCTGACGAGTACAATACCGATGCGCTGCTTCGCCGCGCCGCGCTGCAGATCGAAGATGAAGAATACGATCAGGCGATCAACAATCTTCGCGCCATCCTGAACAACAGCCCGGAAACATATAAGGCGATGGTCCTGATGGCCGCGGCCTTCGAGCGTCAGGATAATTTCAGTTTCGCGCAGGCCGAACTGGCGAAGGCGTTTGAAGCGAGTAATAAAGATGCAGAAGTGGCGCGTCAGTTTGCGCGGTTTCTCCTGCGGCGTAAAAACACGGAGCGAGCCGAAGAAGTCCTCGAAGACTCCCTTTCCGTCAATCCGCGGAACGTTGAAAATCTGCGCCTGCTTGCGTCGATCCGCCTTGCAAAACAGGATTGGCGCGGCGCTGAGGAAGTTGGCGACATGCTGACTCGCGCCGGTCAGGACAATGGCCTCGCGTCAACGGTCAAATCCGCCGCCTATGTGGGGCTTCAGGATTATGACAGCGTGATCGAAACGCTTTCAGCGCAGAACGCAAATGCTCCGCTTACAGGCGCGTCGCTCAATGCGCTCATAGACGCCTATATTCGCGAGGACCGCGTCGGTGAAGCGGAAGAGCTTCTGGCCCGCATGCTCGATGCAGACCCCGAGCATTATGGCGCCCGCCTGCTTCTTGCGCGCGTTTATCTCGCGAAAGGCGAGAAGGAGAATTATGAAAGCGCTCTATTAAGAGCGACGGAGACACATCCGGAGCGGGCGGCGGCCTATGACTATCTTTACCGCCACTATCTCAGTGAAAACCGCCGCGATGAGGCCGGGCAACTGATTGAGCGCGGCATGCGGGCCGCGCCCGAAAATACGGCTCTCAAAATCTTCAAAGCGGATATATTGCTGAATGAAGGCGACCGGGAAGGGGCTTTTGCGCTTTACAGCGAGCTCATTGAGGAGCGGCCGAATGACCGCATCATCGCCAACAACTTTGTGAGCCTTTCCAGCGATCTGCGTCAGGACGAGGCGAGCATTGCGCGCGCGCTCGAAGTTGCGAAGACGATGGAGAGCGTCGAAAACCCTTATTACCGCGATACGGTTGGCTGGGCTTATTACCGCGCTGGCGACTACGAAAAGGCGGTTGAATATCTGTCGCAGGCCGTGGAAGGCGCAGGCGATAATCCGGAAATACGCTATCATCTCGGCGCGGCTCAACTCGCCAGCGGCGACGATGCCGCAGCGCGTGAGAATCTTGAAAGAGCATTGAGCCTCGGCGGCGACGACTTTACCTTCGCCGAAGAGACGCAAGCCCTTTTGTCGCAATTGTAGAAAGTTGACCGCGAGGCCTTAACATCGTCGGGCTGACGCAATGAAAGCATTGACGTAATGTACGAGCAGTTTTTCGGCCTTGCGGAAAAACCGTTTTCCATCCAGCCGGATCCGTCTTTCCTCTATTGGGGGCGGACCCACCGGCTCGCCTATGCGATGCTGGAATATGGCGTGCTCAATCACGCCGGCATCTCCGTCATCACGGGCGAAGTGGGCTGTGGCAAGACCACCCTGATACACCGGCTGCTCGACCAATTGTCGGACACGCACACCGTTGCGCTTTTGTCGAACGTGCAGGAGGGGCGCGGCGATCTTCTGAGCTGGTTGCTGATGGCGTTCGGCCAGCCTTTTGAGGGCAGTGGTCATGTGGCGCGGTTCTCCCAGCTTCAACAGTTTTTTATCAGCGAATACGCGCAGGGGCGCCGCATCGTCCTCATTATCGATGAGGCGCAGAACCTGTCTACGGACATGCTGGAAGAGCTGCGGCTGTTATCCAACATCAACGCCGGCAAGGACCAGCTTCTGCAGCTTATCCTCGTTGGCCAGCCGGAGCTGAAAGACGTCCTGAACAGGCCTGAACTGGTTCAGCTTACCCAGCGGGTTGGTTCCGACTTTCACTTGACGCCGCTCAGCCGCGAGGAAGTTCACTCCTATATCGAAACGCGACTGTCGATCGCCGGCTGCCGCCGCCGTATTTTCACTGAGCGGGCCATTGACCTGATTGCGGAACAGTCCCGCGGCGTTCCGCGCGTCATCAATGTCATCGCCGACACCGCCCTGGTCTACGCGTTTTCCGCAGAGGACCTTGTGGTGGGCGTGGAAACGATCCGCAATGTCATTCGCGACAAGAAATCCTACGGCGTTTTCGGGATCGCCTCCCAGGAGCCGAGCGCGCCTCCCATTGCTGCGGCTGATGACGATGATGATGACGAAGGGCCGGAAGCGTTTGAAAAGGAGAGCGGCCTTGTCGATCGGCAGCCGTCTGCGCATCGGCGCAATGAACGGCGGACAGAACGCCCCGTTTCTCCTGAAGAGGATTACGCTCCCGATATTCCGGTAAAAACGCTTGCTGATGTGCGCGCCGAAGTGACGACGCGCACGATGCCGAGGGCGGAAGAGGCCGAGATAAGGCTTGCCGAACGTCCGGCGGAGCAGCCCGCCCAGCCGGAACCGGCGCCTGCGCCCGAGCCGGCGGTCCACAACGCCGCATCCGCAGCGGCGCAAAAGGCGGCAATCGGTGTGGTCATCATCGGCGCCGATCCGCGCGTGTCGCCGGAAGCGGCGATCCGGTCCGTCCCGGAGGGTTGCTCCGTCGTTTTTGCCCCGCTCGGCCCCATGAACGAGGCCGTCGCCGCAGCCCGCAAGGCCGGCGCTGAAATCGCAGAAGCCGGAAAGGGGCCGCAGACCGCCGGGCGCGCCAAGAACGCCGGTTATCGCCATTTGAAAAAGATCATGCCCGGCATGCGCTATGTGCAATTCATGGACGCATCGAGCGCGCTCGATCCGGATTGGTTCGCCAGCGCCGAGAAATTCATGGAGCGCCGCCCTGAAGTCGCGGTGATCGAGGGCAGCACCCGCCGGCGCAATGGCGATCATGTGTCATTTCCCACCGTCGCAGAGCAGCGCAAATATCAAACGCCAGGTGAAATCGTCGCCGTCGCCGCGCCCGGCGCTTTCATGCGCACGGAAGCTTTCGAAGCGGCGGGCGGTTTCCGCGGCGATCTTTTATCCTGCGAGGATGACGATCTGTGCATCCGTCAGCGCCGTCGCGGCGCGCATATCTGGCGGCTTGAAACGGACATGATGATCCG
Organism: Parvularcula sp.; assembly: GCA_002704915.1. Classification (GTDB taxonomy): domain Bacteria; phylum Pseudomonadota; class Alphaproteobacteria; order Caulobacterales; family Parvularculaceae; genus Hyphococcus. The sequence continues at coordinate 399,296 of PAIP01000034.1, forward strand.
GGAGCCGCGCAAGATGGGGTGGTGGAAACGCGCCGTGTTGCGCGGTTTCGATAATGCTTACGCCATGTCCCTCCATGGCGGCCCGCCAGAGCGTCATGGCGTCGGGGAAACCGTGCGCGCCGTCATCTGGGGATTTTTTATTCCTTTTGCGATTATCGTCGCCGCCGGTTTGGCTGCGGCCGCCGCCGCCATGCTTGCGCCGCTGACGCCGGCGCCCGTCGCCGCAGCCGCAGTGCTGGCGCTTGGCGCGCTTCTTTACGCGTTGAAAATTCTGGCGAGCATCATTCGGCGGGGTCCGTTCCGCATCGCGTCCTGGGGCGAGGCTTTCGGCGCTATCTTCGGCCGTTTTGCCGAGGCCATGGGCGTTTTCCGGTTCTGGTTCGGCGGCGATCGTCCGGCGCGCGCATGAGTGTGCAGCGGCCCGTCGCGAGCGGGCGATAGGTTTTCTTGGCTCCATGTCTTTTTTCGTCCTCGTCTTTCTCTATGCGCTGGCGCTTGGCGGTTTCGCACTCGCCCTGTTCCTTGCACTTGAAGTTGCGGCGGCGCTGTTTGACGAGGAAGAGAAGGCGCCGCTTCAGGCCGCGCATGTTGGGCCCGTCGTTGTTGTCATCCCTGCGCATAATGAAGCAAAGTCGATTGCGCCAACGCTTCGTAATGCGACGTCACAGCTTCGCGACATGGACCGCCTGCTTGTGGTCGCAGATAATTGCGCCGACGAGACGGCGCGGATTGCAAGGGAGAACGGCGCCGAGGTGATCGAGCGTCACGATCCGGAGCATCGCGGCAAAGGTTATGCGCTGCAATTCGCGCTCGATCATCTGCGTGACGCTCCGCCGGATATCGTCGTTTTCACGGACGCTGACTGCCTGTTTGCGCCTGAGGCGCTGCAAAGAGTTTCAGGCGTCGCCTCGCGTCATGATCGTCCGGCGCAGGCGCTCTATTTGATGAAAGCGCCCGACGGGGCGGGACCCCGGCTGCGCGTGGCCGAATTCGCCTGGAGCTTCATCAATAATGCGCGCATGCGCGGCTTGGCGCGGCTATTCGACGTGACGCGTTTTACCGGGGCAGGCTTTGCCGCGCCCTGGCGGGTGGTTGGCGGGCTTGATCTTGCGTCCGGCGAAATTGTTGAAGACCTGGCGCTCACCATGACGCTCATCCGCAAGGGCGCAGCCCCCATATTCGCGCCGGATGCGCTGGTGACGAGCGAATTTCCCATGGATGATGAGGCGCTGACGCGTCAGTCGGCGCGCTGGTCCATCGGTTCCATGACATACGCTGCGCGGCAAGGGTTCAGCGCGCTTTTCGAAGGGCTGGCCAAAGGCCGTTTCGCGCAAATCGGCGCCGCCATCGATCTGATGATCCCGCCACTGACGATTTTCGCCGCGCTGTTGATCGCGATTACAGCCTTGTCGCTGCTTGCATGGCTGGCTTGGGGCGTTTCCGGCGCCTTTCAGCTTTCCGTCTGGTCGCTTTTCTTGACCGGCGCGACGATAGCCGGCGCATGGTTCCGCTTCGGCCGGGAGGCGTTGCCGCCATCGGCGCTGGGCGGCGTTATAGCGTTCCTTCTTTCAAAAGCTTCTGTATTTGGCCGCAAGGGTCGTGAAAGCGCGCAGACATGGACGCCGACGCGTGACGGTTCAAATCATGGCGGACACAGTAAGGAAGGCGAATGACCGAAACGCCTTCCATCGGCTTCGTCGCAATCGGCCGCAACGAAGGGGAGCGCTTCAAGCGTTGCCTTCTCTCCTTGAAAAAGGAGGCGACGCGCATCGTCTATGTGGATTCCGGCTCCGCCGATGACAGCGTGCCCTTTGCGCGCGCTGAAGGCGTCGAAGTCGTCGAACTTCCCCGGGACCGGCCTTTTACGGCGGCGCGCGCCCGCAATGCCGGCTTCGATGCGTTGGCCAGTCGCTGGCCCGACACGGACTATGTCATGTTCATTGACGGCGATTGCGAGCTGGCTCCGGGCTTTGCTGAAGCGGCGGCGCAAACGCTCACCGCTAATTCCGCGCTCGGCGCGGTGACAGGGCGTTGCCGCGAACGTTTTCCGGATGCGACTGTTTATAACCGCCTTTGCGATATGGAATGGGACGGGCCCACAGGCGAGATCGACGCCTGCGGGGGGATCTTTATGGTCCGCGCGGATGGGTTCCGCGCCGCAGGCCGGTTCAATCCGGCGGTGATCGCCGCGGAAGATGACGATTTCTGCATTCGTCTGCGTGAAACAGGCGCGAAGATTGAGCGCATCGGGCGCGACATGTGTTTTCACGACGCCGACATGCATCATTTCGGGCAATGGTGGCGGCGTATGGAGCGCGCTGGCCACGCCTTCGCGCAGGTCGGCGACTTGCACCCCGGCTATTTCGCCGCCGAACGCCGCCGCGCCTGGATCTGGGGGCTTGTCATTCCGGCGACTGCGCTTATCGGCGCGCCATTTACCTATGGGTTGAGCCTTGCTTTGCTTCTTCTTTACCCGCTCTCGCTATGGAAAACCCGGCGCGGCCTGATCGCCAGAGGCGCGGCGCCGGATCACGCGACGCTGGCGGCGACGTTTCTCACCCTGTCCAAGTTTCCGACGCTGATCGGCCTGCTCGACTACAAACGGAAAAAGATGACCGGCCGTCAGATTGGCATTGTCGAATATAAATGAGGCCTTAACGGCGCGATGACCATAGATAAAAAGCCGATCAGGACCGCCCTTCTGGGGGCGGGCTATATTTCCAAATGGCATGCCGAGGCGCTGAAGCGCACGCGCGGTGTTGAACTGGCCGCTGTGTGCGATTTGTCGCGCGGCGCGGCGGAAGGGATCGCCGGCGCTTATGGCGCGGAGCATGTTTATACGTCGCTCGACGATTTGCTCGCCTCCGGCGTTGCGGATTGCGTTCATGTTCTGACGCCGCCGCATCTTCACGCCGACGCAACAACAAAAATCATAGAGGCGGGCGTCGCTGCCTTTGTGGAGAAGCCGTTTGCCCTGAGTTCGGCCGACTGCCGCCGCCTCGACGCGCTGGCTAAAGAGAAAAATGTCGGGCTCGGCGTCAATCACAACTTTCTGATGCTGCCGTCCTATGATCGACTGAAGTCGGACATTGCGTCTCGCGTGACCGGCCCCATCGACAGCATTGAGGCGAATTGGCAGTTTCCCCTGCCGCCGCTACGCTCCGGTCCTTTCAATCTCTGGATGCTGCGCGAGCCGCAGAACATTCTGTTCGAGCTGGGCCCGCATCTTTTTGCCTTCATCGCCGATCTCTTCGGAGAATTCAGAGACATCGACGTTAGTCTGCGCAACCCGATCACCTTGCCGGGCGGTGTCGGTCATTATCAAAGCTGGCGCATTGCCGGTGAGGCGAAAGGCGCTTCCGTCGTTCTCAATCTTTCGCTGGTGGAAGGCGAAGACAACCGCAGCCTTCACCTGCGCGGACTTGGCGCGATTGCAGATTATAATTTCGCCGAAGACACGTATCGGCGCGAACGGGCTTCGATGCAGGATATTGTCGCCGGTCCTTTTGCGAGACAGCTTTCTATCGCAGGCCAGGCCGGAAGGGCCGGCGTCGGCAATGCATTCCGTCAATTGAAATCGCTCAACGGTCTTGCGCCTTACGGTCTTTCGATCCAGCGCGCTGTTGATAGTTTTTACGCCTCCTTGAAGGCCGGCGAAGCCGTGGACCGGCGCCTTTCCGCCGCGCTCGCCGCCAATGCGACGGCGATGATCGAGGACACGCTGGAGGCCGCCCGCCCAAAATTCCTGCCGAAAGCGCCGCTGCCGGCGCGCAGTTCCGCACCGGCTAAAGAAGAAACCGTCCTGGTGATCGGCGGCACGGGCTTTATCGGCCGGGCGTTGTGTCACGCGCTCGCCGACAAGGGCTATGATGTTCGGGTTTTCTCGCGAAGTTCGGGCGCCGGACTAGAACGCGCGGACGGACGCATCTCTATCTATACGGGCAGCCTTAAATCCGACGAGGATCTGCGCGCCGCAATGGAAGGCGTCGCCAGCGTCTTTCATCTTGCGCGCGCGACGGAGACAAGCTGGGAAGGTTATCTTGAAAATGATGTGGGGGTGACCCGTCGCATTGGCGAAGCATGTCTAGTGGCCGGCGTTCGTCGTCTCATCTATACGGGCACCATCGATTCCTATGACGCGTCGCAACCGGACCGCGTCATTACGGAAGCGACGCCTTTTGATCATGACCTTACGCGCCGCAATCTTTACGCGCGCTCCAAGGCGGCCTGCGAAGAAGAGCTGAAAAAGCTTGAACGCGAACGCGGCTTGCCGCTGGTGATCGCGCGGCCCGGCATTGTGATCGGGGAGGGCGGCCCCTTGCAGCATTGGGGCATCGCCATGTGGCGCGGCGCCACGGCCTGCAAATTATGGGGCGATGGCAAGACTATCATGCCCTTCGTGCTTGTGGACGATGTTGCGGACGGCCTTGTGCTGTGCATGGAGAACGAGGCTGCGCTGGGGGCTTCCTTCAACCTCATCGGAGAGCCCATGCTCTCCTCGCGCGACTATTTTGAAGCAGTTGAAGAGGCTTATGGCGTGGCCATGCGCGCCAGACCTACGCCGCTCTGGAGTTATTATGCGGTGGACGTCGTCAAATACTGGCTGAAGCGCGGACTAGCGAAGAAAAAAGGCCTGACAAAGCCCAGCTATCGCGACTGGAAGTCCCGGGCGCAGTTATCGCCTTATTCCAACGATGCGGCGAAGTTGAAACTGAATTGGGCGCCGGAGACGAATAAAGCGCGTTTCATCGAGCGTGGAATCGCAGAAGCGAATCTTTTCGGCGTTAGCGCGTCATAAAGAATTATTACCGATTTGTTTTGCCTGCAGAGAGCGTGCATGCAGGATAAAAAGTTTTCGCAAAACTGATGCCCAAGACGAACAGGCGAGTTCCTTCCGGCGCCAATTAACTCTGTGTAATTTGCGCCATACCCCGCATGAAACCGTCAAATTAGGAACAATTCTAACAATAGATTCAATCTGTCTTTTCCGCACTAAGGGATAGCTTGGGATTCTCTCTCTCTCTCAGCCGACCAAATTAGTGCGTGGACATTCGTATGAGTTTAGATTTCGCCGGCCGTGACGCCGCCGCAAAGCTCGATTTCTCAGACCTTATCGAAGCAGCCAGGGACGGCGCCCTGGCGCCAGGCGGCGCCAAACGCAAGTCGCAAAAGAAAGGCGCGAAACAACGCCTCGTTCAGGCCAGCATGCTGGCGCCGCTTCTCGCGACCGAAGGCTGTTTCACGATCGGCGGTAATGAAGGGCCGATCCGCGGCAGAGGCGAGGACAGCGGACCTGGCGGTCCTGCCCCGGAGACGCCGACGCCTGCGCCCACGCCAGCACCCTCGCCGCAAGTCCCGCCTGTTGAGTCCTCAAGTCTTGACGCGGTCGATGACGAGCATTTCCAGATCGACGCCGGCGAGAGCATCATGATCGCTGCGGATGATCTCCTCGCTAATGATATCGTCGCCGAGGGCGCAAGCGCGCAACTGGTTCGCGTTTTTGGCGCTACTAACGGTACGGTGACCCTGCATGACGGGGTTGTCCATTTCACGCCGACGGCCGGTTTTGAAGGCGACGCGAGCTTTCAGTACGAGATCCGCGACAGCAACGGCAATTTAAGTCAGGCGCAGGTGGATCTTCATGTGGGTCCGCATGATGACATGCCGGGCGAGCATGATGATGGCGGCATGGACGGCGGTCATGGCGGCCATGATGACGGCGGCGCGGATGAAGGAGCCCACGGCGATCATGGCGGCACGCCGGCGCATATGATGGCGTTGTTCAATCTCGTGCCCGTCAGTGAGGCGACGCATGTCGCCGTTAATAACGGCTCCTGGTTTGACCCGAACACCTGGGCAAGTGGCGAAGTGCCCGGCGACGGCGCCAAGGTCGTCATTCCCGAAGGCGTTACGGTGGATTATGATGGAGAAAGTCCGGTTTCGCTTTTCACCGTGCGGGTCGATGGCGAACTCGATTTTGCAACTGACCGCGATACTTTTATGGAAGTCGACACTTTCGTCGTTTCCCCCAGCGGTAAACTGACCATTGGCACTGTCGACAACCCGGTCGCCGCGAATGTCGAAACAGTCATCCAGTTTGCTGATAACGGCCCTATCGACGTGTCGTGGGACCCGCAACTCCTGTCGCGGGGCCTTCTCACCCATGGCGATGTTCAAATTCACGGCGCCGAGAAGGAGGCATTTCTCAAGGTCGCCGCCGATCCCATGGCCGGCGACACCTCTTTGACCCTCGAGAGCGCGCCCGACGGCTGGCAGGTCGGCGATAAACTCGTGCTGACCGGGACACATCTCACCGAAGCGGTATACGCAGAACCGACCGAACCGCGCCACGGCCAGCAAACAGAAGACGAAGAACTGATCATCACGAAGATCGAAGGCAACACGATCTATTTCGACAAGCCGCTTGAATATGATCACGAAGGCGCGCGCGCTGACCTGAAAGCCTATGTGGCGAACTATACGCGCAATGTGCGTTTCGGAACGGAGAACGCCGACGACGTTCCTGTTCATCAGCGCGGTCACACCATGTTTATGCAGTCGGACCGCATTGATGTTCGCTATGCCGAATTCCACGAGCTCGGCCGCACCGACAAATCGGAACGGGCGTTCGATGTCGAATCTCTCGATAATGTTGAAAGCGACAGCAACATCAAAACACGTTATTCGATGCACCTTCACCGGGCCGGTGTTGATGACGTGGACAATCCCGCCATGGTGATCGGCAACTCCGTCTGGGGCTCTCCGGGCTGGGGATATGTGCATCACGATTCCAACGCCATCATGACGGATAATGCGGCGTATGACGTTTATGGCGCCGCCTTTGTCGCCGAGACAGGCAACGAGATCGGCCGCTGGTCGCACAACATCGCCATCAAGTCGATTGGCAATGGCGGCGGCGCCAAATGGCACGAAGACGTCGCTGCGTTCGACCTCGGCCGCTCAGGCGCGGGCTTCTGGTTCCAGGGCCGTCTTGTGGAGGCTGTGGACAATGTGGCTGCGGGCGTGCCTGGCGGTCACGGTTTTGTTTACATGTCGCGCGATGCGGGCGGTCCCATCGACGTTACGAACGATACTGCGCATATGTCGGAAGCGCTTCGTTACACAGACGAGACGCCGATCCATATTCCGGCAATCAGTTCGTTCAGCGGCAATGAGGCCTTTGCTGTCGGCGTCGGCCTTGAAGTCATCAAGCCGAATTCGCAGCAATATCACGATGTCCGCTCGGTGATTGACGATTTCACCGGCTGGGAGGTCGGGACCGGTATCCATCTTCAATATACTGCGCATTACACGCTGAAAGATATTGATCTCCTCGCTACAGACGGGACAAGTGGCGGCAGTGTCTGGCGCGGCATCGAATTCGGTCCGGAAACCATTAATATGGTGATCAACGGCGCCACTATTGAAGGTTTCCCGACCGGCGTGCATCTGACGCGCGATGAGATCGGTCTCAATTTCCCCTTCGATGGAAACTGGGGCTATGTCTTCATCGATGTCGATGTGAGGGGCGCGACAACCGATATCTTCAACACCCTTCCGCAGGATACGTATCTGACGCGCGCTGATCTCGTCGAAGGACGTCTCGATTTCGACTCCGACATCGACGGCATTCCGAAAACGCCGGTGCCGGAATTGCGCGAATATCTCGACCTTACCGGGACGCGCACCGATGAGATCGGAACGGATCGGGTCTCGCCGACCTGGGATCCCATCCGGTTCGATTACTGGAAAGTCCAGAACGCCGTGATCGAAGAGGGATACTGGACTCTGCCGGATGGGCGAAAGGTCACCGTTATCGAGCAGTATGTTTCGGATCGGGCGACGGGCGCTGTCGACAAATTCGGTGTTGTCGTAGAGTGGCAGCGAAATTTCAGCGATTTCGCTGAAACGCCGAAATATAACGGCGTTCTCGATCTATCCAATGGCGGGCCCACGGCGAGAACGGATTTTGCGACGGTCGGCGAAGGCGATTCCATCACTCTCGATGTCTTGTCCAATGACTATGACAGCGATGGCGATGCGCTTGCCGTTGACGGCTACACCTACGCCAAGCACGGCTCGATCTTCCAGAACGAAGACGGCACGCTGACTTACCTGGCGGATGAGAACTATTCCGGGACGGATGAATTCTGGTACTGGGTGGAAGATGAGAACGGCAATTTCGCCAAAGGGCATGTGCAGGTGACGGTGGAAATTTAGACCGCCGTCCACTCGCAGCGCACTGTTTCGTCTTCCTCACCAGGCAGGTAGAGGCTGCGCAATCGGTCAAAGTCTTGCGGCGCCAGTTGCGACAGGGCCCAAACGGCCGCGCCGCGAACGAGCGCGCTCTCGTCGTCAAGCAAGGCTTGCGCTGTATCGCCAAGCGTTTCATCCCCGGAATTGCCGATGGCGATGAGAACGTTTCGGACAAAGCGGTCGCGCCCCGTTCGCTTGACCGGCGATCCTGAAAAAAGCTTTCGAAACGACGCGTCGTCAAGCATGGCGAGATCGCGCAAGGAGGGCGCCTTCACCTCTTCACGGGCGTGGAAAGCGGTCTGGCGCGCCTCTTCTGCGAATTTGTTCCACGGGCAAACAGCAAGACAGTCGTCGCATCCGTAAATGCGGTTGCCCATGGGTTTGCGAAATTCCTGGGGAATGGGGCCCGGATGTTCGATGGTGAGATAGGAAATGCAGCGCCGCGCATCGAGCTGGTAAGGTGCAGGAAAAGCATCGGTCGGACAGATGTCGAGACAGTTGCGGCATGAACCGCAATGATCCTTTTCGGTCTCATCGGCGGGAAGCTCGAGCGTGGTGAAGATGGCGCCGAGAAACAGCCACGACCCGAACTCGCGAGACACCAGATTGGTGTGCTTTCCCTGCCAGCCGAGACCGGCGCGGGCGGCGAGCGGCTTTTCCATCACCGGGGCCGTATCGACGAAGACTTTCACCTCGGCGCCGGTTTCTTCCGCAATCATCCGGGCGACGCGCTTCAGGCGTTTCTTGACTACATCGTGATAGTCGCGGTTCTGGGCGTAAACGGAAATGACGCCAGCCGTTTTCTTTTTCAGCGCGTCGAGCGGATCGCGGTCCGGACCGTAATTCATGCCAAGCATGATGACGCTTTTCGCGTCCGGCCACAGGGATTGGGGATGCGCGCGCTGTTCGGCGCGGTTTTCCATCCAGCCCATGGCGCCGTGACGCCCGAGTGCGAGAAAAGCACGCAGCCTTTCGCGCACGCTTTCGGGAAGCGTAGCCTGCGTGAAACGAACCGCGTCGAATCCCGCCTCTTTCGCCTGTTCGGCAATCCGCGTTTTCAACGCGTCAGACATAGGTTTCAAAAGTCCGGATTGTCGTAATGCGCCGGGGGCGGCAGACCGTCGACACGGTCGCGCAGGATCGGCCGCATGGCGGGCCGCGATTTCAGGCGGGCGTACCAGTCTTTCACCACCGGAAATTTCTCCCATGGCACGCTGTCGATATAATCGAGCGCCGAAAGTTGTCCCGCCATGGCGAGATCGGCGATCGTCATGCGTTCGCCCGCGAGCCAGTAGCGTTGTTCAAGCAGCCAGGAAGCGTAATCGAGATGCCAGGCTAACGCCTCGGCGCCGGCCTTTAAAAGTTCGTAATCCGGTTGGCCGCGCCGCATCAGTCGTTTGTCGATGCGCTCACGCAAGGTCAGGGCGGAGACTTCCCGTTCGAATTTGTGAATGAACCAGGCGGTAAGGCGGCGTGCTTCGGCCCGTCCCGCCGAGGTGGAAGGCAGGAGCGGCTCGCTCGAATAGGCCTCTTCAATATATTCGATAATGGCGCTCGCAGGCGCGATCGCGACGTCATCGCCGGTCGGCGCCTCGTCGAGCAGCACCGGAACCGTCACGGCAGGATTAACCGCCGCCAGGGCGCCGTCCGTGTCGGCCCAGGGCGGCTTTTCCAAGATTTGCGCCGGAAGGCCCTTTTCGGCGAGGGCGATCCGGACCATCCGGCAGGCCGGGTCCAGGGGCATATGGAACAGGGTGCGCATGGGGCCTCGTTAACGCACTCTCCCGGAACATAACAGGGGCTTTCGGCGTTCAAGCGCCAAAGCCCCCAGTTCCCGCCAGATTCCCGTTTAAGGCGAGCCTTCGGCAGGCGACTTGCAATGCTCCCGTTAAGAATTGGCGGGCCCGGCGCCCGCCGAGAGTTAGGGCGGGGACTGTTCCAAATGAGCACAAAAAACAAAGCCCGGAATGTTAATGAAGTGGAAGTCGGCTGGCGCGCCGGGGCGCCGCGCGCGCGCCGCATCGCCATGGCGCTTTACTCATGGCAGGCGCCGGGCTGGGCGCTGTTATGGTCCTTTGGGGCCGGTTTGATTTTCGTCATGGCGGCGGCCTTGTCTCCGGCGCTTTTGAGTCTCGCTCCCACCGTCGACATGATTGCGCCCGTCGCCGAAGCGCGCGCCGTGGCGGCCGGGCAGGCGGATCTGGCGGCGCAGCACGCACCGTTTCACCTTCTTCTGTTAATGGCGGCCGATCTGGTGGCTGATGCGCCTGGCCGCGTGCATCTGGTTGCAAAAGCGATTGGCGCCATGATTATCCTTGCGCCTTTCGCCTATCTTGCTTCGACGCGTTTCCCCACGGCCTTCGCGGCTTTTGCGACGGCGGCGCTTGCGGCCTTTGCAGCGGCGCCGTTTTCCGGCGTCGCGGAACTCAGTCTCGGCATGCTGCTCGTTTGCGGTCTTTCCTTTGTTTCCGTCTCGGCGGATGACACCGCCTCGCGCGCGCGCATCGAAGGCGTCCTCGGCGGCATAGTTCTGTTTCTGATCTGGCTCCTCAACCCGGCCTTTGCGCTGATCGGGTTTCTGCTTCTTTCGGCCTGTCCGTTCCTGACGGGCCGCCACGGGCTTTGGCGGTATGGCGCCGTGTTTTTAACATTCGCAGTGCTTGCGGGGGCAATGGAGCTTGCAACGCCCGGCATGAACGCAGCGCGCGCGCTGGCCGGCCCGAAGGTGCTGACGTTGCAAAATATCTTCAAAGGCGGAGAGAGCGCCTTCGGTCTTGCCGCAGCCGCATATGGCGCGGCTATCGTGATTTTCATGAGCGCGATTTTTGGCGGGCGGGCGCATTGGAAGAACTGGGCGGCGGCCACCGGACTGCTGGTTGCGGGGCTGATTGCTGCGCGGCTTTCGGGCGCGAACGCCTTGCCGGCTTTTGCGCTGGCTGCGGGGCTTGCCTGCTTTTCCGTGATGTCGCCCTTTTACGACGGGCTTTTCAGCGATCATGACCGGGCCAGCGTCGCGAGTGCGCTGGCCGCCGGCGCGCTCAGTCTGTTCTGGACCGGCGTGATCGCCATACACGCCGCCGGTCAGTTTTCGCTGCAGCATCATGCAGCCAAAAACGCCCCGGAAAATATTCGCTCCGAACTCGCTCTTGTTCAGCCCGGGGGCCCGACCATTGCGAAATGGGTGGAGGAGGGACGGTTCTCCACGCCTGAGGCGCGCGAGCTTTTCGCGCTGGGTCCGGTGGACCAGTCGGCGATGCTGCTCGAAGCGGCGGCGCGGGCCCGCACAATGGCGGCGGAAGGCTTTGATGTGGCGTTTCTGACGGGCGCCGACACCGCCTGCGTTCTCGCCGAAGTCCGCGACTGCCAGGCCGACGGTCCCGCTGCGGCCGAAAAAGCCAAGGTTGTTTTTGTCCCACGCCTTGAGATGGATCCGAAGACGGTCGAAGCCAAAGGTCGCGCCGAGGTGCTGCTCTACACTCAGTTCAAGATGGTGGAGCGCACAGCGCTCTGGGATATCTGGGTGCGCCGCGATGTTTCAGCGCCCGCAAATCTCTTTCCAGTGACAGAGCCGTTTTATCGTTGAAGCTTTATTGAGCGCCGTAAGCGATGAAATGCGGATTATCGAAACCGCGCGCCTTCTTGCCATAGGCGAGAGGTTCGCCTTCAGGATGAGTGAGGACGCGCCCGCCCGCTGCTTCCAGCACCGCCTGACCGGCGCCGGTGTCCCATTCCATCGTCCTTCCGAAGCGCGGATAGATGTCGGCGGCGCCCTCAGCGATGAGACAGAATTTCAGTGACGATCCCGCTGCGGTGAAGTCGGCCACATTGAGCGTTTGTAGATAAGCATCGGTTTCCGGCGAGCGATGCGAACGGCTGGCGACGGCGATCAGGCCTTCAGCCGGCGCCTTGCGAACGCCAATGGCTTGCTTGTCTACGATCTCGCCCTTGGCGTTTACGGTCGCCTTCCAGGCGCCGTGACGCCCGCCGGCAAAGAGGGTGTTGATCGCCGGTGCGTAAACCACTCCGAACACCGGCTTGCCGCTTTCGATGAGCGCGATGTTGATGGTGAACTCTCCGGTGCGGGTAATGAATTCCTTGGTGCCGTCCAGCGGATCGACCAGGAAAAACCGGTCGCCCAGCTCCGGAATCTTGCCCTCGCTGGCGCTTTCTTCTGCGAGCACGGGAATATCCGGCGCCAAGGCGGCGAGCCCGGCGAGAATGATCTCCTCGCCCAGCCTGTCGGCCTCGGTCACGGGCGATTGGTCCGCCTTGGTCTCGGCGATAACCTCGCGGGCGTAAATCTCCATCGCCGCGGCGCCAGCCTTTATCGCCAAGGAACAAAGCGCGGCGGAGAGCGTTTCGTCAGTGGAATGCATATTGGTCATGCCCCACCCTTGGCTGAACATCGCCGGCTTGGCAAGCGGCGGCGGGTGACCGGTTAACGGAAAGCGACGATGGTGAAGCCGGCGGTCTGACGCGGCGTGAGGCCCGAGGAGGGGAGGATTTCCTGTACGATCCAGCCTTCATCGGCGAGCTGGTTGAGGCGCGCCTGGAGGGCGGCGGCGGCGGCCCGGCCATAATCGCGCTCATCAGCCACGAGGCCGAGAGGGCGCACCTTGGCGTCCCGCCAGCTCACATGGAAAGCGGCAAACTGTTTCGACATGGCACAGGTAACCTTTTTGACGTAAATAAGCCTTAAACCCGTGGCAATTGACATTCAAACTTCAGGCCGCTTGTTATCCGCGCCGGACCGGAGGACGACGAACGCCAGCTCCGTCCAATCCGGCGAGGGCAAGGTTCTTAAGAAAACGCCTCTATGGAAGCAGGTTGGGGATAATAGGTGTAATGGCGGAGCCCGGCGTCAAAAACGATATTGACAGCTTCTCAGGTGAAGGCGTGCGTCGGCGCGGCCCGGTGGCGCGCGCTTTGTTCGGCGACATCATCCAGTTTATCGACTTCATCCTGGTCATCGTCATGTCCGTGGCGGTGGCCGAGATTTATCACGTCTTTTATCTCGATATTCCCATCGATCTTCAAAATTATACGGCCGCGGGAATCATGGGCGCCACGGGCCTGACCGCGCTTTTGCGCCGCGACGGCTATTACGAATTCGACGAGATCGCCAAGGCGTCCAAGGCTGTGCGAGCTATTGTATCGCGCTGGGCGCTTGTGTTGCTCGGGCTTCTGGCATTCGCCTTTGCCTTGAAAATTTCAGACAACTTCTCGCGCGTATGGCTGACCGCATGGTCCGTCGCAACGCTCGTCTCGGTGATTGCCGTGCGCTTCAGCGCCAGCCTTATGGCCCGACGTATGAGCATGGATGGCGGCGTGTTCGCGCGCCGCGTGGCGGTGGTCGGCGCCACGGCGCTGGGCGTAAAATTTTCAGAATACGCAAAGAAGTCGCCGGCCGGAACGTTTATCGTCGGCATTTACGACGCCGGTCTGGTGAACAATGGCGATGGCCATGAAAACGCCGCCAAAGGAGATCTGAACGATCTGGCGGAGGCTGCGCGGAGCGGCGAAATCGACGATATCGTCATCGCCGTGCCGCGCGCGTCGGGCGAGGATATGGCGAAGCTGGTGCGCCGGCTGTCCATCCTGCCGGTTTCAATTGCAATATGCCCCAACATTCACTGGCTCGATCACCTTGGCGGCGCCATCAGCGATGTGGGCGGCGTGCGCGTTCTGTCTCTCTACCGCCGGCCGCTGGAAGGTTGGGGGGGCGTTCTGAAGACAGTCGAGGACTATGTTCTGGGCGCGATCGCATTGCTGTTGTTGTCGCCCGTCATGCTGGCGATCGCCATCGCCGTGAAACTTCAGGGCAAAGGCCCTATTCTGTTTGCCCAGAAACGCCACGGCTTCAACAACGCCGTATTCAAAGTCTATAAATTCCGTACCATGACGGTTGCTGAAGATGGCGATGTTGTAACGCAGGCCAAGCCGGGCGATGCGCGCATTACGCCGCTGGGCGCAATTCTGCGACGGTACAGTCTTGATGAACTGCCGCAGCTCTTCAATGTCATCAAAGGCGAGATGTCGCTTGTCGGGCCCCGGCCCCATGCGCTCGCCCATAATCATCAATACGCTCAAATGATTGAAAACTACTCAGGGCGACACAAGGTCAAGCCGGGCATCACCGGGTGGGCGCAGGTCAACGGCTATCGCGGGGAGACGTCAGAGACGGAACAGATGGCGGACCGGGTGCGCTATGACCTCGCTTATGTCGATAACTGGTCACTCTTCTTTGACATTAAAATCCTGTTTTTGACTGTGAAGGCAGTGGTCTTTCCCCAAAACGCCGTTTAAGACCTGCCGTAATTTTCAACCTTGCCGCTGGCCGCGCCTCCGCCAGGCGCCAGGACTGCGGCGGACACCGAAGACGGGGATTTCACCATGCGCGTCACCATGATCGGCACCGGCTATGTAGGCCTGGTCTCGGGCGCATGTTTCGCTGATTTCGGCCATGAGGTCGTTTGCGTCGACAAGGACGAGGCCAAGATCAGGAAACTCGAGGCCGGCGAAATTCCGATCTATGAACCTGGCCTTGAAGCGCTGGTGGCGGAGAACGTCAAGGCCGGGCGCATGTCCTTCAGCCTCGATCTCGCTGCGTCTACGCCGAAAGCCGATGCGGTTTTCATCGCGGTCGGCACCCCATCCCGCCGCGGCGACGGCTTTGCCGATCTTTCTTACGTCTACAAGGCCGCTGAGGAAATCGCCGAAGTGATGGATGGCTACACGGTTGTCGTCACAAAATCGACCGTGCCCGTCGGCACTGGCACAGAGGTCGAAGACATCATTCGCCGCGCGCGTCCCGATGCGGATTTCTCCGTCGTCTCCAATCCGGAATTTCTTCGGGAAGGGGCGGCGATCATGGATTTCAAAAAACCCGATCGCGTGGTTGTCGGCGCCGAGGATGAGCGGGCGCGCAAAGTCATGCGCGAATTGTACCGTCCGCTCTATCTGAATGAGACCCCGATCGTGTTCACGAACCGCGCGACGTCGGAACTGATCAAATACGCTGCGAACGCTTTTCTGGCGACGAAGATCACTTTCATCAATGAAATGGCGGACCTTTGCGAAAAGGTTGGCGCCAATGTGCAGGAAGTGGCGCGCGGCATAGGCCTCGATGGACGTATCGGATCGAAATTCTTGCATGCAGGGCCGGGCTATGGCGGCTCCTGTTTTCCGAAAGACACGCTCGCCCTTGTGCGCACGGCCCAGGTCCATAACTCGCCCACCAAAATCGTTGAAGCAGTGGTGGAGATCAATGACGCCCGCAAGAAACAGATGGCGACGCGTGTGATCGAGGCTTGCGACGGATCGCTCGACGGCAAGACGGTTGCGGTTCTGGGCCTTACTTTCAAGCCGAATACGGATGATATGCGCGATGCGCCGTCCCTCGATATTATTCCCGTGCTTCAGGCCGCCGGAGCAAAAGTGCGCGCTTTCGATCCGGCGGGCATGCATGAGGCGCAAGGGCTTTTGAAAGATGTGGATTATGCCGAGGGCACCTATCAGACCCTTGAAGACGCGGATGCGGTGGTCATCATCACGGAATGGGACGAATTTCGCGCCCTCGATCTGGAGCGCGCCAAGTCGCTCATGAAAACGCCGATCATGATCGATCTGCGCAACATTTATCGTCCGGATGAAATGGCGGAGGCGGGCTTCGCCTATCATTCCATCGGGCGGCCTTACAAAGGTAAGTAACAGCGGAAAAGCTCCGCGCTTTAAGCGGCGCGAAGTTTTTTAAGGACTGCGTTCTTGCGCGATGTTCCGGGGCGAGGCGGCGCGGAGATGTCGAGACGCGCCTGATGGAGAATATCCGCCGTCACCATGGGTGCTTCGCTGCGAAAAAGCGTTTTTCCGGCGTCATCCACATAGATGATGAAAAAGCCTTCCTCGGCGCCAAGCGCATGACGAAGCAAGGACGGGTCGAGCCAGTCGATGGGATCGCCGTTCTGACGCGGCATCGCATCGCCATAAACTTCCATGACCGATACGTCCGAACGGATCAGTGCGGCGATAGCGGGCTTCAACAACCGCCGCTGCATGCGGCAGGCGGGATGGTTGGCGCTGGCGCCAATGATGAAGAGCGTATTGCGCGGCGAAAATTTCTTTACGGTTTCGGCGGCGCGGAGGCTGGCGCCAATCTCGGGAATGAGATTGGGCCGAAACGACGCGAGCGCGGCGATAAAGCCGAACACGAGACACGTCGCAATGATGGCGAAAGTCAGTTCCATATCGTGTGGAAAATACCGTTTCGTCCTTGCTTTCCCGTTAACCGGCTGTTTGCAATGCCGCAACGGCGGGTTAATGAATGGTTAATAGCATGCCCCCCGGAACAGGCAAAAGCAAAAGCCGGGCAATGGCCCTTTTGTCGGCATCAGATTGCCGATGAGTGTGGCCTGGCGGTCAGCATCTCGTCATAGAGTCCCGCGGGCAGCGTTTTCCGACGATATATCATCACGCCCGCCACGGTCAGCATGGCGATCCCGGCGCCCACGAAGGCAAGGCGCGGATCGGCGCCCGTCCGGGTGATGGCGAGGATCGACAGCGATCCCGGAATGGCGAAAGCGGCATAGGCGAACGCGCCGGCCGCCATGATCCGGGCCCGGACCTCCCGCGGCGCGCGCCGCTGCATGGCCGCCTGCAGGGGCGCAATGTAAACGCCGGAAAGCGCCGCGTTGAGAACAAGCGCCGCCACCAGAATCCGTCCGCCTGAGGAGGAAACCAGCATGCCGAGCGTCAGCGGCGCCTCCGGCGTTCCGGCGGCGTAAGGCGTCAGAAAATAGATGGCGATGCTGATGACGCCGGCGCCCAAAATCGCCGTTGTCGATGCGCCGAGCCCGGAAGATCTTTTTGAAAGGCTCGCTGCGGTGACGGCGCCGAGGCCTGCGCCGATCGCAAAAAACCCGTTGAGCGCCGCCCAGACAATCGGCGTCGCGTGGAGCGCGTCGCGCCCATAAAGCGGGATGGCGACGGTGAGCGCGGTCGACAGGAAATAGAAGATCGCGGAGCCGAAAAGCGGCGGCGCCACGCCGCGCGCTGCAAAGACATGGGAGAACATCATCCATGTCTGGTGGAAGCCGTTGAAACTCAGCTTGAGGCCCGGCGCGTTCGCTGCGGCGTGGGGCGCGAACAACGCCGCGACAAGGCCGATACAGGATGCGCTCACCAACACCGCGGCGACCATGGTTCCCCCATCGGGCAACACGATCAGCGTGCCGCCCACGAGATAGCCAAGCAGAATGAATGAAAAAAGGCCGGCGTTGCAGAGCCCGTTGCCGCGCACCAGTTCGTCGACTTCCAGATATTTCGGCATAGCGGATACCCGCACAGGTGAGAAAAACGCCGATTGCGCGCCCATGGCGAACAGCATGGCGATGGCGAGCCCGCCCCACCCGAATGCAAACGCCGCGCCCGCGGTCAGCATCAGCAAAAGCTCCGTCGCCTTAGTGCGCCGGAACATCATCGATGTTTCGTATTTGTCGGCCAGTTGTCCGGAGACTGAAGAAAAGATCAGGATCGCCGCGGGCAACAGCGTTCCGATCACGGGGATCGCATCATCGGGTTTTGAAAAAAGCGGAACGGGAATGATGCCCGCCGGAATGCCGATGAGCAGCGCCTGGCGCAGCGTGTTGTCGGCGAAGGTGCCGAAAGACAGCGTCACCCACATGGGAAGAAAGCGCCGCTGGAAAAAAAGGGGAAGCTTCACGGCGCGATCCGGTCTGCGGCTGTCACCTTGTTCAACTCCGCGGGTCGGGCAGCAGCGCCCCCAGGTCAATGTCTTTCGGCGCTTCGTCGCCGAGAAGTTCAATAGACCGTGTTTCGATGGCCCGCTCAAGCCGCGCCATGAAGGTCTCCTTGTCGAGGCCGGGTTCGATAGGATCGAGATATTCAATCACCGCTTCGCCGGGCGTCAGCCGCCAGTGCTGTTGCGGCCATCGAAGGCCGAGATTCGTGGCCGCCGGGACCACTGGCTGTCCATAGGCTTCATACATGTGAAAGACGCCTTTTTTGTAGCGGTAGCGCCGCCCCACCGGCGCGAGATGGCCTTCGGGATAAATCAGAATGCGGCGGTTCTCATCTTGCGCTTTTTTGAGCTCGTCATCGATGAGCCGCGCCCGGGCGTGGGCGCCGCCGCAATTGTCGACCACGATGGCGCCCATCTTCCTCAAGAGGCCGCCCACCAGCGGAAAATTCTCCAGATGATCGCCGGTGACAAAGGCGAGATCTTCGAACTGCGAAAAAGAAAGGAAACCGTCGCCCCAGCTTTGATGTTTTGCGGCGATGATGAACGGCCCGTCCGGAACCTTCTCCTTGCCGCGCACAGTAATTTTCACGCCGGCGATCCAGCGCATCCAGAAACACATCGCCTTTGCATAGCCTTGCATCCAGCGCATCAGGGGCGCGCGCCCCGGCAACATCAACAGGGGCAGGGCGCCGAGAACATAAAAAATCGACGTCGCCCAATAGAGCGCCTGAAACAGGATCGAACGGAGGGTCGCAATCATGTCAGCCTCTTTACGATTTCAACACGGCGATGACGGCGCGGGCGAGGGCGTCTTCATGTCGGGCGAGATCGCCCGTGACGCGCCCGTAAATCTTGTGCAGCGCCGCCTGCATCACGACGCCAAGCGCGGCCGCCGCCTTCAGGCTCGCATCGCCTTCGGGGATTTCCTTCGCCGCCATGGCGCCGGCGATCATCTCTTCGACGATGGCGACGATGTTGTGCTCGCGGGCCTTTACGGATTTGTCCGCATAGGGAAGAAAACGATGGGTCGTCAGGAGATGATAGGAAAACAGCGTCCAGTCTTCGTCGGCGATTTTGACATAGGCGCCGACGATGGCCCGCGCCTTGGCCTCGATGCCGCGTCTGTCCTTTGCCGCCGCCGCGACTTCGCGCGCCAGGCGGGCGTGGATCGCAAAGAACATGGTCTGGGCTAAAGATTCCTTGCTGGGGTAATGGCGGTATAGCGCGCCTTCCGAAACGCCGCTCTCCGCCGCCATCTCCCGCGTCGTCACGGCGTCGACGCCCCGCGCGCAGAAAAGGTCGAGCGCCGCCCGTTCGATCTTGGCCTTCGCGCCGGAAGCCCCTTCGGTGACGCCCGCGGCGGGGGTCTTCACGGTCTTCGCCTGACGTCTTGCGCCCATGGCCCTCTCCCTCGCGCGGTTGCACAACCTGATGTGAGCGCTCACTCACGCCGGAGATATAGAGCGCTGCCGCACGGCTGTCAAGTGAGCGCTCACTCACAATTGGACAGGAGATGCTAGAACGGCCTTATGCAGCAAGCGCATCAAGGGCGGCTGCCGCTGTTTTGCTGCGTCTGCAGGACTCCCCGATCAGCATCAAGGCGCCTTATAGAAGAAACATGCCTTGGCAAACGATCAAATACGGATGGGATAACACGTTCCAGTTTTTGGGCGGCTGGGGCGTGGTTGTCGCTGTTGTGCTTGTACCGCTTGTTGGATTTATCCTGCACGCGCGGTTTGGGGAGCCCCAGGCCGTGAAGGAAGAATTTTTCATATGGCTAATTTATGGGCTAGCGGCAACAGGGCTCGTATTTCTCGGGATTCTAGCCATAAATATTCTTGCCGCTCCGCAACAAATTGAACGCGATAAACGTATAGCGCTTGAAGCGACTAATACGGAGATAAACCAGGAGCTGGAGTCCGCCCGACAAGAAATACTGAGGCTTGAAGCCGACGCGCCGGATATTGCTGTTGAAATTACTCAACTGGCTTGGGGTGGTCAGTCGCACGGCATTAATAAAGATGGAACGATAACGCCAGCAAAAAACCTATATGGGACCGGCATTTCCTTCATTGCGATGATTACTCTCCGCAACAAAGGAACGATGCAATCGGCCATCCCCGGAGTCCGGATGTACGTCCGACGAGGCGACAATACCCAAGAGTTGACGCTGCACCGGATTACAACTTCCATATCTGTGGATGCAGGAAATGGAACAACCATAAGTCTTCCGCCCAGCGAGTGGCTTATAAACAAGGTTTACACCCCGATCCCGGAAGGCGGCATCATCACAGGCTTTTTGGTCGCTACGCTTGATGGAGTTGGGGAACTTCATCCAGACGACAACGCGGTGCTGGTCGTGTCTGTTGAAGATGTTAAAGGCCGCAAGACGCAGCAGGAAATGGAACTGCGCGGAGAAGGTGGTCGTATTCCATACTTCCGAGGGGCCGAATATACCTCAAAGCCGTAGCGTGTCTGAGCCTATCGCTTCCATGCCCTGCGCCAAAAACACCGCGCAAAACTCCCCACGCGAAAACTTGTTTTTGATATTCGCCTCTTCCCTTCAACTCCCATCGCCGCCGGTTTTTCCGCTCAGGGCAACATGCGAAAAATCTGCATGGCTTCATCCTGAGGGGCCATTCCTTCGCCCTTCGAGACGCAAGTCTTTCGGCTCGCTCCTCAGGAAGAAGGAATGGCCGTCTCGAAGGGCGGAGCCATGCAGATTTTAGCCTTCGTACCGGCCCGGCATCGGTGACGCCTTTCCCGCGCACGCATGAGGCGAAAAACACCTCAAAAATGTTGAATTCTTCAATATTTCCCAGTGTCGGTGAAGAGTTATCCACCGTTTCCGCCGCGGCCTTATCATCGTCTTTATGGAAACTGAAACGCCTGCCCTTGCGCCTCGCCACGGCTTGACCGTGGCGTCCATCTCCTGAGCGATCCTTACGCGCTGCGTTTGCGGCGAGGGCGGGAGATGGGCCCCACGCTTGAAGCGTGGGGAGGCGAGCGAGAGCGACAGGTAAGAGAACGGGTCGTCGGATGAAGAAAAGGATACGACAGAAAATGCCAAATGGCGCCACATCGGCCGGAACGCCAGCAACCATGCGGGCTCGGAAAAGCGGGCTGCTATTCCGCCGCCTGGCTCGCCGCGGGGTGCGACATGGAAGGGGCGTTGGCCCGGACGGCCTCCATGACCGGGACCGTGATGTGTTCGGGAAGCGTGACGCCGTCACCGGGCGCATCGGGCGGCGCCCAGAAGAAACCGTAAGGGCTGTGATCGCCGGTGCGCCCCACGGGCTCCAGATCGATCTCGCCGTAAATGTCGGAAACGATCTTGCGGAATTTTCCCGGCGCGTCGGCGCGGTTCCATTCGACGAAGAGATCGGGCAGGACCTCCGCATGGGGCCCGGGAAAGGCGGCGCGCGCCGGCACGGTCCGCGCCACGATCGGCTGTCCCGTCTCGGCGTTCTTGAAGGTCATCACCGCCTTCGTGATCTCTTCAATCACCGCGTCATAATCGGCGCCGGGCTCGATGGTTCCGTATTTTTCGCGGCCTTTGACATTGAGGCGCACGGCGCCGGAATTGTCATTATGCGGAACGGCGAAGAACCGGCGGCGCGCAAAATCATTGATGGCGACCTTGCGGCGCAGGGCGCGCACCAGCGGCGCAAAGCGCCGGCGCAGATTGAGCGGCACAAGCGAATGAAAACTTTTCCTGGCGGTTTCGGCGACTGTCGGCGGCGCGTCAACGCCCCAATCGATGCGCCGCAACATTTCGTCGAGCGCGCCGTTGGCGCTGACAAGCCGCCCCATGCCGGGCCCGCCATAAACGAACACCTTTGCATCGCCGCCCGCCGCGTCAAGGATTTCGCCGACAGCTTGATCGATGCGGCGGTAACTCTCCGTCAGCGGCTTTCTCACCTTGTCGGCAAGCGCCGGATCGTATTCGGCGTGCGTTTCATCTTCGAGATGATAGACGTGATGGCCCACATCATGCGCGTCGGAAAAACACGCGATGAAAAGATCCCACTCGCGGGCGCGCAACTGATCGCAGCAAAACGCCGTCTTGGCTTTGATGCGGTTAAAAAGATCGGTGAGGTAAGCGTTGATGTCGTCCGCCGTCTTTCGCGGCCTGAGTTCGAATCCGCCGCCAATCGAGTCCCCTTGAAAATATTTTTTGCCTTCTTCGGCAAGGGAAGGCGGCATCCAGATTGTGTCGGTCAGCGGGTCATGACCAAGCCAGTTGTCCACAAGATGGCCGTGTTTGAGCGGCTTCGGCATCATGCGGTGCCAGTCGACGACGGCGACGCGATAGCCTTCCTCATCCAGCCGGTTCCAGAAAGGCGTGATGTCCGGCAGCGAGGATTCGTGATTGGGAATGATGTCGTAGGTGTCCGGTTTGAAATGCATGTAGAAATGATGGCCGTGATGGCCGGGACCGGCGCCGATGGAGGCGCTGTTCCAGAATTGCGCGGCTCCCTGGGCGGCGTCGTTTTCGATGGCGTGGACGGCGGCGCGCGCGCGCAGGCGTTTGAACGCGGGCAATTCGCCCGCCTCAATCAGCCGATCCATGAACGCCGGATCTGCGCCGTCCAGCCCGAACATCACTATTTTCGCCGTCATCGTCCGCCCGTTTCCCCCGCACTCACGTCAAAGCTCGACTGCAGCAAATATTCTGCCACGCCCTGCAAGGTTAACAAAGCGCGGCGATTAAAGGGCGGGAGGGGACGTGTGGACGCTCGCCATGACGGCGCCGGCGACGTCTTCGGGTTTCTTCGCGGGCTCGGTGAAATGAACCGCCGGTCCCCAGAAAAACCCGAATGGGGTGTGATCGCCGGTGCGGGTCTTCGGTGAAACCATGACCTCGCCGAATTTTTCCGACACGACTTTGCCGAAATCGCTGCGCGTTCCTGCGCGGTCCCACTCCACAAAAAGATCGGGAAGAATATCGCGATTAGGCCCCTCGATTTCCCTGGAGACATCGACCACGCGCTTGACGATGGAGCGCCCCGTGGCTGGATTGAGGAAAGACGAGACCCCGTCGCGGATTTCCGCGACCAGCGCGTCATATTCCGCACCCGGAGAGATAGTTCCGAATTTCTCGCGGCCCTTCAGATTGATGCGGATCGCGCCCGCATTGTCATTATGGGGCACGGCGAAAAACCGCCGCTGATGATACTCGCTTTTGGCGAGGCGGCGCCGGAAAAGCCTGGCGAGGGGCGCAAGCCGTCCGCGCAGGCCCTTCGGGATAAGAGAGTGATAGGTTCTTTTTGCGCTTTCGGAACTCGAAAGCGGCGCGCCGACGCCCATATCGATGCGCCTCACGATTTCATCGAAGGCCGTATTGGCGCTGACAAGCGGCTCCATGCCGGGTCCGCCCAGGACAAAAACGGAGGCGTCAGGGCCTGCGGCGTCTATGAGATCGCCAATCGCGTTGTCGAGCCGGCGATAACATTGCTTCAATGGATGGGGAATCGCGCGCGCGATATCAGGGTCGTAAAGCGCGTTCTGTTCATCCTCCAACTGAATATAATAATGCCCGACATTATGGGCTTCGGAGAAGCAGGCGATGTAGAGATCGAAGTCGCCGTCTCGAATATGGTCTGCAAAGAAAGACGCCTTGATGTCGATCCGTCCAAGAATCCGATCATAAAACTCTTTCATGGCGTCAGCGCCGTCGCGCGGCTGGCTGCCGAATCCTTCCGCAATCGGATCGCTCGGGGCGTATTTTGCGACGATTTCGGCCATCTCAGGGGGATGAAACACCGAAGGCGTATAAGGGTCCTGGGCGAACCAGCGATGCATGACGACGCCGTTCTTCAACGGATCGGACGGCATCCCGTACCAGTCGACGACAGCCGCGCGATAGCCTTCGTCATCCAGCTTTCGCCAGAAGGCCGTGATGGCGGGAAGATCGAATTCATAGTCGAGGACGATGTCGTAATTTTCCGGATTGAAATTCAGATAGAAATAGCGCGCGTGATGACCCGGTCCTGCGCCCGTGGCTGCGGAGGTCCAGAACTGCACATTGCCTTGCGCCGGGTCGTTCTCGATTTCGAACGCTGCCGATCTGTCTTTAAGCCGCCGAAAATTCGGCAATTCGCCGTCGGCGATCATGGCGTTCACAAACGCGGAGTCCGCGCCGTCAAAGCCGAGTACCAGAGTTTTTGTTGGCATCTGCTTTCCGGTCTTAACGATTTTGCCTATTGCGCGGCGCCGCGGTGCGGATAGCGGCGAGCATTGGCGCGGCGACGTCGCGCGGACGCGATATCGCCGTCTCTGAAAACGCAGGCGGCGCCCATAAAAACCCGAAGGGGCTATGATCGCCGGTGCGCGCATGCCGCGCTACGGTCACCTCGCCGAACAGTTCCGAGACAAGCGTTCTGAAATCCCCGCGGGTGTCTGTGCGGTCCCACTCAATGAAAACATCGGGAAGCATGTCGCGATAAGGCCCGTCGAATTCCTTTGACGTGTCGATAACGCGCTTCACGATGGAGCGTCCGGTTGCCGGATTGATGAAACTGGAGACTCCTTCGCGGATTTCCTCGATGACGGACTGATATTCATTGCCGGGCGCAACGGTTCCGAATTTCTCCCGGCCTTTGAGATTGATGCGGACCGCGCCGGCATTGTCATTATGGGGGACGGCGAAAAAGCGCCGGTCACGGTAAGCATTTCGCGCAAGCAGCCGGCGTCCCCATTGCGCAAATGGGCGGAGATGGCCGCGCAAAGATGCGGGGATCAGCGAATGGTAGGTTTCCTTCGCCGCATCGGCTGTCGTCAAGGGCGCTTCATAACCCACATCGACGCGCCGGATCATTTCGTCAATCGCGCCATTGGCGCTGATGAATTCCTCCATGCCCGGCCCG
The DNA here is from genome assembly GCA_002704915.1 of Parvularcula sp. Lineage (GTDB taxonomy): Bacteria > Pseudomonadota > Alphaproteobacteria > Caulobacterales > Parvularculaceae > Hyphococcus. The sequence goes on from PAIP01000034.1 coordinate 424,178, forward strand.
CCGAGCAGGAAGACATTCGCTTCGTCGCCGGCGGCGGAAATGACAGCGCCGAGGACCTTGTCGATCCGGCGATAGCATTCGCGCAGGGGTTTGCCGATCTCGGCCGCGAGCGTCGCATCGTGCAGGCCGTGGCGATCATCCTCCACGTCCATATAATAGTGCCCAACATTATGCGCTTCTGAAAGGCAGGCGATATAAAAGTCGTAGTCCTTGTCGCGCAGGTGATCGGTGAAAAAAGACCCCTTGATATCGATGCGCGAAAAAACACGGTCGAGAAATTCCTGCCGTTCCGCCGCGCTGCGCCGGGGGCGGCTGGCGTAGCCTTCCGCGATCGGATCGCTTTCAGCATAACGGGCGGCAAGCTCGCCCAGCGCTTCGGGGTGAAAGACGGTCTTCGTCAGCGGCTCTTCGGCGAACCATCGGTGGATGACCTCGCCATGGGTCAGGGGGGTGACCGGCATTTCGTACCAGTCGACGACCGCCCCGCGATAGCCTTCTCCGTCAAGCTGCTTCCAGAAAGGCGTCACCGGCGGGAGGGGAAAGTGAGGTTCGGATATGATGGCGTAGCTGTCGGGGTCGAACTGCATGTAAAAGTAATGGCCGTGATGGGCCGGGTTCTCGCCGATGGCGGCGGAGGTCCAGAACTGGACATTTCCCTGGCCGGGGTCGTTTTCAAACTCAAACGTCGCCGAGCGCTCCTTCAGGGCCTTGAAATGGGGCAGCTCGCCCTCGGCGATCAGCCGGTCGATGAAACGGCGATCGGCGCCGTCGAGGCCGATAATCAGGGTTCTGGCCGCCATTGAAGTCCTTATACGCCCGTTAAAGTCCGGGTTTTCCGTCAATCCGCGCCCGATCCCCAGCAAATCCGGCGCCGCCGGGCGCGGGGCCGGGAAAAGGGCGGAGGGGCGCATTGCAACCGCACCTTGGATCGCTATATATCCCGCGGACCTTGCCGGGCCAATGAATCTGGAAGACGGGGCCAGAACAAGATAAATCGTCCGGCTGTCCGATCTCATGCTTCCCGAGGGAGTTACCTGCCGATGTTCTTTTCGCCCGCTTATGCGCAGGCCGCCGACGCCGCCGCGCCGAATCCGCTTCTCAATCTTGCGTTTCCGGTGCTGATCTTCGTGATTTTCTGGTTCCTGCTGATCCGCCCGCAAATGAATGCGCGCAAAAAACATCAGGAAATGGTGTCCAATGTGCGCCGCGGGGATGTGGTGGTGACCGCGGGAGGCATCGTCGGCAAGGTGACCAAGGTGCTCGAGGGCGAGGAGGTCATGGTGGAGCTCGCCGACAATGTGACGGTCAAGGTTGTCAAATCCACCTTGAGCGACGTGCGCACCAAGCCTCAGCCCCCGGCCAACGACTAGACCGCGCCGCTAAAAATCATACGGCGCGCGAAGCGCCGAAAACGGGCCGACAGCCATGCTTCAGTTTTCAAAATTCCAGATCGCCGGCGTTGCGTTCATTGTTTTTCTCGGCGCCCTTTTTGCGCTTCCCAATCTCCTGTCCGAAGATGCAAGGGAAAGCTTGCCGGGCTTTCTGCCCAAGGGAACGATCAATCTCGGTCTCGATCTTCAGGGCGGGTCTCACCTGCTCCTCAGCGTCGATACGGCCAAGGTTATCGACGACCGCATGAAGGCGCTTTTGGGCGACGTGCGCCGGGAATTGAGGCCTAACAGGGCGGCCAATCGCGAGCGGGTTTCCATTGAAAGTATTTCCTATGACGAGGAAGAAAACGTCATCTCCCTGCTGATCGCTGATCCGGCGGATGCAGAAGAAGCCGAAGAGCGATTGCGCAGCCTGACCCGCGGCGGTGTGGGCGGCGCGCTGGGGCTCGGCATTCGCGCATATTCGTTGAGCGCTGACGGCCAGCGTTTCGAGATCGCCATGACGCCCGAAGCCGAGCGGTTTTACGCCGACGGCGCGGTGCGCGATTCCATCGAAGTCATTCGCCGCCGCATCGACCCCGCCGGCAACAAGGAAGTGCTGATCGCGCCCCAGGGCGTCGACCGCATCGTGGTCCAGGTGCCGGGCGACAATGACCCGGAAGCCTTGAAGGCGCTGATCGACGTTGAGGGCCAGCTTAGTTTCCATCGTCACGATCCGACGGTAAGCCTTGCGGATGCGCAGGCGGGACTGCTGCCGCCGGGCCGCATGTATCTTCCCTTCGTCGAAGGGGAAGGATCGGGACGGCCGGGCCTCGTTCTTTACGAAGACCCTGAAATCACCAGCGACATGGTCGTCGATGCGACGGCGGGTCTTAATTCCGACGGCATTGGCTTTCAGATCAATTTTGAATTCGACAATCGCGGCGCCCGCCGCTTCGGCGAATACACCCGCAACAATATCGGGGCCGTGTTTGCGATTGTGCTCGATGGCGAGATCATCTCCGCGCCGACAATCCAGTCCGCGATCACGCAAGGGCAGGGGCGCATCACCGGTAATTTCTCTGCTCAGGAGGCGGACAATATCGCGCTCTTGATCCGCTCCGGCGCGCTGCCGGCGCAGTTGCAGACAATCGAACAGAGGTCTGTCGGCGCGCAGCTTGGCCAGGACTCCGTTGAAGCGGGTGCCAAGGCGCTGGTCATCGGCTTTGTCGCCGTCATTCTTTACATGATCATCAGCTATGGCCGGTTTGGCGTTTACGCAGACTTTGCGCTGATCGCGAATGTCATCCTGATTGCGGGCATCCTGTCGCTTCTCGGCTCGACGCTGACCCTGCCCGGCATCGCCGGCATCGTCCTGACCATCGGCATGGCGGTGGACGCCAATGTGCTGATTTTCGAGCGTATTCGCGAGGAAATCATCGGCGGCAAGTCGCCGATCAAGGCGGCCGAAACGGGCTATGACAAGGCTCGCTCGGCCATTATCGACGCGAACATCACGACCTTCCTCGCGGCGCTGATCATGTTCCAGCTCGGCGCGGGGCCGGTGCGCGGTTTTGCGATTACCCTTGCGGTGGGCGTCGTAACCTCGGTCTTCACGGCCTATGTGCTGACGCGGCTTTTCGCGGGGGGCTATCTCCTCGCCAAACGGCCGCAAGAAATCAAACTTTAAAGGGGCGCGCCCATGTTGCTCAAGCTGATCCCCGACAACACCCATATCGGCTTTACGCAGATGCGTTTCGCCGCAATGGTTTTTTCCGCCATCCTCGTTGTCGGCTCGCTGCTCGCGCTTTTCACCATCGGTCTTAATTTCGGCGTCGACTTCAAAGGCGGCGTCACCATTGAGGTCGCCGATGACGAGCCCATCGATATCGGCGAGGTGCGCACGGTCGTCTCCGATCTCGGGCTCGGCAGCGTGGACGTTCAGGAAATCCAGGACTTTTCAACCTCCGATGAGGCGGTGCTGATCCGCATCGCGCAACAGGAAGCCGAGAACAGTGAGGACGAGACCGCCGGGGAAACGGCGCAGCAGGCAGCCTCGCTCGCGGTGCAGGACGCGTTGCGTGAACTGCTTGGCGACGGCGTTGATTTTCGCAAGGTCGATGTCGTCGGTCCGACAGTTTCGGGCGAACTCGTGCAGAAAGGCGCGCTCGCCGTTGCGCTCGCCATCGGCATGATGTTGATCTATATCTGGCTTCGTTTTGAGTGGCAGTTTTCCCTCGGCGCCATCGTCGCGCTGATCCACGACGTCATCATTACGCTCGGCATGTTCTCGGTGACGCAGCTTGAATTTAACCTCGCGATCATCGCAGCTATTTTGACGATCGTCGGCTATTCCATGAACGATACGGTGGTTGTTTATGACCGCGTTCGGGAGAATTTGCGCAAGTTCAAGCAAAAGCCCCTGGCGGAGCTTCTGGACCTGTCGATCAACGACACGCTGACGCGCACCATCATGACGTCGGGAACGACCATGCTGGCGCTGTTTGCGCTGGTGATTTTCGGGGGAGAGGTGCTGCGCGGCTTCACGCTGGCGATGATCTGGGGGATCGTGATCGGCACCTATTCGTCGATCTTCGTCGCGTCGCCGTTCCTGTTGGCGACAGGCGTGAAGCGCGATTGGTCGAAAGCCGTTCCGGTCGGCGCTTAGCGCGTCCCTCGCGTCACGGCTTTCGACGAAGCATCGGCGGTTACGCCTTGCGCAGATTGTCGCTGGCGAAATCCCAGTTCACCAGCTTGTCCAGAAATGTCGAGATATAGTCGGGCCGTTTGTTCTGGTAATCGAGGTAATAGGCGTGCTCCCACACATCCATGGTGAGGAGCGGGGTGACGCCCGCCTCGGTCAGCGGCGTTTCCGCGTTCAGCGTCTTGCGCACTTCCAGCTTGCCGTCCTTGGCCACGAGCCAGGCCCAGCCTGAGCCGAACTGCGTCGCGCCGGCGTCTGAAAACGCCTTCTTGAAGCCTTCATAGTCGCCGAAAGCCGCATCGATCATTTCTGCAATCTGACCGGACGGGGCGCCGCCGCCTTTGGGGCTCATGGAGTTCCAGTAAAAAGTGTGGTTCCAGGACTGGGCGGCATTGTTGAAAAGGCCCTGATCGCCTTTTTCTTTCGCTGCTTTCACGATCTCTTCAAGGGACGCCTTGTCGAGATCGCCGCCTTTGATCGCCGCATTGGTCTTGTCCACATAAGCGGCGTGGTGTTTGTCGTGGTGGAATTCGAGGGTTTGTTTGGAAATGTGCGGCGCAAGCGCGCCTTTGTCATAGGGAAGATCGGGTAGTTCAATCGCCATGTTCGCCTCTCTACTTTCTATGCAGGGGTATCTATGCAAGCGGGCCTTCTCGCGCAAGCAGGGCCGTAAAAACGCGGCGCTCGCCTCTGAGATGGAAGCTGATGCAATTATTGCCGCGCCATTGAAAACCCGCTCTCTTTACAGCGTTATCAACCTGTCATTGATTGGCCCGCATGACCGAAACGTCAACACATGGCCGCGACCATTGTTCCACTCTTGTTCGCAGGCAGGACGAAGATCGCTGGCTCGCAGCACAATATGCGAAAACGCCGCTCAAGAAGTCGCTTCTGGCCCTGGCGGCGCTCCGCATTGAGCTGCGGCGCATTCCCGCGCAGGTGAGCGCGCCCCAGCTTGGCGAGATCCGGCTGCAATGGTGGCGGGAAGGGCTCGAAGCCATTCAGGCAGGCGGTCCGCCGCGCGCTCATCCCGTTCTGGAAACGGCGGCGGCGACCATGCTCGCAGACAAGCGCTGGGCGGCGCACATCGATGCGGCGATCGATGGGGCGGCGCGCCCGCTCTATGGGGAAGGGTTTTCCACAGCCGATGATCTCGCCGGCTGGTTCCGTGAAACCGACGGCGCCCTCGATGCGATTGGCGCGCTGATGGCCGGCGGAGATGAGGCGTTGGCTGACGCGGCGGCGAAAGCAGGTGCGGCCTTCGCCATGGCGCGCGAAGGGCGGGTGATGGCTCCTAAGCTAACGGAAGACATCGTTCCTTATGCTGAGCGTATGTATAAAGGAGCAGCGCCCGAATTGTCCAAAGCTGAGACTGAGGTTGCGCCCGCGCTGTTGCATCTTTCGCTGACGCCGGTCTATTTGCGAAAAGGCGAGCGGCGCGCGCCATTGCGCAAGCGCATGAAGCTTTTTTCAGCGATGGCATTCGCGCGCTTCTGAGAACTTAGGTGTGATGTTCGATATTCTCTTCAATCAGCGCCCGGTTATAGGCGGCGAGCGCTTTGACGCGTGAGAGATAGCCGACGACCTGATTTTCGTCTGATGGATCCACGACGGGAAGGCCGTGCTCTTCAGCTTCATTCAGTTTCGCCAGCGCTTCGCCCAATGACTGGCCGGCGCCGAGGCGTTCCGCATCGGCCGGAAGCGGCGCGCCCGGCGGCATTTTCTCCATCACTTCGCGCACGCGCGTGGTCTTGAGGATGATGCCTTGGGGGCCTTCGGAAAGATCATAGCCCCGGCGCGACAATTGCCAGTGGAAGAACGACTTGCCGCAGGTCCATTGCGTGATCAGCGTGGCAATGGCGACCGCGACCATGAGCGAGATTGTGATGCCATATTCGCCGGTCAGTTCGAACGCGATCAGCGTGGTCGAGATGGGTGCGCCGAGAATGGCGCCCGAGACCGCACCCATGCCGATCATTGCGTAATAAACCGGACTTGCGGTCACGTCGGGGAACAGCTCGCTGAGCCCGGCGCCGAAAGCCGCGCCCATAAAGGCGCCAATCACGAGACCCGGTGAAAAGACGCCGCCGCCGAAACGGCAGGACAGCGTCACCGCCGTCGCCACGCCTTTCATCAGCACGAGGATCGCGAGCAGGTGAATTGTGTAATCGCCATTGAGGGCTTTCGTGACGGCTTCATATCCGACGCCGAAAACTTCCGGATAGAAGACGCCGATCAAACCCACAATGACGCCGCCGATAGGCGGAAGCAAAAGATAGGATATTTTTCTTTTCTGCGCGAACTCCCGAACGCCCACCGTCATGCGTTCGACCGTTTGTAAAAACCCGGACGCGACGAGACCGCAGAATACGCCTAGAAGCGCGGCGAGCGGCACGTCAATCGTTCCGATCACGCCATATTCCGGCGGCGCGAAAGCGGGAAAGTCGCCGAGATGAATGCGCGTGATGATCGCCGCGGAGACGCTCGCCGCCGCAATAGGCCCGAAGACGGACAGGGCGTAGTTGCCGAGAATGACCTCGAGCGCGAAGAGGACGCCGGCCACGGGGGCGTTGAAGCTCGCCGAGACTGCCGCTGCTGCGCCGCACCCTAGGAGCGCCCGCCGGTGCTTCGCAGTGAAACCGAGCTTTCGATAAAGGATAGAGGCGATCGTCGCGCCGAGATGGACGGCCGGACCCTCGCGCCCGGCGCTGCCCCCGGCGCCGATTGAGACCGCCGAGACGGTCGCCGCCGCAAGACCGGCCCGCAGCGAGATATTGCCGCCCGAAACGGCTCTCGCCTCGATAACGTCGGCCACCCCCTGGCCGCGGCCGCCGGCGAGCCATTGGAAGCGATGGGCGAGAAATAAAAGCCCGGACACGACGAACCCGCCGATCACCGGCGCCGCCCAGGCGCGCCAGGCGGTGAGCGAGGAGGCGCCGCTCACGACGCCGCCCTCGTCCTCGCCAAAGGCCAGGCTCGATACGGCGTCGATGGCGAAGCGGAAGGCGATCACGCCATAAGCGGCGGCGATGCCGATCACGACCGCCAGAATCCATACGCGAAGCACATCGACGCCCTGCAGCCGGCGGCGAATCTTCCTGAGGGCAATAAGGATGCGAGCGATTTTCCGCGGCATGATAATCGTTATAGTTAACGGATTTTGTTCATATCAGCATTAAGAGCGAAGTCTAAATGTCACGAATAGTTTAACGGCGAATTCACCCTGCTTTGCCATGATCCGCTTCGTATCCATCGATGAGACCTGCGGGGAAGTTTATGGCGGCGCCGACGACGCAATCAGCACGCAATACGGCCGACAAAATCGATCCGGCGCGCGCGCCGGCGGCGCTTGAGCGCTGGCGCCGGGCCGTGGCCGAAGCTATGGGCGGTGATCCGGGCGCCCCGCTCGACAGACCCGACCGCCGCCTTTTGATGCTGCGCGTTTTTGGCGCAACCCGGCGGCTCGCAGAACTTTGCATGACGCATCCGGCCGCAGCAGCGACGGCGCTGATCGAAGGCGCTTCGCCCGTGCTTGCCGAAGCGGCGCGCGATCTGACAGCGCTTGATCGGGGGGTCGGGGGACCTGATGCGCTTCATGCGGCGCTTGCGCCGCTGAAAAACCGCGTCGATGTCGCGATCGCCATCGCCGAAATGAGTGGCGAGTGGAGCGTCGCTGACGCCACGGCGGCGCGCGTCGACTTCGCCGAACGCATGGTGGAGACGGGGCTGCGCTGGCTAGTGCGCGCCGCCGTCAAGCGCGGCGAGCTGACGGTCGATGACCCGGATAATTTCCTGCGCGGCGTTTTTGTCGTGGCGGGCAGCGATTTCGCCCATGAAGACCTTTCCCCCTTCGGTCCGCTGGACCTCATCATTCTTTACGATGAACAGGCGTTTGCCGCGCCGGCGGCCCGCGGCGCCGACCGCATCTTCGTGCGCATCGGCGCCGAACTTCGTGAAGCCTTCGAGGGCAAGCCCGGCGAGTATCCGCTTTACGGATTGAGGACGCCGATCGGTTCCGGCGTGGGCGGCGCCGGCTATGCGGACTCAGTCGCTCGCGTCAAAGCGACGGCCGCCGGTCCGCAGGCCGATACGCTGAAAATGTGGCTCGGCGCGGCGCGTGTTGTTGCGGGCGACCGCACGGCCGGCGGCGCGTTCCTTGAGGACATAGAGCAGATCGTCTGGTCCGATAATCCCATCGCCATTGAAGCGCTGCGGAGCTTCGTTGAGCAAAAAGACGCCGATCCGCGAAGCGTGTTCCGGCGGGTGGCGGGCCTGTGCCGTCTCGCCATTGGCGGATTGCGCCCGATCTTCAGGACTGCGTCCGCGCGGGAGATTTTCGACAACGCATCGCGCTCGCGCACGCTGTCCAAGGATGCGGCGCGTCGTCTCGTCGCCGGCGAAGAACTGGCGCATATCGCTGTCTCGCGCCTGCAGATAATGAAGGGCGCCCCCGTCACCAGTGTCGAACGCGAAGACGAACAGCGCGCGCTGGCGCTGCTTTGCGGCTACAGCGATTACAAGGATCTCGAAGCCGCGCTGAATGGCGCCTGCACCGATGCGGCCAACACGCTGCGCCGCCTCGCCGCCGGTCCTCAGGAGGAAATTTCGCTCTATCGTCACGGCGAAGACGAAACAGAAGGCGACGCCGACAAGCTGGAGGATCTTGGCTTCCTCAACGGACAAAGTCTCTCCGAAGCTGTCGACAACTGGGCGCGCCGCGCCGAAGCGCGCCTCGGCGGCAAGCGTTTCTCCTCCCATGCGCCGGGCCTCCTGACGGCGTTCGGCGAGACGCAGCATCCGAACGACGCCGTGCGTCTGTTCGATCAGCTTCTGGCGAACGCCAGTGAAAAATACGACGTTTTCTCGCTGGTCTCCGACGGCGCCGAGCGCCGCGACGGTCTCGTCGACGCCTTCGGGTCTTTCGGCGCGGTGATGGAGCCGCTGACCTCTTCGGAAGCCCTCGCGGAAACGTTTTTCGAATCGACTGGCGCCGAGACGCCGCAATCGGGCAAGGAATGGCTGAGCCGTTACACGCCGCCCCCGGCGAAAGGCAAGACGGCCCTCGCCGATCTCGCCGAATGGCGCCGCGAATTGCTGGCCCGGGTCGCGTATAACGCGGCGAGCGGCTCAACGAGCTTCGACGCCGCGGTTGAGGCCTTTGAAGATATTCATATCCGTACCCTGACGAATGTTTTCGAAACCACGCGCGATGCCGCGCCGGCGGCAGAAGCGAAAGCGGGCGCCAATATCGCGCTTCATGTTTTCGAATCCGACGGGCCGCACCTGCCGGGCGCTGCGACCCATCTCGGTTTTATCGCCGGCGAGGATCTGGGCGAGGCGGGGGAAGCGTTCGCCAAGCGCTATCTGCAAAGCCTCAGCGAAGCGGGCGAGGGCGTTTTCGCCGTCACCCCCGATGCGACGCACCGTCCGGGCGGCGTCGCGGGGCCGGTCGTGTCGGCGCTCGCCGCCTTCAAATCCTATGTTCAGTCCGAAGCCGTAGCTCATGAACAGATCATGCTGGCGCGCGGCCGCGTTATCGCCGCCGGCGACGACAAGATTGAGGAAAGCGCGCGTGACGCGCTGAGGAGCGCCATCGCCGGCGCGCGCCGCGCCGACATTCTCTTCCGCGATCTCGACCGCGCCCGCGCCCAGCGCATGCGCCGCGAGCGTCCGTCCTCCGACTGGGATATCGACCGGCTCGAAGGCGGCCGCGCCGATGTGGAGCTCGTCATCTCGACGCTGATCTACAAGCATGCGTCGGCCCATCCTTTCGTTCAGGATGTGAGCCCGGCAGAGGCGCTCGACGCCATGGCGCGCTCCGGCCTCATTTCGGAAGAAACAGCCAAGACGCTGGCCTCCGCCCGGAGCTTCTGGGCGCGGCTGCAGCTTGTGCGCGCCCTTTCCGGCTGGACCGATCCGTTAAAAGCGCCGGTGCGCCGTCGCTTTGGCGGGATTATCGCGCGGGCCGCGGGCGTTCAGAAGTTCGAGCAGGTGCGACCGATGATGCGTGGCTATGCGGATGAAGTGACGCGCAGCTATGCGCAGATCGTCCTCGGGCGCCCGTCGCTGAATGTGGCGTCGCATGCGGCGGGCTAATTGTCGCTGAGAATCGCGTTTGGTGCGATTTGCTGGAAATTGGAACGGCCAATGTAGTATGCATCAAGCTGCAAGTTAAATATCACGTTTAATACCTTGCAGCTTGCGACACACTCCGACAACCCCGGCGAAGGCCGGGGTCCAGTCGAGATGGGCTTCGCCCGGCATTTTCTTTAGCTGGATCCCGGCCTTCGCCGGGATGACCGGATGAGGGATGTGTAAGGGCGTTGGTCTAAGACGTCTTACTTGAAAGACGCTTCAACACATAAACCCTGATCGCCGACGCCAATCCCGGCGGCGGGGTCTGCTTCAAACGATTGCGGTCAATGGAGTCGATCAGCGCGGGGAGGGTGCGCTTTTCCGTCTCGACGATGGCGTCGAGGGCGTCCCAGAATTCAGGCTCCAGCGCGATTGAGGTGCGGTGGCCTTTTAAGGTGATCGATCTCTTGCGCATGGCTTAATGAACGGCGCGATAAATTTCCATCCCTCCGATCCTTCGAGACAACCATGTTCCTTCATCCTGAGGGCGACCCCGGACTTGATCCGGGGGAGCATCTCGAAGGACGAAGGAACATGGTTCCTCAGGATGAAGGCATGGAAATTTATTGCTCGAAACTCCAAAAACAACGAAACCGGCGTTCTCTCTGATGAGAAGACGCCGGTTCGCCGTCTTGGTGCAAGCAGTGACTTTTGAAATTTAGCTTTTGGCCCAGTTGTCGAGGCCGTGGGCGCGGATTTTCGACGTGGCGAGGGTGACGCCGTCGATGATGCCCGCCATGTGCGAGACCGCTTCGCTATCGGCGCTGGAGAGATCGGCGCCGAGGGCGTTGTAGAGCGTCTCGATATCCACATCATGCGCAAACAGGAATTGCGCGAGGAGGAGCCGGAGCTGGCTGTCGGAAGGTTTGTCGGCCATGATCTTGTCGTCCTTGTCCCAAAATGCGTCACGCGCCGGGCGCGTTCGTGGAAGATAAGGCAAGAACCGGTCCAACGCCGCCGGAAAACGGGAACAGGAGAAAAATGGCGGATAATCCCCTGAAATCCCAGCCTATTTGGGGCCGATCATTTTTTCCGGCCGGACGATGCGGTCGTAATCGGCGGCGCTGACGAGTCCCATCTTCACCGCTTCTTCCTTGAGGGTTGTGCCATTCTTGTGCGCCGTCTTGGCGATCTTGGTGGCGTTGTCATAGCCGATTTCCGGCGCCAGCGCCGTGACCAGCATCAGCGACTGCTCCATCAGCGACTTGATGCGGTCTTCATTCGCCTCGATGCCGACAACACATTTGTCGGTGAAGGCGCGCGACGCGTCGGCGAGAAGGCGGATCGATTGCAGGGTGTTGTAGGCGATCACCGGCTTGAAGACGTTGAGCTCGAAATGCCCCTGGCTGCCGGCGAAGCTCACCGTCGTATTGTTGCCCATCACCTGCGCGCACACCATGGTCATCGCTTCGCACTGGGTCGGGTTCACCTTGCCCGGCATGATCGACGAGCCGGGCTCGTTTTCGGGCAGCGCGATTTCGCCGAGGCCCGAACGCGGGCCGGAGCCGAGCAGGCGAATGTCATTGGCGATCTTGAACAGGCTCACGGCGATTTCGTTGAGCGCGCCGTGCGCCTCGACCATGGCGTCATGGGTCGCCAGCGCCTCGAACTTGTTCGGCGCCGTGACGAAAGGAAGTTTAGTGTAGGCGGCGACTTCGGCGGCGAACATTTTCGCGAATTCTTTTTTGGAATTGACGCCCGTGCCCACCGCGGTGCCGCCCTGCGCCAGCGCGTAAACCGCAGGCAGCACGCCCTTGGCGCGCTTGATCCCGTTTTTCACCATGGCCGCATAGCCGGAAAATTCCTGACCCAGCGTCACCGGCGTTGCATCCTGCAAATGGGTGCGGCCGATCTTGATGATTTTGGCGAAGGCTTTCTGTTTCGCGGCGAGCGCTTCATGGAGATGTTCCAGCGCCGGGATCAGTTCATGTACGATCTGCTCCGCCGCCGCGATGTGCATGGCTGTCGGGAAGGTGTCGTTCGAAGACTGGCTCATATTCACATGATCGTTCGGATGCACCGGATCTTTCGAGCCGATGACGCCGCCGAGAAGCTCGATGGCGCGGTTGGCGATCACTTCATTGGTGTTCATGTTGGATTGCGTGCCCGAGCCTGTCTGCCAGACAGAGAGCGGGAAATTGTCGTTGAATTTTCCTTCCGCGACTTCGCGCGCGGCTTTCTCAATCGCCTTGCCGGTTTTCGCGGGCATCGACTTCAGCGCCATGTTCGTGCGCACCGCCGACAGTTTGACGATGCCGAGCGCGCGGATCAGCGGCGCCGGCATGGTCTCCTCGCCGATGGGGAAGTTGATCAGCGAGCGCGCGGACTGCGCGCCGTAATATTTATCGGCGGGGACGTCGAGTTTGCCGAAGCTGTCGGATTCGGTGCGGGTTTTGGCCATGAGATGCTCTTTCGGCAGGATTTAGACAAAAGGAAGGTGTTTCGGCCCCGGGTTTATGATGGCTCACAAGAAAGGCGCAAGCCGCGCGGGCGTCGCACCTTTACTTCTTGCGGAAGGAATCGAGGCTGACGATGTCGGCCCCTTCGCCCTTGTCGGCCTCATCGTCTTCGGCTTCAGCTTCCGGCGCGTCTTGTTCCTGTGAGCGGTCGTCTTCGGCTTCGGGCGGGGCGATGTCGAAATTGACGCCGAACTGGGCGCTCGGATCGGCGAACTGGGTGACAGCGTCGAAGGGGATCTCAAGCCGTGCCTCCTTGCCTTTGAACCAGAGGGTTACGCCCACCTCGTCGTCCGTGACGGTGAGATTTTCGAACTGATGCTGGAGCACGATGGTCATCCGCTCAGGATATTGCTCTTTGAGATGATCGGGAATGGAGACGCCAGGCGCGCCGGTCAGGAACTCGATGAAGAAATGATGCTCTCCGGGCGCATCCCCGAGCTCGGCCACCAGTTTCAGGACATCGCGCATGAGAAAGCGGTAGGCGCGCTTCTGGGCTTCCTGAATGAGGTCGTTGTAATCAAGCTCGATGTCTTCCGTCACCGTGAAACTGCCTTTCGGATATCAACTATATCGGCGCACTTTGTAGCGAGGTTGCGGGCGAGAGGCCAGCGGGACCGGGAGCAACGGAATTTGGAGGGATGAAAAATAAAATCCCCGGCTTCTGGTGCCCCGCGGGCGAAGGCCCGCAATTCTCAAGAATCCCGGCGCGTGAATGCTATACCGGTAGTTAGTTTTATGGGGAATAAAGTCCCCGGCTTCTGTTGCCAGGTGCTCCCCGCGCCCGAAGGGGCGCAGATCAAAGATTCCCCGGCGCCTGCGCGCCGTAAAGATGGACGGATTTACGGGACATAAAGTCCCCGGCTTCTGTTGCCAGGCGCCGGGGGGCCCCGCCTAGCCTTGGAAAGGGGCTAGGGCTTTAAAAAGCGAACTGCTCAGCCGCGTTACGCAGCGAGAGCGAGTTCTTCCGAGTAGTTGTCGTTGGCAACTATTCAGTTGTAGCCAAATAACGGAGGCAAACCGGGCGAAAACATCGTCTTTAGACGCTCGTCGATCCTATTTCGGCCCCGCCGAAGCCTCCCCCCAAAGCTTTTCGGGAGAGGGGTTTTGGTGGAGCCGCCGGGTACCGCCCCCGGGTCCGATACGGTTATTGCACGCGTCATTTATCGCCATAGCCCGCTTGCGCGAGCACAAGAAATATAGGCTCCGGGGGTAAAGATTTAAAGACCCGTGGCCCAAAGGCCGCGAAAAAGCGCAGGAATGTCAAGATTCTGTAATATCCATGCATTAAGTGCGCATAGCATCGGCAGGCGTTTCAGGCTGGAGCCAGGCGGCTATGGAATCGGGCGACTTCAAGAAGTGGCGCAAATCGCTGGGCCTGTCCCAGAAAGACGCAGCCAATCTCCTCGGCCTCAAGCGCCGAATGATCCAATATTACGAAAAAGGCGAGCGCGACGGGGAAAAAGTGAAAATTCCCCGTTCGGTCCGGCTTGCCTGCTATGCGATCGCGCAAGGGGTCGAAGATTACAACGGTCCAAACCGCAAGCTTCACCTGCGGGACAAAACCGATAAAGAAATAAAGATAGAGGCGAAGGAAGCCGAGCCGGCCTAAAGCAGTCGCCGGGTTGCGTTCACGCCTTCGATCCTTTGAGATGTAAAAATCTCTTCATCATGAGGGACGCGCAGCGCCGTCTCGAAGGATGAAGGCTATATAGGCCGAAATAATATTTTTTGAGAACTACTCGCCTGGCGCTCCAGCATCCGGGTCGTCTGGGCCCGTATCCGCGTCCGGCGGATTAAAGGGCAGGGTTTCGGGCGTATCCGCCTCGCCTTGTTCATGCCCTGAGATTTCAGGAGCGGGCGCGACGTTCGGGTTTTCATAATGCCAATAGCTGTTTGCTTCCCGGGCGCGCGAAACGCCATCGCGAATGGCGGCGGCTTCGGGGTGGTTGTCGAGGGCCAGCAATTTGTCGAGCGCATCATCGCCATAATCGCCGAGCCGGAAACGCAGATATCCGTAGTCGAAATCCTCCGCTGTGATGCGCTCTTTGGCGAGGAGATTGTATTGGCTTCTCGCGCTGATCGCCCAAGGGTTGGCGAGCGGCGTTGCAAGCAGGATCAACACCGCCACCCACAGCGCCGCCATCGCCGTGTTCAAGGGGCCCACAAGCGGCATCCATTTTTTGCCGCGCCAGTTCGCTTCAGTCGCCAGGCCGGCAAGGCAGACGATGGAATAAGCGGCGACGAGAGCGTTGACGGCGAGACCTGCGATCCGCGGCGGCGTCAGGCCGTAATCCTCAACCCGCAGGGAAAAGGCGTAGAAGGCGAGAAGGGCGTAGACCGGGAATCCGATCAGCGTGATGAGCGTGGGTATCCGCAGCCACAGGGGCGGCGGCCCGCCTTCGCCGTTTTGATAGACGCCGTTGAAAATCAGCATGCCGAGAAGGGCGAGCCCCATCATCCATGCGCTCGGATAAGGCCGGTCGAAAACGACGCCAACCCCTTTGACGGCGAAAACGATGAGCAAAGTCACCGTAAACACCGCAGTGATGATCATCAAAATGCGCGCAAGCAGCAAAAGAACATAGCGCAGCGCGCCGAGCAGCGACTGCAGTCCGCGCATCATCGCGATCGACAATCCGCCAATGGCGCCCAAAAACGGCAGGATGAACCAGGGTTCCTGAAACAGCTTATTGAAGAAGCTGACATCGAGCTGCTTCAAAAGAAGCGCCCAGGCGAACAGGAGCAGGAGCGCCAACAAGGCGAACAGTTTCGCGCCGCCGGCGATCAGGGGCATGGTGACGCCGTGAAAGAAGACATTCCCATAGGCGGGGGGGACGCCGGTCTCCTGCGCGGCTTTGACAAGCGTCACAAGCAAATAAGCGCAGAGAGCGCGGCTGACGAAAAACCAGAAGAAGGTTGGAAAATCCGTGAGGTTTTGCGGATCGCTCGCGGCGACGCTGGCGATGAACAAGTCGGGGGGCGCCAGCAGTGCGGCGATTGCAAGAGCGCCGGCGCCAGCCTTGAAAAATGCGCCTTTTTCGGCAAGCAGCAGATAAGACGCCGCCAGGGTTCCAATGAAGAACAGCGCCGTGATCGCCAGCGGCCGGTCGTCATGGCCGTCGATCCAGAATTCGGTGATGCCGTAAACCGCAAGGCCGGCGAGGAAGCCGATGAGGAGGCCGGGCAGGGCGAGACCCTTGCCGCCGGTCTCAGGCGCAAACGCCTCGTTGTCTTCCGCCATGTCACCCCTCTATGCGGCCCCGTCGCGCCCGGCGACACTACCATCGGGAGCGCCGGGGAAAAAGCGGCATTGGCCGCGCAGCCTGACACGCTATGCTGCGCAGGAAACAGGAGATTCGCGGCGTTTATGCGACAATATCTTGACCTTCTGGCGCGTGTTCTGGAAGCGGGCGATGCGCGCATCGACCGCACCGGCGTCGGCACGCGCGCCGTTTTCGGCCATCAGATGCGGTTCGATCTCGCCAATGGCTTCCCGCTTTTGACGACGAAAAAGCTCCATACGAAATCCATCGTGCATGAACTTCTTTGGTTTCTCTCCGGCGACACCAATATCCGTTATCTGAAAGAGCATGGCGTTTCCATCTGGGACGAATGGGCGGATGAAAACGGCGACCTCGGTCCGGTCTATGGCCGGCAGTGGCGGTCATGGGCGGCGCCGGACGGCCGAGCGATCGATCAGATCGAGTGGGTCGTCAATGAAATAAAGACCAATCCGTCATCGCGACGGCTCGTGGTCAGCGCATGGAACCCGGCCGATCTTGGCGCCATGGCCCTCGCGCCGTGTCACTGTCTGTTTCAGTTCTTTGTCGCCGATGGGCGTTTGTCGTGCCAGCTCTATCAGCGCTCCGGCGATGTTTTTCTCGGCGTGCCGTTCAACATCGCTTCTTACGCGTTGCTCACCGCGATGGTCGCGCAGGTCTGCGATCTTGAACAAGGGGAATTCATCCACACGCTCGGCGACGCGCATCTTTATTCAAATCATGTGGAGCAGGCGCGCGAGCAACTGAAGCGCAAGCCCGGCCCTTTGCCGAAACTTGTTCTCAATCCGGACGTCAAAGACATTTTTGCTTTCCGTTTTGAAGACATCGCCATCGAAGATTACAAGGCGCAGGCCCATATCAGGGCGCCGGTGGCGGTATGAACATCACGATCCGGCGCGCCCTCGCGGGGGATGAAGGGCTGATTCTCAGCTTCATCCGCGAGCTGGCGACCTATGAAAAACTCTCCCACGAAGTCGTCGCCACGGAGGAGCATCTGGGTCGCACGCTGTTTTGCGATGCGCCGAAAGCCTTTGCCCTGATCGCGGAAGAGGACGGCGAGCCGGTCGGCTTTGCACTTTATTTCTTCAACTATTCGACCTTTCTCGGAAAGCACGGGCTCTATCTGGAAGATCTTTACGTGCGCGAAAGCGCGCGCGGGCGCGGCGCCGGCAAAGCGCTTCTGGCGGCGCTGGCGCGCATTGCACTCGACCACGATTGCGGGCGCATGGAATGGTCTGTGCTCGACTGGAATGCTCCGTCGGTCGCTTTTTACAAATCCCTCGGCGCCGAGCCCATGGACGAATGGACGGTGTACCGTCTGACCGGCGCATCGCTTGAGCATCTGGCGAAGGGCGAATGAAGGGCGCGCGTCTTTGTCACGCCGTCGCCGTTGCGCGCAATGGCGTCATCGGCGCCGATGGCGGCCTCGCCTGGCGGATTTCGGATGACTTGAAACAGTTCAAGGCGGCGACCGTCGGCAAGCCGGTCATCATGGGCCGCAAGACATTCGAATCCATCGGCCGGCCGCTCCCCGAAAGGGACAATATCGTGATTACGCGCTCGCCGGATTTTCTGAAGGAAGGCGTGTTCATCGCCCGCACAATCGACGGCGCCGTCAAACTGGCGAGGGAGCTTGCGGCGGAGCGGGGCGTTGACGAAATCCCGATCATTGGCGGCGCTGAAATATACGCTCAGACGCTCGCCCGGACCGAGCGCATCTATCTCACCCGGGTCGATGCTGATGTGGAAGGCGATGTTCGCTATCCCGACCTTGATTCGCGCCGGTGGCGCGAAAAGCTTGTGGGCGCCTGCGAAAAAAATGCCCGGAATGAGTATGCTTGCGAATTTTTCATTCTCGACCGCAAGTCCTGAACCAACTCCAAAAAGGCCCAATTTTTAGGAATTTTGGCGACCCCGCATTCACAGATCATGCGTTAAAATAGGCCGTTTCAGTCTTAAGGCTCCAACCTGCCAGTTATATAGCGTAAGTTCGAGATTTGAGGCGCCTTGACGGACAAGCTGGGGCGCAACGGAAGACGGAGGAGGGGGATATGAGAATTGCGGCGACAGCATTGGCGCTAGTCGGTGCGCTTGCTGCAACGGGCGTGGTCGAAAGCGCAGAGGCGAAAGCCGTCTGCACGCGCGGCGCCGATGCGCGCACCATCGAAATCATATCGCCGGGCGTCGTCGGAGAAAGCTGCGATGTACGCTACACCCGTTCCGGCAACGCGTCCGTTCCCTATCACGCCGACAACGCCTCCGATTTCTGCGCCCGAAAAGCAAGAGAGTTGGCGACGCGTCTGGCTGCGTCGGGCTTTGTCTGCGTAGAGGCCGCCCCGGCCTTGCGTGCTGACACATCGCCACCGGCCTCTGACTTTGTGGTTGAGGCAAAGCGCGCCGAGACAGAACCGGAAGCCGCAGCGTCGGACCCCGCGCCGCAGGAGACGCTGATGGAAGAGCCCGCCCCGGTCGAGGTTGCGGCAGCCGAACCCGCGCCCTCCGAACCGCCAGCGGCGGCTACAGAACCTCTTGCGGCAAATCATGTTGCAACTGAAGACGAGACTGGCGCGCTCGAAGATGAAATGAGCAGGATTCTCGCGCAGCCTGTTGCTGAACCGATCACAGGCGAACCTGCGCAATTGGTGGCGCAACGTTCGCCGCCGCCCTCGCAGCCGCAAGCAACTCCCGTGGGGCGCATGGTTGGCGCCGAACCGGAAGAACCGCGTCCCGCGATTGAGGTGACGCAGGCAAGCTTGCAGGAGACTGCCCCCGCGCCTGAGGCCAACCCAGAACCCGAGACGAAAACCGAGCCTGCGCCGCAGCCGGCAGCCGCGCCGCAGCAGGCGAAGAAGACGGAAGCGTCAAAACTGCGCGAACCGGCCGATGTCATTCGCGCCACGCTGCGGGCTCAGATCGCGGCCTGGAATGAGGGCGATCTTGACGGCTTTATGGACGCCTACTGGAAAAGCGATGATCTGAAATTCGTATCCGGCGTGAATGTCACCAAAGGCTGGAACGCCACCATGAAACGCTATCGCGATCGTTACGCGGGAGGCGAGGGTCTTGGCCAGCTTGGCTTCGAGAAGCTCGATGTGGAAATGCTCACGGATGACGTTGCGACGGTGACAGGGCGTTTCAATCTTGCGCGTGGCGGCGAAACTTCAAGCGGGGCCTTTTCGCTTGTGATGCGCCGCGACGCAGGCGCCTGGAAGATCGTCCACGATCATACGACGCCCGATCCTGCGCCGTAAGTCGCGCTCAGGCGAGTTTCACGAATTTCGCGATGTCTTCCGCGAGCTCATGGAACGTTTTCGCGGCGGCATGATCGGTTGCAGCGACAGGCCGTCCGTCATCGGAGGCCTGACGCAAATCCGGGAACAATGGAATGGCTCCCATAAACGGAGCGCCTAATTCTTTCGCCGCGCGTTCTGCGCCGCCTTCTCCGAACAGAAACTGTTTCGCGCCGTCCGGCCCTTCGAGCCAGGACATGTTTTCAATCACGCCGATCAACGGCGTCTCGGTCTGGCGGAAGAGATGCACGCCCCGGCGCACATCTGCCAGCGCCATTTCCTGCGGCGTTGAGACAATGACCGCGCCGGAGAGCTTTTTCGATTGAATGAGCGAGATATGCGCATCGCCCGTGCCCGGCGGCGTATCCACGAGAAGAATGTCGAGCTCGCCCCAATCCACATCGCTCATGAGCTGACGCAAGGCCCCCATCACCATGGGGCCGCGCCAGGCGACGGCCTGGTCCGGATCGAGAAGAAAACCGATGGACATGAGCTTGACGCCAAACGCCTCGAACGGGACGATCTTGTTGTCGCGCATTTGCGGTTTGCCATCGATGCCGAACAGGGTCGGCAAGGACGGCCCGTAAATGTCGGCGTCGAGAAGGCCGACTTTCAGTCCGCGAGCCGCAAGCGAAACGGCGAGATTTGCAGCAACGGTCGATTTGCCGACGCCGCCCTTGCCCGAGGCGATGGCGACCATGGATTTGACGCCGGAAAGCGCCTCGCCGGCGGTCTCAATGCGAGGCTTTTGTTTCAAGCCAAAAGGATTGTCATGGCCGCCGCCAGAGGGCTTTTGCTTTGCCTGCCCGGCGCTGTGGGCGGTGGCGACGGCGGAGACGCCTGTGACGCCCGGCACGGAGCGGGCCGCGTCTTCGGCGGCTTTCAGCAGTCCTTCGGCGGCCTGCCTGTCCCGATCCGGGACTTCCAGCGTGAAGCGGACACGGCCGCTGTCATCCGCGGAGAGCCCTCCTACGGCCCCGGCGGAGACGATATTGCGCCCGGAAGCCGGGTCTCTTATGGCGGAGAGGGCGGCGCGAACGCGCAGGATCAGGCTGTCAGGCAAGCGAGTATCCCTTGAAATCCTTCAAAAAAGCGCAGCGGGCGCGTTGCGCCCGGCAGATTCGGTAACATATATACGGCGCAAATCTGGTTCTTCCACCGGCGCCCGCCCAACAAAGGGTCGCGAGGGCGCTAAAATCTTCACGAGAGAGAGGCTTGAATGCCCTGGCAAGACAATTCCGGCAATCGCGGCGGCGGCCGCGGACCCTGGGGGCAACCGCCCCGCGGCGGCAATGGCGGCTCCAACAATAATGGCGGCGGCCGAGGCGAGCCGCCCGATCTCGAAGATCTGCTCCAGGCATCCCGTCAACGTCTGAAGCGCGCGTTCCCGCAAGGCGGGCGTGGCGGCGGCGGTCAAGGCGGCGGCGGCGGTTTTCAGCTCAACAAATCTACTGGCGGATTGATCGCCGGCGGTCTCGTCGCCCTGTGGCTGATCAGCGGCTTCTATCAGGTCGACACAAAGGAGCTCGCGGTCGTCACAACCTTCGGCGAGTATCAAAGGGTGACCGGGCCGGGCCTGCATTGGCGGTTTCCATCGCCCATTCAGAATGTGCGCAAGGAGCCGGTTGAAACGCAGAATGAAATGTCGATCCCGGCAACGACGCGCCGCGGCGGCGCTATTCCCGAAGGTCTCATGCTCACCGGCGACAAGAATATTGTCGACGTAGCTTTTGTCGTGCAGTGGAAAATCAAATCCGGCCGCGTGGCTGACGAGGGCGACGACCTGCCGGGTGTCGCGCAGTATATTTTCAATATCGACAATCCTGAAGATTTGGTGCGCACGATCAGTGAAGCCTCCATGCGTGAGGTCGTCGGCCGCAACACGCTTGATTACGTTCAGACGGAAGGGCGCGCGGAAGTGGCTCAGGAAAGCAAGGAGCTTATTCAGTCCGCTCTCGACGCTTATGAAGCCGGCATTGAAATCAACCGCGTCAACCTCACCCTGGCGGAGCCGCCCACCGATGAGGTTAACGAGGCGTTTCGCGACGTTCAGGCTGCGGAACAAAACCAGGCTACGGTTATTCAACAGGCGCGTCAGTACACAAACCAGGTCGTGCCGGAAGCGCGCGGTCAGGCGCAGCGTATTCTCGAAGAAGCCGGCGCCTATGCGGCGGAACGCACAGCCGATGCCCGCGGTCAGGCCGCTCGCTTCAACGAGATTTACGCCGAATACGCCCAGGCGCCGGAAGTCACGCGCCAGCGCATGTATCTGGAAACCGTGGAGCGCGTTTTAGGCGACATGGACAAGATCATTGTCGAGGAAGGCGCGGGCTCGGGGGTGGTGCCTTATCTGCCTCTTGATCAGGTGCGCCGACAGCAGCAAGGAGGGAGCAACTAAAATGAACAGATTATCTCTTCCCCTCATAGGCATCGTTCTTGCCGTGGTGCTCGTCATCCTGTTCAACTCGGCGTTCATCGTTCCTGAAACGCATTCGGCGCTGGTGTTCCGGTTCGGCGAACCGAAAAATCAGTACACGGAGGCGGGATTGCGGTTCAAAACGCCTTTCATCGAAAATGTCCGCTTTATCGACCAGCGAAACCGCAATCTCGATCAGGAGCCGACGGAAATTATCGCCCGCAATCAGGAACGCCTGATTGTCGACGCCTTTGCGCGTTATAAAATTACCGATCCGTTGCTGTTCTATCAGCGCGTCAGCAATGAAGAGCGCGGCGAGCGGCGCCTCGGGTCCATTCTCGAAGACTCGATCCGCGCCGTGCTCGGCTCCGTCACGGTTGACGAAATCATCTCCGAACGGCGCAGCGAGCTGATGGGGCAGATTCAGGAGCAGCTCACGACATCTGCCCGTCCCCTTGGCGTCGAAATTATTGATGTGAAGATCCGCCGGGCTGATCTTCCGCAGACGAACTCTGAGGCGGTGTTTCAGCGCATGATCGCCGAACGCCGGCAGCTCGCCCAGCAATATCGCTCCGAAGGTAATGAGCGGGCGAACCAGATTCGCGCCCAGGCCGACCGTCAGGTCATCGAGATCAAGGCCCAGGCCGAAGAAGAAGCGCAGAAAATTCGTGGCTCCGCGGACGCGCAGCGAAACGCGATTTTCGCCAGCGCCTACGGCAAGGATCCGGAGTTCTTCGCCTTCTACCGCTCGCTGCTCGCATACGAAGAAGCGCTGCAGGACGGTGAAACCACAATCCTGCTCTCGCCGGAAAGCGAATTTTTCCGGTATTTCAATAACTTGCAAGGAAACCGTCAATAAATCCGCTGTGTTCGGTCAAATTGATGCGAAATCGGCCCGCCCGCCCGCAAGAAAGTTTGCGGGCGGGCGGCTTTGCGTTAACCTGATAAATCTAAGGTTTGGTTCCGGGGAAAGAAGAGGCGGTTATGGCTCGTTTGGGAGTTGTTCGGGGGCTCTTGGTTGGAATTCTGGCGACGGCGGCGCTTTTGGCTGGCCCCGTTGCTGCGGCGCCAGGGCGCGGCGCGCCTGACAGTTTCGCCGATCTTGCTGAAAAGCTGACGCCGGCAGTGGTCAATATCTCTTCGGCCCAGCGTGCGCGCGGCGGCCGCGCCAGCGGCGAACTGGCGCCGCTTCAGCGCAAGTTCAATCAGCCCGCAGTCTCGCTGGGCTCGGGGTTCATCATCGATCCGGAAGGCATTGTGGTCACCAATAATCATGTGATCGACAACGCCGAGAACATCACCGTGACGCTTTGGGACGGCCGCGAAATTTCCGCGGTTGTGAAGGGACGCGACCGTGAAACAGATCTTGCGGTTCTTCAGCTCGAAGGCGGCGGCCGCTTTCCTTATGTGGAGTTCGGCGATTCCGATGCGGCGCGCGTGGGCGACTGGGTCATCGCCATCGGCAATCCTTTCGGTCTTGGCGGGACGGTGACGGTGGGCATCGTGTCGGCGCGCAATCGCGACATTAATTCGGGCCAGTATGACGATTTCATCCAGACGGACGCCGCCATCAATCGCGGCAATTCCGGCGGCCCGCTTTTCGATATGGACGGCAAGGTCGTTGGCGTGAACACCGCCATCTACTCCCAGACCGGCGGTTCGGTCGGCGTCGGCTTCGCTGTGCCGGCCGATCTGGCGGATACCGTGGTCACGCAGCTTTTGGATTACGGCGAAACCCGGCGCGGCTGGTTGGGCGTGTCTATAGATGACGTGACGCCGGAACTTGCATCGTCGTTGAAGCTGCGCACGCCCGTGGGCGCGGTCGTCACGGTCGTTCGTCCGAACAGCCCGGCCTCCGACGCCGGGCTTGAGCCCAACGACGTCATTCTGGAATTCAACCGCCGTGAGATCGAAAGCGTTCGCGACCTGACGCGGGCGGTCGCGGACACGCCCATCGGCACGACTGTACCCATGGAAGTCTTGCGCGACGGCCGTCGTATGACGGTTCGGGTGAGGGTCGATCGCCGGGAAACGAGAATGCTCGCCGCAAACAGCGCGAACATCTTGCCGGCCAACGCGGCGCGCGGCTCCGGCCTGACATTGCAGGAAGCGACCGATGACGTGCGCCAGGCCTATGGCTTGCCGCCGACAGTGCAAGGGGTGGTCGTCACGGCTGTCGATCCTGAAAGCGCCGCCGCAATCGTTTTGCAGCCGGGCGATGTCATTCTCGAAATCGGCTGGGAGCGCGTGACGCGTCCTTCCGCCGCTGTCGACAAGCTCGGCAAGCTGAGAAATCTCAATAGCGGTCCGGTGCAGATCTACGTGCAGCGCGGCGATCTTCTGTTTTACGAATCGCTGCGGCCGTAAGGCTTCTAGGCTGCAAATTCCGATTTTGGGATGCCCTGAAGAAAGAGCAGGGCGGTGAGATCGCCATGAGTGATCCGCGCCTCTGCCGATTGCGCGACCGCCGGTTTCGCGCGGAACGCAACGCCCAGCCCTGAACGCGCCATCATGGCGAGATCGTTGGCGCCGTCGCCCACTGCTATGGTCTCGGCAAGCGGCACGTCATGTTTTGCAGCGATCGCCTCCAGCGCTTCGAGTTTCGCAGCCTGGCCTAAAATGGGGTGTTTGACCTTGCCGGTGAGCTTTCCGTTCTCGATCAGCAATTCATTGGCCTGCTGATGAATGAAGCCGGCCCGCTGCGCCACTCTGGATGTGAAAAAGGTAAAGCCGCCGGAAACGAGCGCCGTGACGGCGCCCCTTTCATTCATGGTCTGGACAAGCGTCTGCGCGCCTGGCGTCAGGGAAATGTGCTTGGCGAATGTTTCTTCCAGGACGCTTTCGGAAAGTCCCTCCAGCATGGCGACCCGTTCCGTAAGCGCGCCTTCGAAATCGAGTTCGCCGCGCATGGCTTTGCCGGTGATCTCCGAGATTTCTTTTCGCTTGCCGGCGAATGCGGCAAGTTCGTCGATGCATTCCTGCTCGATAATCGTGGAATCCATGTCCGCGATGAGGAGCTTTTTGCGGCGATTGTCGGCCGGGACGATATTGGCGTCGACCCGCGCATGAATGGCGATCTCGGCGATTTTCGGCAGGAAATCCGGTCTCGGATGCTCCTCAAGGGCGATGTCGTAGGCCTCGCCAGGGGCGAGTTCCGAGGGCGCGTCCGCCGCGCGATAGGGCTCGACAACATGAAGAAACCGATCCAGCAACGCAGGGCTGATCGGCTCTTTCGACGGGTTCGTGATAAGCGAAAGAACAAATTTCATACGGGTTTGATTCGTGAAAACACCGGGCCTCATCTTCATCGCAGGACCGACCGCCAGTGGCAAATCGGCGGCCGCGTTGTCGCTTGCCCGGGCCCTTGACGGCGAGGTCGTCAACGCTGACGCCATGCAAGTCTATGGTGATTTGAATGTTATAACAGCCCGACCAACAGCCGATGATCGGGACCAAGCGCCGCACCATCTTTATGGTGTAATTCAAGGGTTTGAACGTTTCTCCGCCGGGCGCTGGGCGCGGCTGGCCAAACAAGTGTTATATCAATGCGATGCGCACGGGAAAGTTGCGCTGGTGTGCGGCGGAACCGGTCTTTATTTCCGCGCCCTGGAAGAAGGGCTCTCGCCCATCCCTGACATTCCCCAAGAGACACGGGCTGCGGCCGAGGCGCGGCGGCGCGAGGTTGGGCCGGAAGCCTTTCGTGAAGAAGTTGTCGCCCGCGACCCCGCTATGGCGCGATTGCCGGCGGGGGACGCCCAGCGGCTGATGCGCGCCTGGGAGGTCCTTGAGGCGACGGGCAAGCCGCTCTCATGGCATCAGGCGCAACCGCGCGTTCCGCTGATCGATAAGGTCGATGCGCGCATCGTCATCGAACCGCCCCGGGACGTTCTTTACGCCCGCTGCGATGCGCGCGCTGCAGCTATGATGGCGGAGGGCGCCGTGGAAGAGGTTAGGGCTCTTCTTGAGCGAGATCTCGATCCTGACCTGCCGGTGATGAAGGCGCTTGGCGTGCCGGAAATCGCCGCCATGCTGCACAGTGAGATCGACGAACAGGGGGCGCTGGAAATGTTGCAGCAGAATACCCGTCGCTTCGCCAAGCGACAGCTCACCTGGTTCCGAAATCAGGCGTCCGACTGGCCGCGCGCTGAAAATGCTAAAGAGGCGGAGTCCCGCATTCTCGAACAGCTCAGAGCGTTTTCCGCGAAAGTGTGAGCGTGTCGGGTTTTCGAGAAGGCGACCAGACAAAACCCAGCTCACCACAACGTGACGCGGCGTTGCGACGATCTGCGCTAAACTCGCGCCAGCGGCAGGAGGAGACGACCATGAAAAACATACTGACCGGCGCGGCGTTCGCCATCGCGTCGATGATCTCGACGGCCTATGCAGGCCCTGTGGAAGAGATGCTGGATGTGGATCGTGCATTCGCCGCAATGGCGCAAGACCAGGGTGTTCCAGCCGCCTTCGCCGCTTATGCGGCCGAGGATGTGCGCATGTTCCCTGAAGGCGGCGCTCCTTACACAGGCCGCGACGCGCTGATTGAACGCTTTTCAAGCTGGCCTGAAGGCGCAACGCTTTTATGGACCCCCATGGACGGCGTAGCGGCGCCCGGCGGCGACTTCGGTTATACTTGGGGCGCCTATGTCTTCACAGCGCAGGGCGAAGATGGCGAAACATCCTCATACGGAAAATATGTCTCCATCTGGCGCAAGGATGACGGCGAATGGAAATTCATCGCCGATATCGGCAATCAGGGGCCGGCGCCTGAAGCGGAAGATTAGGCCGGCGTCAGGAAAAGGTCGCGCTCTTTTTGCCGGCGTTCTGTCAAATACGGGACCGACTGGAGCTCGCCATTCACGCGCACGCGGTTATGAATAAGAAATCCGTCCGCCGCGCCGTCGTAGTCGCCGGCGTTAATCCGTTCAAGGACGGTCGTCCGTGAAAAGCCGCTTTCTCCGAGATTGTAGGCGAGCGACACCATGGCGGAAAACTGGTTCTCGTTCACGGGGACCGTCACCAGTCTTCTGACCGTATCTTCCGATGCGCGCACGTCTTCGCGCAGCAATTGCTCAGCCTCTTGTTCGGTGATGGTCATGCCGGCTTGCGCCGTGCGTCTATGGCCGTAGCCGATGAGCCATTCCCCGCCCGCCTCGTAAGCTTCCAGACGCAACCCTTCGCTATCCTTGATGATTTGAAGCCCGGCGTCATTGATGCGCAGCTCTGAAGTCGCTGTCGCGCCCTGATCGTCCGAAGCGGGTTGGCGCGCCGGCGGCGCCGGGTCGCTGGCTGAGGGCTCAGCGTCGCTTGTCTGGTGTTCCGTTTCGACGCCGCTTTCCGGGATCGGTTCATCGAGCTTGTCGAACCATGCGTCGATAGCGGAAAAACCGCCATCGGCGGCGGACCTTGCCCAGCCCGGCAGGCCGTAGCGATCGCCCATAAACATCCCCAGAACGAAAAACAGCAGCCACAGAACCAGTCTGAAACGCATGGAACTCCCCCTCCTTACCCCGGCCCGCAGGGCGCAGACTTTCCCCATCTGAATGCTGGCCTTTTGCCGCAGAAAGCGCAATTCACGCTTTTAGCAGGTTAATGCTTGATTGCTTTCATGGGGTGCTGGCGTTATTAAATCACATCATATGGCGGGCCGTCCGGGGATGGAGAAGACCGGTCCTTTGGGTAGAATGGCGTCTGGTCTGGGATTCGGTCGGGCGCGCCGGACTTAACTGCGCGGCGGGGAGCGCTATGGCCGGTTCAGCGTAAAAGCGGGACCCATCAGGGTATGGTCGAGTTTCTGCGCCGTCTGGGGCGCTTTTTGACATCCATGGACGCCAAGGCGATCACCTCCCTTGCGGTGTCCCTGTTTCTGTTGGCGTTCGTCATCTTGATGCTCGCCTATGGCCAGCAGTGGCTTAATCTTGAGCAGGAAAACCAGGACAAGCTGAACCGCATGCTGGCCGAGGTTGCGGAGTCGCCCTTCGCCGTGCTCGGCGTGATGTCGATCTTCGCCTTTCTGGCGCTGACGGGTTTCCCTCAAATCCTCCTGATTACAGCGACTGTCATTGTCTTCGGACCCAAAAACGGCGCATTTTATTCGTGGTTGGCGACCATGGCGAGCGCGACGCTGACCTTCGGGCTCGGCCATTTTCTCGGGGGGCGCTGGGTCCGGCGCTTTGGCGGCGAGCGGGTGCAGCGCACCATCGACTTCATAGGCCGGCACGGCATTCTCGCGAGCGGTCTTGTGCGCGTCGTGCCGTCGGCGCCGTTCATCGTCGTCAACGCCGCCGCCGGCGCGGCGCATATCCCCATGTGGAAATACTGGGCCGGCACGGGCGTCGGCATAATTCCGAAAATTCTTTTGGTGGCGGGGCTTGCGGCCTTCACGCCGGATGCGAACGCGCTGAAAGACGGCGTCGCCGGTCTGGTCGATTTCTTCACCACCAGAGATCCGGCCCATCTGTCGATCGTGGCGCTGATCGTCATCGGCTGGCTTGGCTTCCTGATCCTGGTGCGCTGGCTTTACCGCCGGCTTCGAAAGCAGGACCATGGGGATTAAGAAAGTCTGCGGGCGTTAAAGAATCTTGGTAGACCGTAAATGGAACAGCGCCGAAAATACCGGAAAAAGCCAGCGTTTCGGGCTTTTGTTGACGATTTAGGAACGCATTAAGGATAAGACCGTCCGTGAATTTCTGTACCTGCAAATAGGACCAGCCCAATGCTTTCCACTTTGTTCGGCATGCTTTCCGCGGACATGGCCATCGATCTCGGCACGGCCAACACGCTCGTTTACGTCAAAGGCCGGGGGATCGTTCTTAACGAGCCTTCCGTCGTCGCCATCGAAACCCGCCAGGGGCGCAAGATCGTCCGCGCTGTCGGCAATGAGGCGAAGGAAATGCTGGGCCGCACGCCCGGCGAGATCGAAGCGATCCGTCCCATGCGCGACGGCGTCATCGCCGATTTCGAGGTCGCCGAGGCGATGATCAAGCACTTTATTCGCAAGGTTCACAATCGCCGGTCCTTCGCGTCGCCGCGCATCGTTGTCTGCGTGCCCTCTGGCGCCACGGCGGTGGAGCGCCGCGCCATTCAGGAATCGGCCTTGTCCGCCGGCGCACGCAAGGTCGAACTTATCGAAGAGCCCATGGCGGCCGCCATCGGCGCCGGGCTTCCGGTGACCGACCCGACGGGCTCCATGGTCGTCGACATCGGCGGCGGCACCACGGAAGTTGCGGTCCTGTCGCTCGGCGGCATTGTTTATTCGCGCTCGGTGCGCGTTGGCGGCGACAAAATGGACGACGCGGTCGTCGGTTACATTCGCCGCATGTACAATCTCCTGATCGGCGAGGCCTCGGCGGAGCGGATCAAAAAGGAAGTCGGATCGGCCATGATCCCGACCGAGGGCTCAGGCGTCACCATTCAAATCAAGGGCCGCGATCTCATGCATGGCGTGCCCAAGGAAGTCCGCATCGGCGAGGCGCAGGTCGCCGAAGCCCTTGCCGAGCCGGTGAGCGCCATCATCGAGGCCGTCAAAGTCGCGCTCGAAGCGACGCCGCCGGAACTCGCCGCGGATATCGTCGACACCGGAATCATGTTGACTGGGGGCGGGGCGCTCCTCAAGAATCTCGATCAGGTTCTGCGTGACGAGACCGGCCTTCCGGTCTCGGTCGCCGATGACCCGCTCTCTTGCGTGGCGCTCGGCACGGGCGCGGCGCTTGAAAACACGAAAGCAATGCGCGGCGTTCTCTCTTCCGCAATCTAGGGCGCGACCCGGATGTAGCGAGCGTGAACGGCGCGACCAAACGGAATACGTTCGCTAGGCATGGAATATCTGGGGCACGACCGTAGGGAAGGGCTGGGACGCAAGGCGCATTCCCGCTTCGTCCTGATTTTGCTCATTCTCGTCTCGGTGTTGTTATTGCTGTCGAGTCTTTACTCGGCGCAGGCCTCGGTTTTCAAAAAAGCGCGCGAAGGCGTGATGGATGCGGCCTCGCCCGTGCTCACGCTCTTTTCCGGTCCCATTTCCTATGTGAACGGCGTCTTCGGATCGGTCGGCGACTATTTCAATGTGATGGAGCAGAACAAGGCGCTGCGTGAGGAAAACGCGGAGCTTCGCCAGTGGATGAACGAAGCGCTTGAGCTGCGCGAGACGATAGCGACTTATGAAGCCCTTGAAGGTTATATGGCGCCGCCCGAGGCGCAGCCCATCAGCGCTTTCGTGATCGGCGAATCCAATGACGCCTTTGCGCGCTCGATGATCGTCAATGCCGGGCGAACCAACAATGTGGAGGTCGGACACGCCGTCGTCGATGAGAACGGCCTCGTCGGCCGGATTGTTGAGGCGGGCGGCGACGCCTCGCGCGTCCTCCTTCTGACGGACATTCAAAGCCGCATTCCTGTCTATATCGAGGGCGCGGATGTGGAGGGCATTCTCGTCGGCAACACCCGCGCCCGCCCGGTCATCAGTGTTACGGCGCGGGCCGATGAGGTGGATGTTGAAACGGGCGAGCGAGTGCTGACCTCCGGCGCGGGCGGGGCCTTGCCGCGCGGGCTTCCCGTCGGCGTGGTGACGGGGCAAAATCGCAGCGAAATCACCGTCGACCTTTACGCCAATTACGCCCGCACGCGCATGGTGCGGGTCATCAATTACGAATTCCCCGCCGTCGATCCGGTCGCTGACGAGGCTGCAGACGACGCTGCAGATGACGCCGGCGATGGGGCTGAAGATGCGGCCGGCGGCGCTTCTGTTGAAGCTGGCGGGCAAACGCCGGCGGAGGGCTAGGCCCATGGGCTATCGCGCCGAAAATCTTTTCCGGCTCATGAAGGCTGCGGCGCCGACCTTTCTCGGCCTCTTGGGCGTGCTCGTGCTTGCAGCGCCCATCCGCCTGTTCGAAGGCTTTGCACCGACGCCCATTATTCCGCTGGTCATCGTTTTTTTCTGGTCGGTTTACGGGCCGGATTACCTGCCCCCCTTGAGCGTCTTTTTCATCGGTCTTTTACAGGATTTGTTAACCGGCGGGCCCCTGGGGCTTTGGCCGGCGGTTTACCTTGTCACGCAATTCATCGTGATGTCCCAGCGCGCCTATTTCCTCGGACGCGAACAAAAGGTCGTCTGGATCGGTTTCGCCTTTGCAGCGCTGGGCGCAGGCCTTATCTTATGGCTTGTTATGAGTTTGATGTCCGGCGTGTTGTTGCCTTTGCGTTTCCTGTTGCTGCAGCTTGCGGCCACGATCGCCATCTATCCGCTATTCGGCGCTGCTTTCGGCGAACTGCACCGCCGCGTTCTGGTGGAGGTGTAGAAAATGGCTGGCGTCAACACCCATGATCCCGAACGTCAGGAAATGGTCTCCCGCCGCACCATGTTGTTCGGCGGCGGGGTCACGCTGCTATTCGGCGGGATCGCCACAAGGCTCTATCAGCTTCAAATCGCCAATCATCAGAAATATCTCGATCTCGCGCAGGAAAATCAGTTCAATCGCAGGGTGCTGACGCCCTTGCGCGGCGAGATCGTCGATCGTTTCGGCGACCCGCTCGCCTCGAACCGCAAAAATTTCCGCGTTCTCCTCGTGCCCGAGCAGGCCCGTGACGTGGACGCCATTCTCGACAAGATCAACAAGATCACGCCCGTCAGTGAAGAAAAACGCGCGCGCATCATGCGGGAAATCCGCCGCCGCGGCGCCTTCACGCCGGTGCAGATCGCCGACAATCTCTCCTGGGAGAATTTCTCGAAACTGAATTTCGAATTGCCGCATCTGTCGGGCGTGCTTCCCGATGTCGGCGAGACGCGGGACTATCCTTACGGCGCCGATGCGGCCTTCGTGATCGGCTATGTGGGCGCGGTCACCGAACGCGACCTGGCTTCGGAAGAAAGCGATGAAGAGCGCGTGTTGTTGCGCCAGCCTGGTTTCAAGGTTGGCCGGGAAGGGCTCGAGCGCACCTATGAAGAGGAGCTGCGCGGCGAAGCCGGCGCAATGAACGTCAAGATCAACGCCCATGGCCGCGTGATCGAGGAACTGGCCAATAGCGCCGTGCCGCCGGTGCAAGGAAAAACGCTGACGCTGACCATCGATTCCGAGTTGCAGGCGCAGGCCATGGAGATTCTGTCGAAGCCTGGCGAGCGCATGCCGGACGAGCCGCAAAGCGCGGCCGCGGTCGTGATGGATGTGGTGACCGGCGACATTCTCGTTCTCGCCTCGACGCCGGCGTTCAATCCGAATGATTTCAATGTAGGCATCGACCCCGATCTCTGGAAAGAGCTTAATCAGAGTCCTTACAAACCGCTCTTGAACAAGCCCCTGTCAGGCGTTTATCCGCCAGGCTCCACTTTCAAGCTGATCTCGGCGATTGCCGCCCAGCGGGCCGGCGTCAAACCGAACCACAGCGTCTATTGCAGCGGCCGCGTCTGGTACGGAAACCGCTATTTCCACTGCTGGAAGCGGGGCGGCCACGGCAACGTCAATATGAAAGACGCGTTGAAGCATTCCTGCGACACGTTCTTTTACGACGTCGCAAAAACGCTCGAGATCGATCTCCTTGCGGAAACGGCGCGCAAATTCGGTCTCGGCCAGACCTATGAGCTCGGCATTCCGGGCCAGCAGCGCGGCGTCATTCCGGATCGTGACTGGAAACGCGAATATTTCGCCGGCAACCCGGCCCAGCAGCCCTGGTTTCAGGGCGAGACGCTCTCCTGCATCATCGGTCAGGGCTATGTGACGTCGACGCCGCTGCAGCTTGCGGTCATGTCTGCGCGTGTTGCGACGGGAAGGGCCGTTCGACCGCGCCTAGTGCGCGCCGTGGGCGATCTAATCTTGCCGGCGCCCGAGGCGCCGCTCGTCGATGTCGATCAGGATTATCTCGCCGTGGTGCGCGCCGGCATGAATGCGGTCACCAATGAATATGGAACGGCCGCGCGCTCGCGCATCGACGATCCCGACTGGCAACTCGCCGGCAAGACCGGCACCAGCCAGGTTTACGCCATTACCGCGGAAGACCGCGCACGCGGCCTCGCCGAACCGGAAGACCTGCCCTGGGCGCGGCGCGATCACGCCCTCTTCGTATGCTACATGCCGTATGAAAATCCGCGTTACGCCTGTTCTGTGGTTGTCGAGCACGGCATTGGCGGCTCGCGCGCCGCAGGGCCGAAAGCGCGCGACATCATGAAGGCTGTCGCGGAAAAAGATCCTGCATCCCGCGCGCCGCTCGATCCGCGCACGCTCGCCCGCGCAGCCGGCGTCAGGGAGAGTTAGGCCCCCATGTCCTCCATCATCCTTCCCGGCCGGCGTCGCGGATTTCGCGACAAGTTCTCCCGCCTTCACTGGCCGCTGATCATACTGCTCACCATGATCGCAGGCGCGGGCGTCATCACGCTTTACTCCGTCGCGGAAGGCAACTGGCAGCCCTGGGCCATGAAGCACGGGCTGCGTTATCTGGCCGCCCTGGGCATTCTGATCGGCGTCGCGATGGTTCCGATCCGTTACTGGATGGCGCTCGCCTATCCCACCTATTTTGCGGCGCTGATTGCGCTGGCGCTTGTGCCGTTCATCGGCGAAGTGAATATGGGCGCGCGGCGCTGGATCGAATTCGGCGGTTTGCAGTTCCAGCCCTCCGAAGCCATGAAGATCGGCCTCGTCCTGGGGCTCGCGCGCTATTATCAGGGGCTGCGCGCCGAGCAGGTGTCGCATCTTCTCTATCTTATTCCCCCTGCCTTGATGGTCGGGGCGCCCGTGGGACTGATTTTCATTCAGCCCGATCTCGGCACGGCGCTTCTGCTTGCAGCGACGGGCGCCATTATGATCTTTGTGGCGGGTCTTTCCTGGCGCATCGGCTTTCTCGGCATAGTCGGAGCCATCGCCGGGGGCTACGCTGCCTACCGGTTCGATGTCTTGAAAGAATATCAGCTTAGACGGATCACCACCTTTCTCGATCCCGAACGCGATCCCTTGGGTCAGGGCTATCACCTGTTGCAGTCGAAAACCGGGATCGGCTCCGGCGGTTTGACCGGCAAAGGTTTTATGGAAGGCACGCAGGCGCAGCTAAAATTTCTGCCGGAAATGCAGACCGACTTCATCTTCACAGTTTTCGGCGAAGAGTTCGGCTTTGTGGGCGCTGTAGGCCTCTTGTTGCTTTATCTCGCTGTCATTTTCGCGGGTCTGTCCATCGCCATGCAGTCGAAGCTGCATTTTGCGCGCATGATGACGATCGGCGTCGTGGCGACCTTCACGCTGTATGTGCTCATCAATACGGGCATGGTCATGGGACTGGCGCCCGTGGTTGGCGTGCCCTTGCCGCTCGTCTCCTATGGCGGCACGGTGATGCTGACGATTATGGCCGGCTTCGGTCTGGTCATGAGCGCCTATGTCCATCGCGATCAGGACATGTATCGCTCAGGCGATTCTCTATAAGATCAATATTGCGCAAGATGCGCTTCGAAATGCACGCAGAAAAGGTCGAAACACGTTTGGGCCTCGGTGAGCATTTCAGCGGCTGCCGCGGCGTCGCCGGCCCGGCAGGCCTGTTCGATGGCGGCGGCTGTTTCGGCCAGCATCTGGGCGCCGACATTGGCGGCGGATCCCTTCACCGCATGGGCGGTTCTATAGGCGTCTTCGAGGGCGCCGCCGCGCACCCCATCAGTGAGCATTGTCAAAAGGTCGGTCGTAGAACGCTGAAACGCTTCCAGAATCGCCCGCGTGCCATCGACGCCGGCAGCCGAAATCAGGCTGTCGATCTGCTCCATTTCGATGGTCGCTGTGCTGTTCGCCTGCGCTTCTGTCACCCTCTTTGTCCCCGTTCTCCGCGTATCAGCGCTTATTTTGCGCCTTTTTCGGTCTCTTGCCCGAGACCTGCCACCCTTTTACGAGTGGGCAATTGAGCAATATTTGCTAACAAACGTAAAAATTTGTCTAAAATCGCGGAATACGCCACTTTGGCGTCCAAGATTTAAGGGGAACTCTCTATGCAAGGTACAGCGGGCGAAGGCGCCCATTGGTCCTCACGGGCCGCCTTTATTATGGCCGCCATCGGCTCCTCAGTGGGGCTCGGCAATCTCTGGCGCTTTCCTTATGTGGCGGGCGAAAACGGGGGCGGAGCGTTTGTCCTGTTTTACGTCATCTGCGTCGCGGTGATCGGCGTTCCGGTGCTGGTCGCCGAGCTGTTTATCGGCCGGCGGGGCGGCATGTCGGCGGTGGGCAGCGTCGTCAAGATCGCAAAAGCCGAAGGGCGCTCGCCGCTCTGGTCCTTACAGTCCTGGATCGGCATGCTGGGCGCTTTCATCATCTTAACCTTTTATTCCGTCATTGCCGGCTGGGTGCTCGCCTATGTGGTCATGATCGGCGGCGGCCTTATCACGTCCATCGGGGCGAACGGGCTGGCCGGGATCGCGGCGCCGGCTTTTGAAAGCCTGACCGAAGAGCAGGTGAGCGCCAAGCTCGGAGAACTCCTGAACGATCCGACGCGGATGATCATCTTTCACGGGATCTTCATGGCGATCACCGTCATGATCGTCATGCGCGGGATCAAGGGCGGCATCGAGGCGGCCGTGACCTATCTCATGCCCACCTTTTTCATTCTTCTGATCGTCCTGTTCTTCTATGCGCTCGCCACCGGCGACCGGGGGCAGGGGCTCGACTTCCTGCTCGGCGTGCGCCTCAGCGACACCGTGCTTGAAGACGGAACCATACGTCGCGGCCTCCTTCATGGTATTCAGGACGGCTCGGTGATTTCCGCCGCGTTGGGGCAGGCCTTTTTCTCCATTGGCCTTGGCTCTGCGTTGATGGCGACATACGGCGCCTATATGCGCGAGGATCAGGACCTGCCGCGGTCGTCCCGCCTCATCGCGATTGCCGATACGGGCGTTGGCATCGTCGCCGGTCTTGCGATTTTTCCGATTGTCTTCGCCATGGGCCTCGCCGCCGGCTCCGGTCCGACGCTGATGTTCCAGACCCTGCCGCTGGCCTTTCACGGCATGCCGGTGGGCGGGCTCTTCGGCCTGGCTTTCTTTGTGCTGGCTTTCTTCGCGGCGATCACGTCTTCGATTGCGCTTCTCGAAACCTCCACGAAATGGGTCGATGAACAAACAAAGAGCGATCGGCGGATTCTGTCGGCGGGCGGCATCGGTTTGACCGCTTTCCTGATCGGCGTCGCGAATGCGTTGAGTCAGGTGCCCGCTACGGGCCCCAATGGCGAAGACCAGTCGACATTTTGGAACACATGGCATCCTTTCGGCGATGTGACGCTGTTCCGTGACATGGAGCTGTTGAGTTTCCTCAGCGCGACAACGGACATCATCCTGCCCGTCGCCGGCTTCATTACGGCGGTCTTTGCAGGCTGGATCGTCTCCAGTTCTACAGCGCGCGAAGCCATAGGTTTCAAATCGGAAATCTGGTTCAAACGCTGGCGTTTTCTGATCCGCTGGGTGTGCCCGGTCGGCATTTTCGTCGTGATTTTCTATTCCGTCTTGTGGTTGCCTTACCTCGCGCCGATGGTTGGCGTTGGAACGGACTAAACGAGAGATAATGGATTGTGGAAAGGCCCGGCTGCAACAGCCGGGCCTTTTTAGTCTGTGTAAAGATTAATTCTGACTGGCGCGCAATTCAGGCCGTGTTGATCGTCACACAAAAAAATCGCCCCGCGTTAACCTTTCACCCCTTGCCATCGGGCTCGGCGCAGCGCATCCTGTTTTCAGGTTTCAATCAACGAGAGGAGGTGATCCGATGTCTAGTGATTTCTTAAAGCCTGTGAGGTCTTTGCGGAAAGAACACGCTTCGGAGCAGCCTTCGGGCGCTGTTTGACCGCCGGATTTGACGAGATCTTGAGGCCTCTGGGCTGAGGAAATCGCGGGAGCCCCGCAAACGGGTTCTTCAAGGGCCGCCTTTCAAAAGGGCGGCCCTTTCCTTTTCAGGCTTAGAGCCTTGCGGTGATCGTGAACCGTGCGTTGATGGGCGCGCCCGTCGAGATATTGTCGTTGCTGTGGGCGTCCGGGAAGTAATCTTCGTTGAGAAGGTTTTCCAGATTGACCTGCAGGCGCAGGCGATCGCTCAGGTCGTAATAAAGCGCGGCGTCGACGCGCACGAAGCTCGGGATCTCGACGGCGTTGTCCTCTCGGACGAAGAAGCTGTCCTGATAGGTGACGCCGGCGCCGAGGCCCAGCTTTTCCGTAATGCTGAACCTGTTCCACATGGAAAACATGTGCTCTGGGGTCTGGCGTGTCTTGTTGCCGTCGGTCCCGCCGCCGCCGACTATCGCAACCTCGCCGTCGAGATAGCTGTAGCCGGCGGAAACGGACCACCTGTCGGCAAGTTCGCCCGTGAGGCCGATCTCCAGGCCTTTCGTTTCCGAGCCGTCGATGACGATAATCTGCGCCGGGTCTTCCGGATCGACAGAGGTGAAGCTCTCGCGGTCGAGTTCGAAGATGGCGGCGGTGAAACTCAAATCGGGATTGATGTCCCACTTGGCGCCGATTTCCTTGTTCTTGAAGAATTGCGGGCGCGTGCTCGCGCTGTCCAGATCCAGAGAAAGAAACTGATCGCCGGAGCGCGGCAGGAATGTTTCGCTATAGCTTGCATAGAGTGAAATATTGCTCGCAGGTTTGATGATCGCGCCGAGCCTCGGCGTGATTTCCTCATCGGTCCGGCTGAACGCGCCAGCGCTCGCGAAGTCGTTTGCGTCGATCTCAAAGCGGTCATAACGGCCGCCAAGAATCAGAATGAAACGGTCGGTGATATCGATCTGGTCCTGAAGATAGACCGAGGTGAAGGTGACATTGGAAGCGGTGTTGCGCGCCGGATCGGAAAACGCGAAAGCCGGGATGACCAGCGGATCGGTAAAAGGAATAACAAGCTGATCATCGTCATTGACGGCGAAGACATTGTCGTTGCGCGCGTTGGTCGTATCCTGATCGCCATATTCGGCGCCGAAAAGCACCGTGTGCCCGAAGGGGCCCGTCTCGAATTCGCTTACAAGATTGGCCTGGATGATCAGGTTCTGGCGGTCGGTCACGTCCTGATATCCGTCAAGCGTGACCATGGCGGCGGCGGCGTCGAAACCGGCCGCATAGAGGTTTTGATAGAGCTTATCGTAGTCGGCATATTGGGCGGTGATATTGCCCCGCAGGAATTCCGAGAAGGAATGGTCTATCCGGCCACGCACAATATGGGCCTCTAGGGTGGTGCGGTTTTCGTCGGGAGACCCGAAGAACGTACTGTCAAACCCTTCAAGGGGAATGTCGGGACCGTTTGCGACAGAGACGGACGGCACGCCGCGATCGACGACGCGATCGTCGTTCACATATTCATATGACAACAGAAGTTCCGTATCGGGCGTCGCCTGGAACGAAAATGTCGGGTTCACCGCGTAACGCTCGCCATCGAAGAAATCGCGATGGTTGTTCAGGCCTTCATAGAAAGCATTCAGCCGGAAGGCGGCATTCTCGCTCAACCCATAATTTATGTCGGCCGAGACGTTATAAGCGCCGAAGGTGTCGATGCTTGTTCTTAGTCCTGTAAAGGTCCCGTCATAGTCTGGCTTTTTTGTCACGCGGTTGATGACGCCGCCGCCGCCGCCACGCCCGAACAGGAGAGCGTTCGACCCGCGCAGGATCTCGATCTGTTCGAGATTGTAAAGCGGGCGGAAATATTGAACGTCATCGCGCAAGCCATCGATAAAGAAATCGGCGGTCGTCTCATTGCCGCGAATGATGATGGCGTCGCGGTGGCCTTCGCCCTGGCTGATGGACAGGCCCGGCGTGTACCGCAACACATCGCCGATGTTCGAAAATGACTGGTCCTCGATCTGATCTTCCGAAATGATCGACAGACTCTGGGGGACATCGATGATGGGCGTCGGCGCCTTGACCGCATTGAGCTTGTCGAGGGAAAGATACCGGCCTTCCACTATGACTTCGTCTACGGCCGCAAGCTGAATCAGCGGCGCTTCCTCAGCGGCGGCGGTTGAGGCGGCGAGGGCCATGAGGGCGGCGGCGCCGTAAAGGCTGGATTTGATCATGGTCTTGATACTCTCTCGGGAGGAAAGGCGCAGAAATTGCGAGTAATTCGCATTTCCGCTAACTTTCTTGAGAATGATTGTCAATTGCGGCAGATCAACCAAGCGATTTTGCCGCGCGGACTGTCCAAATCGGCGGCCGAAGCAGGCCCGCCGAGGCATGACAAAACTCCCGGTCCCCCCTACATCAGGCGGCGACACGAATTTGCGGAGGACCCATGGTCGCGAAACTGACGCCAGAAGCACGGAACGCTTTTTTCAAGGATCATCCCGGCTGGGCCGAAGTTGAGGGCCGGGACGCGGTCAAAAAGAGCTTCGCCTTCGACGATTTCAACGAGGCCTGGGGGTTCATGACCCGGGTGGCCCTCGCCGCGGAAAAGGCGGATCATCATCCAGAATGGTTCAATGTCTATAACCGGGTGGAAATCACGCTCACGACCCATGACGCCGGAGGCTTGTCCGAGCGCGATGTGAGCCTTGCGGGCTTTATCGAGGCCGCGGCAGGAGAGGGTGAGTAACGGCGGACGCGCGGCCACAAAAACGCCTTGCCCGCGCCTTCTATACGCCCGCGACGGCATCTAGTAAGATTTTGAATTCACAAGGGGATTGAATAAAAGATGGCGACAATCGCGCTTGTCGATGACGACGAAAACATCCTGACCTCCGTGTCCATCGCCCTTGAGGCGGAGGGGCACACGGTAAAGACATTTGAGGACGGCGCGGCGGCGCTTGAATATATCAACGCCACGCCGCCGGATATGGTGGTCTCCGATATCAAGATGCCCACTATGGACGGGATGGAGCTGTTGCGGCGCATCCGTCAGAATTCCAGCCTGCCGCTGATCTTCCTCACCTCCAAGGACGAGGAAATTGACGAAGTCCTGGGGCTCACCATGGGCGCCGACGATTATGTCAAAAAGCCCTTCTCCCAGCGGCTTCTCCTGGAGCGGGTGAAGGCGGTCTTGCGCCGCGGTCAGGCCGGCGAAACGCCAACCGAAGAAGAAGAAAAGAAAATCATGCGCCGGGGCGAGCTCACGCTCGATCCCATGCGCCACGCCTGCACCTGGAAAGGCCAGCCGGTGGTGCTGACCGTGACTGAATTCCTGATTCTTGAATCCCTCGCCCAGCGGCCGGGCTTCGTCAAAAGCCGCGACCAGTTAATGGATGCGGCCTATGACGATCAGGTCTATGTGGACGACCGCACCATCGACAGTCACATCAAGCGGGTGCGCAAGAAATTCCGTCAGGTCGACAAGGAATTCGATTCCATCGAAACGCTTTACGGCGTCGGCTACAAATATAAGGACGCCTGATCGGCAATGGATGAAGAGGGCGGCATCG
Organism: Parvularcula sp.; assembly: GCA_002704915.1. Lineage (GTDB taxonomy): Bacteria > Pseudomonadota > Alphaproteobacteria > Caulobacterales > Parvularculaceae > Hyphococcus. Next base: position 464,157 of record PAIP01000034.1, read on the forward strand.
GGCGGCGAAGGCGCGCGCCTAACCGTGCGCCCCCTCGCGCACCCATGGCGGTGTCGCGTCTGACGCTGACCATCGTCCTCGCCAATCTCATCGGCCTTGTCATTCTGTTGCTCGGTTCTTTTGCGCTGACGCAATATCGCGACGGTCTCATCCAGGCGAAGCTTGAAGGCGTGCGCGCTCAGGCGCAGATTATCGCTGACGTGCTGGCGCAGGTCGCCATCGACGAAACAACCTGCCAGCCGGTCGAGGCCTCCGACATCGCCCGGCAGGAATCGGAAGCCGTCTGCGCGCTTTCTTTGAGCCAGCGGGATGTGCGCGAAGTCTTCAACCGCGTCTGGGACAGCTTCGAAGGCCGGGTCCGCATTTTCAACGCGCCACAGACCTTCGCCGATCCGCCAGTGACGGATGCGCGGCAGTTGCTTCTTGAAGACGTGGTTTTGCGTCAGGATGAAATCGTTGCGCAGACATTGCCGCCCATAGACCAAACCGCATCCTTAATCGACAAGATCGAGGAGGAAGGTTTGTGGCGGCGCGTCTCCCGCTTCTTTTCGCAAGGCTATCGCGCCGAAGCGGCGCGGCGGACGCTGGAGGATGAGCTGAATGCGGCGCTGGCCTCATCGCCTTTCGCGGCGGAAAGAGGAGCGGCCTCGGTGCGCCTTGATGAGGAAGGCGAACTGGTCGCCTCTGTTTCCGTGCCCATCAGACGGGTGCAGGCGATCTATGGCGTCGTTACGGCGGAAAGCGGCGGCATCGATGCGCTGGTTGAGGATGCGCGCCTTTCTATTTTGCCTTTCTTCGGGTGGGCCGTGGCGGCGGCGATCTTGTCGTCTCTTTTGCTGACGACCATGATTGCGCAGCCCATTCGCCAGCTTGCCGTCGCGTCCGACAAGGTGCGCGAGGGCATCGCTGCGGCGGGGCGCGCGCGCATACCCGATTTCACCAACCGCAAGGATGAGATCGGCGAATTGTCAGCGTCTTTAAAATTGATGACGCAAGCGATTTATGCGCGTATCGACGCGATCGAAAGCTTTGCCGCCGATGTCTCTCATGAATTGAAAAACCCGCTGACGTCGATCCGCAGCGCCGCGGAAACCTTGCAGATCGCCAAGACGCCGGAGCAGCAGGCGAAGCTTCTGGCTGTCATTCAAAAAGACGTCGCCCGCATGGACCGGCTGATCACCGATATCTCCAACGCCTCGCGTCTCGATGCGGAACTTGCGCGCGAGAGCCGTGAGGCGATCGATCTGGCGAAACTGATCAAGGACATCGTCTCCATGTATGGCGAAACAACCAAAGAGGGGCAGGCGAACGTCATTTTCAACGAGCCGTTGAGCGCCGCTTACGTGCTCGGCAATCCGGGTGCGCTCGGTCAGGTCATCCGCAATCTCATTGACAATGCGCGGTCCTTCTCGCCGCCGGACGGCGAAGTCCGGGTCAGGCTCGATCCGCCCACAACGCGCACCGGTCTCGCCCGCATCACTGTTGAGGACGATGGTCCCGGCATTCCGCCGGACAACCTGGAATCGATTTTCAAGCGATTTTACACCAAACGGCCGGCCGGCTCGGCCTTTGGCAACAATTCGGGGCTCGGCCTCGCGATTTCGCGACAAATTGTCAATTCCCATGGCGGCCACATTCATGCTGAAAACAGGCATGCCGATCCGGAAAACCCTGACAGCGAGCGTAAAGGCGCGCGGTTCGTTATTGAGCTGCCCAGCAGTTAACGTCTTCCATTTTTTTGTGGACATCCGGGCGCAAACACGCACCATATCGGCTGTTTGAAGGAGTGGATGCGAACCGCATGATTGGTCTTGTCGTCGTCACCCATGGCCGCCTCGCGGAGGAGTTTTTGTCCGCCGCCGAGCATGTCGTCGGACCGCAGGAACAGGTGAAAGCCGTTTCCATCGGACCTGATGACGATATGGAAAAGCGTCGTCAGGATATCCTCGACGCGGCGAAAGCGGTGGAAAGCGGCGAGGGCGTCATCATTCTGACCGACATGTTTGGCGGCACGCCTTCGAATCTTGCGATTTCGGTGATGGAAAAAGCCAATGCCGAAGTGATCGCCGGGGTCAATCTTCCCATGTTGATCAAGCTTGCGTCCGCCCGCGCGGAGGACGATCTGCCCGAAGCGGTGAAAGCCGCGCAGGAAGCCGGCCGCAAATACATCAATGTCGCCTCCTGGGTGCTTTCGGGAGAGGCGGCGGATTAAGTGTCCGAGGAAAAAGAAGAGCCGGTCGTCGCCACCGTTGAGGTCTGCAACAATCTCGGCCTGCACATTCGCCCCTCGCGTCATCTTTCAGCGCTCGCCAAATCCTATGACGCGGAAGTCACCGTGCGGAATAACGACCGCACCGCGCTTGCCGATTCACAGCTCGACCTGTTGATGCTGTTGGCGAGCAAGGGCGCCAAACTTGAAATCTCCGCTACCGGTCCGCAGGCCGGCGAAGCCGTCGATTCCATCGTCAAGCTCGTGCAGGACAGGTTTGGCGAAAAGGATTAGGCGGACGGTTCAACCGTAATCGCCGACATGCTGACTGGCTGGCCATCGCGCAGGCGCTCGCCGCCGCGAATGACCACATTGTCGCCGGGCGCGATCTCGCCGATCACCTCGATGTAACCGCCATCCGCGGCGCCAAGCTCCACATCGACGCGCTTGGCGGTCTTATCTTCGCTGATGACGAAGACGCTAATGCGATCAGCACGCAGAACAAGCGCGTCCCGCAGCACCGCCGTCACCGTGCGGGGGCGGTCGGAGGGGAGGTTCACGCGCACCGCCGAGCCGATATACCAATCGGTTTCCGGCAGTTCGAGACGGATTTCGAGCATGCGCGAGCGTTCGTCGCCAACCGGCACAACGGCGCGCACTTTTCCTTCGAGCGTATCGGCCCCGTTCGCAACCCGAATGGTTTCGCCCGGCGCGATATTGCGCGTAAGGCCAGCGGGGGCGCGCGCCGTCACTTCCAGATGGCGCGTATCCACGAGGCGAATGATATCCGTGCCCGGATTTGCAAATTCGCCAATTTGAGCTTCTTGCGAAACGACGCGTCCTGCAAAAGGCGCCTTCACTTCGGTGCGCTCAAGATTGACGTCCGCGCGTTCCAACGCGACTTCCGCCTGTCGCAGCGCCTGAATGGCTTCATCGCGATTGGACCGCATTTCATCCATCGTCGCTTCGGATTCCCCGGCTTCTTCAAGACCGACATAACGCTGATACAGGCTGTCGAGATAGTCGGCGCGGGCGCGCAGGCGCCGCACCTGGGCCGCCGTGTCATCGCGCGTAAGTTTTGCGTCCGCCTTGTCGAGACGGGCGATCACATCGCCTTCCTCAACTTCCGCGCCCACTTCCGCAACCCATTCGATTTTCCCCGCGGTGGCGGCGGCGACGCGACTGTCACGAAGCGAAACGACGGCGCCGGGGGTTTCAGCGCGCGGGGCGAGGTTTTTCTGTTCGGCTTTGGCGACGGTGACCGGGGCGGGCGGCGGCCCCTGTTGCGCCTGCGCATCTTCGGCTGCGTCTGCGGGCTGCGCGCCGACAAAGCCGCCGTAAAGATAGGCTGCGGCCGCTGCGGCGATGAGGGCGGCGCCGGCGCCGCTGGCGAAAAGGAATTTGCGGGTCATAGTCGACGGCTCCTTTTTATTCCGCCGGTTGCATGGCGATGCCATGCGCCGACGTTGTTTTTTGTTTTTCTGCGCCGAGCTGAAGGAGCGCCGGCAGGAGGAAGAGGGTGAAAAGGGTCGAGACCGCCATGCCGCCGACAATGACGGTGGCGAGGCCGCGATAGATGAGGCTGCCGGCGCCGGGCGCGAGCACCAGCGGCAGCATGCCCATGAGCGAAGTCGATGTGGACATGAAGATCGGGCGGATGCGTAAAGAGAGAGCTTCGCGCACGGCTTCGGTGCGAGGCTTGCCTTCCGCTTCCGAGGCGCGGGTCTGCGCCACCAGCAGGATCGCGTTATTCACCACAAGGCCGAGCAGGATGATGAAGCCGATCATGCCGAGCAGGTCGAGCGGCGTCGATTTCACGAGATCCAGAAGCCGGATGGCGAGGACGCCGCCGACGGCCGCCATGGGCAGGGTGACGATGACCAGCGCGGAGTCCTTCACCGATTTAAAGAGCGCGGCCATGATGAGAAACAGGATGATGACGGCCAAAAGGAAGTTTGAGCCGAGATTGGAAACGGCGCGGGCGAGGGCGTCGGCGTCGCCGCCCCATTTCAGCGAGGCGCCGGGTGGCAGCACTTTATAAAGCTCCGACTGCGCACCCGCTTTCAGCGCATCGACTGCGGGTCCGAGCGCCATGCCTTCGGGCGGATTGATGCCGAGGGTGATGGTGCGGCGCGCATCGACGCGGCGAATCTGTTGTGGTCCGACATTGCGCGTGATGGTGACAAGCTCGCCGAGGGGCACGACAACGCCGGAGGGCGTCGCGATGGGCGCGGTTTCAAGATATTCTGGCTCCGTCCATTGCTTGGCCTGAAGAATGACGTCTATGCGGCCATCTTCATGGAAGAATTCGCCGAGCCACTGTCCGTCGCCGAGCGAGCGCACGGCGCGGGCGACGCTGTCGCGGGTCATGCCCACTTCGGCGATGCGCCGGTCATTGGGAAGGAGGCGAAGCTCCGGCGTCACGATCTGCGGGTCCGGGTTCGGCCACACCTGGGCGCCGGGCAGGGCGTTCTGGATGACTTCGGTCGCGGCCGGGATCGCGGCGCCGAGCGCATCGAAATCCGCCGCCTGCAATTCAAGATTGATCGCGCCGCCGCCGCCGAAATTGCCGAAGAGATCGCCCTGGCGTGCAAAGACCCGCGTATCCGGAAAACCGGCGAGAATTTCCTCATTGACGATCTGGACCATTTCCTCGATGCGCGACTGGTCGAGAATCCTGACGCCGATATTGCCGCCCCAATTGCCGGAATAGAGATAGTAATTTCTGAGGGCGGGCTCCTTTTCGCCGTCCATGTAAGGCTGCAGCCGGTCGACGACGACTTCCGCCCATTCTTTCTTGATCATGTCGGCGCTGGCGCCGGAGGGGAAACTGACAAAGGCGTCGACGGCGTCGCGTTTCACCGGCGGCAGGTAATTGAGCTGCGGCCAGAGAAGGAAAGCGACCGCGATCGGAACGATTGTCAGTCCGCCAATAATGCCGAGGCGCCGATTGCGGGACGAGGTGAGGCGCACGATGAAATCGGCAAGGCGTGCGGCGGTTTTTTCGCCATGATTTTTGCCGCCTGCATCTTTTTTGATGAAATAGCGCGCGCCCGTGGGCAGAAGCGTCACGGCGACCACAAGACTGAAGGAAACGGCGATGGCGATGGTCAGCGCGAGGTCCGCAAAGAGCTGTCCCTCCACATCCTCGAAAAACATGATGGGTATGAAGATCGCGACTGTCGTCACGGTCGACGCGAAAAGCGCGCCGAACACCTGGCCGACGGCCTTTTCCGCAGCTTCAAAAGGCGAAAGACCTTCTTCGCGCAGGCGCACGAAATTTTCCAGAACCACGATCGCCGCATCGAGCACCATGCCGGTGGCGAAGGCGAGCCCGGCAAGGGATATGACGTTAATGGACCGGCCGAACATGTTCAGCATAATGATGGTCGCCATCAGGCAGATCGGAATGGCGGCGGCGATGATGAATGTCGCCATGGTGCGACGCAGGAACAGCCACAAGGCGCCGACGGCCAGCATGATGCCGATGAGAAGATTGCTTGTCAGAAGCGAAATGGCGCGCTTGATGAAGACCGACGGATCGAAACTTTTGTGAATGGCGTAGCCCATCTCCGCCAAAGGCCCGCCGTTCAGCTCGTCGAGGACTTCGGTAAGCGTGTCGATGGCTTCCAACGTATTGGCGCCGGGTTCGCGCAGGACGCGCATGCCGATCGCCGGATTGCCGTTCTGATAAACAACGCCGACGCTGCGCCGGTCGGGGCCAATGCGGACATCGGCGATATCGCCAAGCGTCACCGGCGCGCCGTCGCGCCAGGCGAGAATGGTTTCGCTGAGCTGGTCGGCGGTGAAGCGGCCTTCAAAGCGCATCGTGTAATTGCGCCGGCCGACTTCTACAGAGCCGCCGGTGATATCCGAGGAGCGGTTCACATTCTGCGCAATTTCATCGAGGGAGATGCCGAGCTGCGCGGCGAGAAACGGATCGAACTCAATATTGAGGATCTGTTCGCCGTCGTCGGAATTGACATCAACGCTGGCGACGCCCGGAATGGCTTCAAGCTCGGGCTGAATGCGTTGCTTGGCGAATTCGCTGAGTTTGACATTGGTGTTTTGATTGGTCGGCAGGCGCTGAAGAAACAGGAAGATCAGCGTCTCGCCGCTATCGCCGCCGCCGCCGATATTGATCCGCGGACGGTCCGCTTCCGCCGGAAGGCCGCGCACCTGTTGCATGCGCGCATTCACTTCGGAGAACGCCTTGTCCATGTCGGTGCCGAGGCTGAATTCAAGAGAGATCCAGGCGCCGCCCTGATTGGAAAAAGACTGCATCACCGTGACGCCCGGAATGCCGCGAAGTTCGCGTTCGATGGGTTCGGTGATTTCGCTTTCCACCTCGCGGGGAGAGGCTGCGCGCCATCCGGTCCAGATGCTGATTTGCGGCCGCTCGATCGCCGGAAAAAGCTGTACGGGAAGCTGCGATATGGACAGCGCGCCAAGAAGCGTAATGAGCGCAAGGACGACCGCAGCCGCTGCGGGGTTCTTCAGGCAAAGCCGGGTCAAGCCCATGGTGATCGCTCCTGACAAATCTGTCTTGCAGCGCGCGTCGCACCGCGCACCCTGGCGCCGGTTTGCAACCGCGCCTGTATTTAAAGTATCGCTTTTTTCAGGTCGCCGCGCATCTTCAAATCGACGGGACGCTTGTCTGTTGCGGCAAGCCGAGACCTTCCCGGCAGTCCTTAATCGGGGATTAATTCATCCCCTTACGTCCTATTCAGACTTGCTTAACTCTTTGCGGCGGCGCTCAATCTCGCTGAGCTGGAGTTCGAGACTTTCCTTTGCATTACGCAACGCCTGTTCCTGCTGCTCCAGCATTTCGCGTTCGTCGGGGATTTCATTATATCGATAGGCCCATTCGCGTTCAGCCTCGGCGATATCGCGCTCGGCCTCATGGCGCATTCTTTTCATTTCCGCGTTGAAGCGTTTGCGTTCGCGCTTAAGTTCGCGCTCGCGCTCTTTCTGCTCGCGGGCGCGTTCACGGGCCGCCTCGCGCGCTTCCTGCATCGCTTCTCTGCGCTCGTCGCGCTGTTCTTCAAGGCGGTCTCTCATTTCCTCCATCGCGTCGGCCGCGGCTTCGATGGCGTCCTCGCGGGCGTCGCGCCGTATTTCTTCCAGCTCTTCGCGGCTCAGAAATTCTTCGCCGTCAAGGCCCGACATATCCGGCGTTACGAACGCGAAGTTGCTGAGTTCTTTCAGCTCCACTTGGCTATTCTCGAGGGCTTTCGCCCATTCCTCTGCGCCGTCAAATCCATCCAGATCGACATCGCCAAAACGGATGGTCATGTCTTCGAGACCTTCAAACGCGTCGAATTTTTCGAATTGTTTGCGCAGACGCTCTTCAAGCTTTTGCATCTTTTTCTCAAGCTTGCGCTCATCTGCGCGATCGCGGCGGCTTTCTGACGAAGCGGACGCCGATGCCGACGCTGAAAACGAAGAGGATGCGGAGGCGGCGGCCTTGGCGGTAGGCGCTACAGGGGCAAGGGGTGCAAGGTTCGTCGGCGCCGGCGCCAATTGAACCTCGCGCTTCATCGTGGCGCGGGCTTTAGGGGCGGCGGCGGGCGCCGGCGCCACGACCGGCGCCGGGTCAATGATTTCGCCATCTGCGATGACTTCGAAATGGAGATGCGGCCCGGTCGCTTTCCCGGTGGAGCCGACAGCGCCGATGATCTCTCCGGCGCCGACGCGCTCGCCCTTGCGCGCCACATAGCTGTCGAGATGCGCGTAGCGTGTAATGAGGCCATGACCGTGATCGATGACGACGACCTTGCCCCAGGCGTCATTGTTATTGTACCGGTCGGTCGCTTCGAGCACCTTGCCGTCGCCTGCCGCGCGCACGGGTTCGCCGCGCGGCGCCCTGATGTCTATGCCGTCATGGGCGGGGAGCGCTTCTCCCATAATTGTTCTTTTTACGCCGAATTCCGACGTGATTTCGCCTTTGACCGGAGCGACGGTCAACGCCAGGCGCGGTTCCGGCGGCGCGACGGCCAAAGCGGCTTGAGCAAAAGCGAGGCCGGAGGCGGCGACGGCGCCGGCGGCGAGACCGATTTTCGACGTCAGCGACAAGACGCCGGTTTCGCGAGAGCCCGACAGGATCGCATCGAGACGCTGACGGCGCGAGCGTTTGTCGAAAGGCGTGAAGGAAGGAACCAGGTCCCCCGCAAAGCCTGAGCGCGCATCGGCGGCGAGGCGCAGGCCCTGCACGAAACAATGGGCGTATTGGCGCCGGTTGACGCCGCGGGCGAGCACAAGCGCGTCAGCGCCCTGTTCCGCCGCGAGATTGGCGCGGTTGCAGATCTGGTGCATGAACGGATTGAACCAGAAGACCGCCTTGGCGACGGAGCAAAGTAAAAACAGCGCTACGTCTCCGCGCTTGATATGCGCCATTTCATGGGCGCCCATCAGCGCCGCATCTTCGACGGGCACCCGATCGAGCAGGTGCATGGGCATGACGATCACGGGACGGAACAAACCGTAGACGCATACGCTCGAAACCACATGCGAGAAGACATAGCGCGGACGCTGCGTGACGCCGATGCGCATCCGCCAATTTTCGAGTTCGGCTTCAAGCCGCGGCTCGTCGAGCCTGAAGGCGTAATTCAGCCGATAGGCGAACCAGATATGGCGCACGGCCGCCAGCACGAGCAGCATGAGAAAGCCGTAAAAGTACAAGATGGCCGTCATGCGCAGAATGTCGGCGATGGAAACGGTTCTCGGCGCCTCATAGACCGGGGTGAGGGCCGGCTCTGTCGCCGCGATGGCGGGACCGGCCGCGTCCGCCATGGGCGGCAGCGGTTCGGGGGCGCGCAGGGAAAGGCCGAGGGCCGCCGCGACCGGCGCCAGAAGAACCGGCAAGGCGGCGATGATGAGAGCCGCGGGCCAGATCTTGCCGGAGAGAGCGCTCGCCGTGAGGCGGTTTTTTTCGTCGCCTGCGAGAATGGAGGCCGCAAAAAAAACCGCGGGCGCCCAGATCAGGGACGCCAGCAGGCAATAGAAAAACGGTTCGATCAACGTGGCCATTATTCAGCCTCCGTCTTTTTCAGAACGTCTTCGAGTTCAGCCAGCTCTTCTTCGCTGAGGAGTTTGGAGTCCGCAAAGAACGCCGTCGCCGGCGTCGTGTCGAGTTCGAGAACGCGTTTTGAAAAATCCGCAATCATGCGCGACAGCATCGCCACTTTGCCCACTTGCGGCTCATACATGTTGACGCCGTCCACCGGCGTTTTGGAAATGAGCTTCTTGTCCGCCATCCGCTCGAGGACGGTTCTGACCGTGGAGTAGGACCAGCCGAACTCGCTTTCGATTTCGCGGTGAATTTCCCGCGCGCTCATTTCCTTCGAGCGCCACAGCAGTTTCAGGATCGCGAGTTCGGGTTTGGTGGGGTCGGTTCCCTTGAGATCGGTCATAAGCGGCAGCCCTGTTTCCAGCATGGAGAGCAGAGGGCGCCTATGCTCCCCCTGCGACATTTGTGGCTACTCTAGCGCTTTGCGACAGTTGTCGCAAGGAAACTTGAGGGTTTCCGCGAGGCTTATGCGGTGAGTTGAGCGGGTTCTGCGGCGAGCCGGAGACGGAATTCGATCAGAGCCTGTCGAGAACGCGCGTCAGGCGCTCCAGATCCGGCGGCGTCGACAGCCGGTGATCGCCGTGAGGGGTCAGCAGGATCTCCACGTCATCGCTCTTCAACAATTCGGCGAAAGCAAGCGCATGGGCGTAGGGGACAGCGTCGTCCTTCATGCCCTGCAGGATGCGTACGGGACAGCTTATGTCGACTTGTCCTTGCGCCATGATCAGGTGATTGCGGCCGTCCTCGATCAGTTTGCGCGTATAGATTTCAGGCTCGTCCGAATAGTCCGACGGCATTTCCAGTTTGCCGTCCCGCATCAATGTCTCCTGCTGTTCGGCAGAGAAGGACGGCCACATCAGTCTTTCGGTGAAATCCGGGGCAGGCGCGATAAACACGATCGCCGCGGCCTTTTCAGGCCTTTTCAGGGCGATGAGGGCGGCGATCCATGCGCCCATGGAAGAGCCGACGAAAATTTGCGGGCCGTCGGTTCTGGCGTCGATCATGGCGAGCGCGTCAGCGGCCCAATCGCCGATGCATCCGTCTTCAAACCTGCCGTCGGATTCTCCGTGGCCGGAATAGTCGAAGCGCAAATAGGCGCGCCCCTGTTCCTCAGCCCATTGGTTTAGATGCTCCGCCTTCGTTCCCAGCATGTCGGACCGGAACCCGCCCAGCCAGACAATCCCGGGCTCGCCCATGGCATTCCCGGTCAGGCGGCGATAGGCGAGGCGGCCATGGGGCCCGTCGATAAACTCTTTGGGGGCAGTCATGATCATGCAGTCCTTTTCGGCTGGCGGCTCGCTGCTGCGCGCGCCTTTTCGGGGAAAACCCGTTAACCAAGGCGGGGCGGATGACAGCGCTGGCGATCTCACCGGATTCCGGGAAATAGTGCAAATTTCACGGGACTTTAGGGCCAAAAGGCGACCCGGCGGAGATGATTTTTCAAAGCGGCCGGATTTGCGCCGAATTCCCGCTTGACGCCCGCCGCCCCCTATCTTAAACCGCGCGCTCCGACAGGCCGCGAGGCCAGTCCATTGCGGGTGTAGCTCAGTTTGGTTAGAGCGCCGGCCTGTCACGCCGGAGGTCGCGGGTTCAAGTCCCGTCACTCGCGCCAGATTTTCTTTCAAATTCCAATGTTTACTTGGTCCGGTTTAGGGACGCACCTGCCCAAAGGCTGTTGGGTAAGCACAGGGTAAGCGGCTCAAATCCAAAGTCGACAACACTGGACAGGTGTGAACAAAGTCATAGCAATCGACCGACAGTATCGAACGGGCGCGCCCGGCTTGGTGACGGACAATAGCGCGCGCTAAATTTGATCTGCGAATCGAGCTCGTGCTGTCAGAGTGTTTCGGTAACGCCATGTTTGAAGTCGGCTTGTCATACCCTAGCTGTCCGAAAGCGCGCTCAAAGAAGCTCGGGTAAGGCGCTTTGGTTGCTTTCCTACGGGCAAGGGCAACGCTGCGCTTTCTCTTCCGGCGGGGATACTGGTGAAGCGCGACGGATCGAAACGCGGACATGTCGGCATTTCGGTGGCTGCCAGCGCGGCGTTTGCCGCAGGTGGCGCAACATCCGCTTCAGTAATTGTTATAACGTATCATTTGACGGGGCGTATCAGCAGGCCGCCATTGGAAAATCTTGTGGGTCTAGTTTGAGGTAGGGCCAAGGCTATTTCGGGCCATCGTCCCGGCGCTCCTGCGATGTGATGAAAAAACATAATGATTTGTCAGGGGTTTTGCAGTAGGACGCGATTGAGATGATGTCAGCCATTCGACATATGCGCCGCGTCATTGCGGTATTTATGGTTGCGCTGTGGGGCGCAGTCGGCATTGTCGCGCCTGCTCACGCAGCAGAAGAAGACATTCATCATGCGACACAACACGAAGCAGACAGCGAGCGGCTGGTCTCCCAAGGCGAGCCATCCGATGAAGGATCGACACACCCGGAACATGCAGTGCATTGTCATTCGGGCGCATGCCATTATCACGCGCTTGCACGTACTGGGGTCGACCCCTCTTCCATAGCGCTCTTTGCAAGCAAGATTGTCGCGCCGCAAGACGGCGTGGTCCCTCAAACATCGATATTAACTCTGTTTCGTCCTCCGCGAATCTGACTGATCGCGCGCGCCCTTGCGCGCCCATCAGTAATTTTGATTCCTAGAGGACAATGACCAATGACCATCAGATTATGCGGGCTCGCGCTCGCCGCTATCGCGGCGTGCGGGCTCGGCGCCGCGGCGGCGCAAGAGAACGCCGTTGATACTGGCCTGACGATAGGACAGTTTCTAGAAGACGCCGCGCGCAATCATCCAAGACTCGAAGAAGCGCGCGCCGAACTTGATGCGGCGGAAGCGCGTGGGCGCGCCAATTCTCGACCGCTATATAATCCAGAATTCGAAGGCGAATTCTCTGACAGCGAAGACGATGCGGATGACAGTCGTTCTGTGGGCCTGTCAAAAGCCTTCGACATCACTAACAAGCGCGCGACGCGGGCGAAGGGCGCGCGTAGCGCCGTCGAAGCCGCAAGGTTTGCCTATGAAGCGGAAAAGCGTGCTTTCTTCGCCGAACTCCTGACCGCGCTGGCGGATTATCAGGCGAGCAAACGCCTTTCCGAACTGGCGGCTCAAAGGGCCGAAGTCGCGCGCGAGTTTTCGTCTATCGCGGACCGCCGCGCGGAAGCCGGCGACCTGTCAAAGCCGGAGCGTCTTGCTGCGCGCTTGAGTCTTTCGCAGGCTACCGCCGAGCAAACGACAGCCCGCACCGAGTTTTCGGAAGCGCGACAAACTCTGACGGCGCTTGTGGGCGAAGTGATGCCGGCCTGGCCTGTGCTGCCTGACCCGCCGGCAGGGGCGCCGTCGCTCGATATGACGCTGGTCCGCCGCTTGCCGGAACTACGCGCGGCGGAAGCGCGCGCCGACGCGCTGTCGGCCGAAATCCGGTTTGCAAAAAAAGCGCGCATTCCCGATCCGACCATCGGCGCGGCTTATGGCCGCGAAGGGGACGCCGATTTCGCCGGCGTCCGATTGTCCGTACCCATTCCGGTTTTTGCGTCCGGTCAGGCCGAAGTCGATGAAGCGCGCGCCGAACGCATTGCCGCGGAGCAAGCGATCCGCAATCAGTTGCGCAATGCCGAAGCGCGGCTCGTCGAAGCCAGCGGGCGCTACGCCGTCGCGGACGGGACTTGGCGCGCGTGGATGCGGGATGGGTCGGACGTCCTCGAAGAGCAACGCCGCGTGCTCGATCAGCTTTGGCGGTCGGGCGATATCACGGCGGTCGAATATCTCGTGCAGCTCGATCAAACCTACAGCGCGGAACGCGCAGGGATAGAACTTCAAGGGTCGTTATGGCGCGCCTGGATCGATTGGCTCGATGCATCCGGGACACTCAACGAATGGATGGAGACTTTGTAATGCGTAACTATCGAAAACTGAATTCAGGCCTTGGGCTGGCGATTGTCGCTCTTGGGACGCTGGCGATTGCGGGCTGCTGGGCGTCCGACGCTGAAGAAAAGCCAGCTTCAGTTGGGCAGCCGGAAGGCGGCCATGGTGAGGAAGGCGGCGGTCACATCGAAATGACGGCGGCGGAGCGAAGCGCCAAGGGGGTCAAATCCATTGCGCTTGGCATGCGAGGGCTGACCGGTGAGTTCATTGCGCCGGGCGAGGTGACGGCGAACCGGTACAAGACGGCGCAGGTCGCGCCGCGCATCAGCGCGCAGATTGTCGAGCGACATATCGTGCGCGGAGAGAAAGTCGAAGAAGGCGCGCCGCTGGTTACGCTCTCCAGCGTCGAAATGGCCGAAGCGCAAGGCGCACTCATCATCAACGATAAAGAATGGCGCCGCGTTCGAAATCTCGGACGGGACGTCGTTTCTGAAAAGCGCTTTGTCGAGGCGGACGTTGCGCGCCAGCAGGCTCACGCCAAACTCCTCTCGTTCGGCATGGCGGAACAGGAAGTCGCCGCACTTCTGAAAACCGGCGACGCTAGCAAGGCGACAGGCCGCTTTTTATTGTTTGCGCCGCAAGCCGGCACTGTCGTCCGCGACGATTTCACCCTGGGAGAGTTTGTCGATCCCGGCCGGGTGCTGGTCGAAATCAGCGACGAAACGACGGTCTGGGTTGAAGCCCGATTGACCGCCGAACAGGCGCAACGAATAGCCGTCGGCGCAGCCGCACGCGTCAAATCGAGCGTCGGCCACTGGGAGGAAGGCAAAGTCATCCAGCTCCAGCATGCGCTCGATGAAACGACGCGCACTTTAATGGCGCGCATAGAGATCGGCAATGCAGATGATGATTTTCACGCTGGTCAATTCGTTGACGCTGCGATCTCCGTTGGCGCTGGCGATGAAGCCTTGGCCTTGCCGGAAAGCGCGGTCGTCCTGATGGACGGCGCGCCGACGGTTTTCCGCATCGAGGGCGATGAAATCGAACCCGTCAGTGTTGAAACCGGCGCCGCCAGCGGCGGCTGGATCGAAATTGCCTCCGGCGTTGCTGAAGGCGACGAAATCGTCACCGAACAAACCTTTCTCCTCAAATCGCTCATTCAAAAGACGAAAATGGGCGAAGGCCACGGGCATTAGGAGCGCGACCCATGTTGAACAAACTCGTTGAATTCTCGCTCCAGTATAAATTCCTGGTGCTCATCATTTTCGCCGTCGTCGGCTTTCTGGGCTGGCGCGCCGTCACAACCGTTCCCATCGACGCGTTCCCGGACGTAACGCCCGTGCAGGTCAACATTTACACGGAATCGCCGGGCCTCGCCGCAGAAGACGTTGAACAATTGCTGACATTTCCTGTGGAGTCGGCGATGGCGGGACTTCCCGACGTTTCGGAAATCCGCTCAGTGAGTCTGTTCGGCCTTTCCTATGTCGCGGTCTACTTCAAGGACAGCGTCGATATCTATTTCGCACGCCGACTTGTCATGGAACGGCTTGCGGAAGTTCGCGACCGGATACCGGAAGGCTACGGCTCACCGGAAATGGGTCCGAACGCTTCCGGTCTCGGGCAGGTCTTCTGGTACACGCTCGAACGCGTCGATGATTCCCTTAAAGGCGACATCAGCGATATGGATTTGAGGACCCTGCAGGACTGGAACGTGCGCCTCATCCTGCGCACGGCGGCGGGTGTCGATGACGTCATGTCCTGGGGCGGGCAGGAGCGCCAGTTCCAGGTCCAGATCGATCCCTTGCAACTTATCAAATACGAGCTTGGGTTTTCTGATGTCGTCGAAGCGCTTGAGGCGAATAACCGGCAGGTCGGCGGGCAATATATCGATCAGGGGCCGGAGCAATATCTCGTTCGCGGGCTTGGTCTTGTGCGGAATGAAGCCGATATCGGCAGTATCGTCGTCAAGGTTAAAGATGGCGCTCCCGTCTATATTCGCGATGTCGCGAAAGTCGAACAGGCGCCGGCGCTGCGCTTCGGCGCCGTCACCCGAGACGGTGAAGAAGTCGTGCTCGGCATGGCGCTCGCGCGTATCGGCGAGAACGCCAAAAATGTCGTCGATGCGGTAAAGGAAAAAGTCGAAACGGTTGAAGGCGCTCTGCCCGACGGCGTCATAATCAAGCCGATCTACGACCGCACCGAACTCGTTGAGAAAGCGGTCGGCACGGCGGAGAAGGCCTTGATCGAAGGTTCGATTCTCGTGGCTATCGTGCTGTTCCTTTTCCTTGGTGAAATCCGCTCGGCTCTGGTCGTGATCACCGCGCTGCCGCTCGCCATGCTCATCGCCTTTATTTTCATGGGGCAGGCGGGACTCTCGGCCAATCTCATGTCGCTTGCGGGCCTCGCCATCGGCATCGGCATGATGGTCGATGGCGCCGTCGTCATGGTCGAAAACTCATTCCGGATCATGGCGGAACGCAAGGAGGACGGGGGCGAGGTCAACCGCACCGCCGCCGTTTTGCAGGCCGCGCGGGAAGTCGCCAATCCGATCGCCTTCGCGATCATGATTATTATCGTCGTCTTCCTACCCCTGTTCAGTCTTGAAGGGCTTGAAGGAAAACTCTTCAAGCCTATGGCGTTTAATATCAGTTTCGCCATGGCCGGATCGTTAATCCTGACGCTGACCATCATTCCGGTGCTGGCGGCGATGATCCTGAAGCCCAAGGAAGAGCGCGACACCATGCTGATGCGCGTCATCAAACGCGGCTATCTGCCCCTGATCGCATGGTGTCTCGACAACAAACAAAAGGTAGGCGTCGCCGCCGGCGGCCTCCTTGTCGCCAGCCTCGCGCTCTTTCCCTTCCTCGGTAAAGAATTCATGCCGCAATTGCAGGAAGGCTCGATCATGTGGCGGGTGACTTCGATCCCGTCGACCTCGCTCGATCAGTCGGTCGAGATTTCGAAGGAGATCGAACTCGCTCTTGGCGAGTTTCAAGAAGTTGAAACCACCATCGCCATGATCGGCCGGGCCGAAAAGGGCGAAACCGCCGACGTCAATTACATGGAAATCTACACGGCCTTGAAACCGCAAAGCGAATGGCCGCGCAAGCGTTCCGTCGCTTCGCTCGCCGACGATATGCGCGAGAAACTTGAAGAAACAGTGCCGACATCTGTCGTCGCCTTCACCCAGCCGATCCAGATGCGCGTCGAAGAGTTGATCTCCGGCGTGCGGGCGACGCTGGCCGCCAAGATCTACGGTCAGGATCTTGCCGAACTTGACCGGCTCAGTCAGGAAATCAAGGAGGCGATATCCGGCGTGCCGGGCGCAGCGGACCTCTCTCTTGAAGCCAATATCGGAAAGCCGCAAATCCGTATTCGGGTCGATCGTGCCGAACTCGCGCGTTACGGCATGAATGCCGATGACGTTCTCAATGTCGTTCGCACCGGCATCGGCGCAGAGCCCGTTGGCACCCTTATCGACGGCGTCAGGCGGTTCGACATTACGGCGCGCCTTCAAGATGCATCGAAAGCGTCCATGGAGTCGATCCGCAATATTCCGCTGCAGACGGCGGATGGCGCGATCATTCCGCTGGGCCGGGTTGCGACGGTTACGTCGGCGGAAGGCTATTCCTTCGTCCGACGTGAACAGTTGCAGCGCTACGCCGTCATCCAGATGGATGTGCGCGGGCGCGATGTTGATGGTTTCGTCAAGGACGCCAACGAGGTCATCGCGGCGAATGTGGACTTGCCGCCGGGCTACTGGATCGAATGGGGCGGCGCCTTTGAAAACCAGCAGCGGGCGCTTGCGAAACTCTCGCTGATTGTCCCGGCGACGATCTTTTTCATCTTCGTACTGCTCTACACCGCATTCAACTCAGTGAAATACGCTGCGTTGATTATCGCCAACGTACCTTTCGCGGCGAGCGGCGGGCTCTTCGCTCTCTTCATCACCGGGCAATATTTGTCGGTGCCGTCGGCGATCGGCTTTATCGCCGTCTTCGGCGTCGCAATGCTGAACGGGATCGTTCTGGTAAGTTTCATCAACGAACAACGGGACGCGGGCTTCTGTGTTCGCGACGCCGTACGGCGAGGAACAGAACTGCGTTTGCGGCCCGTTCTGATGACGGCGAGCGTCGCGATTCTCGGTCTGATCCCGATGCTTCTGTCTTCGGGCGTGGGCGCTGAGACGCAAAGGCCGCTGGCTTCTGTCGTCGTTGGGGGTTTGCTGACGTCGACGGCGCTGACGCTGATCCTCCTGCCGGTCATCTATGAATGGATGGAAACGCGGGGCCGCAAGTTTCAGTCGTCTCCGGTCCGAGGCGATCTCGACCTCGCAGACCCGCACGCAAAAGCAGCCGAATGAAAGGAGGCGCATCATGATTGAGATCAAAGCGTTCATTCATCGTAGTCGGGCCGCGAGCGTCGTTCGCGCGTTGCGAAAGAGCGGTTTCGTCAACATGACGGCCGTAGACGTCAAAGGCATGGTCAAGGCGCTCGATGAGAAAGACCAGCAGTATTCAACGGAGCTTGGCGACCGCGTGATCACGGAGGTGAAGCTGGAGCTTGTCTGCGAAGACGACAGGCTCTCGGAAGCCGCGGATCTCATACGCGCCAGCGGGAAAACCGA
>PAIP01000035.1 GCA_002704915.1 Parvularcula sp.
CCGGCGAAATCCATGGTGTTTTTATCGCCGCCTCGGGTTTTGTTTTTCGGACAAAGCTCGAAATGGTTCGATCTTTGTCCTTGGGGCTCCACCATGAGCCGGAACCGTTCGCGGAGCGAACGCAGTCCGGCGAAATCCATGGTGTTTTTTATCGCCGCCTCAGGCTTTGTTTTTCGGACAAAGCTCGAACTGTTTGGCGTATGTTTTCCTGGCATGGTGGAAGTGAAAAGCGCCCTCGCCCGCATCGGCGCTTTTATCGAACGACATAGCTGATGATGGCTCCAGCATCAGGGATGCTTCGTTCAGGGCGCAATAACGAATCTGCCGTCGAGCATACTTTGGCCTGGTTCGCGCCCCACGCCTGTTACTCCTGCAAACAGCATAAGAATAGAGCCTAAAATATGCGCGGGCGACGGTGTATTCTTTTTCGGCATGGATTAACCTCATGATCCGGATGCAACGGGCGGAGTGATCATCAATGTCTAGAATGCGACAGGCTCTCCACGGCCTTATCGAATTCCTGTTGGCCCGGACCCGTCGCGGAAGTGAAGAATATCCAAAGCTGTTCTGTCTCGCCGGCGATCATATCGGCGATCATATTTTTATCCACGGTTTATACGAACGCGACCTGCTCGAAGGTTTGTTCGATGATGTTCTGAAGCCGTTAAAGGACAGATTTTCAGAAACAACCTGCCTCGATGTCGGGGCGAATATAGGAAATCATACGTTGTTCCTGAGCGGACGGTTTCGCGAAGTTTTGAGCTTTGAGCCGAACAGGTTGTTCGCTGCGGCCGTTCGGCTCAACACGCAATTCAACGGCGTTGAGAACGTCAAGATTCATGAGACCGGCTTAAGCGATGAAAACCAGACCCTCATCTACGCCATGCGAAAAGACTCGCTGGGCGAGTCCCACTTTATCGAAAACGGCGACGCCGATTCAGGCATTCCCCTGGAGGTTCGCCGCGGAGACGATGTCGTGGGCGCGAACGGCCCGGACATCTCGCTTATCAAAATCGATGTCGAAGGTCATGAATATAAAGCGATCAAGGGCCTGAGCGAAACGATCAAGCGCTGCGCTCCGATTGTTCTGTTTGAGAGCATCGCCGAACGGGACAGCGACAAGGTTGAGCCCACCATTGGATTGTTGAGAGAGTTGGGTCTGCGCCATATCTACAGCTATGAAGCGCCCCATAATCCCTACTCAAACAAAATCATGAAGGCAGGTTACAGATTAATTGCGGGCTATCAGCGCAGGCTTGCGCCGATTGAAGCAAATGAGAGTTCAACCAACTGCCTGTTGCTCATCGCATCGCCGAACCCTCTATAGCCCGAATTTATCCCTGGACGGGCGCGGCGCTGGCGCGAGATTCGAATCGATTGTTTCGGTTTTCGGCCCGCAGACCGAGATCGCATCGGCGTATCCCGCACTGCGGTGGCCTATCTGCGGCGACGCTGAAAGGCGCCAAACACTGTAGACACAGCCGCGGCGAATCCCGATGATGCAGCCCGTTCACAAGAGGTACTGTCATGGCCGCAGACACCGCGCACGCCGCTCCCGCCGCCAGCGAGAATATTGCGGAGCTGAACCGGCTTTTTGCATTGCAAAAAGACGCCTACGCCGTCGCGCCTTTCCTCTCTTATGACGAGCGCATCGCCAGTCTTGACCGGCTTATCCGTCTTACCGAGGCTAATGAAGATCGTTTCATCACGGCGATCAGCGAGGACTTCGGCAATCGCGCGCGCGAAGAGACCCTGATCGCGGAAATCGTCGTCACTGTTTCCGGCGCCCGGCATGCGAAGCGTCATCTTAAAAAATGGATGCGCCCGCGCGGCGTGGCGACACCCATGCACATGCTGCCGGGCCGGAGCCGCATCGAGCCGCAGCCCTTGGGCGTCGTCGGGATCATCTCGCCATGGAACTATCCCTTGCAGCTGGCGCTTGCCCCCGCCGCCGCGGCGCTCGCCGCCGGCAATCGCGTGCTCATCAAGCCGAGCGAACTGACGCCGCGCCTCGCCGAAGCGCTGAAGGCCGCCATCGCCGCCGAATTCGATGAAAGCGTCTGCGCCGTCATTACCGGCGGCGTCGAAACCGGTCAGGCTTTTACGGAAACGCCGTTCGATCATCTGCTCTTCACCGGCTCCACCGCCATCGGCCGGCGCGTCGCCGAGGCGGCGGCGAAAAACCTGACGCCGGTGACGCTGGAGCTCGGCGGCAAGTCCCCGGCCATCATCGATGAAAGCGCCGATATCGACGCCGCAGCCCGCTCCATCGCCTATGGCAAGATGCTGAATGCGGGCCAAACCTGCGTCGCGCCCGATTACGTTCTGACGCCGCGGGAAAAACTCGACGCCACGACGGACGCCATCGCCGGCGCGGCGCGGGACATGTTTCCCACCATCGACACCACGAATGACTACACTTCGATCATTTCCGACCGGCATTTCGCGCGGCTGAAATCCCTGGTGGACGAAGCCCGCGACAAGGGTGCGAAGATCGTCGAAGTGGGCTCGTCCAACGCACTTCATCCGCAGCGCAAACTTCCCCTCACCATGGTGATCGATCCGCCGGCTGAACTGAGGCTGATGAAGGAAGAGATTTTCGGCCCTGTTCTGCCCATCTTGCCGGCGCAATCGGCCGCCGATGCGATTGAGCATGTCAATCGCGGCGACAGACCGCTTGCGCTTTACTGGTATGGCGAAGACAGCGCGGCGCGCGACAAGGTCCTTCAAAACACCGTCTCCGGCGGCGTGACGGTCAATGACGTTCTCTGGCATGTGGCGCAGGAGAACCTGCCTTTTGGCGGCGTCGGCAAGAGCGGGATCGGCGCCTATCACGGCGAGGCGGGATTCAATGCGTTTTCGCATTTGAAGCCCGTTTTTTATCAAAGCCGCTTCGCCGCAGGCGGCGTGCTGCATCCTCCCTATACGGAGAAAACCAAGAAGGTTCTCTCTCTCCTGCGCAAATTCATCTAGACGCCAGCTATGCGCCCTCATCCTTCGAGACGAAAAAATCTCTTCATCCTGAGGGCGGCGCCGAATCTAATTCGGCGGCGCGTCTCGAAGGACGAAGAGATTTTTTCTCCTCAGGATGAAGGCAAGGAGTGGAGTTAGGATGAGAGAAAACGCGGGCGAGTTCGATTATGTGATTGTGGGCGCGGGCTCGGCGGGCTGCACCCTCGCCGCGCGCCTTTCTGAAGACCCTGACATCACCGTCTGCGTCCTCGAAGCGGGCGGTCCGGACACGAACCCGCTCATTCACGCGCCAATCGGCTTCGCCTTTTTCGGGGAAAACACGCCTCTGAGCTGGAGTTTCGAAACGACGCCGCAAAAACATCTCAACAATCGCCACGGCCATCAGCCGCGCGGCAGGACGCTTGGCGGCTCAAGCTCCATCAACGCCATGATCTATATTCGCGGCAGCCGCGCCGATTACGACCGCTGGGCCGAGCACGGCGCGGCGGGCTGGGGTTGGGACGACGTCTTTCCTTACTTCCTCAAAGCCGAAGACAACCAGCGCGGTTCTGATTCCCATCACAGCATCGGCGGGCCTTTGACCGTATCGGATCTGCGCTATAAAAATCCCTTGTCGGATGTTTTTCTCGAGGCCGCGGCCGAACTGCAATTGCCGTCAAACGCCGATTTCAACGGCGAGACCCAGGATGGCATGGGCTATTATCAGGTGACGCAGCGCGACGGCCAGCGCTGTTCCGCCGCGCGCGCCTATCTTCACCCGGCGATGGAGCGCCCCAATGTCACGGTCATCACCGATGCGCATACGGAACGCGTCGCCTTTTACGGGAAGCGCGCCAAAGGCGTTTGCTTTTCTCACAAGGGCGCGCCAAAAACCGTCAGCGCCAAGCGCGAAGTCATTTTATCCGCGGGCGCGTTCCAGTCGCCGCAGATCCTGCAGCTTTCAGGCATCGGTCCGGCAGCGCATCTCAAGCAACATGATATCGATGTAATCGCGGACCGCCCGCAGGTCGGCGAAAATCTTCAGGATCATCTCGACTGGGCGGCTCTCTACAAAGCGAAGTCCCCGGAGTCCATCGGCATGCATATGGGCATGGCCATGCGCGCCTTCCCCGCCCTCTCCGCCTATCGCAAGCGCCGGGAAGGTCTTTTCACCAGCAATATCGCCGAGTGCGGAGGCTTTTTGAAAACCGATCCGTCTGAGCCGGAAACCGACATACAGCTTCATTTCCTGCCCGCCATTGTCGACGATCACGGACGCAAGAAACATCTGGGCGGCGGCGTCTCCTGCCATGTCTGTGTTTTGAGACCCAAATCGCGCGGGACGGTGCGTCTCGCCTCCCCCGACCCGCATGCGCCGCCCGCCATCGATCCGAATTTCCTCTCCGATGAGGACGATCTGAAGCGCCTCAAAAAAGGCGCGCGCATCGTCGAACGCATTTTCGACGCCCCGGCGATGAAGGCGGTCCGCGGCAAGCGATTATATCTGGAAGAACCGGCGGACGATGCGGCGCTGGAAGCGGATATCCGCAACCGGTCCGATACGATCTATCACCCAGTGGGGACCTGCCGCATGGGATCGGACGCCGACGCCGTCGTCGACACTGAGCTTCGCGTCAATGGCGTCGAGGGGCTTCGCGTCATCGACGCCTCGATCATGCCGTTTCTGATTTCGGGCAACACCAACGCCCCGACCATCATGATCGCGGAAAAAGCGGCGGACATGATCAAGTCGAGCTAGGCGCCAGCCGGCTCGATCATCGCCGGCTTTTCCGGCGCTGTATCGGACAGGGTTTTGGCGATCTCAATACGCGCTTCGGGCGAACGCGCCTCATCGCCGAGCGCCATGGCTTTTTCGAGCACATAGCGAAGCCCCTTGCGATTGGCGATCTGGATCGAAATGCCGGGGCGAGCATTGAGTTCCAGCAGCATCGGCCCCTTGTCGCGGTCGAGCACCACATCAACGCCGAGATAGCCGAGCCCGGTCACCTCATAGCACTTCGCCGCCATCAGCAGGATATCGTCCCAGTAGGGCGTCTGGATGTCTTCAAGCGGATGCGCCGTATCGGGATGAATGTCGATGAACTGATCATGCTGCATGGCCCGCATGGTCCGGCCTGTGGCGAGGTCGATCCCGCAGCCGACGCCGCCTTTATGCAGATTGGCCTTGCCGTCGGATTCTGCGGTCGGGAGACGCAGCATGCCGAAAACGGGAATGCCTTTCACCACAATGACGCGAATGTCAGGCACGCCGCGATAGGAGACCTTGCCGAAGACATCGTCGAACTTCACGCGATATTCGATGAGCGCCTTGTCCGGCTGACCGCCGAGCGAATACATGCCGGACAGCATGTTGTTGATCTGGAATTTCATCGTGTCGAGATCGATGCGCCGCCCCGAGGACAACCGCCAGCCGCCTTTCAAGGGCCCATCCACGACAATAATGCCCTTGCCCTGCGAGCCCTGCGCCGGCTTGATGACGAAACCGTCCGGGTGATCGATGAATTCCGGCAGGCGCTTCATATCGCGAGCGTCCTTGATGACGCCGTAAAGCTCCGGCGTCGGAATGCCAGCGGGCGCCGCAAGCTCTTTGGTCAGGAACTTGTCGTCGACCCGCACCAGAAATTTCCGCGGATTGAGCGCATTCACATATTTGACATTGCGTTCATTGATGCCGATGACGCCGTTCGCCCGCAACGCCTTGAAGGTGTTCAGCATGGCCTACCCCGCCAGCGCCTTGAAGCGCCAGAGTTCAGAAAGGCGAAGCCCCGTATAGCGGCCCATCAATACGCACAGCCCCATGAGCACGAGAAGCAGCTCGGGGAATCGATACATCAGATATTCAACCTGGCCGTTGGTCATGGCGAGATAGGTGATCGCCGCGATGGCCAGCGAGCCGATGCCCTGCTTGATGGCCTCGCTGGCGGAATTCTCCTCCCATACGATCGACATGCGCTCGATCGTCATGGTCAGGATCACCATGGGGAAGAGCGAAATCGACAGCCCCATGGCCTGATTAGTCTCGGTCATCAGAACCGCAACAGCGGCCATCATCATCACGATGAAAATCAGCACCACCGCGAGGCGCGGCACAAGCAAGAGCTGCAATCGCTCGAGATAAAATCTGAGCGCCAAGCCTGCAGCAATGAGAAGCGAGAACAACAATATGCCATTGATGAGCGCGGTCTCCCGGAAGGCGATGCCGATCAGCACCGGCATGAAGGTGCCGAGCGTTTTGAAACCGATAAACTGGCGCAGAAAAACAAGAATAGTGATGCCCACCGGGATGGTGATCAGCACCTGATAGACAAGCTGGGTCGTCAGCGGCAGGCCGGAAAAACCAAACGCGCGGCCAAAGGCGCCGAACGGCCCCGGCGCGTTTTCGGCGATATTCGCCGCCGCGGTTTCAAGGGCGCGCGTGCCGAGCTGAACATCGAGATCGCTGACGCCATAGGCCTCAACCAGCGGCTTCGTTCCGTACCAGATCGTGAAAAAGCGCGACGGCTCGCCATCGGGAAAATAGCGGAAGTCGTCGCCATCGATATGATACTCAAGCCAACGATGGGTTTCGAGACGCCGCCGGGTTTCCCCGAGATAGACGCCGCCCGCGATGCGCGCGGGCACCCCTTGCGAGCGCAGGAGCTGGCGCACAAGCTCCAGACGCCCCACAACGCCCACATCCTGATCGAGAAGCGCCGAGATTTCATCCGCATATTGTTCGCTGCCCGTCCGTTCGCCGAAGGTTTCGGCAATGGCGAGATCGGCGAAAGAGCGGTCGTCGGCGGACCGCTGCCGCAAATTGCCCGACCAGACGATAAAGGCCTGGCGCTTGACCGGATCGGCTTCAAAGGGAACGGGCCCCGGACCGGACTCGCGGAAGGAAAGCGGCAAGGGCGTGGATTTCGTTTCGCCAAGGGTCTGGGCGGCGTAGCGCAGGACCTTGCGGTTCGAAGGATAGCGATAGGTCCACACCGCCTTGCGGTTGCGCGTTTCCGGCTCGCCGACAAGAGAAAGTCCGAAGGACCCGTTGTAGAATCGTTCCTGCGGAAAAGCGCGCTCCACATCCGTCGCCGGCACATAGGCCTCGATGCGCGCCGGCTCGTTTTGCCCGTCAAATTCGAGAAAGAGTTCAAAATCCCAGAGCGTTGCGCGCGCGCCGGGCTCCAGCGGGTAATGAAGGATCGCCGCCTTGATGAAAAAGATGGAAAAACCGGCGGCGATCAGAGCGAGGCCCAGAATCACCGCATGGCGGAGCTTAATCTTCATTCGGAGGTTCGCATTCTTCTTCGGCCGTAAAGGTGCGGCTCGCATCCACCAGGACCCGGTTGGCGAGGAACTCGCGGCCGATCAGAATCTCATATTCAAAGTCGCCCCTGTCCGCCAGATTAATTTCCGCGCGGCCCCATTTGCCGCCGACACAAAGCGGCAAGTGAATCACAGGGCGGCGGATTATTCCGCCGGTCTTGGTCTTGATCGCCGCGAAGCGGATGACGTTCTGATCATAGCGAATCGCACGCCCGTCCTTGCCGATCAGCCGAAAGCGCACCCAGTTGTCCCGCTCGCCGCGTTTATAGACCTTCACATTATAGGCATGCACGGAACTCGTATCCGCGCCCGTGTCGAGCTTGCCTTTCATCGCGAGCGCCAGATTGCCCACCGCGACATTTTCGATATAGCCAAGCGTCACCTGATCGCCGCGCGCTTCATCTGCGGCGTCATCGGCCAGCGCGGGCGCAATCAACGCAGCCATCGCGGCGAAAAGAACTGGAACAAGTTGAGGCAGGCGAGCATTTCTCATCAAACGTCTCCGAGGGCGTTTTCAGGCTGCAGACCAGCCGGACGGCCGGGCCATGGCGACGGCCACGGGATAGCAAAGACGGTAATAAAGTAAACGGCGCGGCCATATACAAGCGGCGGCGCGCGCCTTAACTAAAAGAAATCTGGCGGTTTTGGCAGTAACCCTCTGGCGGCCAGGTTTTTGCTATAATTCAGCCGGGAACGCCTGAAACAAGGGAATTAGAGCCGATCAACGGCGCAATCTGACGAGGTCGACGACAAATGTGTGGCATTATTGGCGTTCTGGGCTCCGGCGAAGCCGCGCCGCGTATCATGGCGGGCCTGAAGCGGCTGGAATATCGCGGCTATGATTCGGCGGGCGTCGCGACGGTTAACGAGGGCCGCCTCGACCGCCGCCGCGCGCCGGGCAAGCTCGGCAATCTCGACGCCGTGCTGGAAGCCGCCCCTCTCCCTGGCGAGGCCGGCATCGGCCACACCCGCTGGGCGACCCATGGCGCGCCCAATGAGACCAATGCGCACCCTCACGCGACTCACCGCTGCGCCGTCGTCCATAACGGCATCATCGAAAACTATGCCGAACTCAAGCGGGAGCTTGAGGAAAAAGGCGTTGTTTTCGAATCGGAAACCGACGCCGAAGTCTGTCCGCAGCTCATCACCTATTATCTCGAAAATGAAAACATGACGCCCGCGGAAGCGTTCAAGAAGGCTATCAACCGCATGCGCGGCGCCTTTGCCTTCGCCGCGATCTTTTCCGGCGAAGACGATCTCATGATTTGCGGACGAAAGGGCAGCCCGCTCGCCATCGGGCGCGGCGACGGCGAGATGTTTCTCGGCTCCGACGCCTACGCCCTCGCTCCCTTCACCAATCGAGTCACCTATCTCGAAGAAGGCGACTGGGCCGTCATCACCCGCGACATGATCGATGTCCGCGATGAAAACGGCGCAAAAGTAAAACGCGCAGAGAAAATTTCAGCCGCATCGCAAGGCCTCGTCGACAAGGACGGCCACCGCCATTTCATGGCGAAAGAAATCCACGAACAGCCGGAAGTCATCGCGCACACGATTTCGCGCTATGTGGACCCGGTGGCGAAATCCATCCGCCTGCCGAATGGATCGTTCGATTTCGCAAAGCTCGACAGGCTGACGATTTCCGCCTGCGGCACGGCCTATTACGCCGGCCTCGTTTCCAAATACTGGTTCGAGAAATGGGCGCGGCTGCCCATTGAAATCGATGTCGCCTCCGAATTGCGCTACCGTGACGTGCCCTGGACGAAAGACGGCGGCGCTCTGTTCATTTCCCAGTCCGGCGAAACCGCAGATACGCTCGCGGCCTTGCGCGAAGCCCGCGCCAACGGCCAGCAGATCGCCACCGTCGTGAATGTGCCGGAAAGCTCCATCGCCCGGGAAGCGGACATTATCTTCCCCATGGCGGCGGGTCCGGAAATCGGCGTCGCCTCGACCAAGGCCTTCACCTGTCAGCTTGTCGCCCTCGCCTGCATCGCCATCGGCGCGGGCCGCGCGCGCGGCGTTTTGTCCGCGGAGGAAGAGCACAAGCTCGTATCCGGCCTCCTTGAACTGCCGCGCCTTGTCACCGAGGCGCTGAAACAAAGCGAGCATATCGAAACCATCGCTCGCGACATCGCGAAGGCAACAGGCATCTTTTACATCGGCCGCGGCGTTTCCTACCCCATGGCGCTTGAAGGCGCCCTGAAGCTGAAAGAGATTTCCTATATTCACGCCGAAGGCTATGCGTCCGGCGAATTGAAACACGGGCCCATTGCGCTGATTGACGAGAATCTTCCCATCGCCGTCATCGCGCCCATGGACGGGCATTTTGAAAAGACCGTCTCGAATATGCAGGAAGTGATGGCGCGCGACGGCAAGGCGCTGCTCATCTCCTGCAAGGACGGGATTGCCAAGGCCGGGGCCAGAGCATGGGCTACGATCGAAACGCCAAAGACGCATCCCATGCTGTCGCCGATTGTGTACGCCGTGCCCATCCAGCTTCTCGCCTATTACACGGCGACCACCAAAGGCACCGATGTGGACCAGCCGCGCAATCTCGCCAAATCGGTGACTGTTGAATAGCGCGCCGTTCTGGGCAAGAGTGATGCTGCAGTTGCGAAGGACCGCCTCCAAGCGATGACAGGTCTTCAATCCTCTCTGGAGCGGTTTCGCGGGTGGTTCATCTCTGACTGCCTGCCTTTCTGGGCCGCCCGAGGCATGGATCTTGAGACCGGCGGGTTTTACGAGGCGCTCCATTTCGACGGCTCGCCCGCCACGAGGCGGCCGCAGCGCGTCAGAACCCTATTTCGTCAGGTCCATACTCTCACGCAAGCCGGCCTTCGTGGCTGGATCGAGCATGCGGATGTCATCGCGAGCCGCGGCTTTGATTATCTTCTTCAGCATGCCTGCCCTGACGACGGCGCCCGCGGCTGCGTGTTTCATATCGCCGATGACGGCTCGGTGCTGGACGATCGCAGGGATCTTTACGACCAGGCTTTCGTGCTTCTCGCCTGCGCCTCGCGCATAAAAGCGGGCGATAAGGAACGGGCGACAGCCCTCGCGGAGAACACGATCTCTTTCCTGGAACGCGATCTGGCCTCGCCCCATGGCGGCTGGCTCGAAAGCGACGCCAGGGAACTCCCGCGCCGGCAGAACCCGCATATGCATCTCTTCGAAGCTTTCATGGCGTTGCACCGGGCGACTGGCGAAGAACGTTATCTCGGCCTCGCCGACCGCATCTATGACCTTTTCTGCGCGCATTTTTATGAGGCCGAAAACGGGATCTTGCGTGAAAAATTTACCGAGAACTGGAGCCCGCGCGAAGATGATGTGATCGAGCCCGGCCACATGCTGGAATGGGTCTGGCTGCTGGACGCCTATGAGCGCATCGGGCGGCGCACGCCGTTTGAAATGCGCGAGCGTCTTTACGCCCGCGCGCTCGACCTCGGCGCCGACCCGAATTTTCACGGTTTCATCGACAACATCGCCGAGCCGGACGGCGGCGTCCACGGAGCCAAACGTCTCTGGCCGCAAACCGAATATCTGCGCGCCTCGCTTGTCATGGCGAAACACGGATCGAAGGAAGCCGCCGGAAACGCCGAAACGCTGATCGGCAATCTTTTCGACACCTATCTCGCGATTGAGCCAAAAGGGCTGTGGGTCGACGAGTTTGACAAATACGGCGAACGCCTCGCCCGTGACGCGCCAGCCAGCATTCTTTATCATCTTTATGAAGCGGTTGCGGAAGCGGACGCTTATCTCAGTGCGGGGAACGCATCGTGAAAATTCAACCTGTGATCATGTCCGGCGGATCGGGCACGCGTCTCTGGCCGCTCTCCCGCAAAACGCGGCCGAAACAGTTTCTCAATCTCGTCTCAGACAAGTCGCTTTTTCAGGACACGGTCATGCGCCTCAATGACGGCGGTGAAAATTTCGCCCCGCCCCTGGTGATTTGCGGGCGCGGCCATGCGCAGCTTGTGACGGACCAGCTCGCCGATATCGGCGTTAAAGCCGCAGACATCATTCTTGAGCCCTGCCCGCGCAACACCGCCGCCGTCGCAGCGGTCGCCGCCGCCTGGGTTGCGGAAAACAATGCGGGCGCGCTGGCCCTGGTCGCCCCCGCGGACCATCACGTTGAAGACGCCGCCGGGTTTCGCAAATCCGCCATGACCGGCGCCGAGGCCGCCATGAACGGCGCCATTGTCACCTTCGGCATCAAACCGACGCATCCCCATACGGGCTATGGTTATATTCAGTCAGCGGATGAAATAGGCGGCGGTGTTTATCGCGTGGGGTCTTTCCGCGAGAAACCCGACGCCGCAACTGCTGGCGACTATCTCAAGACCGGCGGCTATTACTGGAATGCCGGCATCTTCCTTTATCATCCCGACGCCATGCTCGAGGCATTCGCCGCCCACGCGCCGTTGATCGCCGAAGGCGCAAAGAAAGCACTCAACGCCAGCGCCGCCGAAAACGGCGCAAGGCTCCTCGATGAAAAACTCTTTTCCAAAACGCCGAGCGATTCCATAGACTACGCCATCATGGAAAAGACCGACAAGGCGGCAGTCGTCGCGCCGGTGGATGTGGGCTGGAGCGATATCGGCAGTTGGAGCGAGGCCGCGACCGATCCGGACGGCGCAGGTCATATAATCGTCGACAGCGCTGACGTCACCCTGCGCTCCGACGGACCCGTGATCGGCGCTGTCGGCGTCGACAATCTCATTATCGTGGCCACTGGCGACGCCGTGCTGGTCGCGCGCAAGGACAAGGCCCAGGAAGTCCGCGACCTTGTCGAGGAACTGAAACGCCGGGGCCGTGAGGATCTGTTATGACCCGTCGCATCGTCGTCGCCGGCGGCGCCGGCTATATCGGCAGCCATGTCTGTGTTGAACTCATGGAGCGCGGCGACGCGCTCCTGATCATCGACGACTTTTCAAATTCGCACCCGCAAGCCGTGGAGCGCATCAAAGAGCTCGCCAGAAGCGATGTAGAGCTCCTGAAAGCGGACATGGCCGACGAGGCCCAGCGCGATATGATCATCAATGCGGTGAAAGCTTTCAAGCCGGACGGCGCCGTGCATCTCGCCGGGCTGAAAGCCGTGGGTGAGTCCGTCGCCGAGCCGGCGCGCTATTACCGCGTCAATCTCGGCTCGGCGCTGACGCTTGTCGCCGCCCTTGAAGCCGCGGACGCCAAGACAATCGTGTTTTCGTCCTCCGCGACGGTTTATGGCGAACACAACAACAACCCCGTCGATGAAAACGGCGCCAATGGCCCCACCAATCCTTACGGGCGCACCAAGTTTTTCATCGAGGAAATGCTGAAAGACATCGCCCGCGCCGATTCTGAATGGCGCGTCGTCAATCTGCGCTACTTCAATCCCGTGGGCGCGCACCCTTCAGGCCGCATCGGTGAGGACCCGAACGGCATCCCCAACAATCTTTTCCCCTTTATCGCGCAGGTCGCCGTGGGCAAGCGCGAGAAGCTTTCCGTTTTCGGCGATGACTATCCGACGCGCGACGGCACAGGGGTGCGCGACTATATTCATGTGACGGATCTTGCGCGCGGTCATGCAGCGGCGCTCGATTATCTCGGAAAACTGTCCGAAGGCGCGGCCATGGACGTCAATCTCGGCACGGGCGTCGGCTATTCCGTGCTGGAAGCGGTCGCGGCGTTCAAGCGCGCGTCTAACCGCGACATTCCTTATGAAATCGCGCCGCGACGAGACGGCGACATCGCCGAGATTTACGCCAACCCGAAACGCGCCGCGGAGCTCCTCGGCTGGCGCGCGGAAAAATCGCTCGATGAAATGTGCGCCGATCACTGGCGCTGGCAGAGCAACAATCCGAACGGCTACAAGTCCTAGAGCTTGTTGCAGCAAAAGCGGTCATCGGTTTTGCGGTTCGCAACAGGCTCCGCCAAGACTTTAGAGCCGTTTGTAAAATTGCAGAATGCAAATGGCTCTAAGCGGCGTTCTCGGCGAACTGACCGTAACGGCGATAGCGCACCATGTAAGACGGCAGGATCGATTCCACCGTATGCGGCTCGACGCCGAGATCGGCGAGCGTGCCTGCATCACCTTCTGCTGAAACCACATTGTCATGCTTCAGCATTTTCACCTGGTCCCGCGTCAGCGGCGGCTCTATGAAGGGCGCCCAGCCCGCAACCTCCCCGCCGAGCCCTATCAGCGAAGCGAGGGGAAACGGCACAGGCACGAGAAGACGGCGCTGTCCGATCTCCGACAGCATTAATTCCATCAGCTCACGGAATGTATAAACCCTGGGCCCGCCGATCTCATAGATCCGGCCCGCCGCTTCCGGCCGCGTGAGCGTTTCGCAAATGGCGTCCGCGACATCGTCCACATAAACAGGCTGGAACTTTGTCTTGCCGCCGCCGATCAGCGGCAAGGCGGGCGAAAGCCCCGCCATCGATGCAAATTTGTTGAAGAACTCATCCTCGACGCCGAAAATGATCGACGGGCGGATGATGGTCGCCAGGGGCATCGCCTCTTTCACGGCGCGCTCCGCCTCGCCCTTCGTGCGGGCGTAAAGGCTTTCGCTTTCAGGATCGGCGCCGATCGCGGACATGTGGACGAAGGTCTGAATGCCCGCCTCGGCTGCGGCCCTCGCGACCGTCGCCGCGCCGCCCGCCTGTACGGTGTCGAAACGCTGCGACCCGCTCTGATATAAAATGCCGACGAGATTGACGACGGCGTCCGCGCCCAC
Source organism: Parvularcula sp. (assembly GCA_002704915.1). Lineage (GTDB taxonomy): Bacteria > Pseudomonadota > Alphaproteobacteria > Caulobacterales > Parvularculaceae > Hyphococcus. The sequence goes on from PAIP01000035.1 coordinate 13,995, forward strand.
AAGCGCCTCCTCAACGGAGGGGCGATGGCGCACATTGCATTGTTTCAACTGGATCTGGCCGACAACGCCCATGGTCCGCAAATAGCCCGCATGGTGAGGCCGGCGCACGGCGACCCGGACCCGCCAGCCGCGCCGGGCAAGCTCGCGCACCACATTGCGGCCCACAAAGCCGGAGCCTCCGAAAACGACCGCCAGTTTTCCCGTCACGTTCCCTGTCTCCTCACGCGGCTGGGGAGCGCCCTCAATGCGCCCGCGAATGGCGACAGGGCCTATCCGAATTCCGTCCCGGGGACAATCGCCCCGCATGCCGCAGGCCGCCCCGGGCCGCCTCTTTTGCGCTGATTTTACGTCCTTCCGTGGCCGGAAGCCTGAAGGCCCGCCAGCACGACCCTGCGCCCCCGGGCCAGGCGCTTGTGAAGATTGGGGAGCCCGCCGACCTCCCGACCTCATCTGGAGATTCTGTTCTGCGCAATAATTGACATCGCGCCCGCGCGCCCGTAATTGAGCCGCTCCCCGCGCCCAGGTGGCGGAATTGGTAGACGCGCTGGCTTCAGGTGCCAGTGGCCTTACGGTCGTGGAAGTTCGAGTCTTCTCCTGGGCACCATCCACACTTTTCTGATGTTTGCGGACCGGCGCTGAAATTTGTTCAGCGCCGTTTTACTGTCTTGAAAAGCTTACGCTTTTCGGCATCGCCGCAAACCTCCCCACACACCCGCAAAAATGCGCAGCGATGGCCGAGCTGTTGGAAAAGTTGGTACGATTGTTGGTCGTCGATTCCCCTTTGTTGGTACTTCGTTTCCAACAAATCTGCGCGGAACCGAACAGAGGAACCTCATGCGCTTAACTGATTTGCAGTGCAGAACCGCCAAGCCCGGCCCTAAAGTCCGCAAGCTGTCCGACGGCGGCTGCCTCCAATTGTGGATTCAGCCGGCCGGCTCCCGGCAATGGCGCTTCGCCTATCGCTTTGACGACAAACAGAAAGTTCTCGCCATCGGTCCGTATCCGCTGGTCTCGCTCGCGGAAGCCCGCGCCGCGCGGGACGAAGCCAAGCGCCTCTTGCTGCAAGGCGTCGATCCGCAGGCGAAGAAGAAAGAGGAACAAGCCGCGAAAGTCCCCTTCCGTTTGCTGGCGGAAGAATATCTCGACAAGCTTAATCGCGAAGGCCGCGCCGAGCAGACCATGCGCAAGCTCACCTGGCTCATGGACATGGCGAACGCGTCCCTTGGGGATAAGCCGATCCGGGAGATCACGGCGCCCATGGTCCTCGAGGCGCTGCGGGTTCTCGAAGGGCGCGAGCACTACGAATCCGCGCGGCGGATGCGCTCCACCATCGGCGCCGTCTTCCGCTACGCCATGGCGACCGCCCGAGCCGAAAGCGACCCGACCATCGCGCTCCGTGACGCCCTTATTCGGCCGCAGCGGACGCCTCGCGCCGCCATCACCGATCCAAAGGAAGTCGGCGGGCTATTGCGAGCCATCGACGATTTCACGGGCCAGCCGACGACCCGCGCCGGTCTTCAGCTTCTCGCGTTGCTTTTCCCGCGGCCCGGCGAGCTCCGCCTCGCCGAGTGGAAGGAATTCGACTTCGAAAAGGCCGTCTGGACCATTCCCGCCACGCGCATGAAGATGCGGCGCCCTCACAAATCGCCGCTGGCGCGCCAAGCCGTCGATACCCTCCTGGAGCTTCGCGAGATAGTCGGCGGACGTTTGGTCCTTCCGAGTCTGCGCTCCATGGAAAAGCCAATGAGCGACAACGCCATGAACGCCGCGCTCCGGCGAATGGGCTACGCCAAGGACGAAGTGACCGCCCACGGATTCCGCGCCACGGCGGCGACGCTCCTCAACGAAAGCGCCAAATGGCATCCGGACGCCATCGAACGCCAGCTCGCCCATGTCGAGGAAAACGAAGTGCGCCGCGCCTATACGCGCGGCGAGCACTGGGACCAGCGGGTTGAGATGATGCAATGGTGGGCCGATTATCTGGATGGTTTGAAAGCCCCCAATCGCCGAGATCAGCCAAAGAAGCACATGGCATCACAGCAAAGGGATGTTATCTATCTCGATAAATATTAAGCAGGCTGTGCCATAGTTCATCTACCAAAGGGACGGAATACGAAGGTAAGAGGAAATGAACTCTGACGATGAGAGTATCAATGATGGCGCAATTCCATTCATGGATAAGCGGTTCGCGCCTGGCGAAACACAACTACTGCCGGTTCCAGAAGAACTGAGCGCGTTCTTGGAAAACGAAATTTCAAAGCGACGCATAGAGTTGCCCGCCGATTCCACAGGCGAACTATTTGAGCTTCGATTGAAATCAGAAGACCTGGCAACAATGATCTTCATGTTGTGCCGTCGGGCGGACGGCCGCCTTCTAGTGCAAGCTCCGCCCGCCGCATTGCGCAAGCCGAGCTAAGTTCGCACGGACCACATCTCAGGATATCCGGAGTCCTTTGCGCTAGAAGTCCCGCGCGCCAATGAATGATGCGCACGAACAATCGAAACCGATTCCCGCGAATCACGATCTTCGCGCCAAGACACTCCGTTCTTGGTTTTCGGCCTCCTTCGTCACACACCGCATTGGTTTGAGTGTGTGAGACTTTCAATGAAACCCAATGTCGGCCAGGACATCTATATTCCATTCCCACGAACCTACCGGCATAGTATCGATTAAGCTGAAGTTCAGACCCGCTCTCATCTCAATTTGAATTACATGCCGTCACTGTTTTTCTCTGGGCACTTGTGTATCCAACGGGTACACTTATTTCATGGTAAAAGATTCGGGATTACGCATCAGGGTCGAACGGGAACTGAGAGAAGAGTTCCTCAAATCATGCCGTGAACAGGATCGGCCCGCAGCTCAGGTTTTACGCGAGTTCATGCGCAGGTATGTTCAGCGGCATTCAGTATCTGATCATCTTGTTTGTCGGACAACAGAACACACAGATGAAAATCAATGACCAAAACACGTAAAAAAGTAGCCCGACGGAAGGGCAAGGGCTTACCATTTCCCGTCATCGATCTGTTTGCCGGCCCTGGTGGTCTTGGAGAAGGTTTCGCGGCGCTCGGTGATGAGCGCGATAATCCCATATTTCAAAACGTCCTTTCTATTGAGCAGGATGAACTCTCACACAAAACGCTCTTGCTTCGGCATTTCTTCAGATCATTTCGACCTGACGAACTTCCGGAGGATTACTACGACTTTGTCGCGAGGCGCATTTCAAGAGACGAACTTTATGCCCGACACAAAGACAGTTATCACGCTGCCAGCGAGAGTGCTGTGCGGCTCTCGCTGGGACCGAATTCGCATGAGCCCGTGCGTCGGCTGATCAATTCGCGGCTTTCGAGACGAAATGCTTGGGTTCTTGTAGGCGGCCCTCCCTGCCAAGCCTACTCGCTGGTTGGCCGGTCGCGAATGCGGGGTGACCCGGAATTCGAAAAGGACGAGAGACACTTTCTCTATCGCGAATATCTGAAAATTATCTGCGATCATGCGCCGCCCGTTTTTGTCATGGAAAACGTGAAGGGCCTATTGTCAGCCACTATCTCCGGCCGCTCCGTTATAAGTGAAATCATTGCTGATCTGTCGCAGCCCAAGAAAGCATTCGGTAAGCAGTCTGGCGGACCCGAATATCGGCTCTACTCCTTTACGGAGAACACTCAGAACGTAGAACTGACCGATCCGCGCTCATTTGTCGTCAAGGCCGAGGAATACGGCATTCCGCAGGCCCGCCACCGCATATTCATCCTTGGAATCCGCAGTGATTTGAACATCACCCCGTCTACGCTTCAAAGGCGAAAGAGCCCGACAGTGCGTCAGACAATTGGAAATCTTCCCGCAATCCGCAGCGGCATATCCCGTAAGGCTGACAGTCCAGAGCTTTGGAGAAGCGAACTGACATCTCAGGACCTTGGCGAATTGCGACAGCGGCTGAACGGTGCTGATTATGCGGCTGATCTTATCTCCGAGATAAAATTCGCATTGAAGAGGTCGAACGCGTATCCGACAGAGACCTTTTCCCGACGCTATCCGGGTCACTTCCGTTCAAACCATGCCGCACTTCTTGGCATTTATGATGAAAGGCTTCCTGTTCTGATAGAGCATGAGGCGAGAAGCCACATGCCGTCTGATCTGCGGCGATATCTTTTCGCGGCTTCATTTGCAAAGGTGAATGAGTGCAGTCCGAAACTTGTAGACTTTCCAAGACATCTGCTGCCGAAACATAAAAACGTCAGCCTCGGCCGCTCCGGTAAAATGTTCTCCGACCGTTTTCGCGTGCAACTGCCGGATACACAGTCAACCACGATTACATCCCACATCTCAAAAGACGGACACTATTTCATTCACTACGATCCTCTTCAGTGCAGAAGCCTGACTGTAAGGGAAGCTGCGAGACTGCAGACGTTTCCCGACAATTACTTCTTTGAAGGCCCGAGAACTTCCCAGTATCACCAAGTCGGCAACGCCGTTCCCCCGTATCTTGCCGGTCAGATCGCGGAAGTTGTTGCTCAGGTGCTCCGTTCCATAAGGGGGGCGGGCGATGACTGATACGATATCGAAAGAGCATCGCAGTTGGAATATGTCCCGCATTCGCGGGAGCGACACTAAACCCGAGCTTGCCCTTCGCTCCATGCTGCACAGAAGCGGATTTCGCTTCCGTCTTCATGACAAGTCTCTGCCGGGTCGACCGGACATTGTGCTGAAGCGTTATCGGACAGTCATCTTTGTGCACGGGTGTTTCTGGCATCGTCATAGGAACTGTGCGAATGCAACCACGCCTTCCACCCGCCCTGATTTCTGGAATGAAAAGTTCCGGCTAACGATTCAACGCGACGCACGCAATGTAAAGGAGTTGAAGGAAGCGGGCTGGCACGTAATCACTGTATGGGAATGCGAACTCAGGAAGCAGCCTGACGAGGTTCTTCAGGACATTCAGAAGACTCTTGCGGGGAGACACTGATGGCGCGTGAGTTTCCTCTGCCTCCCAGCGCATCCTGTCTTTCCGCTTCGATGCGCGACCTCGGCTATTCTCTCGAATCTGCTGTGGCGGACATCATTGACAACAGCATTTCTGCAAAGGCGGGCATAATAGAAATCTACTGCGATCTCACACGCAGCGAGCCGACACTGGCAATCCTCGATGACGGCGCTGGAATGACTGCGGATGAGCTCCTTGCCGCCATGAGGCACGGCTCGATTAATCCGCGCGAAAAAAGAGCGCCGGGCGATCTCGGACGGTTTGGCCTAGGACTGAAGACTGCATCCTTTTCTCAATGCAGGCGTCTCACTGTCGCGACTTCGAAAGACGGCGTCCGAAGCGCCGCCGAGTGGAACCTTGATACAATCGACGACGCGGACGACTGGGTGATTTCCGTTCTCGATGATTTAGAGATTCAGGCGCTTCCCTTTGCCGACAGACTTTCACGGGATGGCACACTTGTCCTGTGGGGCGGTCTGGACAGGTTGCTGGAGGACGAAACGGGCGCGCGACGAGATGAAATTGTCAATGAAAAGCTGGATGTTGTCGAAAAACATCTCGCTCTCGTATTCCACAGATATCTTGCCGGCGAAATCAAAGGCAGAAAGCGGCTGTCGATCAAAATAAACGGCCATCCCGTCGATCTCTTTGATCCGTTCTGCCGCAAAAACCCCGCGACACAGGTGCTGCCGGAAGAGATTGTCCATGTCGCCGGCTCTGCTGTGAAGATGCAGCCATACATCCTCCCGCATCATAGCCGCCTTGCGGGCAAGGATTACGATTACTACCAGAGCCGAAGCGAGTTCATTTCAAACCAGGGGGCGTACATTTATCGGGCCGGCCGCCTGATGGCATGGGGCGACTGGTTCCGCCTTATTCCGAAAGGTGAATCCACCAAGCTCGCCCGCGTACAGATCGATTTTCCGACTGATATGGATGAGGCGTGGACGATTGACATCAAGAAGTCGCGCGCCCGTCCGCCGCATGCCGTGCGCGAGCGATTGCGGCAGATTATCGCCCGGATCACGAACCGAAGCGAAACGGTGCATCGGGGGCGCGGCAGGAAGCTGTTTGAGGAAACGCAGGCTCCGATCTGGGAAAGGTACGCCGATCAGGGACGCATACGCTATGCGCTCAACATGTCTCATCCCCTTCTTGAGGCCGCCACCAAGGAACTCGACCAATCCCAGCATGAAAAGCTGGGGCTGTTCCTTCAGTCCATCTCTTCGGCGCTTCCCGTGGAAATGATTTATTCCGACTACTCCACGCATCCCCGTGAGATGAGCCAGGCTCAGACGGCAAAAGAACAGGTTGTCGAAAAACTTCATGCGCTAAAAACACTGCTTTCCGATACGGCATCTCTTCAGCGTGATGGCTTTCGCGATATCGTTCGCTCAACCAGACTGTTCGAAGAACACATGGATATCGCAGAGCAATTTATTGAAGAGGAATTTTCATGAGCGGCAACAAGGTCGAAAGCGAAAAGAATTTCACGAGTGCGCTGATTTCGGCGCTTTCGCTGCTGCCGGGGACGCCGATGCGGCAGGATGTAGAACAAAAAGCTGCAAGTCTCGCTGCTGTCTTTGGTTATGAAGGACCGATCGACAGCGTCGTTCATGAAGCGATGATCGCAATAGATACACGCATGGGCGCGGGCGTTTCGCTGGTAGACGTTGCAGCCCAGCATGACGAGGACTGGGTTCTCAAACGGGAAATAGACTGGACCTATTCACAGGCCTACGAGGGCTTTCTCAAACGCGAGCGCTGGCATCCGAATGTCGTTCGCTCACTTAGCGACGTGGGAACCCGGATTCTCGGTCATCTGCAGGACCCGCTCAGCGAAGGGTCATGGGATCGGCGCGGGCTCGTTATCGGTCATGTGCAGTCGGGAAAAACCGCCAACTACATGGGGCTTATCGCGAAGGCGGCTGACGCCGGTTACAAATTCATCATCGTCATCGCCGGGATTCACAACAATCTGCGAAAACAGACTCAGGAAAGGATAGATGAAGGGTTTGTTGGCAGGTCCAGTGACCCTGACAACTGCATCCCCATAGGTGTCGGGCTCGACGCGGACTACCCGCATCCGGCCACCCTGACAAACATATATAATGACTTTAATCAGAAGACAGCTGCCCAGAGCGGCTGGAAACTCAATGATTTCAGCAAACCGATCATCCTGATTATCAAGAAGAACGTCAGAACGCTGGATGCGCTCCACAACTGGCTGAAGAAAATGAATGCGCAGGGTGACGGCCGGATATCCGACGTGCCGATGTTGATGATTGACGACGAGGCCGACAACGCCTCGATCAATACGAACAAGGAAGACCTCGATCCGACCCGCACGAATGCGATGATCCGGAAGATTCTGGGTCTGTTCGCCAAGTCCTGTTACGTCGGCTACACAGCAACGCCGTTTGCGAACATCTTCATCAATCCCGAGTCCTACGACGATGATGTCCGGGAGGAGCTGTTTCCGCGCGATTTCATATACTGCCTTGACGCACCGACCACGTATTTCGGGCCCGAGCGCGTGTTTCTTGACGATACGGCAGTGCCAAGAATCACTCAGCCGATCAATGACTGCGAGAATTATCTTCCGTTCTCGCACAAAAAAGATGATGACGTTCCCGAACTGCCGCCCAGTCTCTACATGGCAGTGGATCAGTTCATTATCGCGCGCACAATCCGGAATCTGCGAGGGCACGAGAACAAACACTGCTCGATGATGGTGAATGTCTCGCGGTTCGTGAATGTCCAGAACACGGTCCGCAATTTCATCAGCGAATATGAGAAGAGACTGCGTGAGGCTGTGAAAGCCAATTATGCGATGCCTGACAGCGTGTCTCAACAGAACCGCTACATGGCCCGCCTCAAGGAGCGCTTTGAGAAGGACTTCCCCGACAGCGGAGTCGAATGGTCTCAGGTGAAAGCTGCGCTGTACAGTACGTTCGAAAATCTGCGGCTTTTCGTGATCAACAGCAAGTCCGACGAGGTTCTCGACTTTCGGAAATATGAGCGCGATGGCCACGGCCTTACGGCAATAGCGATAGGTGGGCTGAGCCTTTCGCGGGGCCTTACCATAGAGGGTCTGTCCACGAGCTATATGTACCGCAACACGCGAATGTATGACACACTCATGCAGATGGGCCGATGGTTCGGATATCGACCCGGGTATGAGGATCTCTGCCGCGTACACCTCTCGCCGGATTCAATAAACTGGTATTCGCACATCGCCGAGGCGGCCGAAGAACTCCGGCAGCAGATTAAGCGAATGCGGCGCGACAGATTAAGCCCGAAGCAGTTTGGTCTTTACGTCAAAGCGCACCCGGATCGTCTGCTCATCACTGCTGCAAACAAAATGCGGAGCGGCGAAAAAGTCACCGTATCGCAGAATTTCAGCGGCAAGCTGCTCGAAAGCTATATTCTGCCTATGGATGCAGAGCTCAATCGTCAGAATGAGGAGCTGATTGCGGAATACTGGAGCAGCGGATTCGGTGGCAATATAGTCGAAGCCACCGAAAAGGGCTGGTTCCTTCGCGATGTTTCCGTCTCCGTCATTGAGGAATTCCTCACCCGCTTTCGCGCGCACAAGGAATACGCCGCCAATAAATCAGCAGCCGTGGACTACCTGCATGCTCTGTCTGAGGCTCATCCTCGGGGAGACATTCTTCTCCTTTCTCTCAAGGACAAAGGGGAGAACGAAGGGGTATTCAAACTTGGCGCTCAAGAGCGAACGAGCTCCCGGATAGACGGGGCATGGCGGACAAGCGGCTACCGGGTCGCAAGCCGCGGGGATGAAAAGCTTGGTCTGAGCGATAAGCAGCGGGCGCAAGCGGCGGAAATCGCCCATGAAAACGGGGCCAAAGCACCTTCGGACGTTCATTACCGAGAGGCGCGCAATAAACCGCTGTTAATGATTCATATAGTAAATCCTGTTGAGAAAAACAGTACTGGCTCGCGTGTTCCTGCTTTCGGGATCAGTTTTCCGCTTGGGCACTATCAGACTGAAATAGAGGTTGTCGCCAATACTGTCTGGATTGACCGTATGCTTGGTTCCTCCTTCGACAGCCCGGAAGACGAGGAGGATTATGACGAATAGACCAACACCATGGGATGACATTCAGAAACCTGACGCGGACTACAATGTACGCCGCCTGCCCGCGTCTGACGGCCCCGCGCTTTACTGGGGCAAGGACAGCGAAGGCCGCTGCCTGTTCATCCTCGAACTGAACGGGGATCACGCGGCGCAGTTTCAGCAGAACCGTGTGTCTGTGCACGGCATTCGCACCGAAATGCGTCTGCTTGACGTATCACGGATTCAGGGCCTCGTTCTCACTCTGGAGCAACAAGTTGATCGTGACCTGTTCCTGGGCCTCTGCCAGACGCTTTCCGCCAGCGTCGCCGGCGAGGCTGACCCCTCCGTCGCATTATCCGTTGCCCTTGCACATCTGAAAAGATGGAAGGCATTTCTGGCAGGCCGGAAGTCGCGCCTGCTGACGCCTGAAGAAGTGCGCGGCCTGTTCGCTGAGCTTATGTTTCTTCGAGCCATGTACCGAACGAATACAGACCATGCAGCCGCGGTCCAGTCCTGGTGCGGTCCGGAAGGTCTGCATCAGGACTTCGTGTTTGCAAACCGCGCAGTTGAGATCAAAGCCGTGTCCGGACGTGAGCGAAGCGCCGTCCGGATTTCCTCGGAAGACCAGCTGGAGAGCACCTGCGAAAGGTTGTTTCTCATGGTCTACCGGCTCAGCGAGATGCCAGCCTCAGAACAGGCGAACTCGCTGAACCAACTGGTCCAGCTGGTCGAATCCGAAATACAGGACGCCGCCGCGCGCGAGGAACTGTCAGCCAAACTCGCCGCCTGCGGATATGTCGAATTACGCGAGTACGATACGCCCAGGCTTCTGGTGACTGGGCAGCGGGTATACCGTGTCTGCGATGATTTCCCCCGTCTTATTCGTTCAGGGCTGCCGCAGGGTATCGCACGGGTCGGATATGAAATCGAATTTGAAAGCATTGCTCGATTTGAGTGTGAACCTGGTACTGTATGGGGTGAATAGTGGACACTGCCGCACAGGAATTTTTTCATGATTTTCGACAGGAGTTTCTCGCCGGAGCGGAGGCGAACAGCGCATTTCAGCTTGCCGAATTCATGGATGTGGTGTCATCCGAGCTTGAGCAAACGGGATTTATTGAAGGCTTCGAATTCTGTCACTTTCGGGCGCAGCGCGGAATGCGCGTTGACGGCTACTGGTTCAATGATGAGGGCGCACTCGATCTCTTCATAGCCGACTTTGATTCGCGCACAGAACTTACTTCGCTCCCTCCATCCGATGTTGAGACAATCTTCAAGCGTCTTGTGAATTTCTTCACGGCCAGCCGAAGCAGGAATCTCTTCAGGGAGCTTGAGGAGACCTCACCTGAATACGGGCTCTCCCGCGAGATTGCGGACCGCGGCCCCCTGATCCGCCAGGTAAACTTCTTTCTTCTCTCCGAAAGATATCTCAGCGAAAGGCTGCAGTCTCTTGAAGATGGCGAGGTGGAAGGCATCAGGGCCACTTATCATATCTGGGACATTTCAAGACTGCACCGCCAGAGGAGTTCGCGCGGTCACAAGGAAGCCCTTGATATCGATGTAGTTGATCTTTTCGGCGCCGGCATTCCGTGCCTTCCTGCGCATACTGGCGAGGAAGCATATCCATCCTATCTCGTCGTGATGCCTGGCGAAATGCTTGCCTCTCTGTATGAGAAATTTGGAAGCCGACTGCTTGAGCAGAATGTCCGCTCGTTCCTTCAGGCGCGCGGGAAAATCAACAAGGGTATCAGGTCCACAATTCTCAATGAACCTGCGATGTTTTTTGCCTACAACAACGGCATCACGGCGACTGCTCAGAATGTTACCGTTGAACCGGGCGGCGACGGACTCCAGATCACCCGCATCAGAGACTTGCAGATCGTCAATGGCGGTCAGACGACGGCGTCCCTCTTTCACACACGGCGGAAAGACAAGGCATCACTGAACAAAGTCTTCGTTCAGATGAAACTCTCGGTGATTACCGATGAGGAGAGCGAGACTGTTGTCCCCAGAATTTCAGAATATGCCAACACTCAGAACAGAGTGAACGCTGCGGATTTCTTTTCAAACCATCCCTTCCACATTCGTATTGAGGAATTTTCGCGTCGAATCTGGGCTCCCGCCCAGCAAGGCGCACAGCGTGAGACAAAATGGTTTTATGAGCGCGCAAGAGGTCAATACGCTGACGCTCAGTCAAAGCTGACGCCTGCCGAACAGCGCCGCTTCAAAGCGGAGTACCCGAAGGCGCAGATGTTCACGAAGACCGATCTCGCGAAGTTCGAGAATGTATGGGATGATCACCCGAAATGGGTGAACCTTGGCGCTCAGAAGAACTTCGCGCGGTATGCCGGCCGCATCGGCAAAGAGTGGGCAAAATCTACCGACCATTTCAATGAGTATTACTACCGGAGAGCAATCGCGCGCGCTTTGATTTTCAGACGCACCGAAAAGCTTGTTTCCGAGCAACCCTGGTACAACGGGGGGTACAGAGCGAATATCGTCGCTTTCACTATCGCTTCGATAAATGAGTGTGCAAAGAGCAAAGACAGGTCGATTGATTTTCTGCGCATCTGGAGCGCTCAGGACCTGCATTCTTCGCTCGTAGACGCCCTCACAATCACAGCCAGATTTGTAAATGATGACATCACGCAGCCGCCCCAGGGGATTTCAAATATATCTGAGTGGTGCAAGAAAGACGCCTGCTGGCATCGAATCCACTCCAGCCTTTCAAAGCTGAGCCCACAATTTTCAACAGAATTCTGGAACGACCTCATATCGCTCGATGAGCAGCTTGAAAATGCAAAAAAGGCAAGGAAGACACAGCAGATAGATGACGGGATCGACGCCCAGACCGAAATATTCAAAATACCGGCGGAGAAGTGGGCTGACATTCTTGCGGAAGGCCAGAGACGAAAGCTTCTCACGCCAAAAGAGATAGGCGTTCTTCGAATTGCTCAGCAGATGCCGGCCAGAATCCCGACCGAAAAGCAGAGCGCTGTCTTGATCGGCGTGCGTGACAAAGCCATTCAGGAAGGCATTTTCACGGATGGATAAAACGACTCAGCTTGGTCCTCCGAGCCATGTTGCCGTTCATGCCGTGCTCCAGCTTGAAACGATTGCGCGTGTCAGCGTCACAGGCAGAAAATCCTTCGAGCATGAACTGCAGTCGCTGCACGACGCGATGGATCGGGATTATGAAACACTGAAGTCCGACCTCGATGAGGATACCTACCTTCGCCACATAAACGATGAATATATCGCTGTATCGGAAGAGATACCGCTTCTTTTCTGGTATTCACAGTTCCTGATCGGCTATGCAAGCTTCGAAGTCTTCCTGAACGCGATCTGTCATTCCTATCAGACACAGAATAAATCGCCCTTATCGCTGCGCGATGTCGCTGGTCAGGGAATCACTCGCGCGCAGCTTTACCTTACAAAGGTGGCGGGAATTGGCGCGCCATTTCAGCTTGCTGAATGGCAGACCGTAAAAATGTTTGGCGAAGTACGCAATGCAATCGCTCACCGCAGCGGATATATCGACCGGCTGCCTGACGATCCGAAATCGCTGTTCCAGCGACTTGAAAAGCAGGATATTGAGCTGAAAGTCGATCTGCTTGATCAGCCCGACGCACAAATCATAATCGGGGAGCAGATTGTCAACGATGCATTCGGCGCTTACAGAACCATTCTTCTGGCAGCGGCGGGATTAGCTAGTGACTTTGTTCTGCCAAGGCACGGCACCCCGTCCGGAAGCGATCACGGCGACGCCTGGTAGGCTGCGTTTCCCTTTACATTTCTATTCCCACAAAACCTCGGTGGCGAGGTACTCATGAAGAATTGTACGCACGACAATGCCGTCATCCTGAAACACAGCATAGCGATACACGCCCTCCTGAACGACCACCCAACCATCTTTCAGGTTATGACCGCTCATCAGGCGCGTCATCATCCTGCTGCCTACTTCCGGCCAGCCCGGTCCGGCGTCAACATGTTCAAACGCGGTGCGCTGTCCGTCTGACAAGACTTGCAGCGGAACCGCTGAGGCTGACGCGGGCTCCGTCAGCATCGGCTCGCCAAACTCATAAAATGCGTGCCCCCGGCTGTTTTTTACGATCACACGTCGCACTCGCTCCAAGTCAGGCATCCAGATCAGTTGTTTCTCATCCCCGAAAGAAGGACATTCCTGCCTCGCCCGATCAATGAGGCTTTTGAGGCTTTCATTTCTTCCCAGAATCCGAGATGCCGCTGGAAGCTTCTGCGCGGCGGGATCAGTCGTTCCGGCAAGGACTGCGCCCAGGAAAGCGATCAGATATTCTTCGTCGAGAGAGAATCCTCCGTTGCATGCCCGGCATACCGTCACCGTCGGAAGGTTTCGGGGATAAGGTTCGAGAAGAATTCCTTTGGTTGGAACATGATCGCGGCTGACCGGCGCCGAGCTCTCGGCGCAGCCGCAATAAATGCAGAACGACTTGTGGCGTTCATCACTGCAATCTTCAATGTAGTCCATGTCAGAGCTCCTTCGCACTTCTACATATATCACGGATTCGCCGACTTATTTTTTGCGCGCCCGGCTTTGGCGGGGCCTGGCAGTCGTGAACCGAACCCGCCAGCGCGGTTTCGGCCTTTCGGCATCCATCCCTCGCGCGTAGGAACCCGTTACCACCGGCCTTCGGCCAGAGGCCGGGCCTATACGGTCCTTGCCACTGCGCTTCACGCAGGGGCGGGCTCCTTTTGTTTTTGGTGGCGACCTTAGTTACGGCGCGCTGCGCCGTTGCCCTTTAACTCGCACGCGCGTCTATAGTACCAATCATCGGGAAAGCTTCGAGCTACGGCAATACGCGAAGTAGAGTCAATTCCTGAATAAGTGGCAATTTCACACCCTATGCACCTGCGGTGCGGACGGGCTGGCGCCCGCCTGACCATAAGCATTTGAAACGCCGGACTGAAACTTTCAGCAAGGCCGTACACAAAACAGCGCCACGACAATTACGTCAGCGCGCGCGCCGCTACCTATGTCATTGTCGGCATTGAGAAACTTCCTCCGTACACGCGATTACGCATTTTCTAACCTTGCGCATGTTTGCTTTCGTTTGCGCGCTCTAACGCTCATGTTCGCGCTCCATGGCGCGGTTGCGCTGTTTCAGGTCCGGTCCGCGCGATGATCCGCCGTGCTGTGCGGGGCCCATTAGGAGGTGAATTTGGCGCGCGATCTGCGCCAGTTGCGCCGCGACTTTCGCATCAGGCTGGCGGGTTTTGGCCTGTTCGACAACCCGATTTGGCACCGGATTCAGTTCCCGATTTATTGGTTTTTGATCAAGATTTTGCCGCTCCAGCCCGGTCGAGGGTGCCCGGATTTGTTCCTGCTTTAACTTAAATCCCAGCACTTTAGCTTCGTCCCGCCAAGTCGAAAACAGCTCTCGCGTCTCGGTTTTTTCTTTTGCGCGACGGGTTCGAAGCGTCGCCAATTCCATTCCGCGCGGCGTTGAATATCCATGCGCTTTGGCGGCTTCCGTGATGGCCTCGCGGCGCTTCGAAAAGGCCTGTTCCACCTCGCGCGGGATGGCGGCGACGCGGAAATTTTCAGCGGTTCTTTCAAGCGCGATGCCTTCGCGTTCGAGGCCTTTTGCGAGCTCGTTCCGGTATTCGAGCCCCGCCTGTTTCTGGGCCAGATAAAGCTCTTTGCTGAGGATAGCGCCCCAGGTTCCGTCGCTGCGCGGCGCCAAATTGAAGATAAATGTATGGGTGTGAAGCTGCGGATCGAGATCGCGGCTTGTATGGTGATCGAACTGCGCTGTGAGGAGGCCTGCCGTGCGTTCGCGGATGCGCCCGCCCTTGCCGCGCCGGGCCCAGGCGGCGTTCTGTTCGAGATATTTTGTGGCCTTGAGAACGGCGTTTCGCTGCGCGGCTTCGATGATCTGGCGGTCCTGTTCCGACGACAACGCCCACAAAACCGAGACGGATTTCGGGGCCGAGAACGTCATGTCCCAGCCCGCGGAATGGGTGTTCTCGCGCCCGCCGCGGGCGACAAGTTCGAGCCCGGTTTTGGGGTCGCGGCCCATCAGGGCGGCCTCGAATTCGTGTCTTGTCACCGGGCCTTCAAGGGAGAGCTGGTCGGCGCCGCGGCCGGCCCAGCGGCCGGGCGGTTCGCCCTCGCGCGTGTAGTAATTGTCGGCGCCGAGATGGCTGTAATAGGCGAGCGCCGCCTTCGCGCCGCCCCGCGCGGAGATGGTCGCGACCATCAGGATTTGAGCTTTCGGATCGCGTCGGCGCGCGCGCCGGAAATCCCCTTGGGGCCTTTCGAGGGCGAGTCGGGATCGGGTTCCGGGGGCTCTTCGTTGGCGTCGGGCGGCCTCGGAGCGGCCCTTGTCCAGCGCGCCGCGACGGATGAAGGGCGCAGCTTTTCGAGCGTGATGTAAGGGAAGGTCAGCTCGAATATGTCCTCGCCGACGCCGAGGATGAGCGCCTTGACGCCCTTTCGTGTCGGCCCAAGCCGGGTAGAGAGTTCAGAGGGCGAAACGACGAGGCGGCGCTCGCGTTCCTTGCGCCAGGTGACGCTCATTCCGTTCGGGGTTTGGGTGCGCGATTTGACAGTTTTTTCGAGTTCCTGATAGCCGATCAACTCCGATATTTCCTTCGCGGCGTGGGAGAGATTGAGGCGTCCGACGATCTGCGTGCCGATCATGCTCATCCATCCGTCGCCGCGATTGCGGCCATAGGTTTCGCGCAATTGCGCGATGTCCTGTGCGCCGATCACGGTGATAATACCCTTCGACCGGCCGAGATCGATGAGCGTCGAAAACTGGTCCAGCCGCGGCAATTGCGGGAATTCATCGAGGAAAAGCCAGATGCGGCGGCGGCTCGATTCCTCGAGAGTGGGGCTGCCGACGGCCGATGCGAGAAGCGAGATCAGCCCGCCCATCCACGCCGCCGAGAGCTTCGGATAACGCCCGTCCTGCTGCAGGATCACGGGCCGGAACGGCGCCGGATTTTCGAGCCACTGCGACACGGAAAAGCGCTGGTTCTGATTTTCCTCCCAGGCGTCCGCAAGCGTCGCGACCACGTTCATATGCGACTGAAAGGTCGAAAGAATGCTTTGCGTCGTTTTCGATTCCGGTTGTTCGAGGCTGCGGATGGCGTTTGGATGACAGCGTTTCGCAATCTCCAGGAGCTTGTCGGCGCCGAGCGTTGCGGTCTCCTGAAGATCGCGCCAGGTCCAGCTTGCGCCCTTCGTTTGCTGCAAATGGACCGCGCAGCCGACGAATATCTCGCGCGCGGCGTCCGACCACATGGGGTCGGAGCTTGCGGGAATGATGCGCGCCGCGAGCTCCCTCGCATCCTGTTTGGTGCGGCAGTCGCTCGCCACATCCCAGACAGCGGACCGCGCGTCTTGGGGCGCTAGCAGGACTGGATCGCCCGGAAGCGAGCAGGTCATGTCGCCCTTCACATCGAGCACGATGACCCCGTCTCCGCGTTCGATGGCGCCGAGGATCAGGCCCAGCATCATCTGCGTTTTGCCAGCGCCGACGCTCCCCGTGACGAGGAAATGCCGGGATTCCCGGTCCCGGCTCATGGCGAGGCCAGGCGCGAGGTCGAGCCCTTCGCCGGAGAGTTCGCATTCTTTTCGCAGGGCTTTTTTGATGGCGCGCCTGGCGTTCGCGCCTGCATGGCGCACCGGGCCCCAGACCACTTTCGCGACCGGTTGCTTCAGGCGCGACGCGATGGCGAACGCGAAGAGCGAAAGAAGGCTCAAGCCTGAGAACGCCAGCAGCGCGTTGATACGGAGTTCGAGCGCGCCGAGCGCGCGGTATCGCGCGAAATGCGCCTCGCAATCCCGCCAGTAATATTGCGCGGCCTTGTCGCCGAAGAGGCTTAGCGCCCTGTCATGCAGACACTGGCGCATATGATCGGCAGGCACGGGGTGCGGGCCGTTCTGCGTCGCCGCCATCACGGGAAACGCATCGCCAAGAGCGAATGCGTAGACGCCCACAGCAGCAGCAAAGCAAAGTATGGCGGCGAGAATCAATATGCGGTCTATGCTCATCGGTGGGGCTCCGGATTTGCTGAATGTTCAGTTCGTTTCTCGGTCAGCGCGTCGAGCAGCGCTTCGAACATCGCGAGGAGCCGGTTCATCGAATGAAGGGCTTCCCCGGCCTTGCCCTCGTGAGCGGCGAGACGCCGGTCCATTGTGCGAAGGCGCTCCGCGATCCCGTCGAAATCGGCGCCGGATAAACCTTTCAGGATCAGATCCCGCGCGACGCCGGCGGGCGTGCCGTTGACCGTGTATGCGCGCGCCTTCAGCGCCTCATGCGCGCTTGCTGGCAGCCGGAGGCTGAGCGGCCGCGTGGGGTCAGGCACGGGACTTGTCCGCATCGGCGGTCGATGCGCAGACCTTCGAGCGCATCCAGGTCAGAAGTTCGCGCCGCGGATAGCGGACTGTTTTGCTTCCGAGCTTGACGAAACGCGGGCCGCCGCCGCGCGAGCGCCAGGTTTCGAGCGTTTGCACGGGAACGCCCGTCAGCTTGCTGGCGGCTTTCGTGTCGATGGCCTCTTCGAGCCAGCCGGGATTATCCGACAGGATGGCTTCGAGCGACGGAAGAGAGGGTGGAAGTTTCAGCATGGGACGCTCCGTTCACGAAGGAAGAACGTCCAAAGCCAATCACTGATGGGATCGGCGAAAAAGCAGTTTCATTTCCTCAAAACACCGCAGAGTTGCGCCGGTCTGGCGCCATTCGCGCCGATGTTCGGAAACAGGAACTGCAAAGGCTAGTTGTTGAGGATTTCCTTCATGCGGCGAAGGATGGTGTTCTCTGAGGGCACATCGAGCTCGTCGCAGTGCTTCAACGCCTCCTGGCGCGCTTCATGGGCGAGTACCTTATACGGTTTCTCCGGATCGGCGTCGCGTAGTTTGACGATATACTCGCGCACGATCCGCCAGCCGGGGAGCTCGGGGCGGCCCTGTTCTTTATTCCGTTTGATGGTCTCGGGTATTTCAGTCGCGGCGCCTTCAATCGTCAGGCGGATGCCGTCCGGCTCTCTGAGGATTGGCGGCGCCGGATAGCCGTGTATCGCCAGCCATCTGGCGATGCACGCCCGCGAAATCCTTATATCGCCTATCATTCTCCGGCCTGTCTCGGGAAAATCCGACAATGGGGTTGCCGTGAGGTGGTTGAATACCTCGCTCCTTTGAGCAGGGTCATAAATCCATTGATGGAGAAGGCCCTGTTCGCCTGGAAGGCCGCCCTCGCAATAAATGACGCTGGCGATGGAGTCCCGGTTCATCTCGTAATAGCGAGTAACGCGCGTCTTCAGCGCGCGCTCATTTTCCGTCATTTCGCATTTCGGAATGACGACCGCAATCCGTAAATATTCGAGACCCTTGACGTATTGCGTCGAAATCTGAGCGTCGAACTCGCCGCGGAAAATGGCGCGCTTGAGCCGCTCGAGCATCTGATCGGGGGTGAGAAACGCATCCTCGCTTGCGATAAGCTCTGCGGCGCGCTTCAGTGCAAGATATTGCGGCCCGTCTGTAGTTGCGGATTCTGACATGGTCTCCCTCCATACTCTTGGCACGAACAATATAGATTGGCAGCCGCAGGCGCCGTGTCAATGTGCAGAATCCGTGTGATGAGCGCCTGCGATTGCCTATCGTTGTATGGCGTTGCACGGAGTTGGATATTCTGCGAAATTTTTAGAAGGATTTTTCGCTATAGTTCAGGCGAAGGTTCCGCCAGCCGTGTTGCGCGCCCGGCTTCAGCCGGGCCGGGCTCTTGTGAACCGAGCCCGCTTGCGCGGTCTCGGCCATTCGGCTTCGATCCCTCGCAGGGTAACGGCCCGTTACCACCGGCCTTCGGCCAGAGGCCGGGCCTATTTTGTCCTTGCCACTGCGTTCCGCAGGGGCGGTCTTTTTATTTCTGAGTGCTTAGGGGCCAGCCCCTCGGCGCGCTTCAAGAGAAACAGGCGGTCTCCCGAGGCTCGCCGGCGATAGGGGCCGGCTGCGCCCGCCGCCGGTTTCTCTCTTCCGCTTGCACACCCCGTTCTCGGCGAAGGCCAGGGTTGCATTTCGCAACCCCTTTCTACGGGAGAATCTCATGAGCAAGCCGGAAACCGAAATCAGAATCTATGTCGCCTGCCTTGCGGCCTACAATAATGGAATCCTTCACGGACGCTGGATAGACGCGCTTCAGGATTCCGACGCCATCCTTGAAGAGATTGGAAAGATGCTCAACGCGTCGCCTATCAATGGCGCCGAAGAGTTCGCGATCCATGATTATGAGGGATTCGAAGGCGCGGGGATTGAAGAATATCAGAGCATCGACAGTGTGACCGAGATTGCGGCGTTTATCGGCGAACACGGGAGGCTTGGCGGGAAACTGCTGGAGTATTTCGGCGATCCTGAAGACGCTCGGACCGCGATGGAGGAAGACTATAGGGGCGAGTATTCATCGCTCGCAGATTTCGCGCAGGAGCTGACCGAGGAGACGACGGAAATCCCTCAAGCCTTGCAATACTATATCGACTATGAGCGCATGGGGCGCGATCTTGAGATTAACGACGTGCTCGCCGTCGAAACCGGATTCGAGGAAGTTCACATATTCTGGCGGCGATAGCTGCAGTTAGAATGGCCTAAGGCTATTGTTTCTTTTGGTGGTTCGCCGATTTGAGTTCATTCACAGAAAACTAGCACAAGCCACCTTGATTATCACTGCGTCGGAATAGGATGATTGTCAGGAGTGCCGCAAGCATAATGCGATGCCCCCCTTCCATCTCGTCGTAATGATGTTGCTCAAACTTCAGTGCGGCGCGAACTCTTCCTGCTGCCGCTAAAACCAGATCGGGTATATCGTTCGAGTCACACGACGCCTGCTCAAGCATGTATGTCAGTTCATGCACCGATAGCGTTCTACCATCGGCCGCATACCGCCAGCGCCCCTTTCGCAGCGTATAAGTTTCGTCGCGCACTAAATTCATGTACGCTGCAACGCTATTTTCATATGAGTGATAATCGGAAGGAGGTGTTGTCGCAGCGATTTCTGACACCAGACTATTTAGCATACCTGCAAAACTATCTTCCTCTATCTCGTAGAGACCGCCAATATCTGGCATTAGCTCCCAGTTGCTTCTTACATGCGAAAGCGGGCGAAGGACCTCCCCGTCCAGCAGACAGCTTCCCGAGAAGAATGCCATCACATTCTCAGCACTCCAACAGATCATCGCCGCTTCCTTCATTGTCCTAGACAATTTAGGCATTAATGTAAGTGAAGGCGATAGTCGGGTCATACAACAGCCTCTCAAGCGCCTTCACTATTTAGCAATAATAATTTAACCTCCGGCTGGGGATTTTCGGGAGGTTGGGGGCAATGGCTTCAACATGTCATGGGCGAACTGCTTCGGGAGGATCGTGCGGCAGATTTCTCTACCGCTGCACTAAATGTGGTTCCAGTGGATGCAATCGCAATAGTTGCCAAAATGATCTGTTCAGTGACGGGCGGTGCTCAAAATGTGGAAACATCGGCAAACAAATGTTGAGCGACTCCGCTTATGAGGAAGTGAATCAAGAATTCTCAATAAGGCGCGAAACACTTGGAGGTGGCCAAGGTGGACGTCATTGGCAGCAGTACAAATCCGCTAACAAAGCGTATCAGTTGAACGATTTTTTAGAGAGGGATGGTAGACCAAAATTCTCTCTGGCTCAGATGGCCGCCGTTTTTCTAATCGGTTTAATATTCTCAATCTGCTTACTAGTGAGCGACAGTTCAGGGTTTCTAAGTTCCAAAAGCGAAATTTGGATAGCGCAATGGAGCGTGACTCAATCAACCGCCATACTTAGCGGTTTGATTCTTAGTTTCACCGCAGCTCTTTCATTCGTTGTTTATTCACTTCAGCGCAAGGCGGTTAAAGTGTGGGATGATGCTGATCGTTGGAAATACGTCGCGCCAGGTTGGGGCGTTTGCCATTTTACCTTCGGCAACTCCGGAATTGGTGTTGATGGAAACTACTTCCTTTTCTTCCTCGAATGGGAGGCGGTCAAATACGTTCGCAAAACGTCAGACAAGATTGAGCTTCAAAATCAAGATGGTCAGATTTTAGCCATTCCAAAGCGCTTTTTTGCGCCAGACGAAGGCGGCGACATAAGTTGGGATGAAGTAGAGCAATACATTCGAAAATCTGCACCTCAGGCAGAATGGTATTAGAGCGACAGCTGCATTTTCAGATATGGGATAACATCTTTGATCATACATTCATGGGTAGCGCGGAAAGCCGCAACGCCTCAAACTGCCCCATAAGTCGCATTCGCGACGTCACTTCTCTTAGGTAGCACTTGCGATTCAAGTGACCGATTTGAGATTTTCGCTTCGAAATCAGTACTCGTACTCGTCATCATCATCACTGCAATCGTCTTCATCATTGTCATCATCATAGTGAAACGCGCGATCATTCCAGATGGTCGCGAGGCACTTTTCGTCGGCCTTTGGAGTTAGAGAAGTGAGCCCCGTCATTAGAAGCAAGTCGCGATAGGCGGCGAATGCCAGCATGTCGAATGGATTGTCGAAATGCCGAGCGTCATGATCGGTGAGGCGCCAGAGAATGAGTTTCTGCGTAACCTCTTCAATAGTGCCGGCCCGCGTTCGCGCTCCGAGCTGAATGAGTTTCTTCTCAGCGGCAAACCAGGCACTCTCATTCTCCTCGACCGCTGCAAGTTCGGGGCAATCCTTGAAAGGTTTGTACCGGGCTGACGCGTCTGCTTCGACACGGTTTCGTTCAGCCATAATACTATCGAGTTGGGCGACCATGTGACGGTATTCGCTGATTAGGATGCCAAATGGCGACTCTGTCCCCTTAAATTCGAACTGGGTGCCAAGGTCGAAGTCGACGGGGGCGATCAGTGAAGCGGTGCCCTGTAGAATGGTCCGGCGTGTCGTCATGATTCGGTCTCCTTATGTCAGCAGTTGGGGAGCGAGCGCGCAATATATGGATGTCTACTATCCTTATTAGATAGTAGACTGCTATTAAGAAATATGGTAGTCAACTAAAAACGCTGGTTTGTTGCGTATTTACGCGCACCGTGCATGATCGCGACATGATCACGCCGGAACAGTGTCGCGCGGGCCGCGCTTTATTGGATTGGACGCAGCGGGACCTTGCCTCGCGTGCGAAGCTTACACCTCTGACAATCCGAGAATTCGAGCGCGGGAAAAGCCGCCTGAAGGACAGCACAGCTCAATTATTGCGGATGGTGTTTGAAACGGCCGGCGTGGTTTTCATTGACGAGAATGGCGGCGGTCCGGGTGTGCGGCTTGAAAAGCCCGTTAAAAGGGATGGTTAGGCCAAGCCTCAATTTCGGACGGCCATCTGTTCGCAAGACACCGTGTCTTGCTTCTCGTCATCGCAATTTACCGGCAAAACGGAATTCTGCCGGTAAACCGGGAACGGCCTATCGTCCACTGTCCATGGACCGTGGACATTTCGTACCCCCCGAGAATGGCGGCGGGCCGGGCGTCCGACTGGTAAAACCCGCCAGGAATTAGGGGGGAGCGTAGTTGGAGCCTTTAATAGCGAATTTTCTTATTAAAGGTTCGCGCGCCTACTTTAAATAAGGCTCTCCGGACGGCTTGCTGAATGACTGTTTCTCATTCAAGACTATACCACAAATTATCTTTTGTGGTATATTGAATGGCTATGACACCGATCCCACTGACTTTGCAGACGCTCTATCAGGACCTTCTTCAGGCCCATCTCGACCGCGCGCCTGAAGAAATGACCGGCTCCCCGCATCTCAGGAAAAGCGGCGGAAAGTCATTCTGGTATGTGACGGTTCGGGCGCCTGGCGGGGCGCACCGCCAACATTTCATCGGTCCTGACAACAAGGACACGCGAGCGCGCATCGAGCATTGGAATGCGGCGCGAAATGACGCGCGCGCATTCCGAGCGAATGCGTCCGAAAAGGCAGCGGCCTTGAGAGCTGCGCGTCTTCCCGCGCTCGACATGACCACCGGCAAGGTTTTGCGCGCTTTTGCGCAAGCCGGCGCATTCCGGCTCGGGGGCGTCCTTGTCGGCACGCATGCATTCCGGCTCTATGACCTGGAGCTTGGTGCGCGGATTTCATCGGGCGCAACTGCGATTACCGCCGATATCGACCTGGCGTCGTTTGAAAAACTGTCCCTGGCCGTCGATGACCACGCCGAGCCGCAGCTTCCTGAAGTCCTGCATTCTCTCGGCATGAGCCCTATCGGTTCGCTTGATGCAAAGAAACCGACACGGTGGCGCATGGCTGACAGCGACTTCGTTGTCGATTTTCTGGCGCCATCGTTCGACGAACGGGAAGGACCGCAGAAGCTCGAAGCGCTGGGCGTGTGGGCGCAAGGTCTGCATTTTCTGAATTTCCTAATCCGCGATCCAATATCGGCGGTGGCGCTCTATCGAGAAGGCGTGCTTGTGCAGATTCCGCGCCCCGAACGCTATGCAATCCATAAGCTGATTGTCGCTGCGCGTCGCCGCGGCCCCGGGAAAGCCAAGACGGAAAAGGATATCGAGCAAGCGCGAGCCTTGATTACAGCACTCGCCGAAATGCGCGCGCATGAGCTTGCGGCAGTCTATGAGGAAGCTTCGCAGCAGGGCGACGCGTGGCGGAAAGCCATAGAAGAGTCGCTGAAGCGTGCGCCCGACATACGCGAACTTATCGAAAGCGCGATTTGAATGTGCGCCGAAAATTTTTTTCATCCTAACACTGACAAACACGCGCAAACGTGATACAGAATACGCCATGTTTGGGAACCAAATTACTCAAGCATAAAAATGTGTTGGAATGATGCTTGGTACACGGATGAACAATCTCTCGCAAGATTTTGAAAGAAAAATCAGACTCGGGACGGCTGATTCCTCTCCTGGGCACCATTCTTTTCCGGTATATCTCTACTCATTTGTTTGGATGTCCACGCTGGGCCGCCTTGCCTGCGGACGGCTGCAATGCTGCAATTCGCCGGTTGGGGCTTACTTTCGACAGGTCCTGAACCCTGACCGGGAATTCTAGCGCTTGAGCCATTCATGACAGACTCTGACGAAGCCATGATCGATCAGGATCACCTGCGCGAGATGATCGAGGTCATCAGCGGCGAGCTGGAGCTGCGCCCCTTGCTGACCATGATCGTCCAGAAAGCCTGCGAGCTGCTGAATGCTGAGCGCGGCTCCATCGGCCTTGTGGATACAAATGAAAATGTCGTGCGAATCGAGGCGGTCTATCGCATGCCGTCGGAGGAACTCGGCTCCATATCGGGCCCTAATGAAGGCCTTGCCGGATGCGTCTATGCGCGCTGCGCGCCGGTTCTACTTGACTCATACGGTTCGCTCGACCAGCCGATCCTGAAAGGCATGGATCGGGACAGCGTCATCGGCATGCCGATCATGTGGCGTGGCGACATTATCGGCACCTTCGGGATCGGCGCCGCGCCGCCCAAGCGTTTTGGCGATAATGACATTCGCATGCTTGGCATTTTCGCACGCCACGCCGCTATCGCGATCAACAATGCGCGTTCTTATGAGCGGGAAAAACATTATGCGGCCCTTAAGGAGCGACAACGCCTCGCGCGCGATCTTCATGACAATGTCAGCCAACTGATTTTCTCTCTTTCCCTGGTCGCTGAATCCATCGGCGCCGGTTACGGGCGCAGCAAGGAGGAAGGTGATTCCCGCGTCGCGCGCCTGCTCGAAATCGCCAGCC
Organism: Parvularcula sp.; assembly: GCA_002704915.1. Lineage (GTDB taxonomy): Bacteria > Pseudomonadota > Alphaproteobacteria > Caulobacterales > Parvularculaceae > Hyphococcus. The sequence continues at coordinate 38,770 of PAIP01000035.1, forward strand.
TCGCCCAGCGTGAGATGAAAGCGCTTTTGTTCGAATTGCGAGGTCCCGCGGATGAGGGGGAATCGCTGGCCGCCTATGCGCGCGCTAACGGCCTCGCCAGGGCGCTTCACCGTCACTGCGCGCTCGCGGCGAATGACTACGCCGCCGTCGTCATCAACGTTGCGGACGAACGGCTTGGTCCGGACCAGACCGAGGCGCTTTTGCGTATCGCGCAAGAAGCCGTGGCCAACGCCATCCGCCATGGCAAGGCGGATAATATTCTGATTTCATTAGATTATCAGGATCATGAGGCGGTTTTCCGGGTTACCGATGACGGCCGCGGTTTGCCGCCGCAAGCCGGTGACGAGAGCGAAACAACCCGGATCGGCCTCGCCAGCATGCGGGCCCGGGCCGCCCGGCTGGGCGGCTCCTTTGAGCTTGTTCGCGGCGGCGCAAGGGGCCTTGGCGTTGAGGTTCGCTTTCCGCTCGCCTAGAAGACGCGATGGGAGAAAGGGCTCATGACCGACCGCGCCGCCATTCGCGTAGTGATTGTCGACGATCATCCGATCGTGCGGGAGGGGTTGCGCACCCTGCTGGGCGACGAACAAGGTCTCGAAATCGTTGGCGAAGCGGGCGATGCGGATGAGGGCGAGCGCCTCGCGACAACGTTGAAACCGGACATTATCCTGATGGATGTCGCCCTGCCCGGCCGGAGCGGGATCGAGGCGGCCGCGGCGATCCGCGAAAAAGGGCTGCCCTCGCGCGTCATTCTTTTGACGAGCACCCTTGGCGACGATCTCAGGCTCCAAGAGGCCATTGACGCTGAAGTCATGGGCTATCTGCTGAAAGACGTTTCCCGCGGCGAGCTTGTCTGGTCGATCGAAAGCGCCCATCGCGGCGCGCCGGTGTTTCACCCCGCCGTCCAGAAACAGCTTTTGCGCCGCGCGACCGGGGAGCGTCTCCCCCATGAAAAGCTGACGCCGCGCGAGCTCGATATTTTAAAATCGATCGCCAAGGGCAAAAGCAACAAGGTGATTGCTTACGATTTCAATCTCACCGAAGGCACGGTGAAAGGCTATGTCAGCGTCGTGCTTTCCAAGCTTGGCGTGACGGACCGGACGCAAGCCGCGCTTTACGCCGTCAAACATCAGCTTGCTGAATAAGCCTGCCGCTGCACGAGGATCGGATCCGGTTGTTCGTCTTCGGAAAGAAAAACAGGCTTTCCCGAAAGAAAGCCTGCTTGCGCGATCTGTATCAAGGTCTGGATTTTAGTTCAGCCCGGGCAAGAGGAGACTCTGCGTTACAGTCTGAGACGTAATGTTGCTGACCCGCCGCATGCTCATAACGAAGTCATAATTCTGAACGGTGACGTCCATGTTCACGCGCTGGGTGATCTGCATGTTGTTCAGCGAATTATTGATAATATTGGTGACGCCATTCGGCCCTCTGCGCTGAACGACTTCCGGTTCTTCCTTCAGTTCCTTCAAGGCCACAGCCATCTGGTATGAAGGCGACGCCGTCTGCTTGGTTTTTACGCCAGGCGAAGAATCGGTCGACGTGGCGGTCTTGGGCGTGGAAGGCGTTGTCGGCGTTTGGTTTTGCCCCTGTTGCGCGTTGTTGGAAGACGTCGATCCGACTGCGCCATTGGACGCGACGACCGTTGGCGACGAGGTCGGGGATGCTGTTGTGTTCTGCTGACCTGTCTGCGCGCCGTTCGTTGCGCCAGAGGACGCCAAACCCGACGCCCCGCCGCCTTGAGACGTATCCAAGACATCCGCCGGCTGCGAGGTATGGTCCGTTTTCGGGGCCGAAGAACCGCCGGTGTCGGATGCAAGTTGCGTGGTGTCGACGGTTTGCGCCGGAGGCGTAGGCGAACCGCCCGCATTAGGACTCGGCTGCGTTTTCGGCTGCACGTCCAATACAGACGGCGTCTGAGGCTGCGGCGTATCCGCCTGTACAGACGGCGATGATGTCGTCGCAGGAGGCGTTTGCACTGTCTGCTGCTGCGAAGCCGTTTGAGACGGCGCCGGGGAAGACGGCGTTTGCGCGGCCTGCTGTTGCGGCGGCGGAGCCGACGGCGTGTTCTGCTGTCCCTGAGGAGCGTTATTGACATTCTTCGGGGCATTGGCGCCGCCGGAAGAGCCGCCATTACCGAAAACGCCCTTTCCACCGAAGGGATCGCCGCGGTCGCCAAAGACGCCGTTTGGAAGCGGATTGAAATCGGGCGGCAACACATTGACGCTGATATCGAAGGTCAGGCCGCCAATGCTGAAGCCGCCGCGCGCCTCTCCCAGCTCGCTCGACGTCATCGGCGCCTCTTCAAGCTCGAGCAGACCTCCCCCCGAGATTAGATCATCCGGTTCGCTGGCGGTCGCCGCACTGATCGAGATCAGGCTGGCGGCGCTCATAATGCTCGCAGATTTCACGATTAACATTAGTTGACCTCCAAAACGGTATTGATCGTGAAGCCGGAGGCGGATGGACGCGTCTGATTGAGGTAAAGGGATTGCAGAGACTCATCGTCCCGTGCGCGATCGAAAGGCGCGGAGGGCGCAAGCCGCCAGTCAGCCACCTTGTTGAAGTTCTCTTTACCGCGGGCCACATCAGAACGAATGAACAGGATCGTTCCATCCCACCGTTGCTCGAATACGCTACGAGGCAACGATAAAACTCCTGCGGACGGATCGCCGATCAGCACGACCTCGTCCGTAATGCCTTTTACAACAACGAAATGCTTGTATCCGCGCACCTCGATCAGTGCGATGCCAGGCACGCCGATCTCCTGAATCCGGTCAAGGCTCAAGACAAAGCCGTCCGCCTTGAGGCCGGCGCTTTCCAGATAGCGCTTCATTTCAAGCAGCGAAAAACCGAATTCGCGGATGCGATCCTTGTCTCCCACATCCCACATCGCTTTAAACGCGTCGGTTTCGGTCGTCTCTCGGTCGTAATGATGTGTCAGCAACGTCGCCAGCGCAGCAGAGCCGCAACTGAAATCATATTGCTGTTTGACGACCGTCGAAAATTTACGCTCCGCCATGCTGGTGACGGGCACGCGCGGCGAGGCGCCGCCGATAAAAAGCTGGATGTCGCCGGCCTGGGCGCCGAACGATCCGAACAGAGAGAGAGCCGCCGCAATAGCCGCGCCTGCGCCGATGCGCCGTCCGCCGCTATGATTGCGTTTAGTACTCATCTCTCCCCCAGACTTTTAACGCGACTTGACTATCGCCGCTTTACACTATTGCGGCCCTGCGCCTTGCAGGAAAATGTTCAGATTGACGATGCTCTGCATGACAACCCCATTGCCGGAATTGTTGAGAACGGTCGTCACGCCGCTATTGTTCGAAATCGTGTTGTTTGAAACGTCACCGGTAATGGAGTTATTGCCATTGGAGCCGCTGACGGAGCCGTTGTTTTCGGCGACATTGACGCCAAGATTGGCGATGTCGATCGCCATATCGGTCCCGCCGGATGCGTTCGCCATTTGCGAATCGTCAAGCGCCGCGACGCCGGCGATCGAAGTCAGCTCATCGAAAACGTCCGTATATTCTTCGACGGCGACAGGTGCGAATTCCTGAAGTTGCGCATCGCGTTGCGCTTCACTGAGACTGGGGTCCGATGCGATCAGCACCGGCGTGATAATGAAACCCCACGCGCTCATACCCATTTTGATCTTCCCCCTAACACAACTCTCCGGCGGCTTTTGCTCTGCAAGCCGTCTGCAATGCAACGACCGGAAACTTGATGTTCGTAAACTAGCACTGTTTTCAAATTCAAATAGTTATCTTTTATTAAGGCTGACGCTGCAGGGAAAAGAATTTCCCTGCAGCGCGCCGCAGATTGCTCTGCTTAGTTGTTGACCGTGCCAACATTCACGCTTTGCGAGTTCTGGAAGACGCCCGCGCCGGTGTTGTTGTTGTTGATCACGAGACCACGGTTATCCGTCATCGACTGGCTGTCGATGTTGCCGGTAGTGATCATGGCGCCGTCGAAGTCAGGCGTGCCAAGGCTCACATTGGCCGACGAGGCCGAAAGCTCGGATGCGTTCAACTGAACGTCACCGATCGTGAGCTCGAGCGTCGTGTTGAACGAGTCGTTGACCGAGTTGTCCGAGTTGTTGGAGTTGTCCGAGTTGTCAACCTGGACGGAGCCGCTGTCGTTGGCGACCGCAGAACCGTTGTCAGCCTGGTTGTTGTCGGAATTGTCCGAGTTGTCGTTGAACGATTCCGAAATATCGACATCAAGACCGTCATTGTCGGAGCCGTCGCCGTCAATGCCGTCATTGTCCTGAGAGTTGTCGGAATTGTCGGAGTTGTCCGAATTGTTGACGGCCACAGAACCGCTGTCATTGGCGACTGCGGAACCGTTGTCGGCGTCGTTATTGTCGGAATTGTCCGAATTGTCGTTCGCAGAGATGGCGATCGAGCCGTCATTGGCTGACGAACCCTGGTCACCCGACGACGCATTGTCGCTCGCATCAAGATCAAGGTTGCCCGAGTCATTGATGGAGTTGTCGGAGTTGTCGGAGTTATCCGAATTGTCCGAATTGTCGGAGTTGTCGATCGACGAACCGTTATTGGCGGAACCGTTGTCGGCGGACGAGTTGTCATTGCCGGAGTCGGTCACGTCAAGGTCGAGAACGTCGCTGTCGTCGCCGGTGAAGGCTTCAACAGAGTTGTCCGAATTGTCGGAGTTATCCGAATTGTCGGAATTGTCCGAGTTGTCGGTGATGGCGATCGAACCGTCATTGGCTGCAGACGACTGATTGTCCGAGCCGACCGTGTCGCCGGCGTCCAGGTTGAACGAGTCGTTCACCGAGTTGTCGGAGTTATCCGAGTTGTCGGAATTGTCGTTGCCTGAGTCAGTGACGTCGAGGTCGAGCACATCGCTGTCTTCGCCCGTGAAGGCTTCGACATTGCCCGAGTCGTTGACCGAGTTGTCGGAATTGTCGGAGTTGTCCGAATTGTCGTTCGCGGTGACGGCGATGGAGCCGTCATTGGCGCCCGACGACTGGTTATCGGCGCCGACTGTGTCGCTGGCGTCGAAGTCCAGATTACCCGAATCATTGATCGAGTTATCCGAGTTGTCGGAGTTGTCGGAGTTGTCGTTGCCGGAATCGGTCACGTCAACATCGAGAACGTCACTGTCGTCGCCGGTGAAAGCGTCGGTGTCAGTGGAGTTGTCGGAGTTATCCGAGTTGTCCGAGCTGTCATTGCCGTTGTTGTAGATGTCGGCGTCCAGCCCGTCATTGTCGGAACCGTCGCCCGAGAACGCGTCAAGATCGGCATTGCCGGAGTCATTGACGGAGTTGTCGGAATTGTCCGAGTTGTCGGAGTTGTCGTTGCCGGAATTGTCGACATCGAGAACGTCGCTGTCATCGCCAGTGAAAGCATCGACGGAGTTGTCGGAGTTATCCGAGTTGTCCGAGCTGTCGTTGCCATTGTCCTGGAAATCGATGTCGTTGATGTCGCTGTCGGAGCCGGTGAAGGCGTCGACATCGGCATTGCCGGAATCGTTGACAGAGTTGTCCGAGTTGTCGTTGCCGTTGTCATAGACGTCGGCGTCGATCACGTCGCTGTCGTCGCCGGTGAAGGCGTCGGTGTCGGTCGAGTTGTCGGAATTATCGGAGTTATCCGAGTTGTCCGAATTGTCCGAGCTGTCATTGCCGGAATTGTCGACATCGAGAGCGTCGTTGTCGGAACCGTCGCCCGAGAACGCGTCAACATCGGCATTGCCGGAATCGTTGACGGAGTTGTCGGAGTTGTCCGAGCTGTCGTTGTTGTTGCCGTTGTCGTTGCCGTTGTTGCTCAGAACATCGGCGTCGATGACGTCGTCGTCAGTCGACTGATTGCCATCGCCGCCTTCCTGAGCGCCAGGACCGGCTTCGCTTGGCTGCGCCCACGCGGCGCCCGCAGAAGCGAGCAACGCAGAGGCCGCGATCGTCGTCAAAAGCTTGAGTTTCACTTGATCGTCTCCCACTAAGGTTTCACTACAAAGCGACCCCCGCAACCCTCCCCAATCTCTCCTTGGGAAAGCCGCAAAGATCGCCATGGGGAGCACTTGTCCCCCCCAACGCCCTCTTCATTTGCAACTGATGTGCCAAAACGGGGCGCCGCCGGCTGAAAATTCTTTAACAAATTGTAAAACAAGGATTATCTTTGTTACGAAACGGCAAGAAAGGCCTCTTGCTGCACCGCAACAATGTGTTCAGGCGATCACAGCTATGCACAGCCGGTTGAGCAGTTCGACAGATGCGGAGGCCCGCTTTGTCTTCCGCTCTGGGGGCGGCTTGGCTGCCTCCCATGAACGGCCTCGGATTTGCTCGACAAGTCTTGCTGGATCGCCGCATTATGGAAGCTTCGGGAGACTGCGCTTCGGGGGAAGGCATGAGTACGAAAATGTCTGAGTATAAAGGGGGCCGGCCATGAGCAGGGTGTTGCTGATGCTGGCCGGCGCCGTGTTTCTTGCCGGACTCGTGTTCCTGGAAACCTCGCGTTACGCGGAAATGCGCCGATTGCGGGACCGGACGGCGACGTTGCAGGAAGATGTGCGCAGCGCCGAGGAAAAAGCCGACGCCGCCCTCGCCGCGATTATCGCCCCCGAAACCCTCTCCCGCGCCACCGACTCCGTTTACCTGATCGTCGTCAACGGCGCGTCGCGCGGCACGGCTTTCGTCATTGACCGGGAACGCGGCGTTCTCGCCGGCGCGGCGCATACGGCAAGCTCCCTGCCCCTCGACGACCCGGATGCGAATGTTTATCTCCTAAACCGCGCGTCCAGTGCGAAAATCCCGGTTCTATCCACGCGTCTCCATGCCGGCTTCGGCGCCTTCAGAACCCTGGTCGAAGACCACCAGCCCATTCGCAGCGATTCCTCGATCTACGCGCCACAGGCGGCGCCCTTGCGTGACCTCGCTTTTGACGCCGCGCTCATCACCGTAAATCCGGTCGATCCGGCGACCGGCGAAGCCGTGTTAGGTCCGGCGCTTCCGATCGCCAGCGAAGACGCGTTGCTGGCGCTGGAGCCCGGCGCGCCCATCGCAGTCATCGGCTATCCCTATGACACGCTGGACGACGGCTTTGCACCCGACGCGGCGACTTCGCGGGTTGAACGGGGCGTCATTTCGGCCATCACCCCGCCGCTCGATTCTGCTCAGGAGAAACGCGACCCGGCGATCGCCAATCTTATTATTCACCGCCTCGCGACCGCCGGCGGCAATAGCGGCAGCCCGATTTTGAACGCCGCCGGCGAAGTCATCGGCATTCATACCCATGGCATTGAGTCGCCGAGCTCTAACGCCGATGGCGCGGCGCAACGCGCTGACGTTCTTTACGATCTCCTGTCGCAAGAGCGCGAACAAAAAAGGTTGAACGAGGTTTTTCTGCCCGCCTGGCGACGCCTCCTGTCACACTGGACGCGGGCGGAGGACGCGCTTTCCTGGTCATTCTTCATGGAATATGCGCGCCCCGGAGAAAAACCGGCGCCGAGCGTTCAATCGCTGGTCGGCGCGGCGGCGGAGCCTTTCGACCGTGTCATTGAAACGCTCGAATTCGAGCCGGCGACGCAAAGCCGGTGCCTCGATGCGCCGGAACTCGCTGAGCCCCCGGACGCCGGCGACGGCGTCGAGAGCGAAAGCCGCGCTTTCGTGATTCGCGAAAAGGGCGAATACGCCGAATTCTGGCGCACTGTCGACCGGCGCAGCGAGCATGTGCTGTTCGCCTTCGACTATTCCCTGCGCTCGAAAAAAGGCTTTTGCCCGCTTACCGCCTATTGGCGCAAAAAAGGCGACACACGGCTTCAGGTTGCGCGCAACCGCGCCTCGTTTGAACTGCATCTGCCGCCGTCTCCGGAGGCCGGGGTGGAAGACTACCAGATCTTGTTGCGCCGCGATCAAAGATGCGACCCGGTCAGCGCGCAATTCATGACTGGCGCGATCAGTTGGCCGGCGGCGGCGCAAATGGCGGCGCAAACCGTCGCCTTTGAGAAACGTCCGCCGGCGGCGAAAAACGAAGAATCCCATGCTCTTGCAGGCATGCAGCGCGCATGGCGGCGCTTTCGCGCCTGCAGGCTTTCGCCCAAAGACGCGCGGCCCGAGGACTGTTCTCCGCCGGAATATATCGAGCTGGAGCCCTCGTCCCGCGAGCAATAAACACGCGAACGGCAACACCCTTTTCTCCTGTCAGGCGAATTCCGCAGCCCGACCTAAAAATTTCAGCGCCTGCCGCTGAATCTGGTTGATTCCTGCTCCGGGTGTTCTAGCTTGTCAGCGCACAGCGCGTTCTGCTGTCGTGTGGGAGAGATAGGCCGGAGCTCTTGGGAGAGAGGCGAGGTCGTGTATTAGGCGCCGTCTTTGGGAGAAGACGCAAGCGTCCCTGTCCGTGTCAATTCCATAGGACTGGCGAACGTCCTAGCAGCTTTGGGGGAAGCGAATGGATGACCAGGAGTACGACGGCGCAAGCCGTTCGTCTGACTACAACCAAACTTATGCGCACAGCGCATATTCGCAGGAAAGCTATATTCCTTCGAATACCGTCCGCCGTGTGGAACGGGCGCCGGAGAAGCTTCGATCGAATCTGATCGAGCTCCGCAAAGAGCCGCGGAGCCGTACGCGCAACACACTGACGCCGCCGCCGGAGATTATCGGCTCCAGCGATCAGGCGAATCGTTTGCGCGAAGACATCGAAATCTGCGGCGATGACGACGCCCCGGTGCTGATTACCGGCGAGACCGGCGTCGGCAAGGAGCTTGTCGCGCGCCACCTTCATCTCAGCAGCGCAAGGGCGCATGGCGCCTTCTCGCCGCTCAATGCCGGCGCCATGCCCGAGACCCTCGCCGCCTCCGAGCTTTTCGGCCATGTAAAGGGCGCGTTTACGGGATCGGTGGCTGAACGCGAAGGCGCGATTGCAGCCGCCAATGGCGGAATTCTGTTTCTCGATGAAATCGGCGACATGCCGTTATCGATCCAGACTCATCTCTTGCGCGTGCTTGAAGACGGCATGGTGACGAAACTTGGCGGCAAGACCGCGGAACATGTGGATTTCCGGCTGATCTCCGCCACCAATGTCAATCTTCAGGAAAATGTCTGCGCCGGCAAATTCCGGCCCGACCTTTTCTATCGTATCAACGTGCTTATTATCGATGTGCCGCCCCTGCGCGAACGCGGCGACGACATCATCGAGATTGCCGAATGGATGATCGCCAACCATCCCGATGAGCGGAACAGCGATATCCGGCTGACGCCGAAAGCGGCCGACCGCCTCAAGGCGCACCGCTTCCCGGGCAATGTGCGCGAATTGCGCAATGTCTTGTCGAGAGCGCTCCCCTATGCGCGCCGCGCCAAAGGCAGGCTGTTGCCGGAACATCTGAAGTTCGACTTCGAACAGGCCGGAGCAAGCGGCGCCGCCAATTCTTTCGCGGTTGAGGAAGCCACGGCCCTCATGAACCGCTACATGCTGTTGAAAGCGCTTAACGCTTCGAACGGAAACATCGCCAAAGCTGTCGCCCTGTCGGGCCGGTCGCGGGGAACCTTTAACAATCTGAAGAAAAGTCTCGAAGGCGAGGATTTTGCATCGGCTTACCGTTCGGTTTGCGCCGACGTCAAAGCCTTGTTGAAAGACTGCTGAAATTCCGGGGGATGACCTGATGAAACCGCATCTGCTTCGCTTTAGCGCCGCAGCCGTACTCGCCATCGCTTTAACCAACGCCGCTTATGCGGACCAGGATCCGGGCGTGACCGACACGCCGGCCGGCACCGACACGGCCATGATGCCGAAGCCGACGGTCCAGGAAGAGATCGTCTATCTCAAAGACATTGTCGCGCTTCAAACGCTTCGCCTCGATGAAGCCGAAGAGCTGATCGCAAAACAGTCGGCGCTGATTGAAGCGCAGGCCAGACAGATCGAAGCCCTGAACCGCACCGTCACGGCGATGAATGACGGCGATGCGCCGCGCTATGCCTCGGCGGAAAGCGAATATCAGGTGCAGAGCGGCGACACGCTCTCGTCGATCGCCCGGCGCCACAACACGACCGTCGCCGCGATTGCTGAAGCCAACAATTTGCGCCCGCCCTACCCCTTGCGCGCCGGCGCGACGCTGACATTGCCGGGACAACCCGCGCCGGTCCGCGTCGCCGCGGCTGAAACGCCGGCGCCAAAACCGGCCTCCCCCGCGCAAAAACCGTCAACAGACGCAGCGAAAACCGCGAATGCGCAACAACAGACCGCCGCCGCATCGCCCTCTGCGCAGCCGGCCGCCGCCAACGCCGCAAGCCGCAGCGCGCGGCCGACCCAGGTCGCAGCCAACAACACACAGCCCGGCCGTCAGGATGACGACCGGCCCAATAACGGATCGCTGCCGACGGAAGTCGGGGTGCGCCCGGAAGATGAGGAAGAACGTCCCTATCTCGCGATCTTTTCCGATATTGGCGGCATCCTGACGCCGCGCGGCACCATGTTCGTATCGCCCGCAGTCGACTACACAGTGGCGTCCGACAACCGCTTCTTCTTCCAGGGCATTGAAATCATCGACGCCGTTCTGATCGGCGCTATCGAGGCGACCGATACGGACCGGCGCGCGGTGACCGAAAGCCTTTCCCTGCAATACGGCATCACCAGCCGCCTCGAAGTGGATGCGCGCGTGCCTTATGTGTCGCGTACGGACCGCATTTCGGGCGTCGCCATTGACGATGCGACCACGACCATTCGCGACCTTGACGGCAGCGGTCTCGGCGACATCGATATGGGCATTCGCTACCAGCTCAATAATGGCGGGAAATGGCCTTATGTGATCGCCAATCTGCGCGCCAAGGCGCCGACCGGGACGGGGCCGTTCGACGTTGCGCGTAATCCCGACAATGGCATCGAAACGGAACTGGCGACAGGTTCAGGCTTCTGGACCATCGAACCAAGCCTGACCTTCATTCTCGCCAGCGATCCGGCATCGATCTACGCCAATGTGGGCTATCAGTATAACAAGCCGGTCTCGCCGAACATCCTTCTCACAGACACCGCGACCACCATCAACGAGATGCCGGGCGACGATGTCTTCGGCGTGCAGGAGCAGTTGCGGACGACATTGCTCGAATACGATCCGGGCGACGCCATTCGCACCAGCATCGGCATCGGGCTTTCGCTCAACGAGCGCCTCTCCATGAATTTCGGCTATGACCAGAGCTTCTTCCTGCGCTCGAAAAACACGACCGAGGTCTTCCGCATTCTCGCGGACCGTGAAATCGTCATGGAAAACGGCGAGGAAGTCGTAAGGGTCGTGCGCGACATGGACGGTCGCCCGGTTCTGTTACCCTCTGAAACCAACATTGTGTTCAGTGAATCGCCGGCGACGACCGTGGGCTCGTTCCTCTTTGGCGGCTCCTATGCGGTGAGTGACCGCCTGCGCATCAATCTGAGCGGCGCGATCGGCGCCACGGATGAAGCGCCCGATGCACGCGTGTCGCTACGCGCGCAATATCGCCTGTTCGACTAGGATCCTTGGCCGATAAGTCGGCTCAACAAAGTCCTCATCCTGAGGAGAAATTTTCCTTCGCCCGTCAAGACGGACTTTCGGTTCCCTCAGGATGAAGGAAAATTTCGTCTCGATAGATCGAAGGCGGGAATAACAATGCTGGAGGTTTACCGCTTCAGGCCGCCAGCGAAATCCACCAGGGCGGCAATGCGCTTGTCTATGGGCGGGTGCGTGGCGAACACGCCCGCAAAAGGCTGGCTGTTGTCCACCATCATCTGCTGAACGTCGTTCGGCGCATCGACCCGGCTGTGACCGGAAATCTTTTTCAATGCGGAGATCATGGCGTCGGGATTGCGGGTCAGCTCCACCGCGCCTGCGTCGGCTAGGTATTCGCGCTTCTGGGACAGGGAAAACCGGATCACCAAGGCCAGAAGATACGCGATTACGATCATGGCGATGGCGATCAGAATCAGAACGCCGCCGCCCCGGCTGTCGCCGCTACGCGAGCGCGTATGGCCGCCGATGCGCACGCCGCGATAAAACATGTTGCGAAAAACCAGCTCGCCGAAAAAGGAGAATATGCCGACGAACACCACCGCGATGATGAGAAGACGCACATCGCGGTTCATTATATGCGTGAGCTCGTGCGCGAGCACAGCCTCAAGTTCTTGCTTGTCGAGACTTTCGATCAGCCCGCGGGTCACCGTCACCTTGTAACTTTTTTCCGTCAACCCGCTTGCGAAAGCATTCAGCGCATCCGTTTCGATAATGTTGAGGCGCGGCATGGTCAGCCCGCGCGACACGCAGAGATTTTCCAGAAGATTGTAAAGCTCCGGCGCCTCCTTGCGCGTGAGACCGCGCGCGCCGACAGAGGCTTCGATAATCTTCTGATAGGAAAAGAACGCGATCAGAAACCAGAGCGCGGCGCCGACAAGGGCGAAAGGCCACAGGCGCTTTACATGATCGAAAGCGAGGCTCATCCCCTCGCCGACGCCGTTGATCGGTTCGGCAAGCCCGACATAACCAACCGACAGGCCATATATCAACAGGAACAGCAACACGGGAAACCCGGCAAGCAGCAAGACGGACTTCAGATTGTTGTTCCAGATATGGGTCTGAAGGCCGAAGGCGCCCAAGGCTCACTCCTCCTCGAAGATGAAGCGCGCCGCCGCTGCGGCGTGAAGGCCCGTCGTATCGAAAACCGGTATGTCGCAATGCTCTTGGCTCAGGATCATACACAGTTCGGTGCAGCCGAGGATGACGCCGTCTGCGCCATGCCGCGCGACAATCGCGAGCAGCTCCTCGCGCGACGCATCAAGGACATTGCCGAGCACCAGTTCATCGAGAATGATGCGGCCGATCGCCTCCTGCTCTTTATCGGTCGGGACCAGCACCTCGCCGTCATAACGTTTGGCGAGCTCATTGCGATAATGCGCCTCGCCCATGACGACGGGCGTGCCCAGCAAGAGCGGGCGGCGCGCGCCCGCGGCCTTCATGTCGTCCGCGAGCACGTCGAGCATGTGAATAAGCGGGACATTCACCGCCTCGCGCACGGCGTCGGCGGCCACGTGGGTTGTATTGGAACAGATAATCAGCGCTTCGGCGCCCGCTGCTTCCAGATGTTTTGCGGCCTTCACCACTTCCGCAATAAAAGCGTCCCAGTCGCGATTATCATAGTGTTCAATCATTACGCCATAATCGAGAGCGTAAACCATCAGTTTTGCAGAATGCAGCGGCCCCAGTCTGGCGCGCGCAGCATCGGTAAGGAGGCGATAATAAATCACCGTCGCTTCAGGACTGACGCCGCCGATAAGTCCAAGCAGCTTCATCGCGCAGAGGCTCCGGCGGGGCGCAACATGCCCAGGAGCGGCGGCGCGCCGTCGGGCAGCGGCAGGGGCGCGGTCGGCCGGAAGCCAAGCCGTTCATAAAGCGGCGTGTTTTTCGGGTTCGAATTCTCCAGATAGGCGGGCGCGCCCTCCGCATCGGCGCGAGCCAACCCTTCGCGAATGAGACGCCCGCCAAGGCCTTTTCCCTGCGCTCCTTTGCGCACGCCCACGGCAAACAGATAATAATGCGGCGCCATTGGGTGATGTTGCGCGAGCACCGCCGCCGTTTTCATGGCGCGACGGATTGAGGCGAGCCCATGATGGGCAAAAGCCGACGCTGCAATGCGCGCTTCATTCATCACCGGCAACCTGATCTCAACGCCCAGAGGCAGCCACAAGGTCGCGGCCCACGCGCCGGAACCGTCCCCGGCAAGATGACCGAAACCGTTCTTCAGATAAACGCCGCGCGCCAGTTCATGAAACACTGTCCGAAACGGGCGCGCGCCGCCAAAGGTCCAATTCATGACCGGATCGTCCGCAAACGCCTCGGCGAGAATATCGGCGACGAGGTCGGAGTCATCGCGCCGGGCGGCGCGGACAGCCATCTCCCCGCGCTCTCCATCCATGTTTGCTAGAACTTCACTTCCGGCGCCGCCTCGATCTGGCCGCGGCTGCCTTCGGGAATTTCGAAATATTCCTTCTGGCTGAACCCGCCGAGCGGCGCGACGAGATTGCCCGGGATCTGCTGAATCGCCGTATTGAATTCCTGAACGGCGTTGTTGAAGAAGCGGCGCGCCGCAGCGATCTTGTTTTCCACATCGGAAAGCTCGCGCTGCAGCTCCATGAAATTGGTGTTAGCCTTAAGATCCGGATAGGCCTCGGCCAGCGCGAAGAGTTTGCCGAGCGCCGCGCCAAGGACGCCTTCCGCCGCGCCCTGTTCCGCCGGGCCATGCGCAGCCTGCGCCGCGTTTCGCGCCTGAATGACGGCGTCCAGCGTCTCGCGTTCATGAGTGGCGTAGCCTTTCACCGTTTCCACAAGATTCGGGATCAGGTCGTGGCGCTGGCGCAACTGAACGTCCACATCGGCGAAAGCCTGCTCCGTGCGCTGAGACAGGGCGACGATGCGGTTGTAAATGCCGATGACGATGACGGCGACAACGACAATGACGCCGAGAAGAATCAGAATGCCGGACATGCGGTCTCCTTTTCCGGATGGACGGCCTTGCGAAGCCGGAGCGTCAAGGCCTGAACGCTTTTAGAATGTTCGCCGGAAACGAGCAATCATCACTGAGGCGGGCGCGTCAATGCCCTAATTGGGCCAGCATTGTGGCGGCGATCAATAAAACGACAGCAAGCAGGAAAACGAAGGTGGCGATATCGGCGTTCCAGACCTTCTTTTTGGCCACTCGAGAAAGCGCAAAGGCGTCCGCCAGAACGGCCTGCGTTAACTCGTCTTCTTTCGCATCCGAAACAGCACTTATGTAATTCTCGGGTTTTTTGTGAGTCAGCACCGATCGGAAGTAGATCAACCCGCCCTTTTCGGCTTTGTTCAAATTCGGTCGGATGACCTCAAATGTGAAAAAAGCCGATACCCCAAAAGCCACGAGAGAAACCAAAGCCACAGATGTGGACAAAGCCGCAGCGCCCGTTTCCCCGACCGCAGCGCCATAGAACGCACTGACAGCCGACAAGGCGTCAAGCTCGCGAATGACAAAAACCATCCCCCCGACAGCAAGGCCTAACAATATCTGCGCCTTGACATCAAACTGCCCGATAATTCGGCTCGCATGCTCATGAACATGTCCGGCAAAGCGGTCATGCGCGCTAACAGCTCTGTTATCCATCCCCCGGCCCCCTCAAGCCTTACCCCGCTATGAATACTATTTAAAAAAAGCTTCCGGCGCAATTTCATGAAGCGGAACCCGATAAAGACTATCGACGACGAAATTGTCTTTCGCCTTGCTCACGCGCCAGCCGTCATTCACTTTTTCGATCTCCATTTTTTCTTCTCCATCAACCTGCTGGATTGGAAGATCGATCTCGTAAGACTGCAGCGCCGTCAGCGCATAAGACGGCAAGAGAAGCTGGCCGGGAGCGCTGGCCTCCTGAAGCCTTCTGCTGCGCTGTAGCGGAATGTCGTTCGACAGCACTTTCTCACCAGTCTCAATGTCCTCTTCAATGCGAAGCAGGCCGTAGTCCATCCCAAATCTCAACTCAGCATTGAAAATCGAGTTGCGCATTTCCTTTGCGATCTGCGCTGCCGCGCGCATAACCAGATAACCGCTGCGATCAGCAAGCAGGAACCCGTCGCCGCCTACCGGCTCCCAATAGGCGATTCCATCCCTTGCCCTCGAAATGATGCCCTCGAAACTTTTCCGGAAAGCCTCTTTCAATGTTGGATTTTCCATAATGCGCGTATAGTCGCACACATCCGCCTGGAGCACATAACGCATTCCGTCGTCTTCGATCCAATCGGACAATGGATTAATGATATTCAACGAATCCACGCTGTCGCGAACAGGCGCGCCTGACCGTAATAGATAGCTGCCCAGAATAGGATGGATCAGATAGTATTTCGCATCGGGCAGATAATTGGCCCGCTTAGTCGCATTTCCGCTTATATCGTATACGGATTCAAAGTGCTGAAGCATGCCCGGCGTTGTCGGTCGCGGCATGGGCAAGCCGATTAATCCACATTCGTAAAGATCGCCAAGCGCGGCGTCGCCTGGACTATCGCTGTGGCGATATTCATTTGGACAGCTCTCATCATAGTGCCGCACCAGCTTGCGCACTTGTTCATTGCTGATCACATTCGACTTTATTAAATTGAAAAGAATGTCTTCGTCGAACCAGCGATAATGCGGCCTCGACTCCACAAGGAATGTCTGGCCCAATTCCGCAGCGGCCTCATTGACGGCGTCACGAATTGTTTGCGTGTTCCTCATCTCGGCAGGCACATGGGCGACATGCGAGCCTAGCGTCATCAAGTCACGCGGCCGTCCGCGCGTATGACGCAACACATAATCGAATATGGGCTCCAGGCGGCCCGTATAAGTATGACGAATATGGAGGTTGTCGCTGCCGAACAGCCTTGCCAACAAATTTTCGGACTTGGGCTCTACAAGCTGAGACGCCCGTTCGATAGAGATGTTCTGCTCGAATATGCGGCGCAAATCATCCTTATCGAACCGAAGAAAAAGAATGTACGGCTTTAGATTGGCGAGATCCACCAGTTGCTCTTTACAGGTGTTGTAGGCCTCAATGCGTATCGAGGTGAATATTTTCACATGCGGGTTTTGCGCGCTCAACGATCTCACCGCGAGCAGCAATCCAATTTGCGCATGGTGCCAAAAGTCATGAATCATCTGGCCGTGTATGGTATGCCGCCCTTTGTGCTCCAAATGCTGATCGAAAAACTCGTCTATATTGTCGATAAAGACGGCAGTCTGCGCATGTACGGTGGCGAATATCGGCAAGGCGATTGCGTTAAAGTCCTGCATTGACGCAAAAAACAATTGAGGCGTTGAATGCAGAAGGTTAGCGAAAATCTGGAACGGCGTTTTTAGATAAGGATTTTCAAGTATGTTGCGCAGGGGCGAGTCAAATCGCTCATTTTCATTTATATTGTGCGCTTTGATAACTGCGATGCAAATGGCGATTTGCCACAATATGCTCCAAAACTCTTTGTGCTGACGAATATAGTCAAGCTGACCGTCGTCGAAAGCCAAAGGCTTTCCCGGAGCCACGTCAAGAAGCTGATTCTCCGGAAGCAGTTTGTACCCAAGATTCTCAAGGGATTTTCGCTTGAACTTAATGAGCAGCGTCTTGCCCGAGCCTTTCGGGCCGGCCACAACAGTCCGCGCGCTGTCGCGCGCCAAAAACGATGAAACATCGCTTGTTTTAAGTATGCTTGAACCCGATAAGTCCTTTATTTCTTTATACTGGAATGCATCTTCAACCCACGGCGTCGGCATGAAAACCCCTGCATTACATTAATCATCTCTATTTACTGTATTTTTCCCCACGCAGGGACGCAAGGCTTGACAAAGCGAAAGCTCACGTCACTGCGCGGTGATGCCGCCATCGATCTTGAACTCCGACGCCGTAATGTACCTGGACTCGTCGGATGCAAGGTAAAGCACGCAGTAGCCCACATCCTCCGGCTCGGCCAGACGCTGCCAGGGAATTTGCTGGACAAGGCGCTTTTCGCCCTCCTCGCCGCCGCCGCCGAGTGCAATGAGCGGATCGATGATCGGCGTTCTGGTGAAAACGGGATGCACGGAGTTGCAGCGAATGTCATAGCCTGAGCGCGCGCAATGGAGCGCGATCGACTTGGTCATCATCCACACGGCGGCCTTCGCAGTATTATAGGCAATCATATTGCCGTCAGCGATCATGCCGGCCACGGAGGATATGTTGACGATCGAGGCCGAGGGCGCCTTTTTCAGATAGGGCATGGCGAGCTGTGTGCCGATGAAAATGGAATCGACGTCAATCTCCTGAGTCCGGCGCCAGTCTTCGTCCGTCGCCGTTTCAATGCTGCCGAAAGTGCCGATGCCGGCATTGTTGATGAGCGTGTCGACGCCGCCCATGGCGTCAGACGCCGCTTCGAGCGCCGTCTTCCATTCATCGCGCTTGGTGACGTCATGCCCGCTCGCCCACGCCGCGCCCGGATGCTTGTCATTGATTGCGGCGGCTGTCGCCGCGGCGCCGTCGCCATTGATGTCGGTGATGTAAACTTTCGCGCCCTCATCGGCGAGCATGCGCGCAAAACACGCGCCCAGCCCCTGCGCCCCGCCCGTAATGAAAGCCTTCTTGCCCGCGACCCGTCCCATTGGCGTTCCTTTCTTGCAACTTGTCCTGCGTCACTAAGGGGCTACGCTAGCGCAAGCCCATGAGCGCGAACAGCGCCAAACACAGCCGTGAGGCGACGGCGCTTGTCTTGTGACTGTTAGGATAGATCGCAGACTCTTTTTTGCACTGCGCAAACGCGCCTTCACAGGGTTTTTCATTCCGCCACAACTGGAGAATCTGATTTGCGCTTCCCGGAATTTATTAATTCAAAGAAGCAGTTCCCAAAACTATACTATATTTTCTCTTTGCCTGTTTCATTAAGGGCTCGCAAATGATATTTTTTGCTCCGTCATTCGAAATCAGCCGGTGATCCAACATCGGCGGTTTAAAAAGACGGGAGGGGCATATGAGCGCAAAACTTTTGCGATCCATCACCAATAATTATTTTCTACGAGCGGCCATTCTAATGACGCCGATTCTCATCGCCTATTACGGTGAGCAAATCCTCGCGTTTCATGGCAATCATTTTGCCAGCGCATTCTGGCGCGTATATCCAGCGCTTATGGCAGCAGCGGCGATTTGGTTTCTGTTTTACAGACTCTTATGGCACTACATGTATCAGGTGTATGATCGCCGGGGCGACTGGAAATATGACGCCAAAGATGCGACCGACGCTTTACTGCATAACATCGTTGACTACGCGGAAAGCAAAAACGATGCGACCCGGGCATTTGTTATCGCTGCGCTCGGTTTTTATTTTTCTTATCTGTTCATCGTCATGGATGTGGAAACATCATACAACCTTCCGTTCCCACTTGTCATGACAACACTCATCTTCTCATCTGCTTTGTTTGTCACATCCTTCTTGCTGCAAAGCGGCATGAATTTGTACTCTCAAGTCGCAAAGCCGCTTTTTCAGCTTATTACTGCTGCACACGCAGTTAATAAGAGCCTTCAAACTGTCACGGGTGAATTTGACAAAAGCCCAGATAAGTTCGACAGCCTGAAAGAAGACTGGGGGCAATATTCAACTGTCGACGACCGGCTCATCACATCAGTTTTGGATCGTGCAACTAGTCGCAATGGACGGCGCGTAATGTAAGCGCAAATCCGCCCTGAAAATAATAGTTTTGCACCATTTCCGACAAAACCGACGCCAGGGACGGCTTTATGAAACATTTAGCGCCAACCTCAGCGAAAATGCCGCAATGCGCGGCCTCTTTCGACTGGTTAGATTAAAAAACCGGAGGCATCGATGGCTATGACCGACCCGCGCCGCAAAGGCATCGACTGGCGACTGACGCGCTTTTTGCTCACGCATCTCGCCCTCGGCGCGGTCAGCGGGTGGATTTTCGTGGCCGCGCTTTTCTATTTCAATGTGGGCGGGCTGGGAGACCTTCTGGCCGATCCTGTCTCCGGCCTCCTCGCCGCAATCATGCTGGTGATTGTCGTCACCATCACCTGGGGTTCGGCCGCCATGGGCACGGCGATTTTCCTGATCCCGCGCGATGAAGAAGACGACGACGCGACGGGCCGCGGCAAGCGGGCGCCAGCGCGCGCCCCGGCGCTTCAGCTTCAGCCCGTCCCCGCCCGGCGGCGGGGCTGACGCGGATTATTCGCCTTTTTCGATCTGCTGGACGGCTTCCGCCATCATCTCCTGCATATGGCGGCGAATCTGGTGGTCGGACTGGTTGACCCCGGCGGCGTCGAAATCCTTGCGAAGCTTGCGGAAAACGTCCTCGTCGCCCGCCTCTTCGAAATCGGCCTTGATGACCTCCTTGGCGTAGGCCTCGGCGTCGTCGCCGGTCTTGCCCAGAAGCTCGGCGGCCCAGAGGCCCAAAAGCTTGTTGCGCCGGGCCTCCGCCTTGAAGCGCAGCTCAGCGTCATGAGCGAATTTGTTCTCGTACCTGTCCTTGCGGTCATCGAAGGTGGTCATCTGGGCAAAACTCCGGATCGTCAGCAAAACCTGTCCGGCGCGCCGGCCGGCAACCGGCTCTTTATAGACGACCGGCGCCGGGCGCAACGCGCCTGCCTGAATTGGCGCAAATGCGCCCGGGCAAAATGTAGGGGATCGGGGCTTTCATTCAACGGACAAGGGGCGTAAACCCCCGCTTCTCCCGCCGCGCCAGCCGTGCTAGCGAAAAGGCAGGGGCGCGGCTTGAAGGGCCGCCCGGGCCCGCCCGCCCCGCTATTGCCGCGCCGACAATGTCGCGGACAAGGTGTTGAAAGGATTACAAGAATGGCTCGCCGCAAGCAGATCTATGAAGGCAAGGCGAAAATTCTCTTCGAAGGCCCGGAGCCGGGAACGATCATCCAGTATTTCAAGGATGATGCGACGGCGTTCAACAATCAGAAAAAAGCCGTGCTCGAAGGCAAGGGCGTCCTCAACAACCGTATTTCCGAATTCATCATGACCGGGCTGGAGCGCATCGGCGTGCCCACCCATTTCATCAAGCGCCTCAATATGCGCGAGCAGCTTGTGCGCCATGTGGAAATCGTGCCGCTCGAGGTCGTGGTGCGCAACTATGCGGCGGGCTCCATCGCCAAGCGCCTCGGCATCGAGGAAGGCGTCGCCCTGCCCCGCTCGGTGATCGAATTCTATTTCAAGAATGACGAGCTCGGCGATCCCATCGTCTCCGAGGAGCACATCACTGCGTTCAACTGGGCCAATCCCCAGGAGATCGACGACATGATGGCGCTTGCACTCCGGGTGAACGACTTCCTGTCCGGTCTTTTCGCCGGCGTTGGGATCAAGCTTGTGGATTTCAAAATCGAGTTCGGCCGGCAATATGAAGGCGACATGATGCGCCTCATCGTCGCCGACGAGATCAGCCCGGATTCATGCCGGCTGTGGGACATGGAGACCGGCCACATCATGGACAAGGACCGGTTCCGCAAGGATCTCGGCGACGTCACCGACGCCTATCGCGAAGTCGCGCGCCGTCTTGGCGTCCTGCGCGAAAATGAAAGCTCGGGTCAAACCGGACCCGTTCTCGTTTCTGACAACGAAAAATAAACTTCCGCCAGCCATACGGGGGCCTATAGCCTCTCCTAAGTTTCCCCGCGAAACATGGTGAACAGAACTTTACGGCTCCGCTTACAATGCAAGCAATTTGCGTAAGCGGCCGGAAAGCTGTGTTCGGATATTGTTACGCGGTTATGCCCTACTCGGTCTTCACATATGGGTCTGGACGAACCGGTTCGACGCCGGTGACGGCCTTGCGCCCAACGCCGCCGGATCGCAAGCCGGCGGGCGGCCTCAGCCGTGAGGACGATATCCAGTCCGGCGCAGCGGCCCGGGAAGCCCGTGACGCGAAACAGAGAGAAGCCGAAAACGCGCGCATTGAGACGCAGGCCCGCAACGATCGCGAGCAGGCGAAACGCGCAGCCGAGCAAAAAGCGAACGCCGAACGTGCAAACGCGCAGAAAAACGCGGATCGCGCCCAGACGCCTGAACAGAACGACGCCGCCCGGGCGCGCGAGGAAGCGACCGAAGCCTCTAAAAAAGATGTGAAAGCGCCCCCCGAGCCGCGCCCCGAAGACATCAAGAGGCTGGAGCAGATCCGGGCGGAGGCGCTCTACCCGTCGCCCCCTTCCGCGGAATCGCGCGAGATCGCCCAGCTTGCGCATACGGAGCTCATTCGCGCGGAAGCCGAGCTCAGAGCCTATGAGCAGGAAAAAGCGCGGCAGAAAACCCGCGAGCAGGCGATCGCACGCTTTACCGCCGATCAGGCCGCGCAAGCTTATCGCGCGCTTGAGGATTATTCAGACGAGGAATTTGGCCGCCTGCAATAGCGGCCATTTCCCGATCTCATCCCTCTTCGCCTTCGCCCGCAGGGCTCGCCAGCGCCTTGATTAAGAGGATCCAGTGGTCGAGGCCGGCGTAAAATGACGCCGCCGGAATTTTCTCATCAAGACCATGGGCGTTGATTTCCGCGCCAACGGGAACGAAGCCGGCGCCTACGCCATAGGTGGGCACGCCCGCGCGGCGGAAATGCATGCCATCGGTGCCGCCTGCGCTCATGGCGGGGACGACATCGATACCGGGATAACGCGGTTCGATCGCCGCCCTCAGCGCCGCAACCACATCGTCCCGCACTTCCGATATGGGGCTCGCCACGAAAATGTCGTCGGTGAGCGCCACTTCGAGCGCGTCATTCTCGATCACCTCGATCAGCGTCTGGCGCACATCCTCCACTTCGACGCCCGGAAAGATGCGGCAGTTGACCGTCGCCGTCGCCGATTGCGGCAGGGCGTTTTCCGCATGGCCGGCGTCGAGCATGGTGGCGACGCAAGTGGTGCTGAGGATATTCGAATAGTCCTCGCTGGCGCGGATGATTTTGATCGCCTTTTTGTTTTTGGGATTGTCTGCGAATTTGATCAGCGCATCGCCGATGTCGCCGCCGATCAGCTCCCCATCGGCGCGGGCGGAGGCGCGGGTGATCTCGTTCGACATGACGGGGAATACATAGTCTTCAATCTTCAACAGCGCCGAGGCGAGATCGTAGATCGCATTGTCCGGACGCGGCCGCGAGGAATGCCCGCCTTTATTGCGCGCGGTGACCGAGAAAGTCGCATAGGTCTTTTCCGCAGCCTGCATCAGATAAGGCAGCGCCGAGCCGTCTTCGAGATAGGCGCCGCCGCCCGCATCCGAATTCAGCGCGAACTCCGCGTCGGACCAGTCCTTGCGATCGAAGGCGAGCATGCGCGTTGAATCCATGTCTGTCTCTTCATCGCCGGAAAAAAGCAGCACGAGATCGCGGTCCGGCGTGAAGCCCTCTTGTTTCAGACGCATAAAGGCCTGGGTCAGATTGACGACGCCATATTTATTGTCGGCCGTCCCCCGGCCGAGGAAATAGCCGTCCTCCTCCCTCAAGGTGAAGGGATCATGTTCCCAGTCCTCGCGTTTGGCGCTGACGACATCCATATGAGCGAGAAACAGAACCGGCTTTTTCCCGGAGGAGCCGTCGCCGCGGTAACGCACGCCCAGCCCTGCGGTCTCGCCAATGGGCATGATCTCGATGTCTTCATCGGAAAAGCCCGCCGCTTTCAGTTCGCCGGCGAGATAGGCGGCGAGTTCGGGAACCTTCCCCTCGCCCTTCACCGTCTTGATGCTGATCGCCTTGGCGTAGAGTTCGCGCGCCTTGGCCTCCGCCGGCGTCAATTCCCTGTCGGCGGCGCTCGCGGCGGTTGAAAAAGCCAGCACGCCGAATGCGGCGATTATCAATCGAATCATCATGGTTCCCCTCATCTGCCTGAACAAGACTAGGCACAAGACCCTCCCGCCGCAATCTCGCCGATGTCCCGGTTGCGCCCCGGCCCCGCCCGGCGTATTGCGTACCCTGCCGAGGCAGACGGAAAAAGCCGGGAAATCTCATGAAAGCGAAAATCACCATCACCCTCAAAAACGGCGTTCTCGACCCGCAAGGGGCGGCCATTGAAAGCGCGCTCGCCGGGCTCGGTTTTGAAGGCGCCGAAGGGGTTCGCCAGGGCAAGGTGATCGAGATGAAACTCGCCGAGACCGACGAGGCGGCGGCGCGGGCGACCGCCGAGGAAATGTGCAAGAAGCTTCTCGCCAATCCGGTGATGGAAAATTACGCCATCGAGATTCTCGCATAGCGCATATGCGGACGATGGCGGGAGATCCTCACTATGTTCGCGAATATCGCCGCCTGGTGCGCGGCCTTCTGAAAAGAAGCGCGAGCGAAGCCGACGCCATGGAAAAGGCCGTGGGCGGCGCCTTTGAAAAAGTCGGCGCGGCGCAAGCGAAACTCGTCAAAGAGCTCTGTCCGCAAGGCGGCTTTCACCTGATCGATGTCGGCTGCGGGTCGGGCCGCCTCGCCCATGCGCTCCGTGCCGAGACGCGCGTTTCCTATACGGGTTTCGATGTCGTGCCCGATCTTGTCGCCTATGCGGAAAAGATTTGCGACCGGCCCGACTGGCGCTTCGATACGATCAGCGAACTGGCGCTCCCGGTCGAGAACGCGCAGGCGGACATTATCATGTTCATGTCCGTCTTCACGCATCTGAAGCCCGATGAGATCAAAACCTATCTCGCCGAGGCCTTCCGCGTGCTGAAGCCCGGCGGACGGATCGTCGCCTCTTATATCGATCCGGACGCAACCGCCCACAAGCATTTCAGCTTGCCGGCCCTGATGCAGGTCATCACCCGCGCCGCCGGACGCAATGTGATGCTGACGCGCACGCCGCGCGTAACGCTCTCGCAATGGATGGAAGAAGCGGGCTTTACCGTGGAACGCGCCATCACCGACAAAAGCCTCGGCCAGCACGCCCTCATCGCCGCAAAATCCACGGCGGCGCGGGCATGACGTCGCTGGCCGCCCG
>PAIP01000036.1 GCA_002704915.1 Parvularcula sp.
CGGTCCTTTCGGCGCGCGCGCAAAACCCTTCATCAACCCGTGAAAACAAAGGAGACTTCAAAATGAGCGTAATCGGCACATTTTCGAAAAGCCCGGATGGATACGTCGGAACGATCCGAACCATGACAATCAACGTGAAAGCGAAAATCGTCGCCAACGATAAGAACGGCAATAAGAAAGCGCCGGACTTTCGGATTATCGCCGGTGGCGCAGAGCTTGGCGCCGCCTGGCGTTCGAACAGCACCGGCGAGGACAAGAAGTCATTTCTCAGCGTTGAACTCGATGATCCGAGCTTTGCCGCTCCCGTCCGCGCGGCGTTTTTTGAGAATGCGGACGACGGGACCGGCGCTCTGGTTTGGAGCAGGTCGCGTAACTCGTAAAAGCTAAATCAGCAAACTTCGTTCTGTTGAGAGTAGGAGTGTGAAATGTCGCTTGCAGCAAGAAACTATCAAACCGATGTGACTAAAAAGGATCGGCTCAACAACGAAGAAGCAGCACAGTATCTCGGCTTGAAAGCAGCGACATTGAATAAGTGGCGCGTATACGGTGAAGGGCCTCCGTTCATCAAGGTTGGTCGCCTTGTCCGATATCGTCGTACAGATCTAGATGCGTATCTTTCACGCCGGTTGGTGCAATCTACTAGTGAACTCTCGGCGCGCTAGCCGGCATAGGATTACGCTGCCTCGGAAATGCTACTACTGTTAATTGAGGAGTCTTCATTTGCATTTAAGCGGTGAAGAATCGTTTCACTGACGCGGTCGGCAGCGTCCGCAAGAACATAATCAACACGATGTGCATATCGGCTTGTTACGCTCGACAGCTTGTGCCCGAGCAGGCCGGCAATGATTAGCTCGCTATATCCCAATTCAAAGGCCACCGTGGCATAACTATGTCTGAAGACGTGAGGCGTTACTCCGCTGACCCCTGATTCCTTCATAAGCCAGGCCAGAAATTTTCTGATTTCTTTGATGGGCCCGTCGCACAGTTCAGACGGAAACACCCAATTGGAATCCATTTCATGTGGAAGCGACGATAAATGATCAAACGCCGCTTTTCCGCAAGGACGTAGCTGCGGTCCGGTCTTTGAATCCTGAAGCCGGAGGCAGCGACTTTGAGGGTCAATCTCGACCCAATTCAGATTCAATATTTCTCCTCTTCTGCAGCCGGTGAGCATGAGGGCGACGGCGGCGTTCATTAGGGTAGGGCTGAGTTCCAGCTCTCTGGCCCGAACCAGCGCGAGGCCGATCGCCTTATACTCAGCCTCTGATAGGAATCGCGTCCGTTTGCCCTCCGCTGGTTTATCGATATTCAGGCAAGGATTGTCTTCGACCCATCCTGACCGCATGGCGAATTTGTACATTGCGGAGAGCAGATGAACGGACTTGGCGCCTACCTGCGCTCCGCCGCGGACAATCGAGCGGCGTCTCGGTCCGGTCTTGACGTCGACTGCGGTTTTTCCATCGCGAACGTCATACATAAAGCGTTCGATATCCATCCGTTTCAGGTCGGCGATTCGCTTTTTGCCAAGCAGGGGTTTTATGTGCCTTTCGATCCGCCCTTTATCCACCGCCAATGTCGAAGGCTTTTTCGGACGGTTTCGATGAAGAATTCGGCCGGCTTCTGCTTCTGTAAAATATCGGTCGCAGAGTTCGGTAATCGTCATTCCGTTTTTGTATTCACGGGCCTCGCCGACAGGGTCGGCGCCGGCGGCGACCTTGCCGAGTTCGACGAGTGCCAGTTTACGAGCTTTCTCGACGGTGAGAGCGCCGTATTTGCCCAAGGTTGTTTTGCGTTGGTCGCCGGTTGCGGTGCGGTATTTGATCTGGAACGATTTGACGCCAGATGGTTTGACCCGAACCCCGAAACCGGTCAGTTCTGCATCCCACACTGAGTAGTCGCGGCCATCTATTGGCTTGAGTTGATCGACACTACGTTTTGTAAGTCGTTCTATATTTCGGCGAGGCATTTTCAGGTACCTATTTCCATAACGCCGGAGGTCGGCGGGGTACCTAGGGGGTACCAAACGGCGTCAAATTCGATCCAAATTCGGACAACCAAGTTTAACTTTTTTGACGCCGAAAGTCCACTAAGGTGCTGAAAAATCAGGCTAAATCACATTAGATAAAACAGGGGAAAATTTCGGAAAACATGACATCCCAAAACTGTCACGCCGGAGGTCGCGGGTTCAAGTCCCGTCACTCGCGCCATTTTCTTCAATCCACAAGACTATCGCGACTGACAGCGGGCTGTTCTGCGGCGACGTTTTGGCGGAAAGGAACTGTTGTCTTCAGCGTATGTTGGCTATGCCGGAGGACCCGCTTCATGGCCGCGCGCGCATACTGGAAAGGTCATTTGCGCCTTTCCCTCGTTTCGATTGGCATTGAGCTCTATTCTGCGGCGATGTCGTCTCGCCGCCTCGCCCTGCATCAGATCCACAAACCGTCAGGCAAGCGCATCCGCTATCAGAAAACGGCGCCGGGCGTCGGACCCGTCGATAAGGACGAGATCGTCAAAGGCTTCGAGGTGGGCAAGGATGAATATGTCATTCTAGAACCGGACGAGCTTGATGAAATCAAGCTTGAAAGCAAACACACCATCGATCTCGTGCAATTCGTGGATCAGTGCGAGATCGATCCCCGCTATTTTGAGAAACCATATTATGTGGTTCCCGAAGACAGCGATGTCGCAGAAGAAGGCTTTGCCGTTATTCGCGATGCGCTGCGGGAAGCGGGAAAAACCGGTCTCGGCCAGATGGCGGTGCGCGGGCGCGACAGCATTGTGGCCATACGTCCCTGCGGGGAAGGGCTGCTGCTCGAAACCCTTCGCTATGCCGAGGAAATCCGTGAGAGTGACGCTATTTTCGAGGACATTCCGGAAGTCGATCCAGATGAGGAGATGCTGGACCTTGCCCTCGAGCTGATCGAGCGAAAAAGCGCTCCCTTCGAAGCCGATGCTTTCAAATCGCAATATTCATCGGCCATGCGTGAGTTGATCGAACAGAAACGCAAAAAAGGCAAAGTCACGGCGGCCAGCGATGAGGAAATCGCTGATGGCGATAATGTTATAGATCTTATGGATGCGCTGAAGAAAAGCGTCTCGAAGGACAAGAAGAAATCGTCCTCGCGGCGTAAATCTTCCAGCAGCAAGAAAAGCGCGAAGAAACGCAAAGCGAGTTGAGGCCGGACATGGCGCAGGGAAATGATTCTCTCAGCGAATATAATGCAAAGCGGGATTTCAGTTCCACGCCGGAGCCGAAAGGCGCCCACAAAAAAGGCAAGGGCGCTCTTTTTGTAATTCAAAAACATGACGCGACCCGGCTGCATTATGATTTTCGCCTGGAGCTGGACGGCGTTCTGAAGAGCTGGGCGGTCACCAAAGGGCCGAGCCTTGATCCGTCTGATAAGAGACTTGCTGTGCGCACGGAGGATCACCCGGTCGATTATGGCGGTTTCGAAGGGGTCATCCCCAAGGGCTACGGCGCGGGAACGGTCATGCTTTGGGATCGCGGCGAATGGGAGCCTAAAGAAGATCCCCATGAGGGTCTCAAAAAAGGCGCGCTCAAATTCTCGCTCAAGGGGGAACGTCTGAAAGGCGGTTTCGCGCTCATACGCATGAAGAAAAGAAAGGGTGAAAAGCGTGAGAACTGGCTTCTGGTCAAGGAGCGGGATGAGAAAGCCCTTGAGGATGGCGATCCCACCGAGAAATGGACGAAAAGCGTAAAAAGCAAACGCGATATGGAAGCGATCGCTGAAGAGGGCGAAAACTATAAAAAGGGGAAAACTTACTCGACGCAGCCAGAAAAAAAGAAATCGGTCCGGCGCAACAACTCTGCCGGCAAAGGCGCCGGAAAGAAATCAGCGAAATTGAAGTTTACCCCGCCGCAGCTTGCGACGTTGCGCGATGATCCGCCCGAAGGCGATGAATGGCTGCATGAGCTTAAATATGACGGGTACCGCATTCAGGCGCTGATTGAAAACGGCAAGGTCCGCCTCATCACCCGAAATGAAAAGGACTGGACACGGCGTTATCCGACGATCGCTGATGCTTTGGCGAAACTGGATGTGGATGACGTAGCGATTGACGGAGAGCTTGTGGCTGTCGACAGGGAAGGGCGCAGCCGGTTCGGGCTCCTTCAAAATGCGGCGGACGATAAATCAACAGAGCTGCGTTACTACGCTTTCGATCTTCTCTATCTTAACGGCAAAAAAATCTGCGGCGATTCCCTGCGCGCGCGTAAAAAACTTCTGAAACCGATCATAGAAGACGCCGGGCCGCCGCTTTTCTACAGCGATCACATAGAAGGGAATGGCGATGAGGTGATCCGCAAGGCCTGCGCCATGCACCTCGAAGGCGTTATTTCCAAGAAGGCGGATGCGCGCTACCGGTCTGGGCGTGGGACGACATGGGTCAAGTCGAAATGCGTTGGAAATGATGAATTCGTCATCGCCGGCTACCGGAAATCCGACAAGCGCGGCCGGCCGTTCTCGTCCCTTCTGCTCGGAGAATATGCCGGAGACGAACTTGTCTATCGCGGCCGGGTCGGAACCGGCTTCGATGAGGCCGCCTTCGAAAAGCTTTGCGAAAAAATGCGCCCGCTAGAGCGTAAGACAAGTCCCTTTGATGAAACGCCGTCGGAAGCAAAGCGCGAAGCGGTATGGCTGACGCCAAAGCTGGTGGCGCAGATCGCCTATACGGAGAAAACATCCGATGGCAGACTGCGACATCCAAGTTTTTTGGGTTTGCGTACCGATAAACCAGCCGAAGAGGTGACCGTCATGGCGCGTGACGACAAGGGCGAGACGAGCGAGTTCAAGGGCGTGCGGCTGACCCATCCCGACCGGGTGATGTTTCCGGGACAGGGCGCAACCAAACGGGAAGTCGCTGAATATTACGCGGCGAACGCAGAGCGGATTCTGACCTATCTGAAAGATCGCCCTTTAAGCCTCGTGCGCTGCCCGGCGGGACGCCAGGATGAATGCTTTTTTCAAAAACATCACGGCGCGTCCGTGCCGGAGGCGCTTAAATCTGTTGAAATCAAGGAGAAAGACGGCAAGAACGCCCATTATCTCATGATCGACAATGTGAAAGGGCTTATCGCCGCGGCGCAGATCGGCGCGCTCGAACTTCACATCTGGGGCGCGCGTGCTGACCGCATTGAGCGTCCGGAACGCGTGGTCTTCGATCTCGATCCCGACGAAGGCGTTTCATTCGACGGGGTCAAAGATGCGGCTCTTGAGCTGCGCGATGTCTTGAAAGCGGCCGGCCTTGAATCCTTTCCCTTGCTGACAGGAGGCAAGGGCGTGCATGTAATCGCTCCGATTGAGCGCCGACGCGACTGGCCGGATGTGAAGACATTCGCCAAGGGGCTCGCCCAAAAGCTCGCCGACGCTTCGCCAAAGCGTTACATCGCCACGGCCTCGAAATCAGCGCGCAAAGGAAAGATCTTTATCGACTGGCTGCGCAATGAACGCGGCGCCACGGCGATTGCGCCTTATTCGCTGCGCGCCCGGTCCGGGGCGCCGGTGGCGACGCCGGTGTCTTGGCGCGAGCTTTCGAAAGTCGATGCGGCGAATGCGTATACCCTCGATAACATCAGCGTGCGGCTTGCGCATCTGAAATCGGATCCCTGGAAAGGTTATGACAGCGTGCGCCAGTCCGTCACGGACAGCGTCCTTGATTTCGTGAAATAAGCGCTGGCCCTGGATGATCTTCCTGGGTGAAAGTCAGGTAAGTCTTATCTGGGATGAGGCGGCGTCACCGGAACGAAAGCGTTGGCGGAATGTTCGTGAAATGCTTTCGGAGACATAAATGACCAAAGACAAGCCGGCACAGCAGCAAAAGCGTCAGCCCGGACGGGAACATGAAATGCATCCCCGGCCCGACTTCACGCCGCGGTTTCCGGGCGCCGGCCGCCTTGACGGCAAGGTCGCCATCATCACCGGCGGCGACAGCGGCATCGGCCGCGCCTGCGCCGTCGCTTTTGCGCGCGAAGGCGCGGATATCGCCATCGTATATCTCGAAGAGGATGATGACGCTGCGAAAACGCAAGCGCTGGTTGAAGGCGAAAAACGCGAGGCCTTGCTCATCAGCGGCGACATCGCCGATCCGAAAGTCTGTAAATCGGCGGTGGCTGAAACCCTGAAGGCGTTCGGACGCATAGACATACTGGTGAACAATGCAGCGGAACAGCACCCAACCGATGACTTTGAATCGATCTCGCCGGACCAGATCCGCCGTACATTCGAAACGAATGTGTTCGGGTATTTCTACATGACGCAGGCTGTTCTGCCGCATCTGAAAGAAGGGTCGGCTATCGTCAATACAACGTCGATCACCGCCTATCGCGGCAGCCATCACTTGATTGACTACAGCGCCACGCGCGGCGCGATTACGGCGTTCACACGTTCCATGGCGCAATATTGTGCGCCAAAAAAAATCAGGGTCAACGGCGTTGCGCCGGGACCGATCTGGACCCCGCTGATTCCCGCGAGCTTTGGCGAAGACAAGGTGGAGGATTTCGGCGCTGGCCAGCCTTTGGGGAGAGCGGGCGAGCCCAATGAAGTTGCATCCTGCCATCTCTTCCTTGCCTGCGATGACAGCTCCTATATGACCGGACAGGTGCTGCATCCGAATGGCGGTGAAATCGTAGGCGGGTAAGTCAGATCAACGTGTCCGGTTTTTTAAAGTCGCTTTCCGAAGAAAAGAAATGGACCGGTCCGGCGGCGGGCGTTCTGGGCTTCCTCGAAGGCTCGTTCGTTGTTTTTCCCATGGAGCCGCTTTTCATTCCCATGATGGCTGCGCGGCATGCGCGCGCATGGATCATCGCCTTGTGGCTCCTCTTCGGGAATGTCATGGGCGCCGTGCTGATGTATGCGGTGGGCGCCTTTTTGCTTGAGCCTGTGGCCGAGCCGCTGTTTCAGTTTCTCGGCGTGGAGCAGGAATATCAGAAGGCGAGCTCCGATCTGGAGGAGAACGCATTCACCTCTCTTTTTCTTGTGGGTGTGACGCCGTTTCCGTTTCAGGTGGGGACAGCCGCCGCCGGCGCCATCGGTGTGGCGCTTCCGGTTTTTCTCGCGGCTGTGTCTCTGTCCAGGGGCATTCGCTATATGGCGCTTGCCGGTCTTGTCATGGTGATTGGCGCGCGCGCGCGAGGCTTCCTTGAGGATCATGAACGCGCGATTTTCATCGCCGGCCTCGTGCTGTTCGTCCTGCTCGCCGCAGTTGCAATTCTCGGGAACGCCTAGCGGACGAAAAATGACTCTAACTGCGCGATTTGTGCAGCAACGCGGCGACGGCGAGTTCGATCGTTTCAGGGTTGAACGGCTTCGGCGCCACAATGTGATAGTTGAGGCCGGGGGCGGCGTCGGCGGCGGACGGATATGCAGTCAGCAGCGCATAGGGGATCCTGTAAAATCTCAGAATGCGCTGGATGGGCTTGCTGGTTTCTCTTTCACCGAGATGAACATCGAGCAAGGCGAAGCAGGGCCTTGTCCTTTTTAACTCTGCGCGCGCCTCCGTCACGGACCTGCATTTTGCAATGACGCGGCAGCCGAGCGCGGTTAAATGATCTGCGAGGAGGTCGGCCTGCAAGACGTCATCTTCAAGGATAAGCGCCCGGCTGTCGCCATAAGAAGCAGCACTTGCGGCGCGCGAAGGAAAAGGCGTGGATCGGACGGTCGTTTGCATGAACTTATGTTGGAACTTGTTTTTTTACGAAACATGCAGGGCGCCTGTCGGTTCCACGGAATGAAAAAAGTTGTGAGCAGGGCGGCGCAACTTCGGCGTTCCGGCATGCGCGCCATGCTCTAAGTACGATTTCGCTCAAATCCGCGCGCCCCAACCGCAACCATTTTGCCCCCGTCGCTTGTCCAGGCACTGTCTGACGAAATCGGTTGACGAACTGTGTCCGACCTAAAAAAAGCTTTGCCGCCATGGTCGCCGGTACAAGATTTAGTCCTCGCCAGTCTTGTGAAGGAGGCGATGGGCCGTGGCGGCGTCCTGGTCATGCCCGCCTTCAGCGTTGAGCGAACGCAGGAATTGCTCGCCGATGTCAGCCTGTTGATGAAGACGAAAAGAAGCCGGATCTTTTGATGATAAGGCGCCAATCCCCACAGCCGCTGGCGCGAGTCGGTGCTCGGCGGCTGCGTCCGCCATTGATTCACGAGGCGAAACTGCCCGTGTTGATGATGCGCTAGCCCGCTTTTTTCTCCGCGGCGGCGACGGTTTCTTTCACTTTCAGAAAGCTGTCGGGGTTTACCGAGATCGACGTAACGCCGGTTTCAACGAGGAACGCGGAGAATTCCGGATAATCGCTTGGCGCCTGTCCGCAGATACCGACAGGAACGCCTTTGGTCGACGCCTTTTCGATTAGTTCCGCAATCAGAGTCTTCACCGCCGGATTGCGTTCGTCGAAGAGGGGGCGAAGGCTGGCGCTGTCGCGATCGATGCCGAGCGTCAATTGCGTCAGGTCGTTGGAGCCGATGGAAAATCCGTCGAACCTGTCGGCGAATTCGTTCGCCAGCACGATGTTCGATGGAATTTCCGCCATGACATAGATTTCAAGCCCGTTCCCGCCGCGATTGAGGCCATGGGCCGCCATCTCGTCGATCACCTTGTCGGCTTCTTCGAGCGTGCGGCAGAAGGGGACCATCAGTTTGATATTCGTGAAGCCGAGCGTTTCTCTCGCGCGCGTCATGGCGGCGCATTCCATAGCGAAGCCGTCGCGATAGTCGTCGTGATAATACCGGCTCGCCCCGCGCCAGCCGATCATGGGGTTGTCTTCTTCCGGCTCGAACTGTCGTCCGCCCAAAAGGCTCGCATATTCATTGGTCTTGAAATCGCTGAGGCGGACGATGACCGGGTTCGGATAATGCGCCGCGGCGATGCGCGCGACGCCCCGCGAGAGGAGATCGATGAAATATTCCTTCTTGTCGGCGTAGCCCGCCGTCAGTTTTTCGATCTCTTGACGCGCAGCGTTGTCTTCCAGCGCATCGAAGCGGACGAGGGCGAGGGGGTGGATTTTGATGATGTCGCTGATGATGAATTCGATGCGGGCGAGGCCGACGCCGTCGCTCGGCAGGCGCCACCAGCGATAGGCGGCGGACGGGTTCGCCATGTTGAGCATGATCTGCGTGCGCGTTTCCGGCACGGCGGAAAGATCGAGGTCCTCGACGTCGAAGTCGATAAGGCCATCATAAACATAACCGGTCTCGCCTTCGGCGCAGGAGACGGTCACCTCCTGTCCGCTTTGCAGAACCGCCGTTGCGTTTCCGGCGCCGACAATGGCGGGCAGGCCAAGCTCGCGGCTGACAATTGCGGCGTGGCTGGTGCGCCCGCCATGATCGGTGACGATGGCGGCGGCCTTTTTCATGATCGGCGCCCAGTCGGGGTCGGTCGTTTGCGTCACCAGCACTGAGCCTTCCTCGAACTCAGCGATGTTTTCGGCGCTGTCGATGCGGCACACCTTGCCGCGCGCGATGGCGTCGCCGATCGCCGCGCCTTCGAGCAGTTTTTCGCCGCTGGATTTGAGACTGTAGGTTTTGAGCGCGCCGGCGGCTCTTCGCGCCTGCACCGTTTCGGGGCGCGCCTGCACGATGAAAAGCTCGCCCGTCTCGCCGTCCTTCGCCCACTCCATGTCCATGGGCCCGCCATAATGATCCTCGATCTTCCCGGCCCAGCGCGCGAGCGTCAGGATTTCGTCTTCATTGAGAACGAAGCTGCTGCGTTCTTGCGCGGACGTTTCTTTCAGTGCGACCGGGCGCTCCCCTTTCTCCGCATAGATGAGTTTTTCTTTTTTCGCGCCGCATTTGCGCCGCAGGATCGGCGTCAGCTTTTCATTGTTCAAAAGCGGTTTGAAGACTTCAAATTCGTCGGGATCGACCGTGCCTTGCACCACTGTTTCACCGAGCCCCCAGGCGCCGTTGATGAGCACGGCGTTCGGGAAACCGCTTTCTGTATCGATGGAGAACATCACGCCGGACGAGGCGAGATCGGACCGCACCATGCGCTGAACGCCGACAGAGACGGCGACATCGAGCTGGCCGAAGCCGTGATTGCGGCGATAGCTGATGGCGCGGTCGGTATAAAGCGAAGCGAAACATTTGCGGCAGGCCTCCACCAGCGCTGCGTCGCCTTTGACGTTGAGGAAAGTCTCAAGCTGGCCGGCGAAACTCGCTTCGGGCAAATCTTCGGCGGTTGCGCTCGAGCGTGCAGCGACGCTTGGGGATGCGCCGCCTTCGCCAAGTTCGTGATAAGCGGCGATGACGGCGTCTTCCAACTCGCGCGGCATGGCGCCATCAAGAATCATCGCGCGCACGGCCTTGCCGACCTCCGCGAGCGCGTCCTCATTTTCCTCATATTCTTTCAGCTTACGCGCCAGCTTTTCCTCAAGATTGTTTTCCTTGAGGAAGAGACGATAGGCGGCGACCGTGACGGCGAAACCGTTCGGCACATTGACGCCTGCCGATGAAAGATTTCTCACAAGTTCGCCGAGGGAGGCATTCTTGCCGCCGACGCGAGCGCCGTCTTCTCTCGTGATGTCTGAAAACCAGGCGATGTAGTCGGTCATGACGCATCCTCGGCGTGGCGGCGCGCTAATGTTTCAATAACATCCTCGTCCGTCAGTTGCGGAAAAGATTGATACCAGGAGCCCACGGACCAGAAGGGATAGGGCGTTTCAAGCGCGATGACATCGTCTGCGATTTTTTCCAGCTTTTCTATTGTATCGCGCGGCGCAACCGGCACGGCGACAATGATCTGCGCGGCGCCAGCCTTGCGCATGGCGGCGACAGCAGCTTCCATAGTTGCGCCGGTGGCGAGGCCGTCATCGACGATGATTGCAATGCGGTCTTTGGCCGGCAGGGGCGGCTGGTCTTTCATGTAGAGCTTCCGGCGGCGTTCGATCTCGGCGAGCGCGTCGGTTTCGACCGATTGAATATAGGCGTCCGGCACATTCAGTTCGGCGATGACATCTTGGTGAAGAATGGTGGTCGGCGCGCCGCCGTCCACAAGAGCGCCGATGGCGAGCTCCTCATGTCCCGGCGCGCCTAGCTTGCGCACCAGAATGAGATCGAGCGGCGCGTCGAGGCGTTTTGCGACTTCATCGGCGACAGGCAGGCCGCCCCGCGGCAGGGCGTAAACAATGGGTTCGGCTTTCGCAAAGGAAAGCAGTTTTTCGGCAAGCTGTCTTCCGGCCTCACGCCGATCCCTGAACAAAGGAAAGCTCCTTCCTTCGCTGCTTCCGCAAGTATGTTAACCGACCCGGCGCGTTTCAAGCTTGATCGGGATCAGTTTTTTCCGCCGTTGCTCCGGCGCGGCGGAGGAATTCCCGCTGTAAAATCGCAAAACCCGGCAGCAGCGGCAGCCACAGCGTCAGCCCGCGATAGATAAGGGTCATGGTGAGGGCGTCTTCGACGGAGACGCCGAAGACCGAAAGACTGGCGATCATCCCAGCTTCGAAGGTCCCGAGTCCCATGGGAACAGGGCCGATTGTGGCGGCGATGGAGGCGGTGGCGACGGCGATGAATCCGGTGAAGAGCGGTACGGGCGCGCCGATGGCTTCCGAAATCAGCATGACGGTGAGACCGTCCATAACGCGCGATGCGAGCAACAGCATCCCCAGTTTTGCGAAAAGACCCGGCATATGGCGGATGTCGGCGACTGCAGCGCCCAGAAACTCCGCCGCTTTCTGTGCAAAGCGCCGCCCCGCGAGGAAGGCGGGCATGGGCGCCTTGTAAAGAATAGCGAGACCGGCAAGCACGGTGAGCAGGACGAAAAATCCTGCGAAGGCCGAAACGCTCGCCGACAAAGCAGGCGGCGCCTCTTCCGCTAACGACAGGGCGATGAGGCTTATGATCGCCGCGCAGAGAAACGCGAGAAAATAGGCTGACGTCGTGAACACGAAAGTGCGGAACGCCGACTTGTCGGGAACGCCGCGTTGGGTCAATGCAAACAGAAAGAACGCCGCGCCCGACAATCCGCCCGACGGAATCGCCTGATCGGCGAAAAGTTTCGCAAAAGAAAGCGGAACCAGCGACATGAATTTGAGCGGCGTTCCGATGCGGCGCAAAAACAGAAACCAGACAAAGGCGGTAATGAGATAGGGCAGCGCCTGCACAGCCGCGGCGGCGAAAAGCGGCCCGGCTTTCGCATTTGCCGCCTGCCTTGCAAAGGTTGTGATATCGCCGGCGTGCGTGATGAACAGGATCAGCGCCGCCAGCGCCGCAATTCCGGCGAGAAGCCCGGCCAGCCATGGCGCGCGCCGCCGCAAGGAGCGCCGCGCCTGACGCGGGCCCGCCGCTACGTCTTCTTTATCCGGCGCATTGTCATGCATGAGCCGGGGTTCCTTCGAGCATCGCTCGCAACGCTCGCGCCCGGGGGCGTGCGATGAAAAGCTTATAAAGCTCACCCGCGAAGACAACAGTGGCGCCCAGCGTAAACACAATGCCCCATTCGTAAAGCGGCACGGGACTGATTTCGAGAACGCCGCTTAGTCCCGGCAGATGCATAGCGAGAATATGCGTTAACTGCGCGCCCGCGACTCCGGCGATCAGAATCGGATTGGCCCGGAAAGGAATCACAAAGGCCGAGCGTGTTTCCGAGCGGCAGTTGAAAGCATGGAAATTGTGAAAGGAAACGAGGAAGAGCAGAACCGTATTGCGGGCCGCCGTCACATCCAGCCCGCGCATTTCATGGAGATAGTAATAGAGCCCGAAGGAAAGAACGCTCACATAGGCGCCGATGACAAGGCATTGTTCGATCATCTGCCGGTTGAAGATCGGCTCCCGCGGTTTGCGCGGCGCGCGATGCATCAGATCGGGCTCTTTCTTCTCGAAAGCGAGAGCAACGTCCTGAATGCCCTCGGTGACGAGATTCATCCAGAGGATCTGCACGGCGGTGAGCGGGATCGGCATTCCGAACGCCAAAGCAAGGACGAAGATCATCACTTCCGTGACGGCGGTGGCGAGCAATAGCCAGACAATCTTGCGGATATTGTCATAGGCGGCGCGGCCTTCCTCAATCCCGGCGACGATGGAGGCGAAATTATCGTCGGTGATGATGAGGTCTGATGCGGCGCGCGCCACGTCCGTGCCGCCGGCGCCCATGGCGACGCCCACATGAGCGGCTTTCAGCGCAGGGGCGTCGTTGACGCCGTCGCCTGTGACGGCGACGAAATGGCCTTCATCCTGAAGCTCCTTGACGATGAGGGTTTTGTGCGCCGGTTCGACGCGGGCGAAGACAGCGGCTTCGTTGACGCGCCGGCGCAGCGCTTCCCCCTTGAGTTTTGCGAGCTCCGCGCCGGTGAGCGCGGTTTCCGGCGCCCATGAGGGGTCGAGCTGGCGGGCGATGGCGAGCGCCGTTTCCGGATGATCGCCGGTGATCATGCGCACATCGACTCCGGCAGCCCGCGCGCTTGCAACCGCTTGCGCCGCTTCCTTGCGCAAGGGATCGATGAGGCCTGCGAAGCCGAGAAATTCCAGATTGTTAAGGTGACGTTGTTCAAGCGGGGTCTTGCCTTGGGGCGTCGCCCCTTGCGCCACAGCGATCACGCGATATCCGGCGGAGGCGAGACGGTGAAGGCTTTTCTCTGCCAGCACACGGTCGACGCCGGCGCACATATCGAGGACGATCTCCGGCGCGCCTTTCGCCGAGATGAAGCCGTTTTCCGTTTCGATGTCGAGAGAGGCGGAATAACCCTGTTTCGGCTCGTAGGGGAGAGACGACTGCTGACGATAGGTGGCGTGAAGATCTTTCTTGCGCGCGCCGAGTTTTTCCGCGAGCACCAGAAAGGCGATGTCGACAGAATCGCCGCGCGCTTCGACGACGCCTTCGATCTCCCCCACGTCAGCTTCGTTGGTGAGCGCGCCGGCGCGCGCCAGCAGGCGAATGTTTTCGAGATGGTGAGGATCGCAGGCAGCGCCGCTTTCGGTCCGCAACTCGCCCGACAGCTCCAGCCCTTCGCCGCTGATGTCATACTCTGCGCCGTCCGGCAGGATGAGTTTCTTCGCGGTAAGGCGGTTTACGGTGAGCGTGCCTGTCTTGTCTGTGGCGATCAGCGTGCAGGAGCCGAGCGCCTCGACGGCGGGCAGGCGGCGCACGATGACATTGCGTTTTCCCATGCGCGAGGAGGCGACGGCGAGGGTCACGGTGATCGCGGCGGGCAGGCCTTCGGGGATCGCAGAGACGGCGAGCGCAACGGAAAGAAGAAAAATATCGCCAAGCGGCGCTCCCTGAAGATAAAACGCAACGCCCAAGAGCGCCGTGAGGAGAACGATGAATGCGCCGATGCGCGCAGAGAATGTTTCCATGCGGATGAGCAGCGGCGGTCGGGCGCCTCTGGCGCCGAGCATGGTCGCGATGGCGCCGATGGCCGTCGCTTCGCCCGTGGCGCAGACGATGCCGGTGGCGCGTCCCGCAACCACCATCGAGCCGGCGAGCGCCATGTTGCGGCGGTCCCCCAGCGGCGTTTCCTCATCGAGAACCGGATCGCTTTCCTTGGCGACCGGTTTCGACTCGCCGGTGAGTAGCGATTCGTCGATGCGCAAATCATGCGCCGAGGCGAGGCGCAGATCAGCCGGCACGACGGAGCCGGATTCAAGATGAACAATGTCGCCCAGGACCAGTTCTTCAATATCGATAGTGTGCCGCGCGCCGCTTCGGATGACCGTGGGTTTGATGCGCAGAGTTTTCTTTAATGAGGCGGCGCTTTCCTCCGCGCGCCATTCCTGAAACGCGCCGATGGCGACATTGATGGCGACGACAATGAAGATGAAAATACTGTCGGTTTTCTCGCCCAGAAAAAGCGCGATGGCGGCGGCGGCGAAAAGAATGAAGGTGAGAGGGTTGTTGAGCTGACGCAGAACGATCAGCAATCGCGACGGACGGCCGGTCTCCGGCAGACGGTTGGGCCCGTATTTTTCAAGCCGCTGTCCGGCTTCTGCTTGCGACAACCCCTCCACATTTGCGTCCAGCGCCGCGAACGCGTCGGAAATGGTAAGGCTATGCCAAGGGTTCCGGGGCGTCAGGGCGGGGCTTCCTTCAGCGTGCGTAAAAGGTCGCATCGTAGAGCAGATTGCTGCAGATCATACCGCGCCTATATTGTTGATATCTATTTGGGGCGCAATCCGCTTGTCTCACGCGGCTCTACCGAAAGGCGCTTTATGAAACTCCCAAAACGCACCACTTGGTTTTTGATCGCTGACAGCGCGAAAGCGCGTATTTTTGAAAGTTCCGGTCCGGGCGGAACATGGGCGTTGGTTGAGGAAACAGCCGACGAAGATGCGCGCAAACCCTCGCGCGATCTTGGGCGCGACCGTCTGCCGCGGGGGCGCGCCATCGGTGCCGGCGCGCCTTTCTCGGTCACCGAATCTGACGACCACGAAAAGGCGGGGCAGGAATTTCTATTGGCGCGTGTTCAGGACATCGTGGAAGCGGAGAAGAAGGAACGCTTCGATCAACTCGTCGTGGCTGCGCCGCCAGCGGCGTTGGGCGTAATTCGCAAAAAGCTCCCCGCGGAAACCACTGCGAAACTGATCGGGGTTTACGACAAGGATCTCACTAACGAGACCGAACGGGAGCTGCACGACTATTTTCTCGAAAAGCTCGAACGCTGGTGAGTGAAGCTATATTCACACACGGTCGATAACGGTAGAGCGGCCGCCGAACCCATGGAAGTAGAAATCGACGCTGAAAGCCTCACACTGACGATAAGCGCTTTCTGAAATTGGGATTCGGCGTATCGAATGAGACCGTCGATATCCACTGAGACAATGCGCTTAGCTGATGGTGCGCAGCGCATCGCCGAGGTCCGCATCCATTGGCCAAACGCCCTGACGCATCAGACAACGGCCTTCGCCGCAAGCGACGGACTAGCGCCATCTTTTGCTTCGGAATGGCGTCCCCGACAGGATTCGAACCTGTGGCCCCCAGATTAGGAATCTGGTGCTCTATCCTGCTGAGCTACGGGGACGAGCCGACGGCTTTCTAGCTCATATCGCAGCGCATCAAAACCGCCAGGGCTTTCAGCCGCTTAAATTTCCCGAAAACGTCTTGGAATCGTTTTCCTTTAGCTGATTAACCGCCATAATTGGCGGGCGGGATGCGCCGGGACCGGCTGGCGGCCTGAACGGCGAGATGGGGCAATAAGGCGGGAGACACTATGTTTGCGCGCAGACAGTATGTAATTGCGGCGGCGGCTATATTGGCGGCCTTCGCTCTGGGGCTGCTTCTCGGAAGGACCATCGCCCCTGATTCGAGCTCGCGCGGCTCGCCTAACAGCCAGCCCGTGGTCTCGGCCGAACGGGGCCAGACCCAGCGCCGCCCGTTTCAGGAGCGCCGCGACGAAGATGCGGAACGGCCCGAAGAGGAAGAGGTCAAAAACTTCGCCTATCGCCGGCTGCGCCTCGATACGGGAACCGCGACGCCGAAAGCCTGCCTTCAGTTTAACCGCGATCTCAATGACGATGGCGACGTCAATTACGGCGACTTCGTTCGCGTAAGCCCCGCCGACGGGTCGGCCATCGAAGTCGACGGAACCTCGCTTTGCCTGACCGGTCTTGAATTCAACAAGGATTATCGCGTGCGCCTGCGGGCCGGGTTGCCCTCGGCCAAGGGCGAGCGCCTTGAGCGCACTGCGGAAGTCACTGTCGCGTTCGGCGACAAGCCCTCTTATGCGGGCTTTGCCGGCGACGGGGTGATCCTGCCGCGTCTCGAAGCGGACGGGATCGGCATCGAGACCGTCAATGTGGAAAAGGTCGAGATCACCGTCTACCGCGTTTCCGATCGCTCCCTGGCGCGCAAGAACATTGTCGCGGGCGAGGCGAGCGGCGAGGGGCAGTATTCCTATGTCTGGGATCAGGAAGACGGCCAGGATGTGGGCGTTGAAGTCTGGAAGGGCGAAATCGCAACGCAGGGCGAGCGCAATGAAACGACCACGACGGTCTTTTCGCTCGGCGCAGCGCTCGATCAACTGAAACCCGGCGCCTATTTCCTCCGCCTTAAAGATGTATCGCCCGGCGCTGACGACCGCCGCGCCGCATCCGCCTGGCGATGGATTCTCTTCACCGACATGGCGCTGACGACCTATTCCGGCGCTGACGGCATCGATGTTTTCGTGCGCTCGATTTCGACGGCGCGCGCCATGGCCGGCGTCGAGCTGTCCCTGATCGCCGCCAATAACGACATACTCGCGACCGCCATCACGAATGGCGACGGGCGCGCGCGGTTCAGCGAAGAGGCTGTAAATGGCGATTATCCCTTAACGCCGCGCATGTTGATGGCCTACGGGCCGCAGGACGATTACGCCGCGCTTGATCTCGACCGCGCGCCCCTCGATCTCTCCGACCGCGATGTGGGCGGACGGGCGGCACCGTCGAAAGTGGACGCCTTTGTCTATCTCGACCGCGGCATTTATCGCCCAGGCGAGGTTGTTCATGTGTCGGGGCTGTTGCGCGACGACGCCGGCAAGGCGATCGAGAACCGTCCGCTCACCGTCACGATCCGCCGACCCAACGGCACCGAGGCCGAAAAGCGCCGCATTGAAGACCTGACGGTCGGCGGCTTCACCTTCGATTATGACGTGCCCGAGGCGGCGCCCCGCGGCATGTGGAACATCCAGGTCGAGGCCGACGGCGTCGACGGCTTTGTCGGGTCCGAACAGTTCTCCGTTGAAGACTTCGTGCCGCAACGCCTCGAAGTGAAACTTAAAGGCGATGAGAAAACGCCGATCCGTCCGGGCGAAACCCGCGAGCTTTCCGTGGACGCCCGCTATCTTTACGGCGCGCCGGCAAGCGCGCTGGCCGTGGAAGCCGAGGCGCGGCTTCGGCTCGATCCCAATCCGTTTCCTGATTTCAGCGGCTACCGCTTCGGACCGGTGAATGGCCGCTTCGATGAGCGTTTCCTGACGCTGCCCAACACCACGACGGACGCGCAAGGCCAGGCCAGCGTCGCCGTTAACGCCGACTCTGCGCCGAAAAATTACGGCGCGCCCATGCGCGCTGACGTGGTCGTCGGCGTTGTGGAGCCGGGCGGGCGTGTGGTGCGTGAATCCGCGCGCATTCCGGTGCGGCCCGATGACGCTTATGTGGGTCTCAAACTCGCCAATGACGGATCGAGCTTCGGTCAGGGCGAGGAGGTTGGCGTCGAAGCCGTCCTCATGGACTGGCAAGGTCAACCTATCGAGGGCGATCTCGAATGGCGCCTCGTCGAAGAAGATTACTGGTTTGACTGGTATCGCGAGAACGGCGAGTGGCGCTGGCGGCGGTCCTTCCGCGATGTTCTTGTGGCGGAAGGGCGCGGCAAGACCGGGCCGGAACAATTCGCAAAGCTCGTCAATCAGCGCATCGACCCGGGCACGTACCGCCTGACCGTCACGCAGGCCGGCGGCAAGGCCATAAGCGACATCCGCTTCTATGTGGGATGGCGTTCCTACGCGGCGGGGGCGGACTCGCCGGACCAGGCTGCGCTCACCCTGCAAACCGACAAGGTGACGCCGGGCTCGCGCGCGCGCCTCTTCCTCAATCCGCCCTATGAAGGGGAGGCGACCATCGTCATCGCCACGGACAAAGTTCACCTCGTCCAGCGCATGGGGGTCGAAGCCAAGGGCCGTGAGATCATCGTCGACAC
The DNA here is from genome assembly GCA_002704915.1 of Parvularcula sp. Classification (GTDB taxonomy): domain Bacteria; phylum Pseudomonadota; class Alphaproteobacteria; order Caulobacterales; family Parvularculaceae; genus Hyphococcus. The sequence continues at coordinate 18,622 of PAIP01000036.1, forward strand.
CGATCCGAGCTGGGGCGCCGGGTTTTATGTCATGGCGACGGTGGTGACGCCGCGCGATCCCGGCGACCGGCCGGTCCCGCGCCGCGCTATGGCCGTCTCTTACGTGCCGTTTGACATGTCTGCGCGCAAACTCGATGTGGCGATAGAGGATCCGGAAGTCTTCCGCCCGCGCCAGCAGCTCGACCTGCCGGTGACTATTAACGGCGCCGGGCCCGGCTCTACCGTGATGATGACGGTCGCCGCAGTGGATGAAGGCATCCTGCGTCTGACGAAGTTCAACTCGCCCGACCCGGTCGATTATTATTACGGCAAGAAACGTCTCGGCGTTTCGGTCCGCGACGATTACGGGCGCATTCTTGACGCCAATCTCGGGGCCGCGGCGCGCTTTGGCGGCGACTCGATTGGAGGCGAGGGCCTCACCGTCGTGCCGACGAAATCCGTGGCGCTCTTCACCGGCCCAGTGACCGTCGGCGCCGGCGGCAAAGCAACCGTTCCCATCGACGTGCCGGACTTTAACGGCGAGTTGCGCCTGATGGCCGTCGCCTGGTCGAAAGACAAGCTCGGCGCCGACTCCGAACCGCTGACCGTGCGCGACCCCGTGCCGGCGGAGCTTTCCCTGCCGCGCTTCCTCGCGCCGGGCGATACGGCGACCGCAACGCTGCTCATCGACAATGTGGACGGCGCCGCCGGCGACTATGAGGTCTCGCTGACGGGCGAGGGGCCAGTGGCTCTTTCGACCACGCAAAGCTTCACCCTGGCGCAAGGCCAGAAAGAAACGGCGGAGTTCACGTTCACGACTGGCGAAGTCGGCATCGGCGCCGTGAATCTCTCCGTCGAGGGACCGGGCGGGTTTGCAGTGTCGCGCTCCTATCCGATCCAGTCGAGAACGCCTTATTTCCCGGTGACGGAAGTCAGAACCGCCGCGCTCGACCCCGGCGAGACCTTTCAACTGACAAGCGCCATCACCGATCCTTATGTGGAAGGTTCGGCGGAGGTCGCCGTGTCCTTCTCGCGTCTTGACGGCGTCGAGCCGGGGCCGCTGCTCGATGCCCTCTATCGCTACCCTTACGGTTGTTCGGAACAATTGACGAGTTCGGCCATGCCGCTGCTCTTCGTCGACGTGCTCGGCGGACAGGTGGGCAAGGGACCGGAGCGCGCCGTTCGGCCGCGCGTTCAGAAAGCGGTGAACGAACTCCTGAACCGTCAGTCTCCGGACGGCGCCTTCGGTCTGTGGCGCGTGGGCGACCGCTGGGCCTCTCCCTGGCTCGGCGCCTATGTCACCGACTTCCTCTACCGCGCAAAGAACGAAGGCTATGGTGTGCCCGAGGAAGCGCTCGCCCGCGCTTATGATTCCCTTGAAGACATTGCGCGGGTCGACCGCTGGTATCTTGCAAGCTACCAGACGAATGTTTCGGAATTCACCGGCAATAATGACACCCGCGAATTCCTGAAGCGCCGCTCCGCCGCTTATGCGCTTTATGTGCTGGCGCGTGCGGGCCGGGCCGATCTTTCGGACCTTCGTTATTTCCACGACGCCTTGCTTGACGATACGCCAAGCCCGCTCGCCCGGGCGCAAATCGGCGCCGCGCTCGCCATGATGGGCGACCGTGCGCGCGCGGAGAGCGCGTTTGAAAAAGCGATGCAGGCGGTGGGCTGGCAAAATCGCGGCGATTACTACCAGACCGCTCTTCGCGATGTGGCGGGCCTCGTGGCGCTGGCCGTTGAAACCGGCCAGACCGATAAAACCGAAGCGCTCATCGAACAGCTCAAAACTTACATGAAAGACCCGAAGGCCATGCACACGCAGGAAAAGGCCTTCACGCTGCTCGCGGCGCAGGCGCTTCTTCGCACTGCGGATGCGGTGGAGTTGACTGTCAACGGCCAGAGCCTTTCCGATCTGCCGCCGGCGCCGTCTTTCACGCCGGATGAAGCCGAAATCGATGACGGCGTCGCCTATCGCAATGACGGCGAGGGGCAGATCTTCCGTTCCCTGACGGTCACAGGCTCGCCCACATCGGCGCCGCCCGCGACGCAACAAGGCTTCACCTTGACCAAGCGCATCGCCACGCGCGACGGCCGCCCGGCGGATCTTTCTTCCGTGCGCCAGAACGACCGGCTGGTGGTCGTCATCAGCGGCACGGCGACGGATCAGCGTCTGCATCCGGCGGTGATCGCCGATCTTCTGCCTGCAGGACTTGAGATTGAAACCATCCTCAATCCCGATGACGCCGGCGGACGGGGCAATAACGGTCCCTATAAATGGGCCGGAGAGCTTTCCTATCCGAAAGTCGCCGAAGCGCGCGATGATCGCTTCGTGGCGGCGGTCGACGTCAAGGGCGGCGATCGGTTCACGCTCGCTTATGTGGTGCGCGCCGTGACGCCGGGCGAATTCGTGATGCCGGGCGCGGCGATTGAAGACATGTACCGGCCCGGCGAATTCGCGCGCACGGAAGTCGGCCGCATCTCCATCGCCGCGGCGGAGTAGAAATGATCGGCCGCCTCCTTCTCCTCCTCCCCCATTTATGGGGGAGGTGTCTTATCCGCATTCGGAGAATGTGGATAAGACGGAGGGGGGTGATGCTTGCAGTGGATACCCCCTCCGTCGCCTTCGGCGACACCTCCCCCGCAAGCTGGGGAGGAGAGAGCGCAATTCGGAGACTGGCTCTTGTTTTTCTGGCCTTTGTGTTCTCTATCGTCGCGCTCGACCTTCTTTTCCCGCCGCCGCTGAAGCGCGCGCGCGAGCTCTCGCCCCTGGTGACGGACCGCAATGGTCAGTGGCTCCACGCCTTTGCGACGCCGGAAGGCCGCTGGCGGTTCGAAGCCGATCTTGACGAAATCGATTCGTTATTCGTCTCGCGCGTTATCGCGGTTGAGGATCAGCGCTTTTACGTGCATTGGGGCGTCGATCCGCTCGCGGTGCTGCGCGCCGGCGTCACATCCGCGAGGTCGGGCCGTATCGTTTCCGGCGCCTCGACCATCACCATGCAGACGGCGCGTCTTTTGGAGCCGCGCGAGCGAACTATCGGCGCGAAATTCGTTGAAATGTTGCGCGCGCTCCAGATCGAACGTCGTCTGTCTAAGCGCGAGATCCTGGAGCTTTATCTGACGCTCGCGCCCTATGGCGGCAACATCGAAGGGGTGCGCGCCGCGAGCCGCATTTATTTCGACAAGGAGCCGACGCGGCTTACGGATGCGGAGCAGGCTCTCCTGATCGCGCTGCCCCAGGCGCCCGAGGCCCGGCGTCCCGATTTGCGAGCCGAGGCGGCGAAAGCCGCGCGCAACAAAGTTCTGCAAAAACTTGCGGGCGCCGGCGTCATAGATGCAAGGCATGCGCAAGAGGCCGATGAAGCGCGCCTGCCAACGCGGCGCCGTCCCCTGCCGCGCCTGGCCTATCACGCCGCGCAGGAGCTTGCCGGCGCGAACAATCCCGGCGTGTTTCGCTCTACCCTCGATGCGTCGCTGCAGGCGCGCGCCGAAGCGATGCTCGCTGATTACGTTGAGCAGTTCGATGACGGCGCCACGGCTTCGCTTCTCGTCGTCGACAACAAAACCCGCGCCGTGCGCGCCAGCGTCGGCTCCTCGGGGCTCGACGCCAAGGGCGGCTGGATCGACCTGACAAGGGCGACGCGCTCGCCGGGCTCGGCCTTGAAGCCGTTCATTTACGGCCTGGCTTTCGAAGCGGGCTACGCTTCCGCGAATACGGTGATCGACGACATGCCGCGCGCTTTCGGCGATTATGCGCCGGAAAATTTCGACCGTACGTTCCGGGGCGAGGTGCATGTGCGCGAGGCCTTGCAGCATTCCCTGAACGTTCCGGCTGTGCGCGCGCTCGACCGTATCGGCGCGTCGCGTTTCGCGGCCCTGATCCGCGCGGCGGGCGTCGATCTCAAAACCCCGAATCGCGCCAACAAATCGCCGGGGCTTGCGCTGGCGCTTGGCGGCGCCGGCGTCACCGCGCGCGAGCTTGCAACGCTCTATGCGGGGCTGGGCGACGGCGGCGAAGTGGCGCCGCTTGTCTGGCAAGCCGCGGATGAGAAAGAACCCGAAAACGCCTATCGCCTGTTCTCCGAAGACACCGCCGCGCGCATTTCCTCTATTCTTGCGGGCGCGCCGTCGCTTGAAGGCCGCGCGCCGGCGGACCTTACGCAGAAAGCCTCTCGTGTGGCGTTCAAAACGGGGACGTCCTATGGCTATCGCGACGCCTGGGCCGCCGGTCATGGCGGCGGCTACACAGTTGTCGTCTGGGTTGGCCGCGCAGACGGCGCACCGCGTCCTGGTTCAACCGGCCGCAAGACGGCGGCGCCCTTGCTCTTCGAAGTCTTCGACATGCTCGACCGCGACGGCTCCACGGAAGGCGAGATCGAGAAGATCGAGGACGATGCGCCCGTCTTGGCAATGTCCCGCTTCGACAGGGCGCGGGAAAAAGCCCCGCCGCAAATCGTCTTTCCCCGCGACGGGGTGGAAGTCTTTCTGGGATCGGGCGCGCGCGGCTTTTCCCTTGCGGCGCGCGGCGGCGAGGGAAGCCTGCGCTGGTATGTGAATGGCGAGCCGCTGGGGATTGAAGAGACCAGCGGACGTCATGTCTGGCGTCCGGCCCGCGCCGGTTTTTATGATGTGACGGTTGTCGACAAGGCGGGGCGCCGGTCGCGCGCGAAGGTGCGGGTCATTTCCGGATGAGGCGGCGCGGCTTCCTTGCCGGCGCCGCGGCGCTTTGCGCTTCGAACGGTTTTGCAAATATCAAGGGCGCCAGCCCGCTTGCGCTTTCCGGTGATCGCTTCTCTATGGACGGTGCTGAATTCATGCTGGCGGATGTAACGGCGCCGCCGCTTTATATTCTCGGCGATGAAAGACCGCCGCATTTCGAACCATCGCGCGCCGCCCTGCAATCGTTACTGACCGGTGGCGTTGACGCCGAGGACGTATTGCCGCCGACGCGCTGGGGCGTGCGCCCGGTCATCGCGAGAAAAGGGACACAGACGCTTCAGGAATTGTTGACGGCGAAGGGCGCCGTCAGGGTCGCGCCGCAGACGGACGATCATGATTTCATCCGGCGCTTGCTGTTGCTGGAAACGGAGGCGCGCGAAGCGGCGAGGGGGCTGTGGGCGCTCGATGCCTATGGCGTTTTCGACGCAGACAATGCGTCCGGCGCTGTCGGCGCTTATCATCTCATAGAAGGAATCGTTCTCCGGGCTGAAAAACACGGGAGCCGTTTCTATCTGAATTTCGGCGACGATTTCCGGGAGGATTTCACCGCCGGAGCCGCTTCCCGGCTCTATTCGCGCTGGAAAAAAGACGGATTTGATCTTGCAGCGCTTGCGGGCGCGCGCATCCGCGCACGCGGATTTGTCGAGGCGATCAACGGTCCGTCGATCGACCTCAAACATCCCTTGCAGATTGAGAGTCTCGATTAAGCGGCTGCAGCGGCGGCGGTTTTCTTTTTCAACACGCCTTCCAGCTCTTCTATCGCCTTGCCGAGATCGACGTCGCGCACGGCGGCCACTTCACGCGCCATCCGGTCGAGCGCCGCTTCGAAAAGCTGGCGTTCCGAATAGCTCTGCTCGGGCTGGTCTTCGCCGCGATAGAGGTCGCGCACCACTTCCGCCACAAGCTTGATGTCGCCGGAATTGATCTTGGCGTCATATTCCTGCGCCCGGCGGCTCCACATGGTGCGCTTGATGCGCGCGCGGCCTTTCAGCGTCGAGATCGCGTCTTTCACCGTCTTGTCGTCGGAGAGGGGGCGCATGCCCGCGGCCTTCGCCTTGCCAGTCGGCACGCGCAGTTTCATTTTCTCCTGGTCGAAGTCGATCACGAAAAGCTCGATCGGAATGCCCGCGACCTGCTGCTTTTCAAGACTGATGATCTTGCCCACCCCATGAGCCGGATAGACGATCTTGTCATTGACCTTGAAATTCTGCTTCGCGTTGGTTGAGGCCTCGGTGTTTACCGAAGCCTCGGCGTCCGCTTGCGGCGCATCCTTGGCTGGGGTCATGCTGGGCGTCGGGATCGAGGCGGCGAGCGTCGTCTTGCGCGGCGCCTGACCCACATTCACCGGCTTCGGCTTGGCGGGGGCGGCCTTTTTCTCCGCTTTCTTGGCTGCGGTCTTTTTGGCCGGCTTGGCCGCCGCCTTTTTCGCCGGGGCTTTCTTTTCCTTGACCGGCTTGGGCGCGGCCTTTTTTGCGCTCGTTTTTACCGTCGCCTTCTTTGCCGTTTCTTTTTTAGCAGTCGCTTTTTTCGCTGTTTTCTTTGCAGAGGTTTTCACAGATGCTTTCTTGGCGCTGGTTTTCGCAGTCGCCTTCTTTTTTGCGGGCTTTTTGGCCGACGTCTTCACGCTCGCCTTTTTCGCAGGGGCGGCCTTCTTGGCGGCGGTCTTTTTCTTCGTCGCCGTCGTTTTTGCGGTGGTCTTCTTCGCCGGGGCCTTTTTCTTCGCCGCGGTTTTCTTTTTCGTTGTTGCTTTCTTAGCCATGAGAGACCCTAGGTTAGCGGCGCCGGGATAGGTCCGGCGGATATTCACGAGATGGATCCGTCTGACGGGCCGGTGAGGCTGTGCCGGGAATTTTTCCCCAGGTCAACGGCCTGATCGGGAGCGCGCCGCCTTAGGCGAAAGCTATCTGCCGCCGGTTTGGAGCGGAGGAAGATAGTTCAGCATTGCCAAGGGGTTATAGTGCAGTCCGAAGACTCCGGCTTAACGGCGCGCGCCGTAAAACGATCCAAGATTCCGCTAGGATATTAGCACAAAATTTCAAGCTTCGCTACAGCTTTGAAAGGCTGCACGAAGCCGCTTTCGTCCCGATTGCGGATTGGCGGATTTAGGAGCCTTCGCCGGGCTTGTCGGAGAAATATTTCTCGAACTTGCCTTTTTCCTCGGCGAAATCGTCCGCATTAGGCATGGCCTCGATCTTCTGGGTGATGTTGGGCCACTCGGCGGCGTATTTGGTGTTGAGCTCCAGCCACTTGTCGGCCTCGCCCTCGGTGTCGGGAATAATGGCCTCGGCCGGGCATTCGGGCTCGCACACGCCGCAATCGATGCACTCGTCGGGGTGGATCACCAGCATGTTTTCGCCTTCATAGAAGCAGTCGACGGGGCACACCTCAACGCAGTCGGTGTATTTGCACTTGATGCATGCTTCGGTCACCACATAGGTCATGTTGCGGGCGCTCCTTACTCTCGGCGGCGGTTTTGCGCCTTTCTTACCCGCTCGCCGCCGGGAAGCAAGCGAGCTTTCCTGAAGCGAGGCTCATTTTCGCTGGAGATTTAGGTGAGGCGGGCGGCGACACGGGAGCGGGCCGCGCCCGAATCCTGGTCGTCCAGATAAATGAGTCCGCAGATCTGGCGAACCAGCGTCTCCTCATAAGGGTCGCGCTCGCCGTCCGACAAGACAATCTCCCAAAGCTCTTCAATAAGCTCGATTTTTTCCTCGCGGCTCATGGATTTGGCGATCTTCGTAAAGCGCTGGATATCGTTGGCGTCCGCCTGCGCCGCCTCGGCGCGGGCGCGCAGGGCGCTGGCGTCCCCGTCGGAAAGATCGAACCGGCTCTTCAGCGCCCGGTCGATCAGTGTGCGCTCCTTATCGGAATAGTCTGCGTCAATGCGGGCGGCCTCTACGAGGAGAGCGGCGAAAGCGACTTCCAGCTTCGCGTCGCCGCTTTGCTCCGGGGCTTCGGTTTTGAACCGGTCGAAAAGTTTGTCGAACATGAGGCTTTCCTAATTATCGGATTTCAGCGCGGCAAGCGCGCGGCGGTCTTTCTTGGTGGGCCGGCCCGCGCCTTTTTCGCGAGAGAAAGGCGCAACCGTTCTTTCCGTCTTCGGCGGCGGCGGCGGAGACCGGTCGTCGTAAAGCGCTTGCGCCTCGCTTGCGGGTCCGCGCCGTTCGGCGCAGGCCAGAATTTCGATCACCCGAAGGCGCTCATTGCGGGTAAAGACCAGGACGTCGCCGGGACGCACCGCCGTGCTCGCCTTGTCGGCGCGGTTTGTGTCGCCGCCGCGGGTAACGCGGACATTGCCGTCGCTGACATATTTTGCGGCGAGGGTGCGGGTTTTGAAAAAGCGCGCCTGCCACAACCATTTGTCGAGACGCTGGGAGGCGTTGGCGGTTTCGGCGCCTGCGCCCGTCATTCAGCCTTCTCGGCGGCTTCTTTTTTTTCGTCTTTGGACTCGCCGGAAAGCTCGGCCTTGAGACCGGCCAGCACGGCGAAAGGCGAATTGGGATCGGCTTTCTTCTGGCGCTTCGGCCCGGCGGTATAGACAGCGCCCTTGCGCTGCTCCTTGCCACGGCGGGGACCGCCTTTGCCGTTCTTGCCGCCTTTGCGATCCTGGCGGTCGCTGTCGCGCGGCTTGCCGCCTGCGCGATGTTGCGGGCCCTGTCCCTGGCCCTGTCCGGCGCGGTCGCCATCGCGGCGGGCATGTTTTCCCGCAGCTTTGCCCTGGGGCTTGCCGTGCGATTTCGGCCGCCGCGGGGCCGGACGCCAGAGCGTGACTTCGATCTCTTCCGGTTCGGCGGCGGCATTGGGAGTCTGATCTGGGGAGGGGACTTCCTGCGGCGTTTCTATGGCGTCCGTTCCCTGAGGCGCGCTTGCGGCGGCTGCCGGCGCTTCCGGCGGGGTCCGTTCCTGATCCGGCGTCGGCGCGGGCGGGGAGGCTTCCGCCGGTTCGACCGTTTCGCCTGCGTCCGTCGCGCCTGCCTGCGGCGCCGAGCCAAGGGCGGCCTCACTGGCGGCTGCCGGAGCTGCGTCAGTGGCGCTTTCCTCGCTCGTGGTTTCTTCTTTGACAGGCGCTGCGTCGGCTTTCGGCGCGGGTTTGCGTTTCACGACATTCTTGCGGAAGCCGAGAGAGCGCAGGATCGCCTCGAAGTCCTCGCCGGAACAGCCCACGAGCGACATCATCTGCGCATTCGTCTCGAAGCCTTCTTTCGTGCCTTCATTGCGCGCCGTGCGAATGAGGCCGGCCAGCCGCTCCAGCATGTCGATTCGGACGGCGCGCACGCCCGACGGACGATAGCCGCCGGCGTAATAATACGCATGCGGAAGATGTTCATTCATCTCGATGGAGACGCGGCCCGCCGCCGGCGGCGGAACATCGCCCGGCTTGCGGTCGGTCCACAATGACCAGAGCAGCGTGAGGAGAGATGCGGGCGCCGGTTTCAAGAGCGCAGGCATGTAGAGCGTGAACTCGCCGAAGCGCACGCCGATCTTGCGGAGCTTTGCGCGTTCTTCCTGATCGATCTGTTTGAGGTCGTCGCCGAACTGCGTGCGCGAGGTGGCGCCGAAATTTTCAACGAGGCGATAGGCGACGCCCTTGGTCAGGCCTTTCAAGCCGTCTTCGGATTCAGAATTCGCCGCCGACTGCAGCGCGACGAGGGGGCCGAGCAGCCCTTCGATCTTTGCTGCGACAAAATCCTTGAGACGATCCTCAACGCGTCCGCGCAAATTCGGCGTCACTTCCGCAAGACCGGAAATCGCAAGCGACGGACGCAAAGGGGCGGGGCCTTTCTGCAACTGCGCGACGGGGGCGGAGCGCCACCAGACGGCGCCGTCATCATCGAGCCGCAGCTCGCCCGCTTCGGCGTTCGCAAGCGCAGCCGCACGCGCGGCGAGCACCGGACGCAGCGCTTTTTCGCCGGCGGCGCGCAAAGACTTTGCTTCGGCGCCGGAGGCGCGCGGGTCGACAATGAATTCGAACCCTAAAAGGCGGCCGATGAATTGGCCTTCCACAATCACTTCTCCGTCGTCGGTGACCCCCGCCAGTAAAGGGGCGTCATCTTTCAAACGCTTTAACAGGGTTGTCGTGCGCCGGTCGACAAAGCGTTGCGTCAGTTTTTCATGCAGCGCATCCGAGAGCCTGTCTTCTATCGCGCGGGCGCGCTCTTGCCAATAAGCGGCCCGTTCGAGCCATTGTGAACGGTGCGAAAGATAGGTCCATGTCCTGATATGGGCGATGCGCGCCGAAAGCGCGTCGATATCGCCGTCAATCCGGTCAAGCCGCTCTATGCGCGGCGCAAGCCATTCCTCGGGCAAACGCCCGTCGCCCATCAAAAGTTCATAGATGTCGCCCAAAAGACGCGCATGCTGGTCGCCGCCCGTCTTGCGGAAATCGGGGATCTGGCAAATGTCCCATAACAGGCCAAGGGCCGCGCCGCCTTTCGCCATGTCGCGAATGTCGTCGCGCGCAGCGAGGCGATAAAGAGCGTCTTCATCGTCCTCGCGCCGGGAGCGCATGAAATAATCGCGCGGCGGCGGGCGATCGAGCGAGTTCCGCAAGGCGGAAAGGGAAGAAAAGTCGATCTGCTCCGAGCGCCACATCAGCGCCTTCACGGGATCGAACTGGTGATCCTCGATCGCCTCGACGAGATCTTCATCGAAGGCGGGGCACTCTGCCGTCACGCCGAAGGTGCCGTCGCGGACATGACGCCCGGCGCGCCCGGCGATCTGCGCAAGTTCCGACGGATTGAGATTGCGCGGGCGGCGTCCGTCGAATTTGCGGCTCGCGGCGAAGGCCACATGGTCGATATCCATATTGAGCCCCATGCCGATGGCGTCGGTGGCGATGAGGAAATCGACTTCGCCCGACTGATAGAGTTCGGCCTGGGCGTTTCTGGTGCGCGGGGAGAGAGCGCCGAGCACCACAGCCGCGCCGCCGCGCTGGCGCCGGATGAGTTCGGCGAGGGCGTAAACCGTGTCCGCGGAAAAAGCGACGATGGCCGAGCGGCGCGGCAGGCGCGTGGCTTTCTTGGGGCCCGTATAGGTGAGACGCGAGAACCGGTCCCGCGACAGGAATTCAATCCGTTTGAACATCCGCTGCAGGATCGGACGCATGGTGTGTGAGCCGAGAAACAAAGTCTCACCGCGCCCGCGCGCATAGAGCAGGCGCGAGGTGAAAACCCGGCCGCGTTCGGGATCGGCGGCGAGCTGGATTTCGTCGATGGCGAGGAACTCCACTTGCTTTTCAAGGGGCATGGCCTCAACCGTCGCCACCCAGTAGCGCGGGTTGGGCGGGATGATTTTCTCCTCGCCGGTGACGAGGGCGACCTCGCGCGGGTCCTTCTGGGCGATGATCCGGTCATAGATCTCCCGGGCGAGGAGCCGCAGGGGCAGGCCGATCATCCCGGATTTATGGGCGAGCATTCGCTCCAGCGCGTAATGGGTCTTGCCGGTGTTGGTAGGGCCCAGCACCGCGCAAAGCCGCCCGTCGCCTGAAGTGGAGAAATCGTCGAAGGCAGGGGAGGAGGACACGGAAGCGAGTATTTGCCTTTGGGCTAAATTAGACACTTAAGCTGAGGTTTTTGTGTTTTCTACCCTGTTTTTCCACATTTTTTTCCTGCCACGCGCGGCATCGATAGACATGCTCATCATATGAGCCACAGCTTCAGCCGAAGCCCCCTCGTCAAAAAGTCGATAGCAAACATTTATGCCGTGCTGTGTCAGTGTTCCATTGTCATATTTGCAAATTGGATCGCCGGGATGCTGGCTTTCATCTAATTTTGAGTTGAGCTGAAAAATTTCTTTCTTCAGATCATTGTTTTGCTTCTTTCTCCGAACATGTTGGCTTTTGATGATCTTATCTAATCGCTTCAATTCTTCTTGATAAAAGCGTTCACTTGCTGAAAAAAGTAATTGGCTCATGCCGAGCGGGGTGACATATTCTTTGGTGGGAAGGCGTTCCCATATTAATTCGATATACTTTCTGGCTATTTCTACGGTCGTATAATCGTGCCTCTTTACGTTGTGCTCGGAGTGGTTTTTTGCAAATGTCACATTGCTTAAATCAGCAAGCATTACTTGGATTTCGTGGGCTGAATTATTCCTGGAAACAAATACGTTCTTGCAATCGTTTGCTTCGGATTCTGATAGTACGCCATCCTGAACTAATAATTTTAGAGCTTTTTTAGAGGCTCCTTTTGCTCCCTGCTCCAAGCGTACTTTATAAGAAGCACCTCTAAGGTTTTTGTAAAAGTTCTCAGTGCTTATGACGCTGCCAACAATTAGCTGCTTCAATTCTTCAGCATAATAAAGCAGCAATGCAATTTGGACCGTTCTGTAGCGAATGATATTTCGCTCTAATGATCTAAGCTTCCCTCCGTATGGGTCTATGAAGCGTGAATTCAGCATCGGAAACTAATTTATGTAGTTCCGTTTTGCGCCAGCGTTTCTTCAACGATGCGGGGGTTCTTGCTCAACATGGCCAGCAAGACAAGGGACGGTCCGCTCGGCTTGCGGTGGCCCTGTTCCCAGTTTTTCAACGTCGCGGCGGAAACCCCGATACGCTGGGCGAATTTCGCCTGGGACAGGTTCGAGCGCGCGCGGATTTGAGCCACGTCCACTTCTTCAGGGATGACGGGAAGGCGCTCGGCGAGCTTGATTTTGCCCGCCGCGTGATCGCGCGCCTCGCGGGCGGCGCTCAAGACGCGTTCGTTCAGGGGCTTTCGGCTCATGTTTTTCGTTCCTTCCAATAGCGTTTCGTTTCAGCGGCCAGTTTTCTCAATTCGGCAAGTTCGGCCTTCGAAAAATTCGCCCGCTCTCCCTTGCTCAGCATAGCGAAAAGATAGGTAGGGCAATTCTGGTTGAGGTAAAGAACCAGAAGGCGATACCCGCCGCTCCTGCCGCCACCGCGCCCGGCGATCCTCACTTTTCGGAGGCCGCCGGAATTGGCGATGACATCGCCGCCGTCGGGGTTGAGGGAGATTTCGGTGATGAGGCGGGTCACCTCATCTTCGCTGACTTTCAAGTGACGCGCGTCAGCCGCGAATTCCTCGGTTTCGACAACTGTATGATGCCGGATCATGGTCTCATATACGTCTCTGACGCTTATATGTCAATGACGTATAGATCGTTATTGTCTAATGGCCGCTTGACGCCCCGCCGGGCCTCGGTTATGTCCCGCCGCTCATTTTCAAGGTTTTTGACGCGGGCGACCGCCGCCGATATGGCGCGCGACCCCAAAAATGCAAGGTTGGACCCATGGCGCGGCGCTGTGAATTGACGGGAATTGGCCCCAAAGTCGGGCATAATGTCTCCCACGCGAACAACAAGACCAAGCGGCGCTTTCTGCCGAATCTGTGCAATGTGACGCTGCATTCGGACAAGCTCGGCCAGGGCTTCAAGTTCCGCATCGCCGCCTCGACGCTGCGCACGGTGGATCATGTGGGCGGTCTCGACGTTTTTCTCGCCAAGGCCAATGACGAGCAGCTCTCGCCGAACGCGCTGAAGCTCAAGAAGAAGCTCGCGAATGCTTCCTAAGCGTTTCAAATCAAAATGATTTTACAAAGAGCGGCCTTTGAAGGCCGCTTTTTTGTTTGGGGTCGACGTCAGCAGAGGAATATCTCGTTTCCGACCACCCCGGCGAACGCCGGGGTCCAGTCACCTAAAAAAGACGGGCTTCGCCCGACATTATTGCTTTTACTGGATCCCGGCCGGAGCCTGTCCTCGGGCCGGCCTCTGGCCGGACCCGGGGGCCGGGATAATCGGAAAATGATTCTGAGCATTCTTTTATACCCCAGACCTCTGGGGCGTGCCCGCGAGTCTGTATAAAAGGCACTCAAGGAAGAACGCCTGACAGGATCCATGGAAGCCGCGGTCGAAAAGCATAATCCCCGGGAAACGGCGGTGGAGCGCATGGCGCGCCAGTCGGCCGAGTTCATGACCGCCTTGATGCGCATGATCATGCTTGCGGCGATGCTGGCGCCGCTGCTGCTGGCCGCCATGCTCACTGTCGATATTCCCGTTTACGCTTTCGACTGGATCGCCGGGGATCATATCGCGTCCCGCCCCTCAAACTGGCTGTCGCGGGGCGGGGTTATCATGGCGATGGCGCCGCTCGCGGTCATTCTCTTTGCGCGCAAATATGGCGGCGACGAAGCCTCGCGCGCTGTCACCGCGTCCTGGGGCGTTGCGGCGGCGGCGGTCTTTGCAGAGCTGTCGATCCTGGCGCCGTCGCTCGAAGACGGCGATCTGCCGGGCGTGCGCTTCACCGTTCTCTTCACCGCGAGCGCCATGGCCGCGCAATATATGGCGGCGAGTGCATACGACATTTCCCGTGGCGGCGGGCGCTGGTGGCGCGCGCCGCTTTACGGCGCGCTGTTGGCGTATGGAACCTATGCCCTGATCTATTTCCCCGGCGTCTATGCCGGCTCGGGCGTGCCGTGGATCAACTGGATGATCGGCGACTTCGCCATCAAGACGCTCTTCGCCCTGTTGTTTTTGCCCGTATACGGATTTTTGCGCAAACCCCTGAAGCCGAAAGGCGGCTATGGGGGGATATGATGGTATTTGCTTGTATGTCTTCGCCGCGAGCAAGTGAGAACGCAATAAGGGCCGTGAAAAATTGAATAGGCTTTTGGTTCTTATCGTCGTTCTCGTGATTATGTTTCTTAGTGGCCAGGGAACAGGCGGCACTGTCGGAGTAGAGTCCGTTTGCGAAAACGGCAAGTGCCTAGTAAGGGCGGCATCCTCTACGCTGAGTACCATTCTCTCGCCAGTCTTAGTTCTTTTTGTGATCTTCTATCCACAAGCGCGTGATGAACTCGACGAGACGAAATTTGTCAAAATTTGGCAGCGTTTTTTGGCCTTTATTTTGGATTTTATGGTCGTATTGCTGGCGCTTACTCCAATTCTTGCCTTGCCAATCTTGCTTATTGAAGGCCGAATGACTGGTTCATTCGAATGGTCTTTTAGTCGTGAATTTGCGCGTGATACTGATGCGTTAGCGATTTTGCCAGGTATTTTGCTCGCATTCGTTGCATTGTTTTTGTATTTTTATCTTCACGCAAAGGCAGGAAAGGCGACTCTCGGCCAATATGTCCTTGGCTACAAAGTTACAGGATTAGCTGACGCGAGCCGCAAACCGAATTACTTTGCGCGCACCATGTTGTCGTTTGTCGGAATGTCTATGTGGCCCATTTCATGGTTCCTTGCGGCAAAAAATCCAGACCGCAAGTTTTGGTGGGACGACGCATCAAATTCTCGAGCAGTCAGAACTAGACAAACTGGCAAATCATAACGTTCTGGATGTGCTATTATTATAGCTTCCGCGCCGCATCTGCCGCAAAGTAAGTGATAATCCCATCCGCGCCGGCGCGTTTGAACGCCAGCAAAGACTCCATCATCGCCTTGTCGCCGTCGAGCCAGCCATTCTGCGCCGCGGCCTTGATCTGCGCATATTCGCCGGAGACCTGGAAGACGAAGGTCGGCGCGCCGAATTCGTCTTTTACGCGCCGGACAATATCGAGATAGGGAAGGCCGGGTTTCACCATCACGCTGTCGGCGCCCTCGGCGAGATCGAGGGCGACTTCGCGGAGCGCCTCGTCGGAATTTGCCGGGTCCATCTGATAGGTGCGCTTGTCGCCTTTTAAAACGCCCGACGAGCCGATGGCGTCGCG
Source organism: Parvularcula sp. (assembly GCA_002704915.1). GTDB lineage: Bacteria > Pseudomonadota > Alphaproteobacteria > Caulobacterales > Parvularculaceae > Hyphococcus. Next base: position 33,990 of record PAIP01000036.1, read on the forward strand.
ATAGGGACCGTAAAAGGCGGAGGCGTATTTCGCCGCATAGGCCATGATTTGCACATGGCTGTGTCCAGCCTCATCCAACCCTTTGCGGATCGCGCCCACGCGCCCGTCCATCATGTCAGACGGCGCGATGATGTCGAAACCGGCTTCGGCCTGAACCACCGATTGCTTGACCAATATTTCGACAGTTTCATCGTTGAGGATTTCGCCGTCTTTCATCAGCCCGTCATGACCGTGATCGGTGTAAGGATCGAGGGCGACATCGGCCATGAGGCCGATCTCCGGAACTTGCTGTTTGATCGCCCGCGCCGCCCGGCACATCACATTGTCGGGATTGAGCGCCTCTTCGCCGCCCGGGGTGCGGCCCTCCGCATCCGTATAGGGAAAGAGCGCCAGCGCCGGGATGCCAAGCGCTCTTGCTTCCTCTGCGGCCTTCACCGTCTCATCCGGGGACAGACGATAGACCCCGGGCATCGACGCGACCGGTTCTTTCACATTCTGTCCGTCTTTTAAGATAATCGCCCAGATCAAATCGTCGACGCTGAGGCGCGTCTGCGCAACGAGCCTCCGGGACCAGTCCGTACGGCGCAAACGGCGCATCCGGAGCGCAGGAAAAGAGGCCAAAGAGCTATGCTGGGGGCGTTTGTTCATAATCCGTTATTATTCCCAGAAACGTCGAAAGCCTACCCTAATTCCCGGTCCTTATAATTTGATTGCAAATTGAACGTTCCCGCTTAACCGCGCTTTTAGACCTTCTTTTTATACGGGGAGCATAGGATTTCGTTGAGCGAGTAATGATAATGACAGTTAGCGGGGCAATGCGAGAAGTGATCGGCGAAAGCGCGAGTTCGGCCAAGGATCCCGAAGCGCTGGAATCCGGCTATCTCCAGTTGTTGCATCTGGTGGAGCGGCTTCACCGCCAGCTTCTCGATGTGATCAAGGATGAGCTTGAGCGGCTTGGCCAGACGGACATCAACTCCGTTCAGGCTCTGCTGCTCTATAATATCGGCGACGCGGAACTGACCCCGGGCGAATTGCGCTCGCGCGGCCACTATCTCGGCTCCAATGTCTCCTACAATCTCAAGCAGCTTGTGGAGAAGGGCTATATCAAGGATGAGCGTTCCAATACGGACCGCCGCTCCAAGCGCGTGTCCCTGACCGATATGGGCCTTGAAGTCCGCGATTCGATCACCTCGCTGTTCGAGCGCCAGCTTCAGTCGGTGGAGCAGGTGGGCGGCGTCAACAGCCAGCTTATCGACGACACCAACAAGACGCTGCAGCGCCTTGAGCGTTTCTGGGCGGATCAGGTTCGCTATCGTCTGTAATCCAACTTTATTGAGAATCATTCTCAATTGGGTGCGTGAAGCGCGCCTCCTTCCGGGAGGCGCGTTTTCTTTTTCCCCTTTTGCACAAGGGACGCTGCGCCAATAGCAGCCATCAAGATAATCAATGGAAAAAGCTGCCGGGGCGCATTGTATTGCCCACAAAAACGTTTGATTTTCAGCGCGCTGGCGCAGCGCTTTCATGCAGGCTAACGCATGCGGCGTTCGGTCCGGCTGCTTGGCACTGGCGTTTACCGGCGCTACTTGATTATGTGTCAAATTGTGGAACCTTTTTAGGGAAGTCAGGTCGAAGAGCCGGAAGAGCGTAATGGTCGATTATAATGAAGCATTCCGGGCGGCGGTGGACGCGGTTCGGGCCGAGGGCCGCTACCGGGTGTTCGCAGACCTGGAGCGCATGCGCGGTCAGTTCCCCACGGCTCTCTATTATGGCGGACACAATGAGGGCGAGCAGGAGCCCCGTGAAATCACCGTCTGGTGTTCCAACGACTATCTCGGCATGGGCCAGCATCCGGCCGTCACCGGCGCAATGGAAGAGGCGCTGAGCAAGGTTGGCGCAGGCGCGGGCGGCACGCGCAATATCGCCGGCACGACGCATTATCACATGAAACTCGAGCGCTCGCTCGCCGATCTCCACGGCAAGGAAGCGGCGCTGCTGTTCACGTCCGGTTATGTCTCCAACGAAGCGACACTGTCGACCATCTCGCGCATTCTGCCCGATTGCGTGATCCTCTCCGACGAGCTCAATCACGCGTCGATGATCGAGGGCATTCGCGGCGGGCGCTCCATCAAGCGCATCTGGCGCCATAACGATCTTGAGCATCTTGAAGAACTGCTTGCCGAACTGCCGCCGGAGCGGCCGAAGGTCATCGCCTTTGAATCCGTTTATTCCATGGATGGCGACATCGCGCCGCTCGCCGAAATCTGCGATCTCGCCGAGCGCTACAACGCCTTCACCTATCTCGATGAAGTTCACGCGGTGGGCCTTTACGGCAAACGCGGCGGCGGCGTTTCCGAGCGCGACGGCGTCGCGCACCGGATCGACATCATCGAAGGCACGCTCGGCAAGGCCATTGGCGTCATGGGCGGCTATATCGCGGCGAACGCCGACATCGTCGACGCGATCCGTTCCTATGCGTCGGGCTTCATCTTCACGACGGCGTTGTCGCCGGTGCTTGTCGCCGGCGCGCTCGCCAGCGTCGAGACGCTGAAAGTCTCCAATCACCTGCGCGAGCAGCATCAGGAGCGTGCGGCGAAACTGAAATCGCTGCTCGCCGATGAAGGCCTGCCGGTAATGGAATCGGTAAGCCACATTGTGCCGGTCAAGGTCGGCGATCCCGTGCAGTGCAAGCGCGTGTCGGATTACCTTCTCGACGAGCACAATATTTACGTCCAGCCGATCAACTATCCGACGGTGCCGAAGGGGACGGAGCGCCTGCGCTTCACGCCAACGCCGCTCCACACCGATGAGCATATGGCGAAGCTCGTCGCTGCGCTGGATGATGTCTGGACCGCGCTGAAGCTGAAACGCGCCGCCTGAAAGCCGACTTTGTAAAAACCGACCGGGACGCGTAGGAATATGGGGCCTGCGGTTTCTTGCGTTCGGTTTCCGGCGTTTCGGCGGGCCAATAATCGGAACTGGGATGCGCGCTGGAAAATGGCTTCAGGCAAGACCGCAGGCGAACTGATCGATGAAGGGCTCGCCGTTCACAAAGCGGGCGACGTCAAAAAGGCGCGGTCGCTTTTCGAAGCGGCGCTTCAGGCCGCGCCGGACCATCCCGAAGCTCTGCACCTTCTGGGACTGACCTGCGAACAGGAAGGCGACCGGGCGCAGGCGTTGAAGCTGATCGGCCGCGCCGTCGAAGTCGATCCCGATGAGCCGGCCTTTCGTCTCAATCTTGCAGCCCTCATGGAGCAGGAGAGCCGTTTCCGCGGCGCGGTCGAACATTTGCGCGCCGCCGCCGCCAAAGTCCCCTCTGATGTGAATATCGGCCTGCGCCTGGCCCGGGCCCTCTTTAAAGCGGGCGCCTATAGTGACGCCTGCGAGGCCGCCATGAAGCTGGCGCGCGCTTCTGCGGCGCCCAATATCGCCGCGCTCACCATCGCCGCCGCCGCCGCATTTCAAACCCGTAACTGGCGCATGGCCATCGAGGCCGCCGAGACGTGGCGCCGCGCGGAGCCCGCCAATCCGCAACCGGCGCGTTTTCTCGCCGGCGCCTGGTTCGAACTTGGCGATACATCAAAGGCGCGCGATATTTTCCGCAGCGTTGCTGAAAAACCGGGCGCCGCCGCGGATGATCTCATCGCCTTCGGGCGCTATTGCATTGCGTCTTTCGATTATCGCACGGCAAGGACCGCGCTCGAACGCGCGCAGAAAATGGCGCCTGCGTCGGCGATGGCGGCCTTCGCCCTCTCGCGTCTCGGCCTGTTCGAAGGCGAGCTTGAGGAGTCGGAAAGACAATGCCTGCAGGCGATCGAGGCGGACCCGTCCCTAGCGCCTGCCTACGCTCATCTTGTCCGTCTGAAAAACGGGGATGTGGACGAGGCGTATTTTGCGCCCATGCGCCGTTTGGCGGAGAGCGCCGCCATTCCGGCGGAACATCGCGCCGCGCTCTATCATGCGCTTGGCGAAGCGTTTCACCGCCAGGGACGGTATGAAGATGCGTCGGCGGCGTTCGAAAAAGGTAATGGCGTCACGGAGGATTTGTTTCGCCTTGAAGGCTGCGCCTATGACGCCCGCGCTTCTGAGCAGGCGCGCGCGCGCGACATCTCGCTTTTCAGCGGGACCGGCGCGGCATCCTTCGAACAAACGGCGGCATCGCCGATTTTCATTGTCGGCATGCCCCGGTCCGGAACGACGCTGATCGAAAGCGTGCTCGCCGCGCATCCGGATGTTTTCGGCGCCGGTGAGCTGACCTCCATGCCGGCGATCGGCGCATCGGTCCAGCAATGGATGCGTCAGGCTGGTGCGACATCTCTGGCCGATCTTCCCGAAGACCGCCTTCGCGAATGGCGGAAGCAATATATCGAGAGCTGGCCCGACATCGGCGACGCTCGCCATGTGGCCGACAAACAGCCGGCGAATTTCCGGTCCGTGGGGCTCATTCGCGCGCTGTTTCCCAATGCGCCCATCGTTCATGTCCGGCGCAATCCGGTGGAAACCGGCTTTTCAATTTACCGGCACGATTTCAGCAAGGCCTGGCCTTACGCAACGAAGCTCACCTCTATCGCTCATTATTACGGCGAATATGCGCGCATGATGGCGCATTGGGAGGCTGCGCTGGATATGGCGGCGTCGCTGTTTCAGTACGAAGGTTTCGTGGATTCGTTTGCGGACGAAGCGCGCCGCCTCATCGCCCATTGCGGGCTCGACTGGTCCGATGCGTGTTTGTCCTTCCATGAAAACAAGCGCCCCGTCGCAACGTTCAGCGCGGCGCAGGTGCGCCGGCCTGTGGAGAAGAAGTCGTCATCTGCGGTGGAGCAGTATGGCGATTTTCTAAAGCCCTTGATCGAGGGGTTGAAGGAGGCCGGCGTCGATCTTGAAACCGGGGCTTTAACGCCCGGCAAACAAGCCTGACTTAGCGCTGCGTCATCACCGCCGAATAATAGCCGCCCGAGTAGCGTTCATAATCGCGGCCATTGCCGCTTTCGATCATCATCGCCGCGACATCGCCGCCATCGGGCAGGAAGCACTGGCCGACGATCCGCTCAAAACGGTCGATGTCGATTTCTTTACAGAGAACGCGCCGGCCATGGGCGATTTCCCGCAAGGCCCGTTTCGACGCATTGCCGCCGCGCTCGCTGAGTTCCGGCGCCTCGAGCCCCCAGAGCCGGATACGCGATTTCACGCCGCTCAGATAAAAGGTGTCCCCGTCGACGATCCGGGTGACCTTGCCTTCATGGATTTTTCCCGGGGCTTTCTCGGCTGCGAAGCCATGCTGCGCGGCGCCCGCCGTCCAGGCGACGAGGATGGCGAGCGCCAGCGTCGCCGCGCCTGAGGCGAGGCGCATAGCCTTGCGCGGCCGTTTGCCGGCCTTGGCCGCCCCGTTTCGGGATGGTTTTCTCACTGGTTTTCTGGGGCGCATGACGTAACTCGCACCGGCTTTCTCTCCAATCGGTAATGTTATGGAGGGGCCGTTACGCGGGCTTTAAGGGATTGGTTAGCAATGTAACCAATCTGTAGCTGACCAGGTGCGTAGCCGGGGGGGGGCGCATGGGGCGGCGGCAAGTATAAGGCCATTCCCGAACCCGTGGATAAGTTTTCACGGGGTTCTGGAAGGCCTTATATTGAGCGGGTGACTGAAGACTTGAAGGAGGTTTAAGGGCTGGCGCTGTGGTCGCGCCGTCCCTATGTTCCGCCCCGCAATGACGGCCCTGAAAGACATATCCACCATCGACGCGCCGCGGATCGATCTCGGCGTGCCCGCGGGCGCGCGCGTCATCGTCGCCATGTCGGGCGGCGTCGACTCATCCGTGACGGCGGCGCTGGCGAAGCTCGCCGGCTATGACGTGGTGGGCGTCACGCTTCAGCTTTACGACCACGGCGTCGCCATCCAGAAAAAAGGCGCCTGCTGCGCGGGGCAGGATATTCAGGACGCGCGCCGGGTCGCCGAAGCCATGGGCTTTCCCCATTACGTGCTCGACTATGAGAACAAGTTCTCCGAAGCGGTGATGGAAGATTTCGCCGACACCTATCTCGCCGGGGCGACGCCGATCCCCTGCGTGCGGTGTAATGAGCGGGTGAAGTTCAAGGACTTGCTGGAGACTGCGCGCGATCTCGGCGGCGCGGCCATGGCGACGGGGCATTACATCCGCCGCGTCGAAGGTCCGAACGGGCCGGAGCTGCGCCGCGCCCATGACGCCTCGAAAGACCAGAGCTATTTCCTGTTCTCCACGACGAAAGACCAGCTCGACTATTTGCGCTTTCCCTTGGGCGATCTGCCGAAATCGGAAACCCGGCGGATCGCGTCGGAACTTGGGCTTGTGGTCGCCGACAAGCCGGACAGCCAGGACATCTGTTTCGTGCCGGAGGGCAAATACGCCACGGTGGTCGAACGCCTGCGCCCCGGCGCGGCGGAGCCCGGCGAGATCGTGCATCTCGACGGGACGGTGCTCGCGCGCCATCAGGGTGTTATCCATTACACAGTCGGCCAGCGCCGCGGTCTCGGCGTCGCCGCGGGCGATCCGCTTTATGTGGTGCGCCTCGATCCGGCGGCGCGTCAGGTGATCGTGGGCCCGCGCGAAGCGCTGATGGTGTCGCGCATCCGGCTGAAAGACGTCACCTGGCTCGGCGACGGCGAGGGCGAAACCGCGGCGCGCGCCGGAACGCAAGTCGCCGTCAAGGTCCGCTCCACCCGGCCGCCGGCGCCGGCGACGCTCGTCTGGGATGAAAGCGATGACTGTGAGGGCTGGGCTGTGGATCTGGTCGAGCCCGAGGAGGGCGTGGCGCCAGGACAGGCCTGTGTCTTCTATTCGCCCGACGCTGCCAATGACCGCGTGCTCGGCGGCGGCTGGATCGCCGCGACGGTCAATGTTCCTTTAGGGGCGGCTGCATGACAAAGGTCCGCAAAATTGCGGCGTCCGATGAAGCCGACTGGCGGCGCTTGTGGAAAGCTTATCTCGACTTTTATGAAGTGGAGCTGCCTGAGGCGCATACAGCCAAGCTGTTTCAAGGCCTTATCAAAGGCGAGCCGTTCTTCGCTTTCGTTGCTGAAAAGGAGGGCGCCGTGATCGGTTTCGTTCACGGGCTTCCGCATCCGTCTTCATGGTCGGATACAGGATATTGTTATCTTGAGGACCTCTATGTGGATAAGGATGTGCGCGGAAGCGGCGCCGGCCGCGCGCTGATCAACGCTGTCTATGAGGAAGCAAAATCCCGGGGGCTTAGCCGCGTTTACTGGCACACCAATGAGGGCAATCAAACCGCGCGTAAACTTTACGATAAGGTTGCAACATTAAGCGACTTCGTTCAGTACCGGATGGACTGAGGTTGCTGCGCGGGGCGTTTCATGGCGAAGAAACTATACGACTGTATCAAATGTTCAGCCTATTGCTGTTCCTACACCCATATTCCGACGACCAAGGCTGATATCAAACGGCTCGCAAAGTTTCACGGCATTTCGGAAGAGAAAGCCGAGAAGAAATTCACCAAGAAGGGCGACAAGGAAAATCCGCGCGTCCTGCGTCATACGGATGACGAGCATTTCGTCACGACTTGCATGTTCCTCGACAAAGAGACGCGCAATTGCACCATCTATGAGGGCCGGCCGAAAATCTGCCGCGAATTCCCGACGCAGAAACGCTGCGGCTATTACGAGTTCCTGATCTGGGAGCGCGAAGTCCAGGACGATCCGGACTGGGTCGCCACCACGGACTAGCCAGTGGGCGGCAAACTCGCATCATCGTCCTTCGAGACGCAAAAATCCTTCATCCTGAGGAGCCGCACTCTTGTGCGGCGTCTCGAAGGACGAAGGATTCTTGCTCCTCAGGATGAAAAGATGATGCGAGTTCGCCGTCGAGCATAGTCGCGCCATGGCCGAGGCGGTCGACGTCGTCGTCATCGGGGCGGGCGTCATCGGCCTCGCCGTCGGGCGAGCGCTTGCAAAAGCCGGCCGCGACGTTTTCATCCTCGAAAAGAACGCCGCCTTTGGCGAGGAAACGTCGGCCCGGAATTCCGAGGTCATTCACGCAGGGATCCAGTACAAGCCCGGCGGCGTCAGAGCGTCGCTCGCGGTGAAGGGCCGCGACATGCTCTACGCCTTCTGCGCCGAGCATCATGTCAATCATGCGAGATGCGGCAAGCTCCTGGTCGCGACCAGCGCAGGTGACGTTCCGAAACTTGCCGCGCTCAAGGAAAAGGCTGAAAAGAACGGCGTTGCCGATTTGACCATCATCAGCGCGGAAGACGCGGCGGCGCTGGAACCGGGCTTGCGATCTTTCGGCGCGATTTCTTCGCCGTCCTCGGGCATTGTCGACAGTCACGGATTGATGCTCGCTTTGCTGGGCGAGGTTGAAAACCATGGCGGCGCGCTTGCTGTGTCTTCGCCGGTGACGGGCGGGCGCGTTCAGGGCGATGGAATCGAACTCGATGTCGGCGGCGCCGATCCGGTCACGCTGAAGGCGAAGACGGTGGTGAACTGCGCCGGGCTGTGGTCGGACCGGGTTGCGCGCTCCATCGACGGTATTCCGGACGACACCATCCCGCATCTGAAATACGGCAAAGGCCAGTATTTCACCTATGCGGGCAAGGCGCCGTTTTCGCGGCTGATCTATCCCTTGCCGGCGGCGGACAGCCAGGGCGTTCACTATACGCGCGATCTTGGCGGGCAGGGCAAGCTCGGCCCTGACCTTCGCTACATTGATACGAATACGGATTATTCAGTGGATGAAACACGGCGGGCCGCCTTCGCTGCGGCGGCGCGCAAATTCTGGCCGGACCTCGATGAGGAAAAACTCCAGCCCGGCTATGCCGGCATCCGCCCGAAACTGAAAGGCCCGGGGGAGGAGGGTGATTTTCTGTTTTCTTCGCCGGACCTCCATGGCGTTCCTTTTTATCTGGGGCTCTATGGCGTCGAATCGCCGGGGCTGACGACCTGCCTTGCCGTCGCCGAGCGCGCGGCGGCGCTGGTCGCCGCCATGACCCCATAAGCCGCATGAAAAGCTCGGCCGAATGGTCTTGCGGGGGCGGGAGGTCCCCTTTATAGACCTGCGCTCCCGGCGGCGAGCCAGCTCGTCCGCCGCACCCTTGGCGGGGTAGCTCAGTTGGTGAGAGCGCAGGATTCATAACCCTGAGGTCGCGAGTTCAAGTCTCGCCCCCGCTACCATTTCACCCGGATTTCCCCAGATTTCAGGCCGCCTCCTGCCTTGCGGCCCGGCTTGCTGCGCAGAAAAATTTTGTGCAGCGCATGGAAACGCGCTTCCCAATCATATAAGGATATGTTTATATCCCCATGATAATCCTGTTATTTGGAATAATAGGAATAAAAATCCTCTAATTAGCAATGGGTTAGGTCGAATCTGATGAATCAGCCGGAAATCTCATTTGAACTGTTCCCGCCCAAGCGCCCTGACGGGATTGAGGCTTTGCTTCGCGTGGCGGACAAGCTGGCCGGTTTCGACCCGGCTTTTATTTCGGTCACCTACGGGGCCGGCGGCTCCTCGCGGGAGAGGACGCTTGGCGTCACCTCCGCGCTTGCCGAGATCGCGCCGGCGGCGGGACATATCACTTGCGTCGGCGCGTCTTGCGCCGAGGTCGACAAGGTCCTGGAAGAATATTGGGCGGCAGGCGTCAAACGCATCGTGGCGCTGCGCGGCGACCCGCTCGAAGGGATTGGCGCGGCTTATGCGCCTCATGAAGAAGGTTACGCCTATGCGGATGATCTGATCCGCGGGGCGAAAAAGATCGCCGATTTTGACGTCTCTGTCGGCTGCTATCCGGAAACCCATCCGGAAGCGCGCGGCCTTCAGGACGAGCTCGACAATCTGAAACGTAAAATCGACGCCGGCGCCGACCGCGCCATCACCCAGTTCTTTTTCGAGCCGGAGATTTTCCTGCGCTATCGCGATGCCGCAGCCGACGCGGGAATCGACAAGCCCATTGTGCCGGGCGTCATGCTTCAGCCGAATTTCAAAGGCCTTCAAAAAATGGCGGGGCTCTGCGGCGCCTTTGTGCCGCTGAAAATTTCCCAGGCTTATGAGGGGCTCGATGACGATGCGCCAGCGCGCGACCGCGCCACCATCGACCTCGTCAGCGAGATCTGCACGCGGCTTGTGGGCGAAGGCGTCAACGCTTTCCACTTCTACACCATGAACAAGTCGGCGATCGCCATGGAAGTGTGCCGCAATCTCGGATTGAACAAAGACAGGAGAGCCGCATGAGCGAACGTGAACAACGAATTGCGGCGCTGAAAGACGCAGCGAAGAAACGCATTCTCGTGCTCGACGGCGCCTGGGGCGCGATGTTCCAGCGCAAAGGGCTCGAAGAAGACGACTATCGCGGCGACCGGTTCAAGGATCATCCGGGCCAGATGAAAGGCAACAATGATATTCTCTGCCTGACACGTCCTGATATCGTCAGCGATCTTTACGATGCGTTCTACGGCGCCGGCGCCGATATTTGCGAAACCAACACATTCTCCGCGACAGTGATCGCCCAGGCCGATTACGATCTCGGCGCCGAAGAGGTTATCGCCATCAATCGCAAGGGCGCGCGGCTCGCCCGCGCCGCGGCCGATGCGTGGACGGAAAAGGAGCCGGACAAGCCGCGTTTCGTCGCCGGCTCCATCGGGCCTTTGAACAAGATGCTGTCCATGTCGTCCGATGTGAACGATCCGGGCGCGCGCAGCGTCACCTTCGATGAAGTTTACGACGCCTATCGCATGCAAATCGAAGCCCTGAATGAAGGCGGCGTCGATCTTTATCTTATTGAGACCATCACCGACACGCTGAACTGCAAGGCGGCGGTCAAGGCGATCCAGGATCTCGAAGCGGAAGGCATGGAAAAGCTGCCGATATGGATTTCCGGCACCATCACGGACAAATCGGGCCGCACGCTTTCCGGCCAGACCGTCGAGGCGTTCTGGAATTCCGTGCGTCACGCCAAACCGTTTGCGATCGGATTGAACTGCGCCCTCGGCGCCGATCTCATGCGCCCGCATATTGCGACGCTGGCGCGCATCGCCGACACGCTTGTCGCCGCCTATCCCAATGCGGGACTGCCCAACGCTTTTGGCGAATATGACGAAGCGCCGGAAACCACGGCCGGCATGGTCGGCGAATGGGCGGAAAGCGGCCTCGTCAATATTCTCGGCGGCTGCTGCGGCACGACGCCGGAGCATATCGCAGCCATCGCCGAAGCGGCGAAGACCGCCGCGCCGCGCGAAATCCCCGAACGCCCGCGCGCCATGCGCCTTTCCGGACTTGAACCTTTTGAGGTTGCGTAATGACTGAACAGACCGCCACTTTCATCAATATCGGCGAGCGAACCAACGTCACGGGCTCCGCCAAATTCCGCAAGATGATCACGGACGGCCGCTATGAAGATGCGGTGGAAGTTGCGCGCCAGCAGGTGGAGAACGGCGCCCAGATCATCGACGTCAACATGGATGAAGGGATGCTCGACGGCGCTGAAGCCATGCGCACCTTCCTCAATCTGATCGCGGCGGAGCCCGACATCGCCCGTGTGCCGATCATGATCGATAGCTCGAAATGGGAAGTGATCGAAGCGGGTCTTAAATGCGTGCAAGGCAAGGCCATCGTCAATTCCATCTCGCTGAAAGAAGGCGAGGAGCCGTTCCTGCAACAGGCGCGGGAAATTCTGTCTTACGGCGCTGCGACTGTGGTCATGGCGTTCGACGAAAAAGGTCAGGCCGAAACGGCGGACGAAAAGGTGCGCATCTGCAAGCGCGCTTACGATCTCCTGACGGAAAAAATCGGCTTTCCGCCCGAAGACATTATTTTTGACCCGAATATTTTCGCTGTGGCGACGGGCATTGAAGAGCATAATGACTACGCCCGCGCCTTTATCGAGGCGGCGGGACGCATCCGCAAGGAGCTGCCGGGCGCGCATGTTTCCGGCGGCCTTTCCAATGTCTCCTTTTCGTTCCGCGGCAATGAGCCGGTGCGGCGCGCCATGCACTCGGTCTTCCTTTATCACGCCATCAAGGCCGGGCTGAACATGGCCATCGTCAATGCCGGCCAGCTCGATATCTATGACGATATCGAGCCGGAGCTGCGCGAGCTTGTGGAAGACGTCATCCTCAATCGCCGCGACGATGCGACGGAGCGCTTGCTTGATATCGCCGAGCGTTATCGCGGCCAGAAAGGCCAGACCAAGGAGAAGGATCTTTCCTGGCGCGAAAAGCCGGTGAACGAACGGTTAAAACACGCCCTCGTGCATGGTGTCACCGATTATATCGACGAGGACACCGAAGAAGCCCGTCAGGCTGCGGAACGTCCGCTGCATGTGATCGAAGGACCCTTGATGGACGGGATGAATGTGGTCGGCGATCTTTTCGGCGACGGCAAGATGTTCCTGCCGCAGGTCGTCAAATCCGCCCGCGTCATGAAACAGGCGGTGGCGCATCTTCTTCCTTACATGGAGAAAGAAAAGGAAGAGATGGGAATGGTCGGCAAGTCCAGCGGCAAGGTCGTGATGGCGACCGTCAAGGGCGACGTCCACGACATCGGCAAGAACATTGTGGGCGTTGTCCTGCAATGCAACGGCTATGAAGTTATTGATCTTGGCGTCATGGTTCCGGCGGAGACCATCCTCGATACGGCCGTGAAGGAAGACGCGGACATTATCGGGCTCTCGGGCCTCATCACGCCGTCCCTTGACGAGATGGTGTTTGTCGCCGGTGAGATGCGCCGGCGCGGGATGGATCTGCCGCTGCTGATCGGCGGCGCGACCACATCGCCCGCGCATACGGCGGTGAAAATCGAACCCGGCTACGACGCAGCGCCGGTCATTCACGTGGCCGATGCGAGCCGCGCCGTGGGCGTCGTTTCCAATCTTTTGTCCGATGAAGCCCGCCCGAAGCTCTGGGAAGAAACCAAAGCCAAATATGAAAAGATGCGGGCCTCGCGCTCGAAAGGCGGACCGAAAGAGCGCCTGACGCTGAACGAGGCGCAGGAGGCGCGGTTTCGCCCGGACTGGAAGGCCCATGAGCCGCAACAGCCGTCTTTCACCGGCGCCAAGACAATCGACGATGTGGGCCTTGAGGATATCCTGCCTTACATCGACTGGACGCCGTTCTTCATGAGCTGGGACATGCCCGGCCGCTATCCGCAAATCCTGGAAGATTCGAAACGCGGAGAGGCGGCGCGCACGCTCTGGGCCGACGCGCAACAGATGCTCGACAGGCTGGTGACGGAAAAATGGCTCGGCCTGAAAGCCACGGTGGGCTTCTGGCCTGCCAATCGCGAGGGCGATGACATTGCGCTGTGGAAAGGCGATGGCCGCGACGAAGAACTGGCGCGCCTTTTCACCTTGCGCCAGCAGATCAAGAAGAATGACGGCGCCAATGTCGCGCTCGCCGATTTCCTGAAGTCCAAAGAAGAAGGCGCCGACTGGATCGGCGGGTTCTGCGTCACCGCCGGTCATGGCGAACTGGAACGTTCGGACGCGTTCAAGAAAGCCAATGACGATTATTCAGCGATCATGGTGAAGGCGCTCGCCGACCGCTTCGCCGAAGGTTTCGCTGAATATCTTCATGCGCGCGTGCGAAAAGACTTCTGGGGTTATGCGCCTGATGAAGCGCTGTCGAGTGAAGACATGATCGCCGAAAAATATGCAGGCATCCGTCCGGCGCCGGGCTATCCCGCGCAACCGGACCATACGGAAAAGGCGACGCTGTTCGATCTTCTGGATGCGCCGAAGCGCGCCGGCGTGGAACTCACCACAAGCTACGCCATGACGCCGCCGGCGAGCGTTTCCGGGCTCTATTTCTCGCACCCCGAGTCGCATTATTTCGCCCTTGGCAAGATCGAGAAAGACCAGGTCGAGGATTACGCCCGGCGCAAGGGCTGGGATATGGTGACGGCCGAGCGCTGGCTGGGGCCTGTCCTTAATTACAATCCAAATGAGCAGGCGCTTTCGAAAGCGTCATAATCCAGTCAATTTTCTGGGCCGTATAACGCTTTTCCCGAAGGACGGTCTCTGTAATGATGCCGTTCTTCGCTCATGGGAGGGTTGCGGCGATGAAACAGGGCCTTTTGGGATGGATGCCGGCGTTTTGCCTGATGTCAGGGGCTGTCATGGCCGAAGACATTGAAATTGCGCCTGTGCAGGCGTCGTCCGCAGACGCGGCGTCACAAGCCAGGCCCTGCCTCGACCTCGTGATCGCGCATCTCGGCGAGGGCGACGGCCCTGTGCGGATCAGCATCGAAACCGAAGAAAGCTGGTTTGTGGACGACGCTGAGTCCTATCGCACGTTCACCTTGCCGCGCACGGCGGAAAGCGAGGTGTCCTTGCGCATCGAGGATCTGCCGGAAGGCGAATACGCCATTCGGGTCTTTCACGATGAAGACGGCGACAACGAACTGAACCGCAGATTCTACGGTCCGCCGAGAGAGCCCTATGGCTTTTCCGGTAAAAAAACCGACCGGATGCTGCCGAAGTCTTTCGACTATGCGAAGTTTCATTTCGATAAGCCGATGACGATGACTATCACTTTGCGCGGATAGGTTCGGCGACCCCTCTGTCGGTTTTCATCAGCCGGTCCCAGAAACGGAAATACAGTCCGTAATTGGCGCTGTAATTGGTGTGATGCACATTGTGATGACTTGCCGAAATGAAGTGCGCCCCCAGCGGTCCCTTTAACCAGCGCTCGGGCACGATCTCCCAGCCGGCGTGATTGGCGACGCTGCAAAAAGTCATGAAGACAAGCACGAACAAGACCGCGCCCACATGAATGGGAATGAAAAACGCCGCCGCCGGCAAAACCCAGGCGGAGATCACCGCTTCCCATGGATGGAATGAAAAGGCGGCCCAGGGCGTCGGTTGGCGCGAGCGATGATGGGCGAGATGCGTCGCCCGAAACAGTTTCGGGTGATGCATGGCGCGATGGGTCCAGTAGAAATAGGCGTCGTGGATCAACAGATAGATGACCACGCTGACCGGAAGATAAGCCCAGCCGAGAACGCCGTTGATGGGACCGGCATAGATCGCCGTGCCGCCATTCAGGAACGCCGCGAAGACAATGGCGCCCGGCGCGGCGTAAATCGCCGATGACGCAAGTGACATGGTGATTTCGTGTCTGACGGTTTTTGCGTCGGGACGGCGCTCGGCGAGGCGGCGCGCGCGCACCTTTTCTTCCGGCCGGCCCCAGAGGAGAAAATAGAAAAGACCCGCGATCAGGAAATAGCGCGCCCAGATAATCCCCGTCAGTTGCAGATAGATGATAAACGTGTCGGCGATACTCACGAGGGAAGGGCCTTGTTGCTGGGTGCGCGGCTTGCATTTAACTCAGGCGCACTATCGCCTATAACCCGCATCTGGCGCAATGGAGGCTGGCGACTTGGCCGTTCCCGAAAAGGCGGATATCGCGATTGCAGGCGGCGGGCTTTCCGGCGCGCTCATCGCTTATCGTTTGCGCCTCACCCGCCCGGAGGTCACTGTTGCGCTGGTGGAGCAGGGGCCGTCGCTCGGCGGCAATCACACCTGGTCGTTTCACGCCTCCGATGTGAGCGCCGCGACTTATAAATGGCTTTCCAATCTGGTGCGCCACAAATGGCCGCGCCAGGCGGTGATCTTTCCGAAATTTCACCGGGTCCTCGAGACTTCCTATTGTTCGATCACATCCTCGCGGCTGCATGACATTGTCGCGCCGCTGGTCGATGAGGGGCTGGCGCTCAACGCCGACATCGCAGAGGTGGCGCCGGACCGCATTCGCCTTCGTGACGGCGCCGTCATCAAGGCGAACGCCGTGATCGATGCGCGGGGCGCGCGAACAAGCGACCGGCTTGTGCTCGGGTTTCAAAAATTCGTCGGACAAGAGCTTGAATTCGTCGCGCCCCACGGCCTCGATGCGCCGGTGATCATGGATGCGAGCGTGCCGCAGGAAGACGGCTATCGTTTCTTGTATGTCTTGCCCTTCACGGAGAGAATCGCGCTGGTTGAGGATACGCGCTATGCGGACGGCGCGGCGCTCGATCGCGAGGCCTTGCGGCGCGGCATTTCCGATTATTGCGCCGTGCGCGGCTGGAAAATCTCCAAGGTCATTCGCGAGGAAGACGGCGTCTTGCCGATTGCGCTTGCCGGCGACATCGACGCGTTTCTCGATGAAGGCGTTGAGGGCGTCGCGCCGGCGGGGATGCGCGCGGCGCTGTTCCATCCGCTTACCGGCTATTCCCTGCCGGATGCGGCGGGGCTGGCGGAGCGGATCGCCGATCAGGATGACCTGTCGGGCCCGGCGCTGGCGCGTTTTGCGGTCCGCCATGCGGCGTCCGTCTGGCGCAATCGCAGCTTTTACCGGCTGTTGAGCCGCATGCTCTTCAGCGCCGCGGCGCCGGATCAGCGCTATAAGGTGCTGCAACGATTTTACGGCCTGCCGCGCTCGCTTATTGAGCGTTTTTATGCCGGCCAAACACATTTCGGTGATCAGGCGCGGATTCTCGCCGGGAAACCGCCTGTGCCGGTAAGCCGCGCTCTTGGCTGTCTTGGCGAGGAGAAGTATCTGAACCGCGCCCTCGCGGCGCGGGCGACAACGCAAGCACAAGGCGGATAATGACAAAAGCAGCAGTAATCGGTTCTGGCTTCGGCGGGCTCGCGCTCGCTATTCGGTTGCAGGCGGCGGGGATTGAGACCGTCTTGTTTGAAAAACGCGACCGCCTTGGCGGGCGCGCCTATGTCTATCAACAGGACGGGTTCACCTTCGATGCGGGGCCGACTGTGGTCACCGATCCGTCCGCGCTGGAGGAACTCTTCGACCTCAGCGGACGCAAGCTTGAGGACTATGTCGAGCTCCTGAATGTGGACCCGTTCTATCGCCTGCTTTGGGAAGACGGCTATTCCTTCGATTACTGCAGCGACGAGGCGCGGCTTCTCGATCAGATTCGCGCCAAGAACCCGCCGGACGCCGAAGGCTATCAGCGGTTTCACGAATATTCGCTGGAGCTTTTCCAAGAAGGTTATCTGAAACTCGGCGCCGTACCGTTTCTGAATTTCTGGTCGATGATCCGCGTTGCGCCGCAACTGATCGGTCTGCAAAGCTTTCGCAGCGTCTATGACCGGCTCGGCGATTTCGTCAAAGACCCGCAGCTTCGCCAGGCCTTTTCCTTTCATACGCTGCTTGTCGGCGGCGATCCGTTCAAGACATCGGCGATCTATGCGCTGATCCATGCGCTGGAGCGCAAATGGGGCGTGTGGTTTCCGCGCGGCGGCACCGGCGCACTGGTGAGCGGCATGGGGCGGCTGTTTACGGATCTCGGCGGCGAGCTGCATATCAATGCGCCAGTTCGGGAGGTGACCGTTGAGAACGGCAAGGCGCAAACGGTGATCCTTGAAAACGGCGAAACATTCGAGGTCGACGCCGTCGCGTCCAACGCCGACATCGTTCACACCTATGAAAAACTGCTCGGCAAAACGCCTTCGGCGGCGAAAACCGCACGTCAGTTGAAAGGCAAGCGGTTCTCCAATTCGCTGTTCGTCGCTTATTTCGGGCTGAAGCGGAAGCACCCGGACATCGCTCATCACACGATTATTTTCGGGCCGCGCTATCGCGAACTGATTTCGGAAATTTTCTCCGGGCCCAATCTGCCGGACGATTTTTCTCTTTACCTGCATCGCCCGACGGCGACGGACCCGGCGCTGGCGCCGGAAGGCTGCGACGGGTTTTACGTGCTTTCTCCGGTGCCCAATCTCGGCAAGGCGGAGATCGACTGGTCCGTGGAAGGGCCGAAATATCGCGACCGCATCTTCAACTATCTCGAAGAGCGTTACATTCCAGGGCTCACGGACGATCTCGTCACATCGCGCATTTTCACGCCGGCGGATTTTGAAACAGAGCTGAATGCGCATTTGGGCTCCGCCTTTTCCATTGAGCCGATCCTGACCCAGTCCGCTTTTTTCCGCGTTCACAATCGCGACGATCAGATTTCCAATCTGTATTTCGTCGGTGCGGGCACCCATCCGGGCGCGGGCATACCGGGCGTTGTGGGGTCGGCGAAAGCGACGGCGGGGCTGATGCTCGACGATCTCGGCGCGGCCCCGGCGGCGCAGGCGGCGGAATAGCGTGAGCGTCGCTGTTCATGAAAAGCCCGGCGGGCGCGCGGCGCTCTCCGCCTATGGCAAACAGAGCATCAAACAGGGATCGAAAAGTTTCGCCCTCGCATCGCTTCTGTTCGGGCGCGAGATGCAGGCCGATGCGCAAATGCTTTACGCCTGGTGCCGCCATTGCGACGATGTGATCGACGGTCAGACCATGGGCGAGGATGCGCCGGATGCGGCCATGAGCCAGGCCGAATGTCAGCGTCGGCTCCATGAGTTGCGGGAAAACACCCGCCGCGTCCTGAATGGCGAACGAACGGGAGAGCCGGCTTTCGACGCTTTCGCCGAAGTCGCGCAGCGTCATCAATTGCCGGAACAATATCCGTTCGATCTTTTGGACGGGTTTGCGCTTGACGCTGAGGAAGCGCGCTTCGAGACGCTCGATGATACGCTGCGTTATTGTTACGGCGTCGCCGGCGTTGTGGGCATCATGATGGCGATCCTGATGGGCGTCGATCGCGAGGATGAGGAAACGCTCGACCGCGCTTGCGATTTGGGGCTTGCCTTTCAGCTCACCAATATCTGCCGGGACATTTACGACGATGCGCGGGCGGGGCGGATTTATGCGCCGACGCATCTGCTCGAAAGAGAAGGCGTCGGGCCGTCCCCGCAGGATGTGCTCGATCCGGCGAACAAGGAAGGCGTCTGGCGCGCCGCCCTATGTCTTCTCGATATCGCCGATGAGTATTACGCCTCCGCGACTATGGGCGTGCGGCGTCTGCCGCCACGCGCGGCTGCTGCGGTGGCGGCGGCGCGCAATATCTATCGCGATATCGGGCGGCGCATTCGCGAGGGCGGACCTGATGTGTGGCGCGCGCGCGTCGCCATTTCAGGCCCGCGCAAAGCCGCGCTCGCTTTTGCAGGACTGCTTGCCGGAGCGCCGGCGTCGTTTTTTTTGAAGGCGCAAAATGCGCCGCCGCGCCCCGCCTTGTGGGATCGCAACTCTATCAGAGCTCCGGCAGATTGCTCTTGACCGACGCGGAACGCAGGCGCGCGCCTTCGGTCTTTTTCATCATGCGTTTCAGGTGCCGCGGGCTCGGTGCAAAAATAAAGCCGAAAGAAACGCAGCCGTCTTTCGACTCGACAGCGTGATGCAGCCGGTGGGCCTGCACCACGCGTGCGAGATAACCCTTTTTCGGGCGCAGGCCAAAATCGAGACGGCGATGCACAAGCACGTCGTGAAAAAGAAAATAAATAAGCCCATAACCGAAAATGCCGATCCCTGCGGCGAGCGCCGGCGCAAAGCCTTGAACGCCGATATAGATGAGGATCATCGACGGGATCGCGAAAAAGACGGCGAACCAGTCGTTCTTCTCAAAGGCGCCCTCGCGGGGTTCGTGATGGGATTTGTGCAGCGACCATAAAAAGCCGTGCATGACATAGCGATGCGCAAGCCAGGCGACGCCTTCCATCAACAGGATGAAGGCGATAACGACAGCGATGAAACCGAGCGGCGACATGGGAAACACTATAACAGTCCGCGCCGCGGCGCGCGACGCGACGAATTAGGCGAAGGGGGTTTCAGGTGGCGCGCGGGCTTTGCTGCCTTGTGGAGCCGTCGGCGCCGTCCTGTGTGGGCCGGACGCCGAACTTCTTGCCGATCTTGGCGGCAAGCGCGGCCAGGAGGCTTGGCTTGCCCGTATTTGCGCTTTCGGCGAGATCGATGGCCCGTTGCAGCCAGCGTCCGGCGGAAAGCCGCGCGCCGTCCCGGCCAAGCAGGCTGACGACGGTGGACTTGCCTTCATCCTGTGAGACGTCCTTGCCGGCGCTCGCCGAGGTAGACTCTACATCGATGACATCGTCAAAGGCCTGATAGGCGAGACCGAGCGCGACGCCATAGTCGTGCATCTTGTGAACGCCTTCCTCGTCAGCGCCGGCAAGTTCCGCGCCAATCGCCGCCGCGGCTGCGAAGAGCGCGCCGGTTTTTTCAAGATGACGCTGCTCGATCTCTTTCAGCGAATGACCGTCTGCGCCGCCACCGCACATGATGTCGCGTTCCTGTCCGCCTGCGAGGCCGTCAGGACCGACGGCTTTGGTCAGATGGGCGACTGCGCGTAATTTCTGCGCGGCGTCGCCCGCCTCGCCATTGGCGATGACGCGGTAAGCTTCATTAAGGAGAGAGACGGCGGCGAGCATGCCGGTTCCCTCGCCGAAGACCACATGGGTCGCGAGCCGGCCGCGGCGCAGGCGCGCATCGTCCATGGAGGGCAGGTCGTCCATGATCAGCGAAGCCGCATGCACCATTTCAACAGCGCAGGCGGCGTCGATCGCTTCTTCAATCTCGCCCCCATGTTCTGCATAGGCGAGCAGGGTGATGAGGGGGCGGAAGCGTTTTCCGGGAGACAAAAGCGCGTGGCGGATGGCGCAGATAAGGCGCGTATCGTGCGGATTTTCCCGATAGAGCTCCGCTAGCCGGTTGTCGACTTTCTGGCGCAATAGATCGACGGCGCCGGTGTTGAGCGTTTCGAAATCCGCCTCTCCGCGTTTCTCTAACGCCACATTGCGCCTCCCTAATGTCATATGGACAAGTGTCAGGAACATCTTGCTGACCTAATGATGCACGAAATCAATAGTTTGGGAACATACAAGATTGTGAACAGGGCGATTAACCGCCCGGCTTGCCCCAGGCGGAGACAGTTTCGTGCAGGTTCCCCCTATGTTCTGAAAAAGCGATCCTTTTACACACGCGAGTGCAGCGTGTGCCCCGGCCGGTAAAAGAGCTTCATGGTCGTAACATGGCGATCTTCCAGCCAGGTGGTGCGGTCGATAATGAAAAGCGCGGCGCCTTCGGCCACATCGAGGGCCGCCGATTCGCGCGGGCCCGCCGGCGCTGCGGTGAAGGCCACATCGCCGCTGGAATAGGGGACCTGTTTTAAGAGCCACTCATTGGCGCTCACCTCCTCCAGGGGAGCATCGAGAATGCCTGGCGCGGCGTCGATATTCACCCAGCGGTCTTCAAAAGCGTAGGGCGCGCCATCGGCGAGATGCACCGTCTGAAGATGCAGGGCGCGGGCGCTTGTTTTGAGACGAAGGCGCGCGGCCACGGCGTCGGGCGCCTCGATAATCTCATGCAGCAAAAGATGCGGCCGGTATTGCGCTCCGGTCGCCTCGACTTCCTGTCGGATGAGGGGGATGTCGAAGCGCGCGCGTTTGACGGGGATTTCTTTTACCCGCGTCCCGGCGCGGCGCTTGCGCTCGATGAGGCCGTCTTCGGCGAGTGATTGCAGCGCGCGGTTTACGGTGGTGCGGGCGCATTGATACTCATCGGCGAGATTGGCTTCACCCGGCATCAATGCGCCCGGCGCCCATTCGCCGGAAGAAATCCGTTCACGGATCGCCTCGCGAATGGCCTGGTGACTGCGCTCGTTCACAGATCGCTCCGAAGACGCGCCATGACGGCGTTGAAGCGCGCGGCGATGGCGTCGCGTTTAATATGGCTGCCTTCGATTACGACATGTCGGCCCGCAGCCCAGACATCGCTGACGAGAGTGTCGTCCCCTGCAAAAATCCAGGCGTCGAGCAGGCGGTCGCCGGAAAGACCGGCGAGCGCCGGCGCCGCGCTGTCGAGGGCGAGGAGATCGGCGAGGGCGCCGGTTTCGATGCGGCCGGCGTCCCGGCCGAGCGCCGAAGCGCCGCCTCGGGCCGCCGTTTCCAACAGCAATCGCCCGCATGATTTGTCTTTCGTCGCGAGCACGGCCCGCTGCCGGTCGCGCAGACGCTGCGAATGTTCCAATGCTCGCAGTTCCTCGGAAAGCGAAATGCGGATGTTGGAGTCGGAGCCGACGGCCAATACGCCGCCAGCGGATAAATATTCGCGCGCCGGAAAAATCCCGTCGCCGAGATTAGCTTCCGTGATCGGGCAGACAACGACGCCGGCGCCCGAGGCGGCGAGAGCCTTCGTTTCCGCCTCAGTCATTTGCGTCGCGTGGATGAGCCGCCAGTCGGCGCCGATCTTCATCTTGTCGATGAGCCATTCCACCGGCCGCGCGCCGAGAAACGCGAGAGCTTCGTCGACTTCGCCGGTCTGTTCCGCTGCGTGAATATGAACCGGCGCCGTGCGTTTGAGATTGGCTGCGAAGGACAAAGCGTCTTCATCAACGGCGCGCAAGGAATGCGGGGCGACGCCGAGCCGCGTATCGGCGGGCAATTGTTCAAGGCTGGCTTGCGCCGCATCGAAAAGCTGTTCGAACTGGCTCAGCGTATTGCCGAAACGCCGTTGTCCGTCTTGCAGCGCGCGCCCGTCCATGCCGCCGCGCATGTAAAGAACGGGAAGATGCGTGTAGCCGATGCCGGTTTCCGCGGCGGCCGCAAACTGACGCGCGCCGAGCTCGCCGGGATTGTCGTAAGGCGTTCCGTCCGGCTGGTGATGGAGATAGTGAAACTCGCCGATGGCGGCGTATCCGGCCTCTAGCATCTCCATCTGCACCTGCGCGGCGATGGCTTCGATATCGTCCGGCGTCAGGCGCTCCACGAAATGATACATGAGCGCGCGCCAGCTCCAGAAATCGTCATGGGCGGCTGAGCGGTATTCGGTGAGACCCGCCATGGCGCGCTGAAAAGAATGGGAATGGGCGTTGCCAGGCGCGGGCAGGAGGACGCCAACCCTGTCGCCGTCAGGCGCCGCCCCCGCCGTGACCGATGCGATGCGCCCGTCATTCCCGATCTCCACAAGCACGTCCTTGGTCCAGCCGTGGGGGGTGAGGGCCTCGGCCGCGAAAATGGTCTGGCGCGTCACGTCTTGCGTCTCCAAATAATATGTGCATACATAATATCTAATAACCTCTACATATCAAGCGGCATATAAGCCGTCTCAACACTTAGAGGCTCATATGAGCGCCATCCTGACGCCGGGCGGGGCGAGCCTTGCTTCGCTCGATAGTCTCTATCGAAGCCATTCTCCATTTAAGCTCGACCGGGCTGCTCGAACCGGGATTGATCGGTCAGCGGAGCAAATTGCGAAAGCGGCGGCGGGAAACGCGCCTGTTTACGGCGTCAATACCGGTTTCGGCAAACTCGCTTCGGTGCGCGTCGATTGCGATGAGGTGGCGCAGCTTCAGCGCAATTTGATTCTTTCGCACAGCGCCGGCACGGGCGCGCCGCTCTCTCCCGAAGTGACGCGCCTCGTGATGGCGCTGAAACTCCTGTCGCTTGGTCGCGGCGCTTCCGGCGTTCGCTGGAGCCTGATCGAACAGGTCGAGAAATTCATCGCCGCGGACATTCTCCCTGTCATACCGTCGCAAGGCTCCGTCGGCGCCTCGGGCGATCTCGCGCCGCTTGCACATATGACGGCGGCGCTGATCGGCGAGGGCGACGTTTTCCATCGCGGCGAAAAGAAGACCGCGCGCGACGCCATGGCGGCGGAAAATGTCGAACCCCTCGTGCTGTCGGCGAAAGAAGGCCTCGCCATGATAAACGGCACGCAGGTGTCGACGGCGCTTGCGCTGTCCGCACTGTTCGATGCCTGGCGTCTCGCGCTGTCGTCGATCACCACAAGCGCGCTATCGGTCGAAGCGGCGATGGGAACGGCGGCGCCGTTTCATCCGGAGATTCACGCGCTGCGCGGCCATCGCGGCCAGATCGAAACCGCGCAGCGTCTGCGCGAGCTTCTCAATGGGTCGCAAATCATTACCAGCCACATGGAAGGGGACGAGCGCGTGCAGGACCCTTATTGCCTGCGCTGCCAGCCGCAGGTGGCGGGCGCCTGTCTCGATCTTATGCGGCAGGCCGCGGCGACGCTGGAAGTTGAAGCCAACGCCGTCACCGACAATCCGCTGGTGCTTGAGGATGGCGAGATCGTTTCCGGCGGCAATTTCCATGCTGAGCCGGTCGCCTTCGCCGCGGACCAAGTGGCGATGGCGTTGTCGGAACTCGGATCGATTTCACAGCGCCGCATCTCGCTGCTGGTGGACCCGGCCTTGAGTTACGGATTGCCGGCGTTCCTGACCCCGAAACCTGGATTAAATTCCGGCCTGATGATCGCGGAAGTCACGTCGGCGGCGCTGATGAGCGAGAACAAGGCGCTTTCCAATCCACGCTCGGTCGATTCAACACCGACATCGGCCAATCAGGAGGACCATGTCTCCATGGCCTGTCACGGCGCGCGGCGGCTGCACGAGATGAACGAAAATCTTTCCGGCATCATCGCGGTCGAGGCGATGGCCGGCGCGCAAGGGGTTGAGATGCGCGCGCCGCTTGAAACAAGTTCCGTGCTGAAAGACGTGATCGCTGCGATCCGCGGAGAGTGTGCGCCCATGGGCGATGACCGCATCCTGTCCGGCGACATCGACCGGCTGAAACAATTAGTCCGGAGAAACACGCTGTCCGACCACGCCGGCGTCACGCCGCTGACTCTGGCCACTGCATGAATCCTGTGAGTGTCATATCAGGCGAGGGGCCCGTCATTCTCGGCCAGCCCCATAGCGGCGTTTACGTGCCGGACGAGATCAAGGCGCTCCTCAATGAACGAGGGCAGGCGCTCACCGATACGGATTGGCATGTGGACCGGCTTTATGACGGGCTTTTAGCCGAAGCGACCATCGTGCGCGCCGATTTTCATCGCTATGTGATCGACGCCAATCGCGATCCTTCCGGCGCGAGCCTCTATCCGGGACAGAACACAACCGGGCTCGTTCCGCTTACCGATTTCGAGGGCGAAGCGATCTGGAACACCCCGCCCACAGAAGAAGAAATCGAATGCCGGCGCATGGATTATCACGCCGTCTATCACCTGACGCTGGCGTCGGAAATCGACCGCATCCGTGACGCCCATGGTGTGGCGGTGCTTTACGATTGCCACTCCATCCGTTCGCAGATCCCGTATCTGTTCGATGGAAAATTGCCGGACCTCAATATCGGCACAAACAACGGCGCCACCTGCGCCAAAGCCATTGAGGAAGCGGCGGCGGAAGTTTGCGCCGCATCGGATTTTTCTTTTGTCGTAAACGGCCGTTTCCGTGGCGGCTGGACGACGCGCCATTATGGCGATCCCGGCACGGGCGTGCATGCGATCCAGATGGAGATCTCACAGAGCGCCTATCTCGAGACCGAAGACGCGCCTTTCGCTTATAGCAAAGCAAAAGCGGAAAAACTGCGCGCGACCTTGAAAGACATTCTGGAGCGTATCGAATGTTTTGCGCTCTCTGGTGAATTGAACGGAGCCGATGATGACTGACCGATTTGCAAACAAGCGCGATGTGAAAGCCCCCACGGGAACGGAGCTGAACTGCCTTTCCTGGACGACCGAGGCGCCGTTCCGCATGTTGCACAACAATCTCGACCGGGAAGTCGCGGAAAATCCCGACGAACTCGTCGTCTATGGCGGCATTGGCCGCGCCGCGCGGAGCTGGGCGGATTTCGACGCCATCGCCGAGACGCTGAAAACCCTGCGCGAAGACCAGACCCTGCTCGTACAATCGGGCAAACCTGTGGGCGTCTTTGAAACCCACAAGGATGCGCCGCGCGTCTTGATCGCGAATTCCAACCTCGTGCCGCACTGGGCCAATTGGGATCATTTCTCCGAGCTCGATAAAAAGGGCCTGATGATGTACGGCCAGATGACGGCGGGCTCGTGGATCTATATCGGCACGCAAGGCATTGTTCAGGGCACGTATGAAACCTTCGTCGAGGTGGGGCGGCGCCATTATGACGGTGATCTCAAAGGCAAATGGATTCTGACCGGCGGCCTTGGCGGCATGGGCGGGGCCCAACCGCTTGCAGCGGTGATGGCCGGCGCCTGCTGCCTCGCGGTCGAATGCGATGAGGACCACATCGATTTCCGGTTGCGCACGCGCTATCTCGACGAGAAGGCGAAAACCATCGACGAAGCGCTGGAGATGATCGAACGCTGGACCAAGGCTGGCGAGGCGAAATCCGTCGGGCTTCTTGGCAATGCGGGCGACATCTTTCCCGAGATCGTCAAGCGCGCCAAAGAAAACCCGAAATGCAAGCCGGACATCGTCACCGACCAGACTTCGGCGCATGATCCGGTGAACGGCTATCTTCCCATCGGCTGGAGTCTCGGCGACTGGCGCGCGAAACGCGAAAGCGATCCGAAAGCAGTGGAAAAGGCGGCCCGAGCGTCGATGAAAATCCAGGTTCAGGCGATGCTCGATTTCTGGAACGCCGGCGTGCCTACGCTCGATTACGGCAACAACATCCGTCAGGTTGCTTTCGACGAAGGCCTCAAAGACGCGTTCGATTTTCCGGGCTTCGTGCCGGCTTACATCCGCCCGCAATTCTGCCGCGGCGTCGGGCCGTTCCGTTGGGCTGCGCTTTCCGGCGACCCGGAAGACATTTATCGCACCGACGAAAAAGTGAAGGAGCTGCTGCCCGACAACACCCATCTTCACAACTGGCTCGACATGGCGAAGGAACGCATCGCGTTTCAGGGTCTGCCGGCGCGCATCTGCTGGTTGGGGCTCGGCGATCGTCATCGGCTGGGGCTCGCCTTCAATGAAATGGTGGCGAAGGGTGAGCTCAAAGCGCCGGTGGTGATCGGCCGCGATCACCTCGATTCCGGCTCCGTCGCCAGCCCGAACCGTGAAACCGAAGCCATGAAGGACGGCTCGGATGCGGTGTCAGACTGGCCGCTGTTGAATGCGCTCCTCAACACCGCCTCGGGCGCGACCTGGGTCTCGCTTCACCATGGCGGCGGGGTCGGTATGGGCTTTTCCCAGCATGCAGGCATGGTGATTGTCGCCGACGGGACAGAAGACGCCGCGCGCCGTCTGAAACGGGTTCTCTGGAACGATCCGGCAAGCGGCATCATGCGCCATGCGGACGCCGGCTATGAGGACGCCGTCGACTGCGCACGGGAGAAGGGGCTCAATCTGCCCGGAATTCTTTGACACCCTTTCCCGCGTTTCATATTCGCCACATTGCGGACCGGCGGAATCGGCGCGACAATGGCGACCGTGCGGGAGGAAGGGAAAATCATGATGGGGAAAACATTTATCAGCTCGGGCGTCATCGCCGCCGCCGCTCTTCTGGCGGGCTGCGGCGCCGAGAACGCATCGACGGACGCCACTGCGGACGGCCAGCCCGGCGCGGTCAGCCTGAAGCCGGTCGTCACCCATGAGGCCGATCCCATGGCGGGACGCACGCTCTTTGTGGAAAAAGGCTGCGTCATCTGCCACTCGGTGAACGGCGTCGGTGGCAAGGCCGCCCCGGCGCTCGATGCGCAGATCGGCGCGCCGCCGGTCGATCCTCTCGAATTCGCCGCGCGGATGTGGCGCGGCGCCCCGGCCATGATCGAGCTTCAGTCCATCGAGCTTGGCTATACGATCTATCTCACCGCCGACGACATCAGCAATCTTGCCGCCTTCGCCGCCGACCGCGAGGCCCAGAAAGCGCTGACCATCGACGATCTGCCGGAAACCATCCGCTCCGGCCTCCTCGACGAGCGGTTCTGGGAGATGGAGGACTGGGACGATTATCTGCGTCAGGGCCAGGAGGGCGACTTCCCCGAGCAGATCGAGGAGCCGGTCGAGGACAACGACTAGGCGCCGCAGGGGCGGATCGCCGTCGCGGGCGCCCTGCGGTTTTACGTCTCATTTGCCAGTCTTATGGCCTCCGAAAGCCCGAAAAGGCCCGGAATCTCATTGCCTTTGGCGCCGCACCTTTCTAGGTTCCGCCCGAGTTCGCCCCCGGATTCCTGAAGGCAGGGCCGGGGCGCGTCGTGACCCAATTGGAGACGAAACGTGGCGACCGCCGATTTTCTGCTCGACTGGCTACCCATCATAGTTTTCTTCGCGATCGCGCTGGCGCTGGCGCTGGGCTTTGTCATCGCCCCGGCGCTGATCGCACCGAACGATCCCGACCCCGAAAAAGTCTCGACCTATGAATGCGGCTTCAACGCCTTTGACGACGCGCGCATGAAGTTCGACGTGCAGTTCTATATCGTGGCGATCCTGTTCATCATCGTCGATTTGGACGTCGCCTTCCTGTTTCCCTGGGCGGTGACGCTGTTCAATCCGGAGCTCGGCGCCGACCGCGATTTCCAGATTTTCGCTTTCTGGTCGATGTTCGTTTTCATCGCCGTCTTCGCCGTGGGCTTCCTTTATGAGTGGAAGAAAGGAGCGCTGGAATGGCGCTAGACGAAACCAAGCTTCCTTACGGGACCGCTGCGCGCGCTGGCGCGCCGGGCTATAACCCGAATGCGAAAGACCCGTTCTTCAAAGACCTCTCCGACCAGCTCGCCGACCGCGGCTTCATCACCGCGCCGGCGGATGCGCTGATCAACTGGGCGCGCACCGGCTCGCTCATGTGGATGACCTTCGGGCTCGCCTGCTGCGCCGTTGAGATGATGCAGGCGTCCATGCCGCGTTACGACGTTGAGCGCTTCGGTTTCGCCCCGCGCGCATCCCCGCGCCAGTCGGACGTGATGATCGTCGCGGGCACGCTGACCAACAAGATGGCCCCGGCGCTCAGGAAGGTTTACGACCAGATGCCGAACCCGCGCTACGTCATCTCCATGGGCTCATGTGCGAATGGCGGCGGCTATTACCACTATTCCTATGCGGTGGTGCGTGGCTGCGACCGCGTTGTGCCGGTCGATATTTATGTGCCGGGCTGCCCGCCGACGGCGGAAGCGCTCGTCTACGGCATCCTGCAATTGCAGAAGAAGATCAGAAGAGAGGGGTCGATTGTCCGTTAAACAGGAGCGAGCACAGTGCGGTGGCGACTATTAATTTGGGCCTGCGCAATCGCCGTACTTATTCGAGGGGCGTTTGGTTCATTGGGTTTGGTTTTAGCTTTTGCAACGATGCATCAATCCAATACGATTTTCGGCGCCGAAATTCCGGAACCGCTTTTGTTCTATGACAACTATTTGGATTTGCTATTAGAAGCCCCGTGGGTGTTGGCGCAACTGGTGCTGGGAATCTGGGCAATTAGACAATTAAGGAAAATCGAAGCGTCGGAACCGCTGGCTAGGTAGGATGATGTCCGAAGAACTGAAAGAACTGGGCGAACATATCGCCGCGACCATCGACGCCGACATCCGCTCCTGGCGAGTGGAGTATGGCGAGTTGACCATTGAGGTGACGGCGAGCCGCATCGTTCACGTGATGCAGTTCCTGCGCGACGATCCGCTGGCGAAATTTCTCGTGCTGATCGATCTCACCGCCGTCGACTATCCGCAGCGCGCCAAGCGTTTCGACATCGTCTATCATCTGCTTTCCATGCACAACAACGCCCGCATCCGCGTGAAGGCGCAGCTCGGCGAAGACGAGACGATCCCCACCATCACCGAAATTCACCCCTGCGCCGACTGGTTCGAGCGCGAGGCCTTCGACATGTATGGCGTCGTCTTTTCCGGCCATCCGGATCTGCGCCGCATCCTGACCGATTACGGATTTGAAGGGCATCCCTTGCGCAAGGACTTCCCGCTCACGGGCCATGTGGAAGTGCGTTACGACGACGAGCAAAAGCGCGTTGTCTACGAACCGGTGAGCCTCGTTCAGGAATACCGCAATTTCGATTACCTCAGCCCCTGGGAAGGCGCGCAATATGTGCTGCCGGGCGATGAGAAAGCTGAAGAGAAAGGCGCGTAGCGATGGCGGATGGTCAGCATCTCGCTCCCGAAGATTCAACTTCCGACGCCTCGTCGGAGCGCAATTTCACGATCAATTTCGGGCCCCAGCACCCGGCGGCGCACGGCGTGTTGCGCCTTGTGCTGGAGCTTGACGGCGAGGTTGTCGAGCGCGTGGACCCGCATATCGGTCTTCTCCATCGCGGCACCGAAAAGCTGATCGAATACAAGACCTATCTCCAGGCGATCCCCTATTTCGACCGTCTCGATTATGTGGCACCCATGAATCAGGAGCATGCTTTCTGTCTCGCGGCGGAAAAGCTCCTCGGGCTCGAAGTGCCGAAACGCGCGCAGCATATCCGCGTTCTTTTCTCAGAGATCGGCCGTATTCTTTCGCATCTTCTCAACATCACGACGCAGGCGCTCGATGTGGGCGCGCTGACGCCGCCGCTCTGGGGCTTTGAAGAGCGCGAAAAACTCATGGTGTTCTACGAGCGCGCGTCCGGCAGCCGCATGCACGCCGCCTATTTCCGCGTCGGCGGGGTGCATCAGGATCTGCCCGAGGCGCTCCTCAACGACATCGACGCCTGGTGCGATCAGTTCCCGGAGAAACTTCAGGACATCGAAACCCTGATCACCGACAACCGCATCTTCAAACAGCGCAATGTGGATATCGGCGTCGTCACCGCCGAGGAAGCTTTCGCCTGGGGCTTTTCCGGCGTCATGGTGCGCGGGTCGGGCATTCAGTGGGATTTGCGCCGGGCGCAGCCATACGAGTCCTATAACGAATATGATTTCCAGATTCCCATCGGCAAGAACGGTGATTGCTGGGACCGCTATCTCTGCCGCGTGGAAGAGATGAAACAGTCCGTACACATCATGAAGCAGGCGATTGCGAAATTGCGCGAAACGCCGGGCCCGGTGATGTCGACGGACGGCAAGGTGACGCCGCCGCGCCGTGAGAAGATGAAGGGCTCCATGGAGGCGCTCATTCATCACTTCAAGCTTTACACCGAAGGCTTCCACGTGCCGGCGGGCGAGGTTTATGCGGCGGTCGAAGCGCCCAAGGGCGAATTCGGCGTCTATCTCGTGTCAGACGGGACCAACAAACCCTATCGCTGCAAGATCCGCGCGCCGGGCTTCCCGCATTTGCAGGCCATGGACTGGATCAATCGCGGGCACCTGCTTGCGGACGTCTCGGCGATCCTCGGTTCCCTCGACATCGTGTTTGGCGAGATCGATCGGTAAGCAGCGATTTTTGCGAAACTGGCTTGACTGGGCTAGGCTATTCCCCCGGGGATATGCGTGGGGGCTTGGTTGCACGCGCAGAAAAAGAATGCCGGATGGCGTTTCAAGATTGCCGTCGCCGCCTTTGGCGGCGCTCTATTCCTGCAAGCTGATTTTACTGCATTTGCGAACGAACTTTCGGCAAGGCCCTGCAACATGGAGGCGCTTGCCTCGATTCCTGACCGTGACCGGCAACCAGCTTCAGTTCCTGAGGCGGGCTATCCGCTGCAATGCTCTGAAGCTGCGCGGGAAGAGGATAATGTCATTCTCAAATTTAACGTCCGGCGAAATGGCAAGCCGGCGAATATCGAGGTTATTGCTTCGACAAATGCATGTTTCGTGGATCACGCAATTAAAGCAGCGAAGAAGTGGAGATATAACTGCGTCGATAATGACGGGCTTTCAGGCATCGAAGTAAAGCTGTCTTACCATTTTCGCGACAAAAGATCTTCTATCGCTGCCGCATCATACGATCCGGACAATTGCGAGCAACCGAACAGCGAATTGGCTTTCGCAAAACCTGTGGGCCGCATGCCGCCATCATATCCCGAACGTTGCATGTACAATGCGAGCAAGACGGAGGAGGTGCTTGTCACATACGACGTTCTCCCGAGCGGGGCGACAGACAACATCAGGGTCAGCAACAGCACGCATGAATGTCTGAACAGCGCTGCCGTCGCGTCAGTGGCCAAGTGGAAGTATCAATGTTCTACGGACGGCAAGCTGGATCTTCAAACAATTATAACCTTTCAGCTTGAGGGCGAAGGGCCGACTCATAAAGGCGTTGCAGCATGTTACATTTTCGACCGGTCAAAATATAAAGCTGCAGAAATTATTAGCGACCCCACTTTAGGCCAGTTTTGCACGCAAGACCCGTTTTACGCTGCGCAATGCTCCTGGAAAGCCGGAAAGAAAGAGCATGTCGTTTTGAGCTTTGACGTGACGGCGGACGGGCGCGTGCATGAAATTGTCGTTGAAAAGTCGACAAATACTTGTTTTGACGATTTTGCAAAAATGTCGTTGTCCCAAAAGCAATATGCACGGTCCAATGCAGGGTATGAGAATATCGGCGCCGTTTTTGTCTATGAGAAAGAAGAGATTGACGATTGACGAACTTGCCTTGACGCCGTCTGCGGCGGAATTGATCGGTGACGGCCTTTAGCCAAGGTTCATGTGAATATGATTGATGCGATAATTGACAACCTGGACCTGATTCTACTTGCCGTACTCCCAATCGCCATGTTCGCATGGATGACTTGGATTTATGGCCGCGGGCTTGCGCCATATCATCCAAAAAATGAGCTTGTTTGGCGAGGCGCTGCAATCCACGCTCTCGCGTTGGTGCTGCCGCTTACCACTGCGCTGTCCACATTGCTGAGTATTGATATGGCGCCAGAAAATTACCGACATACGCTGCTGATGATCGGCGGCGCATTAACAGCCTTAGCAGTATTGCTGCCCATGGTGCTGACAAGGGATTTTCAGTTTCATATGCCAGTCATCGGAAGTTGGTTGTTGGCTTATCAGCTCGCTTCGATGAGGCGTAGTATCACTGAATTAAACAGAGAGCTTCCCGTTCTTGAGCAGGTGGAATGGGATCTGTACGGAACAGCGGACTAATGAAAGCTCCCTCCGTCACCTGCTGGCCCTGTGGCAGGCAGTCTCAAGCATTCGTCTGGGGAGCCGCAATGAGGCCTTGAACCACGGTGATGCGTAGGGCTTCCGGCGGAAGCGGGAGAGCGACAGAACAGTCAACTCTATACAGATCAGTTTCCATGAATTACCGTTCTCTCGGGGTATGGAAACGGGGGCTTTCATGAGACTTTTCGCAGTCATTCTGGCGTCGATTGCGGCCATCGCGGCGACGGCGCAGACCTATTTCATCTGGAGCGGGAAGGGCGCGGCGCCCGCCATCAGCTACAACGAACCTGCAGCCTATCGCCAGTCGGCGTGCCGGACGGTGGTGTCGGCGAGCGCGTCCTATTTTCGTCTTGCAAGAGAGGCGGACCGGATTGTTGAGCAATCTGCGGCGGCGCACCGTGCGCAGGAATTAAAATATGTAGATGAAGACGAAGCCGACATGACGGCGATCGAGAAAGAAGCGCTCGAAGAAGGCCGCGAGACCCTTATGCGGCTTGCTGATGATCAAATCTACGCTCTGAAGAATTTTGTCGATGTTGAGTATCTTTATTTCTCTGACGCTGAACTGGAGAAGGTGGGATTTGAGACATGGAGCGCCTTGATCGATCACTATGGCTTTCTCACATCCTATGTTTCGGATTTAAAACCGTCCGAGTCGGAGTTCACCGACTTTGTCGCAAGTCTTGGCGCAGCGGGGGCGCTTAACGACCAGATTAAAAGCGTCTGCGCGCCGGTTTTGCTGGATGAGGCTTGAGGCCGCCGCTATTTGCAATTCGGGGCGGCTTTGCTAGGCACTCAGTTCGTTTTGGATCGATCCGCCCATGAAAGTCCCCTCCGTCACCTGCGGCACGCACGGCAAGCAGCCCCAGACCTTTGTCTGCCGGCATATCATCGAGTCCCTGAAATCGGGCGAGCCCAAGGGCTTCTGGTGGAGCCGGGGGCCGGACGGCGTCTGGGACGCGGTCTGCAATGAGTGCAACGCCCTCGGCCAGGCGGAATTCGACGCGCTCGGCCCCAACAATATCGGCGTCATCTGCCTCGGCTGTTTCGAGGACGCCGCGGCCCTGAATGAGGTGGAGCTGGAGTAGGGTTGTTGAAACGGGTTTTCTCCCCTCTCCCGCCAGCGGGAGAGGGGCTTTTCCGCCCCAAAACCGCCCCCCGCGACGCCGTATGCCCTTTTGTTTTGCGGCCAATCAGGTATGTGTCGCACCCAAATATGACGACCCTTTCTAGGAGAACCGCCCATGGCGAGCCGCCGCCCCGCGAAAGACCAGCCCGCGTCCTTTGACTGGACGCCCGAGAACAAGGCCTGGTGCGACGCGCAGATGAAAAAGTACCCGGAGGGCCGCCAGGCCTCCTGCGTCATCCCGTTCCTGTGGCGCGGCCAGAAACAGGAAGGCTGGTGCTCGATCCCCATGATGGAGGTGATCGCTCGCCAGCTCGATATGCCGTACATCCGCGTCTACGAGGTCGCGACCTTCTACACGATGTTCAACCTCGCGCCCGCCGGCGATTTCTTCGTTCAGGTCTGCGGCACGACCCCTTGCATGCTGCGCGGCTCGGACGGGTTGCGCGAGACCTGTAAAAAGATGATCGGCGAGGAGGGGCATGTCTCGGCAGACGGCAAGTTCTCCTGGCTCGAAGTCGAATGTCTCGGCGCCTGCGCCAATGCGCCCATGGTCCAGATTTCCACCAAAGAGGGCGATCACTATTACGAGGACCTGACGCCGGAAATTCTCGAAGACCTTCTGGCGAAACTCGCGCGCGGCGAGAAGGTGAAAATCGGCACGCAGCATCCGAACCGCCATTCCTCGGACCCCGAAGGCGACAACACCTCGCTCACCGATCCGTCGCTTTATGACGGGTCGCGCGCGCAGCCGCTCAAGGAAATCCCGAATTCCCAGCCGAAAGAGCCGGCGGAGTAAAACGACCGTGCAGACGCCGGAAGACATCAAGCGCAAACACGCCATGAAAGGGTTGGTCAACATCGCCCTGATGGAAGGCGCCATGCTGATCCTGGTGATTGGCGCTTATCTCTACACGGATGACCTTAACATCCTGATCGGCGGGGTCATCGGAACGGCAATCATTTTTGGTCCCTTGTTCTTCCGCTGGTTCAGGCAATATGGACGATCATTGCAGTCGAAGCCGGGCGAGGGCGGCCATGGCTGAAAACCGCAAGCAAAGCCCTCATTACATTCCGGAGCTCGATCCGGAGAACCCGAAAAGCGGGCCCAAGGTGAAACAGCGCTTTCTGGTGTGGCTGTTGTCCAGCGGCTTGTTGTGTCTCGCGCTCGGGGCCGCCGTCTATGCCGCCGGCCATGAAAAAGCCGGACTGATTATTGTCGCCATAGGAGTGGTCGCGCTGGCGCCGCTTCTGATTTGATTACGCAGTGACGCATTCGAACGGATGAAACATGCTCGAAGATAAAGACCGGATATTCACGAACCTTTACGGCCTTCAGGACTGGCGGCTCGACGCGGCGAAGCAGCGCGGCGCGTGGAACGGCACGGCGGATCTGATGGCGCTGGGCGGCGAGTGGATCATCCAGCAGATCAAGGATTCCGGCCTTCGCGGCCGCGGCGGCGCGGGCTTCCCGACGGGGCTCAAATGGTCTTTCATGCCCAAGGAAGTAAAAGACCGCCCGCATTATCTCGTGGTCAACGCCGACGAGTCCGAACCCGGCACCTGCAAGGACCGGGAGATCATGCGCCACGATCCGCATCTTTTCATTGAGGGATGTCTGATCGCGTCTTTCGCCATGAAGGCCCATGCCTGTTACATCTATATTCGCGGCGAATATGTGGATGAGCGCAACAATCTCCAGGCGGCGATCGACGAAGCCTATGCGGCGGGCCTTCTCGGCAAGAATGCGGCGGGCTCCGGCTGGGATTTCGATCTTTACGTCCATCACGGCGCCGGCGCCTATATCTGCGGCGAGGAAACCGCGCTTTTGGAAAGCCTCGAAGGCAAGAAGGGCCAGCCGCGCCTGAAGCCGCCGTTTCCCGCGGGCGCGGGGCTTTATGGCTGCCCGACCACCGTCAATAATGTGGAATCCATTGCGGTTTGCCCGACGATCCTGCGCCGCGGCGCGGGCTGGTTCCGCAAATTCGGCCGCGAGAACAATCACGGCACCAAGATTTTTTCGATCTCCGGTCACGTCAATCGCCCCTGTAACGTCGAAGAGGCAATGTCGATTCCGTTAAAGCAGCTCATTGACACCCATTGCGGCGGCGTCAAAGGCGGCTGGGATAATCTGAAAGCCGTCATTCCCGGCGGCTCCTCAGTGCCGTGCCTGCCGAAAGACATTTGCGACGATGTGCTGATGGATTTCGACGCGTTGCGCGAACACAAATCGGGTCTCGGCACGGCGGCGGTGATCGTGATGGATAAATCCACGGATATCGTCCGCGCCATCGCGCGCATCAGCTATTTCTACAAGCATGAAAGCTGCGGCCAGTGTACGCCCTGTCGCGAAGGCACGGGCTGGATGTGGCGCGTCCTCGAACGCATGGCGGTGGGCCAGTCGACCACGGAAGAAATCGACAAGCTGCTCGAAGTCTCGACGCAGATCGAAGGGCACACCATTTGCGCGCTCGGCGATGCGGCGGCCTGGCCGGTGCAGGGCCTCATCCGGCACTTCCGTCACGAGATCGAGGAACGCATCAATACCTACCGCAATGACCGTCCGCATGTGGCGGTCGCCGCGGCGGAATAATGTACTTCAGGCGATCAGTTTTTGCGGGCCTCTTCGCTTTCTTCTTTTCAGCAGGCGCCGCTATTGCTGAAGCCGCTCCGGCGACGGCGGATCTTGCGTTTCTGTATGGCGATTGGGAGGTGACCCGGATTTATCAGCCGGGCGCCGACGCCGAGCGGCGCCATAAAGGTTCGCTTACGTGCCAACCGGCCGTCGAAGAGCAGTTCATCAAATGCATTTATCATTTCGAACGGTCCGATCGGTCAGCCATCCATGACGAGGTGTTTTTCAACTACAACCCTGTCTATGGCGCCTATGAGTCCGTCTGGCTCAGCGCGACTTGGCCGGTGAAGTGACAATGTCGTCAACGCCGGATGAGACGGTTGGCGAGATGGCTTGGGAAGCGTCCTTTCCCATAGAGGAGGGCGTCATTGAATGGGTGCGCTCCGAATGGAGCATTTCGGCGGGCGGAAAATTTTCGCGGCGTTTGTATATACGCACGTCGCGTGATCCCGAGGGCGAATGGACCCACTGGATGGATGAGCAATCAATCCGTAAATAACGCCGAAGCCGCGATCAGGACGGCGATGCTCGATGACGCTCATGCGCTCGCGCGACTGGGGCGATCGACCTTTATCGACACCTTCGCGCATCTTTATGAGCCGGCGGACCTTGAAGAGTTCCTCACCTACAATCACTCCGCCGACTACTACGAAGACTTTCTGAAGGATAAGGACGCCGCCGCCTGGGTCGCCGAAACTCCGGAAGGGGAGATGATCGGCTATTGCACGGCGGCGCCCTGCAGTCTGCCGGCGCCGGACATGCCGGAGAATTCCGGCGAGCTTTGCCGGCTCTATCTTGACGCCAAAGCCCAGGGAAAGGGCCTCGGCACGGCCCTTCTTGAGCGCGCGCTCGACTGGATCGACGAGCATTTCGATCATGCTTATGTGGGCGTCTTTTCAGAGAATGAAGGGGCCCAAAAGCTCTATCGACGCTATGGTTTTGAGAAGGTCGCCGAGTACCATTTTATGGTTGGAAACCACCCCGATCTCGAATGGATCATGAAAAGAAGGTCATAAAAAGCGTAAAAACCCCTATTTTATGGGCCTAAATGCGCTTTTTAGGGTCTCACATCCGGGCGAATCATACGCAATAATGCCCGCACAGCAGGCGAAACTTGGATTTTTGGCTGCTTTTCGCATTCAAACGACTGATGAAGGATACTGAAAATGGCCGTTAAACGGAAAACCGCGAAAAAGGCGCCGGCGAAGAAAAAAGCGCCTGCGAAGAAAACCGCCGCCAAGAAGACCGCTGCTAAAAAAGCGCCGGCGAAGAAAAAAGCCGCGACGAAAAAAGCGCTGCCTGACGTGCTGACGCTGAAGCACCTCGCGGCGGAACTGGCCGAAACCTATGAGATGCCGAAGAAGCAGGCCGAAGAAATCGTCTCCGATTTCATCGACCGCATGGGCGGCTACCTGAAAAAAGGCAAGAAGCTGCGCATCTCCGGTCTCGGCATTCTTCAGGTTCGTCACCGCCCGGCGCGCATGGGCCGCAACCCGGCGACCGGCGAAGCGATCAAGATCAAGGCTTCGAAGAAAGTGGCGTTCCGTCCGTCGAAAGACCTCAAAGAGCGCGTGCTCTAAGAGACCGAACTCCTCTGAAATGAACGCCCGGCTTCGTGTTTTGTCACGGCCGGGCGTTTTCTTTTTGCGATCTGTGCGGTTTGCGGAAGCGTTTTCTTAAGTCGAGAAACGGCTTTTCGTAGAAATAAAAACTTGCTGCGGAAACGCCGATGGTGAGCGCGAGCGCCAGGGGAAACTCGAAAACGAGATTGGAAAGGCCGAGTTTGCCAAGCGCAATGCGCGCCGCATGAACGCACCACATGTGGTAAAGATACATGCCGTAGCTGACAGCGCCTACAAAGACGACGGGGCGCCAATCGAGAAAGAGCGATAATGTCGAGCCCGGCGCCAGCACGATCGACGCGATCCATGCGGTCATCAGGCAATGCATGACGAGACGGAAGAGGCCGGAAATATCGGCGGCGGGGATGTTGAACAGGACAAACAGCGCCGCCATGAAAACCAGGGGCGCATGTTTAAATCCGGCAAGGCGTTTCGCGAGTCGATACCCCTTTTCCCGATGAAGAAGATGCGCAAGGCCGACGCCCAGCAGGATCGGCGTGAAGGTGGCGTCGAGGATTTCGCGGCTGCCCGCGACGCCTTCGCCAAAGACCGTATCGATGGCGGGATCGAGCACGCCGAAATTGATGAGCTGGTTGATGATGAGCGCGGAGATCCAGAATATCCCCGCCGCGATGGGCGCAAGAAACGTCTCCACCAATGGCCAGACAAGATAGAACTGCTCTTCGGTGGCGAGCGACCAGGTGATGCCGAGATTATTGGCGCCGGGATGAAACCAGTTCGACAGATAAAGCGCATAAACCGGAAAACCTTCGGCGAGGCGCGCCGTATCCGGGTCGCCCGGCTTGAAGACAAGATAGGCGCCCAGCATGCCGAACAGCAAAAGATAATAAGCGGGCATCAAGCGTAAAAACCGCCGCGCCCAAAAATTGCGCAGGGAGATGCGTCCGCTTTTGTCTTTTTCCCGGAGCAGCAGCGTCACGATCAAAAAACCGCTCAGGACGAAAAACAGATCCACGCCTGCAAAGCCGCGGGCGAACATGGGCAGGAAATCGGGATGCGCGCTGTGATGCCAGACGACCGCAATGATCGCGATGGCGCGCAGCCCATCGAGGCCGGCGAAATATTTGCGAGCCTGATAGGCCTGGTAGTCGGTCCCCATGGCGTGTTTGGGCGTCCTTTTTCCGCATCGAGGCGTCTCGCCTCGATTTTACGAATCACTTCTGAAGCTTTCGATAATATGGAAGGGCGCGCTACACGCGGCCATAGACATGGGCGGCGCGCCA
The DNA here is from genome assembly GCA_002704915.1 of Parvularcula sp. Classification (GTDB taxonomy): domain Bacteria; phylum Pseudomonadota; class Alphaproteobacteria; order Caulobacterales; family Parvularculaceae; genus Hyphococcus. Next base: position 73,180 of record PAIP01000036.1, read on the forward strand.
GCGTGCGGCGGAAAATTCCCGCACGCCGCCGACGCCATATTGGGAAATTCGGTAAACGTAGCTGGTCATGGACTCCAGCACGCAAAGATAGGCGGGCGTTTCGGCGGGCGGGCCGTCTTTCGCGATCAAGAGTGCGTCCTGCCCCGCAGCAGCCGGTCGGCCCGGATTGACCCAGACAAGTTCCCCTCTGTGGAAGCGGGGCGCCATGGCGTCGTCAGGGGCGTAGAAACCGAAGGCGAGATCGGCGCCGAGAAAGCAGGGCGCCTGGGGGCGGCGCTCGATCGGGCGCCTCAGATCCAGGAACCATTCGCCCCTGGCGCCGGCGGCGCTGGCGTAGAGATTTGTAAGGCGCTCGGCTTGCGGCTCCGCCTGATAGGTTTCCTCGGGCTCAGCGAAGCCCGCCCGCTCCAGAACGGCGGGGCTCACCCCCAGATAGTCGGCCGCCCGCTTCGCTTCGTCGAATTTGAGCCGGCGGCGGCCTTTCAGCATGCGGGATACGCCGGATTTGTCGATGCCAAGGGCTTCGGCCAGGCCCGTCTGGGTCTTGGTCGGGTCGCGCTCAAGCGCCTCGGCAATCCAGTCAACTTCCCGTTGCATCTAGTGCAACATGAAAGGCTTACGGTTGATTTGCGATGGATAATTTCGCAACAATTTGAATGGTTTGTTGCGTTTATGGCAATTTTTTTCATTTAGCTGTTGACGCCGGGCGGCCATGCCCGGCGGAAAGGCGCGCAGTCGAGGGAGTGGGAAAAATGCCGGATAAAGACGAGCTTCAGGCGAAGCGGCTGCAGGAAACTATCGACGCGCTTTCAGCCCGGATCGACGCCATGTCGGAGGCGGTGGAGCGGATGGAGGGGCGGCTGGATGTCCTCTATGACGAGTGCCAGCGGATCGGCGCCGCTGCACAACGGGGGCTCCTTCGGCAGGACGCCATTTCGAAAGGCCTCGACCGCCTCGAGCAATCTCTTCAGGATAAATCATAAAAGCTCGCGCGGCCCCTTCGCGGGACAAATTGCGCGACGAGAAGACGCTTCGCACAAGGCCTTCGCAGCGCTGACGCGCTCTAGCGTCCGCCGGGAAAGAGGGCTAAACCACGGCCCGAATTTGGACTTTAGACCCGAGAAGGCCCGGCATGAGCGAAACGCGCGTCATCAAAGTCAATGGCGAGGAAATCGAAGTCGCCTCCAATCTGACCCTCCTGCAGGCTTGCGAGGCGGCAGGGGAGGAGATTCCGCGTTTTTGCTATCACGAGCGCCTTTCGGTCGCCGGCAATTGCCGCATGTGCCTGATCGAGGTGAAGGGCGGACCGCCCAAGCCCGTGGCTTCCTGCGCCCAGAACGTCAAGGATCTGCGCCCCGGGCCTGACGGCGCGCCGCCGGAGCTTTTCACGAATACGCCCATGGTGAAAAAGGCCCGCGAAGGGGTGATGGAGTTTCTCCTCATCAACCACCCCCTCGATTGCCCGATCTGCGACCAGGGCGGGGAATGCGATCTTCAGGATCAGGCCATGGCCTATGGCCGCGACGGCTCGCGCTACGCGGAGAACAAACGGGCCGTCGAAGAAAAATATATGGGCCCGCTGATCAAGACGATCATGACGCGTTGTATTCAATGCACGCGCTGCGTTCGCTTTGCGACGGAGATCGCCGGCGTCGACGATCTCGGTCTCGTCAATCGTGGCGAGAACGCCGAGATCACCACCTATCTTGAAAAGGCTGTGGAGTCGGAACTTACCGGCAATCTCATCGATGTGTGTCCAGTGGGCGCGCTGACCTCGCGTCCTTATGCGTTCAATGCGCGGCCATGGGAATTGCGCAAGACAGAATCCGTCGACGCCATGGATGCGGTGGGTTCGAACATCCGCGTTGATGCGCGTGGCCGCGAAGTGTTGCGCATCCTTCCCGTTCTGCATGAAGGCGTGAATGAGGAATGGATCGCCGACAAGTCGCGCTTTGTCTGGGACGGCCTCCGCCGTCAGCGCCTCGACAAACCTTATGTGCGCAAGGACGGGCAGTTGAAGCCGGCAAGCTGGGACGAGGCGCTAAACGTCGTTGCGGAAAAACTGAAAGCAACGCCGAAAGAAAAAACCGCCGCGCTCGCAGGCGATCTTGCGCCAGCCGAAGCGGTGAAGGCGCTCAAAGACCTGATGAGCGCCATCGGAACGCCGCATATGGATTGCCGTCAGGACGGCGCCAAAATTGGCGAAGTTTCAGGAAATAAGGGCGACAGACGCAATTATCTTTTCAACACCGGCATCGCCAATCTCGAACAGGCGGATGTCATTCTGCTTGTGGGAACCAATCCGCGCGCCGAAGCGCCGATGATCAATGCCCGCATTCGCAAAGCCTGGCTCAACAACCTCGATGTGAAGATCGGTCTGATCGGCGAGCAAAAGGATCTTTCCTACGACTACGATTATCTCGGCGCCGGGCCGGACACGCTTGCGTCTCTCGCCAATGGAGAGGGCTCATTTGCAGAGGCGCTCAAGGGCGCGAAAAACCCGGTGGTCATTGTCGGCATGGGCGCGCTTTCGCGCCCGGATGGCGCGGCCGTTCTGAACGCCGCCGCCAAGCTCGCGGACGGGATTGACGCGATCCGCGGCGACTGGAACGGCTTCAATGTTCTTCATACGGCGGCGGGCCGGGTCGGCGCGCTCGATCTCGGCTTTCTGCCCGGAGAGGGCGGAAAGACATTCGCCGAAATTCTCGATGGCTGCGAAGCGCGCGAGATCGAATTTGTCTACAATCTCGGCGCCGATGAATTCGACGGCGCGAGGCTGAACGGCGCGTTCGTCGTTTATCAGGGCAGTCATGGCGACATGGGCGCGCGTTACGCCGATATCATCTTCCCGGCCGCCGCCTATACCGAACAAAACGCGATTTTCGTGAACACCGAAGGCCGGGCGCAGCTTGCGAACCGCGCCGCGTTCCCGCCGGGCGACGCGCGCGAAGACTGGGCGATCATACGCGCGCTCTCCGACCGCATTGGCAAGACGCTCCCCTATGACGACGTGTTCGCGCTGCGCCAGGCGATGATCGCCGACGCGCCGTCGCTCGGCCGTATCGACCAGATCGGCAATCTGGAAGAGCGCTTCGATGCGAGCGCCTGCGGCGTTGCGGGCGAGATGGACGGCGCGCCTTTCGTCTCGGCGGTGAGAGATTACTATCTCACCAACCCAATCGCCCGCGCCTCGAAAACCATGTCGGAATGTTCCGCCGTGATGAGCGGCGCAAAGCATCAGGCGGCGGAGTGACGACGGCGCTTCAGAAAGCTTTTTCCGGCCGCGTGGTCGTCAATGCTTTGATCTCTGTGCCGTTAGGGCTTCTCATTTGTGCGGTCGTTCTGATCCTTTTGAGCCTTTTGCTAAATGAGTCCTCGTCCGAGGAGGGGCCTAATCTTTTGGATTCGGCCAGAACGTTCGGACTATATTTTCTGGTTGCCGTGCATATAGGTTATTTAGCCGCTTTGCTTATTGGCGCGCCAATTCACTACCTGCTCGTGAAAACGCAAAAGAATAATTTGCTCGGCTATATATTTGGCGGCGCAATTGCATCCATGATCCTTATTGCCCTGTGGATTGTTCCAGGGTTCGCTCATGGAGTGCAGGTGACCGCTGATGAGTTAGCTGGCATATCTTTCTTCTATGGCGTGCCGCCGATTGTGATCGCCGCTGTCTTCGGGGTTTTAACAAGCCGTTCAGAACGTTTTAGTGATGCTTCCTACCGATGAAAAACAGGCGGAGATACTCGATCAAATCCGCATCAATGTCGCTTTCGAGGAAATGGTCGTCGCCGTGCTTGCTGGCGCTTTGGCCGGCGGCGCGCTCACGCTCCTGTTCGCCGCGGCGGAACTCCTGAACGGGTTTTCTCTGACATTGCTGGTGTCCGCTCTCCTTGAAGGTCTCTTCGTCAGTATCCTGATTTTCCTGGTGGGCTTCGGCGCCAGCGTGGCGTTCGGCGCGCCGCTTTTCGCGGCCCTTGAAAAACGCAAGCGGCGCAATCTCTGGCCCTATCTCGGCGCGGCCATGGGCGTCGCCGTTGCCGTGCTGGTGTTGTTCACAATCGGTTTCCCGTCGGTAAGCGCCGCCAGCATCAGAACCCTCGCTGTCATTTTCCTCCCCCCGCTGATTGTTTCCCTTGTCTTTGCAAGGCGCATGACGCCCCACTGGCGCGCGGCGGAAAAGGCCGAATCCGAGGCGGAAGGCCGGATCCTCTTTAGAATCCATTGAGTTTCTTCGGCGGGTTGCGCCGTCCCTGCGGTGAGCCGAACTTCACGAACGCCGCACAAGTCGCTACATTCGTCGCAAGAGATGGAGGCGAGCAATGATCAAAAATCTTATTCTTTCCGCCGGCGCCCTGGCGCTTCTTGCGGGCGGCGCAGCTCTTGCCGATGACGATGAAACCGTAACGCGCACGCTCGATCTTGGCGGTTTCGACGCCATCACGGTCGCCGGCGTTTACGAACTCGACGTGCGCGTCGGGTCCGATTTTTCCGTGGAGTTGTCAGGGCCGGCCTATGAGATGGACCGGATCGACGCGTCGGTGAAGAACGGCGCGCTCCTGCTCGATCAGCGCAAGCGCATGAGAGGCGAGAAAAACCGTAACCATCGCGACGGCGTGGAAGCGGTCATCACCTTGCCGAGCCTGACGGCGCTCAACATCTCCGGCGTCGTTGACGGTCATGTGTCCGATGTCGACGCGGACAGTTTCTCCATCAAGATATCCGGCGTCGGCGATCTTGAGGTCGACGGCGAATGCGGCGCGCTCGATGCCGATCTTTCCGGCGTCGGCGATCTCGACGCCGGCGGCCTTGAATGCGGCGCCGTCGATGTGAAAGTCTCCGGCGTCGGCAGCGCTATCGTTTTTGCAAGCGAGGAAGTCGAGGCGCGCGTTTCCGGCATGGGCGATATCGATGTCTATGGCTCGCCCCAGAAAGTCAGCAAGAACAAGAGCATGTTCGCGGACATCACCGTCCACTGAGGAACTTTTCGCTCCCGCTCAAAACGCCGCGCAAAAGCGCGGCGTTTTCGTTTTTCGAAATCGACAAGGTGAGGCGAAGGCGCGGCTGGGCGCGTTGGTTCCGTCATCTTGCGGTGCTATATCCTTAAGGCATGGGGGACGGGGATAGACGGGAGGCGACCCATGAGAATTTTTTTTGGCGTGATTATTGGCCTGATCTTGTCGATCGGCATTGCGGCGACCGCGGCCTATTACGCGTTCGGCTCGCTCAAGGATGTGGGCGGGCGCGACAAGAGCGAGGACATTGCGGAGACGCTGGATGTGACGGGTTTCGACGAAATCCAGGTCGCCGGCGTCTTTGAAGTTGACGTGAGCGTCGGCGGGGATTTCTCCGTGACCGTCTCGGGTCCGCCTTCTGAAATGGAGCGCCTCGACGTCACTGTGGAAAACGGCGTCCTGAACCTCGACCGCAAGGATGGGGAACGGGGTAAGCGAAAATGGCGCGAGTTCGGTTTGACGGCGGACATCACGCTTCCGGCGCTCAAAGCCATCGACATTGCGGGCGTCGCCGACGGCCGCGTCACCGGCGTTGACGCCGACGAATTCGAGGTCGATCTGGCGGGCGTCGGCGATCTGACCATCAGCGGCGCCTGCGGCCGGCTGGAGGCTGACGTCGCCGGCGTCGGCGACCTTAACGCCAAAGAGCTGGAATGCCGGGAAGTGGATGTGGACGTCTCCGGCGTCGGCTCGGCCAGCGTCTACGCCAGCGAGACGGCGGACGCGTCGGTCAGCGGCATCGGCTCCATCGATATTTACGGCTCGCCCGGCCAGGTGGACAAGTCCAGCAGCTTTATCGCCAGCATCAGCGTGAAATAGCGCTCGCCCGTTTGACAGGGCGGAAAGGGCCGGTCCCGCGACGGATTGGCCCTTTTTTCATGCGCGATTCAGGCGTGACTAAACTTGCGATCCCCGTTATGACGCGGCCCCATGGAAGAGATCTGGACAAATCTGGTCACCCGGCCGACCGATCTGGGCTGGGGATGGTGGCTGGCCTCGACGGTGGCGGGCGCGCTGGCGATCCTGCTGACGTTGCTCGTGGCGCAGGCGTTTCTCATGTATTTCGACCGCAAGGTCTGGGCCGCCGTGCAGATGCGCAAAGGCCCGAATGTGGTCGGCCCCTTCGGCCTGCTTCAATCCTTCGCCGACCTCTTCAAATTCGTTTTCAAGGAAATCCTGATCCCGGCCGGCGCGAACAAGGTCGTCTTCATCCTCGCGCCGATCATCACTTTCGTCCTGGCCCTCGTGGGCTGGGCGGTGATCCCGGTAGGGCCGGGGCTTGTGGGCGCCGACATCAATGTGGGCATTCTCTATCTCTTCGCGATTTCCTCCCTCGGGGTTTACGGCGTCATTATGGGCGGCTGGGCCTCGAACTCGAAATATCCGTTTCTCGGCAGCCTCCGCTCGGCGGCGCAGATGGTCTCTTATGAGGTCTCCATCGGCTTCGTGATCATCACCGTCCTGTTGCTGGTCGGCTCGCTCAATCTTTCCGACATCGTTCTGTCGCAGGCGCGCGCAGGCGGCGGTTTCTGGAACTGGAATTTCATTCCGCTCTTTCCGATGTTCGTGGTCTTTTTCATCTCGGCGCTTGCGGAGACCAACCGTCCGCCCTTCGACCTGCCGGAAGCGGAGTCCGAACTCGTCGCGGGGTATCAGGTGGAATACTCCTCGACCCTGTTTCTCCTCTTCATGATCGGCGAGCTCGCCAATATCGTGCTGATGTGCGCCATGCTGACAGTGCTGTTCTTCGGCGGCTGGCATTCGCCGATCCCGTGGGAGCCTCTGATGTGGGGCCCGATGCCGGTGCTGTGGTTCATATTGAAGGTGGTGTTCTTCTTCTTCATGTTCGCCATGGTGAAGGCGATCGTGCCGCGCTATCGCTATGACCAGTTGATGCGCATCGGCTGGAAGATTTTCCTGCCCCTGTCGCTGTTCTGGGTCGTTCTCGTGGCGGGCGTCCTCATCATGTTCCCCGGCGCGGCGGATTACCTTCAGAGCTGGAGGACGTAAGACATGTCGCGGATCGGACAGGCGCTCAAAGGCTTCTTGCTTATCGATTTCGTCAAGGCGTTCGGCCTTGCCATGAAATATTACTTCACCCCCAAGGCGACGCTGAATTACCCGTTTGAAAAGGGGCCGTTGTCTCCGCGTTTTCGCGGCGAACATGCGCTGCGCCGCTATCCGAACGGGGAAGAGCGCTGCATCGCCTGCAAGCTGTGCGAGGCGATCTGCCCGGCGCAGGCCATCACCATCGAGGCCGAGCCCCGCGATGACGGCTCGCGCCGCACCACCCGCTATGACATCGACATGACCAAATGCATCTATTGCGGTTTCTGCCAGGAAGCCTGTCCGGTGGATGCGATTGTCGAGGGCCCGAATTTCGAGTTCGCCACGGAAACCCGCGAAGAGCTGTTCTATGACAAGGACCGCCTCCTTGCGAATGGCGACCGCTGGGAGCGGGAAATCGCCCGCAATCTCGAACTCGACGCCCCTTACCGGTAAGATTTCACTTTCCGAGGCCGTGCCTGCCGGGCGCTGGTCCGGCGCTCACTCTCGTGCTTAAATCGCTCTTGAAGACAGACAAGGGGGCGATGGATGACCGGTCTTCCTGCAATCCGATATGTTTTCACAATGCTCGGCGCGGGCGGCGCGGCGGTCCTCATGGGTCTGTCAGGCTGCGCGGCGACAGGCGGTTCCGCCGGCCATGTGGAATCCAGTGCAGCGGCGCGCGGCCTTTCCTATGCGCGGGACGCCTGCGCCTCCTGTCATGCGGTGGAGCTTGGCGAATTCGCATCGCCCGAGGTGAGCGCGCCGTCTTTCGAGGCGCTGGCGAACCGCCCGGACATGACCCGCTCTTCTCTTGCAGCGCTTTTACGCTCGCCCCATCGCAATATGCCCAATCTCATTGTCGAGCCAGAGAGGATCGACGATCTTGCGGCGTATCTTGTGACGCTGGGCGAAACATAAAGCGCTGCCGCTATCGGCGCGCATTGGAAGCGCCGCTCATTCCGCCTCATTCTCCGCCGGCAGGCGCTCGAACTTCATATTCTGACCGGGAACGTCGATGCGCACCACTTTATGGGGGGCTTCAGTCGTGAGGTAGATGATGTTCGCCGGTTCGGCGTTGAGCTTGATTTCATAGGTCTCGAAAACGCCGGCTGGAATCTCGATCATGGTCTTGGCTTCCACCACAAGTTCCGCGTCGGCGACGGCGCCGCCAAGCTCGTTGAACCACTGGAACGGGAAGGCGGCGCCTTCCTCAATGGGAAGACCGGCGACAAGGCCGAAAATCGAGGCCCGGGAGATCGTGTCCTTTGGCAGCTCGGCTTCGAATTTCCGGTCGGTCTTCTCAATCTCGTTCGGGCGCTTGATGCTGTAGATGCCGGATCCCTTGCGGCCGTCAAAGGTGAGGTCGATGTCGAGAACGGTTCGGCTGAAGTCCCCGTCAATGACAATCCGCTCGGGCAGCAAGGTTTCGGCGTCGATCACCAGCGTCCCGGATTCGCGGATGTCTGGGAGCATCGTCGTCCCTTCATGGATCAGGATGTCGCTATCCCGGCGTTCCAATGCGTAGAACATCTCGCCAACATTTTCCCCATCCTGCAGGAGCTGGAAGCGGACCGGCGCAAACTCCACCCCGGACAGGTCCACAGGCAGAGGCTCAGCCCGTGCGCCGGCGACGATTGTGGCGCTGGCGAGGGCCCCCGCCAGACAATTGAAAATTGCGTTTTTCATGAAGCCTCTCCCTTGTGTGTAAGCCGACAGCTTAAGAGAGCCGGGCGCTCCGTCGACGCCAAAGGGACGAAGCGTTCGGTTCCTGCGATGAGCCTCACGCCAGGCGAGTTTCAAAAGCCGTCCTCAGGCGTGGCGATAAGCCCCGGATTTGCGCTGATTTTCGCCCTCTATCCCTTTGCAAAGCCCGGCCAATGCCTCTAAAAGCGCGGCCAGTATCGCCCGCGCTCCGAGTCGCGCCGCATGCGGCCCGCAAGGGGTGAGGGGAAAGCCAGTCCATAAGCGCCATTCGGCGCGTTTTTTAAACGAGCCACTATCGGTCCGGGAAAGCCTCGCGCCAAGCTTATGTCCATTGCCGCCGTCGCCTTTTATCTTTTCGCCTTCGCCGCCATCGCCTCGGGCCTCATGGTCGTCGCGTCGAAGAACCCCGTCCATTCGGTGCTGTTTCTGATTTCGGCCTTTATCTCCGCCGCCGGGCTGTTTGTGCTCATGGGCGCGGAATATCTCGCCATGGTGCTGGTCGTTGTTTATGTGGGCGCCGTCGCAGTCCTGTTCCTGTTTGTCGTGATGATGCTCGACGTCGACTTCGTCGAAATGAAACAAGGCTTTCTGCAATATCTTCCCATCGGCGGCGCGATCGCCGCCATCGTCGTTTTCGAATTGATCATGGTGGTGTTCGTCTGGGCGTTCCCGTCCGACGCTGAGCTCGCCCGCGCGCATCCGGCGCCCACCGCGGCGCAAACCGTGGCGGACCCCAACGGCCCGACCAATATCGAGGCGCTGGGGCTGATCCTCTACACCGATTACGTTCACTACTTTCAGATCGCCGGCATGGTTCTTCTCGTCGCCATGATCGGCGCGATCATTCTCACTTTCCGCACGCGCGAGGGGATCAAGAAACAGGACCCCGCGGCCCAGGTCGGCCGCAAGCGCGAAGAGGGCTACGAGCTTGTGGACATCAAGCCGGGCCAGGGACTGTCATAAGGGCGCGTCGAACATGGATATCGGGCTGGGACATTATCTCTCCGTTGCGGCGATCCTCTTCGCCATCGGCATGGCCGGCATCTTCCTCAACCGGAAGAACGTCATCGTCATCCTGATGTCGATCGAGCTGATGCTGCTCGCTGTAAACATCAATCTTGTGGCCTTCTCGCAGTTTCTCGGCGATCTCGTGGGCCAGGTTTTCGCCTTCATGGTGCTGACCGTTGCGGCGGCCGAGGCGGCGGTGGGGCTCGCCATTCTCGTGGCCTTCTTCCGCAATCGCGGCGACATCGCCGTCGATGACGCCAGCTTGATGAAGAATTAGAGGCGCTAAAGTTTCATGGAACCCTTTGTCGTCTTACTGCCGCTCTTCGGCGCCATGCTCTCCATGCCGGTGGGCCGCGCTTTCGGCTATCGCGCGTCTGAGCTCTTAACGACGGGCTTGCTTCTGATCGCGGCGATCATGTCGTGGTTCCTGTTTTTCGACGTGGCGCTCGGCGGCAATGCCCGCACCATCACGCTGTTCGAATGGATCGGCTCCGGCGATTTCCGCGCGAACTGGTCGGTGCGCCTCGACTCCCTGTCGGCGGTGATGCTGATCGTCGTGAACTCGGTGTCCTTCCTCGTTCACACCTATTCAATGGGCTATATGAAGGACTATGGCGAGCAGTCGCGGTTCTTCGCCTATCTCTCGCTTTTCACCTTTGCGATGCTGACGCTGGTGACGGCGGATAACTTCCTGCAGCTTTTCTTCGGCTGGGAGGGCGTCGGTCTCGCCTCCTATCTCTTGATCGGCTTCTGGTTCAAAAAGAAGTCGGCCAATGACGCGGCGATCAAGGCCTTCGTCGTGAACCGGGTGGGGGATTTCGGTTTCGCCCTCGGCATCATGGCCGTCTTTTATGTCTTCGGCACGATCCAGTTCGATGAAGTGTTCCAGGCGGTGGCGTCGAACGCCGTCGTGACGCCGTGGAACGCCGCAGAAGGCGGGCCCATTCAGGAGCTGAGCATTCGTTTCCTCTCCTGGGACTTCCATGCGCTCACCGTTATCGCCGTGCTGTTATTCATCGGCGCCATGGGCAAGTCGGCGCAGTTCCTGCTCCACACCTGGCTGCCCGACGCCATGGAAGGCCCGACGCCGGTCTCCGCGCTGATTCACGCCGCGACCATGGTCACCGCCGGCGTCTTCCTCGTCTGCCGCTGTTCCGTGCTTTATGAATATGCGCCGAACGCCGCCGCCATGGTGACCCTCGTCGGCGCGGTGACGGCGTTCTTCGCGGCGACGGTCGGCCTTCTGCAGGACGACATCAAAAAGATTGTCGCCTATTCCACCTGTTCCCAGCTCGGCTACATGTTCTTCGCGGCGGGCGTCGGCGCCTATGGCGCGGCCATGTTCCACCTTTTCACGCACGCTTTCTTCAAGGCGCTTTTGTTCCTCGGTTCGGGCGCCGTCATCATCGGCATGCATCACGAGCAGGACATCAAAAAGATGGGCGGCGTCAAAGAGCTGATGCCCTTCACCCATATCCTCATGGTCATCGGCACCATCGCCATCACCGGCGTCGGCATTCCGGGCTTTACGCTGTTTGGCGCGCCGCTCGGCACGGCGGGCTTTGTCTCGAAAGACATGATTATCGAAAGCGCGTTTTTCGCCGGCGAGGCGGGCAAGGCCTTCGGCTATTTCGCCTTTACGCTCGGATTGCTCGCCGCGGTGATGACCGCGTTTTATTCCTGGCGCCTGATCTTCCTCACCTTCTGGGGTCCCTCGCGCGCGCCGGAACATATCCGCAAGCATCCTCATGCCGTGCCGGACACCATGATGGCGCCGCTGATCCCGCTTGCGCTTGGCGCGCTCGCCGCCGGCATGGCGTTTTACGGCCAGTTCGTCGGCGACAAGTCCGATGCGTTCTGGAACGGCGCGCTTTATTCCAAATCGGAGCAGCACGGCGAAACCGCTGACCATCTGAATGCGGAGCAACTGGCGGAAATGCGCGACGAGGATGTCCTCCACACCTTCGAGGACGAACATGCCGACGTGATCGCGCGCGAAGCCGCCGAACAGCATGGCGAAGCGGACGATCACGGCGCGGCGGAAGACGGCCATGGCGGCGAGGGCGGCCATCACGACATTCCGCTCTGGGTGCTCTGGGCGCCGTTCTTCGCGATGCTCACCGGATCTTTCGCGGCGGGCTGGCATTATCTGAGGGGCGATCCGCTAAAACCGGGCTGGCTGCGCCCGGGCGGCATGATCTACGCCTTCCTGAAGAACAAGTGGTATTTCGACGAGATCTACGACTTCCTTTTCGTCAAACCGGCGCTCGCCATCGGCCGCTTTCTCTGGAAGGACGGCGACGGCAAGACCATTGACGGCGTCGGGCCGGACGGCATTGCGACGGCGGTCGCCGCCGGCGCGCGCCGCATCGTTAAAATGCAGAGCGGCTATGTTTATCACTACGCCTTCGCGATGCTTGTGGGGATTGCGCTTCTTGTGACCTTTATTCTCATCCGGGCAGGGGGCGGCCAGTAATGACGGAAAGTTTCGCGAACCAGTCATGGCTCAGCTTCATCACCTTCGCGCCGCTGGTGGGCGCGCTGTTCATCGCCGCCGCGCGCATGGTCGCACGCAAGAACGATGACGGCTCGATCAACGCCGAGGACCTGCCCACGGTCGAACGCAATTCGAAAATCATTGCGCTTGTCTTCACGACCTTCACCTTTCTTTTGTCGCTCGGCGCCTATGCGCTCTACGATCCGTCTGTCGCGGGTTATCAATTGGTGGAGCAATTCCCCTGGCTCGGCGGCGGCATCAGCTACAAGATGGGCGTCGACGGGATTTCGATCCTGTTCGTTCTTTTGACGACCTTCTTCATGCCGATCTGCATTCTGGCGTCTTGGAATTCCATCAAGTCGCGCGTCGGCGATTACATGATCGCGTTTCTCGTTCTGGAAACGCTGATGATCGGCGTTTTCTGCGCGCTTGATCTCTTCCTGTTCTATTTCTTCTTCGAGGGCAGCCTCATTCCGATGTTCCTAATTATCGGCGTCTGGGGCTCGAAAGGAACCAAGGAATTCGCCGGCGTTGTGATGCCGAGCCGCATCTATGCATCGCTCAAATTCTTCCTCTACACGCTGCTTGGCTCGCTCCTGATGCTGATCGCCATGGCGTGGATGTATGCGCAGGCCGGAACGACCGACATCCCCGCGCTGCAGAATTACGACTTCCCGGCGGGCGCGCAGACATGGTTGTGGATTGCGTTCTTCGCCTCCTTCGCGGTGAAGATGCCCATGTGGCCGGTGCATACCTGGCTGCCCGACGCCCACGTTCAGGCGCCGACGGCGGGCTCTGTCGTGCTGGCGGCGATCCTTTTGAAGATGGGCGGCTACGGCTTCCTGCGGTTCTCGCTCCCCATGTTCCCGCTGGCGAGCGCCGATTTCGCGCCTTTTGTCTTCGCGCTGTCGGTGATTGCGATCATCTACACCTCGCTCGTGGCGCTGGCGCAGGAGGACATTAAAAAGCTCATCGCCTATTCCTCCGTCGCCCATATGGGCTTCGTCACCATGGGCATTTTCACCGGCACGGAGCAGGGGATCGACGGCGCCTTGTTCCAGATGCTCTCCCACGGCTTCATCTCCGGCGCGCTCTTCCTGTGCGTGGGCGTCGTCTATGACCGCATGCATACGCGCGAAATCGCAGCCTATGGCGGGCTTGTCCATCGCATGCCGCTTTATGCGTTCCTGTTCCTCTTCTTCACCATGGGCAATGTGGGCCTGCCGGGCACGTCCGGGTTCGTGGGCGAGATTCTCACCATGACCGGCGCGTTCAAGCTGAATAGCTGGATCGCCTTTTTCGCGGCCTTCGGCGTCATCCTTTCCGCGGCTTATGCGCTGCGGCTCTATCGCGCGGTGATGTATGGCAAGCTCGAGAAAGAAGCGCTGATGACGATCACCGATGTGAACACGCGCGAACTGGCGACGCTCGGCGTCCTGATGGCGTTCGCCCTGTTCCTCGGGTTCAATCCCGGACCGGCGCTCAATGTCTTCAGCCCGGCGGTGGATTTGCTGATTGAGAATTACAATACGGCGCTCATGGCGGGCGGAGTAAACTGATGGGCCTTTTTGAAACCCTTTCCTTTGCGCGGCCGGAGCTCGCTCTGGCGATCGGCGCCATGGCGCTCTTGATCACCGGCGTTTTTCTCGGCGACAAGGCCGCCCCGAAGATTTCGATCGCCGCTGTGGCGCTGCTGGCGATCGCCGGCGTCCTCGTCTTTGTGAGCCCCGGCGGCGGCGCAACCGCCTCGCTGTTCGACGGCGCATTCCGCATCGACGCCTTTTCGGCTTTCTGCAAGATTTTGATTTACGCCGCAGCGGGTTTCGCGATCCTGATGTCGGACCGGTATCTCGCCGGCGAAAAGCTCGGACGCTTTGAATATCCGGTGCTCATCGTCCTCGCCGCACTCGGCATGTCGATGATGGTGTCGGCGAGCGATCTCATCTCTCTTTACATGGGCCTCGAAACCCAGAGTCTCGCGCTTTACATTCTCGCCGCGTTCAATCGCGACAGCCGCCGCTCGACCGAAGCCGGCCTTAAATATTTTGTGCTCGGCGCCTTGTCGTCGTGCCTTCTGCTTTATGGCGCGTCGCTGGTCTATGGCTTCACCGGCTCCACGGTGTTCACGGAAATCGCGAAAGCCGCATCTTTAAGCGGCGACAATGCCGGTCTTGTGATCGGCCTCGTCTTCATGATTTCCGGCCTCGCCTTCAAAGTCTCGGCCGCGCCGTTCCACATGTGGACGCCCGATGTTTATGAAGGCTCTCCGACGCCGGTGACGGCGTTTTTCGCCGCGGCGCCGAAGCTTGCGGCCATGGCGCTCTTCACGCGCGTTTTGATGTCGTCTTTCCCGGGGGTCCTCGACGACTGGCAGCCGGTGATCGCGTTGATCGCGCTCGCCTCCATGCTGGTGGGCGCCTTCTCCGCGATCGCGCAGACCAATATCAAACGCCTGATGGCCTATTCCTCCATCGGCCATATGGGCTACGCCCTGATCGGTCTTGCGTCCGGATCGTCTGCTGGCGTGTCATCGGTGCTGATCTATATGGCCATCTATATCGTCATGACGGTCGGAACCTTCGCCGTCATCCTGATGATGCGCCGGCGCGGCGGCATGACGGAGAACATTTCCGATCTGGCTGGCCTGTCGCGCACCAATATGCCCATGGCGCTGATCCTCACTGTGCTCCTGTTCTCGCTTGCCGGCGTGCCGCCGACGGCCGGTTTCTTCGGCAAGTGGTATGTGTTCCTTGCCGCCGTTGACGCAGGCCTGATCTGGCTGGCCGTGGCAGGCGTCCTCGCGAGCGCCGTCTCCGCATTTTATTATCTGCGCGTCGTCTGGTTCATGTGGTTCGACGATCCGGCGCCGGCTTTTGAGCGCGATCACGGGCCCGCGCTCGGTTTTGCGGCCTGGGGCTCAGCCCTCCTGATGTTTCCGGTGCTGACGGTCGCCATGGGCTATCTGCGGCAGGTTGCGGAAACGGCGGCGGCGTCGCTTTTCTAGGGCGTGAAAAAGCTTCCTTCAGGAACCCCCGTTGAAATCTTCGATACGCTCGATTCAACGAGCGCCGAGGCGCGGCGGCGTTCGGACTCCGGTGAAACCGGACCTTTGTGGATTCTGGCGCTGAGACAGACCGCCGGCTATGGCCGCCGCGGCCGCGGCTGGGAGCAGGACACGGGCGATTTCGCCGGAACGCTGCTGTTTACGCCTGACGCGCCGGCGGAGCGCTGGGGCCAGCTTTCTTTCGTCGTCGCGCTGGCGCTGGCGGGCGCGCTCGATGAAGCGATCGGCGAAGAGAGGATTTCGCTCAAATGGCCGAATGACGTTTTGATTGAGGGCGGCAAATGCGCCGGCATTCTGCTTGAAAGCCTCGGGGCCCGGCTTTCCATCGGAATCGGCGTCAATATGGTGACGGCGCCGCAAGGCCTTTCTTACAAAACCGCGCGGCTCGTCGACTATGTGTCGCCGCCGCCGGGGCCCGGCGCCTTCGCCGCTTCGCTCGATACGCATTTCCAGCGATTTTATCAGCAATGGAAAACCGCCGGCTTCGCCCCGATCCGGGACGCCTGGCTTGCCCGGGCGCGTGGGCTTGGAAGCAACATTACGGTGCGCCTTCCCAACAGGGAGCTTGCGGGCGTTTTCGAGGGGATCGATGAAAGCGGCGCCCTGATATTGCGCTCGCGCGACGGAACGCAGACAATTGCCGCAGGCGATGTCTTCTTTTCGCCGCAACGCGAGGAATAATCCATGCTGCTCGCCATCGATGTCGGCAATACGAACTCGGTCATCGCGCTTTACGACAAGGAGAGGCCCGCTGCGCAATGGCGCGCCTCCACCTCGACGACGCGCACCGCCGATGAATATGCGGTCTGGCTGTCACAGCTTATGGGCTTTGCCGGCTACAAGCTGGAAGATGTTTCCGAATGCATCATTTCCACCGTGGTGCCGCAGTCGCTCTTTCATCTGCGCAATCTGTCGCGGCGTTATTTCAATACCGAGCCTTTCGTCATCGGTCATGACAATATTCCGGGCGTCGAGGTGCGGATCGCGAAACCGTCCGAAGCCGGCGCCGACAGGCTGGTGAACGCCGTCGGGGCGTTCACCGCCCATGGCGGCCCGCTTGTCGTTGTCGATTCAGGCACGGCGACCAATTTCGATATTGTCGGCGCCGACGGGGCCTTCGAAGGCGGCGTCATCGCGCCGGGCATCAATCTTTCCATGCAGGCTCTGCACGAAGCGGCGGCGCGCCTGCCGCGCATCGCCATTGAAAAGCCGCCAAAGATCATCGGCACCGACACCGTGGGCGCCATGCAGACCGGGGTTTTCTGGGGCTATATCTCTCTCATTGAGGGGCTGCTCGCCCGCATCAAGGATGAATATGCGGCCCCCATGAAAGTCGTGGCGACCGGCGGCATCGCCTCGCTCTTCGAGGGGCAGACCGACGCCATCGACATCTTCGATCACGATCTCACCATTCGCGGTCTGTTTGAAATCAGCAAACGCTTGAAGGCGAAATAATGTCCCGCAAGGAGCTAGTCTTTCTGCCGCTCGGCGGTTCCGGCGAGATCGGCATGAACATGAACCTTTACGGTGTCGGCAGCGCCGCCAACCGGCAATGGATCATGATCGACTGCGGCGTCATGTTCGGCGATCTGACGACGCCCGGCGTCGATCTCATCTGTCCGGACCCGACTTATATTCTCGAAGAAAAAGAAGCGCTGCACGGGCTCTTGCTCACCCATGGCCATGAAGATCATATCGGCGCCGTGGCGCTGTTGGCGCCGAAGCTCGGCTGTCCGATTTACGCAACGCCGTTCACCGCAGCGCTCGTCGCCCGCAAGCTCGAAGAGTATGGCGAAACCGATGTGGAGCTGAACATCATCGACATGAATGCGCGCTTTCAGCTTGGGCCCTTCGATATTGAATATGTAACGCTCACCCATTCGATCCCGGAGCCGAGCGGCGTGATCTTGCGCACGGAGCTGGGAACAGTGCTCCATACCGGCGATTGGAAGATCGATTCCTCGCCCTCGCTGGGCCCGCTGACGGACAGCGGCACCATTAAAAAGCTCGGCGATGACGGGCTTCTCGCCATGGTGTGCGATTCAACGAATGTACTGTCGTCCGGCGAGTCCGGTTCGGAAACGGCGGTCAAGAAATCGCTGACCAAGCTTATTGCGAAACAGGAAGGCCGGGTCGCCGTCACCACCTTCGCGTCCAATGTCAGCCGCGTGGTCTCCATCTGCGAGGCCGCCGCCGCCGCGGATCGCAGCGTGTGCCTCCTCGGCCGCTCCATGCTGCGCATTGTCGATGCGGCGGAGGAAGTGGGCATCTTGCCCAAGGGGCTGAGTTTTGTGGATCCGAAGGACGCCGGCCATCTCCCGCGCCAGCATGTCCTCTATCTTTGCACGGGCAGCCAGGGCGAACCGCGCGCGGCGCTATCGCGCATCGCCCGCAATGATCACCGCGATCTCATTTTGTCGGAAGGCGATACGGTGATCTTCTCGTCGAAGATCATTCCCGGCAATGACCGCGAGATCTACAATCTGCAGAACGATCTTGTGGAGCTGGGCGTCAAGGTGATCACCGAAAAAGACGAGTTCGTGCATGTCTCCGGCCATCCCTGCCGTGAGGAGCTCAGGGCCATGTATGGCTGGGCGCGCCCGCGCATTGCGATCCCTGTTCATGGCGAAGCGCGGCATCTTGAAGAACATGCGGAATTCGCGCTGGAACTTGGCGCCGAAAAATCCTTCGCGCCCCGCAATGGCGACCTCATCCGCATTGCGCCGGACGGGCCGGAACGGATCGATGAAGTCCCGGCGGGCCGCATCTATCTTGACGGCGATGTTCTGTTGCCGGACGGCGCGCCGCCTTTGCGCGAGCGGCGCAAGCTTTCCTATGCAGGCGCCTTGATGGTCTCCCTTGTGCTCGACAAGAAGGGGGAACTCGCGGACGAAGTGATCGTGGAAGGCATCGGCATTGTCGATGACGAAGAAGAGGGGGCCGATAATGTGGGGCTCGCTGACGATATTGAAGACGCAGTTTTAGACCTGCCGAAAACCAAACGCAGCGATGATGAAGCGGTGATGCTAGCCGCCAAGCGCGCGGCGCGCGCTTATTTTGACGATGTCTGGGGCAAGCGGCCGGTCATCATCACCCATGTTCACCGGACGGCGTCATGAACCCGGCAGGCGCAGTCGTCATCTACATCGTCTGGTGGTGGGTGATCTTCCTTGCCGTTCTGCCCATGAATGTGGAGGGGCGCTGGGAAAAGCCCGATGACGGCGTCGAAGGCGCCGATCCCGGCGCGCCGGCCGATCCGCGGCTGAAGCAAAAAGCCTGGCTTGCGACCAGGATCGCCTTTGCGTTCTGGCTCGTCACGGCGGCGATCATCCTCAGCGGCGTCTTTAATTTTCTGGATTAAGGTCGCAATAAAAGAGCCTTTTGAAGCTCTTGCCTTCATTCGAGGGCTAGAATAGCAACAGGAAAGGTAAGTTCTTTCACCTCACATTGGTCCGTTAGCCGCGAGGGGCAGCCATGAGCGAAACCGCGCCCGTTGAAGAAGAAGCGCGCCCCGAAGAGCCGGGCGAGGGCGACGGCGACGGTCAGTTCGCGGAAGACCAGACCCTGTCGCCGGAATTCGTGCGCGCGGTCGCCGATGCGATCGAGGCCGAGGATGCGGAAGCCTTTGAGGGGCTGACGCGCGAACTTCATCCCGCCGACATCGCCGACCTTATTGGCCTGTTGCATGAGGAAGACCGCGAAGCGCTGATCGCGCTTTTGGGCGGTTCGCTGCCGTCTGAAGTTCTGGCCGAACTCGATGGCGACCTCCTCGAAGACATTATCGAAGCGATGTCGCCGCAAAAGGTCGCGGAAGCGGTCGCCGAACTCGACACCGATGACGCCGCCTTTGTTCTTGAAGATCTCGACGCAGAAAAACAGGCGGAGATCCTTTCCTACGCGCCGCTGGAAGACCGGCTGGCGCTGCGCGCCGCGCTCGACTTCGAGGAGGAAAGCGCCGGGCGCCTCATGCAGCGGGAGTTTTTCGCCTCTCCCGCCTTCTGGACCGTGGGACAAATTATCGACCGACTGCGCGGCACGGAAGAACTGCCCGACCGGTTTTACGAAGTCTTCGTGGTCGACCCGGCCTTCAAGCCCGTGGGCTCAGTGCCGTTGTCGACCCTCCTGAAATCGCCGCGCGACACGGTGATCGAAACCATCATGACCAGCCGCGACATGCGCACCGTGCCGGTGACCATGGACCAGGAAGAGGTCGCCTATCTGTTCGAGCAATATAATCTCATCTCCGCGCCCGTGATTGATGAGGCCGACCGCCTGATCGGCATGATCACTGTCGACGACGTCGTCGAGATGGTGCGCGAGGAAACCCAGGAAGACATGCTCGCCCTCGGCGGCGTCGAATCCGACACCGGCCTTAACGACACGGTGTTCGAGACGGTGCGTTCGCGTTTTTCCTGGCTGGCTGTCAATCTGGCGACGGCGATTCTCGCGTCGCTCGTGATTGCGATGTTCGACGCGGCGATCGGTCAGATCGTGGCGCTTGCGGTGCTGATGCCCATTGTCGCCTCAATGGGGGGGAATGCGGGCACGCAGACGCTGACGGTAGTCGTGCGATCGCTCGCCACGAAAGACCTCACCGCGTCTAACGCCGCGCGCGTGGTCCTGCGCGAAGCGCTGGTGGGTTTTCTAAACGGCGTTCTTTTCGCCGTGATCATGGGCGGGCTTGCGGGCGTCTGGTATTTCGCCAGCGGCTGGGGCGGCGAGACCGAGGCGACGCGTCTTGGCATGGTGGTCGGCGTCGCGATGATCGTGAATCTTTTATGCGCGGGACTTGCCGGCATCCTCGTGCCCATCGGCTTGCAGCGCGCGGGCGCAGATCCTGCGGTCTCTTCGGCGGTCTTCGTCACCACGGTGACGGACATTGTCGGCTTTTTCGTTTTTCTCGGCCTCGCCGCTGCGGTGCTTATTCCGGCCGCCGGCTGATTCAGGCCGCAGGCGGCGCTTTTCTCAGCGACCGCTGCGTTACATAGACGACTGCGCCGGCTAGAAGAAGAATCGGCAGGCCGGGTTCGGGCGCGTCCACGGGCGGTTCCTCCGGCGGGCACTCTTCATCGTCCGGATTGTCCTCGTCGCAGGGCGGCTCGCCTGGCGGGATCACCACGACCGGCGGCGGAATTACAGGCGGCACGCTCGGCCAGCCCGGGAAATAGGGCGGCGGCAGGACCTCTTCCTGCGGCGGCGTGGCCGGCGTCACAGGCGGCTCAGTTGGCGGAACCCGCCGCGTTTCCAGTGGGGCGACCGGATTATAACCGGCCAGCCGGGTCGGAACCGGACGGGGCGCTAAAAAGACTCGGCGGCGGCCCTCCGGGGCCCTTCGTCGCCGCAGCATCCGCAATTGACCACGATATCGTTGCGAATATCGCCGACGGCGCGGGCATGCCAGGCCTTGAATTCCTCGTCCGTCATAGGGCCCGAATCGTTCCGGCCCCCCAGCCCCCCATTCCAAAGGATCGCGGCTGCAATAATGACGGCGGCGATAATGTTCGTGATGCCGTTACCCAACATAAGTCACCTCAAACGCCCCCAAACCCATATTAACACTTTTTGCGGGCGTCAGGGGGCTTTCCCGCAAGCCTACTCACAAGTCTTGTGCCAGAATCGGGCGGTTGCGAAATTATCCAGGATCAAAAATATATAGTTATTACAGCTATTTACAGAAGAGTGGGTGGGCATGGGGAAAAGCGTAGGCGAACGGGCAGGCGAAAGGCCCGGCCCGCCTGTGCCGTTTTGGCGCCGCAGCGCGCTGAAATTGCCCCGGATCGGGCCCTCCGGCTACCCAATCCGGCCAGCCCGTGATAGGAATCGTTAACGTGAGTGACGGGGGAGTCGCGGGCGGACGCGCTCTTTCGGCGCGGCTTCTTGAGTGGTCCCGAAGGTTAGGGGCGAAGTCAGAGGGGGTTGAAGCGGGTCTGATGCGGACGGGAGAGACCGGTCTTAATCTGATCAAGGGGTATGAGGGCCTGCGCATGTCTGCGCACTACGCCCCGACCGAACAATGGACCGTCGGCTACGGACATACCGGGTCGGCGCGCCATGGCATGAGCGTCACCGAAGGCGACGCGGAACGCCTCCTCAAGGATGACGTCAAACCTATCGAACAACTGATCGGCGACACGGTGCGCGCGCCGCTCAATCAGAATGAACATGACGCGCTGGTCTCGCTCATTTTCAATATCGGCGAAGACAACTGGCGCCGGTCGACCGTGCTCCGCAAACTGAACGCCGGCGACAAGATTGGCGCCGCGAACGCGTTCGAGCTGTGGTCGAAGGCGTTCGTCAATAACGAACTTGCAACGCTTGACGGTCTCGTGCGCCGGCGCGCCGCGGAAAAGTCGCTGTTCCTCATGCCGACCGACGCCACGCTGGTTGTTCCGAGTTCGGATGTTCAGCCTGCGTCCGAATGCGAGCCGGATTTTGTGTCGGAGCGGGTCATGAACGCCAAGCCGCTTGTGGACTTCGACGAATATAAAAAAGACGCCAATAAAGCGCTTTCGCCGGAAGAGCGCGCCTCGCGCACGCGCGCATTGTTTGCGGCGACCCAGGCCCTGTCCGGCGATCCGTCGAAAATGATCATCTCCAAGGCGGAAGAGCGCGCCGATATGGGCGTCACCGTGGGCGCCTTGCTGGCGGGGCTGCTCGCCTTCGCCATGACAGGGGTCGGCGCGATCCTGCTTATCGGTCAAGAAGCGCCGGGAATCGCCGAAGCCATGGGGCTCACCTATGAGCGGTTTACGGCGATCTTCGAAAATCTGCCGATCTGGCTGTCCGGCATCGGCGCGGCGATGTCCTATTTCATCCTCTATATCCTTGTAAAAAGGGCTGCGCGTCACGACCTGAAGCGTCAACGGGCGCGGGATGTCGCGCGATTGCGCGTCGCGGAATAATCCCGGCCCCCTCGAATTTTCTGAAATCGAGTTTGCCGGAATGACGTTACATCTGATGAAATTATGCGCCGGCGCTGAAAGCGTCGACGATCTCGCCGCGCGCATCGCCTATCGCTGCAAGGTCAACAAAACTGCGGGTCGTGGGGCCGTTCACGATCACGTCACGCGCATGCATCCGCGCCGGGAGGCGGAACTTCTCGACGGCGGCTCCATTTACTGGGTGATCAAGGGCGTGATCCTGGCGCGTCAGAAAATTCTGGGCTTTGAGCGGCGGATCGGGAACGATGATATCGAGCGCACGGCGATCCTCCTCGACCCGGCCTATGTTCTGACCCGTCCGCAGCCGCGCCGCGCCTTTCAGGGCTGGCGCTATCTTCAAAGCGAGGATGCGCCGCGGGATGTGAAAGTGCAGAGTGCGAAAACCGGGAACGGCAAGGAACCGCCGCCGGAATTGGGGGCGAAACTCGCCGAGCTGGGATTGTTGTGATGCAGATGGTCAAAACCTTGGTGATGGGCGCAGCGGCGGCGGGCGCCGCCGGTGTGGCGGTGATGACGGTTCCCGATCGCGATGGAGCGGACGCGAACGGCGCGCGGGCGGGCGCCGGTGAAGTCTGCCTTAAAACCGACCTCTCCCTGTTCAAGGATGTTTCCGCGAAATGCTTTTCGCGCGACGACCTCCTGGCGTTGCGCGACCGTGCGGTGGTCGACAGGCAAGGGGGCGTGGTGGAGCTGTCCATGTCGCATCCCACCGATATGAGCGTGCCGTCGAAATCCTGCCGCACCTGCAGCGACTATCGTGAAATGAGTTTCGATGGCTGGTACGCATTAAGCTCGCGCGACATGCGCCGCGAAGCGTATTTCATCCGCGCCTGCGGCGTGCTGGCGGCGCTTCTGGAAGCGCAACCCGCGCGCTCTTCCCATTTTGCGGACGGATCGCCCACGGCGGAAGCGGTTGCAAAGCTTGCCGGATCCATGAGCTTCGGCGAGGCGAATGCTGACGCCGCAAATCTTGCGGTGGAAAAGGCGTCGAGCGCCGTGTGGCGGATTTCCTCCGACGCCATGAAGATAGAAATCCATGAGATCGCGAACGCCGATTTTGATAATGACGGTATTGAGGAAATCCTGGCGTTTACCGCGGGGGCGCCCGAAGGCGGCACCGCCGCCTTTTATGAGGCGGGCCTGATTGAAAAAGACACGGCCGGCGCGGCGTTATCCTTCACGCCTCTGTCCTACGGACGTAACAAAGCCGCGGGTGCGGGGCTTTAGCAGGTCCGCCATTTGCGGCTTTTTTTCCGGTTTTCCATCAAGGCATTGGACCCGGCGGACAGGATGCTTAATATACAAGGCGATTCTGATTTCTCAGGGAGAAACCGGGCTTTGCCATTTATCAGATCTTTTGGGGCGTTCCTGATTCTGGGACTCGTCTCGGCTTGTGCGTCCTTTCCAGGCGCCGGCGGGAAATCCGCATCGCAATCTCCTGAAGAGATTGAATCCGCGCAGGTCCAGATCGCCGCGCTGGAAGCGGAGCTCGCCCGGGTAAAATCGCAAAATGCGCGCCTCGCCAGCGAGCTTTTGGCCGTAAAGCGTGAGCAGGACAAAAAGCAGGCGGGTAATGCGCCTGAGCTGAAAGACCCGGAGCCCGAATTGCCGCCGGCGCCGGAGGTCATTGCCGATGAGGGGGCCCCGCGCCCCAATGCGGTTGTCGACGACGCCGCGTCGCCGGCGCTGGCGACCACCGATGTGCCGGTGGAAACCGCCCCCCGTCTTGTCCAGCCGACCTTCGCCTCGAATGAAACGGTTTTCGAGAATGAAGCGGAAGGCGACATCCGGATGGAAAGCGTTCTCTTCGGCGTTCACCTCGCGTCTTACCGGCACATGGAGGAAGCGCGCGCAGGATGGCGCAAGCTACAGCGTGAAAACCCCGATGAACTCGGTCTTTTGGAGCCGCGCGTCGAAGGCGTCGATGTCGAGGGAAAGGGCCGCTTTCTGCGCCTGATCGGCGGCGGGTTCGCTTCTCAAGACAAAGCGCAAAGCCTTTGCGGACAGCTCAAAGCCAAAGGGCTCTTCTGTTCGGTCGCAAGCTTTGAAGGCGAACGTCTCTCGCTTGCGGAGAATGGTCCTTAGCCATCCTCGGGCGGGGCGATGTCAAAGGCGCGCTCATCGAAAACGACGCCTGAAAATTCCGCCGCGCCTTCATAACGGACCACCAGTTCGCCCGCGCTGAGCGAGACATAGCCGAAGGGTATCGTCACTTTGCGCAGCGCGGCGTCGGTGAAACCGGCGACATTCTCTCTCAGTCCCAGCAGTTCTTTCTCGCCCCCTTCCGGCGTGTAGGTGACGACGAGCCGCCCGAAGCTCGACCAGTCGCCTGTGGGCTCAATGGCGGTTTCGAGCATCAGCAAGCCGTCATCGTCGCGTAAGAGCCGGACATTGGCGATCTTCGCCTTCGCCTTGCCGCCGCCATGACGCAGGAGGACAGGCGCGGACAGCCCGAGACTGACATCCACCTGAAGACCGGCGCTGGCCTTGCGGATGGCGGAGCGTGAAGCCTGCGTTTCGATCAGCAGATGAGAGCGCCGTTCGCCATCGGGCAGCGCGGCGCCGTCTTTCACGCGCACCGTCACAAGCTGGCGCGCGCCCGGCTTCAGCCGGAAATGGGCGGGCGACACAACGAGCCAGGGCGCCGCGCTGAGTTCGGCCCGCAGCTCCGGCGCCGCCGGCGCATAGCCGGTTTCCGTAGCGGCCAAATCAGTCCATGAAACGGTGGCGTCCATGATGCGGTCGGACGGGTTGGAGACGGTGAAAGCCGCTTCCCGGTGTTCCTCGCTCAAAACCTGACGCAGAGGCGCGAGGCCCATATCGGCCTGACTGGCCGATAGGGTTAACGGCGAGGCAATCGCCATGAACAGGGCCGCAAACAGCCTGGGTTTCTTCGCTATCGCCATAGGACTCAGAATCGTCTCACAGTCGAAATTACACGGGGAGAGTTTCCCATGCGTAAGCAAAAACCATAGAAACACGGCCCAAAGGGCCGATATCGGATTCTTTCAATGACGCACGTAATTGTTCTGGGGAACGAAAAGGGCGGCTCCGGCAAGTCGACTACCGCCATGCACCTCATTGTCGCGCTGTTGCGCTCCGGCAAAAAGGTCGGCGCCATGGATCTCGACCTGCGTCAGGGCAGCCTCAGCCGGTATCTGGAGAACAGAAGAAAATTCTGCGAGAACAAGGGGAAAGAGCTTGTTTTTCCGACAGTAGTGACGGTCGAGCCGTCCTCCCTCGACAGCCGGGCGGAGTCCCAGAAGAAAGAGACGGAAAACCTTAAAAGCGCTCTGAAATCTCTTTCGGGCTGCGATTTCGTCGTGATCGACTGCCCGGGCGCCAACACTCATCTTTCGCGGCTGGCGCATTTGCATGCGGACACGATCGTCACGCCGCTCAACGACAGTTTCGTCGATTTCGACTTGCTCGCGAAAGTGGACCCCGCGACCGGCAAGGTGCTCGGCCCCAGCCTGTATAGCGAGATGGTCTGGACCGCGCGCAAGCAGCGGGCGATGATGGGCGTGCGCGGCGGCATTGACT
Organism: Parvularcula sp.; assembly: GCA_002704915.1. GTDB lineage: Bacteria > Pseudomonadota > Alphaproteobacteria > Caulobacterales > Parvularculaceae > Hyphococcus. The sequence continues at coordinate 99,001 of PAIP01000036.1, forward strand.
GGATCGTGATGCGCAACCGCCTGTCGGCGACGCGCGCGCGCAACAAGAAGACCATGGGCGACAAGCTTGAGGAGCTGTCTTCGCGGATCGGGTTTCGTCTCGCCCGTGGCTTTGGCGACCGGGTGATCTATCGCGAGCTGTTTCCCATCGGGTTGACGCTGCTTGACCTTGGCGGCGTCGATTCGCCGGTACGCCTGTCGACCATGAGCCATGTGACGGCGCGCCTTGAGATTCGGTCTCTCGTCGCCTCGCTCAAGCTTCCGGCGGAAGATGAGCAGCCGGAAGACGGCGAGTCCTCGGAGAATGGCGGGAAAAAGAGCGCCGCGGCGGCCTGAGCTTTCTTATTCGCATCGCTCTCGGTCGATCCCGCGGCTATGCTGCCCCTATGTCCTTCGCTCTCATCGCGCTCTTCATTGCTTTCGGCGCCGCTGGCTGGCTCCTCTTCCGGCTGGCCGGCAATCGCGAGGAGGGCGGCGAACGCTCCATGACCGTCATGAAAGTCGTCGTCTGGCTTGCCCTGACGGCGGCGCTGTTGGCGGCGAAGCTTTGGCCGCTTGCTTTCATGGTGCTTCTGGCCGCCGGCGGCGTAACGGCGATTGAGGCCTGGCGCGCCCGCGCCGGCCCGGCGGAAACCGGCGAAGAGGCGCCGCGCGCGCCGCCGGCGCGCCGGATGAGCGAAGACGAAGCGCTAGCCGTTCTGGGGCTGGACGCCGGGGCCGGGCCGGCGGAAGTGCGCGCCGCTTATCGCAAGCTGATCGCCCAGCTTCATCCCGATAAGGGGGGTACGGACTATCTTGCTGCGAAAATCAACGAAGCGCGCGATCTGCTGCTGCGCAGGCTGGGCGATTAATCGCTATTCCACCTTGAAAGGCGGTTTGATCGTGGCCGGATAATGGGCGTTCGCCCAGGCCGCAATTTCGCGCAGCACCGGGCCCAACGCCCGGCCTTTTTTTGTTAGCGCATAGTCGTAACGAACCGGGTTGTCCTGATAGGCCGTTTTTTCGATCAGCCCATGGTCTTCCAGACGTTTCAGCCGCTCTGCCAGTATATTCGTCGTCACGCCTTCCGGCGATTTCAGAAAATCACTGTAGCGGCGCACGCCCCGAAAAAGATCGCGAATGACGATCAGCGACCACTTGTCCCCGACAATGTCGAGGGTGACCGCAAGCGGGCAGGGGGAGCGCTGGAAGGCGGAGGGTTCGGCCAAGGGATTTTCGTCTCGTGTTGTCACTTTTAATTTGCAAGTTAGTCTTTGTCGCAGTAACTTGCAAAATAAAAGTGACTGCGGCCCGTCGCCGTCGTTCCAGAGGCCATGACGCAAGGAGAGCCAATGCCCCATATCCGTGTTTATCACTCGTTTCGCAGCCCTTATTCCCGGCTTGGTCTGCATATCCTTGCGCGCACAGGGCTAAAGGCGGAACTGATTCCGTTCACCGGTCCGCCCGAGGGCGTTGCGTTTAACGATCCCGTGGCGAACCCGTTGAAGCTTTCCTATTACATGCAGGATGCGCCGCGCATGACCATGCGCATGGGGCTTCCCATCAATCCGCCGCAGCCATTCGATACTGACATGACGCCATCCTACAAGGCGGCGGTCGCCGCCGAGCGCGACGGCAAGGGACTTGATTTCGCGATCAAGGTCTCAGACGCGCGATGGGGCAAAGGACGCGATGTTTCGGATCTGTCCGTACTCGAAGCCTGCGCGGAAGAGGCTGGCTGGGATAAAAACGCGGTGTCGTCATCGCAAGAGGACGACTTCGTCGCCGCTGAATTGACGCGTCACCGCAAGATGATCGAAGAGGACGGCGTGTTCGGCGTTCCCTTCGCCGTCATGGGCGCCAGAAAATATTGGGGACATGATCGTTTCGACCTTTTGGCCGAAGACGCCGACGGATAAGAGTCAGGCGACGTTTTCTTTTGCGCCGGTTTCCTGCCCGGTCACTTGTCTTTCATGCGTAACGCGATTGCGTCCTGTGGTTTTCGCAGCATAGAGACAGGCGTCCGCCCGTTCGATGAAGCTTTCCATCGTGTCCTTGGCGCGAAGCTGTGCGACGCCCATGGACATGGTGATGGCGCCAAGATCCTCGTCGGTGCGGCGTTTGCGCAGGCGGCGTGACTCAACGGCCACGCGAATTTTTTCAGCGACCTTGTGGGCGTTTTCCAGCGATGTTCCAGGCAGGACGATGGCGAATTCCTCACCGCCATACCGGGCCAGAAGGTCCATGCCCTTGACATTGGCGTTCATGACCTCGGCCACGAGACGCAGCACCTGGTCGCCGGTCTGATGACCCCAGGTGTCGTTGAAGGTCTTGAAGTGATCGATATCGGCAAGCACGAGCGCCAGCGGTTCGTCGGAGTCGATCGCGTCGTTTATATGTTTTTCAAGCGACCGGTCGAAGGTTGCCCGGTTGGCGACGCCGGTCAGGGCGTCCTGCATGGCTTCGCGCTGAATCGATTCGACGTCGCGCTGCAGGTTGTTCACTTCCTCCACGGAGGCGGCGAGTCGCTCTTCGAGATATTCGTTCTCTTCGCGCATGCTTTTGGCGATGGATATCACGCCCTCAAGCAAGGCGCCCACGGCCGGATATTTCTCCGTCGAATCGCGAAGCTGATCCGACATGTCGTTCAGTTTTTCCGAATGACCCTGCGCGTTCTCTCCGGTCTGCTCAACGAGATCGTAAAGATCGGAGACTTCCGAATGAAAGCGGTTCATCAGGTCGAGGACGTCGGTGGATATGTCCGCATGCTGGACGAGCTTGTTGTAGAGCGCGTCGGCTTTTTCCTGCGTGACCAGACCGTCGGGGTCCATGGCCTTTTGAATATGTGCGGAGAGGGCGGGGTTTTTCCCCTCCACATGGGCGTACCATAATTCATAGTTCCGGGGCGTCGCGGCGAGCCCTGTTTTTTTCAAAGCCGCCAGCGCCAGTTCCGCAAATTCATGCGTCGATGCATTATTCCCAGGCATGCCGCCCCTTGGTGCTTAAACGTGCTTCTCCCACGTTTGAGCCAATTTAGGGCAGCCCAGTAAAGGATTGCCTAAAACATCCTGTGCGGATGTAGGCAAAACCTTATTTTAAACAGGCGATTAATTTGACGTTAACGCGCGACCTGACGGGTCAGGAAGGCCGGCACATGATCGCCGAGACCCACCACGGCCTCTTCCCGGCGCCGGGAGGGGCGGGACTCGCCGCCGCGGCGCCGTGAAGACCCGCGCTGGTTATTGGAGTTGGAGGATTTTTGACCTTTATCTCCATCGTCATGAGCGCTGGCCTCGGCGGGCTGGTCCGCTTGCGACGCATCGGCGTTTTTCGCTTCATCCTGATCGGATTTACGGCCACGCCGGGAGGGGCGGCGTCCCTTGCCGTCTTTTTCGCTTTTGCCGCTTTTTTCGGCCTTGCCGCCTCGCGGGCGGCGCTCGGCTACGGGATTTTCTTCAAAGAACTTGGAGAAATCGAGCTCTTCAATTTCCTTGGCGCCGATCGTCTTCAGAATGGAATCGAGATGCTTTCCATCCGCCGGGGTGACCAGCATGAAAGTTGCGCCTTTTCGGCCGGCGCGTCCCGTGCGTCCGATGCGATGAACATAGTCGTCGGAATGGATCGGCACGTCGAAATTAAACACATGGCTCACTGCCGGAATATCGAGGCCGCGCGCGGCGACGTCCGAGGCGACAAGGAACTGCAATTCGTCATTACGGAATTTGTCGAGAGTCTCCGTGCGAAACGCCTGGGCGAGATCGCCATGGATCGGGCGCGCGTCGAAACCATGCTTTTGCAGCGACTTGGCGACGATATCGACCGTCGATTTGCGGTTGCAGAAGATGATGCCGTTTTTCACGTCATCCCGGCGCAGAAGTTCGCGCAGGACATTGCGCTTCAGCTTGTCGTCTTTCGACGGAATCCGCACGATGTTCTGGGTGATGGTGTCCGCCGTTGTCGCCGGCTTCGAGACTTCGACCCGGGTCGGCTGGTGCAGAAACTGGTCGGTGATGCGCTGAATTTCCGGCGGCATGGTCGCCGAAAAGAACAGCGTCTGACGGGTCATGGGCGTCAGCTTGAAAATCTTTTCAATGTCCGGAATGAAGCCCATGTCGAGCATGCGGTCCGCTTCATCCACCACCATCACTTCGATGCCGGTGAGGAGAAGCCGTCCGCGTTCGAAGTGATCGAGCAGGCGGCCCGGCGTGGCGATCAACACATCGACGCCGCGGGTGAGCTTCGCGTCCTGGTCGCCGAAGGAAACGCCGCCGATAAGAAGCGCCATCGAAAGCTTGTGATTGACGCCGTATTTCTCAAAGTTCTCGGCGACCTGCGCTGCGAGTTCGCGAGTCGGGGCGAGAACAAGACTGCGCGGCATGCGCGCCTTGGCGCGGCCCTTCGACAGCCGCTCGATCATGGGCAGGGTGAAGGAAGCCGTCTTGCCGGTGCCGGTCTGGGCGATGCCCAGGACATCGCGCCTTTCGAGCGCCGGGGGGATTGCTTCTTTCTGGATAGGGGTCGGGTTTTCGTAGCCAGCCGCGGCAATAGCTTCGAGTAGTTTCGGCGATAAGCCGAGATCTGCAAAAGACATCGAGTCTCCGTTTGGTTTTTTCGCCGGCCAAGGCAGTGCCGTGGAGCCGGTCTGTCGCATCGGCGGGTTGTTTGTCTCAAACGCCCCGCTCTTCCGCCGTGGAAGCGATGCGTCATCATTGGCAATGGGCCGAAAGACCGGATGCGAATGCAAAATGTGCGCTGCGTCTTATGGTGGGGCCGGACGGGCTATAAGCCCTATTTGGCCGGTTGCGCGCGCTGCATTGCAGCATTGCTCGGATGGGAAGTAGGCAGCTTTCCTTGGGGAGTCAATGATTTCGGGCTTATTTTCCGGATATGGCGCTGGTCTGGCGCGGGGTTGTTGCTTAAAATCCGCACCATGATGCGCTGCAGACTGATCATTAACGCTATGGGGCTGATGTTTGCCGGCGCCGCGGCGGCGGAAGCGGAGCTCGATCGGGAAGCCTGCGCCTATAATGGATTTCCGCTTTACGGCGATGTTCAGGTCGTTGAGAGCTTCCCGGACCTCAAGGTTCAAATTGTGGACAGCTTTCCCGATCTGAAGGTCCAGGCGGTGGAGAGCTTTCCTGACGATTGCGGGCAATGGCGTTTTGTCGAGAGCTTTCCGGACCTGAAAATTCAATATGTGGAAAGCTTTCCGGACCTCAAAATCCAGATGGTCGAGAGTTTCCCCGGCTTGCAGTGATCAAGCGTTTGGCTGCGCCGGTTCCCGGAAGAGCTCGAGCAGCATAACAATCAAAATCACGCCGGCGGCGAGAGTCATATAAAGATTGCCGCCATAGGCCATGACGCCTTCGCCCTGAAGCGAGGGAATATTCGGCAGGTTGCCGGCGCGCAGGATCAACAAAAACGCAGCCATGCAGATCAGGGCCGACGCTGTGCGCAGGGACGCGCAGAAGTAAATCAGAACGCCCATAAGGACAAAATCGTAATAATGGTATGGCGCGAATACATGCGCGGCGGCCACGGCGAACATCACCATGTCGACGGTCCGCGGCGGGGCCCCTCGGCGCAAATACAAAAATGCGGCGACGCATGCGATGAAGGCGAGCGCCATCAGTTGATACCCCATCATGCCGAGATCATCGCCGCCGAGCGTCCACACGACATTGCGCAGTCCTGTCGTGGAAACCGCCGTATTGAAAATCTGGCCGTCATAACTGCCGAGATTGTGCAGCAGATCGGATGCGATCTCGAAGGGCTGGGAAACGAGAAACGCCGGCAGCGCCATGAGAATGGAGACGATCGCCGCGACGAAGGTGATGCGTCTGCCCATTGCTGAAAACAGAAGAACCGTGACGATTAGCGCGCCGAATTGCGGTTTCAGCATGACGATTGCGAGGCCTGCGGCGCCTGCATAGAGCCGCTCGCGCGAGATCGACCAGACCAAAAGGCTGAGGCCGAAATAAATCAGGATCGAAGACTGCCCCAGCTCCAGCGTTTTTTCCGCCGGCTGACTAAGGCCCATATACGCGCCGTGAAGGAAGAAGAGAACGAGCAGGGGCAGAATGGCGGCAAGCCTGTTGACAGGCGCCGCAGGCGCAAGAACGGCGCTGTTCTTGTTCATTGGCCGAAACGCAGCGGCGTTAAGCGCGCTGGCCGCCAGCAACATAACGGCGTTCATGACCAGCCACAGGCGAGACGCGGTCAGGAGATCCATCTGCGCGAGCCCCGCTGAAATGAAATACCAGTTGGGCGTGTAGTTCCACGCGCCTGCTCCGCCTTCTATGTCCGTTATCTCGATGAGACGGGCCGTGAAGGTTTCTTCGTAAGGCGTCAGTCCGGCGGTCCAGAATTCACCGGCAAGCCAGAAATATTTGATGTCGGGTCCCGCGACGCCCCAATAGCGCCCGACTTCAAACGCCAGCCACGCAAGCGCGAGCGCAAAGGCCGCCGGCGACAGGATGGTGAGTGGCAAACGCAACTGTCTGTCGAGCGCAAAACCGTCTTTCGAGAGCGTTTGTGACGACAAGGCAGTCTCCGATTTGATGGAGCGCGTACGCGCCATCCCGATGCCGCGCCCATCGCCATCATGAAATGCTTCGCCTGAAAGTCACCCGCCTTTCTCACGTTTGGAGCAGCGACCTTTGCGCCATCCGCCGACATTAACATTCAGTATGTTGATGACCGTGAGGCCGGAAAAAAACATCCCTGCATAAGGACTTAGCTGCTGACAAGGACAGCGCGGACTGCGCGCGCAAGGGGGAACCGGGGGGTAAAGCCTGTGTTAACCATCCGAAGTCAGATGGAGAACGCCGCTATGTTTAAACCTCACAAACTGAGATTGCTTGCATCTTCCATGCTCGTTGCGCCGGTTGCGCTCGCCAGCGCTTCTGCGCAGACAAGCGCGGAGGATCTGAATGCACAGGCGCTCGCCGATTTCCGGTCGGGCGTGGAAACGACGACGGAATCGGGCGCAGGTGAGCCCGTTTATGATGACGCCAATCTCGACCCGCGCGGCGAAGGCGATATGGATCCTGCTCTTGAAACGGAGACGGATGTAAACGCCGAAACTTCGGTTGATGGAGAGGCTGACGCAGACGCGCCGTTATATGACGACGCCGATCTCGATGCGCGCGGCGAAAGCGATATTGACGCCGATGCGTCTGTGAGCGCCGATGGCGACGATGCGTGGGACGAGGTGGAAGAGACGGCCGACGAGACCGGCGATTGGGTCGAAGATGTCGGCGACGACGTCGGCGACGATCTTGACGACGCTGGCGATGAAACAGGCGACTGGGTGGAAGACGCTGGTGACGATGCCGACGATGCGATGGATGAAGCCGCCGACGAAACCGAGGAGTCGATCGAGGAAGCCGGCGACGAGATTGAAGACGCCGCTGACGATCTCGACGATCCGATGAACTAAGGCGCGCTGCGCAGTTTGCTTGAAACGCCGCAGGCTATGTCAGTCTGCGGCGTTTTCGTTTGCATGTTTCTCGATCAGAGGGCGCCCTGGGCCGCGCGTTCGTCGCGAGCGTAAAGCGCTTCGCGCGTTTCCTCAGGCATCCGCATGGCGTCGATGCGGGCCTTTTCTTCCTTGAACGCCGCCAAAGCTGAGCCTTCAAGCGTCTTGCCTGTGGTGTCGATTTTGAGCCGTTGCGGATTGACCGCCGTGCCGCGCAAATGAACCTCATAATGAAGGTGCGGTCCGGTGGAGCGTCCGGTCGTGCCCACATAGGCGATGATGTCGCCCTGGCGCACGCGCTTGCCGGCGCGCATGCCGCGGGCGAAGCCATTGAGATGCGCATAGGCCGTTTCATAGCCATTGGCGTGGCGGATCTTCACATAGTTGCCGAATGAGCCGTAGCGGTTCGCACGCACGATGACGCCATCACCGGCGGCCTTGATCGGGGTGCCGCGCGGCGCTGCGAAGTCGACGCCCTTATGGGCGCGGCGATAACCGAGGATCGGATGTTTGCGCGTGCCGAAGCCGGAGGAGAGGCGCGCGCCGTCGATTGGCGTTTTCATGAGAAGGCGTTTCGCGCTCTGTCCCGTGGCGTCGTAAAAGTCAGGGCGGCCATCGTCGCCGGGAAAACGGTAATAGCCTTTTTCGCGCGAACGGCCGCGCCAGTTGAGGCGCGCGTAGAGAATGTCGCCGGTGGAAACGAGCTCGCCTTCATCGTCATATTTGACTTCGAAGATCGCCTCGAATTCGTCGCCGCCGAAAATCTCGCGCTGAAAGTCGACATCATAGGAAAAGGCGTCGGCGAGATTGGCGATGACTTCATCGGGCGCGCCCACATGTTTTGCGGACATGTAGAGGCTGCCATTGATGCGCCCGGCGATGGACATGATCCGCGTCGTCAGCGGCACGGTTTTCTTTTGCGCCGCCATCTCGCCGCCAGCAGTCCGTTTAAGGACGATGCGGTTTTCAGGATCGGCGCGGAATTCAAGACCGAGAAGGCGCGCATCGGGCGCCGTGTGCTGGGCCGCCAGTTCGAAAAGAGTCTGGTTCGGCCAGCCCACCGTCAGCGCGAATTCCTGACCGGGCAGGAGGCGTCGCAGATCCTGATGCTTGCCGAAGGCGTAAGCTGCGGTGTTCGCGTCGGCGGCGGAAATGCCGGCGCGTTTCAACGCATCGACGAAGTTCTCGCCGCGTTTGAGCTTGATGCGGATTTCGGCCGGGGCCGGCGCCATGTCGGCGGCGTAGGCGATGGCGGGCGAAATCCTGCTTGTGGTTCTCGGTTCGATATCGCTGGCGAAAAAGAAAGGCGGCGGCGCGTCGTCATCGGTGATGTGCTGGGTCTGCGCCACTTGCATGAGGCTGACCGGACGCGGCGCCGGCGCTTCGGGTTTCAGGCTCGGCGCGACGCCGGCGGTTTCGATGATTTCGGTTTTAACGGCCGCGGGGGTTTTGATCGCTGTGGGCGTTGCGTCCGTTGCCGGTTTGAGGCGCGGCGCCAGCGTGGTGTCTGCTGCCGCAGGCGTGTCGCCGCCCGCCAGGCCGAGCGGCGCGCGGGCGGCGCGCGACTCCGCGAGCGCGGCTTTGACGCTATCGGAACCGGCGGGTGTCGCCTCCACCGTCGCGACCACGGTCGGGGCGCGCTCGTTAACGGCGCTGAGCGATGCGGACGCAGCGGAGGCGTCGACGGGAAGGGCGGCGGCGATCGGCGCCTCGGGCAGGCGCGTGGGCGTCGAGGCCGCGGAAAAGATGAGAAACGCGCCGCCGGCGATCATCACCGTCAAGGCCGCCCCAAGGGCGGCGGGGCCGCGGCGCTTGCGCTCCAGCGGACAATAGGCGTCGTCATGCCCCGTAAAGGTCTGACCTGTATGAACAAACTCGTTCGACATCCGTGTTCCGCCGCCGCTTTGTTGCGCTAAGGTTGCCTTGCACAGGCCGTGCCGCGCCTTATCCTCGCACGCCTCGCCAAAGCCTGCAATTTTTTGCATTCTACCGGCGACGCGCGGAGCTCATTAGACGAAATTGTCGTTAATCAATAGAGAAAAGCAGCGGTCGTGTTTGAGGGGTTAGGGTAACGTCATGCGGGCAGCGCGATTTCTGGCTGTTGTCCTGGCGCTTGCAGCATTGCTCGCGGCGGGCGTGTGGTTCCTGCGCATGCCGCTCGCCGGCTGGGCGGTGCGGACCGGCATGGCGTCGGCGGGGCTTGAAGCGCCCGAGGCGCGCGTCACCGCGTTAACCTTCGATACGCTGCGGCTGGAAAATGTCGCCGCCGGTCCGCAAGGCGCCAGAGGCGTTTCCTTTGACGTCGTTGAAGCGGATTTCGATTGGCGGCGCTTATGGAAAGAACGCGCCGTCGATGCGGTGCGCGCCGGGCCCGGAACCGTAAGGCTGACGATCGATGACGAAGGGCGCGTCTCGGTTCCGGGCGTCAACGCCGGCGGCGGCGGGGAAGGCGGCGCCCTGCCATTCGACCGCCTGACTTTGAGTGATGTCGCCGTGATCGTCGATGCGCCGGAGGGCGCTGCGCGCGGACGCGTCACGGCGGATTACGATGTGGGCGAGGGCGGCGACGCCTCTATAGAGCTGTCCTCGCAAATGCTGCGCTGGCAAGATGTCGTCTTCGAAAATCTCGACGGCGCGGCCGATCTGGTGCTGGCGTCGGACGGCGCTGCGTCGATCGACGCGCAGCTCACCGGCGATATTGTAACCGATGCCGCCGCAGCGAAAGATATCGCCATTTCTCTGTCGGGCGAAGGCCGCTCCTGGCGGGAGATCGCCGGTGGTGCGCGCTCGGCCTTTGCGGGCGAGGGCCGCATCGAATTCGCGGCGCCGGACATCGAATTGCGCGCCGAAAACCTTCAGTCGCTCGCCAGCGCCGCGCAAATGCAGACTATCTTCGGCGAAAACCTGCAGCGCGCAGCCCTCGCCGGCGCGGTCGATATTGCCTACGACGTGGACGGCGTGACGGTTCGGCTGGCGAGCGAGGAGACCCCGCTGGCGCTGACCTCGCCCGAAGGCGCCTCGCTCAGTTTCACGCCGCAGGGAAGCGCGCCGTTCTTCGTTGCCGGCGGCGGGCGCCAGTCTTCGTCTTTCCAGCTTGCGTTAAAGAGCGACGGCGCCAATGCGACCGGCGCTGTCGATATGGAACGGCAAGACGGCGTATGGCGAGTTGCGGCGCCCCTGCATATCGCGGCGTTTTCCTCTGACGCGATCTCGCTCGGTGAGAGCCGCATCCTTTTGGGTGCGAGCGGAAATGGCCCTGAGATCGTCGCCGACATCGATCTTGAAACAGCGCTTCGCAAAGCGACCATCGGCCGGCTGACGCTCGCCGATGCGCCATTCAGGGGCGCTTTTCACATTGCCGCAGATCTGAACGCCCAGCGTGCAACTATCTCAAGCAAAAGCGACTGCTTCACTATCGACAAAAGCCGCAGTGTCATCGCGCAACAGGACATCGCCATCAACTTGACGGGCGTCACGCTCTGCAACGCCGAAGGCCCGCTCGTCACCTACAGGTGGATCGATGAGCCGGTCTTTGACATCTCCGGCGAGCTCGCCGCGCGGCAGGGGGCGATCGCCATGGGCGAGACCAAGGCGCGCGGACGCCCGCCGGTCACCCGCTTCGACGCCGTCTACCGGCCCGCGCGCAAAGAGACGACGATCACCGGCGGTCTCGCCAATGGCGACATGATCCTTAATGAGGCGCTTGGCATGGCGGGCGTCATTGGCGATTTCCGTTTCGATCTCGATGCCGATGACATGCGCGCAGAAGCCTCGCTCGACCGCCTGCGGCTTTCCCAGCATCTCGGCGCCGGCCAGACGCTCGTGATGATCGCGCCCGTCCTGGCGTCGGGAGAAGCGGTTCTGGAAGAGAACGAAGCGGCGTTCTCTTACGTCTTGACCACGCCGGAAGGCTATCGTCTGGGGCGGGGCACGGGCGTGCATCATATGAAAGACGCCAGCGGCGAAACCCTCCTGACGCTGGAAAAGCTGACCTTCTCGCCCGGCGGGCTGCAGCCGAACAAGATTTCCCCGGCGCTCAAGGGCATCGTCACGGACGCCGACGGCGCGATGGACGGAACAGTGCGGTTCGCCTGGGGCGGGACGGAGCTCCAATCCGGCGCCGATCTCGCCTTCAACGAAATTTCCTTCGCCGGCCCGACGCAGGCCGTGACCCGAACCAATGGCGTCAGCGGAAGCGTTCAGCTTACGGATCTTTTTCCGGTGACGACCGGCGGCTTTCAGACAATCACCGTCGACAGCGTGGATATGGACGCGCTGCAGCTCGGCCAGGGCGCGATTACATTCAGCCTGCCCGGGGATGAAAGCATTACGATTTCAAACGCCGAGTTCCCGTGGTTCGGCGGCACGCTCGGCGTCTATGAAGCGAAGGCCGGATTTGCAGGGGAGGCGACCATTCCCTTGCGCGCACGGGGCATCGATCTTCAAAAGATTTTTGACTATGTGGATATCGAAGGCCTTTCGGGCGAGGGCATTCTTACCGGGGAGTTGCCGGTGATCTTCGAAGGCGGCAAGGCGCGCATTGAAAACGGCTATTTCAAATCCGAAGGGCCGGGCGCGATCCGCTATGTAGGCAAGGCGGCGGAAGCGGCGTCTGCGGCGGGCGAGGATGCTCAGGTCGCTTTCGACATTCTTCGCGACCTGCGGTTCAATGCGCTGGAAGTCAGCGTCAATGGCGCACTGGACGGCCGTCTTGAGTTCCAGATGAAATTCGAGGGCACGGGCGACGTGACGGTCCGCAAGCAGGATGTGCGGGTGCCGGTGGTCTATCGGATTAATCTCGATGCGGCGCTTCTCGAACTGTTGCGTCAGGCGAACCTTTCCCGCGACATCCAGCTTCAAATCCAGCGCGGGCTCGCCAATGATGACTAGGCGGGGACGGCGGGCGGAATATGGCGGAATAGGGCGCAGCTTCAGCATATTTCCGCCTATTTTTCGCCTAACGCCTGGGCTACTATGCCCAAAGTTCAGCGTATTCGATTCGATAATGGTTAGGGCGGAGGGCAATCCCCTATGACACGTTTTGAGCAGTTGCGGTTTGCGGTTCTGGCGCCAATGGGGGCGCTTGCGCTCTTTGCCTGCACGACGGTGAAGCTTGAAGGCGGCGACAAGCCGATTGAAGTCAATCTCAACGTCAAGATCGATCAGGAAGTTCGTGTGAAACTCGACCGGGAGATCGAGGATCTCATTGCTGACAATCCGGATATATTCTAGGGGGACGCCGGTATGAAACATTCGATGAAAAACAAGCTTATCATGGCCGCCGCGTCGGCGGGCCTTATCCTGTCTGCGGCGGCGCCGTCCGCTCTGGCGGCGAGCGCGCTTGTGGAAAACGCCAAGGACAACTGCATTGTCGGCGAACAGGCGGACGGCTATCTCGGCGTCGTGGACGGCGCCTCTGCGAGCCCGCAATTGCAGCGCGAAATTCGCGACATCAATCAGCAGCGCAAGACGGCTTACGCCAATCTCGCCAAGCGCAATGGCGTGACGATTGAAGTCACGGCGGCGCTGACGGCGGAAAAGCTTATGAACCAGGCGACGAGCGGCCAATGCGTGCGCAAACAGTCCGGCGAGTGGATCAAGATTTAAGCTTTGTCCTGACGGGCCCCAATTGATCCCGCCAGCGGGGGAGGAGAAGCTCCAACTGGCGGCAGCGTCCTCTTCCCCCCTTGCGGGGAGAAGTACCCGCCCCCCGGGTCCGGCTGAAAGCCAGCCCTAGGATAAACTCCGCCGGGGGATGGGGGGCCAAAAGCGGGAAAAAGGCCCCAATAGTGCGAATGCTTCATACCATCGATGTAACGCGCGACGTTACATTTTTGGACATGCTGCGGCGTCAGCGATTTGCTGAACCCTTAGAATACAAGGCTTTCGAAGCGATTTTCCGTAAGGCGGGGCCTCAACCCTGGCTCACCGGTGAATAGTTATCCACCCCCTCCGGACCTGCCGTAAACTGCAAGGCAGTCAAGGCGCGAGAGGCGTTGTCCGGAACCGTCGTTCAGCGGCCTTGACGGCAGTGTGCGGGCGGCGCTTCGCCTTCGCCAGTTGCAACCGGTGTTTTCGCCGGGGCGAGGGACGGACGAAGCGCTTAGAACCCGGCCGGCCGCTGCAGTCGAGCCTTCGGGGAAGAGGCGGGCCTTCAGTTCCGTTGAAGTTGAAGGACCGTCGCCGGATGCGATCGATTGGCGGCGCTGTAAAAACTGCGCGCGGGATGTGAAACATCCATGTGCTTCTACCTAGCGATGAGGATGTTTCACGTCCCGCGCACCTCTCATCTCATGCGTTCGGGCTCTGCTGAGCCGCGGCGGGATGCGCCCGTGGACCTGAATCCCGAAAATCCCGGCCCCTTTCCGTCAGCGACGCCAGGCGCTGGAAATTGAAGCCTGACAAACCCGCAAATAGGCGCGCCAGCGAGCGGCGAATCAGGGATAAGAAACGTTCAGCTTTGAAAGTCCGTTCCCATGTCCGAAGCCCCGAAATTCGACTCCAACGATCTGACGCCGCCCGATGACGAGGATCCCGATGCGCTGGCGCTTTCGGCGCTGTTATCTTCGCGGGTCTGCCACGATCTCATCAACCCGGTGGGCGCGCTGAGCTCGGGCCTTGAGGTGCTCGACGATCCGGCCATGGAAGGCGCCATGCGCGAAGCGGCCATGGACCTCGTGCGTTCCGGCGCGAAAAAGGCGATTGCGCTCCTTTCCTATGCGCGTCTTGCCTATGGCGCCGCGGGCGGCTTCGGCGCCCAGATCAGTCTTGAGGACGCCCAGAAAGCCCTGGTCGATCTTTTCGCCATCACCAAGGCCGATCTCGACTGGGGCATCGGCGCCGGGCTGGCGGCGAAGGAAAAAGTGAAAGTGCTCATGGTGCTCGCTTATGCGGCGGCTGACTGCGTGCCGCGCGGCGGCCTCGTCTCCATCGAAGGCGATATCGACAATTTCACCATCACGGCGACCGGCAAGAAACTCCTCCTCAATGACGACCTTGTGCGCGCGCTTGGCGGGGACGCCAACGAGATCACGCCCAAGCTGACCCCGGCCTTTATCGCCTCGCGTCTGGTCGAGACGGCGGGCGGCGCCATCAAGGTGGAGCGCACCGAAGAGGAAGTGATTTTCCGCGCGGCGTTCGGGTCTTAAGCCTGCGTTAACGCTATCCTCATCATGGCGTTAATCCGTCGCTAACATCGCCGCGCCACAATAGCGGCAGCCCAACGAACGGATTTTCTAGCTATGCCTGCCTCAAAAACCTGTCTCATTGTGGATGATTCCGAGCTCATTCGGGAGATTGCCGAGCGCATCATTTTGGATCTCGGTCTTGAAGCCGAAGGCGCGGCCGACGCGGCGGCGGCCATTGAAATCTGCCGGGAGAAAAAACCGGCGGCGGTGTTTCTCGACTGGGACCTTCCCTCCATGGGGGCGCTCGATTTTCTGCGCGAGGCGGCGTCGCTGGAAGGCGAACGGCCCGCCATCATCCTGTGTGCGACGGAAAACGATCATCAGCAATTCACCCTCGCCAAAGCCGCCGGCGCCGCCCATCACATCCTGAAGCCTTTCGATAAGGGCGCGGTGGCGGCCAAGCTGGCGGAAATCGGGATTATCGATCCTCTCGCTCAAGCGGCGAACAGCTAGGCGGCCACAAAATAATCAGTCCTGCCCGCAATTTTGTCATAGTGCGGTCACGGCGAACGGGTTTATTTGCCAGCCATGTCGCTGATCCAGCTCATCGTTCTCGCCATCATCCAAGGGATTACGGAATTCCTGCCGATTTCGTCATCGGCGCATCTGATCCTCGCGCCGCTCGCCGTAAAGGACTGGACGGATCAGGGGCCGCTGATCGACATCGCCGCTCATGTGGGCTCGCTTGTGGCCGTTCTTATTTACTTCCGGGCGGAGACAGCCATGCTGTTTCGCGGCGGAATCGACACGGTCCGGTTCCGGGCGAGCGATGATCGCAAACTTTTTCTGTTCATTGCGGCGGCGACCGTTCCGACATTGGCGCTTGCGGCTGTATTTGTCCTGCTCGACATTACCGACGCCCTGCGCTCGCCAGTGGTGATCGGATGGACCAGCATCATTTTCGGCATTCTGTTATGGGTCGCCGACCGGTCGACAGGAACGCGCGAAGGGCTCGATCGTATTACCTGGCGTGACGCGCTGACGATTGGTCTTGCGCAGATGATCGCGCTTGTTCCCGGCGTGTCGCGCTCCGGCATCACTATGACCATGGGCCGGTTTCTCGGTCTTGCGCGAACGGAAGCGGCGCGCTTTTCCATGCTGCTTGCGATACCGACGATCCTCGCGCTCGGATTTTTCGCCGCTATCGAAATCGCCCGCGAAGGGGCGGGCGCCACAATGTCGGGCGCGGCGATTGTTGCGGTTCTATCGTTCATTTGCGCCTATGCGGCCATTGCGGCCTTGATGCGTCTGACGCGTTCGATCAGCTTCACGCCTTTCGTGATTTACCGGGTGATCTTCGGGATTATTCTGCTGACCATGGCGGGAAGTCTGGCCGCTTCCTGAAACGCCTTCAGACCGCCGCAAATCCGTCTTGGCTTGGACGGTTTTTCTGGTCATGACATGACCGTCACCGTTGAAGGCTTGTTATGGATATTTCGCTCGAAAATGCTTCGATCACCGCCGACGGCGTTCGCGCCGCGGCGGCGCGGCTCAAGGGAAAAGCGGTTCGCACGCCGCTCCTTGAAAGCCAGACTTTAAATGACATCGTCGGCGGGCGCGTTCTCCTGAAGGCCGAGATGTTGCAGCATTACGGCTCCTTCAAATTCCGGGGCGCTTATAATCTGATCTCACAACTGACCGAGGAAGAGCGGCGCCGGGGCATTCTCGCCTGGTCGTCAGGCAATCACGCCCAAGGGGTCGCTTTCGCTGCGCGCATGGCGGGCGCCCAAGCCACGATCATCATGCCGGCCGACGCGCCAGCCATCAAAACCGAGAATGTGAAAGCGCTCGGGGCGGACATTATTTTCTATGACCGTTACAGCGAGGACCGCGAGGCGATCGCCGAGCGCATCATCGCCGAGAAAGGTATGGTGCTGGCGCCGTCATTCGACCATCCACATATTATAGAGGGGCAGGGGACGGTTGCGTTGGAAACTGTCGAGGACGCGGAAGCCGGAGGCTTGTCTCTTGATGCCTTCATCATCTGTTGCGGCGGCGGCGGGCTGACATCGGGCTGCGCGACAATCCTGGAGGATGCGTCTCCCGAAACCCATGTCTGGATTGCAGAGCCTGAGGGATTTGATGAAGCCTGGGCCTCTATCCGCGATGGCGTCCTGCATCGTGCGGACGTCACTCAGCGTACGATCTGCGACGCCATCGCCACGCCGGCGCCGGGACGGCTGACCTTGCCAATCATGAAGCGGCTGGTTCGCGGCGGTCTGACTGTTACGGAGGACGATGTCCGCAAGGCGATGGTTTTTGCCTGGCGCGAGTTGAAACTTGTGGTGGAGCCGGGCGGGGCCGCTGCGCTCGCAGGGCTGCTCGCGGGCAAGTTTGATACGAAGGGCAAGACCACCGCCGTGACGCTGTCCGGCGGAAATGTGGATCCGCCGCTCTTCGCCGCAATCCTTGAAGGCCGGCCCGTACCGGTTTGATCATCAGGCTGAGGCGTTCACAAATCCGGGTGGGGAAAAGGCGGTCATTGAACTGTTACAAAATATCCCCATATCGAAAATTGTCGGTGATGAAGGGTTTTGTTTCCAAGCGGACAGACCTGCGTCGTTTCCGATGTGTAAAGAAAATCATCGGATTTTCTTATCCGGCGTTCACGCTTTGCTAGCCAGTTTTCCTGCAAAATCAGCAACACGCCGGATCCAGAAGATCTGATAAAGGAAAAGGCCCATGACTTTGATGAAAAACGGCGCAATTTTTAATGACGGAGAGCCAAAATCCCTGTCAGCGCGCGATTTCGCAGAGCTGGGGGGGCGCAAGCTGGTATATATCCGCACGGTCGCCGCTCGTGATGTGCTGGACGATCTTGTCGATGAAGACGGCGAACTGACGGTCGAGATTGAGTATGATGATATTCTGTACTCGGTTCACTCGTCCAATGGCGAGCGTCTGGCGCTGGTCGGGAATCGCGATCTCGCTTTCGCGGCGGCGCGCCAGTATGAAATGAACCCAGTCAGCGTTCACTGACGGGCTAAGGTTTTCCCACAATCCTTTGGGCTAGGCTGCGTGGTGCTTTTGATCCGCGGTGGCGATGGCGAATAACGCTTCTGCCGAATCGGCGCCGCGAAGTGCTTCGCGAGCGTGATCATCGCGCAGAAGGCGGGATACTTTCGCGAGCGCCTTCAAATGCGCAGCCGTGGCGTTGGCCGGCGCGAGAAGCATGAAGACCAGGTCCACAGGCTGATCGTCCAGCGCATCGAAGCTTACAGGAGTTTCGAGCCGTGCAAGGACGCCAATGATCTTACTCAGCCCCTCGATCTTGCCATGAGGCAGGGCGACGCCGTCGCCAACCCCCGTGGAGCCGAGCTGCTCGCGTTCAAGAAGCGTCGTCATGATATCGGCCGCCGGGCGATCGACGAGACTGCTTGCCTTATCGGCAAGCGCCTGCAGCGCTTCACGCTTGCAGTTCACCCGGAGGTTGTGGATGACGCCCTGAGGGCTGAGAAGGTCTTCAAGTCCCATTACGCTCACACAAACTCTTTCACTCGTTCCACATTGCCCCTGAATACGCCAAGCTGTTGAGAAGTTCCCTAAATTCGGTCCCGAGACCAAAAGCGTCGCCCAAGCTGAGCCGCAACGCGCGCCGCCTTTAGCGCTAAGACGCCCCGGGATCAACCCATCCGATATTCCCGTCCCGACGGCGGTAAACCACGTTGATCCGCCCATGTGCGGCGTTTTTGAACACCAGGGCTGGCTGCTCGGCGAGGTCGAGCTGCATCACTGCGGCGCCAACCGTCATCTCCCGGAGCGTGGTCTGGCTCTCAGCCACGATTACCGGATTTGGATCGCCCTCGCTTTGATCGTCCTCTTCTTCCTCGCCAAGAGGCTGAAGCAGGTAATAAGATGCATTTTCGGCCGGCAGCGGTTCCTTGCCGTTGGTATGATGGTTTTTGAGACGGCGCTTATACCGGCGAATCCGTTTTTCGAGCTTCGCCAGGCTTTCTTCAAAAGCGCTGTAGGCGTCGCCGCCTTCGCCATGGGCGGCCAAAAACACGCCAGAGGCGAGATGGGCGGTCACGTCGCAATCGATGAGATGGCGCTCTTTGGAAAAAGTCACGGTCGCTTCGGCGCCGCGATCGAAATATTTGTGAACGCTGTCTTCGAGCTTGTCAGAAACATGGACTTGCAGGGCCTCGCCCAGATCCATGTTTTTACCGCTGAGCTGAATGTCCATTGGACCTCCTGAAACTGGCGGTTCTCTCCCGGATCGCGCCACTGCCATTATATTGGTTCTGGAGGCGCGGATTAAAGGGTTAGATCGCGGTTTGCAACATCGCCCGCCTGCGCTGGACCGAAGAGGGAATATTTAATGTTTCCCGATACTTAGCGACCGTGCGCCGGGCAATATCAACGCCCTCGGCGCGCAGGATTTCGACGATCTTGTCGTCCGACAGAACGGTGTCTTTGGTCTCGACCTCGATGAGTTCGCGAATGCGGTGCCGGACTGCTTCGGCCGAGTGAGCTTCGCCGCCTGACGAGGAGGCGATCGAAGCCGTAAAGAAGTATTTCAGTTCGAAAAGACCGCGCGGCGTCGCAATATATTTATTCGACGTGACGCGGGAGATCGTCGATTCGTGCATCTCGATGGCGTCGGCGACGACTTTCAGATTGAGTGGGCGCAAATGTTTGACGCCATAAGCAAGAAACGCATCCTGCTGCCGGACGATTTCGCTCGCCACCTTCAGGATTGTCTGCGCGCGCTGATGCAGCGACTTCGCCAGCCAATTAGCGCTGGCAAACTGTTCGGCAATATAGGACTTGTCCTTTTCATCGGCGCCGTTCACCGATGAAATCTCCGCATAATAACGTTGGTTGACGAGAATGCGCGGCAGGGTTTCGCTGTTGAGTTCAACCTTCCACCCCCCATCCTGAGACTTGGTCACAAAGACGTCGGGCGCAATCGCCTGCACCACGCCGCCGCCATAGGCGTAACCGGGCTTTGGGGTCAGGCCACGCACTTCGGCGATCATGTCGCGAACGTCCTCTTCGTCCGAATTGGTGGCTTTCACGAGGCCTTTAAGGTCGCCTTTGGCGAGCAGCTCGATGTTCTCGACAAACGCCTGCATAGAAGGATCGTAGCGATTGGCGTCGATCAACTGGAGTTTCAGACATTCCTTCAAATCGCGCGCGCCGACGCCCGACGGATCGAAAGCCGTAATCATGGCGTGGGTCTTTTCAACGTCGGCCAGTTCCGCGCCGAGGCGTTCCGCAACGGTCGGCAGGTCTTCGCGCAGATACCCGGCCTCGTCGATCATATCGATGATGTAAGCGCCAATGAACAATTCCATGGGCTCGCGCGTCGCCAGATGCAGCTGCTCGGTCAGATGGTCGGCCAGCGAAATTTCTTTTTTGAGATTGGCGCCGAATTCCTGATCCTCGCCGTCGAAGCTGCGTCCGGACGGCGCCGACGCCCAGTCATTGGGGCGATAATCGCCGTAAGCGGCGTCGCTGCCCGAGCTGTTGGGGTCAATGTCGTCATATTCGACGTCAAGCGACTCGCGCGCTTCCTTGGTGTCGGTGCTGTCCGCTTCGCCGGTTTTTGTCGCAGGCTCCGCTTCGGCGGTTTTTTCGCCGCGGCGCTC
>PAIP01000037.1 GCA_002704915.1 Parvularcula sp.
CAATCTCTTTTATCGCGACATGCCGCGGCTGTCGGTGGATATCGACCTCGCCTATCTTCCCATTGCCGAACGCGCGCCGTCGCTGAAAGCGATTGACGAGGCGTTCGATCGCCTGACAGCGCGCACCAACGCCTTGCCGGGCGCATCCGCGCGACGCATCGCCGGCGGCGGCGGCGAAACGCGCATTCTTGCGAGCGCCGGCGGTGTTACTGTGAAAATCGAGACCTCGCCGGTCATGCGCGGCGTGATCAGCAAAACGCGCCTCATGCGTGCGGCGCCTGCGGTCGAAGACAGATATGGATTCGTGGAAACGAAGGTAGTCTCGTTCGATGATCTTTACGCCGGCAAATTACACGCCGCGCTAGACCGCCAGCACCCGCGCGATCTCTTCGACATAATACTCCTCTACGAAAACGAAGGCCTCACCGACGAACTCTTCCGCGCGTTTCTAATTTACATCGCCTGTTCGAGCCGTCCCACCCATGAATTGCTGGCGCCGAACGAAAAGGATATCGCGGCCGAATTCGAGAAGGAATTCGTCGGGACGACGGCGGCGCCCGTTGCGCTCGAAGAATTGACCGGCGCGCGATCGCAGCTGATTGCCGACGTTAGGTCGCGCATCAAAGGACCAGCGGCGGAATTCCTGATGACGCTGCAGGCGGGCGAACCTGATTTCTCACTCATCGGTCTGCCGCAGGCCGCCGCCCTGCCGGCGATCAAATGGAAAATTCTGAACTTAAAAAAGTTGATGGCAGAAAACCCGGACAAGCACCGTGTGCAGCGAGAGCAATTATCCGCAATTCTCCATACCGCCGAATTATGAGCAGCACATAATCAAGGAAATTCCGGCCGAAATTTTGCCCGGTGTGCATCCGGCGATGGAGACTTCAGAAACATCCTCAAAGCAGACTTCCAAATGCATTTGCGCTGGTTCGGCGCCGTTTTTCGTCGATCAGCGATCATGCTAGAATTTTGCCGATAGCGAAAGCGCGCCGAACTCATGCCGCGCGTCCTGTGTTGCAAACTCCTTCGTCCGCCAAACATAAGTATAGGCGATCTGGAACGATTTGATTTGGATCACGGCGCCGGCCTGGACGTCGGCGACGAGATGGCGTTTTTCGACCGAAAGACTGTCGCGCCAGGTATTCCCGTCAAGAAAAATGTTTCGCGCGACCGCACGCCCTTCCGCGCCGGCGAACAGGTACCACGATGCGGCGTCGACGCCGCGATAATATCCGGCGCCTGCAAGGCTGGGCCGAATGCGCGGCGGCCCGTAGTTTCCTTCAAGATTTTGGCCGACGTGAAATGTCAGGCCGGTCTTGCCTTGCGTCAACACATTGCCGACGGAGATGCCCGCATTGGGCGATGCATCGATTCCGACGCCGGGGCGAGATACGCGAAAAAACGGCCGCCAGCGCCGTTCATAGGACAGAATTAAACCGGGCTCGTTGCAGAGCTGGTTGTCCCATCCGTTGACCCTGTCGCCCTTGATAAGTCGATGGAAATTGTACTGCACGTTGTCGCCGAGCACGGCAGGCCCGATTACACCGGCCAAAACGGTGAGCATGTCGAACATATCATTGTCGCGTTCAACCAGCACGGAATATTCCCCGTAGAGCCAAACGGCGTATGTATGCTGATCAGGAAGCGGTTCAATCGCCTCTGTATCTTGCGGGGTAAAATGCTGTGACTGAGAGCGAAGCCAATTCGCGTAACGTCAGCCGGCGACGCCCGCAAAAACCGTCTCGCGATTTCTTTACCGCGCCCCGGCGTCGACAGATAACCAAACCGCACGCCGTTTGTGTGGTTGCTATCAGTCGAGCCGAAATAGTCATTCTCAAGAAGCACGCTCCATGTCGCTTTTTCTTCCGCAAAGGTGCATGGAGCCCATAGCGCTGCAATGAAAATGGCGAGTAATGGAATCTTCATCGGGCCAGCGCTCGACCCATCGCCTCTCGCCAGAAATGCAAGAACTATTCTTCATTGAGTTCTCCCATTACGCTTCATTCAATCTCTTGGCCCCCGCCAGCACGGTCGTCAATCCGGGACGTCAAGATACCAATGGCGGCCGTCAACGGCGGTGCAAAATGGAGCCACGCGGCAAAAGCGGAACAGACATAATCATTTTGAAGATTAAGTTAGGCAACATGCACTCTTGTTTGACACGCGTCGTGGCAAGCACAAAAATAAAGAACGCAGAGATTACAGAATTCGGCTCACTACGTCAGATTTGATCTAATGTCTTCCTTTTCTATACGCTCGTAGCAATCTCCGAATACGCGCTCATAGCCATTCTTTGCCTGCTGCCGCTAGCGAGTGCGGCTGGCGCTTTCATGATCGCGAGCGGTGGGCCGGACTTTGCACGGCTCGGGAAAAGGCAACCGGCATGACGCAATTTGCGAACTTGCCGCTTCGCCAGTGGTTCCGGTTTGATGTCGAAGAAACCGAAAACGGCGCCCTTTATTCAACTTCACCGGATGACGCTCACTTCGGCAATCCGCTGATCAAAGCGCTCCGTGGCGGGGTTGTGTCAACTTTTCTGGAACTTGCCGCGCTGCATGAATTGCGGCGCGCCCTTGGTTTCGATCCAGCTGGCGAGGCGATCAACATTAATGTGGACTATCTGAAATCCGTCAGGCTTTCGCCACTCTTCGCCAGAGCGCACATTGCAAAAGCCGGGCTGCGGCGGCTTCAAGGGAAAGCCTCATTGAGGTCGACCGGAAAATCTGGATGCTGACTGTAAGTCCACAGCGGTTCTGGCATTGTCTTCAATCACCACCCAGGCGCTCTCTGCAATCAGTTGTTTCGTCGCAACCCACGAACCGCCGACGCAAGCGACGTTGGGAAGCGCGAGATAGTCCAGCGCACGGGCGGCGCTGACGCCGCCTGTCGGGCAAAACCTGACGTCAGGCAATGGTCCCGCGAGGGCCTTGAGATAGGAACCCCCGCCCGCCAGCTCAGCCGGAAAAAATTTCTGCGCTTTAAATCCCGCCTCAAATGCGGCGATTGATTCAGATGCGGTCGCAACACCGGGCATCGACGGCGCGCCGGATGCCGCCAGCTCACCAAGAAGGGTCTCGCTTGCGCCAGGGCTGACCAGGAACGCCGCGCCGGCGTCTATCGCTGCAACGACATCGCTAGGTTTACAGATCGTCCCGACGCCAACGATCAACTCGGGCGCCGCGGATCGCATTGCGGCGACCACCTCTAGGGCACAGGGCGTTCGCAGGGTCACCTCAACGACCTGCATGCCGCCTCGGGCAAGCGCTTTGGCCAGCGGCGTCGCCTTTTCAAGGGAGGAAACTTCGAGAACCGGGATGATCTTCGCAGCGTCGAGAATGTCGTCGATATTCAATTGTCTGTCTCCATAGACGCCGCCGCGCCGAATAGCGCCGCGTTTTCTGTGATGATCAATTGCACAGGAACGGCGCCGACGTAATCGGACATCCGCCCCTTGTCCTTGAAACACCGGAGAAAATCGCTGTTAAGAAAAACTTCCTTCATTTTTGGTAGGATGCCGCCGCCCAGAACAACGCCGCCGCGCGCGCCCGTCGCCAGTACGGCGTCGCCCGCGACCCGGCCTAAAATGGCGCAGAACATCTCTACCGCTTTCACAGCGATCATATGTCCACCCGTGGTCGCGGCGCTGGTGATTTCGTGCGCCTGCATGAAATCGCAACCAGCTCCCTCGATTGCGCAAAGAGCGCGATGGATCCGGACAAGTCCGCCACCAGACAATAGCCGCTCGACCGACACGCGCGGATGGTCCCGGCTGATCAGGTTCCTGATTTCGATTTCGTCTTGCGTATACGGCGCAAAAGCAACGTGACCGCCTTCAGTGGCGATGACCTTGCGACCCCAGCTTGTTGGCGCAATCAGCGCCTGGCCGAGACCTGTGCCGGGGCCGATGACAAGCTGCGGCGCATCTGTCATAGGTGAACCGTCCTTGACCTTGAGAACGCTGTCGCCGGGAAGATGCGCGAAGCCTGCCGCCAGAGCGAAAAAATCGTTGACGATGCGCAACTGCTCGATACCCAAAGGCCGCGCGATCTCGGGCCCGCACAACGTCCAGTGCGAATTGGTGAAATCAACTTTACCATCGACGACCGGGCCAGCGGCTGCAAAGCACGCGCGCTTCGGTTTTGCTGCAACGGTGTCGAGATAGGCGGTGGCCGCATCAAGTACGTTTTCGAAGTCCATAGCGCGATAAACCATCGCATCGCGAACCGCGTACTTCTCGCCGATCTCAACCGCAATGGCGAAACGGGCATTCGTTCCCCCGATATCGGCAACCAAAAAGGGGTCAGCCACGATCCGCATCCAGATTAACAGTCATCGCGCCTGTCTCCGCGGGACCAACCAACGCCCGAAATCCGGCGAAGAGTTCACGGCCGGTTCCCCAGTGGTCCGGATCGAGCTTGTGCGCCAACATCTGGCGGCCATTAAGATCGGCATCGGTTGTGAGGACGCCGGCCTGCGCATCGAGGCGAATCATGTCGCCGTCGCGAAGTTTTCCGATCGCGCCGCCGTCGACGGCCTCTGGGGTTACATGGATCGCGGCGGCCACCTTTCCGCTGGCCCCTGACATGCGGCCGTCCGTGATCAGAGCCACTTTAAATCCTTTCTCCTGAAGGACAGCGAGAGGCGGCGTCAGGCGGTGAAGCTCCGGCATGCCGTTCGCCTTGGGACCTTGAAATGGAACAACGGCGACGAAATTGCGGTTCAGCTCGCCCGCCCGAAATCGATCGATCAATTCCTGCTGGCTACGAAACACGATCGCCGGCGCGGCAAGGGTTCGCTTTTTCGGCTCAACCGCCGAGACTTTGATTACGGCCCGGCCGAGGTTGCCCTTGAGTATGCGAAGCCCGCCAGTTTTCGAAAATGGATTTTGCGCCGGCCGCAATGTCTCGCCGTCGCCGGACCGGGCGGGCGGGGAGCGCCAGCCGAATGCGCCGTTCTCAAGATGCGGCTCGGCGGCGAAGCGGCGAAGCCCCTTCCCCATGACGGTCGTCACGTCCTCATGCATAAGCCCGGCGTCGAGCAGTTCGCGAATGACGAACCCCAACCCTCCTGCGGCGTGAAAGCGATTCACGTCCGCCATGCCGTTCGGGTAAATGCGCGCCAGCAACGGCGTTACATCGGAAAGCGCGGAAAAATCATCCCAGTCAATGACAATGCCGCACGCCCGCGCCATGGCCACAAGATGAATCGTGTGGTTGGTCGACCCCCCAGTGGCGTGGAGGCCGACCATCGCGTTGACGATCGCGCGTTCATCGACGACGTGGCAGAATGGAATATACGTGTTGCCGAGCGCAGTCACGGACGCCGCCTGCAGCGCGGTTTTTCTGACAATGGCTTCGCGCAGAGGCGTTCCAGGATTGACGAAGGCGGATCCAGGGACGTGCAGCCCCATCGCCTCCATCATCATCTGGTTGGAGTTGGCGGTGCCATAAAACGTGCAAGTGCCAGGCGAATGATAACTCTCGCTTTCAGCCTTCAAGAGCGCATCGCGGCCGACCTTTCCTTCGGCGTGCAGTTGTCGCACGCGTGCCTTCTCGTTGTTCTCCAGGCCGGACGTCATCGGCCCGGCCGGTAGGAACAAAATGGGAAGATGACCGAAACGCGCGCCTCCAATAAACATGCCCGGCACTATCTTGTCGCAGACGCCCAACATGAGCGCGCCGTCAAACACATTGTGCGAAAGCGAGACCGCTGTAGCCATGGCGATTACGTCGCGGGAAAACAGCGACAAGTCCATGCCGGGCTGTCCCTGCGTAACGCCGTCGCACATGGCTGGCACGCCGCCGGCGATCTGCCCCGTGGCGCCGATTTCGCCAAGCGCCGCCTTAATGACGTCGGGATATGCGCCGAGCGGCTGATGCGCGGACAGCATGTCGTTATGGGCCGTGACGATGCCTATATTTGGGCAGACGCCCTCGGCGAGGCGTTTCTTGGCGACGGCATCGCACGCCGCCGCCGCATGCGCCAGGTTTCCGCATGATAAATGAGATCTGTGGGGTCCTTTCGAGGCGGCGACGCGCATCAGTTTCAAATAGGCGTTGCGCGTCTTTTCGCTGCGTTCGCAGATGCGATCGGTAACGCGCGTTACAACGTGATTCAGCTTCACCACAGCTTTTTCCTCATGGCGCCCAGCAGACTAAAAGGTCGGGCCGCGCCCGCAAAATGGCTCGGACCGGCATGTCCTCAACCGGACCGTCCGCCATCGCCGCCTCGAAAGCAGCGCGTTTTTCCCCGCCTGCGATAGTCAAGATCACGAGCGGCGCTTTGGCGATCGCGGAAAGCGACATCGTGATGCGCTCGACTTCGTCGCCGGTCGCTTCGCTTCGGCGCGCCGTCACGGCGCATACGGGTTTATCGCTCCGGAGCGCATTCGCAAGGCCCTGTGCCTGGGGAAACCATGAGGCCGTATGCCCGTCCTCGCCCATGCCGAGCACCACTACATTGAATGCAGGTCGATCCCCGGCTGCACAGATCCTGCCAGCGGCCTTTTCAGCCGACACGCCGTCTTGATAGAGCCCACTGATCCGCGCACAGGTCGCGGCAGCGAACGCATTGCGCACAAAGGTCTCGTTGGAACGGGGATGATCCGGCGGGACCCAGCGCTCATCGATTAACGCAACCGCAATGCGCCCCCAGGGTAGGTCCCGCTCGGCCAGCGCCTCGTAAAGCGGTTTCGGCGTCGTCCCCCCGGAAACGGCGATCGCCGCGCTACCGTTAAGGCGCGCCCCACGGTCAAGCTCCGTTGCGATCAGGGCACTGATCCGCATTGCAAGCGCTTCGCGTGATGTGAATGCGGTCATCGCCGGCTCAAGCGCCATTGAACCACTCCCGTCCTTCGCGATCGAGCATCATGGCGGCCTGCGCCGGCCCTTCCGTGCCCGCAGCGTAATTGTAGACAGGCGTGTCATCCTGTGCCCATGCGTCGCGGATTCCATCGACCCAACGCCACGCGGCCTCAACCTCGTCGCGGCGCATGAACAGACCGAGATCACCGCGCACCACAGCCATCAGGAGCCGCTCATAGGCGTCAGGATAGCGAGCCTCAAACTGTTCCGCGTAAGAAAGATTCAGAGGCACATAGCGAAGCCGCATGCCGCCGGGGCCGGGATCTTTTGTCACGAGGAGCAATTTGACGCCTTCATCCGGCTGGAGCCTGATCACCATTCGCGTCGGTGGCAGAGGCTCGTCATCAACCAGGGCGTGCGCAATATCCTTAAACTGAATAATGATCTCGGAATAACGAGACGCCATCCGCTTTCCCGTGCGCAAATAGAACGGGACGCCTTTCCAGCGCCAGTTATCGACATTAGCCCTAATCGCGACAAACGTTTCGGTATCGGACGGGCCCCCAAGCTCTTCACAGTAACCGGCAGCCACTTCGCCGTCGATAGCGCCCTTACCGTACTGGCCTCTGACCGTAGACGAACGCACATTCACGCGCGAAATCGGGCGCAGGGCGCGCAATACCTTTATCTTTTCATCGCGTAGCGTATCGGAATCAAGATCAAGCGGCGGCTCCATCGCCACAAGACACAGCAATTGCAGCAGGTGGTTCTGCACCATGTCGCGTAGCGCGCCAGCGGCGTCATAATAGCTGGCCCGTCCGCCGGCTCCAATTGTTTCCGCGACGGTAATTTCCACGTGGTCGATAGCGTTGGCATTCCACACCGGTTCAAATAACGAGTTCATGAACCGCAAAACGATCAGATTCTGGACGGTCTCCTTTCCGAGATAATGGTCGATCCGGTAAATTTCGTCTTCGTTGAATACGGCGCCGACCGCGGCGTTAATATCGCGGGCGCTTTGCAAACCCGCGCCGATTGGCTTTTCCAGAACGATACGCGCGCCGGCCTGGTTCAGGCCAGCGGCGGCGATATTGGCGCTGACCGCGCCGTAAAGCGCCGGCGGCAGCGCAAGATAAAAAATGCGTTGTTTGTCGCCGGCGCCCTTCAGCGCGTTGCGTACGCATGACCAATCGGCTTCGGCATGCGCCGCATCAAGTCCGCAATAGCGGAGGTTGTTCGTAAAGGCGCCCCACTCCGCCTCGTCAACTCTCTCGCTTGGATGAAATTCCCGAAAGCTCCCAAGCGCCAGCTTGCTAAAGCCAACGCAATCCATTTCGGCGCGCGATACGCCGACAATCCTCGAAGTCTTCGATATCTGTCCGTCGCGCCACCGATGAAACAATGATGGAATCAGTTTTCGAAGCGCAAGATCGCCCGTAGCCCCGAACACTATTATATCAAATTCAGGTACTGGAACTAATGCCGACCTTGCTGAGAAATGACCACCCATCGTCCCGTTCACAGCCGCTTCACCGTACGAAATCCCACATGCGAGGTCGCTAGATAAGCGTCCTGCGGCTGGCGCGATTGCGGACGGTAACGGAAACAGAAATTCTTTGCGCAAAGATAAGAGCCGCCCTTTATGACATTGACGGGTATCCCAGGTTGCTCCGGTGCGTATCCTTGAGGAAATTCATCCCGTAACCCATCCGCTGCGTGGCGTGGATAATAGGGACTGGCAGTCAACTCCCAGACATTGCCGACCATATCGTAAAGGCCGTGCTTGTTCGCATTGAAACAGCCCACGGGCGCGAGTCCCGTAAAACCATCCTCGCCGCTGTTGATAAACGGAAACATTCCCTGCCAGTAATTGGCCGAAGGCGCGGCGGGGTTGGCGCCAGCGTCGCGAGCGGCGGCGTATTCCCATTCCGCCTCCGTTGGCAGCCGCCGTCCTTTCCAGTTCGCATAAGCGATCGCGTCCTCGATCGCGATGTGAACGACCGGGTACTGGTCTTTGCCTTCGATCGTGCTGCCTGGCCCGTACGGATGGCGCCAGTCTGCGCCCGGCGTAAAGCGCCACCAAGCGGAAGGCGTCATAGCTTCCCGCGCCTCCGGCGGCGAGAAAACCAGCGAACCGGGTTGACGGAGTTCCTCAGGAAATTCAGCCGCAACGGTCGTATCGAGACCGCGTTCAGCACGGGTGACATAGCCGGTTGCATCGACAAATTCACTGAACGCCTGATTGGTCACTTCGGTGCGGTCGATTTCGAAGGCCTCAATGCTGACTTCCCGCACGGGGCCTTCTTCACGGTAAAGCCCTCCTTCCCCAAGCCGCACCGTTCCGGCCGGTATGGCGACGGAACCATCCGCGCCCTCTCTCGGCGCCAAACAGTGGGCATCGGCATCAGGCACCGTAACGACGGCCCTGTCGCAGGCAACAGCCATCAGGCTCGCAAGGGAGATGCAAAATATTTTTAGGGCTCTGATGCTCGGAGACAATTGATCTGTTTCCAAATCAATTTTGACTGTAGCTCGAGTGGAGCAATTTATTAAACCTCCAGCCGACATAAGCATATTCACATTCACTCACCAGTAGAATGCATAAAGGAAAATCAGAGTGGAGGCGACGACAACGGAGCCGAGATTGAATACCGGGCCCGTTCTAAAGGAAATGTCGCCGAGCCGCACCGCTTTCTCCTCACAGTCTGGCTTCTGCATATATGACAGCGCGACACCGACCGCGAGACAGGAGAGAAAAACCAGGCCGACGCGATCAATAAATGGCATTTCGGGAAGCTGGATCTTGAAGGCAAGCGACAGGGCGAACGATCCTATGACAGCCGCGATCGCGCCAAACTCCGTCGCCCGCTTCCAAAACATGCCGAGCACGAAGATGGCGACAATACCGGGTGTGAAGAAACCGGTGTATTCCTGAATAACCTGAAAGACCTGATCAGCGCCGTCGAGCAGCGGCCGCGCCGCGAGGACAGCGATGGCAAGCGCCGAAAAGCTGGTGATGCGGCCGACGCGCACCAGCTCGCGCTCGGATCTGTCTTTACCTAGCAATGGCCGGTAGAGGTCCATCGTAAAGATCGTCGAAATCGAATTCATCATCGAGCCAAGCGAAGACACGATCGCAGCGATCAACGCAGCGAAGATCAACCCGCGAATCCCCGCTGGCACGAGCTTCATCATCTCCGGATATGCTTGGTCCGGCTTTGCCAGATCTGGCGCCAAGGACACGGCGGCGATTCCTGGCACGACAATAATAAAAGGCGTCACCACTTTCAGGAAAGCGGCGAACATAACCCCCTTTTGCGCTTCCGCTACGCTCTTCGCCGCCAGCGCACGCTGGATGATATATTGATTGAAGCCCCAATACGAAAAATGCATGATCCACATCCCGCCCAGGATAACGCCGAGACCGGGCAAATTAGCGTATTGCGGATTATCTTTTGAAAGGATCATGTCGAAGCGTTCAGGAAACTCAGCCACAAGCTCCTGATATCCGCCCCACACGGAACCGTCGCCTACTTGCGTCAGCGTCACATGCGTGATCAGGGCGCCGCCGAGAACGAGCAGCACAACCTGAATGATATCGGTAAGCGCCACCGCTTTCAGTCCTCCATAAAGAGAATACGCTGCGGCGAACATCGCAAGCAGCACCATGCCGAGCATCATTTCGGCACCAGCAAGCGCGTTGATCGCCGTCGCCCCAAGCCACAAAATGGTCGTCAAATTGACGAAAGTATATATGCCGATCCAGAAGACCGACATCACATATTTGACGCCGCTGCCGAAGCGCTGCTCCAGAAACTGCGGCATCGTATAAATGCCGCGCTGTAAAAAGATCGGCAAAAAGTACTTGCCGACAACGATCAGCGTGATGGCGGCGAGCCACTCATAAGAGGCAATCGCCAGACCGATGGCGTAACCCGAACCGGACATGCCGATGATCTGTTCCGCCGAAATATTGGCGGCAATGAGCGACGCCCCGATCGCCCACCACGGCAGCGCCTTGCCCGCAAGGAAATAATCCGCAGTATCCTTCTTGTGACCGGCCGCTTCGCGGCTGACCAGCGTTGCAATTGCGATTAGCGCCAGAGCGTAACCAGCAATAATAACAATATCCAGAAACTCAAGCGCCATAATATGTATCCACAAAAGCCGAACTATCGTTGTTCACAGCAGCCGATTTATTCGCATCACGATCACTGAGGCGGACAATTCCTTTTCTGCACCCCAATACGTCTTCCTTAGTCGCATCTGTCATTGATTGTCGCTACTGTTTCGGCTGACGCTCCGAGCGGCCTCGACCACATCTAGCCTTTGCGCCCACGGATCAGCGCCAGCACTCGCCTCTCCTTCCTGGGTGAACTTCAGCAGGATTTCGCGCGGGTGGAACGTCGGCCAGTTATTCAGGGCAGCGCCATTGGGATCGCCTGTTTTCGCAAAATTCAACAAATATCCATTGGCCAACCGCTGCGCCGACAAGTCCTGCGTCGTTGTTTCATCGCCGTAGCGGATGCCGACCGTTCCGAAGAAGTAGGGAATTTCAGACGCGTGTCGAGCGCCATCCCACTTATCGCGAACAGCGTCGGCTACATAATGAAACCTGTATAGATAAACAGCGGCGCCGAAATCGGAATGGCGCCGAGCGACATGCCGGGCCGGCTCGTGCATCACACGATCAGCGCCTACCATATCCACGAGATTTTTCAGGCCCATTTCTCCAGCCGGATCATAAACCGCTCTCGCTTCTTTCGCATACTGACCAAATGTAGCGAACAATAGAGGCTTAGTCGGAGCGGCCGCAAACCCCATATCCGCGCTCGTCGTGCCGATCATCAGCGGTCCGCTAAAGGCGTTTTCGCCACCGATCAGGTCTTCGATCTCTCCGGTGATGATTCCGTCGTCCACGAAAGGCCCGCCGGGAAATTGCGGCGAAAGCGGATCTTGCACAAACAACGTCCGCAGATTCAGATCGCCGAGAACCTTTTCCGCTGTCAATGCGCGCAGTGCTTCCAGCACGGCCTTTCCTTCACTGTTAATTCCCGCCGCGCGCGCGAAATTGACGCCGATTTCCTCCGCCGACGCCACGCCAATCCGACTTTCGCGTATATGGCGACCGCCGAAGCCGCGAATGGTCCTGCCGCCGCCCGACATGACGACAGCGCGTTGGAACAAGCCGCGGGCGGCGGGAGAAACCATCAGATTCAAAACCGAAACGCCGCCCGCAGATTCTCCGATAACTGTCACATTGTCCGGGTCGCCGCCGAATGCAGAGATATTACCTTTCACCCAGTTCAGGGCGGCGATCTGATCCATGAAGCCGTAATTTCCGGAGGGTCCTTTGCCCTCCGCGCTCAGGGCGGGGTGGGCGAAAAATCCGAAACGTCCGAGACGGTAATTAAAGGTCACAAAGATGACATCGCCGCGCGCCATGGCGGCGCCGTCGTAAATATCCTGCGAGGAGCCGCCATTAACGAACCCACCGCCGTGAATCCACACAATGACAGGAAGGTTGGCGCCGACGTCCGTGTCAGCCGGGCGCCAGACATTGAGATATAAGCAGTCTTCGGACGGCTCCGTATTGATAGGAGTGCCGACAATACTTTCGAAAGGGATCTGCATGCAGTCGGAGCGGAAAGCGCGAGCCTCATACGACTGCGACTGCGGCAAATCGGACGGCGGCTGTGGCGGGCGCCATCGCAAATCGCCGACCGGGGGCGCGGCGTAGGGAATCCCCTTGAAGGACTGTGCGCCGTCCTCGACGCTCCCTTCAAGACGGACGGATCCTAGCTCCACGACAGGTGTATTCTTCCCGGCGGCTTCAACATGAGAACATGCCGAAAGAAACGCCGCGGCAACCAGGAATACCGCTCTCAACGCTGGGTCAGCCATGATTCTAATTCGCCTTGTGCTCCTGACGGCAGTCGAGAGTTTCCGCCTGCCGCATTTCAATCCCGTCCCGCGCACTCGCGGCCAGGGCTATTGTCGACGCTCACCCGCAAACGCGCGTCAGCGATCCAAGGCCAACAGCCATGGATCATTGGTATCAACCATGAACTTGTGAAGATCGTTCTTCATCCTGTTCAGAATCTCACGATGACCAAGGTCATCGGCGAGATTGTTCAACTCGTCCGGATCCTCAACAAGGTCATAGAGTTCGAACTCCGGTCGATCAAAAAATTCTTTTTTGGAACGGTTCGCGTAATGATCATCACCACTGTCAAGAAACGCTCTCCATGTTGAAGACTGCTCAAGATCGAGCGCCATCGGGAAATCGAGAGTCGGCTCAAGATTATGTATAAGCTTGTAGCGACCTGTGTGAATCATCCGAACCGGATAATACATGTGAATTTCGTGGAAAGAATGCGATCCGAAAATCGCAGCCCGGTTCATTTTCCCCGATTTCTGAATGTGTTTCTTCAGTGATACACCGCGCAGCGTTTCACCCTCAGCCGACGCATTTGCATAATCAAGAATTGTAGGCGTGATATCCATCCATGACACGAGAGCATCGCTGACATCGCCGCCGGCTCGTCGGCTCTTCGGGTCGCGAATGATCAATGGCAAATTGATGCCCGGCTCATAGAGGGTCGTCTTGGCGCCAGGGAAAGCGACTCCATTATCGGACAGATAAATGATAATCGTGTTTTCGAGCTTCCCATGTTTCTCCAGGACCGCGCGCAGGGCGCCGACTCCCTGATCGAGCCGCGATACGGATGAATAGTATTGAGCCAGTTCTTCGCGTACCGCCGAAATGTCCGGTAGAAATGCCGGGACTTTCACGTCTTCCGGCCTATATTCGACGTGAGTGATTCCAGGGTAGCCTTCATTGCGATTACCGAAACTGTTCGGCGCGGGATAAGTGTCGAAGGGAAACGCGCGGTGCGGATCATCTGTGGCGAAGTAGAGGAAGAAAGTGCCGTCCGCAGCGATAAAATCTTCCGATAACTCAACCATTTCGACCGGGCTGCGCGCGACGGAGGCCATGTCGTTGGCGGCGCCGTCCGAAAGCGGGCTGTCGAATTTGTAAACCGCGTCCGGCGCAAGATGCACTTTGCCGACCCGCCCGGTTCGATAGCCGCTATCGGCCAGCATGACTGGCAATGATTTTATATCGTCGAACGAACTGAAATGATGTTCCCAGTGCTGCAATCCGTACATGCCGTTTTCGTGATTCTGCTTGCCCGTCAGCAGAACAGATCGGCTCGGACTGCAGCTAGAAACCGTCGCATGAGCATTCGTGAACCGGACGCCTTCAGCGGCGAGCCGATCCAAGTTTGGCGTTTGAACTACATCATTTCCGTATGCGCCGATCGCGTCGAGCCCGTGGTCGTCGGCGACGATCAGGACAATGTTCGGCCGTTCCGCGGCGTAAGCGGATGAGATTGCGAATAGAACAATTGTAAAAAATGTGATTGCGGCTCTCATTTCTACTCCTGTGGCCAGTTCTGAACGCGCTGGGGCCATCCCTTGCGGCTCGGAAGTTTTTTCCAGATCGGCGCTTCGTCGAGGTCCTTGATCAGGATTTTCTGCAGTTCGAGCGCCAGCATCCGCGTCGTCTCGGGCTGAGACTTCGCCAGATCTTTCGTCTGGCCCGGATCTTTGCGGATATCGTAAAGTTTGAAGGTGTCGAACTCCGACGGCATCCGTCGAATGTCTTCCTGATCTTCAGCGGCGATAAAGTGCGTTCGCGCAGTCGAGTCGTCGAAGGACGCGACAAGAACGTAGTCACCGGAACGCAGCGCCGCTTGAGGTTTGTTCCTATAGAAGAACCACGCCATCGGCCGAGGGCGATTTGGCGCCGCCTCACGAAGAAATGGCAGGATGCTGACGCCGTCGCGCGACAACCGTGCGTCGTCCTCAACCGAAAGCATCGCACTTAGTGTGGGCAACAAATCGACCGCGCCGGCGGGAAAGGTGTAGAGGCCATTTGGCACCCCCGGTCCCGCCATAACGAACGGCACCCGAATTCCGCCTTCGTAGACCAGGTTTTTCTCGCCAAGCAACCCGCCGGTTTCCCCCGGCTTGATAGGCCCGTTGTCGGACTGAAAGACGATCACAGTGTTTTCAAGAAGGGATCGTTCGTCGAGCGCGGCGATGACCCGTCCAATAGCCGAGTCGAGATTTTCTATGTTGGCCAGATATTCCGCTTCGACAGGACCGTATCCTTGCTCGGCATATTTTTCGATCAAGTCTTCGGGCGAAGCGATCGGCGAATGGGGCTCGTGAAAAGCAAGATAATAGAAGAACGGCCGATCGGCGTCGCGCTTGTCCAACTGCGTAATAGCGTCCGATGCGACAATCTGAGCTGAATAGCCTTCGATCTTGCCGAGCGGTTCGCCGTTGCGAAAAAAATTCGTCGGATTGAGATGGCTTGGAAATGCGTTGTTCGGCGTCCCGAATGTATAGTCGAATCCGTGATCGGCAGGCTGCGGATGCGGATGTGACGCCGTTTTCGGATAAGCCCCGAGATGCCATTTTCCGAAATGCGCGGTTTGGTAACCGGCGGATTTCAACATTTCAGGCATTGTCAGGAATGACTCTTTGAGCCACACCTGCTCTTCGGCAAGATCCCGACCTGGCCGGCGCGCGCGGATATAGGTGAATATTCCTGTCGACATCGGGAACCGGCCAGTAAGAAGTCCAGCGCGCGAAGGCGAACACACTGGCGCAGCCGCGTAATAGTCAGTAAACATCGCGCCGCGATCGGCAAGCTTCTGAATGTTGGGCGATTGCGCTTTTCCGCCATAAGTCGCGAGATCACCATAGCCAAGATCATCCGCAAGAAAAATGACTACATTAGGCTTTTTGCCTGGAGCGGCGGCGTAAGCGGACGTGAAGCAACCGATTAGCGTTACAAGGGCCGCCAGAACGGCAGGCTGTGAAATCTTGAATTTACTCATTTCCGCACCGTTTCAACCTATCCACTTCCACTCGCCAATACCGCCAAACAGTCTCGTCTCTCAGCCTTGCCGCATTCGGTGCAGCGCTCTGGCGGATCGCCGCGTCATCCCACTGAACTAACATACGTCGGTTCTGTCGCAGAACGCTGCCGCCAGACGCCACCCCAAGATCCGATGCGACTCCGAGTCGAGATGAAGCCCGTCATCACCGGTTTTTAAATTCGAGCTATCGACGACGCTCAAGGCGCTACCGCTGATCTCAGCCTGCATTTTCTGAACGTCGCTCCAGAATGGATATCGATCGTTAAGCGACGCGCCGAGCTCTGGGAGGGGCACAACGAACACCGGAAGCGCAGAGTTGTCGAGGTCAGCGCGAAAAGCGCCGATTACGGTTCGAAAAAGCTTCCCCCAGCTGCGCGCGCGTATATCATCTCTCGCATCGCGCTCGCCTTGGTAGAAAAGCAGCGCACGAACTTCTCCAAATTGGCGCGCTGCCTCAACATTCCCTAGACACCGTTCATAAAGACCTTCCGTCGTCGCGCCCGAAGGTTCGGAAACCCATTCGACAATGCTTGATCCGCTAACTGCGCACGGTACAAGAACTATGTCCTGCTTGACGCCCATTGAACGCAAGGCGAGGGCGAAGCTGACGCCAACTCCCTGCGTGTAATTTCCGGCCTTTCTTGGCCAGGGGTCGTCGAGGCCAGAGCGCGATACGAAATCAGCGATCGGCCGGCGCTCCAGACCCCACACGTAGCTTATGCCGGACGAACGCAATACCTGGTCGCGGAAGGCATTGTCCAGTTTCCCACGCGAGACCATGTTGGACTGGCCCGCAAGCACAACTACCAGGGATTGGTCGGCTCCAAGCGTTAGCGCCTCGCTGAATCTCTGCCCACCAACGCATGCCGCCACAAGAGCAAACAGGCACGCGAGGCACAATTTGGGACTCAATAAAGTCAAAGCCCTGTGACTATCCATCATCACTCTTTCTGCGTTTCCGGCCTCGCCAGCGCCAGTAATTCCCTCGGGACTAAGGGTCGGTCTTTAGCTTTGGCGAGGCCGTATCTCTTGCTTTATCGCTGCGGCGGCGCTTCGTGAGTCGGAAAGTTCTCAATCCTTTCCGAACACCCGCCGCGGCGATGGATTGAAATTGTTCCTAGTAACTTCCCCGCACGCCAAAAAACAGGCGGCGCCCTGTATACTGATTCAACAGGACGCGTTCACGAATATCAGCAAAGCGGATCGTGTTTTCATTGAGCAAGTTGCTGCCTTCGACAGTCAACTCAAAGTGCTCATTGATTTTGAACCCAAAGCCCGCATCCAACTGTCCATACGCATCGATATGCGATGCAATGCCTTCGGCGCCGGAGCGGAATTCTAGGAACGTATCGCGCCAGTTCCACGCGACCCGGCCTCGAAAGCGTTCGTCCTCATAAAACCCAATAACATTGTAGGAATGTGGCGTGAAACCTTCCAGACCATTGTCTGGCAATTGCGCCAATGGCAATTCTGCCAACTCCGCATTGGCTTCCTTGTCTTCACTTGCAACGAATGTGTAATTCGCCTGCACGCCAAAATTGCTCAAGAAGCCAGGCAGGAAGTCGAAGTTCAGAAGGCCAGCGAGCTCAAATCCTTGGACGGTACCGCCGGGACGGTTTCGCGGCGCCAGATCGCGAATGATGATGTCGCCGAATGCCGGATGATCGAAGCCGGAATCAACAAGCACCGTCTGTTCCGAAATAAAGTTTTGGACATCCTTGTAAAACAGAGAAATCGCAAATGCGTTCCCATTATCAGCGTAATATTCAAGCGACCCGTCAAATTGTATCGCTTCATAGGGATCGAGATCAGGATTGTTGGCGACCCGCTGGAAACTCTCAAAGCTTCGTGACGGGAATACCTGGCCCGGAACGATTTGCCCAAGCGTGGGCCGCGTGATCACCTTCGCAGCCGCAAAACGGAAAAGCGTATTGTCGTTCAAGTTCAGCACGAAGTTGAAACTCGGCATAACATTTGTATAGCTTTTTTCCGCCTCGATGATTTCGCTAGGCGAAGTTGTTACAAGAAGTCCTGAGGTTGATCCATCCGGATCCTGCGGTTGAAGATCGAGCAATGCTGCAAAAGGTCCTTCCGACGTCGTCTCTGTTCGCTGAATACGCACGCCAAAATTCGCCGAAAACGGCATCGCGCCGAATTCCCCGCCAACATCGAAACGGGCATATCCGCCAAGAACAGTTTCGTCGACGCCGGTCCGGAAATCCTGCCGTTCCTGCAACATACAAACATTTGGGTTCAAAGTCTGGGCGCGTACATATGTGCAATAGCCATCCACATCGACCAGCAGAAAGTCCGTCGGGAAATCAGCATCGACTTGACTTAAAAGGTCAGGAACGGGGAGTGGCGTAAAGATTTCCGTCGGCGCCTGGAAAACCCGGCCTGCCGC
>PAIP01000038.1 GCA_002704915.1 Parvularcula sp.
AGATAGCTCTCGGCGGTTTCCTTCATCTTCTGCAGGATGAAGGCGGAAATCTGGCTGGGAGAATATTTCTCGCCACCAGCCTCGACCCAGGCGTCGCCATTCGGCCCCTTGACGATGTTGTACGGGACAAGCTCCATGTCCTTCTTGGTCATGGGATCGTCGAACCGGCGACCGATCAGGCGCTTGATGGCAAACAGCGTGTTGTCGGGATTGGTCACCGCCTGGCGCTTCGCAGGCTGGCCGATCAGGCGTTCGCCATCCTTGGTGAAGGCGACGATGGAAGGCGTCGTGCGCGCACCTTCCGCATTTTCGATTACCTTGGGTTTGCCCCCGTCCATCACGGCGACACAGGAGTTCGTCGTACCGAGGTCGATACCGATAACTTTGCTCATTGAATGTTCCTCCGTCTGGAAAGAAGTTTTCTGGCTTGTCTCAAGCGTCTCATTTGGGCGACCCGCGATCCATGAAGCCAAGGCGGGGTATAACGTCAGCCCTGCCCCCATTTGCACGAGGTATTTCGATTATGACCCGCGAACCGCTGCCTGGCCTGGACTGCACCTGGATGCGCCCACCGGACCGGTGGGCAAACCGCATGGCTCTCGTCAGTCCCAGGCCCGGATGACGCGAACTCAATTTTGTCGAATAGAAAGGCTGAAGGATCAGATCGAGAGCGGCCGGTTCGATGCCGCAGCCGTCATCGTTCACTTCGATTTGTACGGTTCCCGATGAGGGCATGTTGGTCGCCTTGATGGAGACATGCCCGCCGGGTTCGATCGCTTCGGCGGCATTGCGGATGACGGCCATGATGGCGCCCGCGATGTCATCGGGGTTCGCGTATATGGGCCACATTCCGGCAGGAATATCGAAGCTGATTTCCGCTTCATCAGGAAGGTGTCTCCGCATCATCTGTACAATACGCCCTATGTGAGGCGCCAGGCTGACACGTTCCATGTTTTGTGCCTGGCGGCTCTCCAGCATCGCAAGTTCGTTAGTGAGGCGAACAGCATTGATCATCGCCCTCTGCATGCCGGATCGCAGATCAACACCCCTTCGGTCATCTGCGCTCTCGAGCGCTTCAATTCCCGAAGCCAGAACCGCCAGCATTCTGCGCAAGTCAGGCGCTATTCCCAAGCTGCGCGAACCGGATTCAGAGATGTCGTGGAAACCGGAAAAAGGATCATTGTTCGGCGAGGTCATCAAGGACTCCTTTCTGTTTCCTGTATATCATAGCGCCAAATGCGATGCACGAAGCTGATATGGGTCAATCACACTGAATAAGGCCGGTCATATCCCAAGTTTTTTGCGCGGATCGTAGTCGGTGGTGTCGCGCCATTCCCTGGCCCATTCGGTCAACTTCGGATCATCAGTTGGCAGATCGATCATCAGACGGACCAACTGGTGCCCTCTCGTCCCATCCGCCTTGCGCATTCCCTTGCCGCGGATTCTCAGCGTCTTGCCTGATGTGCTTCCCTTGGGAATCGACAGGTTGACCGGACCATCGACCGTCGGCACCCGAACCTTTGCGCCAAGAATGGCTTCGTCCCACCGAATTGGCAGTTCGATCCTGATATTGTCGCCATCACGTTTGAACAGTTTGTGCTGGCGAACTTCGATCTCAACAATGGCATCGCCTCTGCCGCCGGGGCCATCTTGCCCCTTGCCGGCCAGGCGAAGGCGCGTGCCTGTCTTGGCGCCTGCTGGCAATCGGACGGATACTTCATTTCCGTCTTGCAGGCGAAGCTCGACCGAATTGCCCTTGGCCACGTCCTCCAGATTGACCTTAACGCGATACAGCACATTGCTGCCCCGCGGGGCATATCTGCGACCGCCCGAACCGCGAGAAGCGCCAAAGAGGTCGGAGAAAATATCCTCGAAATCTTCCGCCCCTTCCGAAAAATGGTACGATGTTGTGCCATCGCTAGCGGATCGGAAGGGACCTCGGTCTCCAAAGGGCCCATGCCCTTCGAAATCCTCAAACCCAAATGGTGCCTTCGGATTTCCCTGCTCGTCAATTTCCCCGCTGTCGTATCTTGCGCGCTGTTCGGGGTCGCTCAATATGTTATAGGCCTGCGTCACCTCGGCGAAGCGGGCGGCCGCATCCGTTTTGTCCTTGTTCCGGTCCGGATGGAGTTCTTTTGCAAGTTTTCGATACGCCTTCTTGATCGCTGCCTGATCCGCGTCGCGCGAGACGCCAAGAAGTGAATAAAGGTCTGCCATAATTCCCGATCTTTGAAAATTGGATAGCGCGAATGAATGTGGGCCGGGCTAGCCGATATGCCGCTCGATCCAGGCTCTAAGCTGCGAGGCCGGCAAAGCGCCGACTTGCCGGTCCGCTGCTTTGCCATTCTTGTAGACCACCAAGGTAGGCACCCCCTGAACGCCATATTGCGCCGCAATGTCGGGGGCCTTGTCGATGTCGACCTTGGCAAGTCTCATATGTGGTTCGAGTTCCCGCGCAGTCTGTTCGAAGGCGGGCGCCATGGCGCGGCAGGGGCCGCACCACGGCGCCCAGAAATCGACGACGACAGGAATGTCCGAACGGCTGACATGACGATCGAAACGCGCGCTGTCGAGATCGACAGGTGAACCTGCGAATAACGGCTGGTGGCATTTGCCACATTTTGCGGCTTTCGCTGGCCGGTCTTTCGGAACGGCATTGATCGCATCGCAATATGGACAAATAATCCTGATTTTCTCCGGCTCCATCGTCGAACCTTCCTGTCTTCGCTAATCGCGCGCGAGCCTCAGCCGCCCGCTAGGACTTCGAATTCCAGCGCTCCATCGCCTTCGTCGACCTTGACCGTTGAACCGTCCGGGATTTCGCCGGCCAGCAGCTTTTCGGCCAGCGGGTCCTGCAGATATTTCTGCACGGCCCGCTTGAGCGGACGGGCGCCATAGACCGGATCATAGCCAACCCGGCCCAGCCATTTGCGGGCACCTTCGGTCAGATCGATGGTGACCTTGCGATCCTTCAGCAGCTTTTGTACGCGAGCCACCTGAATTTCGACGATCGGCGCCATATGTTCCTGGCTCAGACGATGGAACAGGATGATCTCGTCCAGGCGGTTGAGGAATTCGGGGCGGAAATGCCCGCGAACCACTTCCATCACCTGGTCCTCGACATCGGCGACCTTCTGATCGTCGCCGAGATTGGAGAGGAACTGGCTGCCAAGGTTGCTGGTCAGGATGATCAGCGTGTTCGAGAAATCCACCACGCGGCCCTGCCCGTCGGTCAGGCGGCCGTCATCCAGCACCTGCAACAGCACGTTGAAGACGTCATTGTGCGCCTTCTCGACCTCATCGAACAGGATTACCTGATAGGGGCGCCTGCGCACAGCCTCGGTCAGCACGCCGCCTTCTTCATAGCCGACATAACCCGGAGGTGCACCGATCAGGCGGGCGACCGCATGTTTCTCCATGAACTCGCTCATGTCGATGCGCACCATCGCGCGCTCGTCATCGAACATGAACTCGGCCAGGGCCTTGGTCAGCTCCGTCTTGCCCACGCCCGTGGGGCCGAGAAACAGGAACGATCCTAGTGGCCGGTTCGGGTCCTGCAAGCCGGCGCGGGCCCGGCGCACGGCCTTCGATACCGCCTTGACCGCCTGATCCTGGCCAATGACGCGCCGCCCCAGGAACTCTTCCATCTTGAGCAGCTTCTCACGCTCGCCTTCCATCATCTTGTCGACCGGAACACCCGTCCAGCGCGACACGACGGAGGCAATGTCCTCTTCGGTCACTTCCTCGCGCAGCAAGGCGTTCTCGTTCGCGCCGCGCGCTTCCTCCAGCTGCTTTTCGAGCTGCGGGATCTTGCCATAGGAAAGCTCCCCTGCCTTCTGCAGGTCGCCTTCGCGCTGCGCCTGCTCCAGCTCGAGCCGGGCCCGATCGAGCTCTTCCTTGATCCGCGCCTCGGCGTGGATCTTGTCGCGTTCGTTCTGCCAGCGCGTGGTCAGTTCCGACGATTTCTGCTCGAGCTCTGCCAGTTCCTTGCGCAAGGCTTCGAGACGGTCCTTGCTCGCTTGGTCGTTCTCCTTGGCTAGCGCGGATTCCTCAATCTTCAGCTGGATGATCCGCCGGTCGAGGTTCTCGATCTCTTCGGGCTTGCTCTCCACCTCCATCCGGATGCGGCTTGCCGCCTCGTCCATAAGGTCGATCGCCTTGTCGGGCAGGAAACGGTTCTGGATATAGCGGTCCGACAGCTGCGCAGCCGCGACGATGGCATTGTCGGTGATGTTCACACCGTGATGCAGCTCGTACTTCTCCTTCAGCCCGCGCAGGATGCTGATCGTGTCCTCTACAGTCGGCTCGTCGACATATACGGGCTGGAAACGCCGCTGGAGCGCCGCGTCCTTCTCGACATATTTCTGGTATTCATCGAGCGTCGTCGCGCCGATCACATGCAGCTCGCCGCGCGAGAGTGCCGGCTTCAGCAGGTTCGAGGCGTCCATCGAACCTTCGCTCGCACCAGCGCCGATCAGCGTGTGCATTTCATCGATGAACAGGATGATCTGGCCGTCGGAGTTCTTCACCTCGTCGATCACGGCCTTCAGCCGCTCCTCGAACTCGCCGCGATATTTCGCACCGGCGATCAGCGCGCCCATGTCGAGCGCCATCAGCGAGCGGCCCTTCAGGCTGTCCGGCACATCGCCATTGGCGATGCGCAGGGCCAGGCCCTCGGCAATCGCCGTCTTGCCGGTGCCCGGCTCGCCGATCAGCACGGGGTTGTTCTTGGTCCGGCGCGCCAGGATCTGGATCGTGCGGCGGATCTCCTCATCACGCCCGATCACCGGGTCCAGCTTGCCGTCGCGCGCCGCCTGCGTCAGGTCGCGGGCATATTTCTTGAGCGCGTCATAGCTCTCCTCCGCGCTCGCGCTGTCCGCCGTACGCCCCCCGGTCACTTCCTGGATCACTGCTTCGAGCCCCTTGGCATCGACACCCGCCGACTTCAGGGCCTTGCCCGCATCGGTATTGCCTGACAGCGCCAGCGCCTGGACCAGGCGCTGCACCGGCACAAAGCTGTCGCCCGCCTTCTCGGCCAGCTGTTCGGCCTGGTCGAGCACGCGAACCGCGTCATTGTCCAGGCCCGGGGTCGCCTGCGCGCCGGAACCCGAAACCGCCGGTATCTTTGCCAGCGCATTGTCAACTTCGGTAATGGCAATACCAGGATTACCGCCCGCACGCTGGATCAGCTGTGCGGCCATGCCTTCCTCATCCTCCAGCAGCGCCTTCAGCAAATGCGATGGTGTGATCCGCTGGTGGTTCATGCGGATCGCAACGGTCTGCGCGCTCTGCAGGAAACCCTTCGCGCGGTCCGTAAATTTTTCGAGATTCATCGGGTACCCCCTTGGTTTTCGAATGTCTCAGCATGCAAGATTTCCAACCGAAGCTAGGAACCGCAGGCCGTCGTTTAACCTCTTACGGGAACGAAACAGGCGCTAGGTGTTTGGTCCCAGCATGTGATGGTTCGGTTTTACGTTAAAGCCATCGGGCTTTGATTTCCAGAGTTCTTCGATGGCTTCGTAGGGTGTCCTGAACTTCAGAGCCTTGAGCTGCTTGGCGAAGTTATAGGCGATCAGCCAGTCGCTGACATGTCGTCGCAGTTCCTGGATCGAAGCGTAATGGAAGGATTTGACGGTCGCTTCCTTGATGGTTCGGACCATTCGCTCGGCTTGGCCGTTCGTCCAGGGGTGATAGGGCTTGGTCAGCCGGTGCTCGATGCCGTTTTCCTGGCAGACCCGCTCAAAGATGTGGACCAGCCATCCCCGGCTTTGGCCGCGCTGGAGTTGGACGAACTGGACGCCATTGTCGGTGAGAACCGTGTGGATTCTGTAGGGCACGGTCCTGACCAGCACCTTGAGGAAAGCTGCGGCGGCCAGCTTGGTGGCTTTGCGATAGATGCGGGCGAAGACCAGCTTCGAGGTGCGATCCACCGCCACATAGAGAAACCCTTTGCCGCCTTCGTA
Source organism: Parvularcula sp. (assembly GCA_002704915.1). Lineage (GTDB taxonomy): Bacteria > Pseudomonadota > Alphaproteobacteria > Caulobacterales > Parvularculaceae > Hyphococcus. The sequence continues at coordinate 5,964 of PAIP01000038.1, forward strand.
ACGCAGCTCGGCAATATCGATGTGGAAGTAGCCGATCTCATAATTCTTGAACTTCTTCGGCTTCTCACGGTCGGCCTTGGGCAGGCGGCTGATGCCGTGGCGCTGCAGGCAGCGGTGCAGCGACGAGCGCGTCAGCTGCGGGATTACGTCCTTCAACGCGATGTAGACGTCGTCCAGTGGCAGGCGTGCCTGCACACGCAGCGCCACGATAGCGGCCTCTTCCATCGGTGAGAGCACGGTGCTGCGGCGCTCCTTCGGCCCCATCGGCATGTCCTCGACGGACCGCCGGCGCCGCCACTTCAGGACAGTTTTTTCGTTGATCCCGTACCGCTTCGCGAGGCTCGCGACCGAAGCTTGCAATCGCTGTAACTCGCCTCGAATGGCGTGCGTGGTCTTGGCGCTGCCGTGTAGAATCTGTCCCATAGATCCCTCCGCTGTGACGATGACAAATTTACACCATCACATGCTGGGACCAAACAGCTAGGTCGTTCCACCAGTGGACATACGGCCAGCAGTGTGGCAACCTAAATTTGCCGACACTGATCCATATCAAAGTCGCAGAATCTCTGCGGTATCCGGGCATTGGAAGATTGCTACTCTCGGCATAGCGGATCGGTTGCGGCGATATCGGGAGGCAATTCCGCATCAGGGGACAATCTGCAAATTCGGGTTATGACACGAACGGCGAATGAAAGGAGCGTATCATGGAAAACCTGAACCGCGAGAAATGGTCAGAATTCTTCAACCGGGTGAGCAAGGAACTTGCCCAAAAAAGGGCTGAGATCGAAGTTCAGTCGCTCGATATCGGCGACCAGATCGAGGCCGAATATGTGCAAATTCGCGGCGTCGTCTTCGATCACAAGGATGATCTGATCGAGGTCATTCTCGATGGTCTCGATCACCTGATCCGCCACCCGAAGGAGGTTCAGGTCAAAGGTAACGAGGAAAACCTCGAGGCGATCCTGATCGTTGACGGCGAAGGCGTGAGACATCTCATCACCTTGAGGGATCCTTTGATTCTGCCCGCACCCAAAACCACCTGACCGGCGGGCAAACAGGGATTTGTTTTGATTTTGATCTTTGCGAACAGGAGGATGATCAATGAGAAGAGTAATTTTTGCATCGGCATCTGCCCTTGCACTCTTTGCAGTTGCGGGATGCAGTGAGCAGGGTGAAGTGACCGATCAGGAAGCAGTTGCTGAAGGCGTTTCGGAAACCGCCGGCGAGGCATCGCCTTCCACGGTCGAAGGGGCAGAGATCGGAGAGCTTGTCGAAGAAGCGGCTTCGGCTCTCGAAGAGACGCAGGCCGCAATCTATGCGATAGATTCCGGAAACACGGATGAGGCTATCGATGCACTCGCTCGTGCAACGGGCGAGCTCGAAATCATCCTTGCGCGCGAGCCGAGCCTGGCCCTTGCGCCGGTGGGGGCATCGGTCGTCGAACATGACTTGCTGGCTACTCCCGAGGCGGTGAAGGAACTTCGCGACCGGATCGAGGACCTGATCGACGACGACCGGCTGCAAGTCGCCCGTCGTCTGATGGATGGGCTGGCGAGCGAAATGGTCGTCAGCGTCAGCAACCTGCCACTTGCCACTTACCCGGACGCGATCAAGCGCGCGGCGGCATTGCTCGACGAGCAGAAGCCTGAAGAGGCCAAGCTTGTTCTGCTGAATGCCTTGAGCACCGTGGTGGTGACCGACACGATCATTCCATTGCCGATCGTCCGGGCCGAAGCCCATGTCGCAGCGGCAAAGGAGCTTGCGGCGAAGGAAGACAGGACCGCGGAAGACAACCAGGCCATCGTTGCCGCACTTGCCGCTGCTCGTGAACAGATCGAACTTGGCCAGGCTCTTGGATATGCGACCAAGCAGGATCTCGACAATCTGCTCGAAGCCATCGACGAGCTCGAAGAAGAAACGAAGGGCGATAACGCTGCCGCTTCATTCTTCGAACGTATCGGACAGTTGTTCGAAAGGGCGCGCGAAGCGGTCCGTTCCAACCGGGATGCCGACTAGTTAGGGTTGCGCCCCTTCGTGAAGCTTGCCAGTTTCTGGCATTGGTGACGCATATCGCGGCCTTGGCTTTCCGAAGGGGCGCCCTCAGTCCATAAATCATTTGTGAAGGAGAATTCGATGGCTCTTTCTGCTACCTCTCCTGCCTTTACGTTTTGCAGCCTTACCACGAATTGGTGGGCTTTCGTGCTGCGTGGCGTATTGGCGCTAATCGTCGCAGTGCTGGCCGCTCTCATGCCTGCCAGCGCGCTAATCGCGCTTGCGATTATTTTCGGTGCCTTTTCTTTTGTTGACGGCATCTTCGCTGCGATCGCGGCCGTGCGGAACATCCGCGCTGGCGAAAAATGGGGCTGGCTGGCCTTCAACGGCATCGTTGGAATACTCACGGGCGTGGTGGTCGTCCTGGCGCCGTTTGTCGCCACATTCGTGCTCGCCTTGTTCCTTTGGTGGATGATCGCATTCTGGTCTTTGGCATCGGGCAGCCTACAACTGATCACCGCAGTCAGGCTGCGCAAGGAGATCAAGGGCGAAGTATGGCTCGTACTGGGCGGCCTGCTATCCATCGCCCTGGGCCTCTTTATCGTATGGATGCAGCTGACCATGCCGCTGGAGACCTTCCTGGCCCTGGGTTGGGTATTTGCCTTCTATGCTGCCTTCTTTGGTGCAGCGATGCTGATGCTCGGCTTCAGGCTGCGTCGGCTCGCCAGGGCGGCTGGTGAGGATGAGGCTGGCAAGGACCAGGCTCAGCAAGCCTGATGGTGCGAACCCGTCCGGACCAAGCGTTCGGACGGGTTTCCCGCGAATGAATGAATGGGAGCAGCCGGTGACAATGCAGGAGAATCGGCAAAAGAGACAGCCCCACGATTTTATCTGGCTGGTTGCGTCTCTGCTGGTGCTGGTATTCGGCTATCTCTTGTTCCGGCAGATTTATGATGCCAGCGAGAGCCTGCCTTTCGCGCAGGAAACCATTCTCGTCTTTCTTGGTGCGGTAGCCACCATCTTCCTGACAGCCGTCCTGCTTAACCGCCAGACAGAACTGGAGCTGAGCAAGGAAGGTCGGGTGTTGCTGTTCGACCAGAAGAATGCAGTCTACATGGCGGCCGTCGAAAAGATCGCAGAAATCGTTGAGGAACAACGCCACGACCCGCAATTGATCGACGAGCTTCGCGTGATAGGCCACAAGCTGGCTATCGTCGGGAGCGCTCCCGTCATCGGGGCTTTCCGGACGGTTCTTGACTTGCTCCTAGGAGGATTGCGGGACGGTGAACTGGACAACAAGGATGCAGAGGACATCATGCATGCCGTTGCCGAAGTGACCTTTGCCATGCGCCAGGATCTCCTCACGGATATTGGCGCAGGATGGGGGCAGGCGGAGAGGGAGATGATCGTTGGTAACTCACGAAGGATGGAGCGCCTGGACGATCTGGGATGAGCGGACGGAACAAGGGGCAGACCACTGAAACGGAGGCTATTGGGATGACGCTGGGCCACAACCGACCGCCAAGCATGGCGAAACAACCCGGCACCAACCTGGCAGCCAGCGGGTTGCCGGTGGCGTC
>PAIP01000039.1 GCA_002704915.1 Parvularcula sp.
CCCCCTCCGTCAGCTTCGCTGACACCTCCCCCGCAAGCGGGGGAGGAGAACCCAACTCTGGACGCTTATCCGCAACCCGGCTAAACCGCGCCCCATGTTTGACATCCGCTATATCCGCGACAATCCGGACGCTTTCGACGCCGGTCTCGCGCGCCGGGGCCTTGCCCCCCGCGCCGGGGAGATCCTCGCCCTCGATGAAGAGGCGCGCAAATACACCGTCACCCTCAACGACCTGCAGGAAAAGCGCAACGCCGCCTCCAAACAGATTGGTCAGGCGAAAGCCAAGGGGGATGAGGCGGAATTCAATCGTCTGCGCGAAGAGGTGGAAAGCATCAAGGGCCAGATGCCGGTCGCCGAGGATATGCAGAAGAAAAAGCAGGACGAGATTCGCGATATCCTCTCCGGCTTGCCGAACATTCCCGCCGATGACGTGCCCGAAGGCGAAGACGAAGCGGCGAATGTCGAAATCCGCAAATGGGGCGAGCCCAAGAAATCGAACAGCGCCAAGGAGCATTTCGATCTTGGCGAGGCGCTCGGTCAGATGGATTTCGAAACCGCGGCGAAAATGTCCGGCGCGCGCTTCGTTCTCCTGAAAGGGAGCCTAGCGCGCCTCGAACGCGCCATCGCATCCTTCATGCTCGATCTGCATACGAGCGAGTTCGGATATACCGAATGCGCGCCGCCGCTGCTGGTCAAGGACGAGGCGCTTTACGGCACCGGGCAATTGCCGAAATTCGCTGAGGATTTATTCAAGACGACCGGGGACCATTGGCTCATCCCGACAGCTGAGGTTTCGCTGACCAACATCGTCAACAACGAGATTCTGAGCGAGGAAGAACTGCCTTTGCGCTTCACCGCCTGGACGCCGTGTTTCCGGTCGGAAGCGGGCTCGGCGGGACGCGATACGCGCGGCATGATCCGCCTGCATCAGTTTTCGAAGGTCGAGCTCGTCTCCATCACCACGCCGGAACAGTCGAAGGACGAGCATGAGCGCATGACCTCCTGCGCGGAGGAAGTGCTGAAGCGGCTCGAACTGCCCTTCCGCACTATGGTGTTGTCGACGGGCGATATGGGTTTCTCCGCGCAGAAGACTTACGACATCGAAGTCTGGTTGCCGGGGCAGGGGCAATATCGCGAGATATCCTCCTGCTCGAACTGCGGCGACTTCCAGGCGCGGCGCATGAACGCCCGCTACCGCGTTGCGGGCGAAAAGAAAAAAATCATGCCTGTCCACACGCTCAACGGCTCCGGCCTTGCGGTGGGCAGGACGCTTGTCGCGGTGCTAGAAAATTATCAGCAGGCGGACGGCTCGGTCGCCATACCTGACGTGCTGAAACCCTATATGGGCGGCGCGGAGAAAATCGAGGCCCAAAAATAAAGTTTCAACAAATAAGATTTCTGCAGGAACACCCGCTCACGCGCGCCATGATGCGCCGGGCGCGCGGTGAAATCGCCGCGCTCGCCGCGCTTGCCGTCGCCGCGCTGGGGCTTTTGACCTTCGCAGAGGTCGCCGACGAAATGGCCGAAGGCGACAGCCATGTCATCGACCAGCAAATCCTCCTCGCCTTGCGCTCGCCCGCCGATCCCAGCGATCCTATCGGGCCGGGCTGGGTGGAGCTGGGCGTCAGCGACGTCACCGCGCTGGGCGGCTATATCGTGCTGACCTTCCTGGTGGTGAGCGTGGTCGTCTATCTTCTGGTGATCGGAAAATGGCGCAACGCTGTGATGGTGTCCGGCGCCTCCGTGAGCGGCGTTTTCCTAAGCGAATTGCTGAAGGTGCAGTTCGGCCGCCCGCGTCCCGAACTGGTGCCGCAGCTCGCCGAAGTCCATTCCCTAAGCTTCCCGAGCGGACACGCCATGCTGTCCGCCGTCATCTATCTGACCCTTGGCGCCCTCTTGGCGAGATTTCATAAAAGAAAGCGGGAACGCGCCCTGATTATGGTCTATGCCGTGCTGGTGACCATGATGGTCGGCGCGAGCCGGGTTTATCTCGGCGTGCATTGGCCGACGGACGTGCTGGCGGGCTGGGCGCTCGGCGCCGCCTGGGCGGCGGTATGGTGGCTGGTCGCCTGGCGGTTCCTCCGCGACAGGCAGGAAACGGAAGACGATATCAGAGAGACCGATGCGAATATTATGCACAAATGACGACGGCATCTATGCGCGGGGGCTCGAAGCCCTCGTCAAGATCGCCCGCGAGCTGTCCGACGATGTCTGGGTCGTCGCGCCGCAGGAGGAGCAGTCTGGCGCGGCGCGCGCGCTGACGCTCGCCCATCCCATCCGCATGCGCCAATATGATGAGCGCCGCTTCGCCGTCACCGGCACGCCGAGCGACGCGGTCCTCATGGGCATCAACAAGGTCCTCGGCGGCGAGAAGCCCGACCTCATCCTTTCCGGCGTCAATAACGGCCAGAATCTCGCAGAAGACGTCACCGTCTCCGGCACCATCGCCGGCGCCTTTCAGGGCATGTCCATGGGCGTGCCGTCGGTTGCGCTTTCCCTATCGCGTCTTGCCCGCGATCAGGCGAGATGGGAGACGCCTGAGGCCCATGGCGCGAAGATCGTCAAGATGCTGCTTGAGGCGCGTTGGCCGGAAAATGTGGTGATGAACGTCAATTTCCCGGACCGCGCGCCGGACGACATCGCCGGTGTCGAGGCCACGGCGCAGGGCCATCGCGACGCCGTTCAGCTTTTTGCGGAGGAGCGCAAGGACCTCCGGGGCGGGACCTATTACTGGTACGGCTATACGGGCGAGCTCTCTGACCCGCCTGAGGGGACCGATTTGCGCGCCATCTATGAGGGGCGCATTTCCATCACGCCGCTGCATCTGTCGCTCACCGATTTTGAGGCGCGCAAGGCGCTCGCCGGCGTGATTGAGGCGAAAGACGCAAAGGGCTGACAATTCCTTAACGAATTGGCCTCATATTAACCCTTCATTAACCAAAGAAGACAAACGTCGATACGAATCGGCGGAGTGTTCTGCGGGGCGTTTTCCCGCATTTTTCTTGGTGAGGAGGGGCGATGATCACCGTTCGTGCAGCATTGTTGGCGGGCTCTTTTTTGGCGACGGCCGCCTGCGGCTCCCACAATCACGCGCCTGTGGTCTATGGCTCGGATCCGGCCCGGCAAACCCGCGTTTATCACTCCCCGGACGAAATCAAGCGCGAGCGTCAGACAGCGGCGGCGGCCCAGGCGCCGGTCTATCGCCAGCCCGAGTTCAAGGCGCGGCCCGCCGGCTCGGTGGAACCGGTCCAGCTCCAGCCGGTCTCCGCCATCTATCTCGACGAACCCGAACGCGCCCGAGTTGTGAACGCTGCGGCTGCGACGCCGCCCGCCCATCTTCACAAGGCGAAAGGCTATATCGAGGTTCAGCGCGGCGACACGGTCTACGCCATTGCGCGCCGGTTCAATGTCGCGCCGGCCGCGGTGATCGACAAGAACGATCTCAAAAAGCCCTATACGCTGAAGGTCGGACAGGTCTTGAAACTGCCTGACGGCGCCGCGGCCATGGTCGCCGACGCGCCGTCGCGTTTACCGGCGCAGCCTTCGTCGACGCAACGTGTGGTGGCGAAAGATCAGCTTTATCAGGTGCGCTCGGGCGACACGCTTTATGCGATTTCAAGGCAGACCGGCGTGCCCGTGACGACGATCGCCTCCGCCAACAATATGCGCGCGCCTTATGCGCTTGAAGTGGGCCAGCAAGTGCTGATTCCGCAGGCGCCGGTCGCCTCGGCGCGTATTGCCTCCGCTGCGCCGTCATCTCAGTCCAAAAAGACCGCCACGTCACAGCGCGAAGAAGAGCCCGCGGATGTCGCCGAGATCGCGCGCCAGGCTTCCTATACGCCGCCGCCCGCCGCGTCATCGAAATCGCTGTTTTCCTGGCCGGTGCATGGACGCATCATTTCCGACTACGGCGCTGGCAATAATCTCGGCCGCCGCAATGACGGCGTGAACATCGCCGCCCCGGCGGGCACGGCCGTGCGCGCCGCCGCAGACGGACAGGTCGTCTATCGCGGCTCGGAGCTTGAAGGTTTCGGCAATCTCTTGCTGGTCAAGCATGACGACGGTTTCGTCACCGCTTATGCGCATAACGATTCCATGCTGGTCAAGAAGGGCGATCAGGTCAGGAAAGGCCAGGTCATCGCCAAGGTCGGCCAGACCGGATCTGTGACCACGCCGCAGCTTCATTTTGAAATCCGTCAGGAAAGCCAGCCCGTTAATCCGGTTGCGCTGCTTGGCGAACCTTAATAGGGCGCTTGTTAAACGCCTGAAAAAAGCAAGGGCTTTCAGTAAAAGTCGCGTATTCAGTATAAAGAAGAAAAATGTTGCGTATCAAATTGGCGGGCTTTTCAGGCCCGCTTTTTTCTTGTTTGCGGCTATCCGATTTTGCCGGGTCGCGATGCGATAAGGCGCCGGGCGAGGAATTCAGGATTTGCGGGCAGGAGGCCTTCTGAAATGAAGGCGGTTTCAGAAAAATGTGCCAGGCCGAGACCTGCTTCGAAGGCCGCCCGCAATCCCGCACCCACGCGTTTTGTGGCGTCGAATTTGGTGAGAATGCAGCGGCGGACGCCAATCTCCTTAAACGCCATCGCCCAGTCTACATATTCGTCGGCGTCGCCGCTGGCCGGGAGGACCAGCACCGGCTCCGCGTCCGCCGCTTCGCGATAGGAGCGCAAAGCCGCGATGTCGCCGGAATCGTAAGGGCTGACGCCGGGGGTGTCGAAAATGACGGCGCCTTGGGGTCGATGGCTGCGCAGGATCTGCGAGACGTCGAGCGGGCTTTCGGCGATGAAGTAATCGGCGCCCAGGGCTTCACCATAAGCCTTGACCTGGTCGATAGCGCCGGCCCGGCCCACATCGGCGGTGATCATGGTCGCTTGCGCGCCGCTTGCCTGCGCCGAGGCGGCGAGCTTGGCGCCGCTGGAGGTTTTGCCCGCGCCCGTTGGGCCGACCAGCATGATGGGCGCGGTGGGTGCGAAATGGAGCGGCGCAAAAGTATACGTTTCACGAAAGCCGGTTTCGAGGCGGTAGAGATCTTCATCGATGGGTGAGTGGCGGGCGCCCTCGATCAGCGCCGCCAGCAGGGCCTCCCCGATTCCGTGAGGCGCCAGGATCTCCGCCATGGCGCGCACGGTCCGGTCCGACATGTCGAGACCGCGCCCGCCCTTGCCGCCGGTGAGTTTCGCCGAAAGCCTGGACAGCGCATCGGTGGAAAACTTGCTCTCTATGTTTTCATTGAGCCGGGCCCCTGCGCCCATCTTGAAGGGACCTTCGTCCACGGCGTCACGCGCGGCGCCGGCGAATTTCGCTTTCGGCGCCGGCTCAGGCGCAGATGGGGACGGCTTATCCGAGGCGGTCACTTCGACATCGCCGCTTGGCAGATTGCGCACGGAAACGATCACTGCCCGGTCGCCCAGTGCGCGTTGCGCTTTCGCCTTGGCCGCATCGAGGTCAGAGGCGATGAATTTCATCATGGGCGTAAACTACCGGCTACTGGGGCCTTTATCTGGCCCGGAATGGGACATTAGGAGAATAGCCCGAAGGCGACCCTGGTTCCAAGGGCGCCCAAGGTGCAAAAGTCGCCCCGTCCGGATCAAGAAAAACCCGCCGGGCTCTAAGCCGCGGCGGGATTCGAAGACCGAAAGTAGAGGAGGGATTTAGCGATATTGCTGAACGCGTGTGGCGCGCAGTCCGGGAAGGCCGAATTGATCGATCGCCTTCTGCCAGGAGAGAAACTCTTCAACGGTCAGCGTGTAACGGTTGCACGCTTCTTCCAGAGTCAGCAGGCCGCCGCGCACAGCGGCGACGACTTCAGCCTTGCGGCGGATCACCCAGCGCTTTGTGGTGGGCGGCGGGAGGTCCTGCAAGGTAAGCGGCGTGCCGTCCGGGCCGATGACATAGGCATCGGGTTTTTCAGGCGGCGGCGCGGCGTTGTCAGCAACGACAGACATGAGATCAATAACCCCGTAATACGCAACTCGTGTTGTGACGGAGACTAGGCGCGCGCTGTAAAAAAACGCCTAAGCATCAAGGTAAAAGCTTTTCTAAGTGGTTGATTGTTCGTGAAAAAACAAAGTTGCGGCTTTCTGAACAGCCTACAATTTTAGCTTTATGTTTGGGGTTTCTCATTTTGACGTGCGCGCTGCGCTGTCGGGACCGAACTGGCGCTTTCGCAATTTACGTACATATCTCAAGGCTTCTCATGTAAAAGAAGACCTGCTGACATTGAGTTTTCGATGGAAAGCTGCGCCGTTCTAACGCCAACGCTGCTGTTTGCGTCTCATAAAAAGACACGCTTCAAGTTAACGCCTTCAGGGCGGCGAACGTGATAAATATCGAGAAAATTTCTTGCAGAAAAATGTGTTCAACGCTTCCGCCCCGCCGATTGTTTCAATTGAAACAATCGCTGCGGGCTTCTTGTTAAGAAGTCGAACTGCAAATCCAGCGTAGGAGCGTCTTGGACAGAAGCCGCTTGCGCGCCGGATTTTCAGATCAGGCGGTTTTGCGTTTCTTGCGTGTCGTCTTCTTTTTTGCGGGTTTGCGGCCAGATGACGTCGCAGCGGTGCCAAGGCCGATTTCCTTGGCGAGACGAGATCGAGACTTGGCGTAATTCGGCGCCGTCATGGGATAGTCGGCGGGAAGGCCCCATTTGCGCCTGTATTCTTCAGGGGAGAGGTCGTAATGCGTCCTGAGATAGCGTTTGAGCATTTTGAGTTTTTTGCCGTCTTCAAGACAAATAATGTAGTCGGGCGTTACTGATTTCGCGACGGGCACGGCCGGATCGCGGTTGGCGATGTAAGCCGCGCCTTCTTCAGCGAGGCCCGTTACGGCTGCATACACATTATTCAACAATGCCGGCAATTCTTCTGCTTTTACTGAATTGTTGCCGACATAAGCGGCGACAATTTCGCCGGCCAATTGGATTGCGTCATTCTTTTCGACGGAATCCGTCTTCTTACTTGCCATTCTAGTCTTCTCCAGTGCGGGGCCGTTCCGCAAACGTCAATCGATACACGTGACGCCGTTCTTGAAATTCCCGCGGGTCTTATGTCGCCCCCAGGCGGCGGCGACAGGGTTCTCCCCACCTATGGCGGTAGCGCTTCTTGCCTTTTCCTGCAAGCACATGGAATCGTTTCCTCATTTAATAATGAGAAAACCTGAAGGATTTTGGGGTGCTTAGATAAAGCATCACTCAGACTAACATAAGCATTATTCTTCCTAATGCTGCGGCGATAAACCCGAAGAACGCTCAGCCGTGAGACGAGCCCACGCATTGCGGGCGGTCCCCTGTCCCCTTATATGTCGCCGCTGTTTCACGAGCCTCGTCCGGGGTTCTAGCAATCAGGAGCCGCCGCGATGAGCGTCAGTAAATCCTATCGCCTGCCTGAAGGATTCTTCACTGAATCTCTGGCTGACAAGGATAAAGAAGTATTCAGTTTTATTCAGGGAGAACTTTCCCGCCAGAAAGACCAGATCGAGCTTATCGCCTCGGAGAATATTGTCTCCAGAGCGGTGCTGGAGGCGGCGGGGTCCGTTCTCACCAATAAATATGCGGAAGGCTATCCCGGCAGGCGCTACTATGGCGGTTGCGAGCAGGTGGACGAGATCGAGGATATTGCGATCGACCGCGCAAAGAAGCTCTTTAACTGCAATGAAGCGATCGTACAGCCTCATTCGGGCAGCCAGGCGAATCAGTGCGTTTTCATGGGACTCATGAAGCCCGGCGACACGTTTCTGGGCATGGATCTCGCGGCGGGCGGGCATTTGACTCATGGCAGCCCGGCGAACCAGTCTGGAAAATGGTTCAACTGTATTTCCTATGGCGTTCGCGAGGACAATCACCTGATCGATTTTGATCAGGTTGAGCGGCTGACCAAAGAACATAAGCCGAAAATGATCATTGCCGGCGGCAGCGCCTATTCGCGCATCATCGATTTCGAGCGGTTCCGGGAGATTGCAGACAGCGTCGGCGCTCTTTTTATGGTGGACATGGCGCATTTCGCCGGCCTCGTGGCCGCCGGCCTTTATCCCAACCCCCTCGATCACGCCCATGTGGTGACAACGACGACCCACAAGACGCTGAGAGGACCGCGGGGCGGGATGGTTCTTACCAATGACGCAGATATCGCCAAGAAGGTCCGCTCCGGGCTGTTCCCCGGCATCCAGGGCGGCCCGCTCATGCACATCGTCGCCGCCAAGGCGGTCGCGTTTGGCGAGGCGCTGCAGCCCGAATTCAAGACTTATGCGCAGGCGGTGATCGACAACGCCAATGCGCTGGCTCACACCCTCGTGGAGGCTGGTTACGCGGTTGTGTCCGGCGGAACCGACACTCACCTGGCGCTCATCGACTTGCGCCCCAAGGGCGTCAAAGGCAACGCCGCGGAAGCGAGCCTCGAGGCGGCCGGCATCACCTGCAACAAAAACGGTATTCCTTACGACCCCGAGAAGTTCACCATCACCTCCGGCATACGCATCGGCACGCCGGCGGGGACGACGCGCGGCTTCGGCGTCGCAGAGTTCGAGGAAGTGGGGACCTTGATGGCCGAAGTCCTTGACGCCCTGGCGGCGAAGGGCGAAGCCGACCCGGCTGTGGAAAATGCCGTCCGCGACAAGGTTGAGGCCCTCACCGGGCGGTTTCCCATTTACAGCTGACTCGCGTAGAACCGCCGGACAGCCAGAGTCAGGCGCATGGAGCGCCGCGTTCTCGATGTTAAGAGGTCGTTGGATTCAGGCTCTAGGCCGGAGAACCGCCCATGCGATGTCCGTTTTGCGGCAGCGACGACACCCAGGTGAAAGATTCGCGTCCCGCCGAGGACGGGGCCTCCGTGCGCCGGCGCCGGGAGTGTTCGGCTTGCGGCGGACGCTTCACAACATTCGAACGAGTGCAGTTGCGCGAGCTTGTGGTGATCAAGAATACCGGCAAGCGAGCGCCTTTCGATCGCGACAAGCTCATGCGGTCGATTCTCGTAGCGCTCAGAAAGCGCGAGTTCGAACCGGAACGCGTGGAGCAGATGGTGTCCGGCATTGTTCGGCGCCTTGAGGCGACGGGCGAGGGAGAGATTGAATCGAAGCTGATCGGCGAGATGGTGATGGAAGGTCTCGCAAAGCTCGATGACGTCGCTTATGTGCGCTATGCCTCGGTTTACAAGAATTTCCGCGAGGCTAAGGACTTCGGTGAATTTCTTGGCGGCATGGATGACGCCGAGGCGGCGGCGAAACAAGACCAAGAGTAAGACAAGAGTGACGATGTTTTCCCATGGCTACCGGCGAAAAAAATAGAAAAGAGGGCGCGCCGACTCGTTCGGCCGCGCGGCTCGCCGCCGTGCAGGCGCTTTATCAAATGGAGGCGGGGGGTCAGGGCGTTGAGGCGACAATCCGTGAATTCCAGGACTTTCGGCTCGGCGGCGAGATCGAAGGTGAAAAGCTTCATGCGGCCGATGCCGCCTTTTTTGCCGATATCCTTCGCGGCGCGGTGGATACCCAGGACAGGCTCGATCCGTATCTGCAACGTCAGCTTGCCGCAGGCTGGCGGCTTTCGCGCCTTGACTCCACGGTGCGGGCAATTCTGCGAGCAGGGCTTTACGAACTGATCCGCCGGCCGGACGTGCCCTATAAAGTCGTCATCAACGAATATCTCGATATTGCGCGCGCCTTTTTCGATCGCGACGAGCCGGGCTTCATCAACGCTGTCCTCGACGCGGCGGCGAAAGAAGCGCGCAGCGATGAAGTGAAGGTCTGAGCCAACGCGCATATGGGCGAATTCGATATCATCCGTGAGATTTTTGCGCCCCTGACGGCAAACACGCCCGGCGCCTATAATCTCGCAGACGATGCAGCTTTCCTCGAATCGCAAAACCTTGTTGTCACCAAGGATCTCATGGTCGCCGGCGTGCATTTCCTCGCCAAAGACCCGCCCGATCTCGTCGCGCGCAAACTCATCCGCGCCAACCTCTCCGATCTCGCCGCCAAGGGCGCCAAGCCCGTGGGATATTTTCTCGGCTGCGTCTGGCCGCAGAATGTGAAACGCGACGCAATTGAGCAGTTTGCAAAAGGGCTTGCTGAAGATCACGAACATTTCCGCATCGCCCTTTACGGCGGCGACACCACCGTGCATGCGGCGAAAGGCGCGCCGCTGACCCTGTCGGCGACGTTCTTCGGCGCGCCCCCGAAACAGGGCATGACGCGGCGCTCGGGCGCGGCGCTTGGCGACGATCTTTATGTGTCAGGCACGATCGGCGATGCGGGCCTCGGCCTGATGGCCCTGCGCCGTGAATTTAAATTCACCACCGTGGACAAGGCCTCGCTTGCGGGGCGCTATCATCTGCCGGAGCCTCGTCTCGTTCTGGGGACGGCGCTTGCCGGGCTTGCAACGGCGGCCATCGACGTGTCCGACGGGCTTATCGCCGATGCGGGCCATCTGGCGCGCGCGTCCGGATTAAGAGCGGAAATCGATGCGGTGGCCGTGCCGCGATCCCAAGGCGCCGCCTATTGGGTCGCCGCGCAACAGAACCGATGGAAGGCCCTGGCGACGCTTTCAGGTTTCGGGGACGATTATGAAATTCTTTTCGCTGCGCCGCCCGCCATGCGGCGCTCCGTCGTCATGGCGGCGAAAGCATCGCGTACGGAGGTCTCGCGCATCGGTTCGCTGACGCGCGGCGACGGGGTTTTGCTTTTGGATGAAAAAGGCGCGCCAATCCTGGTTCCGGAAACCGGCTACGATCATTTCAGCAAGCGTTGACCGTTTTACTGCCCCGGTACCGGACCTTCTTCGCCGAGCGCGGCGGGAAGGGCGCCGACATTGCCGAGAAGCTGTTCCCAGAAATTAAGTTCGCGGCCACGGGTCGGAGTTGCGCGCTGAACCAGACGAATATCTTCGCCGTCCGCAAGATCGTATTCCTTGAAGCTCTCCACCGAGCCTTCATCATCGAAATGGATGGCGATGACCTGGCGAGTCTTGGTTTTCGGCTTGAAGAACGCGCGGGTCTGGTCAGTCGAATGGAGATAATACCAGGCGTCGCGATCAAAGGCGCCGATCATGGAGGGCTCGCCATATTTGGCGAGGATCGAATCCTTGGTGTCGAAACCGACTTCCGCCGCCAGCTCTTTCTGGTCTGCTTCAAGGACATAGCCATGGCTGGAGCGCACGGAAACGCAAGCCGGAAGCATGAGAAGGCCAAGGGCGAGAAGAAGAAATCGGGTCATTTGGGTCTCTTGGTTACGCTGCTGTGGCGCGGCTACGCCGCGCCGGGACTTGATCCCGGGGGCCGGCGGGAATACCTCGCCTGCCTGCGGCAATGATTTATCAGTGATTTCAAATTGCCGCAAATCCAAGATAATACGCCACTGGCGTGAAGGGAACACCTTGATGTTCAAGGCCTTATTCAAAAAAGACCCGGCGCTGGAAGCGGGCCGTGCGCTTTATGCGGCGTCCGTGGAGCAAGCGCGGACCCCGGCTCTCTACGCCAGTCTCGGCGCGCCGGATACGGTCGAAGGCCGGTTCGAGATGGTGGCGCTCCATGTCTGGCTGGTGATGCGGCGCCTCAAGGGTGATGAGCGCGCCAAAAAGGTCAGCCAATGCCTGTTCGACGCCATGTTCCAGAACATGGATGACTCCCTGCGCGAGCTCGGTGTTGGGGACCTTCAGGTAGGCAAAAAGGTCCGCAAGCTTGCCGAGAATTTTTACGGCCGGATCGGCGCCTATGAAGAGGCGATGAAGCAGGACGTTGAGCGAGATGGCGTTGAAGACCCACTGGCGAAGGCGCTGGCGCGCAATATTTTCGAACGGGAAATGACGGAAACGGCGCCAGCCTTCGCCGATTATGTGCGCCGCGCGGACGCCAGTCTCCAAAACCAGCCTCAGTCGCGGATCGCCGGCGGAATTATTGTGTTCCCGGATGTGGATGAGGGAGCAAGATCATGAACGAATCTGCAAACCCAGCCCCGGAATTCAGCTATGAAATCGATGTCGGCGAGGTCAGCCGCGCCGGCAAAACCTTTCATCTGGTCGCAAATGAATCGGAACGGGAGAAGGTCGCCGCGCGCCTGCAAACGCCTTCGGTTGAAAAGCTTGAAGGCGATATGAAAGTTACGGCTTCGAAAACCGCCGTCCGGATCACCGGCGACATTACAGCAGAGCTCACGCGCGAATGTGTCGCCAGCCTCGAGCCTTTGCAGGAAACCGTGTCGGAAAGCTTTGAAATCGATTTCACGCGCATCCCGCCCGAGGCGGAAGATGAGGAAAATCTCGATGCGCCCGAATATCTTGAGGGCGCCGCGCTCGACCTAGGCGAGCTTCTGGTGCAGCAGCTTTCCCTCGCCATGGATCCTTTTCCCCGCAAGGAGGGCGCGCAAAGCCTGGCGGAAGCCTATGCGCCGGAGGAGAAGGTGTCGCCCTTCGCCGCGCTCAAGGGTGTGGTGGGAAAAAGCGATGATAATCAATAGGTTTACGTGGGCGGCGAAGGGGCTATAAGGGCCGAAAGGCGCATTGGGCGCCGCGTTGCCTTGAGCCGCGGGCGATCATATCCTGCGCCTCGGATTTTTTGCGCTGCCGCATCGTTACAGCCTGTGAGCTCTGGCGCGGCGATGGATACGGCTGGTTGGGCAAGTCTATGATGGATGCCAATAAAAATGCGCCTGGGCTGGTGCTGGCGGTGGACGCCATGGGCGGCGACGCCGGTCCGCAGACCGTCGTGGATGGCGTCGCTCACGCGGTAAAGCGCGGCCTTTCTGCGAAGGTGGTTTTCTTCGGCGACAAGGCCCAGCTACAGCCCCTTGTCTCGGCTCATTCGAACCTTGGCGACGCCGAAATCCGTCACGCCGAAAATGTTGTCGCAATGACCGACAAGCCCATGCATGTCCTGCGGCGCGGGCGCGACACCTCCATGTGGGCCGCGATGACGGCGGTGAGCGAAGGTGAAGCCCAGGCTGTCGTCTCCGGCGGCAACACCGGGGCGTTGATGGCCGTGGCGCGCAAGCAGCTCGGCATGATCGAGGGCGTCGAACGTCCGGCGGTGACAGCCTTGTGGCCGACGCCGCGCGGGCGATGCGTGGTGCTCGATGTCGGTGCGAACGTTGAAGCCGATGAAAATCAGCTCGTCCAGTTTGCAATCATGGGCGAGGCGTTTTTCCGTGCGCTGATGAAAGTAGAAAAGCCGACGGTCGGTCTTCTCAATGTCGGCGCGGAAGACCTGAAAGGCCATGACCTCATCCGCACGGCGGCGCGCGTCCTGCGCGAGGCCGATCCGGATATGGCGTTCAAAGGCTTTGTCGAAGGCAACGACATTTCCAAGGGCACGGTCGATGTGGTCGTCACCGACGGCTTCACCGGTAATGTGGCCCTGAAAACGGCGGAAGGCGCGGCGCGTCTTCTGGGGCAATGGATGAAAGAGACGCTGACCGGCACGCTGAATGCGAAAATCGGCGCGCTGATGATGGCGCCGGGCCTTAAAAAGCTGAAGGAACGGATCGACCCTTCCTCCAATAATGGCGGCGTCTTTCTCGGCGTGAACGGCATTGTCGTGAAAAGCCATGGCGGCGCCGACGCGCGCGGGGTCGCCAGCGCGGTCGCGATGGCCGCAAGTCTCGCCAAACGTCCGTTCCAGGACGAGGTGGCGTCAACAGTGAAAACCGTGATGAACCGGCGTCAGCGCATCGCCGAGACATCGCCAGATGACAATGCGATCAAAGCGGCGGCGGTATGAGTTTTAAAGCAGTGCTGCGTGGATGCGGCGCTTTCTTGCCTGAACAAGTTCTGACAAATGACGACCTCTCAAAGCGCGTGGATACGAGCGATGAGTGGATTCGAGAACGCACCGGCATTTGCGAGCGTCATATTGCGGCGGAGGGCGAGTTGACCTCCGATCTCGCCGTCAATGCGTCGAAGGCGGCGCTTGAACAGGCGGGACTGACCCCGGCGGATATCGACCTGATCGTCCTCGCCACGACGACGCCGGATCTCACCTTTCCGTCGACGGCGGCCATCGTCCAG